>CAWHJE010000028.1:0-495426 GCA_963829465.1 uncultured Alphaproteobacteria bacterium
CGCCCACTTTTCCAGATCATGCTCTAAGCCGTCACGGTGCGGAGGAAATCCTCGACCTCGCCGCGCAGTCTGACGGTAGCGTTCTCGACCTCTTCCGAAGCCGCCAGCACGGTTTGCGCCGAGTTGCGCGTTTGCGTCATCCCGCTTGCGACCTCGCCGAGCGTCGCGACGACGTTCTTGCTGCCGATGGCGGCGCCGCCACATTGTGCGAAATTTCGCCGGTCGCCACTTCCTGCTGCGCGATAGCGCCGACCACTTCCGACGTGTGGGCGTTGATTTCCTGCATCCGCTCGGTGATCGCGCGGATCGCGGTGACGGCATCGCCGGTCGAGGTCTGAACCGACAGGATCTCCTTGGTGATCTCCTCGGTCGCCTTCGCGGTCTGAACGGCGAGCGACTTCACCTCCGACGCGACCACCGCGAAGCCGCGCCCGGCGTCACCGGCACGCGCCGCCTCGATCGTCGCATTGAGTGCCAGGAATTCGTCTGTTCGGCAATGTCCTGAATGAGTTTGACCACGTCGCCGATGCGCTGTGCGACCTTGACCAGTGCGGTGATGTCGTCGTTGGTCGCGGTGGCGTCGGCGGCGGCGCTGCGCACGATCTGGTTCGTCTGCGCGAGGCGCCGACTGATCTCCTTGATCGAAGCAGACAATTCCTCCGCGGCGGCTGCCGCCGTTTCGACGTTGGCGGACGCGTACTCGATCCATGCACGGCGCCTCGGCGCGGTGCAGCGTATGGTCCGACGTCGTCAGGAGGCTTTTGGCTGCCGCCTTCATCGCCGCGGCGCTCTGTCCAACGACCTTGATGACGTTTTCGACCCGGCCGCGGAAGGATGCGATATCCGCGTCGATCGCCATGCGACGCTCCTCGCGCTTGCGCAGCGTATCGCGCTCCTCCTCTGCCGCGAGCTTTTCGGTGATGTCGGTGTGCGTCGTTACCCAACCGCCGCCCCGCAGCGGCCGCTGCGCCAACGCGATAATGCGCCCGTCGTCGAACTTGATCGTTTTCAATTCCGTGCGGCCTTCGGTGACCTCCCTGAGACAACTTGCGGCGTAGCTGTCCGGATCACCGGAGAACGTGCCCTGGTGGCTGCGAAGAGCAGCATCTCCCGCAGCGGCATGCCGCCACGCAATTGCTCACGCCGCAACTTGTGCATTTCGATGTAACGCATGTTGCAGAGCACGAGGCGCGCCGAGCTGTCGAACATGCACAGGCCCTGCGTCATGTACTTGAGCGCGATCCGCGACATCCGATTGCGCCAGCGCTCGCGTGAAAGTTCAATCAGCGCGCCAATGGCAAGCGTGGCAAGCGCAAGGAGACCCGACAGGATGACACCCGCGGCCACTGCGGGTAGCGCGTTCAACGCGCTCGAATTCCGTCGAGGCCGAAGTATGCAAAGCAGGCGAAGCCGGCGGCGAGGCCGATAACGCCCGCAGAAATGAGGAGACCCCACTGGCGAATGGTCTTGGTCAGGGTGTGACCGCGAAGCATGGCATGCGCGTCCGGATAAGTTGATTGATATTATTCGCTGAAGGGTTGTTTTACGGTTAATGAATGGTCGCCGACCGGTCGTTGCGGCCGCTTTCGGGGACGAATTCGCTCACGAACGCTCTTGGCGCCGGCAATGGCCGCCGAGCGCAGCCCTTCCAGACGGCGAGCAAGCGAAAACGGCGCTTGCGGGCGGACAGCGATCAGGCGATTGCAGAACACCAGCCGTTCGCGCCAGAGACGGTCGATCATCGGGTGATTGGCGGTGCGCACGAGTCCGTGCGCACGATGGTTGCGTCGCCGGCAAGCTCGTCGGTGATCACGGCACTGAGGATGACGCCAGGCGAGAAACGGGCAAAGGCCTCATCGTACGCGATCTTCCAGACACCAGGCGCAAGACCCGGGAACGCAGAACAATTGTCGTTGCAATCGCGCGCCCATCGATCCGCATACAGTCAATCGACACCTTGCCTTCCGCCGCGAGACCGCCGACTGCCGCGCGCATGAAGCCGTTGAGGTCCGGGCTGCCGGCTGCGGCGGTGCCGGCCCTGCCCTTCCAGCCGCTTGCTTCGAGCGTGAAGAAGTCCTCGATCGCCGCGGCGACGGCTGCGGGCTCGGTCGCAGCGGTAAGCAGCACGGCGCCGGTCTCGCTCAAACGCCGCCAACACCGGCGCAACTCTTTATGGTGGTGCTTGCTTAGCGCCTGCTCGACGTAATGCGACCGTTCGCGGCTCGGCGCCAGCTGAGCCCGCTCGTGGCGATCGAAATCGGCGGCCGGCAGCTGCACGCGCCTGCGGATTGCCTCGAGCGCCGCGGCGAACGGACTGTCGACCGTCAGATAGGGCAGCAGCAGCAAACCCGGCAGCGTTGCATCGGCGGCGAGGTGCGCCAGCCACGCGGCCGTGATCGGCTCGGCCGCCTCGCGCTCGACCAATGGCACGCCAAACGGCGCGTACGGATGCGTCCAGCCGACAAGGACCGGCAGGTTGACGCCGTAACGCCGCTTTTCGACGCGGGCAGGAAAGAAGCCAAGGAGCCGGCGCGGTTCGGTACCCGACCAGACCAACATCGCGCCGGCATCGCGCCCGAACACCGCCGCTGCGGCGAGCGCAAAGGCCGGCTCGTAGAAAACATTCGGCTCGAGCGCGCGGGCTGCAAGGGTGCGCCACTCGTCGGCGATCGGCGCCAGTTGCGCCAGATCCCGCCATTCGACGAAAAATGAATTCGCGGCATAGCGATCGGCGAGGACGGCGCGGCGGGCGCTGGCGATCGCCGCGGCGGCGCTATCGAGCGCAACGGCTGGCGCCTGATCGGCCGGGACTCCGACCGCCATGCATGCGCCCTTTAAGCTTTGGGCCCGCCGAAAATGAAGCAGTGCAGCCCCAGACGGCGCTTGGCGACGAGAAAGAGGCTCGCCAATTCAAATACCAGTGCCACCGAGCTAGCGATCGCAGCGCCTGCAAGCCCCAGCCGCGGGATCAGCACAATGCACAGGCCGATGCTCAGCGCGAACGAACCGCCGTAAACCAGCGCGCAGGATTGCCGCTCGCCAAGCATATTGAGAAGCCGTTCCGCCGGTCCGACCGACGCGCGGGCCAGAAGCCCGACCGCGATGATGAACATCAGGTAATAGCCGGAAACGAATTCGTGGCCGAACAATCGCAGCAAGGGATGGCCGAGAGCGAGCAAGCCAACGATCACGACGAGCGAAGGCCAAAACGTGAGCCGCACGGACTGCTTGAGAAAAGCGATCAGCCCTTCGCGGTCGCCGCTGACATCGTATTCGACGAACTTGTGCGCGATCGTCTGCGAGACCGAGTAGTAGATGAACGAGACAAGCGCGATCGTCTTGGCGGCGGCGTAGTAGACGGCAACCTCGTCAGCCGGACGGAATTGCGCGACCACGATGATGTCGGAATAGGTCAACAAATAATAGAATGCTTCGACCATGAAAATCGGCAGCGAGATCGTCAACCACGTGCGCGCCGCAAAAGCTTTCGGACCGCTTTCGACCACACCCGACAGCCGGCGATTGAGAACGGCAATCTGACCGATGCCGACGCTGATGAGTGCGACGACGCCAATGGCGGTCGCCGTTACGGCGTCGGTCCGCAGGCCGAGCGCATAGGCGAGACCCATCAGCCCGAGCAACAGCAGCTGGCGCTGCACGTAGACGGGTGACAGCCCCAGATTGACCCAGTTGTAAGAGCGCGCGATGCCGCTCTGCACCGACCATACGCCGAACATCGGCAGCGAAGCGCAGGAAAGGTAGAGCGGGATGACGGCCGCCGGATCGATATGCGACCGCAGCAGCCTCACCGCGAGGGCGCCGGCCGCGCCGGCAATCGTCCCGAACAGCAACGCCAGCCAGCGGCTGCCGCTGAGGAATCCGCGCAGCAATGCGAATTGCTTGTGCTCGGTGTATTCGGGGATGAAGCGTTGCGCCGACGAGCCGAGCCCGAGATCGACCATGGCGCCGATCAACAACAGCCAGGTCCAGCCATAGATGAAGATGCCGAAATCGAAGCTGCCCATCCAGCGCGCCAGCAGGATCTGCGACACGAAGGTGATCGCTGCGCTGACGACGCGGATGAGAAAAGCCGCGCCGGCGAGGCGATGTAGCAGAGAGGAGTCGCCGGTGTCGGTAAAGAGCGCGCACCCCCGCACGATGGCGCGTTGGATTTCTTCGCCCCAGGGGACGGACGCGCGCCAGACCGGACGCGGAGCGTGCTCGGAACCGATTGATGCCACGAATACCTCTGCGCCGCCGCAGCCGGAATACGGACGACGCAGACGTTGCTAGCAAGGAAGCGTTAACATTCAGTTGGAAGAAATTAACAATTGCGGCAGGAACTGCCGCATCGCCGGCCCGAACGCCGCTCAATAATCCTTGAGCAGCCGTTCGATGTAATCGAGCTCTTCCTGCGGGCGCAGCACGTCGCCAAAGCGGCGGCGCAGTTCCTCGATGATGCGGCGGGCGCGTTGCACGTCGATCTCGCCCGGCACTTTAACCGTGACGTCATCGCCGTAGTCGCGCCCGCGCAGCGGACGGCCGAGCGGGTCGGTGTCGCGTTGCGCGCGCGGCTGTCCGAGCCGGCCATTCTGCCCAGGACCGGGACCCTGTCCGAGTTGCTGCTGCATGGATTGGGCGAGGCCCTGTGCGCCCTTGCGCATGGCATCGAGCGCACGCCCCTGGGAATCGACGGCACCTTCGGAATTGCCATCGCCAAGCTGGCCCTCTGCTTCGCCCATGGCTTCGCCGGCCTGACCAAGCTGGTCCATGCCGTTCTGGCCGTCGCCACGCTGGCCCTGCTGGCCTTGCCCGTTCTGGCCGAGGCCGCGGTTCTTGAGCTCTTCGAGCAGCTTCTTGAGCCGGTCGCGCAGCGCCTGCTGGTTTTGTTGCAGGTCGCTCGAGATTCGTCCTGCTGCTGGTCTTGCCCCTGCCGCTGCTTTCCCTGCTGGCCGCGCTGACCGTTTTGCCGGCGCTGGTTCTGGCCCTGGCGGAATGTGCGGTCGCGCAAATCCTGCTGCTTGCCGATCATGTCGCCCAGCTCGTCGAGCTGCGACATCATGTCGTCCATATCGTCGCCGTTCTGGTCCGGCGACGCCATTTGCAGATTCTCCATCATCTGCTGGAGCTGCTGCAAAAGCTGCTTCGCCGCGTCCCTGGAACCGTTGCGCGCCATGTTCTCGAGGCGATCGAGCATGCTCTTCAAATCCCGCTGGCTTAACGTGCGCGCATTGCGGTCGAGCGGGCGGGCGAGCTGCTGACTATTTTTCATTTGTTCCTGCATCGACTGCAGGAAGCGGTCCATCGCGGCGCGCAGCTGATCCATGAGCTGCTTGATTTCCTGGTCGGTGGCGCCGCGTTCGAGCGCCTGCCGCAGCGCCTCCTCGGCGCTGCGCAAACTCGCTTGCGCGTCGGGGATGTCGCCGTCCTCGATGCCGACCGCCATCTGCCAAAGCCGCTTGGTGACTTCGCGCAAATCGTCGTCGGTCTTGGCGCGAATGAGCGACCAGAAGGTCGAGCGGAGCCCAAGATAGATACCGGGGTCTGGCGTGAATTTTTCAGGCGCCATCGCCAAGGCGTCGAGCGCGGTGGTGACGAGCGGGCGGGCACCGGCGTCAAGCGCCAGATTGCGCCGCTGTTCGACCAGTGCGCGCGCCAACGGCTTGGTGAAAACGCGTTCGGGAAGACGGAAGGTGACCGGTTCACTGTGACCTTCGTTGCCGGCCTCGTCGCGGGCGGTAAGGGTCATCGTCACTTCGGCCCCGGCCCAGGGATGATCGGTGAGATCCTTGATGGTCTGCCCGATGCCGCTTTTGGTGCGCGCCTGCGGCAGCACCAGCGCGAACTCGGGCGGACCGAACAGCGGACGAGCGGCGTCGCCTTTCGACGCCGGATCGTCCTTGCGAGCGAAGGCGGCGCGCGCCTCGGTGACCCCGTAATCGTCTTCGAGCCGGTAGGACAACAGGAGCGAGCCGCGCGCCTGCTGCTCGGGATCCTTGGCGAGCGAGATCGTGGGCGGCTTGTCGGGAATGACGTTGAACGCCCAGGTCAAGTCGTCACCGACGCCGCGCAAAGTCGCGGCTCCCGTCGTCGCGATCTTGAACCGATACTCCTGTGTGCCGACTGGAGCCTGGACTTTTTCGGCGGCCGGCGTAACGCCGCCGCTGCCGGAAATATCGAGATTGAGCTTGCCCGTCGCGCGCACGACGAGAGTGCTGCCGGCCGGAACTGACACGGGCTCGCCGGCATCCGCGTCCTGCCGCGCGACCTCGCCGGGGTGCATGCCGGCGAGGATGATCGGCGGCTTGCTGGTATAGGCTGGCGGCGTCACCCAGGCATCGACGCGGAAATTCGCCGGCAGCACGACGCCCTGCCAGTCGAACGCCGCCGCGACGCGCTTCCAATGCTCGCCGCCGGCGGCGATGAAGGTAGCGATCGCGGCGATAAGAACGAGACCGCGCAGCGCATAGGGATCGCGTACCGAAAGGCGGGGCGACGGCCATCCCGCCCTGAATGCGCGAGCCTGGGCAAGTGTGCGCTCCACATGCGCCCGCCACAACGCGAGCGAATAGGGATCCGTCGACGTGACGGCGAGTTCGTCGGCGATCGTCGTCGCCGGCCGATGGCGAACGCCGCTGCCGCGATCGAGCCGGCGCAGCGCGTCGACGGCGGCGGGCACGCGCAGGGAAAGAAATGGCACAATCGCGGCGAGCGCAAGGATCGCAAATGCCGACAAGCCGGCCGCGCGCGCAAGTGGCGGCAACCAAAGCCAAAGGCCAAGCCACGAAACGGTCAGGAACAAACCGATGACCGTGACGAGCCGGGCCAACGCCGGCCACAGCCGCTCCCAGAAAATTGTCCAGCGCGCGCGCCGCAGCGCGATGCCAAGCCGCGATCGGGCGACCATCTCGGAGCTCCGATCCGGCGCAACAGGATGGCTCGATGAAGTATCCGTCACCAAGGTCTCCGCGGAGAAATCTCCACCCGACAACACGTGAACAAGGCGGCAGGTTCAAGGCGTGGAGTCGAAAGGAAGCCGCACCCTGCAATGCATGACAAGCAAAATCAGAGCCAGTCGGATGGGCGATCGAGTGCCATCGGCTGCTTTGCCCTCATGCGCGGCCGCGCCGGAGCCCATTCGCCTTTACGAACAATAGCTTCCGCACGTGCGACCGGGCATCGCAGGCCTCCCGAGCCGACCGGTGCCATTGGCCTCGGCACCCGTGACGACGAGGAGGTGGTCGGCCCCTGGCCGGATCGTAGACCGGCCACGCGCAATGAAATCGCTGTAATTCGCAGACCGGCCCGAACGGCTTTGACGACCGGTGGCAACGCCGCGACTGCGAAGCCTTCGTCATGCATTCGATCGTCGACCGAGCGTGCGGTCTCTACTCAACCATACGGCCTTAGACGTTCCATTTGATCAAACTTTACGCCCCCATGCCGTCGATAACCAACCCGACGAGCGCGACGACGGCTTCGCTCGCGGTGTTTTCTTGCGAACCGTCTGGTTGACTGGCTCCAATTTGTCGGCAACCTGTCGTTTGACTGGCTCTGATTTGTCGGGAACCGTTCGTTTGACCGGCTGTAATTTGTTGGGAACGGTTCGTTTGACCGGCATCAATTTATCGGCAGACGATCGGTTGCTTTGCTTGAATACGCGCCGCAATTCTATCTCGGCATTCATCAGCGCCTGTTCGCGCAATATGCCGCCCGGACGACGAGCCATTTTCTGGAAATTGGTCTCCACCGGGAAGATTCGCGCATCGTTGCTGTCGTTGTCAGGCACGGCGTCTATCCCCTCATCAGTTTTGCATTGCGAACATCTGTCACACGCCACAGCTGCCAATGTGTGCTTGGGGCCGCTACGCGCTCGCTAAACCGCTAAGGGCATTTTTATCCGTTTTATTGACCGGATTTCCGTACCAAGGAATCGGCTCTGCGCGACGCGTTTGAAATCTGTTGGTCGGCGGACGTGCTTTTAGGTCCAGCAATGCGGACGCCTGGCCGTATGGCTGCCGTGCGTACGCGTCATAGCCACTGTGGCAGGCGATCGAGCGCGATGAGTTCCTCGGCCGTCATGCGTGGCCTCACCAGCGCCCACTCGTCATTGCGGACAAGCACTTCCGGCACGAGCGGGCGGGTGTTGTAGGTTCCGGCCTCGACCGCGCCATAAGCGCCGGCACTCATGATGGCGAGGAGGTCGCCGGCCTTCGGCTCGACAACGGAACGGTCGAGCGCGATGAAATCGCCTGAACTCGCACACCGGTCCGACCACGTCCGCGACGATCCGCGGCGCGCCCGCCGCCACCTCGCGAACCGGACGGATGTCGTGATGCGCGTCATAGAGCGTCGGACGAACCAGATCGTTCATGCCGGCATCGACGATGACGAAGGTCTTGGCTTCGCCGCGCTTCAGATAGAGAACGCGCGTAACCAGGATACCGGCGTTGCCAACGATCAGGCGGCCCGGCTCGAAGATCAGCTGGCAGCCGAGATCGCGCGTCGCGCGCCTGACGACGGCGGCGTAGGCATTTGGATCGGGCGGCGGCTCGTTGTCTTCGCGGTAGGGAATACCGAGACCGCCGCCCAAATCGACATGCCGAATGGTGTGTCCATCGGCGCGCAGCAGATGGACGAAGTCCGCGAGCAACGCGAACGCGTCGCTGAACGGATCGAGCTCCGTGATCTGGCTGCCAATGTGCATGTCGACGCCGGCAACGCGCACGCCTTTGAGCTTGGCGGCGCGCGCGTAGACGTCGCGCGCGCGGCTGATGGGAATGCCGAATTTGTTTTCGGCTTTGCCGGTGGCGATCTTGGCGTGCGTCCTCGGATCCACATCAGGATTAACCCTGATGGAAATATCCGCAGCGCGACCCTTGCTGGCGGCGATATCGGCGAGAAGTTCAAGCTCCGCCTCGGATTCGACGTTAACACAGAGAATGCCTTGCTCGACCGCGAGTGCGAGCTCGCGCGCAGTCTTGCCGACGCCGGAGAACATGATCTTTTGCGGCGGGACGCCGGCTTTTCGCGCCCGCAACAATTCGCCCTCCGAGACGACGTCGGCACCGGCGCCAAGCCGGGCAAGCGTCGCGACCACGGCCTGATTGGAATTGGCCTTCATGGCGTAGCAGATGAGCGCGTCGACGCCGGCAAAGGCATCGGCAAACACCCGGTAGTGCCGCTCGAGCGTCGCGGTCGCATAGCAATAGAAGGGCGTGCCGACGACATCGGCCAGCGCAATAAGATCGACGTCCTCGGCGTGCAGCACGCCGTTGCGATAGGCGAAATGATGCATCGCTGGTGTTTAAAGCATGATCCGGAAAATGCCAGTCCCGGGCTCGATCCGGGATGGAAACCGGTTTTCCGTACAGATCATGCGCCGGGCACACAGCACGATCCGGAAAAGTGGAAACCGATTCTCCGAACAGACCATGCGTCGGCAGACAGCAAGATCCGGAAGCAATAAAGCGCCTCTCATTCCGTCATCCTGAGGTGCGAGCGAAAGCGAGCCTCGAAGGATGACGAGCGGTCGATGCGCAGCCCTTCGAGGCCCGCGCTGCGCGCAGGCATCTCGGGGTGACGGGGACAGACATTCGGCGAACCGGACTATTGCAGCAGGAAATCGAGGAAAAACGATCGTTTTTCACCGGTCGGGGCGACCGGATTGCCGTAGGCATCGAAGCCATTCTTTTGGGCGGCTTCCTGGGACAACGGACCGTTGGCACCGGGAGGACCGCCTAGCGTCCCGGCGGGTATAAGAGACGGCGACGGTGCCGCCGACGCTGTCGGCGCTACGCCAACCGCCGGTCCCGGCGGCAATTCCAGCGGTCCGGCGCGCCCGCACGCCGCCAGCCCAAAGGCGGCCACGCCGAGCACAGCCAACGCGAAACGGGTGCTTAGACGATCGAAGGCCAAAAAACGCTCTCCAGACCTGCGGCCAAATTCAAAAAAGCAGTATAGCACACAGCATCCCCGCGGCGAGAGTTTGACGGCAACACCTTGCCAGCCCGTTATTCGCCGTCGCCCTATTCAGGTCTTAAGCCGCTTCAGCCAGCGTTTAGCCTGCGCTTGGACGTTTTTCGGCGCGGTTCCACCAAAAACAGCGCGGCTTTTCACCGATTGATCGACCGAAAGCGCGCCAAAGACTGCCTTGCCGATGCGCGGCTCGATAGCCTGCATGGCCTCAAGCGGTAACTTGTCGAGGGTGACACCATCCTCGACTGCCTTCGCAACAATCCGCCCGGTGACATGATGGGCCTCGCGGAACGGCAGTTTGAGGGCGCGCACCAGCCAGTCAGCGAGATCGGTGGCGGTGGAATAGCCGTCGCCGGCCGCCTGCCTCATCCGCGCCGCATCGGGCTCCATATCGCGCACCATGCCGGTCATCGCCGCAATGGACTGTGCCAGCGCTGCGAAAGCGTCGATCGTGCCTTCCTTGTCCTCCTGCATGTCTTTCTGATAGGCGAGCGGCAATCCCTTCAGCACAACCAAAAGCCCGGTAAGCGCACCCACCACGCGGCCGGTTTTGGCGCGAACGAGTTCCGCGGCGTCGGGATTGCGCTTTTGCGGCATCATCGACGAGCCGGTCGTGAAGGCGTCCGAGAGGGCGATGAAACCGACGAGCGGCGACGACCAGATCACGATCTCCTCGGCGAACCGCGATAGATGCACGGCGGCGATGGCGCACGCCGACAACGTTTCCAGCACAAAATCGCGATCGGCGACCGCGTCGAGCGAGTTCGCCGTTGGGCGCGCGAAACCGAGCGCCTTCGCCGTCATGGTCCGATCGAGCGGAAACGATGTACCGGCGAGCGCACCCGAGCCGAGCGGGTTTTCGTTGAGCCGTTCGCGCGCGTCGGCGAAACGGCCGCGGTCGCGCGCCGCCATCTCCACATAAGCGAGCAAATGGTGGCCGAGCGTGACGGGCTGCGCCGTTTGCAGGTGGGTGAATCCCGGCATCACCGTCGCGGCATGTTCGAGAGCTTTTTCGGCGAGCGCGCGCTGGTATGCGGCCAGCGCTGCGTCGATTTTGTCGATCGAGTCGCGGACCCAGAGCCTGAAATCGGTCGCAACCTGATCGTTGCGCGAGCGCGCGGTATGCAACCGCCCTGCCGCCGGACCGATCAGCTCGCCAAGCCGGCTCTCGACATTCATATGAATATCTTCGAGCGCACGCTTGAACTCGAACTTGCCCGCCTCGATCTCTGACAGGATCGTGTCTAGACCGTGAGCGATGCGCTTAGCATCTTGCGCCGTGATGATGCCTTTTTTCGCGAGCATCGCCGCGTGGGCCTTGCTCGCGGCAATGTCCTGCCGGTACAGGTGGCGGTCAAAATCGATCGAGGCGTTGATCTCCTCCATGATCGGATCGGGCCCGGACCCGAAGCGTCCGCCCCACATTTTGTTGCTCATGATGCGTTCGCCGCCGAGGTTCTTCCGCCAATGACCGAGCCGTCTGCCGATCCGTATTATAAGGTGCGACGCCGCCGCCTGATCGCCATCGTGGTTTGGTGCGCAATCGCGGCTGCGGTCGTGCTGGCGGGGGTATACGGGATGGAACGCCTGCGAGGCAATCCGGCCGTTGCTGCCTGCGAGCCGGCGGTCAAGACCGCGGCTCGGATCGCACCGTTGGCGCAGGGAGAGGTCGCGGCGCTCGCGGCGGCGCAAAAGCCTTTCCTGGTGCCCGATCTAGCTTTCAAGGACGCCGACGGGCACGATCACAAGCTCAGCGATTGGCGTGGCCGCACCGTTTTACTCAACCTTTGGGCGACGTGGTGCGTACCCTGCCGCAAGGAAATGCCGGCGCTCGACGCCCTCGAAAGCACGCTGGGCGGACCTAACTTTCAGGTCGTCGCGATCAACATCGACACCCGCGACCCGGAAAAGCCGCTGACCTTTCTCAGGGACATCGGCGTGACGCACCTTGCTTACTTTGCCGACCGGAGCGCAAAGGTATTTCAGGAGTTGAAGCTCGCCGGCAGGGCCTTTGGCATGCCGACGACGCTGGTCATCGACCGATCCGGCTGCGAGATCGGCCAGTTGGCCGGACCAGCGGAGTGGTCGAGCCCCGAAGGCGTGAAGCTGATAAGCGCCGCAATCGCCGATCGTTGACCGGGCGAGCAAACCTTTCTCGTGTTAGGAAGGTTCCGCGCCGCCCCTCACCCTCCGCTATCCTCCGATCCGATCAGGCCATGACACGCTCGCGCCGCGGCAATCTGCTCATCATTCTTATTCTCGGTGCAATGAGCACCGTAAGTCCTTTTTCCGTCGACATGTATCTGCCGGCATTCCTGGAGATCGCGCAAGATCTGGGCACGACGCCAGCGGCGATTTCGTTCTCGGTGTCCGGCTATTTCATCGGGCTGGCGCTGGGGCAACTTTTTTATGGACCGCTGCTGGACCGCTTCGGCCGCAAAAGGCCGCTTTACGCCGGCCTCAGCCTGTTCATCGTGGCTTCGTTCGGCTGCATCAGCGCGCGTTCGTCTGGTCTGTTCATCGCTTTCCGCCTGTTGCAGGCGTTGGGCGGATGCGTCGCGCAGGTCGGCGCGGTCGCCATGGTGCGCGATTTCTTTCCGGTGCAGGAGAGCGCCAGGATTCTTTCCCTGCTGATCCTGGTCTTGAGCGTCTCGCCGCTGTTCGCGCCATCGATCGGCAGTGTGGTCGCCACCACTATCGGCTGGCCATGGATATTCGTCATCCTCGCTGGATTTGCCCTGGCGCTGATCGTCCTTATCGGGACTCTCCTTCCCGAAGGACGCGAAGCCAATCCCGATATCTCGCTGCGGCCCGGCGCCGTTCTCGCCGGATTTGGCCGAGTTATGGGCCATCCGCAATTTTACACTTATGCCGTCGGCGGCGCTTTCTCGTTCGCCGGGTTGTTCGTCTACGTCGCCGGTTCGCCGATCATATTTATCGACACGTTTCACGTCGGTCCGCACGCCTACGGGCTGATTTTCGCGGTCCTCGCCGGCGGCTTCATCGGCGGCAGTCAATTGAACATCTGGTTGTCGCGACGGTATCAGGACAAAAAGATTTTTCGGACAGCGTTGATCTGTCAGAACGTCATCATGCTGGCGTTGGTAATCGGCACCTGGTTCGGCTGGTACGGCTTGGCGGCAAACGTCGTGCTACTGCTTTTGTACCTGCCGTTCTGCGGCATTGCCTATCCGAACGCTGCGGCGATCGCGCTTGCGCCGTTCAGCAAGAACGTCGGCAGCGCCGCCGCCTTGCTGGGCTTTCTGCAAATGGGAATTGGCGCTCTGTCTTCGACCGGCGTCGGTTTGCTGCGTTCGTCAAGCACGCTGCCGATCTACGCTGTGATGGGCGCGACTGCCCTCACCGGACTGATCATTGTGTTCGCGAGCCAAAACCGCGCTCGGGTCGACGAATCTATGCTGTGACGTCGAGGTTCGTTCCGATGCCGGCCGCAACCTTGGCCAGCGGATCGAAGTTCTGCTGCGCGGCATCGACCAGTTTTGCGACCGAGGCGCCCTGGTCCGCATTCATGCGCGCAAGCCGCGCCGCCACGGCAAGCTGCATCATGCCGGTCTGGGCGCCCATGATCGCGGTAATGAGACTAAGGTCCATGCCGTGCCTGTTTAGCCCTCTAAGCTTAAGAGCACGTTGACGGGCCCCTATGGTTGACGATGCGTTAACCTGTGGCCCTCCTCCGGCTACACTCTTTCAATGAACCGTCCGCTGCTGCGAATTCTCCCTTGCACGTACCTTCTGGTGCTCGCCGCGATCCCTCCTGCGCATGCGCAAGCCGGAAAGCCGCATGCCGACGAGGACTGCGGCGAAATCGAGCGCAACTATGATCTGATCAAAACCGAGGCCGTGTCTGTACAGATCAACATCGCGCTGTTCGCGGCGGCCGACCGAGGTTGCGAAGCTTTAGCGAGCAAGCTCCTGGACACGGGAGCATCGTTGCTGGCGCGCGACCGCCGCGGCGCCATGCCGCTCAGCCACGCCGCGCGCGGCGGCCACCGCAAGCTCGTCGAATTGTTCCTCGCCAAAGGCGCGCCGATCGACGCCCGCAATGTCGACGGCGGCACGGCGTTGTTTGCCGCAGCCGAAGCCGAAAAGCATTCCACCGTTGCCCTGTTGCTGGCCGATGGCGCCGACCCGAACCTCACCGGCCGCTCCGGCCTCACGCCGCTCATCGCCGCGTCGTTCAAGGGCAACGACCGCATCGTCGAGACTCTTCTCGCCCACGGCGCCGATCCGAAAGTGCGCGACAGGACCGGCAAGACCGCGATCGTATATGCCGCGTCGCGCGGCTTCGACGACATCGCGCGGCGGCTGCTTGATGCCGGCGTCGATCCGCGCGAGCGTTACGGCAACGACCTCACCGCGCTCATGTGGGCCGCCGGTCATGACGAGGGCGTCGGCGCCGGCGCCGTCGAGCGCGTCGTCGAGCTTCTCGTTGCGCGCGGCGCCATGCTCGACGCCGCCGATAATCGCGGCCGCACCGCGCTGATGATCGCCGCCTCGCTTGGCGACGCGGCGACCGTCGGCATCCTCATCCAACACGGCGCCGACCGCGCGCTTAGGGATAAAGAGGGCAAGACGGCGGCCGATCTGGCGACGAACGCCGAGGTCCGGGCGCTGCTCGGCCGATAGTCATTTCATCCCGGCGAGCCAGGTCGCCAGCGCCGCGATGTCCTTTTCCGAGATGGCCAGCATAAGATCGTGCATACCGGGATTGTTGCCGCGGACGCCGCTGCGGAAGTCGATCATCGTCTTGTCCAGATAACCCCGCTCCTGGCCGGCAAGCCGCGGCTGGGTACCGTCGCCGATAAATCCCTGCTGATGGCAACTGGTGCAAACGACGGAAGTATTGGCGCGCTGCGCCAACACCGCCTCGTCCGCCGTCGCGTGCGGCTGTTGCAGGTTGGGCCACGTTTTCTTTGCGAAATATTGCGCCAGCGGCATCAGATCCCCGCGCTCAATCTCCTCCACGATGGGCGTCATTTGATCGTTCTTGCGTGCGCCGGACTTGAAATCGCGGAGCTGAAAGAAAAGGTAGCCTAGATTTTGACCCCAGATGACGGGGATCGGGATGACCTGCTGCGGCGGCACACCGTTTTCACCGTGGCAGGCCGCGCAGACCTGCGCCTTTTCTTCGATGCTTTCCGCGTGTGCCGCCACTGAGGGAGCCGTAAGCGCGAGGGCCAACAGAATCGACAATCTTCTCATTCCACCAAACGTCCCCACAAAAATCGGACGGGGCCGTTGCCGGTCCCGTCCTTGCCATCGTTAGAGCCAAGCAGATTTCGTCAGTCCAACGTGAATGCGACGATGCTGTTGCCGCGCCTGGAATCGACCTGCACGTTGCCGCCGGCCGCCACCACAATGAACTGCTTGCCGCCGACCGTATAGGACGACGGCGGCGCATTGACGCCGGCTCCCGCCTGGAACTTCCAAAGGACGTTGCCGTTTTTGGCGTCATAGGCCTTGAACCAGCCATTGCTCTCGCCGGCGAACACGACACCGCCGGCCGTCGCGAGGATGCCGCCAATCATCGGCTGCGGCGTTTTCACCTGCCATTTGATCTTGCCGGTATCGTAGTCGACCGCCGTCACGTTGCCGGCCTGGACGCCGTTGGGCACGTTCGTGAACGCGCCGCCGAGCCAGAGCTTGCCCTCGGGATACGCCGCGCTCGCCACGGTGTAGGTCATTTCCTGCTCGAGATTGATTGCATAGGCCAGGCTGAGACCCGGATTGGTCGCTATCGGCGACCATTCCACGCCGCCATTGGCGCCCGGGAACATGCGCGCCGAGTTCGCATCGAGCGGCTTGGTCGGCGTCGGCAGCACCCACCGGTCCTTTTGCGACACCATCGGTTCGGAGAAGCGGATCAGACTGCAATCCTTGCGATCGTGCACATAGATGTATCCGGTCTTGCCGGCGTGCAGGACGGCGGGAACGGTCTTGCCGTCCTTATCCTTGGCGCTGACCAGGACGGTTGGGCTCACGGCGTCGAGATCCCACACGTCGTGCGCGACATACTGGAAATAGCAGGCGAGCTTGCCGGTATCGAGATCAACCGAAACCAGCGAGTCAGTATAGAGGTTGTCGCCGGGCCGTATGGCGCCATCGAGATCGGGCGACGGATTGCCGACCACGAAATAGATGCGCTTGGTGGCGAGGTCTACTGACGGATTCTGCCACACGCCGCCGCCCAGCGTTTTATAGGGATCGCCGTTCTTGGCCAGCGTCTCCTTCTCGGCGGCAATGTCGCGATGCATGTCGCGACCGGTGGCGTCTTTGGTCGCCCAAACGCCGACCGAGTTCTCCGGAGTCGTATCGAAGGTCCACAGCAGCTTGCCGTCGTTGGCGTCATACGCCTTGACGAAGCCGCGGATGCCGTATTCGCCGCCGTTGGTGCCGATCAGGATTTTTCCATCAACGGCAGTCGGCGCCATGGTCTCGCTGTAGCCCAAAGACGGCTCGGCGATCTGCTGCGACCACACCGGCTTGCCGGTCTTGGCATCGAGCGCGACAAGTTTCGCGTCAAGGGTGGCGAGATAGACTTTGTCGCCGAGCACCGCGACGCCGCGATTGTTCGGCCCGCAGCAATAGACCGTGATCGGACCCATATCGTGCTTGTAGTGCCAGATCTGTTCGCCGGTCTGCGCGTTCAGCGCATAGACGTGGTCGAACGAGGTGGTGACATACATCACGCCGTTGACAACGATCGGCGAGGTCTCCGTCGATTCCCTGACGTCGGTCTGGAAAATCCAGGCGACGTGCAGGTTTTTGGCGTTTGACGTAGTGATCTGGCTGGCTGGGTGGAAGCGGGTTTGATTGTAGTTTCCGTTGGTAGCCAGGAAGTTCTTACTATCGCTCGCCGCGTTATTGAGCATCGACTGGCTGACCGTCGGTATCGGCACTTTTGCCGCGTTTCCCGCGCCGCCGCCGCCGCCGGTCTCCTGCGCGACAGCAAAACTTCCAAGCGGAAGCGCTATCGTGCCCGCAAGCAGCATCGTTTTCCCGATTCGCGTCATGGACATCCTCCCGGGCGCTCGAGGCGCCTATAGCGGCGGTTGTTCCCGCCGCGCTTTGCATGCGTTGATGCGCACCAAACGTGACAACGGAAGCGCAGGCTGTCAACGGCCGATCGGCGAATCGCAACGAGCATTCGTGGGCAAAAGCCCAAACGTGTGAAGTCTCGGTTCTAGAAATATCTCAGACGCAATGGGTGGCGGGAAGCGCCCTACGCGGTCGATGCGGGCGACGGTTTGCGGACCCTAAGCATCGTTGGCGACTTCATCTTTCCAGGGCAACTTGTCGAAGGGCGGCTGGTAGCCTCTCGCCCGATAGCGGTCTTCGGGCACGTCGAGTTCCTGGTGCTCATCGTATTTGACGTGAGCGCTCGGTTGATCGCCCTCGCCGTTACGTTCTCGGTAAATGCCGCGTGGTTCCATAATAGCAGGATATCGAACCATGCGATCGGACACCATCGCGATCGGACATCACAGCGTCATCACACCGCCAAACATCCAGCCCGGGAAATTCCGCCAAGCCGGCATCGCTTGACAGCGATCGTTGCCACCCTATACTTAACTGTGTGGTTAAGTATAACAGCGACGCCCCGCTTGATCGAACCTTTGCCGCGTTGGCCGATCCGACGCGGCGGTCGTTGCTCGCGCGGCTTGCCGAGCAGCCGGGCATTTCGGTCAGCGCGCTGGCGGCGCCGTTCAGCGTCTCGTTGCCGGCGATCATGAAACATCTCGACGTGCTGTCCGATGCAGGGCTGGTGACGCGGACCAAATCGGGCCGCACCGTCACCTGCCGTCTCAACGCGGCACCGATGCACGGCGCGATTGCCTGGCTCAATCGCTATGAGCGGTTTTGGTCCGAGGCACTGTCACGCCTCGCCGATTTTTTGGAGGAGCAAGAGTCATGTCCGTCGACACCGCCGTCAAACCAAGTCTCACCCTCAAGCGACACCTCAAAGCGCCCCCCGCCAAAGTCTTCGCCGCCTGGACCGACCCGGAAAAAATAAAACGCTGGATGGGACCGGGCGAAATCGTCACCGTGCGGGCCGAAAGCGACCCGCGCAAGGGCGGCCACTACCTGATCCTGATGTGCTCGCCGAACGGCGAGTCGCACGATGTCAGCGGGGTTTATCGCGAGGTCATCGCCAACGAGAAGCTGGTGTTCACCTGGGCTTGGCAATCCACACCGGAACGCGAATCGCTGGTTACGGTGCTGCTCAAGCCGGATGGCGAAGGCACCTTGCTTACCTTGACGCACGAGCAATTCGCCGACGAGGCAGCGCGCGACGGTCATCGGCAGGGCTGGGCCGGCGCGTTCGACAAGCTGGAAAAGCTGTTCGTATAAGCGACACGATAATGCAGGAAGTTCGATCCGCAACGCATCTCGCAACCGCCAACGCTGGAGCAATCCGATGGCATGGTCACACGGACAATTTCACTGGAACGAACTGATGACGCGCGACGTCGCGCGCGCCAAAAAATTCTACGGCGAAACTATGGGCTGGACCTTCGAATCGATGCCGATGCCGGATGGCGGCACCTATTGGCTTGCCAATGCCGGTAACACGCCGGTCGCCGGCATCTTCGAGATCAGCGGCCCCGGATACGAGGGCGTCCCTGAAAGCTGGATGCCCTACATCGCCGTCGACGATGTCGATGCCCGCGTGAAAAAAGCGACGAAGGCAGGCGCCAAAGTCATGAAGCCGGCGTTCGACGTGCCCGGCGTGGGCCGGATCGTCATCCTCGAAGAGCCCGGTGGAGCTGGCGTCGGCTGGATGACGCCGCCGGCATCCTGAAACAAGCCCGTCGCCATGCCCACGAGCTCACGCGTGCGCAAACCGTCGCAGCAGCCAAAGTCGGGCGACAAAGTCGCCCACGACCGCAAGCTGTTCGATGCTCTCGTCGCATACATGCGTGGCATCGAACCCGAGCTAAGAAGCGGCTCGATGTTCGGCAGCCCGGCGGCATTCGTGGGTAAACGCATGGCGTTCTGCGTATTCAAGTCGGGCGTCGGCGCAAAGGTCCCGGAAGCGGATGCGGCACGGCTGATCGCGTCCGGGACGGCGAAGCAATTCCGGCCATATGGCAAGCCGGCAATGAGGGAGTGGATCGAACTTCAGGCCACCGGCGCGGACGTACCAAAGTTGGCGCCGGTCCTGTCGCTCGCGCTTCGATACGCAAGAAGTTCCGCCCAAGAAGTTCCGCCCAAGAACGAAGGAGGCAGCAATGACGGTCGCGACAGAGCACAAAGTCGTTTCCCATGACGAATGGATCGCGGCGCGCAAGGCGCACCTTGCAGAGGAAAAAGCGTTCACCCGCGCCCGCGACGCCTTGAGCCGGAAACGGCGCGAACTTCCGTGGGAGAAGGTTGAAAAAAATTATGTGTTCGACGGTCCCAACGGCAAGCAGAGCCTAGCCGACTTGTTTGGCGGCAAAAACCAGCTGATCGTCTACCACTTCATGCTCGGTCCCGACTGGGAAGAAGGCTGCCCGAGTTGTTCGCTGCTGGCTGATCATTTCGGCGGCGCGGTCGTCCATCTCGCGCAACGCGACGTCGCCTTCGTCGTGGTCTCGCGTGCCCCCGTGCAACAGATCGAGAAGTTCAAGCGCCGCATGGGTTGGCACTTCAACTGGGTGTCGTCGTTCGGCAATGATTTCAATTTCGACTATCAGGTATCGGCGTCGCCGGAAGAGAAGGCAACCGGCGTCACGATCTACAACTATGCAGAGACTCAATTCCCCAGCGAAGAGCGGCCGGGCACCAGCGTGTTCTTCAAAGACTCCGCCGGTGAGGTGTTCCACACCTATTCGAGCTACGGACGCGGCCTCGACATCCTCATCGGCGCGTACAACTTCCTCGACCTCGCACCGAAGGGCCGCGACGAAGAAGGACTGAAATACGGCATGGCGTGGGTGCGCCACCACGACAAGTATGAGGGCGCGACCGTCGACCCAAAGGCCGCTTATCAGGAGCCGAAATCTTCACCGAAAGCGACGCCTTCGGCCTCGTGCTGCGATTGAGCGGGGCCACGGCGAATTGCGTCGGCTCGAAAAGGTGATCGCGGACGTTGCGTCATCCATTATAATTGAAGGGCTGAGGAAACTTTAAACGAGTCAAGGGAAGGAAAACTGAATGTCGCCCGAACTTAAATATCTGGCTTTTACCGCCATGCTCACTGCGGCGCTGTGGATTCCGTATGTCGTGTCGCAAGTAATGACCAACGGATTCCTGACGCCGGAGAATTATACCGATCCAACGCCGCGGACGGTGCCGAACTGGGGCAAGCGCGCTCATCGGACCTATCTCAACGCCGTCGAGACGTTTGCGCCTTTCGCGGCTTTGGTGATCCTGATTCAGCTGACCGGCAAGGCAACGCCCATGACGGCCTTCTGGGCCATGAGCTTCTTCTGGCTGCGCGTGGCGCACGCCGTCGTCTTCCTGGCCGGCATTCCCTACATCCGCACGGTGATTTTCGTGCTCGGCTTCGTCTGCATCGTCGGCCTGTTTTGGGGACTGATCCAATAAACCACGACGTCGTCAATGCCCGGCCATATCGGATAGGAGCGCAGCTTCACTTCGCTCGTTATGCGCCGGGCATCCATCTTTCAGGAAGTCGTGGACGGGCCGCGCTACGGCCCAGTCCAAAACGCGGGCACTTATCGCGTCGGAACAGGCTTCTCGCCCCGATAGTCGTAAAAGCCGCGCTGGGTCTTGCGGCCGAGCCAGCCGGCTTCGACGTATTTCACCAGCAGCGGGCACGGCCGGTATTTCGAATCCGCCAGTCCCTCGTGCAGCACCTGCATCACCGAGAGGCAGGTATCGAGCCCGATGAAATCGGCAAGTTCCAGCGGACCCATCGGATGATGCGCGCCAAGACGCATCGCCGTATCGATCGCCTCGACATTGCCGACGCCTTCGTAGAGCGTGTAGATCGCTTCGTTGATCATCGGCAGCAAGATGCGGTTGACGATGAAGGCAGGGAAGTCTTCCGACACCGCGATTTGCTTGCCGAGTTTGCTGATGAATTGCTTGGTCGTTTCGAACGTCTCGTCGTCCGTGGCGATACCGCGGATGATTTCGACAAGCTCCATCAGCGGCACCGGGTTCATGAAATGAATGCCGATGAAACGCTCCGGGCGGTCGGTGGCGGCGGCGAGTCGCGTGATCGAGATCGAAGAGGTGTTGGTGCCGACGATGGTATCGGGCTTGAGCGAAGGACACAGCGCGGTAAAAATCTTGCGCTTGACCTCCTCCTTCTCGGTCGCAGCTTCGATCACCATGTCGCAGTCCGCGAGGTCGGCGAGCGTCTTCGCCGGACTGATGCGCTTGATGGCGGCCTCGCGCTCTTCTTCGGTAATACGCTGACGGCTGACCTGGCGCGCCAGATTGCCGCTGATGACGGCGATTCCCTCGGAAATGCGCTCGGCGACGACGTCGTTAAGCAGAACGTGAAGACCCGAGAGCGCGCAGACATGCGCGATGCCGTTGCCCATCTGTCCGGCGCCGATAACGCCGACGCTGCGGATGGCGTGACCCTTGCCGCCGCCATGGTCGCCGCGCGTCTTCGGCCGGTCTTTCACTTCGACCATCTTCGCTTACCTTCTTCGAAGGGCGCTGCAGCCCCTGGTCAACGACCGTGCTTTTCGAGCTCCTGGGCCAGTTCCGGCAGGGCCTGATAGAGGTCCGCCACCAACCCATAGTCGGCGACCTGAAAGATCGGGGCTTCCTCATCCTTGTTGATAGCAACGATCACTTTCGAGTCCTTCATGCCGGCGAGGTGCTGAATAGCACCTGAAATGCCGACGGCGATATAGAGATCAGGCGCCACAACTTTGCCGGTCTGGCCGACTTGCCAGTCGTTTGGCGCATAGCCGGCGTCTACCGCGGCGCGCGATGCGCCAACCGCCGCGCCGAGCTTGTCGGCGACCGGCTCTATATATTTGGTGAAGTTGTCCCGGCTTTGCATCGCCCGGCCGCCGGAAATAATGATCTTCGCCGAGGTCAATTCCGGACGCTCAGACTTCGATAGTTCTTCGCCGACGAAACCGGAAATGCCGGGATCGGCCGCGGCGGCCGCCGCCTCAACCGGGGCGGAACCGCCCTCGCCGGTTGCCTGGAATGCCGCGGTGCGCACTGTGATGACCTTCTTCGGATCGAGCGAGCGCACCGTCTGGATGGCGTTTCCGGCGTAGACCGGCCGCTCGAAGGTATCCGGCGCCACGACCTTGCTGATTTCGGAAATCTGCATCACGTCGAGCAGCGCTGCGACGCGCGGCATGATGTTCTTTCCGCTTGTCGTCGCCGGCGCCATGATCGTCTCGTAGGGGTCAGCCAGCGAGACGATCAGCGCGGCGGTGGGCTCGGCCAGCATGTGCTCGTAGGCGGGCGCGTCGGCCAGCAGCACCTTCTTGACGCCGTCGAGTTTGGCCGCGCCGTCGGCAGCGGCCTTGCAGTTGTGGCCGGCGACAAGGATGTGGACGTCGGCGCCGATCGCCTTGGCCGCAGTCAGCGCCTTGCTGGTCGAGTCCTTGAGCGACTTGTTGTCGTGCTCGGCGACGAGAAGGGTCGGCATCAGATCGCCCCCGCTTCATTCTTGAGCTTGTCGACGAGTTCGGCAACGGTCTTGACCTTGACGCCGGCCTTGCGCATCGGCGGTTCGGTGGTCCTGACGATTTCAAGATGCGGCTTGGTGTCGACGCCGAAATCGGCGGCGGTCTTTTCGTCGATCGGCTTTTTCTTCGCCTTCATGATGTTGGGCAATGACGCGTAGCGCGGCTCGTTCAATCGCAGATCGGTCGTGACGATCGCCGGCATCTTGAGCTTCACCGTTTGCAGACCGCCGTCGACTTCGCGGGTGACCATGAGCGCTTCGCCGTCGATCGTCACCTTGGAAGCGAACGTGCCCTGCGGCCAGCCAAGCAGCGCCGCCAGCATCTGGCCGGTCTGATTGGAGTCGTCGTCGATGGCCTGTTTGCCCATGATGACGAGACCGGGCTGCTCCGCGGCGGCGATGGCTTTGAGGATCTTTGCTACCGTGAGCGGCTCCGCGTTGCCTTCGGTCTTCACCAGAATGCCGCGGTCGGCGCCCATGGCCAGAGCGGTGCGGATCGTTTCGGCCGCCTGCGCGGGTCCGATCGAAACGGCGACGATCTCCGTCGCCTTGCCCGCTTCCTTAAGCCGGAGCGCCTCTTCGACGGCGATCTCGTCGAAGGGATTCATCGACATTTTGACGTTGGAAAGCTCGACGCCGGAGCCGTCAGACTTGACCCGAATCTTCACATCCTTATCGACCGCCCGTTTGACGGGCACGAGAATCTTCATGGCTTGCTTCGACTGTCCCGGCCTTTGCCCGCAGGTTCCGCCGCGCTTGGAGCACAACGATGCTGCGGTGCGGGAACGTACCGGCGGGCGCGCTTGCGGTCAACGCCACGGGCGGCCGCCGCACCGGCCAGAGGAGCCGCCGCCAGCAGGCCGGCCGCGGGACGTTAAAGAGAACTGGAAAGCCAGCCATTAGCCGCGAAGGCGGGGCCAGTCGGCGCAGGCCGGCCTGCCGGGAAACACGAATGGCCCGGTCTTCTTTGGCGGGCGCCGGCCTGCTGGAACGACCCGGAGGCTCTCCCGAAATCGCCGTTACGCCTTAGCGGTTCTGCCCTGGCTGCCAAAGCACGTCGCGCGTGCCCTTGTCGTTGGCATACCGGGCGGCGACGAACAAATAATCGGACAGCCGATTGACGTATTGAAGCACTTCGGGCGTGACGCTCTCGTCCGCCTTGTCCATAAGCTCGGCGATCAACCGCTCGGCGCGCCGGCATATCGTGCGGGCAAGATGCAGATAGGCCGCCGCCGCAAAGCCGCCCGGCAGGACGAAAGATCGCAGCGGCTCAAGCTCGCCGTTAAGCCGATCGATTTCGCTTTCCAGCCAGGTCACCTGCGCGGCCGTGACGGTGAGCCGCGCGCCGCCCGGCCCTTTGCCTTTGCCGGGCGTGCACAGGTCGGCCCCGACATCGAACAGATCGTTCTGGATTCGGGACAGCGAGTGATCGAGCGCGGCCTCACCGACCGTATGCAGCCGCACAATTCCGAGTGCGGCGTTGGTTTCGTCGAGCGTGCCGTAGGCTGCGATCCGCAAATCGTATTTCTTGCGCCGCTCGCCGGTGCCCAAAGCCGTCGTGCCGTCGTCGCCGGTGCGGGTGTAGATCTTGTTGAGGACGACCATCTTCGGCTTCGCCAATATTCAGAGTTTGCCAGGAGTTTATTTGCCCATCGCCCAAATCGTGATCATGATAACCACGATGGCGATGAATTGAAGCAGAACCCGCCACCGCATCAGCTTCTGCGAGGTGCTACCCGAACCACCGCGCAGCATGTTGACGAGGCCCAGCAACAAAACCACCGCAACAGCGCCGATGGCGATCGGAACGAGCCCGTGAGACAGAAAATTTGCCATGAGGCTACTTAGGGCGCATCGCGATTGGGTTCAACTGTACCTTCCGTCACCCTGAGGTGCGAGCCAACGGGTCCGGCCCGAAGTGGCCGGCCCGATGACAGGCTCCACGAGCCTCGAAGGGCGACGGCCGCGGCTGTGCATCCTTCGAGGCGCGCCAAAAAGGCGCGCACCTCAGGATGACGGGAACTTACCTGCTCAGTTCGACCCGTCGAGCAATCGCCGCGCGATCACGTGCGCCTGGATTTCAGCGGCGCCCTCGAAAATGTTCAGGATGCGCGCATCGCAGAGAATCCGCGACACCGGGAACTCGAGCGCAAAGCCGTTGCCGCCATGAATCTGCACGGCATTGTCGGCGGCGGCCCAAGCGACGCGCGCCGCCAGAAGCTTTGCCATGCCGGCCTCGAGATCGCAGCGGCGGCCGGAATCCTTCTGCCGGGCGGCGTAATAGGTGAGCTGTCGCGCGATCATGATTTCGACGGCCATCATCGCCAGCTTGTCGGCGACGCGCGGGAAGTTGGCGATCGGTTCGCCGAACTGCACGCGGGTCGCCGCGTAGTCCATCGCCTGCTCCATCGCCGACTGTGCGACGCCGACGGCGCGCGCGGCGGTCTGGATACGGGCAGACTCAAACGTCGCCATGAGCTGCTTGAAGCCGAGCCCCTCGACGCCGCCAAGGAGATTTTCGGCCTTCACCGCAAAGCCGTCGAAGGCGATCTCGTATTCCTTCATGCCGCGATAGCCGAGCACCTCGATCTCGGTGCCCGACATGCCAGCGGCCGGGAACGGCCGCTCGTCGCTGCCGCGCGGCTTTTCCGCCAGCAGCATGGAGAGGCCGCGATAGCCTTTCTCGGCCGGATTGGTGCGCACCAACAGCGTCATCACATCGGCGCGTACCGGATGGGTGATCCAGGTCTTGTTGCCGTACACCTTGTAGGCATTACCCTCGCGCACCGCGCGCGTCTTGAGCGAAGCGAGATCGGAGCCGGTATTAGGCTCGGTGAAAACGGCCGTCGGCAGCACTTCGCCGGACGCTATTTTCGGCAACCACTTGCGCTTCTGTTCTTCCGTGCCGCTGCCGAGGATAAGTTCGGCGGCGATTTCGGAGCGGGTGCCGAGGCTGCCGACCCCGATATAGCCGCGGGAGAGTTCCTCGGAAACGACGCACATCGATTCCTTGCCGAGGCCCATGCCGCCGTAATCCTCGGGGATGGTCAGGCTGAACACGCCAAGCTCGGACATCTGCGTGATGATATCGAGCGGGATGTACTCGTTGCGGAGGTGCCATTGCTGCGCATGTGGCACGACCTGGCCATCGGCGAACTTGCGCATTTCCTCCCGGATCGAGTTCGAGCGTTTCCTCAAGCCCGGTAGCGCCGATGGTCGGTTCCTGCCGCTCCCGCATCAACTCGGCGAGCCGTGCCCGGCGCGGCGCGGTATTGCCATAGGCGATCAAATGCTCGACGGCGGGATTCATCCGTGCTGCCACCGCCGCCGGGCCAAGCCCAAAGTCGGCGAGACGCACGATCTCGCCCTGGCTCATCGGAATGCCGCCGACGATTTGGGCAAGGTATTCTCCGGCGCCGATGCGGACCAGAAGCTCTTCGACTTCGCCGAAATTGCCGATCGCCGAAAGCCGCTGCACGTAGGCGGTAAGCTGACGTAACGCCTCCACATAGGTCGCAAACCAAGCCAGGCCGTGGGTGGCGCGCTGCTCGCGATCGAGCGCGCGCGCAACCGCGCGGCCCTCGCGCACCACACGCTCGGCGACCGCCCGGCGCGCGTCGGCGAACAAGGCATCGACGGCATCGACCGCCTGATTCAACGTCCCGATCAGTTCCTTCTCGGCGGACATGGTGGATGCGGCAAGCGGCATAACAGGGCTCCGATGAGCTCGTTTGGACGATCCCGGGGGTAGCCAAGCTTACGCGTGCAGTGCACAAAAAGCCAATCTTCGGTCCCGCCCGAGCTTCATTGCCGAAGACAACGACGCTACGCGTTGACAGGCCGGGTTCCGTGGCCATTGTCTTCTCGAATTACCGTCTTGGCGAATTACCGTCTTGGCGAACAACCCAGAAACGAGCGGGAGAGAACGTTTGACGCAGGACACAATCACCCATCGCGATCGACGGTCCATCAATCCCGTATTCAACAACCGCAAGCTCAAGCTCGGAACTTTCCAGACCAACCTCGACTACGGCTGCCTGATGGCCGACATCGAGGGCCGGCTGAAAATCAGCTGGCCAAATACGGTGGCGCTGGCCAAGCTTTCCGACGAGATGGAGTTCGAAGCGCTGCTGCCGGTCGCGAGGTGGCGCGGCTTCGGCGGCAAGCTCAATCCGCAAGGCCCGGGCTTCGAGACCTATAGCTGGGCCGCCGGCATCGCTGCTTCGACCCATAACGCCGGCGTCGTCGCGACCTCGCACTGCTCGATGAATCATCCGATCGTCGCGGCGAAACAAGGCACCGTCATCGATCATATCTCCGGCGGCCGCTTCATTCTCAACATCGTCACCGGCTGGAACAAGCCGGAGATCGACATGTTCGGAGCGGAAATTCTGCCGCACGAAGAGCGTTACGACATGGCGGAGGAATGGCTCTCCGTCATCAAACGGCTCTGGACCGAAGACGACGAATTCGATCACGAGGGCAAGTACTACAAGATCGAGAAGGGCTACCTTCAGCCGAAGCCGATTCAGTTGCCCTATCCGCCCATCATAAATGCCGGCGGCTCGGAGCGAGGCCGTCACTTCGCTTGCAAACATTGTGACATCGCTTTCACGGCGCTTGGCTCGCCGGACTTCGAAAAGAACAAGGCGCAGATCGAAAGCTACCGCAAACTCGCGCGCGAGGAATATGGCCGCGAGATTGCCGTCTGGTCGTCGGCGAACATCATCCAAGCCGAGACCGAGAGTGAGGCGCGCCGTTTTCAGGACTACATCATCAACGAGAAGGGCGACTGGGAGGCCGTATCCTTCGCTCTGTCGACCATGGGCATCAATGCCAAGACCTTTCCGCCCGAGGCCATGGAGCATCTCAAGCAATTCTTCATTGCCGGCTGGGGCGGGTATCCGTTGGTCGGTACCAAGGAGCAGGTGATCGACGGCCTCAAGGCGCTTTCCGACATGGGCCTCGACGGCGTGCTGCTGTCCTGGCCGCGCTACGAGGAAGGGATGCGTGAATTCAAGAACGTGACCTACCCGTTGCTGGTGCAAGCCGGATTGCGCTGAAGCGAACTTCCGAAGCCGAGGCCCAGAGAGGAAAACCCATGCCGCGATTGGACGGGAAAGTCGCTATCGTCACCGGCGCCGCCGCCGGCCCAAAGGCGGCGCTGGGATCGGTGTTCGCCAAGGCGCTGGCCGCCGAGGGCGCTAAAGTCGTTGTCGCGGACGCCAAGGAATGCGGCCCGGTCGCGGCCGAGATTGCCGCCGCGGGCGGGACCGCCTACCCCTTCCTCGCCGACGTGCGCGACGCCAAAGCGGTCGCGGCGATGATTGCGGAAACGGAGAGAAAATTCGGCAGGCTCGACATCCTCGTCAACAACGCCGCCGTCGGCTCAAACATTCCGCCCGTCGCCATCGAAGACATCGATGTCGATCTGTGGGACGAGTTCATGGCGGTCAATGTGCGTGGCACCTTCCTCTGCACCAGGGCCGCCATTCCCGCGATGCGCCGGAACAATTACGGCAAAATCATCAATCTTGGCTCGACGACGATGCTGTCGGGCCTGTCGCATCGTCTGCACTACGTCACCTGCAAAGGCGCGATCGCTGCGATGACGCGGTCGATGGCACGGGAGCTTGGCGCTTCCGGCATCCGGGTGAATACGCTGGCGCCGGGGCTGGTGATGAACGATTCCGTCGCTGCGTCGATGGCGGGGCGGCCGGGACTGCACGATTTTGTGTTGAGCACACGGGCGATCAGGAAGGACGTTTTCGCCGACGAGCTCGTCGGCACCTTGATCTACCTGGCGTCGCCCGACAGCGACGCGGTGACCGGACAGTTCCTGATCGTCGACAATGGCGGCGACTATACCTGAAACGAACCGGCGGTCGGGTCGTTTGACGGTTTCGCAGTCACGATGGAATGGCGCAGTGGAATGACGTATCTGTTGCGGCAGAACTCCGCCGAGGCAGTACCCGCATTGCCCACCATCCGCCTTTGTTTTCACGTCGCATTTGAGGCGTTCCTTCGCTTCAACCGCGATGACGGCTGGGCGATTGCCAGCCACATCGCGCTGTCGATCTTGATGGCGGTATTCCCATTTCTGATCGTGGTCACGGCGCTCGCAGGCTTCATCGGCTCGGTCAATCTCGCCGACGAGGTCGCTCGACTGGTGTTCGCGGCGTGGCCTCATCAAGTGGCGGGCCCGATCGCCAGCGAGATCCACAACGTTCTGACCACCACGCGCGGCGGCGTCCTGACGCTCGGCGCCGTCTTTGCCGTCTACTTCGCTTCCAGCGGCGTCGAAAGCCTGCGTATCGGACTCAATCGCGCCTATGGGTTGCGCGAAGAGCGGAGCTTTTGGCTGCTGCGGCTGGAATCGATCGGCTACGTGCTCGTCAGCGCGATCGCGCTTCTGGTGCTGGCGTTTTTGGTTGTGCTCTGGCCGCTGATATTCAAAGCCGCGGCCAGTTACGCTCCCTGGATCGAGCCGCTCCAATCCCATCTCAATTTCGCGCGCTTCGCCATCGGCGGCATGGTGCTCGCGGTAGCGCTCTTCATTCTGCATATGTGGTTGCCGGCCGGACGGCGGAGCCTCGGCCGAGTCTGGCCGGGGATAGTGGCGACGCTGATGCTATGGCTCGCGTGCGGCTTCGCCTTCGGCCATTATCTCGCGGATTTCGCCTACACCTACGTGACGTATTATGCAGGCCTCGCCTCGGCGATGATCGCGCTGGTATTTCTCTATTACAGCGCCTGGATTTTCGTCTATGGCGGCGAACTCAACGCCACCATCGCTCGCGTACGGGAGCAAGGACGGTAGCCGATACCGTCAAACCCGGGCGTTATTCGACTGCCGGGTGAGTTCTGGCAAGGACGCCGCTTCCAGCACGTCTTCGAAATTCCGCAAGCCAGGGCGCTTCGCGTTGACCAGCACCGCCATGTTGCCGGGCTTGTGGCGGTTGGTGCGCATCAATTCATGCGCGTAGGGAATCTTCTCCCACGGGAACACATCGCTCATGCAGGGATCAATGCGGCGGTCGATGACGAAACGGTTGGCGGCGCTCGCCTGTTTCAAATGCGCGAAGTGCGAGCCCTGCACGCGCTTCTGCCGCATCCAGACGTAGCGCGCGTCGAAGGTGATGTTGAAGCCCGAGGTGCCGGCGCAGAACACGACCATGCCGCCGCGTTTGACGACCAGACAAGACACCGGGAACGTCGCCTCGCCGGGATGCTCGAACACGATATCGACGTCCCGCTTGCCGGTGATGTCCCAGATCGCCTTGCCGAAACGGCGCGCCTCTTTCGCCCAGGCGTCATATTCAGACGTGCCGACCTTGGGCATCGCGCCCCAGCAGTTGAATTCCTTGCGGTTGATGGCGCCTTTGGCGCCGAGATTGAACACGTATTCCATCTTCGAGTCGTCGGACACGACAGCGATGGCGTTCGCGCCCGAAGCGGCGACAAGCTGGAGGCCGAACACACCGAGCCCGCCCGAGGCGCCCCAGACCAGCACGTTGTCGCCCGGCTTGAGCGTATGCGGCGGATGGCCGAACAGCATGCGGTAGGCGGTGGCGAGCGTAAGCGTGTAGCAGGCCGACTCTTCCCAGGTCAGGTGCGCCGGCTTCTGCATGAGTTGACGCGACTGCACGCGGCAGAATTGCGCGAACGAGCCGTCCGGCGTCTCGTAGCCCCAGATGCGCTGCGACGGCGACAGCAGCGGATCGCCGCCGTTGCATTCCTCGTCGTCGCCATCGTCCTGATTGCAATGGATGATCACTTCGTCGCCGACGCTCCAGCGCCTGACCTTCGAGCCGACCGCCCACACGACGCCTGACGCGTCCGAGCCCGCGACATGAAAAGGATTTTTGTGCACGTCGAGCGGCGAGATCGGCTGGCCAAGCCCGGCCCAAACGCCGTTGTAGTTGACGCCGCCGGCCATGACATAGACCAGCACCTCATCGTCGCCGATCGGCCAGGTCGGCAGCACTTCGTGCTGCATCGCCGTTTCCGGCGGGCCATGACGCTCCTTGCGGATCGCCCAGGCGTGCATGTTCGCAGGTACGTGACCGAGCGGAGGAACTTCGCCGATTTCGTAGAGGTCCTTAAGCGGCGCTGCCGATGGTTTCTTCTGCGCGACGGCCATGGCGGACGGCTCCCGGTTGATCGGCCGAATTTGCAACCTTTAGTGTGGCGCAGTTAATGCTGCAGCGCAATAAGCAGTTCGGACTCGGCCAGGTTCCCATGCCGAACGGTTACTGACAGAGGGCCTCGCAGGCCTTAAGGTCGCCGCGCGATGGCGGTGCTGGGCAACATTGGCCTGGCACACGTCGGCCTGGGCATACGGGGACATTCGGGGGAAGGCATGGAACCTCAGAGCATTATCGTTTGGATCATCATTGGCGGCGTTGCCGGCTGGTTGGCCGGCATGATCGTCAAGGGCAGCGGCTACGGATTGATCGGCGATATTATCGTCGGCATCGTCGGCGCGTTTATCGCCGGCTGGCTGTTGCCGCGAATAGGGATCGTCATCGGTGGCGGCATCATCGCCTCGATCATCAATGCCTTCATCGGCGCGGTTATATTGCTGATCATCCTGCGGCTGATCAGACGCGTTTAATGCTTCTTCAACGCCGCCTGCCTAGCCTCGCTAAGACCAAGCGAGGCCGCGCGGGCAATGGCCGTGTTCGAGATATCCCCTGGGCGAAGCGCTACGGCGCCGCTGCCGCGCATCGTTGAGTTCGATCTGCTTCGCCGTCATCGTCGCCGAGGCGGTGTTTCTCATCGGTTCGTATTTCACGGGGATGTGGCTCGTTGCGAATCATGGCGGCGGAGTCGACACCGACTTCGTCAATGTTTGGGCTGCCGGACGCTTGGTGCTTGGCGGCCATGCGGCCGCGGCCTACGATTGGCCAACCCACAAGCTCGCCGAAGACGCCGCACTGGGCCATGCTTTCGACGGCTATTACGGCTGGCATTACCCGCCGCCGTTTTTGTTCGTCGCCGCCGCCCTGGCCTTGCTGCCTTACACCCTCGCTTTTCTGGCCTGGACCGCGGGAACCTTCCTGCTCTATCTGGCGGCGATACGCACCATCGTCGGCGATCGCGTCGGCTATCTCCTCGCCGCAGCGTTTCCGCCCGTCCTGGCAAATTTTTTCGTCGGACAAAACGGCTTTCTCAGCGCGGCGCTGTTCGGCGGCACTCTCATTTTCATGGAGCGCCGCCAGTCGATCCTCGCTGGCGTGCTGCTTGGACTGCTGAGCTACAAACCGCATCTCGGCTTGCTGTTCCCGATCGCACTCGTGGCCGCCGGCCAGTGGCGTGTGATCGCGGCAGCCAGCGTTGTTGCGTCTCTCATGGCGATCTCATCGTGGTTTGCGTTCGGCACCGAGAGCTGGCTCGCGTTCCTCGGCAACATCGATCAATCCTCGCAAGCCGTTTTTACCGGAGGCAAGGCGGATTGGAGCAAGCTGCAAACCGCATTCGGCCTGGTGTGTACGCTCGGCGGCAACGAAACGTTGGCGTGGACCGCGCAAGTGGCGGTAACGGCGACCGCGGCGGTGGTCGTCGCCCTCGTCTGGCGCAGCCGCGTCGCCTACGAAATCAAGGCGGCAGTGCTCGGCACCGGAGCGTTGCTGGCGACGCCGTACCTCTACACCTATGATCTCGCCGTTCTTGCCGTACCGCTAGCCTTCCTGTTCCGGCTCGGCCGCGCGCGGGGCTTTTTATCCAACGAGCTGGCCGGCATCGGCGTAGCCAGCCTGTTGATCCTTATCTTCATCCTGCCGGCCGTGAAGGTGCAGGTAGGGTTTGTTGCCGTCGTCATCGTGGCCGCGCTGATCGCGCGCCGCGCCTTTGCAACGCAGAGCGTTGCGGCGTGACAGGGCCGTCCTGATCTTCCCCTACATCAAGACCCAGGTCGGGCTTGCCGCCGCAGCGCGCTTGCGGTTACACGCCTTACTCTGCAGGAACCATGGCGGGCACCGGCGCGGCGAGGTCGAAACTGCTGTGCCGGCGCTCGATGATCTGCCCGACCCGGCGCGCCGCGACGATCGCCAGCACCGCAACCACTACGCCGGCGATGACGTCGACAAAATAGTGGCCGCCATTGAGCGGCGTCGCCGCCAGCATGGCGCCGTTGACCAACAGCGCAAGCGGACGCAGCCAGCGTACCGCCCACAAAGCCCAGCCGAACAACACGGCAGACGCAGCGTGAAAGCTGGGGAATGTAACAATGCCGCCGAGACCCAAAAGCTCGAGATGGCGCAACACGCCCTCGCGGGTCGGCGGCAGATCGCGCAGCTGATCGAGATAGGCGCCCGGATTGATATTTTTGAGACTGGCGGGATCGAGCCCGATCTGCTGATAGACGCCGATCGCCGGCACCAGCGCCGAGATGATGGTTGTCGCGGCAAGAGCCACGCCAAAAGCGAAAGTGAATTCTTCGATGCGCTGATAGCGCCGCTTCGCGGCCAGCACGACCGGTATCGCAAAGAGCGGCCAGCCGATCATCGCGTAGCCGACATTCACCCAGGTCGCGAGCGATGGACGATCGTCGACGAAATGGACATAGGCCGCCCAGTCGAGCCCCATCGCCCGATCCGCAGCGAGCAGGGCGGAGTCCTGCATGGGTAAATTGGTGGCTGCCGCGACATAGGTCATCGGCGCCATCACCGCAGTGGTCAGGGCGATCTGCGCGGCGGCGCCGAGCACGAACATGACTTGCGGATCGCGCCGCGTCGGCGAGCGCGCGTTGGCGTGCGCGAAGCCTGCGTAAATGCCGACATAGCCGATGGCGATCAACACTCCGACCGGGGCGATGGAGAAATCCGTGACCAAAACGCTGAAAGCAAGCATCGCGGCCAACGTGCCGACGACGATCCAGTTAAACAGAAAGAAGCGCCAAGCCGCTTCGGTTTCGTCGGGCGTTGTGACGGATGCTGCTTGCATGCCGGCAAACTGGCCCGGGACCGGTTAAAGCCCGGAGAATCCTAATGGTTAAAATCGGGTAAGCGGCGTGACTACCCTTGATGTTGCATCGCAATAAAATACGCGTCACATTGATTGAGTGAACTTAAACGCTTGACGGACCGATGGACGACCAGCCGCGCCGCGACAAGGTACCAGCCGACAAGCCTTTGCGAGGCGACAAGCCTTGGATATTCCGGACCTATGCCGGGCATTCGACGGCCGCGGCCTCGAATGAGCTTTACCGGAAGAATCTAGGCAAAGGGCAGACCGGCCTCTCGGTCGCCTTCGACCTGCCGACGCAGACCGGATACGACGCCGACCATCCGTTGGCCAAAGGCGAAGTCGGCAAGGTCGGCGTGCCGATCTCGCATATCGGCGATATGCGCATGCTGTTCGACGGCATCCCGCTCGGCGAAATGAACACGTCGATGACGATCAACGCCACCGCCGCGTGGCTGTTGGCGCTTTACGTGGCCCTCGCCGACGAGCAGGGCGTGCAGCGCACCAAGCTTACCGGCACGACGCAGAACGACATCATCAAGGAATATCTTTCGCGCGGCACGTATGTATTTCCGCCGGCGCCGTCCATGCGGCTCACCAAGGACGTGATCCTGTTCACGACCAAGGAAATGCCGAAGTGGAATCCGATGAATGTCTGCTCGTATCACCTGCAGGAAGCCGGCGCGACCCCGGTGCAGGAGCTTGCCTTCGCGCTGGCTACCGCCATCGGCGTGCTGGACGCGGTCAAGGCGTCCGGCGAATGCGCCGACGATGAATTCGGCGAGGTGGTCGGGCGTATTTCGTTCTTCGTCAACGCCGGACTGCGTTTCATCACCGAAGTCTGCAAGCTGCGCGCATTCACCGAACTGTGGGACGAGATCACGCACGAACGCTACGGCGTCACCGACTTGAAGCACCGGCGCTTCCGCTATGGCGTGCAAGTCAATTCACTCGGCCTGACCGAGCAGCAGCCGGAGAACAACGTCGCGCGTATCCTCCTTGAAATGCTTGCGGTGACGCTGTCGAAGGACGCCCGCGCGCGCGCCGTGCAGCTTCCGGCCTGGAACGAGGCGCTCGGACTGCCGCGGCCGTGGGATCAGCAATGGTCGCTGCGCATGCAGCAGATCCTCGCCTACGAGACCGACGTTCTGGAATACGGCGACATTTTCGACGGCTCGCCGGTCATCGCCGCCAAAGTCGCTGACCTGAAGAAAGCGGCAAAGGAAGAGCTTAAGCAGATCGAGCAAATGGGCGGCACGGTCGCCGCCGTCGAATCCGGCTATCTCAAGCAACAACTCGTCGAGTCGAATTCGCGTCGTGTCGAAGCGATCGAGCGCGGCGAGCAGACCGTGGTCGGCGTCAACCGCTTCGTCGAGACCGAGCCGTCGCCGCTGGCGGAAGCCGCGGACGCGGTGCTGACCGTCTCGGAGGAAGCGGAGATCGGCCAGATCGCGCGGCTCGCAACGTGGCGCGCCGAACGCGACAACGATGCGGTAGCTGCTGCGCTCGCTGCCCTGCGCCAGGCGGCGCAAACCGGCGCCAATATCATGCCGCCGTCGGTTGCGTGCGCGAAGGCCGGCGTCACCACCGGCGAATGGGGCTTCGCGCTGCGCTCCGCGTTCGGCGAATATCGGGCGCCGACCGGCGTCGGCACCGCGATGCGCAACGACGCCGAAGGGCTCGACGACATCCGCGCCGAAGTCGATCGCGTTTCCAGGAAGCTCGGCCGGCGCCTGAAGTTCCTGATCGGCAAGCCGGGCCTCGACGGCCACTCCAACGGCGCCGAGCAAATCGCGGCTCGCGCCCGCGACGCCGGCATGGAAGTTGTCTATGACGGCATCCGTCTGACGGCGGAGGCGATCGCCGCTGCGGCGGCGGAAAAGAACGTGCACGTCATCGGCCTTTCAATTCTGTCCGGGTCGCACCTGCCGCTCGTGCACGACCTCATGGCGCGCATGAAGGAGGCCGGCATCGACGACGTGCCGGTCGTGGTCGGCGGCATTATTCCACCGCAGGACGCCAGCGCCTTGAAGGATGCCGGCGTCGCCGAGGTCTACACGCCGAAGGACTTCGAATTGAACCGGATCATGGCCGACGTGGTGCGCATCGTCGAAGACACCGCGCCGGGCAGTAACTAGAGCGCGTACTCAAAAATCGAAATTGGTGAGCGGGGGTTTGGCAAATGTCCGCTTTGCCACTGCCGGCTCAACCGGTCGACGCATACAGCTAGGGCATTTGGCTACCCGTTTATGAGTACACGCCCTAACACTACTTTGGCAGATCGCAAAAAATAATAGGCGTGATGGGATTCCCAAATCATTTTTTCTGTAACTCATGGGTGGTCGGCTTTTGGAGGGCCGACCATGAGGAACACCCGATCGGATTGGGAAGACGAACTTGCACACTGGCTCAAACCTTTCCTGGTGCGTTTGGGTCATAAGGCGCGGCAGCGAATGTGCCCGCTTTACGTGGCGGGGCTGATCGGCCCTGGTGAACGCAAGAGCATTCTGCCAATGGCCGAGCGACTTGCGCCAGGCAACTATGATCAGCTGCATCATTTTGTTGCTGCCGGCGTCTGGGATGCGGCGCCACTGGAGACGGAACTGCTCGTTCAAGCCGACCATCTGGTCGGCGGCAGCGATGCGATGTTGGTGATCGACGACACTGCGGTGCCGAAGAAGGGCAAGCACTCGGTAGGTGTCGCTGCGCAATATGCTTCAGCGCTGGGCAAAACCGCCAATTGCCAGACGCTGGTATCACTGACGCTGGCACGAGGTGAAGTGCCGGTGATGCTGGCCTTACGCCTTTTTCTTCCAGACAGTTGGACGGGCGACCGGGTGCGTTTAAAGCGAGCGGGCGTTCCAGTCGAATGCCGAACTGCCCGTACCAAGCCAGAGATCGCCCTCGCTGAGATCGATCGCGTGATGGCGGCCGGGGTACGCTTCGGCTGTGTGCTGGCGGATGCCGGTTACGGGCTGAGCGCGCCGTTCCGCCAGGGGCTAACGGCCCGCAAGCTTGCTTGGGCGGTCGGCATCCCTCGTCACCTCAAGATGTATCCTGTCGACGTGCGGCTGATCTGGCCCGTTGCCAAGCGCGGCCGCCCGCGCCGGCGGCATGTCCCAGATATTCTATCGATACCGGCCGAAGGCATGCTGGCCAATGCCAAGTGGCAGACTGTGAGCTGGCGAACCGGGACGAAAGGCAAGCTCAAAGCCCGCTTTGCCGCTGTCCGCGTCCGCACAGCCGACGGACCACCGCAGCGGATCAGGGACAAGGGTCAGCAACATCTGCCGGGCGACGAAGCCTGGCTTATCGGCGAACACCGCACCTCAGGCGAGAAGAAATACTACCTCGCCAATCTGCCTGCCGCGACCAGCCTGCGCACCTTGGCCGCAGCCATCAAGGCGCGATGGATTTGTGAACAGGCCCATCAACAACTGAAAGACGAACTCGGCCTCGACCACTTCGAGGGCCGATCCTGGCTAGGCCTTCACCGTCATGCGCTCATGACCATGATCGCCTTCGCCTTCCTTCAGCATCGTCGCCTCAAAAAAGTGAGGCGGGGAAAAAACAATCAACGGACCACCGCCTCAACCAAGCTTGCCAGCCGTGCGTCACGCCATCGTCGCGCTCATTGCTCGACCGCCACCTCAACGTTGCCCGAACTGTCGAAGATGGATCTGCGCAAAGACGCAGCGTGAATAATCTGCCAAAGTAGTGCTAAGAGCGTCAAACAATTCATCTAAAACGATGCGCTCCAAAGCCTGCTCTACTCTTCGGGATCACGCGCCGGAGGCGCGGCCGACACCACCGCCGCGAGGGCTTCGCTGAGTGCGCTCGGGCTCAACGGCTTACGCAGGTAGACGTTCATTCCGGCGGATCGCGCGGCGCTCTCGTCTCCGGCTTCGGTGCGCCCGGAAATGCCGATGATCGCCGTTTGCCCGGAGCGGCCTGCGAGCGTGCGAATTCTGCGCGTCGCCTCCAGCCCGTCGATCCCCGGAAGCGTCATATCCATCAGCACCGCGTCGTAACCGCGCGGAACCGCCGCGACCGCTTCCTCGCCCGAGCCGGCAAAGTCGGCGCGATGCCCGAGTTCGGTGAGGATGGTGTTGAGAATGACCCGGCCATAGGGGTTGTCCTCTACGCAAAGGACGGCAAGGCGCCGCGGCGGAGCCGCCGGCCGCCGCTCCGGCGCATCTTCGGCTTCGTCTTCGGCAGCGAGCGAAAGCACTGCCGAAAAACGAAACGACGAACCGCGGCCATGCGTACTGGTGATGCTCAGGTCGCCACCCATCAGCTTCGCGAGCGCCTTGACTACCGCTAACCCGAGCCCCGCGCCGCCGTAGCGGCGCGCGATATCCGCGTTCGCTTGCGTGAACGGACGGCACAGACGCCTGATCTCGGCAGGCGTCAGACCGATGCCGCTGTCGGTGACGGCAAAGACGAGCTTGATGCGCCGGCGAGGCGCGCGCGCCGCGCGAACATCGATGCGCACCGAACCGCGCTCCGTGAACTTCACCGCATTGTCGATGAGATTTTCTAGCGCCGCCCGCAGCCGCACCGCGTCGCCGACCAACATTTCCGGCAAGGCGCCCGCGACCGTCACCTCCGCGGTGAGGCCCTTCGTTTCCGCGCGCGAGGAAAGTAAACCCGCCAGTACATCGATAAGACGGCGCGGCCGGAAAGCCTCTTCCCTGAGGATCAGCGACCCTGCGTCCGCTTTGGCCGCGTCGATCATCAGCGTCGTGAGCGAAGCAAGATGCTCGGCGCTCGCCTTGATGTCCGAAGCCCAGCGCCGCTCGCGCTCGCCGAGATTGGAGCTTGCCAATAGCTCGCCGAGCGCGAGGATGCCGGTGAGCGTGGTGCGGATGTCGTGCGCGTAGGCGACGAGCGAAGCTTCGGTCACGCGGGCGACCGGCACGCGCCGCGGCGGCCGGCGCCGCACCGGCTTAGCCGCGGACTTTTTTTTGCTCGTTTTCAGACGCGCCATGGCTGCCCCGCCGTTCAGCATGCCATGCGCATCAAACAAAACAAGCTCGGGATGGCGAATTAGTGGCCAAAGTCCTTAACGACCAAGCCTCTAGCAACCAAGCCTCAAACAACCAAACCTCAACGGCCAAGCCCCACCATGCGCCTGATGTCGGCCGCCATCGCGCCGGTGGCGCGCAACTCGCGCAAGCTCGTCGCCAACGTGGATTTCGACAGCTTGCGGCCGCCACCGTCAAGAATGAGCTTATGATGATGATAAATCGGCTCCGGCAGCCCGAGCAGCGCCTGCAACATCCGGTGAATGCTGGTCGACCAGAACAAATCCTGTCCGCGCACGACCTCCGTCACGCCCTGGAGCGCGTCGTCGACGGCGACCGCAAGGTGATAGCTCGTCGGCGCTTCCTTGCGCGCGAGCACGACATCGCCCCACATCTGCGGCGCCGCGGCGACGATGCCGGACTGGCCCTTCGGACCCGTGCCGGTTTCGGTCCAGGTCAGCACGCCGGCGCGCGCGACCGCCGCGTCCATGGCGAGCCTCAGTGTGAAAGGCTCGTCCTCGCGCCGCCGGCGCTCGCGTTCGGCGCATTGCATTTTGCGGGCGCGGCCCGGGTAAAGCGGAACGCCGTCCGGATCGCGCGGCCAGTGACCCTGCCGGTCGCGCTCGGCGACCAGCGCGCCGATCTCGCTGCGGCTTTCGAAACTCGGATAGATAAGCCCCATCGCTTCGAGCTTGGCCAGGGCAGCCGCGTAGTCGTCAAAATGCTCGCTCTGCCGGCACATAGCGGGTTGCCAGGTGAGACCGAGCCAGGCGAGGTCCTCGTAGATTGCCGCCTCGTATTCCGGCCGGCACCGCGAAGCATCGATGTCCTCGATGCGCAGGAGAAGCCGCCCGCCGACCTCGCGCGCCATGTCGTAGTTCAGCAACGCCGAATAGGCATGGCCGAGATGCAGATAACCGTTCGGGCTTGGCGCGAAGCGAAAGATGCGCGTGTACATCGGCGATTGCTTCCGTGATCGGCAAGATCCGACTAATGAAGGCAGCTCACCCCATCAGGTAAGCTTGGCGTGCGCGTTTCGCATACAGCCTAAAGAGCGACCGGACATGACGAAGCACACTCATATCCACACCGAAGCCGACCTCGATGCCGCTTTGGCCGCGATCGGAAAAGCCGATCCGCGATTTACCGCGCTGGTAGCCCAAGCCGGGCGGCCGCTGCTGCGGCGGCGGCCGGATGGTTTCCCCGGTCTTGCCGCCATCATTGTGGCACAGCAACTTTCGACCGCGAGCGCGAATGCCATTTGGGGACGGCTTGCCGCAGCGTTCGATCCGTTCGAACCCGCGGCCATCCTGCGCGCCCGCCCGGCGCGGCTGGCGCGGCTCGGCCTTTCAGCCCCCAAAATTCGCGCGCTCAAGGCGATCGCGCGTGCCGTCCTGCGCGACGAACTGGTGCTCGCCGCGCTCGGCAATCTTTCGGCCGAAGAGGCGCACGCGGCGCTCACCGTCGTGCATGGCATCGGCCCGTGGACTGCCGACATTTATCTGCTGTCTTGCCTCGGTCACGCCGATGCGTGGCCGGCCGGCGACCTGGCGCTGCAGGAAGCCGCTCGCGTCGCTTTTGGCTTGCCGGCAAGACCGAACGCCAAGGAGATGCAGGCGCTGGCGGACGCGTGGCGGCCATGGCGGGCGGTCGCGGCCAGAATCCTGTGGACGTATTATCGCGCGGCAGCCGAAGCAAAGACAAAATCGGCCACCGCAAAGCGGCCGCGGCCGCGAGGCCGCATCCGGCCCGCTACTTCACCACCAAAACGCCCCGCGTCTCCTGGTGGAAGTCGTCGAAAAACTCGTAGCGGCCCGGCGCCAAAGCGCGCACGTTGACGGTGCCTTCGCTGCCAGCCGCAATGACCTTTTCGACCCGCAGCGACACGCTTTCGAATTCCATCGGTGCCGCATCCAGGTTCCTTACCCGCAGGGCCAGCGGCTTGTTTGCCGGCGCCTGGACTTCGGCCGGCTGAAAATGATGACCTTTGACGGAGATCGCGACTTCTTCCGCACGAGCGGCAACACCGGACGCCACGATCACAATGCCCGCGATCAACACCGCGGCAATTGTCCGCTCCCAGGCCAAAATCGCTCTCATCGTTTTCTCCTTACAAATCGGCGAACACCGCGAACGCGGGGCGAGATTCTAGAATTCAAACTCCAACAACAGCCTTGCCCGCTGGCGGGAAAAATCAGTCAGATCGAAAGCGGACGCGACGCCGACCTCATGGCCTGCGACCTGTGCCTCCCACGACGCGCTCATGAGCACCTTGGAGCTGATTTTCCAGAAAAAGGTCGGGCCCACGTAAACGGCATCGCCGGTATACGAGTTGAACCCCAGTCCCTCATAGTGCCGCAGATACCAAAGGTCCGCGCCGATGACGACGTTGGGAATGATCTGGAAAGCGAGCGCCGACGAGGCGCCGAAGGTCAATTCGTTGGTCCAACCCGGGAAGGAATTCGTTCCTTCCGGCTCGTAGAGAACATTGAAGGCGAGGAACAAACGGTTCTTGACGATCTCGGCATCGGCTTCAAGCTTGGTTTCCAGCCCATAGTTCGATACCGGGACGCCGCTCGTCTCATCGCGGCTATGCCATTCCGGCTCGACCGACAGGGTGACGGCGAGCGGCGAAGGGTTGCGCTCGACGAGAAGAAATCTGAAGTCGCCGCCGAAGCCGTTGATCGCCCCCGTGTTGCGATCGGCGAGACCGGGCACCCCGTTGATATTGTGGTACGAGATCGTCGGTCCGAGCTCGATCTCGACGTATTGGTTCGGCGTGTACTCGAATTCGAGTTCGGTCTGGCTTGCGCCATAGCGGCCGCCGCGCTTGCCGAAATTGGCCTGAGTATCGGGCTCGATGGCCTTTTCTCCTTCGATCCCGATCGACGAGCCGACGGTGAAATTGCCGAAGAGATACTTGGTTTCAAGTTCGTGGAACGCGCTCTCGCTTTGCGCGGCGGCGCGGAGCGGATTCGCAAACACCAACGCTGCCGCCGCGAAGCAAATCGACAGGCGGGTCGCAAAACCGCGACGATAGAAGAAACCCGACATGATTTTCCCGCGAAGGCGCGCACACCCCAGCGCCGCAACTGCATTATGAATGCGCGGCAAAGGCTGCGGGCGTCAAGCACGAATGCAAATACTCGCAAATATTAGAGCCGTTCTATACTACGATTGTTTTGAACTATTCTAAAAACAACAAGTTTAGAATGCTTTCAAACAAAGGGTGCCCTGCGGCGAAACGACCGGCGGCGGCCCGCGGAAGAGCGATGCGTGGCGCGCCGCTGAGCGTCTGCTGCTGAATTTTTGAGACTGAGCGCATCCTCAAGCTTAGTCGTAATTTCTGTGAAATTTTTATTTGCCGCCGACATTCAATCCCCTTCGAATTACTTCCGTTCTAAAACATAGAAGTTGACGCCGACCGCGCGCCGATGCTTTCTTTTTGCGGGGCAATCGGGGCGCGCCGTGCAATGCGACGGAAATTATCTCATCTCGTCGTCGGATCGAGATTGTCACGCGCGAAGCATCTATTCATCGGAGCGATTGGCGCCGCTGTCATCGCGCTGGTGGGCAGCGCAGCGGCCGACGACAGTTTGGTGACGAAGGCTCCGGCGATACCCTACGGCAACTCACCGGCCTATAACTGGACCGGTTTTTACGCCGGCAGCCACCTCGGCGTGGCGTGGGGAGGCTCGAATTGGTCGGCGGCTCCCGGCATCAACGGTTCGACCAATCTGTTTCAGACACTCGATACCTTCGACGAGGGCGGAAGCTTCCTGGTCGGGCTTCAGGGCGGCTACAATTACATGTTGCCCAATCGGGTTCTCATCGGTGGCGAGGTCGACGCATCGTTTCCGGCCTGGCCCACGCTGCCGACCGGCGTAAATCCTTTCGGCGTGTCCATCGGCGGTAGTTCGACATTTACCTCGCCAACCCTCGGCCCGGTGAGTTTTGCCGAGACGGTGCTTGCGTCAGGCACGGTGCGCGGCCGCATCGGCTACGCTCCCGGTAGCTGGCTGTTCTATGCGACCGGCGGTTTCGCCTGGACCTACGATCAACAGTCGCTCACCCAGGTCTCCACCGGCAACAGCGAGACGCCGTTCGTGTGGCGGCTGGGCTGGACCGCTGGCGCCGGTGTCGAGGTGCCGATTGCGCCGCACTGGACCGCGCGGGCGGAATATCTCTTTACCGATTACGGCAACAAAAACACTGCGTTCTTTGCCGGAGCGCAGCCATTCAATTCCGACTTTATGCTGAACCAGGTGCGTGTCGGCGTAAACTATCAGTTCAACAACGACGCGGCACCGACATACGCGATGCCCTTCGTCACCAAGGCAAAGGCCACGACGGACCCCGATCTGGTCAATTTCCACGGCCAGGCCACGTTTGTCTGGCAGAGCTATCCGGCGATTCGATCGGCCTTTGAAGGCACCAACAGCCTTCCGCATGGCGGCGAAGCGCGTGAGACGGCGGATGCGACGCTTTATGCCGGCCTGCGGCTTTGGCAGGGCGCCGAGCTGTGGGTCAATCCGGAAATCGATCAGGGCTTTGGTTTCGCCAACACGCACGGCGCCGCCGGTTTCCCAAGCGGCGAGTCTTTCAAACTCGGCCAGGACGACCCTTATGCCCGCGTGCAGCGGTATTTCGTCCGCCAGACCATCGACCTCGGCGGCGGGACTCAGAAGATCGACGCCGACATCAACCAGTTCGCCGGGTCGGTAACTGAGAACCGCCTGGTGCTGACGGTCGGCAAGTTCGCCATCACCGACATCTTCGACACCAACAAATACGCCAACAATCCCAAGACCGACTTCTTCAACTGGTCGATGATCAATGCCGGCATGTTCGACTATGGCGGGGACGCCTGGGGCCTTACTTATGGCGCAGCCGCCGAGTGGTACCAGGGCCGCTTCACCTTCCGCGGCGGCGTTTTCGACATGTCGGCGGTCCCCGCCGGCGGCGGCGGCAATGCCCCCGCCTATGGTCTCGACTCGACCTTTTCCCAGTTGGAGTATGTCGGAGAAATTGAGGAACGCCACGAGCTGTGGGGACAACCGGGCAAGCTCAAGGTCACTGCTTTTCTCATCCATGGGCGGATGGGAGATTTCCAGGATGCCATCAATCTGTCGCAGCCCGGACAGCCGTTCGACGGTGATGCCAGCGACGCACTTGCATCCGTGCGCATTTACCGGAACCGTCCCGGCATGAGCTTCAATCTGGAGCAACAAATCAACGATAGCGTGGGCGTATTTGCTCGCGCCGGATGGGTCGACGGCAATGTGGAGCCGTGGGATTTCACCGACATCGACCGCACGGTGCAGGCCGGCGTTTCGATTGCCGGCAAGCAATGGGGCAGGCCGGACGACACGATCGGCATCGCCGGCGTGATGAATGGTATTGCGCCGGTGCACGCGGCCTATTTCAACGCCGGCGGTTTGGGAGCCCTCATCGGCGACGGAGCACTGCCGAACCCCGGTCCCGAAGGCATCATCGAGGCGTATTACAGCTACGCTCTGACCTCTTCGGTGAAGCTCACCGCAGACTACCAGTTCATCGCCAACCCGGCCTACAACACCCAACGCGGCCCGGTGAATGCTTTCGCCGGCCGCGTCCACGCCGCATTCTGACCTAGACAGGCGCTCGCTGCCCCGGCTAAAGCGAGCGTCTTACGCTCGCGACGAGCGCCGCAGAGTGGACGGGAAATTGCATGGCCGCCGAGCTCGATGGTCCGCGGCTTTCGCCGCACTCCGGGACTGCGCGACAGCTTGTCGTGTTCCTTCATGGCTACGGCGCCGATGGCAACGACCTCATCGAGATCGGCCAGGTCTGGCAACAATTCATGCCGCATGCTGCATTCGTTTCGCCGCATGCTCCCGAGCCGTGCGGGCAGGCGCCGGTTGGACGGCAATGGTTCGCGTTGACGTTTCGCGATCCGAACGAACGCTGGGTAGGCGTCAACAAGGCGGCCCCGATGCTGGAGCGCTTTATCGACGCCGAACTCACCCGCCTCGGCTTGCCGCCGTCCGCGCTGGCGCTGGTCGGCTTCAGCCAGGGCACCATGATGGCCTTGCATGTCGGCCTGCGGCGCGCGGTCGAGCCTGCCGCGATCGTCGGCTATTCCGGGCTGCTGGTGCTGCCGCCTGACGGCAATCCGGAAACCGTGGCCGCGGAAATCACGTCGCGTCCGCCAGTGCTCCTGGTCCATGGCGAGCGCGACGAGCTTATTCCGCCGCAGGCGCTATTTCAGGCGACCCAGGGGCTCGCAGCGCTCGGCGTGCCGGTGGAATGGCACTTGTCCGCCGGCGTCGGCCACGGCATCGACCCCGAGGGCCTTCGCCACGGCGGCGAATTCCTCGCGCGGAATTTGCCGCGCTGAGCCGAGGGCAACGACGGGCGGACGCGGCCTAGAGTACGCGCGCGGCCGGAGAGCGCCAGGAAAACAGGCCTCCCCGTAAGCCTCGGGACGGGCTTCACAATCCTGTCACGCCTAACTATAAACTACTACCCGACGCCGCGGTGCGGCACGTGAGTCGGGTAGGAACGGTCTTGAACGCTCAAGTATCGCCATCGGGCTTTCCGGCGCTGGTCTTGAACGCGGATTTTCGCCCGCTGAGTTACTACCCGCTCTCGCTGTGGTCGTGGCAGGACGCCATCAAAGCGGTCTTTCTCGACCGCGTGAATATCGTCGCCAATTACGACCGCGCCGTGCACAGCCCCAGCCTCGAAATGAAGCTGCCGAGCGTGGTGTCGCTCAAGACCTACGTGAAGCCGTCGACGCACCCGGCGTTCACGCGGTTCAACGTGTTCCTCCGCGACCGCTTCGCCTGCCAATATTGCGGCGCACGAGACGACCTGACGTTCGATCATCTGCTGCCACGTTCGCGCGGCGGGCACACGACCTGGAGCAACGTCGTCGCAGCCTGCTCGCCCTGCAATCTCAGGAAGGGCAGCCTGACGCCGGATGAATCGAAAATGTGGCCGTCGCAACGGCCCTTCCAGCCGAGCGTGCAGCATTTGCATCGCAACGGCCGGCTGTTTCCCCCCAACTACCTGCACGACAGCTGGCTCGACTATCTCTATTGGGACACCGAACTCGATCCGTGATTGTTGTTGGATCGGCTTTGGGGCGGTTCGGAAAACGCGCGCCAGCAACGCCGAGCCGCCGATCAGGCTTGTGCGTCACGCTGATTCAGATAAAGCTTGGTTTTCGGGCGTGAGGGCCGGGACGCGATCGCATTCGCTTCATTCAAAATGGCGTTCCCAAACGACCCTCGATCGGCAGGTTCGGCCAAAAGGGAGTTCAATATGCGTGCAGGGTCTCGGCAGTCCGGTGTCGGCATGAACCACGGACGATACGCAAACAGCGGCGGTCAGCGGTCGGTCGTGTTCGGTGCCACGCTCGTGGCGCTCGGTGCGGCGCTTGCGGGACTCTGGGCAGGACAAGCACGCGCCGCCGAAAGCGACATCAAGATCGCGCTGATTGCCGACAAGACCGGACCGCTCGAGGCTTATGCGAAGCAGACCTCTGCAGGGTTCGCCATGGGGCTTGCCTACGCGACTGACGGAACGATGATGGTCGAAGGTCACAAGCTGGTCGTGATTGAGAAGGACAGCCAGACCAAACCCGACGTCGGGCGCAATCTTTTGAACGAAGCCTATAACGACGACGGCGCCGACATCGCGGTCGGCGGGACCAGTTCGGCCGTGGCGCTGGCGATGCTGCCCGTCGCGCAGGACAACAAGAAGATTTTCGTCGTCGAGCCTGCGGTCGCCGACTCCATCACCGGTGACAAGTGGAACCGCTACATCTTCCGCACCGGACGGAATTCTACCCAAGACGCCGTCTCCAACGCGCTCGCGATCGGCAAACCGGGCACGGTGGTAGCGACGCTGGCGCAGGATTACGCCTTCGGCCGCGATTTCGTCACCGCCTTCAAGACGGCGCTGGCGCCCACCGGCGCCAAATTGGTTTTTGAAGAATACGCGCCGCCCTTGACCACGGACTTCACCGCGTCCGTCCAGCGCGTCTTTGATGCGCTGGCGAAGGAACAGGGCCGCAAGATCATTTTCGTCAACTGGGCCGGCGGCAACCCGCTGGCGGCGCTCAAGGCAATGGGACCGGAGCGGTTGGGCATTGAAATATCGACCGGCGGCAACATCCTGCCGGCGCTGGCCGCCTACAAGGATTTCCCGGGAATGGAAGGCGCTGCCTACTACTATTACGAAATTCCGAAGAACCCGGTGAACGAAGCGCTGGTCGCGGAGAACAAGAAGCGGTTCAACGGCGCGCCGCCCGATTTCTTCACCTGCGGTGGTTTCATCGCCGCGCAGGCCGTCGTCCTTGCTTTAAAAAAGACCGGCGGCTCGACGGATCCGGAGAAGCTGATCGCGGCAATGGAAGGCATGGCGTTCGATTCGCCCAAGGATACGGTACTCTTCCGCAAGGAGGACCATCAGCTCCTGCAGCCGATGTACGCCTTCAAGATCAAGGTCGATCCGAGCGTGCCTTGGGCGATTCCGGAGCTGACGCACGTGATCACCATGGACGAGATGAGGATCCCCATCGCCAACAAGCGCCAATAGGACGGGCATGGGCGCTGGGGCTGCGGGTTCGTGAGCAGGGTCGCGGAATGACTGACGGCGTGCCTGCGTTATCGACCCGCGATCTGACGATCAGTTTCGGCGGCCAGGTCGCGGTGAATTCGGTGACCTGCGCCTTCCATCAGGGCACCCTGACGGCAATTGTCGGCCCCAACGGCGCCGGCAAGACCACCTACTTCAATCTGATCTCGGGACAATTGCAGCCGACCGCCGGCAGCGTGAGCCTGTTCGGGAGAGACATCACCCGGCTCGGCGCGCCGCTCAGCACCCGTCTCGGGCTGGGTCGCGCCTTCCAGCTCATCAACCTCTATCCGAGCCTCACGGTGTTCGAAAACGTGCGGCTCGCCGTGCAATCGGTTGCGCAAATTCGCTTCGACTTTCTCAGCATCGCGGCGCGCAACACCGTCGTGCGTGATGAAGCGCGGCATTGGCTGGACCGCGTCAAGCTTACGCCGCGCGCGGACCTGATGGTGGCGGCGCTGTCGCACGGCGATCAGCGCAAGCTGGAAGTGGCGATCCTGCTTGCGCTCAAGCCGCGCGTCCTGATGTTCGACGAACCCACCGCCGGAATGAGCCTGGACGAGATACCGACGATCCTCGAACTGATCGAAGGAATAAAATCAGAGACCCACAAGACGGTTCTGCTGGTCGAGCACCGGATGGACGTGGTGACGCGCCTCGCCGACCGCATCATCGTTTTGCAGGAAGGGATGTTGATCGCCGACGGCCCGCCGGCGGAGGTCGTGGCACTGCCGATTGTGCAGCAGGCCTATCTTGGCGTTCATGGAGCCGGCGAAATGCGGCGCGGATCACGGCCATGACTGACGCCGACGACACCTTGCTCCGGGTCGAGGGCGTCTACACCAACATCGGCCGCTACCGCATTCTGCACGGCGTCTCTCTCGCCGCCCGGCGCGGGCGGGTGACCATGCTGCTCGGCCGCAACGGCGCCGGCAAGACGACGACTTTGCGCACCATCATGGGACTGTGGAAGGCCCGCCTGGGCAAGATCATTTTCGACGGCCAGCCGATCACCGCGCTCGACACGCCGCATATCGCCCGTTTGGGCATCGCTTACGTGCCGGAGAATATGGGCATCTTCGGCAAGTTGACGGTGCGCGAGAATATGCTGCTCGCCACCGGGCGCCGCGGCTTCGACCAGCACCATTTGCAGCGCGCGCTCGAAAGCTTTCCGGCGCTGAAGATGAAATGGGAATCGCCGGCGGGCTCGCTGTCGGGCGGACAGAAGCAAATGCTGGCGATCGGCCGCGCCATCATCGAACCGCGGCGGTTATTGCTGATCGACGAGCCCACCAAGGGCTTGTCGCCGGCGATGGTCGACCAGCTGGTCGAAGCGTTGCTGCGGCTCAAGCGCGAGCACACGACCATTCTGCTGGTCGAGCAGAACTTTCGCGTCGCCGAAGCCGTCGGCGACGACGTCGCGGTGATGGACGAAGGACATACCATTCATACCGGCGACATGACGGCCCTCGGCGCCAACCACGCATTGCAGCATCGGTTGCTGGGGCTGAGCATGGCGGACAGCGTATGAGCAGGAAGTGGCTCGGCCAATTGAACCGTTGGGCGCCCTATGCGCTGACGCCGCTCGTTGTCGTTGCGGCGCTGCCGGCGATCGGACCGGGACCCTGGGTGACGCTGACGGTCGCCGGGCTGACGATGGGTGTCATGCTGTTCATGGTGGCGTCCGGCCTGACGCTGATCTTCGGCCTGATGGATGTGCTCAATTTCGCCCACGCGGCGTTTGTCACGCTCGGCGCCTATATCGCGGTCACGGTGCTGGGGCCGCTCGCCGGGTGGACCAACGAATTTTCCCTGACACTTAATCTCGCCGCCTTGCTGGTGGCCTTGGTCGCCGCCGCCGCCGCCAGCGGCGCGCTTGGCTTTGTCTTCGAGCGGGTCATCATTCGACAGGTCTACGGTGCGCCGTTGCGCCAGATCCTGATCACGATCGGCGCTCTGACTGTCATCGAGCAACTGATCATCGTGATTTGGGGGCCGCAGGCCCTGCCGCTGCCGAAGCCCGTCATGCTGCGCGGCAGCGTGTTCATCGGCTCATCGTCGATCGAAACCTATCGGCTGTTCGCGCTGTGCGTCGGTCTCGCGATTGCCCTGGCGATGCATCTTTTTTTGACGCGCACCCGCCTCGGACTGGTGGTGCGGGCGGGCGTCGAGGATCGCGAAATGATCCAGGCGCTCGGCTATCACATCCGGCGCGTATTCGTCGGCGTGTTCATGGCAGGCACGGCGCTAGCCGGCATGGGCGGCATGATGTGGGCTCAATACCAGGCCGTGGTCGGCAGTCAGATCGGCGACAGCATGACCATCCTCGTGTTCATTATTCTCATCATAGGCGGGCTCGGTTCGGTTGGCGGCTGCTTCATCGGCGCCATTCTGGTCGGCTTGACGAGCAACTATGTCGGTTTCCTTGCGCCGAAACTGGCGTTGGGATCGAACATTTTGCTCATGGCGCTGATCCTGCTGTGGCAGCCACGCGGTCTGTTTCCGATAACCGAGCAGCATTGAGGCGGCGATGGCGGCGCAGATCAACGAGACCCTTGAGGCAGCCGCCGGCGGCGAGCTTGCCGGCGCGGCTCCCAGCACAACGGTTCCCGCGTCCGCCGGCATCCGACGCCGCTTTTCGTGGCTGAGCTGGATCGTGTCGGATGACCCGCCGGGCCGCACCCTTCTGAACGTGGCGCTCCTGGTGCTCCTCGCGGTGCTGTTGTTTGCTCCGTTTCTGTTTCCGGGCACCAAGGCGCTCGGCGTCGCCTCGCGCATCTGCATTTTCGTGATCCTGGTGGCGAGCTACGATCTCATGCTCGGCTTCACCGGCATCGTCTCGTTCGCGCATACCATGTTCTTCGGGATCGGCGCCTACGGGGTCGCCATCATGCTCGCCAAAGGCTGGGTCGGCTGGAGCGCGGTGGTCCTCGGCGCCGTCGCTGGAGCCGTAGTGTCGATGCTGATCGCGTCGGTGATCGGCCTCTTGAGCCTTCGGCTCCGGACGATCTTCTTCTCCATGATCACGCTTGCCGTCGCCAGCTTCGCCCAGATCGTCGCCGAGCAATGGCGAAATCTCACCGGTGGCGAAGACGGTCTGACCTTCGCGGTGCCGGAGATCCTGAAACCCGGCTTCCGGCTGTTCTCCGATCCGGTGATGGGAGTGATGATCAATGGCCGGGTCATCACCTACTACATCACCTTCGCGGTTTCGCTGGTGCTGTTCCTGATCATGCTGCGCATCGTCAACTCGCCGTTCGGCCTGGTGCTTCGCGCGATCCGCGAGAACGAGTTCCGCGTCGAGGCCATGGGTTACCGCGTCGTCGCCTACCGCACCTGGATTTGCATCATTTCCGCCGTGATGGCGTCGCTGGCAGGCGGGTTGATGGCGCTGGTGCTGCGTTACAACGGTCCTGAAGCCACGCTGTCGTTCTCGCTGATGATCGACATCCTCCTGATGATCGTCATCGGCGGCATGGGAACCCTCTACGGCGCCGTCGTCGGTGCTATCGTCGTCGTCCTTGCCGAATATTATTTGCAGAATGCGCTCAACGCGGTGAGCAGCGCGACTACCGGGATGCCGCTCATGTCGGCGTTGCTTCACCCGGACCGCTGGCTGCTGTGGCTGGGCATCCTGTTCGTGCTGATCGTGACGTTCCTGCCGCAGGGAATCGTCGGGCGGTTGCGGCGGCGCCGGTAGCGCGATCGTTATCCACAGCTTTCCGCAAGCCTGGTCGGGCAGGCTCAGGCGATATTGGCAGCACGGAGATCGCCAAACGCCCCCGCGAGCGCGCGAGCGGCGGCCAATTGGCGAATCGATGGCAGCGAAACGCGAACCTTTCGCCGGCCAGCAGAGCCGTTATCGGCTCAGTGCATCACTTCTGCGCCTGAGTGCGCAGCCCGCACTTTGACGTCGTGGTTTGGAAATTCTTCTCTCAGTTGCAGAGCCGCTCGCAATGCGTCGACAAAGCGACGATGTCCCGATTTCACCCGCCCATCCATTTGAAGGACGAAGTACTCATCGGGCAGCTGATGAGTTGCGAAGCCGTGTTTCATGAGACGCTCCATCCGTCGCCCTCCGAGACCCCAGTCGCAAATGCTCGGCGGGCGTTCCCCGATGGTCTCAGAGTTTTAGTTAATTTTGTTCAAAAATGGGCTGATTTCGTATCGGTTTTCAAAAGTCTCCCGTCTGTTGCATTAATGACACAGATTTATGACGCCGCGACCTGTCCCGGATGGGGGGAATTTCCCGGACGATGACCGAATCCCGGCCGGGAGGAGGATTGGCCAGAGAGCGTTTTCCTTGTCGTTTGTTAGTTGAAAGTCGCGCCGCGCGATAACGGACTATTTTTGATCTGCGCAAATTCCGGTTTGAGAAGCGGGTCGTGTAAACGCCAACGGCACCGATACTTTCGTATTGGCTTTCCATCCGTTTCGACAGTGCGCAGCGACCTTAGTGCAATGGAGGGGTCGTTTCTATCTTCCTAGCTTGCGTGCTGTGGGGTCCGCCTCGTGAGACGGACGTCAATGAGAGTTTGACCGCCATGTCCCCCGCACGTGTACTGAATAAACGAACACTTCTCGCCTGCGCCGCTATCGGTGTGCTGATCGCTGCCGTGACGCTCGGTCAGCAGGCGCTCGACGGCGAGCCGGTATTGGCGGCGACGACACCCGCTCAACAAGCGGCGCCGGTGGCACATGTTGCACGACAGATCGCGCGGACGCCCTCCAGCTTGCCGCAGACACCGGATTGCGGCGACTTTGCCTTCGCCTTTCTCCATTCGACCTGTTCAAAACCTCATGTCAGGCACGTGGTCCGCAATCATCGCGTCGCAACCACGGTGATCGGCCATGCCGAGGCAGGGTCATCGACGCCTGATCGAACGCCGCCCGCTGCGGGGAGCACACCTGGCGCGACGGAAGTTCGAAATCCGCAGAAGGCCGGCTTATCGGCCGCGACCCAGCAAACCCCGCCTGCAATCAAAAAGCTTAAATCCGTGAATGCCAGAAAGACAGTCGTGGGCACGTCCGGCGATTGGTTCATGGAGCAAAGAAGGCAGCATACCGCGATGCGGTCGTTCTTCGAATAAGGCCGCGCTCCGTCCCCGTGAATTGGGGACGCCTGACCAAGCATAGACGTCCCCCCAAATAGACGTCCCCCCAAAGTTCAACGACGCCGGCCAGCCGCGGGCGTCGCAGGCTCTTTTGTCAGGCTGCTTCGTAACGGGCGCTACGCCGCATGTTCCTTGTGCGCGCCGGCGAAGCCCGGCGCCACCTCCGCCATGAAGCGCGCCATCTCGTCCTTGACCTGACCGTGCGGCTTCAAGCCGACGTTGAAATAGAGGATCACTTCGTCAAACCCGGCCGCCTCGACTTTTTTCAGCACCTCGGTAATTCGTTCCGGTGAGCCGAGCAGCACCGAGTTTTCCGTCAAGTCCTCCGGTTTGACCTTCTGCAACCGCTCGACCATACCGACGAAATAGCGGTAGCTCGGCGGCGCCGTCTTCGGATCGCCGGGAAATGCCGGGATCACGCATTCCTTGTAGTAACGAATCTGCCGCGCGCGCTGCGCGTCTTCCTGCGCCTTGTTGTCAGCAAAATGCGTGAAGTAGCTGCACATCAGCCGGCCCGGCTTTTGGCCATATTTGGCGCAGGTCTCGTGGTAAAGGTCGGCGACCTGCTTGAGCCCGCCATAACTGATGGCCGCCGCGAACGGCGCCACGATCAGGCCGCAACCCAATCGCGCCGCAAGCTCGATCGACGGCTTTGAAAACGACCCGACATAAGTCGGGATCGGCTGCTGCACCGGCTTCGGCGTGATGCGCACGTCATCGAACGAATAATATTTGCCGTGGTGCGAAATGCGGTCCTCGGCTTGCCAAAGCCGGCGCACGAGTTCGAGGCCTTCCTCGAAAATCCCCTGATTGTCCTCGAAGGAGACATGAAACGGCAGATATTCGCGTTGGTCGTAGCCGCGGCCGCAGGCGAAATCGACGCGACCGCCAGAAAGAAGATCGAGCGTGCCCCATTGTTCGGCAACGCGAATGGGATGATGCAGCGGCAGTACCGTCACCGCCGGAGCGAGCCGGATGCGTTTGGTGTTGGCCGCAACGTAGGTCAGCACGAGATCCGGACACGACAACACGCCGAGCGAGTTGAAATGATGCTCGCCGATCCACGCCGAATGCATCCCGAGCTTGTCGGCAAGCAGTGCCTCGGTGGTAATGTCGGCGACGAACTGGTTGGAGGAGCGCGTATTGTTTGCGTAGTGGTTGTCGCTGAGCGTGAAGTAGCCGAATTCCATGATTTTCTCCTAGGACACTGTGTTACCGCGGGGTGCGGCCCGCGGGCCGCACCCCTATTCAGTTGTTTTCCGCCGCCGGATCAGTCGCGACCGGCCTCCATGATCGCCTGCGCCAGCCGCTTGGGATTCGAGAAACAAAGCTCGTGACTGCCGGACGTTTGTACGAGCCGGAACAGTCCCAGCTTCTGCGACAGCCGCGGATGCCACGGATAGTGATGCGGCAACGAGGTGTCTTCGGTGCAGTTGATGTAGGACTTGGCGATCTGCATGTCCGCCGGATTGGTCTTGAGCGAAATCTTGTCGGAGAACGTCTTCACCGGATGCGGATTGAGGATGTCGTAGGCCTTCTGGGCGGCGGCGAGATCGACGTCGTTGATAAAAGCTTCGCGCCAGATCGGAAACGGCAGCACCACCGAGCTGTCGCCGCGCTGGGCGGAAATCGCATCGAACAGCGCAACATAAGACGGCGGCACCATGTCGTTGAGGCTTTCGCCGTTGTTGGGAACGAAGGCGTTCCAGTAGACCAGACGGCGAATCCTTTCGGGCGCTTGATCGGCCACCCCGGTAATGACCATGCCGCCATAGCTGTGCCCGACCAGAACGACGTCCTTCAGATTTTTCTCGGCAAGATAGTCGACGATCGATTTGATCGCATCCTTAAGTCCGATCGTCTTCGGATCGCCCGGCTTGTTGCCGGCGATCGTCGGGGTGTGCACCTCATGACCGGACGCGCGGATCGGAGCTGCGGTGGGTTCGAGTTCGGCGCCGGTATGCCAAGCACCGTGAACGAGTACGTATGTCGCCATATCGCTTCCTCCCTGGTTCGGTTCCGGTCTCTGTCGGACCGTAGAACCCGGCGACGATACACCACCCGTCGTCAGCGCGAACTGGCGTGCATGTTAGTTGCCAACGCATCTGTTGTAAATGCAATAAAGCGGAGGCCCCGCTCGCGCCACGGCCAATTTTGACCGCTGCGGGGAATTCAATTAGACGAGGGCCGTTCGCGCCAGGGATGTTCAGGTTCGTGAAGGAATCCACCAAGCTCGACCTCGACAATTACCTGCCCTACCTCGTGAACCGGGTCGGCACCATCATTGCCGAGCAATTTGGCGCGGAAGCGCTTACGCCACATCGCCTGAGCATCGCCATGTGGCGCGTCATGGCGGCATTGGCCAGCAAGGGTGGACAGCGCCAGATCGATCTCGCCGGCCTGACCAGCATCGACGCTTCGACGCTCTCGCGTCTGGTAACGCGGCTCGCCACGCTCGGCTTCGTCACGCGAACGCGTTCCACCAGCAGCACGCGCGAAGTCGTCGTCAAACTGACGAGCAAAGGAAAAGCGCAAGTCGAACGCCTTATCCCGCTGGCGCTTGAATACGAAGCGGCAGCCATCGCCGGTGTGCGGTCCGAAGAGGTGGCTGCTCTTAAATCCGGCTTGCGGCGGATGTACGCCAATATGAAAAGCCGCGAGGCGAGCGCGGGCACAAGGCCACGACGCAACGGCGCCCGCCGCGCGCCGCCGCAAGCCGCAGAATAAAATCGGCAAGAATCAACAAGAACCCGACCAAGAATTCGATCAAAATCTAATAAGAAACCGACACGCGGTTGAAGCCATAATGCGGCTCGCTACATCGCGCAGGATCGTCGTTGAGCACGGCCTTCACCATCGATTGGATGCCCGATTTTTCCGGATACTGGCGAACGGGAACAGGGGAACATCATGGAGCCCTCCCAACCGCGGAAGCTTGATCGCCGGTCGTTCCTGATGGCCTCCGGGCGGGCCGGCCGACTGCTGGCCGCGGAGACACTCCTGGCATCCGGTCCGGCGCTGCTCGGGTTAAAGGTCCGGGCCCGGGCAGCGGCGCAAGTTCCCGAGCCGCTGATTCAGCCGTCGGAAATTCGCAGCGTTGGCGGCGTGCTGGAGACCGCGATCACGGCTGCGGCTGGGCCGGTGCAGATCGGCGAATACCGCTTTCCCGGGCTTCTCTACGACGGCTCTTACGTGCCGCCACTGCTGCGGGCGCGTTTGGGCGACAGCATGAGGATCACGTTCCGCAACGATCTCCCGGACAGGCCGTCAAACCTGCACTATCACGGAATGAGCGTGTCGCCGGGGGGCAACTCCGACAACGTGTTTGTGCACGTGCATCCCGGCGAAACGTTCCGGTACCAGGTGGACATTCCGGCTCGCGGCCGGCAGGGCCCAGGCATGTTCTGGTACCACCCCCATGCGCACGGCGCCGTCAACGATCAGATTTTAGGCGGAATGTCCGGCGGCCTTGTCGTTGACGGCTCCGAGCAGCTCTTTCCGTTTCTGCAGGGCCTGCCCGAGCGCTTTCTCCTCATCAAGCATGTCGAGATCGGCGAAGGTAACAGGGTCATCTCGATCAACGGCCAGTTGAGTCCCGGCGTGCAAATCGGCGCCGGCGAGTTGCAGTTCTGGCGCATCGCCCATATCGGCGCTTCTTTGTTCATCCGATTCCAAATCGAGGGAATGCCGCTTTACATTCTTGCGACCGACGGTCATCCGCTCTCGCAACCGCGCAAGGTCAGCGAGTTCTTTATCGGCCCCGGCGAACGGATCGACGCGATCGCCATCGGCCCGCAGTCCGGCGAATACGCGATGCGCACCATCTCGTTTCAGAACGAAGCGTGGCGACCGCCGGAACCGGTTCAGCAACTAGCCGTCATCGTGTCCAGCGGATCGCGGACGCCTGGCCCGGAGCTCGAGAACGAAGTTCTGCGCCAGCAACTGCGTGGCGATCAATGGCTCGACGGGGTCAGAGCCGCCCCAATCGCCCGACGGCGCACGCTGGTATATTCCCGGACCGCGGATCGAAAGGTGTTCATGATCGACGGTCGCGTCGTCGACGAGGATCGGATCGACCAGATCGTCAAGCTGGGCGACACGGAGGAATGGACGATCATAAATAACGATCAGCAGTACCACAGCTTTCATATCCATCAGACGCCATTCCTCGTCACTGTGGTCGGCGACGATCGGGTGGACGATCACAGCCTGCGGGACACGGCCTCGGTGCCGCCGGCAACCGATCAAGGACCCGGCTTGATGAAGGTCGTCATTCCATTCACCGATCCCGTCATCGTCGGGCGCTTCGTCTATCACTGCCATGCCGTCGATCACGAGGACAAAGGAATGATGGGGGTTATCGAAGTCGTTGCCTGAGCGGACCAGGCATAAGGGCCGGCGGCGCAGGTGAATACCACGCGTTGCCCGAAATCCATCCTCGCCTTGCGACGGCATCTCGATCGTCGCTTTTCTTCGCGAAGCTGCTGGCCTAACGTGCACGCACGCAGCCGCGCCTCTATCGGCACAAACAAAGACGGCAAGGGGGGGAACGATGGCCGGCGGGGCGGTGGTTGAAGTTTCGCGTCTGCTCGACGAGCGCGGACTGAGCCCGTTCCAGGTCAAGCTCGTCATTTGGTCGATCCTGATCTCGATCATCGACGGCTATGACATCGCCGCCATTGCGTTTGCCGCCCCGCATCTTGTCGCTTCATGGGGCATTCCGCGCAGCGCGCTCGGACCGGTACTCAGCGCCAGCAATATCGGCGTGCTGTTCGGCTCGGCGCTGTTCGGCTGGGTCGGCGACCGCTTTGGACGCAAACCTGCGCTGATCGGCGGCAACCTGCTGTTCGGCGTGCTGACATTCGCCGCCGCCTATTCGACCGACCTCACGCAATTGTTCTGGCTGCGGCTGTTCGCTGGATTGGGCATCGGCGGCGTGATTCCCAATGTGGTGGCGCTGTGCACGGAATCGGCGCCGCGGCGGTCGCGCGCGACGCTGCCGATCATCGCCGTCGGATGTGTGCCGCTCGGCGGCGCGCTTGCCGGTTTCATCAGCGCGGCCTTCGCGCCGCAATATGGCTGGCAGATCATTTTTCAGGTCGGCGGCATCCTGCCGATCGTCATTGCGCTGGCCGCCATTGTCGGCCTTCCGGAATCGATCAAATACATGGCGCTGCATGAGAGCCAGCGCCCGCGGATGGAACGATTGATTGCCGTGCTGCGTCCCGGTTTCGCCGTGCCGGCGAACGCCCGCTTTGTCATCGAGGACGAAAAGCAGTCGCCATCGTCCAATCCGCTCTACCTGTTCGGCGACGGCCTGTGGCTGATCACGCCGCTGTCGTGGCTCCTCTTTGCGCTCAACCTGATGGGCTACTTCTTCCTGTCGGGCTGGACGCCGACGCTGCTCACCGCCGCCAAGCTGCCGCCGGCGACCGCGGCGCTCGCCGCCGCGTTCCTGCAAATCGGCGGCACCGTCGGCGCACTGAGTCTTTGCTGGTGGCTGCAGCGGCATCGCTTCCTCGGCATCTCGCTTCTCCTCGTGCTCGCGGTCCCGGTGGTCGGCTCGATCGGCTTTGCCGGCGTGACCTCGGAGGCCGCCTTGCTGACGGCGACATTCTTTGCGGGCTTCATCGTGCTCGGCGTCCAGATCGGCATCAATGTCGTCGGAGCGATGCTCTATTCGACGTCGCTCCGCGCCAACGGATCGGGCTGGCAGCTCGGCCTCGGACGCATCGGGTCGATCGTCGGGCCGCTCGCGGGCGCGCTGTTCGTCGGCCTGCCGGTGCAGCAGCTTTATATGTGGTCGACGCTGCCGTTCGCCGCCGCGGCCGTCGTCTGCTTCGCCATCCATCGGCTCAACACCGCGCGGCTTAAGGCGCATCCCGAATTGGCGCAGGCGCAGTGAACCCGCAAAAAGTCAAAACGGCTCGTAGCCGCGCAGCGCCGGGATCACCTGTTCTCCGAACAGCCGGATCGAGCGCATCAGATCGGGCTCCGGCAGGTCGGAGAAGTTAAACTCGCCCATGAACGTGTCGAACACGCCTGCGGTGGCGGCGGCGTGGAGTTTGGCCGCGACCGTTTCCGGCGAACCGATGAATACCAGCTCGTGCTTGAGCAGATAGTCGGGGTTGAACACGTTCATCATGATCTCCGAGGCGCCCGGCTCACCGCGGCCGACGAACATCTTGGCGAAGGCGGCGGCGCGGTCCTCGAAACTCTCGCCCGACTTCGGCGGCGCCAGAAAGCCCTCGTAGGCGCGGCTCGCCCGGAACAGCGCGGTATCGAGCGCCTTCTGGTCGGTCTCGTCGACATAGCAGACCGAACTGTAAGCGATGTGCGGCTTCGTCGTCCGGCCGGTGCGCTTGCAGTCTTCCAGGAACTTGCGATAGCGCGGCGCGGCATCGGCTCGCGGATAAACCAGGAAGTAGCCTGGATTGATTCCTTCCCTGGCGCAGAACTCCAGCGTCCGCGGATCGCGACTCATCATCCATAACGGCGGATGCGGGCGCTGCAACGGCTTGACCGCAAGCTCGGCGCTATCGGTATGGAATGCCTCGCCGTGAAACGAGAACGGCTGGGTGTCGCCGAAGGCGGCGCGCAGATAATCGGCGAATTCAAGCGTCGGCGACTTGCGCGCTCCGTAGTCGAGACCAAACGGCCGGAAATAGTCCGGATTGATGCCAGGAACGAGGCCAAGTTCCATCCGTCCACCCAGCATCTGATCGACCAGTGCGATCTCCTCGGCAAGGCGGAGCGGATGATAGAGCGGCACGATGTATCCCATCGGTCCGACGCGCAGCCGCTTGGTGCGGGCGCCGGCGCCGACCGCATAGAGGCTCGGAGACGACATCCAGCTTTCGTCGGGGCGGAAATGGTGTTCGACGCAGAAGGCGTGATCGAAACCGGTTTCGTCGCACAATTGCAGCTCGCGCCAGAGCTGTTCGTAGCGCTCATGCGGCGTCAAGCCGGGCTTGGCCCAGACATGCGAAAAATGCGAGAATTTCATTTTCGGTGAACCGTTTGATCAAGATCGCGCCCTCGCCGGGGCGAGGGAAGTCAGCGCTTTATGGCGTTGCACCGACGGCGAGGCGGGGCCGTCATAACGTCCGCTGTTTGTCGCCACATTCCTTGCACGTGTATGCCACCCGGACTTCGCCGGGAGCAGCCGAGACGCGATTGGGCGCTCCGCACTTCCCGCATTTGGTCTCGATGCGGGTCTTGCCTTGCTTGACGGTGACGGTTTTACGCTCCAACGCCTCTCTCACAAGACGTTCGGTCTCGTCGCGCATCGCTTGTTTTGACATTTCTGGCTTTCTGGCTTCCTGCGTGGCTGGTCCTAGATGGGAATGTGGACCTCGGCAACGAACTTTTTCGGCTTGGCTTTAGCTCGGCGATTGCCGCCGCTCATTATCCGGAACGGGCCTGACCCCAATATGAAGGCGAGGCCGCGCCGCCCTCGGCGGTGCTGTCGCTAGTATACGCCGCCCACTGCATTCGCCCAGCATTCGCCCATGTTCTTCTTTGACCGCATCGGGCCGTCGCTGCCCACGGCCGTGAATGTCCGTGCGCCATACTCCGGATTACGTTATTTTGCCGGCGTACACGCCGACTGCACACAAGCCGCCATGCGGCGGGCGTCCGTGTACCAACAAACGACGGGGCAACGATCCCCGGACAAGCCAAAACCTCTAGGGAGGCCTGAAATGCGCAGACGCGACTTGCTGAAATATGCTGGCGCCACGGCGCTGGTTGCACCATTCGTTCGCGCCGCGAGAGCGGATCAAACAGCCATCAAAGTCGGAGTAGTCGGTCCAAAAACCGGTCCACTTGCCCCCGGCGCGGCGGTCACACATTTTCCGCCGTGGCGGCTGTGGGCCCAGCAAACCAACCAGAATGGCGGCCTGAAACTCAAAGACGGGCAGCGCAAGGTCGAGCTGATCGAATACGACGACCGCACGCAGCCTCCCGAGTCCATCAAGGCCGTGGAACGCCTGGCTTCGGTCGACAAGGTCGACTGGATCGCGGGACTGTACGGCACCGGCTTCAACATCGCCGCGGTACCGACGTTTGCCAAGCTCGGCTATCCGCAGATCCCGGTCGCCTGTGTCACTGAACTCGGTCCGGAGCTGGTCAAAAAATATCCGCTTCTCTTTTTCGGCAACGGTACGCTCACCCAATACAGCACGACCGTCATTGGCATCCTCAAGAAGTTCCAGGCTAGCGGTCAGATCGGCAACAAAGTCGCCATGGTCAATGTTGCCGACGAGTACGGCATCGAAATCTCAAACATCAGCAAGACGCAGTTCCCGGCGGCCGGCTTCGACATCGTCTATAACAAATCATATCCGCTGGGCACGCAGGACTATGCGCCGGTCATCAAGGCTGCAAAGGCGACCAATCCCGATGCCTTTATCGCCTGGTCTTACCCGCCGGATACATTCGGCCTGACCGAGCAGGCCAAGATCGAAGACTTCTCTGTGAAGGTATATTTCAACGGTATCGGCTGCGCCTTCCCTGGCTACCGTGGAAAATTCGGGGCCGCGGTGGAGAACGTTCTTGGCTGGGGCGGCATCCCGGACAACGCGAACACCCGCGCCTTCTACAAGCTGCACAAGGAAGTCACCGGCGTCGATGCCGACTTTAATGGCAGCCCCTTGTACTACGCGAATAACCAACTGCTGACCCAAGCGATCGAAGGCGCGGGTTCGATGGACCGTGAGGCCATCGCCGCCCACATCAAGAGCCATACCTACAAGACCATGCTTGGCGAGTACGATATGCGCAATCAATTGCTCAACAGGCTCTACACCGCAGGCCAGTGGCAGGGCGATTGGTTCCACGCGGTCGGCGGCGTCGGTTACCCCGACTCCGATTACGTGCCGGCCAAGCTGAAAACCAGCTGGGCGTAATAATCCTCCTGGCGCGGCGTGCTTTGTGTCCGCCCGCCGCGCCGGGAAATCGATCGCCGTAATCGTCCCTGGCTGCAAAGGGCCGGGGACACACGCCCGCAGTACAAGCAATTCTCAAAACGCGCAAAAAATCTGCAAGGGAGGACTTAAGATGGCCGTTCGCACCACCGTTGTCGGATCCTGGTGGCCTCACCCCGAGATGGAAAAAGATTTGGCCCGCCATCACGCGGGTGAATGTTCGCCGCAGCAAAGCGAGGCGATCCTCAATCGCGCCGCCGCCAAAGCGATCCAGGAGCAGCGCGACCTTGGTCTCGACGAATGGACCGGCGGCGAATATCAAACCGACAATTTTATTCTGCACATGCACAAATGCCTGACTGGCCTTGAAGTCGACAAGCCGCAGGCCGAAGACGTTTTCGACTATGACGACATGACCCACGCCAAGGTCGTCGGCAAGATCAGCGCACCTCACGGTCTCGGTTACCTGGAAGCCTTTCGCCGTGAAAAGAAGCTGCCAGGCGGCGTGCGCAAAGCCGCCGTGGTCGCGCCCTACGAGGTCGTCGTCGCCGGCCGCGATCAGCTGGACGCCATAACGCCGCAAATGCCGGCGGTGACCGAAATCATCAATAGCGAACTGCGGGCGATGGCTGACGAGGGATGTGCAAACGTGCAACTCGACGCCCCGATTTTCGGCGCTGAGGTCAACATGGGAATGATGACCGCGCAACAGGCCGCCGATCTGATCGCGCCCTGTTTTGAAGGCGTCAAAGCCAAGAAATCGCTGCACTTCTGCAACGGCAATCTGCGCGGCCGGCCGATCTCGCATGCGCTGCACTGCGCCCCGTGGGTAGATATTTTGGAGCGCCTCGATGGCGTCGTCGACATCGCGGCATTCGAGGTCAAATACTTTTTCCAGTGGATCGAGCGCGACTCGTTTAAGAAAATGCCGAAAAGCATGCAGCTCGCGGCCGGAATCGTCGACGAAGGCAGCTACTGGATCGAGCCGGTCAAGAAGATCCGCGAGCGTATCGCCGATTGGGCGAGAGTTGTGGGCGAAGAGCGCCTTTGGGTCTCGCCGTCGTGCGGCTTCGGCCGCCATCCGTCGCGGAACATTCCGGTGCTGCGCGCCAAGATGGAGAACATGGTCGAGGCCGCCCGTACGCTTTGAACCGAGAAGCATTTGGGGCCGGCAGCGTCGGCGGCGGCAGAGGCGAAATGTCAGCTTAGTGCCATACGGGAAGCGTAGACACGGAATCACTGGACGTACCTTTAGCGAGAACGCTAAACACACGAACGCTAAATGGACGCGCGTGGCGGCTTTCCAAACAAGGGGTTAAGCATGTGCATTCAATGTGACCGACTGGCGCTCGACCGCCGCGGCTTTCTTGCGCTATCGGCGGCCGGCGTCGCCGCCGGCAGCCTCTTCGGAAGCCGTCTGGCCTTCGCGGCGGGCAACACAACAAGCGTCACGGCGGACGAGGCGATAGAGAGACTCAAGGCCGGCAACGAAAAATACGTGACCGCCCCTCAGGTCTGCGCGGTAGAGCTCTCCAAGCAGCGCGGCCAGGTGGCCAACGGGCAGGCGCCTTGGGCGTCGATCGTCACGTGCTCCGACAGCCGCGTTCCCCCGGAGCTCCTGTTCGGCGGAATGGGATTGGGCGAGCTCTTCGTCGCGCGCAATGCCGGCAACATGGTCGATACTGCAACAATGGGAACCCTCGAATATGGCGTCGAGCATCTTGGCGTCCCGCTGATTGTCGTCATGGGTCACGAAAAGTGCGGGGCGGTTGCCGCAGCGTGCTCGGTCGTTGAAAATCACGCGACGTTTCCAGGCTCCATCGGCCCCATGGTCGACGCCATCGTCCCGGCTGCCAAGGCCGTTTACGGTAAGCCCGGTGATTTTGTCGACAACACGGTTCGCGAAAGCGCGAAGCGCACTACCGCAAAGGTGGCCACCGAGAGCGAGATCGTCTTACACTCGATCAAAGCGAACAAAGTCAAGGTTTTGGCGGCACGCTACGATCTGGACAACGGCCGCGTCGAGTTTATGAGCTGAGACGCCGCGTGCTTTGAACGCCATCGCGGTCGTGCACAGCGCTGGCCGTAAACGGGTCGCACGATCCGCGCGGCGATAGCATTGGTGATTTTTTCGATTTTAGCTGTGGTGCCCGTGGAGGGAATCGAACCCCCACTCCTTGCGGAACACGATTTTGAGTCGTGCGCGTCTACCAGTTCCGCCACACGGGCATGGAGCGCCAATCGCAAAACCGGGAGCAATTGTCGTCCTGTCGTTTTTAGCCGAGCATGATGTTTTCGGAAAACCGGCTACCACTTTTCCGGATCATGCCCTAGCCGAGCATGATATTTTCGGAAAGCCGGCTGCCACTTTTCCCGATTATGCCCAGCCCGGTATCTATATCGCCGGGTAGCGGACTGGGCAAAAGAAAATCAAATTATCGTGGTCACGCCCGCCAGGCTTGCGTTCCGGGCTTGCATCCGCCCCCCGGATCGGCAAAGTGCGGCGGCCGCGCAGGCCGCGGCGGCATTTTTCTCCATTGGCGTTGCCCCATGACCGTAGTGGCGATGAAGGCGAACTGGCGCGAACAACTTCGCCGCGAGCCGGCTGCGGCGACGGCGCTGGCGATCTTTTTCCTTAGCGCCGCCACTCTGCTTGGCGCCTGGTACTTCCAGTATGTCCTGAAGCTCGCGCCCTGCCCGCTCTGCCTTGAAGAGCGCCTGCCGTACCACATCGTCATTCCGCTCTCGCTGTTGATGGTGATCGCCGCGATTGTGCGAGCGCCGCGCGCCCTGCTTACCGTCGGCTTCGTTGCAATCATGGCGGCGATGCTCGGCAGCGCCGCACTCGGCGCCTATCACGCCGGCGTCGAATGGCGCTGGTGGCCAGGGCCCACCGAGTGCTCCGGCCCCATTACCGATCTTACCGCGAAAGGCCCGCTGCTGGATCAATTGCGGTCGGTACACGTTGTGCGGTGCGACGAGGCGGCATGGCGCCTTCTCGGCCTCTCGCTCGCCGGCTATAATGTTCTGATCTCGCTGGCGCTCGCGGCGATTGCCGCATTTGGCCTGATCACACCGAAAAACGAGGCGTAGCGACAACCCCTTGGATGTCAAAGAATTGTCGGATCGGACCGTTATGGTCAATTCGCGTACATTACCGAGACTGAAAACACTGAAACCAAAACGCTGAAACTAAAACACGACACTAAACCAAGTCTTGGGGCGCAAGTCTTGGGCTGCAAGTCTGGGGCTGCAAATCTGGAACTGCTAGTCTTGGGTTCAAGTCTTGGATTCAAGTCTTGGAATGGGGCCGAAAGGCCGTCTTTGGCGACGGAATTTGATAACGGATAAGGGAGAAGAGTATCATGAGCATTCTTAGCAAAATCGTATCGTCAATCTTCGGTCACGCCAGCGCGGCCCCGGCCGGGACGCCATCGGCACCAGCCGCCCCGGGCGCGGCGCCTGCAGGGACGTCATCCGCCCCCGCGGCGGGCGCAGCGGCCACAGTCGATGTCGAGGCCATTCTCACCAAACTCGCGGCAAGCAATAAAGAAAAACTCGACTGGCAGAAATCGATCGTCGACCTGATGAAGCTTCTCAATCTCGACTCCAGCCTCACGGCACGCAAAGAACTCGCCGACGAATTGCACTTCACCGGCGACAAGAACGATTCGGCGACAATGAATATTTGGCTGCACAAACAAGTCATGCAAAAACTCGCCGAGAACGGCGGCAAGGTTCCCGACTCGCTGCTGCGAAAATAAGGGACAATTTGCCGGAAGCCGCGTGTCGGCCTCTGGTACAACGAACAGGCTTCGACTAAGCTGCGCCCGTGGTTTTGACACGGCACCGGCGCAGCTTTGTCGTTTCTGCGCAGTGATAGAGCCGATGATGCGGTCGGTGATATAGCGACCGATAGCGGTCAGTGATAGCGGCCACGGAGAGCGAATATGGGTTTGTTGGATAGTTTGGGACTAGGCGACATGCTCAAGAGCCTCCTGGGGCAAGCCGAGTCGGCCGGGCTGCCGGCGGTGATCAACAACGTGCTGGCGCAAACCCAGTATCGCGATCTCAACGGGCTCGTCGCGGCGCTGGAAAAGGGCGGTCTCGGTGCCCAGGTGCAGTCCTGGCTCGGCCCCGGAGCCAACCAGCCGATCACCGCGGAGCAGTTGAAGGCGATCATCGGCAACTCGCAGCTGCAGGATTTCGCTCGCAAGCTCGGCCTGCCTGTCGACGAGACGCTCAAGAACATGGCGCAGTACCTGCCGGACATCGTCGACAAGGCATCGCCCAACGGAACGATCAAGCCGACCTGAGATCACGGGCCGCGACCGATTTTGTCGATAACATGCGGGAGGAAATAGTGAGGACGATTGCAATTATTGTCGCGTCGTTTTGCCTGACCACCGCGGCGATGGCGGATTCCTGCGCGGATCAGGCCGCCGCCAAGAAGCTCGCCGGCGCGGCGAAGACAAGCTTCATGACAAAATGCACCAGCGACGCGCAGGCGTCCTGCGATGCGCAAGCCGCCGACAAGAAGCTCGCCGGCGCCGCGAAGACGAGCTTCACAGGGAAGTGCGTGACCGATGCCACCGGGACGACGGCGGATTCCTGCGCGGATCAAGCCGCCGCCAAGAACCTCGCGGGCGCGGCGAAGACAAGCTTCATGACGAAATGCACCAAGGACGCGCAAGCCGCCTGCGATACGCAAGCCACGGACAAAAAGCTCGCCGGCGCCGCGAAGACAAGCTTCACCAAGAAGTGCGTATCCGACGCCACCGGTACGTGAGCGCCGTCATTAAAAGGGCGCCGAACCGAGCGCCTCACCTCTGAATAGGAGCATTGCCGCCATGAAAACCCACCTGTTGATCGCGTCGGGACTATTTGTCGCTGCGCTCGCCACGGCCGTTTCCATTCCAGCGCAGGCCAAGACCATGAAGGAATGCGCCGCTCAGTGGCAGGACATGAAGGCGAACAATCAGACCAGCGGGATGAAGTATCGCGACTTCAGCAAGCAGTGCATGTCCGAGGGAGCCCCTGCCGCTGAAACCCCGCCGCCAGCCCCGCCGCCGGCGGCCGCGCCGGCCGCCACCAACGCACCCGCCGCAAAACCGTCAGGCGGACGGGCGGCCATGTACGCTCGTGAGCGCGCCTGTGGCGCCGAGTGGAAGGCCGAAAAGGCGGCGGGCAAGATTCCTCCCGGACAGAAGTGGCCGCAATATTGGAGCGCTTGCAACAAGCGCAAGAAGGCTGAAGGGATGTGACGAGCCGGTTGCGGCCGGTGGCGAACGATGGCGTGCCGACCGCTGCTTGCGGCGAAATCGATTCAATCTAGCACTACTTTGGCAGATTATTCACGCTGCGTCTTTGCGCAGATCCATCTTCGACAGTTCGGGCAACGTTGAGGTGGCGGTCGAGCAATGAGCGCGACGATGGCGTGACGCACGGCTGGCAAGCTTGGTTGAGGCGGTGGTCCGTTGATTGTTTTTTCCCCGCCTCACTTTTTTGAGGCGACGATGCTGAAGGAAGGCGAAGGCGATCATGGTCATGAGCGCATGACGGTGAAGGCCTAGCCAGGATCGGCCCTCGAAGTGGTCGAGGCCGAGTTCCTCTTTCAGTTGTTGATGGGCCTGTTCACAAATCCATCGCGCCTTGATGGCTGCGGCCAAGGTGCGCAGGCTGGTCGCGGCAGGCAGATTGGCGAGGTAGTATTTCCTCTCGCCTGAGGTGCGGTGTTCGCCGATAAGCCAGGCTTCGTCGCCCGGCAGATGTTGCTGACCCTTGTCCCTGATCCGCTGCGGTGGTCCGTCGGCTGTGCGGACGCGGACAGCGGCAAAGCGGGCTTTGAGCTTGCCTTTCGTCCCGGTTCGCCAGCTCACAGTTTGCCACTTGGCATTGGCCAGCATGCCTTCGGCCGGTATCGATAGAATATCTGGGACATGCCGCCGGCGCGGGCGGCCGCGCTTGGCAACGGGCCAGATCAGCCGCACGTCGACAGGATACATCTTGAGGTGACGAGGGATGCCGACCGCCCAAGCAAGCTTGCGGGCCGTTAGCCCCTGGCGGAACGGCGCGCTCAGCCCGTAACCGGCATCCGCCAGCACACAGCCGAAGCGTACCCCGGCCGCCATCACGCGATCGATCTCAGCGAGGGCGATCTCTGGCTTGGTACGGGCAGTTCGGCATTCGACTGGAACGCCCGCTCGCTTTAAACGCACCCGGTCGCCCGTCCAACTGTCTGGAAGAAAAAGGCGTAAGGCCAGCATCACCGGCACTTCACCTCGTGCCAGCGTCAGTGATACCAGCGTCTGGCAATTGGCGGTTTTGCCCAGCGCTGAAGCATATTGCGCAGCGACACCTACCGAGTGCTTGCCCTTCTTCGGCACCGCAGTGTCGTCGATCACCAACACCGCATCGCTGCCGCCGACCAGATGGTCGGCTTGAACGAGCAGTTCCGTCTCCAGTGGCGCCGCATCCCAGACGCCGGCAGCAACAAAATGATGCAGCTGATCATAGTTGCCTGGCGCAAGTCGCTCGGCCATTGGCAGAATGCTCTTGCGTTCACCAGGGCCGATCAGCCCCGCCACGTAAAGCGGGCACATTCGCTGCCGCGCCTTATGACCCAAACGCACCAGGAAAGGTTTGAGCCAGTGTGCAAGTTCGTCTTCCCAATCCGATCGGGTGTTCCTCATGGTCGGCCCTCCAAAAGCCGACCACCCATGAGTTACAGAAAAAATGATTTGGGAATCCCATCACGCCTATTATTTTTTGCGATCTGCCAAAGTAGTGCTAGGCCGTGAACCCATAAATCTGCCGAGCGGATGGCTTGCCTGAGTCCGCTATGCACCAATAGCGACCGAATTGCTGTGTTGCCGCGAAATGACACAATGGCCCACTACCCGGACCTCCGGCGCGATCGGCGGCCAGCTGACCTGCGTCTTCGTCGATCATCGTCTGACGCGCTGGGGCGAGGTCTCGTGCTGTTCGTCCTGGTTGGTGGGCCGATCCAGAGAGGCTGGCTCGCACCGGCCTTTCTGGACCGATTGGACCTGCGCAGATTTGGTCAATGCTTTTGCTCTTCGAGCTTTGTGACGGCTGCTCTGATAAACTCCAAGACATCAGGGGTGACAGGGAATGTTTGCGCCGTTTGCGGATCTGCCCAGGCATCCCGCTGTATATCTCTGAGTTTCTCCTTCACGTCCTGATTACCGCCAGTGACGGCGGCGGTCAGGTCTTTCCATCTGGCGGCAAGCGCAAGTGCGGCAGGTACTGCTGGGTCCGTTCCCAGCAGAGATTTTGCCTCTGCAATGAGACGTTCCCAAGCCACGCCATCATAACGCTTCTCGAGCTCTTCCTTGTCGGCTTCGGACAAGTGGGGATCGACAAATGGCGAAATCTTTTTGGCCCAGCCTGGGACTTCTCTTGTCATGGCAGTCTCCTTTGTCAGAGCGATCAACTCGTCCGCGGACAGGGATTCGCCACGCGTCATCTTGGCCCGAGCTTTTCCAACCAAGCGTAGCGCTTGATCGATGGAGTGCTTACGATCGAGCAGGACTTCTTCCTGTAAAGCCAAAAGCCTGTCGAGATCGACGCTTTGGTCATGCAAGATGGCACCGATTTGAGTGAGCTTAAGGCCAAGACGTTTCAGCCAAATAACTTGGTGCAGACGAAGCAACTCATTCGGGCCGTAAACCCGCCAGCCTACAGCCGTTCTCTGTGCCTGCACCAATCCATGACGCTCAAAGACGCGGAGCGCCTTAACGGTGAGACCGAGGAGGCGGGCTGTTTCGGCAGCAGTTCGAAAAGGCGTTCGAGCTGTCATGGGCTTCTTTCCACGGACACCGGTTTTATCGGGGCGGCCCCAAGGTACGGGTCAAGCGTTGATTGGGCTAAAGGGGCCCGGCGAAGAAGATCAGCCCAATTGACCGGGCAACCGAGGTGGCCTGACCAGCAAGATTCACGCGGTGGTGGACACCAATGGCCTGCCGGTTCATCTCGCCCTCACGCCCGGTGAAGCGCACGACAACCGGCCGTGTTCGGTTCTTCTCAGCGCCTTGCTCCCCCGAACGATGCTTCTCGCGGATCGTGGATACGACGCAGACTGGATCAGGGAGCTTGCGCGCCAGCAAGGAGCATGGGCGAACATTCCGCTAAAACCGAAACCGCAAAGACCCGATCTGCTTCAGCCCGTATCTGTATCGGGCGCGCAACTTGATCGAACGATTCTTCAACAAGATCAAGCAATGTCGGCGTGTCGCGACCCGATACGACAAGCTCGCGGCCAACTATCTAGCGTTCGTCAAACTCGCATCAATGGTGGGCGGTAGAGGGATCGAACCTCTGACCCCTTCCATGTCAAGGAAGTGCTCTCCCGCTGAGCTAACCGCCCATTGAAGGCCGCGATTTAGCTTCGTGCGGCCATCGCGGTCAAGGCCGGGCCGCCCGCTGCCTAGAACTTCACCCGGTCGGCGCCCTTGAGGCCCAGCGTCGCGCGTGCCTCGGCAGGCGTCGCAATCTCAAAACCGAGCTCCTCGACAATCCGGCGGATCTTCGCCACCTGCTCCGCATTGCTCTTGGCGAGCTTGCCCGGCCCGATATAGAGCGAATCCTCAAGCCCGACGCGAATATTGCCGCCCATCATGGCGGCGTTGGTGCCGAAGTTCATCTGATGCCGTCCGCCGGCGAGGACCGACCAGTAATATTGATCGCCGAACAGCCGATCGGCCGTGCGCTTCATGAACAACAGGTTGTCGAGATCGGGGCCGATGCCACCGAGAATGCCGAAGATAAGCTGCACGAAGACCGGCGGTTTGAACATGCCGCGATCGATGCAATGCGCGAGGTTGTAGAGGTGACCGGTGTCGTAGCATTCGTGCTCGAATTTGACGCCGTGGCCTTCGCCGAGAGTCTTCGAGATCTTCTCGATGTCGCGAAACGTGTTAGGAAAGATGTAAGCGTCGGAATTGGTAAGATAGCTCTCCTCCCAATCGTATTTCCAGTTCTTGAAGCGCCGCGCCATCGGATAGAGCGCGAAGTTCATCGATCCCATGTTGAGCGAGCACATTTCCGGCGACAGCATCTGCGCCGCGGAGATGCGTTGCTCGACCGTCATGGTAACCGCGCCGCCGGTGGTGATGTTGACGACCGCGTCGGTGGCCTGTTTGATGCGCGGCAGGAACTGCATGAATACGTTTGGATCCGGCGACGGCCGGCCGTCCTTCGGGTCGCGCGCGTGCAGGTGCAGGATGGCGGCTCCCGCCTTGGCGGCATCGATCGCTTGCGTCGCAATCTGATCGGGCGTGAACGGCAGCGCATCCGACATGGTCGGGGTATGTATCGACCCGGTGATCGCGCAACTGATGATAATCTTGCTCGCCATAGGCATTTCTCTCCCTCTCAGCCCCTATCTCGGCGCCGTAATGGTGACGAGGATCGCCACGATGCCGCTCAGGAGCGACAAATCGAGCCGATGCGACAATTGCGGCGGCTCGGGGGCCAGCCTGTGCGCGGTTGTCATATCTTGCCTTTCATGCTCCGGCCACCATTTTCGGGCGATAGTGGCGTTGCTTTGGGTCCCATCAATCGTTCGAACCCCGCTTGCCGGATTGGGTGCTTATTGAATAACTTCACCACCGGATCGAGCGGTTGGGCCGCAACGCGACGAAGACCTAGCTTAGGAGAAGCAAGATGCGAGTGAGACACCTGACGGTTGCGGCGGCGCTGCTGTTGCTCATCGGCGCCGGTCAAACGCTTGGCGCGGAGCCGACAGCCGCCGGGCTGTGGCAGTCAATCGACGAGGACAGCCATCAGCCGAATGCGTGGTTTCTCATTCGCGACAATGGCGGGCTTTACGAAGGCGCCATCGTGCGGATGTTCATGAAGCCCGGCGACAATCCGAACGCCATCTGTGACCAGTGCAAGGACGATCGCCGCGGCAAACCGTGGCTGGGACTGGACATCATCCGCGGCATGAAACGAAACGGCGCCGAGTATACCGACGGGACGATCCTGGATCCGCGTCACGGCGACGTCTACAGCGCCATGATGACAATGACGCCGGATGGCCAGACGCTCGTCGTTCGTGGCTATCTGGGAATTTCGCTGTTGGGAAAGAACGTGTATTGGACGCGCTTGCCCGAAGCCGCCTACAATGAACTTGATCCTCGCTTCAATCCCAGTGCGGCGCCCGCCCGCAAGGCGGGTGGCGCGATGAAGCAGCATTAGGCCGGCGTTTGGTTCACTCCGCCCGGCAGTGCGGCCGCCGGGCTCTCCTTCTCTTGCATCCGCGGTTCTTTCTCACGCGGCTTGCCCATCAGCACCGGCTGAAAGAACGCTGCTGCCGTCATCGTCGTCAGCAGCGAGATGGCAAGCAGCTTGCCCATGCTCGATGTGCCGGGATCGCTTGAGAAATAAAGACTGCCGAAGGCGGTCGCCGTCGCGCAGGCACTGAACGTCACCGCGCGCGTCAGCACCGATTGCAACAATCTGGTCTGTCCCTCACGCCAGGCCATGATGTAGTAAATCTTGAACGCCACGCCGACGCCGAGCAGCAGCGGCAGCGCGATGATGTTGGCGAAGTTCAGCGGCATATCGATCAAGACGCAGATTTCCAGCGTGACCACTCCGGCCACCAGCAACGGGATGAGCGTCAGCAGCACGTCGCCCAGCCGCCGCAACGTGATCCACAGCAGGACGGCGATCGACAGCAGCGCCCAGGCGCCAGCCTCGAGAAACGCGGTAATGATCGTGCGGCGTGCCTCGAGAATGGAAATGGGCCCCTCGGTCGCGTTTGGCTCGATATTCTGCACGGCGCGCGCGAACGTCCGCAGCGTCGCGTTGTCGCGCTCATTGCCGCTCGGCGCCGCATCCAGGCGCGCCTGCCCGTCCTTTGTGATCCATTGGTCCACCAGCTCCACCGGCAGGTTGCTCCGCGTAACCTCCTGCGCCTTGAGAAGCCCGCGCAGGTTGTCGAGCGCCGTTTTCAGCGGCTGAACAAAAGCCGTGTCGGCACGTTGGCGCGCCGCCTGATCGCCCTTGGCAAGCGTCGCCATCGCCGTCGCGAGGCGCTTGGCGGCGTCGGCACCGGGACCCGGCGAAGCGGCGGCAAACTGAGTGAGCGCATTGACGGTGCTGTTGATGACCGCGATGTTATCCGCATCCGTCGGCGCCGGGCTGATCGTAGCCGGCGAAAGGGCCGGATCAAGCGTCTCCGCCGCACTCTTGATCAGCGGCAGTTTTTTGTCCTGATCCGTCGGGATGAACGTGGAAAGCGTGGTTACCCGCGCGACCTGCGGCAGCGCCCGAAGCTTAACCGCAACTGCGTCCGCCTCCGCCAGCGTCGGCAACAGAGCGGCGATATTGTTGCTGCTGCCCGCCTGGTCACGTTCGAGCTGAAGGTAGGTCGCGACCGATTCCGTTCTCTTGTCGCGCAGATTCATTGGATTGAAGTCGAAGCGTAGCCAATACAGCAGCGGCGACGCCCCCACGATGATGAGCAAGGTCACGATAAGGATCGCCACGCGATGGCGCTCGAGGAATTCGTCGACGGGCGCCAGGAACGTGTAGCCGAGCGGCCGCGGCTCGCTGCCCGGCTTGAGCACGCTCAACAGGGCCGGCAACAAGGTGATGCTGGTGAGGAACGCGATCAACATGCCAACACCGGCAATCAGGCCGAGCTCGGACAGCCCGCGATACGCTGTCGGCAGGAAGGCGAGGAAGCCTGCGGCCGTGGCGAGCGCCGCCAGCGTCAGCGGCGCGCCGGCGCGCCGGCCGGCATGCATAAGCGCTTCGAAGAGACCATCGACTTCGTGCCGTTCGGCTCGATAGCGGACGCTGAACTGAATTCCGAAATCGACGCCGAGGCCGACGAACAGCACGGCGAAGTAGACTGAAATCAGGTTGAAGGCGCCGACCATGACAATGCCGAGCGCCGCGGTCACTGAGAGTCCGACGACGAGGCTGATAAAAACCGCGAGGATGATCCGGCCCCAGCGCAGCGCCAACCATAGGATGACGAGGACGACGGCAATCGTCACGCTCGCGTTGAGCCCCGCATTCTCCTTGATGGTCGCGAACTCGTCATCGTTCATCGGCACGGGGCCGGTGAGACGCACGCGCGCCTGGTAGTTGGACGCGAGATTGAGGTCGGTTACGGCCTGGCGAATCGCGCCGGTCGCTTTGATACCTGGCTGGAGCTCGGAGAAATCGAGCACCGCGACGATTTGCAAAAATCGCGTCAGCTCGGACGGTTTTGACTCGTGTCCCTGGATAAGCGCCTGCCAGGAAAAGCTCGCTGGCCTGTTCTCGTTCACCTGCTCGATCGTGTCGGCCGCGAGTGTGAGCGGCCAGATCATGTTGTCGAGGCCGATTTTGCCGGACTGCACGCCCAGGAGCCCGAACTGCAGCGCGCGGACCACGCCGCGCAGGCTCGGATCGCCCGCCAGTACCTGAATGAGCCGCTGCGCCTGAGTAAGCAAATTCATCTGCGGCCCGAGCTGCTCGACGCTCTGGAACAGCAGGCCGTTCTGCGCGAAAAAAGAGCCGCCCTGGAGCTCGATGATCGACTTGAAGAAATTTTTCTCCGGCGCCAGTCGCGCCACCAGCGCTGCGGTCGCTTCCTGAGCCAATTCAGGAGTGGGCGCGTCGACGACCGCGACGATGGTGTCGAACTGCGGGAAGGCTTTTTCGAACGCCAATTCCCGCTGCCGTCCCGGACTACCGGTCGAGATCAGCTGGTTAATGTCGGTGGTCACGGAGAAATGCGTTGCCCCGTACCACGACGACACGATGGTAACGATAATCGCCCCCGCGATGACCCGGCGGGGGTAGAGCGTGCAAAAGCCAATCGCGCGAACGACAAAAGCGGTGATCGTTTTCATGGGCTCTAATTAGGGGAAACCGGCGTTTGAGGGGTTAACATAAGGACAAAATGAAGGCGCGTGCATTTGACCAGATTGCGCGCTGCCACCGGGGTCGCGCGACAGAACCAATCCGCGTGCATATCGGTCACGGCATGCCCGGGCAAGCTAGAGGGCGCCATTAAATGCCCTGAAATGCCCGAAAAGTGAATCAGGATATTTTCCTAGTTCGGAGCGGCTGGGGCAAGGGATCCGCCAGGGCTGGTACGCTCCCCAGGCATGGCAAACTGGACAAATGGCGCGTTTCCACCTCATGGTATAATTTATAAGGTTTGGAAACGGCGACCCTAAACGGGTTCGGATCGGGGTTGATTGGCGCGGCATCGTGGCCCAATTTGGTTGTCACGGTGGTCTAGCCAAAGTATTGAACGTGAAAGCGACGGACGGCTCCCGTTGCGGCGCAACGCCGCAGTCCGGTGCCCCCCTGGAGGTCATGGATGAAGGTGATACTCGCTCAGCCTCGCGGTTTTTGCGCTGGCGTGGTCCGCGCGATCGAGATCGTCGAGCGCGCCCTGCAAAAATACGGCCCCCCAGTCTACGTGCGCCACGAAATCGTGCACAACAAGCACGTTGTGGAGAGCCTTAAGGCCAAAGGCGCGCATTTCGTCGAGGATCTCTCCGAGGTTCCGCCGCATGCGGTCACCATCTTTAGCGCCCATGGCGTCGCCAAGAGCGTTGAGGAAGAAGCAGCACAGCGCGAACTCCCGGTGCTGAACGCCACCTGCCCGCTGGTTACGAAGGTGCACAATCAGGGCAAGCGTTACGTGGCGCAAGGACGCCGCCTTATTCTGATCGGCCATGCCGGGCATCCGGAGGTCGAGGGCACGATGGGACAGATCTCCGAGCCGGTGACACTCGTGCAGACCGAGAACGACGTCGACACGCTGGATATTCCCCACGACACGCCGGTCGCCTACGTGACGCAGACGACGCTCAGCGTCGACGATACCCGCGGGATCATCGCCGCATTGCATCGGAAGTTCACCGACATTGTCGGACCGGAAACGCGCGACATCTGCTACGCGACACAAAACCGGCAGACCGCGGTGCGCGAACTGTCGACGCTGGTGGACGTTATTCTGGTCGTGGGCGCCAAGAACAGTTCGAATTCGAATCGCCTGCGGGAGATCGGCAACGAGGCGGGAATTCCCTGTTACCTCATCGCCGACGGCAGCGAAGTGCAGCAAGAATGGTTCAATGGCGCGCACACGGTCGGTATCACGGCGGGGGCTTCCGCGCCGGAGGTCTTGGTGGAGGACGTCATCGACGCGTTGCGCCGGCTCGGGCCGGTTGACGTTGCGGAGCTGACCGGCCGCCAGGAGACCATCGAATTTCGTCTGCCGCCCGAACTGACAGACGTCAGGGCCGCACAGCGGGCGACCGCCAAGGTTTGATCGCGACGCATCGGCGGCAACAACGTCGATACCAAGAAGAAGGATTGGATTGTGGCTGTATCACTACGACAGAAGGCGGTCGTCGGCGCTTACGTGCTTCGGCAGCGGCTGGCCGGACGCAAGCGCTACCCGCTGGTGCTGATGCTGGAACCATTGTTCCGGTGCAATCTCGCCTGCTTCGGCTGCGGTAAAATTGATTATCCTGACGCGATCCTGAACAAGCGCCTGTCGGTTCAAGAATGCCTCGACGCAGTCGACGAGTGCGGCGCGCCGATGGTCGCCATTCCAGGCGGCGAGCCCCTGATCCACAAGGAGATCGGTGAGATCGTCAAAGGCATCGTGGCACGCAAGAAATTCGTCTCGCTGTGCACCAATGCGCTTTTGCTTGAGAAGAAGCTGCACCTGTTCGAGCCGTCGCCCTATTTGTTCTTCTCCGTGCATCTCGACGGGATCAAAGAGCATCACGACAAATCGGTGTGCATGGAAGGCGGCTTCGAGAAGGCCGTGTCCGCGATCAAGGTCGCCAAAGCCAAAGGTTTTGCGGTCAACGTCAACTGCACCGTCTTTGATGGCCATCCCCCCGCCGATATCGCTAAATTTCTCGATCTCACCGAGGAGCTCGGCGTCGGGGTTTCGATCTCCCCCGGCTATGCCTATGAGCGCGCGCCGGATCAGCAGCACTTCCTTGCCCGTCGCAACACCAAGGAGGTGTTCCGCAAAGTCTTCGCACTTGGCAAAGGCAAGAAGTGGAATCTGACCCACTCCGCCATGTTCCTTGACTTTCTCGCCGGCAACCAGGAATTCCACTGCACTCCCTGGGGCATGCCGACGCGCAACATCTTCGGCTGGCAGAAGCCCTGCTACCTGCTCGGCGAAGGTTACGCGAAGACCTTCACGGAGCTGATGGAGGCCACCGACTGGGACGCCTATGGAACCGGCCGATACGAGAAGTGCGCGAACTGCATGGCGCATTGCGGCTACGAGGCGACCGCGACTGAGGCGATGATAGATCACCCGCTCGAGGCATTGGCGATCGCCTGGCGCGGGGTGAAAACCGAAGGGCCGATGGCGCCGGAGATCTCGCTGGAAAAACAGCGCCCGGCGCAATACGTCTTCGACGGCCAGGTGCAGCAGACGCTGTCGGCGATACGCGCCAACGAAGCGCGTGAGAAAGCAGCGAAGGCGCCGAAGCCGACCGTGAGCGCGGCATAGCCTCGCCGATCATTCAGGGACGGCCCAAGAGAGGCCGGCCCTGGAATGACCTTTACATCCCGTAGGCCGTTACATCCCGTAAGCTACCACCCGCGCATTGCCGCTTTTGAGATTGCGGTAACGCGCCATGGCCCATACCGGGAAGAATTTCGCGTAGCCGTGGTAGCGCAGATAGAACACGCGGGGAAAGCCCGTCGCGGTATAACGCGGCTCTTCCCAAAAGCCATCGCCACCTTGGGTCGCGGCCAGATACCCGATGCCGCGCGCAACCGCCGGGTGATCGATCTCGCCGGCCGCCATGAGCCCGAGCAGCGCCCACGCCGTCTGCGACGCCGTTGACAGCGCCTGCTCGTAACCGCGGTAGTCGAGCTTGTAGCTTGCGCCGTCCTCGCCCCAGCCGCCGTCGTCGTTCTGAATGGCGACAAGCCAGTCGACGGCCCTGCGCATCTCCGGCGCGCCATGATCGACGCCGACGGCGTTGAGGGCGCAAAGCACCGACCAGGTGCCGTAGATGTAATTCATGCCCCAGCGGCCGTACCAGCTTCCTTCGGCGAGTTGCGTCTGCCGCAGATAGTCGACGCCGCGCGCGACCGCCGCGCTGCTCGCTGCGGTTTCGCCGAACTGCGCAAGCATCGACAGGCAGCGCGCGGTGACGTCCTCGGTCGGGGGATCGAGCAGCGCGCCGTGGTCGGCGAAAGGTATGTTGTTGAGATAATAATATTCGTTGTCGGCATCGAAGGCGCCCCAGGCGCCGTTCTCGCTTTGCATGCCGACGATCCACTCGCGAGCGCGGGCGATCGCATCGCGATAATCGGCATGGCCGGACAGGTCCTGCACCCGATCCATCGCCATGGCGACGACAGCGGTATCGTCGACATCGGGATAGTGCGGGTTGGCGTATTGGAAGGCCCAGCCGCCGGGGCGGATATCGGGCCGCCTTGCGATCCAGTCGCCGCGGACATCGAGCACTTGCTTCGGCACCAGCCAATCTAGGCCACGCTTGACCTGCGCGACCGTGTGCTCGCCGCCGACCTCCAGCAAAGCGTGGCAGGCAAGCCCGGTATCCCAGACCGGCGAGACGCAGGGCTGGCAATAGGCCTCGTGCTCGTGCACGGCCAAAAGCTTCTCGATCGATTTGCGCGCGATGGCGCGATGCGGGTGATCTTCTGCATAGCCGAGCGCGTCAAACATCATCACGCTATTCGCCATCGCCGGGAAAATCGCGCCGAGCCCATCCTCGCCATTGAGGTGCTCGATCGTCCAGGCGACGGCACCGTCAATGGCGCGCTGGCGCGTCGGTTTAGGGAACATCGGCTCGGTCGCGCGCAGGACGTTGTCGACGCCGCGGAAGAACCAGAACCACGACGCTTTCTGCTGCGGCGCTTTCGGCGTCGGGCCGATGCTGATCGGCGGCGCGACGAAAAGTTCATCGATGCGCACGTTCTTCGCGTTGCGCGCGCGCGGCTTCTTCACCATCAGCACCAGCAACGGGACAATGACGGTGCGGCTCCAGTATGAAATCTTGTCGATATGGAAGGGAAACCACCGCGGCAACAGCACGACCTCGACCGGAATCACCGGCACGGCCCGCCACGGGATGAACCCGAACAGCGCCAGCATGATGCGCGTGAAAACATTGGCGCGCTCAGCGCCGCCGCGGGCGCGGACCGCTTCGCGGGCACGGCGCATGTGATCCGCGTCGACGGAATCGCCGATCATCTTGAGCGCGAAATAGGCCTTCACTGTCGCGCTGATGTCGAGCGCGCCGTCGCGGAACAACGGCCAGCCGCCGTGGTCGCCCTGGATGCGGCGCAGATAGACCGCGATCTTGGCTTCCAGCGCCGCATCGACCGGCTCGCCGAGATAGTGCCGCAGCAGCACGTATTCGGCCGGGATGGTGGCGTCGGCCTCGAGCTCGAACACCCAATGGCCATCGGGACGCTGCTGCGCCAAAAGCGCGTGCGTCGCTTTTTGAATGCGCTCCTCGAGAGCGCCGTCCGGTACGGGAGAAGGCACGGGCCGCTCCGTGCGTCGTTCGACGGTGTCTTCAATCATGACAGCTTCCCGATCGTGTCGGCGGCGCGATTGCCGGATCGGATCGCGCCTTCGATGGTAGCGGGCAGGCCGGTATCTGTCCAATCGCCGGCCAGCAGGAGATTGCTCCATTTGGTCGTCGCGCCTGGGCGTTTTGCGTCTTGCGCCGGCGTCGCGGCGAAAGTCGCGCGACGCTCGCGCACGATCTGCCAGGGCGGCAGCGCCGGCGGAAGTTTGGTTAAGCGCGCGACCTCGTTCCAGATCGTTTTTGCCAATTCCTCCCGCGGGGAGTCGATAAGACGATCACCGGCGCTGATGGTGACGGAAAGCCGGCCAGGAAAAGCAAAGAGCCATTGCACCGTGCCGTTGATTACGCCGAGGATCGGCGGCTGCCCGGCCGGCGGGTCAATGCGGAAATGCGCGTTGACGATGGCGTGGAACGCCGTCGGCACGTCGAGGCCGGGGACCAGCGACGCGGCGGCATAAGGCGGCACCGTGAGGACGACTCCGTCGCCGTCATTGAGCGCGATGGTCTCGCTGCCGAAATCGAGCGCTTCCACCCGGTCGGCGGCGAAGCGCATCCCGCGCAACTGATGCTCCATCCGCACTGTCGCGCCGCGCTGCGCGAGCGTATCGAGCGCCGGTTCAATCAGCGTCGAACCCAAACCCTCGCGCGCAATCAGCGGGCGGCACGCCCGCCCGCCGACGGCGAGAGTCTCACGAATGATCGCTCCCGCAAGCCGCGCCGATCCCAGTGGGGCATCGATGTTCAGCGCCGCGAGCAGAAGCGGCTCGACCAACCTTTGATAGAGATTGCCCTGGCAGGCGATGACCTCGCTCACCGCCTTGCCGGCCGGCGCCCAAAGCAGCCGCGCCAGAGGCAGATAGTCGAGCACGCGCGTCCCGGGCACGCGCCGCGTGGGATCGAAAATCCAGAACGGCAATCGGCCATCGTTGAACCGCAGCGTCCAGCGCTCGCCGCTCGCCAGATCGGCAAAGGAAAACTCGGCCGTAGCCGGACCGATCAGGCGATGCTCGGCGCCGATGCTGCGCAGATAGTCGAGCGCGGCACGATTGCCCGACAGCAGAAGGTGATTGCCGTTGTCGATCGTCATGCCGATCGCCGCGTCGTGATACGAACGGCAGCGGCCGCCGGCAAAGGCAGTCGCTTCATGCACGACGACGTTCCGGCCCCGCAACGTGAGCCGCACCGCCGCAGACAGGCCGCCGAGACCGGCGCCGATGATATGAACCGTTCCGCTCATCACACGAGGTTACGCAACACGATGAAGATGAGCTTCGCGCGCGGGAGACGAACCCGTTCACGCGGCGGCGCAAAGCCGCGGGCGACCAGGGTATCGAGAATGACGTGATAAGCCTCGCCCATGATGCGGGGCGCACGCACGACGCGGCGCGGGCTCTTCGCCATGATTGCCTTGGCGGCATGAAACTCGGCCTCCGCAAGCGCGACGATGGCAGCGCAGGGCTTGCCGAACGCCGGATGCGCCAGCACTTCGGCCGGCTCGGTCGACGTGATACCCGCCGCTTGCAGCTTTTCGCGCGGCAGATACAGCCGGCCAAGCGAAGCGTCCTCGTCCAGATCGCGGAGAATATTCGTGAGCTGGAGCGCCCGGCCCAGATGATGGGCGAGTGCGATGCCGGCGTCGTGTTCCATGCCGAACACGCGCACGGAAAGGCGCCCGACCGCGCAGGCGACGCGGTCGCAATAGAGATCGAGCGTCGCCTGATCCGGTGCGCGGATGTCAGCGATAACGTCCATCTCCATGCCATCGATAATGGCGATGAAGTCCTCGCGTTGCAGGCCGAAGCCGCGCACCGCTTCGGCAAGCCCGGCAAGCGCCGGCGGCGCGGCACCGCGATACACCGCGTCGATGTCGGCGCGCCACTGTGCCAATTGCGTACGCCGTCCCTCGCGCGGGCCCAGATCGTCAGCGATGTCGTCGACCTTGCGGCAGAACGAATAGATTTCGTACATCGCCTCGCGCTGCGCGCGCGGCAGGATCCGCATGCCGGTGTAAAACGAGCTGCGGGCGGCCGTCTGGGCCGCCTGACTGGGGTTCGTCACTTACGCACCCCGCGGCTTTTGTGTCGTGGTTGATGGACGCCGGCCGAGCCGGCGGGCCGCGCCGCCGACGATGCCGAGGAGCGTCAGACCAGCGACGGCGGGCATGGACAGATGGACGCGCTCGCTCAACGGGTCGCGCGCCACCAGCAACCGCGTGAGCCGATGCGCCAGCGTATTGATGACGGAAACTTCGAGCGCGAGGCGGCGGTCGTTGATCAGCAGCGGAAATACGTCGCTCTCGCCGAGAAGCCGCCCTGTGCGTTCGGCAAGACTGTGCAGAGCCGCCAGCAGCGGCGGCGAGGCCTGCGGCTCGCCGAGCGTTTCCACGCCAATGCCGTGCGCCGCGAGCAGATCGAGCGGGATGTAGACCCGGTCCAGATTGCGGTAATCGTCCTTGCAGTCCTGAAGGTGATTGATGATCTGCAATGCCGCGCACAATGCGTCGTTGGCCGGCCAAGTGCTGCGGCTCTCGCCATGCACGTCGAGCACGAAGCGGCCGACCGGCATCGCCGACAGCGAGCAGTAACCGATGAGATCGTCCCAGTCGCGATAGCGGAGCTTCGTCACGTCGAGCTTGAAGGCCGCCAGCAGATCCTGCGCGTGCCGGGGCGCCATCGTCCGCGCAGCGAGTTCTTCGCGCAGCCGCGTAGCGGTCGCGTCGTCGTCGTTGTCGCCGACAAGGCCGGCGCCGAGGCGGTCCAGCAGGCGGAGTTTCTCCGCCGGCGCGAGCTTCGCATGATCGGCAATGTCGTCGGCGGTCCGCACGAAATTGTAGAACGCCAGAATTATCGCGCGGTGACGCGGATGAATGAGGAACGAGGCGACCGGAAAATTCTCGTTCCGGTGTCCCTTTCCCGACCGCCAATTGTCGGCGTCGCTCATGCTCGCATCGTTCATCGCAGTTCCGAGACGTTGTCGCTTTGTACGTTTGCCTGGGAGCGGCCCTTCCACATGCCGCCGCGTCCGCGCGCATGCTGATAGGCGGAATCAACGGTGAACGCCATATAGATCGCCGCAATCGCTGGCAACGCCAGCCCCCATAGCGGCGAAACGCGGTAAAAGCGCAGCGTCGGCTGGAAAGCCACCGCCATAAGGAGCCACGCCGCGATGCCGAGGATTTGCGCCATCCCGCCAGCGAAGACCGCGAGTGGTACCGGGGCTAGATAGGTAATCGTCAAACCCAACACCGTTCCCGCCAGCAAGAGCGGCGAATAGCGAAGTTGCGCGTAGGCCGTGCGCGAGACCATGTGGCGAATATCCCCCAACGCCGGGTAGGCGCGGGCACTGCTGACGCCGTCGGTCAATCCGATCCAGATCCGACCGTGAGCTTTGAGCCTTTTTGCCAGCGCGCAGTCGTCGATCAATGCGGTGCGGATCGAAGCCATGCCGCCCGCCTCATGCAACGCTTGGCGGCGAACCAGCATGCAGCCCCCGGCAGCGGCGGCGGTGCCGCGGCGCGGATTGTTCGCCCAGGCGAACGGGTAGAGCATTTGAAAAAAGAAGATGAATGCCGGAATGAACATGCGCTCGGCGAAGCTTTCGCAGCGGAGCTTCGCCATGAGCGAGGTCAGCACATTACCGCCCGATTGGGCGCGGGCAACGAGCCTGCGCAGCTCGTCCGGGACGTAGACGATGTCCGCATCGGTCAGGAGGAGATAGTCGGGCCGATGCGGCTCGGCCTCGGCCGCCTCGACGCCCTGGTGTTGCGCCCAAAGCTTTCCCGTCCACCCCGCGGGCAGGCTCCGGCCGGACAAAACGGTGAGGCGGTCGGCGGCGCCGAGCGCCAATGCCGCCTCGCGCGCGACCTGCGCGGTGCCGTCCCGGCTTTGGTCGTCGACCACGATCACGCTGAATGTTCCGGGATAATCCTGCCGCAATAGCGCAGAAACGGTCTGACCTACGCTTTCGGCCTCGTCCCGCGCGGGAATTACGGCCGTGACCGCCGGCCAAGGGTGGTCGGCACCCTGCCCCGCCGGAACGGCGTCATCGAACTCGCTGCCGAGCCAGAACGCTCCCCGCCCGACCAGCAGGTAAAGCCAGATCGCCAGCACCATTGACGCTATGAGCACGTTCGTCACAGATAGCCCTTGCGGCTCGATTTGGGGGGCGGCCATTCACGGACGCCGGGGCGGAACCGCGGCTCGCCGCAGGCCCCTCTCCGCGATTATAAAACCAGATAGGACAGTTGGGGACCGTGTTAGGCCGGGCAATACAGCGATGAGTGGCAGAATCAGCCCTTTTCTTTCGCGACTGGAGGCAACCGCCAAGGATATCGAGGACTTGCTCGATCGTCTTTTGGCGCCGACCCCGGCGGATGGCGAGTTGAGCCGCCCGGACCGGGTCATCGAGGCCATGCGCTACTCAAGCCTCGGTGGCGGCAAGCGGTTTCGTCCATTCCTGGTAGTGGAGTCCGCGACATTGTTCAAAGTTCCTCGGCCGCAGGCTCTGATGGCGGGCGCGGCGCTCGAATGCGTGCATTGCTATTCCCTGGTGCACGATGACCTGCCGGCGATGGACGATGACGATCTCCGGCGAGGCCAGCCAACCGCCCACAAGGCATTCGATGAAGCGACGGCAATCCTGGCGGGCGACGGTCTCCTGACATTCGCTTTCGATATCCTCTCGCGACCGCAGACGCACCCCGATCCGGCTGTCCGCATTGAACTCGTCAATGCGCTGGCCCGCGCTTCCGGCCTTGGCGGCATGGTCGGCGGCCAAATGCTCGACCTGGCCGCCGAGGGGCGCTTTGGCGGCAACGGCCCGCAGCGGCTCGGCGAAAAAGAAGTGCTTGCACTCCAGGCAATGAAGACCGGCGCGCTGTTGCGCTTTGCCTGCGAGGCGGGCGGCATGCTCGGCTCGGCGAATGCCGCACAGCGCCAAGCGCTTGCCCGCTATGGATCGGCCGTCGGCAAGGCTTTTCAGATCGCCGACGACCTTCTCGATCTCGAAGGCGATCCCGCGTTGGTCGGCAAATCGACCGGCAAGGACGCCGAGGCGGGCAAGGCGACCATGGTCGATGTCCTTGGGCTGACTGGTGCAAAGGCGAGGCTTGCGGAACTCGTTGCCGAGGCCGAGCAAGCACTGGCACCTTTCGGTTCAGATTCGGCCATTCTGGTCGAGGGTGCCAAATTCGTCGCCGAGCGACACGCGTAATCGCATCATTCCGCGCCAGCGGTTTGCTGCATATTTTTGCATTTCTCATCTTTTTTTAGCACACGGAAAGAACAAAACGATCGTACAATTTTTTTGATAGTGAAAACATGAGCCGTAATGCGGCTCCTTCATTTCGAGCAACGAGGCTCGGAATACAGGCAAAGAAGCCCTTGCAGCGTCGTGCGGCGCGTCAAGGGCTTTTTTGTTGCTTGTCGGAATGAACAATTTGCCGGGCAAATTGGAGGTGGGCGATGTCTACGGAAAAGGGGGCACTTTCCTCCGCTGGCGCGGTTGCGGAAGCGGAAGAGCAAATAGACCACGTGCTCGGCGAAGAATACGAGCACAAACCGGTTCCGCTTTCGGCGCGGCGGAGTTCTGTTCTCGGTGACGATGGTGTGGATCGGGTTCCCGATGATCATCACGGGAGCAATGACCGGTTCGGTGCTGGTGCTCGGGATGGGTTTTCAGCGCGCACTGGTCGCCATGATCATAGGCAACATCATCATGTTCGCCTATGTCGGTGCCCTGGGCGCACTCGGCACGAAGAAGGGAATGAACTTCGCACTCATCGCCAGCATCGTCTTTGGCCGCAAAGGCTATGTGTTTTCGTCCGGCCTGCTGTCTACCCTTTTGCTCGGCTGGTATGCGGTGCAGACCGGCATCACCGGCAATCTCATCAGTTCAACATACCATTTGAACTATGTGCTGATGACGATCATCGCCGGCGTGCTCTACATCGGCATCACCTTCGTCGGGGTCAGGGGACTCCACTATATCGGCCTCGTGTCCGTGCCGCTGTTCGTTGTGCTCGGAATTTGGGTGGCGGCTGATTCCGTAGCCAACCATGGCTGGGCGGCGGTGATGTCCTACGCTGGAGCCGACGGCAAAGGCGCCATGTCGATGGGCGTCGGACTTACCATCGTGCTGACGCTGTTCGTCGACGCCGGCACGGTGACAGCCGACTTCAACCGCTGGGCCAAGGATCTGAAAGGCTCGCTGGTCTCGACGTTCAGCGCCTTTCCCTTTGCCAACCTCGTGGCAATGCTGGTCGGCGGCATCATGACGGCAGCGCTGGCGACACCCAATGCCAATCCGTTCGGCGCCGACAACATGTTCGGCTACATGAACGGCAAGCAGATCGTCTGGCTGTCGGTGATTGCCTTCATATTCCTCTACTGCAACCTCGGCTCGGTCTGCTCGCATTGCCTTTACAATGCGGCGACGGGCTGGTCGCGTATCCTGGGAAGCCACATGCGGCTTCTGGCGATCGCGCTTGGCGTGATCGGCATCATCGTCGCTGCCGGCAACGTGTGGGCCTTCTTCATTCAGTGGCTGACACTGCTCGGCATTCTGGTGCCGCCGATCGGCGCAATCATCCTGGTCGATCAATACCTGATGCGGGCGAATTCGGAAGCTACGGCCGAATGGCGCATTGCTCCCTTCATCGCCTGGGCGTGTGGCTCGGTCGTCGCCTACTTCGTCAGCGAGTATGCGCCGGAATATTCGACTGCGATCGCCGCGTTCCTCGTTGCCGCCGTGGTCTACGGCGTGCTGCAAAGTGTGATGGCACCGCGAACCCAATACGCTCGATGATCTTTGCTTGATTGATCGAGAGCGGCGGTCGCCCCCTACGCGACCGCCGCGTAATCCCAAGATGAACCTTGCGTGTCCGCTCGACCCGGGGCCATTTCGCCGGCGGCCCCGGGACGAAGGCGGACAACGTCGAGTTCGTCGGTAACGCGCTCAACGACATGCCGCGCTCCCGGACTCAACCGGCGCGACAGGACGGTGACTGAACCGCCGCCGCGGTTGAGACAAAAAGACCCGCTATTTCGCCAAGAGCGATTGAAAAGCCGAGAAGGCACTGGCACCTTTCGGCCCTGATTCCGCCGTTCTCTTCGAGGGCGCGGAATTCGAGCCTGGGCGTCCTGCGTAACGTGATCCGCCTCACAGAAAGAGCGGAACCGGGCGCGTAAACACCAGTGTGAGCTCCAGCATTTAACCGTGGACTTTCGGTTCGAATTGAACTTTGTGCGTGCTGGCCCTATCTGCTCTGGGTCGCGCAGTGACCCCTGATGGACGGTACCTTTCGATCATGATCATTCCCAAGACCCTGCCCAAGCGACGGACTTTGCACGCGGCCGCCGCCCTCATTGCCGCGCCGTGTCTTCTGACTTTCGGTTTTGCGGCGCCATCCGCGCAAGCGCAGGGTTTGACGGGACCCGGAAAAGCGCTTTCTCAACCAAGCTTGGTCGTCCAGGCGAAGAAGGTCACGACCCCCAAGACGCAAAATCCGCCGCCGGGCGATACAAAATCGACCGAATTGCCGCCACGGGTGCCGTATACGGCCGCCGAAGCTCTGGTCGCAGCCATTCCGGGCATGCCGGACGCACGCTTCTGGGCGGATTCCGAGGCCGACTATAGGAACGCGCTGCCGCAGGACCCAGGCCCTTGGCTCATTCTCTCGAGCGGCGGATCGGACGGCGCTTTCGGTGCGGGCTTGCTCAACGGACTTACGGCTGCGGGAAAGCGCCCCGACTACGCGGTGGTCACCGGCGTCAGCACCGGCGCGCTCATGGCGCCCTTCATTTTTGCGGGTCAGCGTTACGACGCGGCCCTGCACAAAGCCTATACCGAAATCACGGCGGCGGACGTCTTCGAAGCCGGAGGCAGCACCGGGGAGAGCTTCGTCGATTCCTGGCCGCTCCGCGATTTCATCGCCAAACAGATTACGCCGCAATTGATCTCGGATGTCGCCGCGGCGCACCGCGCCGGCCGGCGGCTCTTCGTGGTCACGACCGATCTGGATTCCCAACGCTCCGTCGTCTGGAACATGGGTGCGATCGCCGTTCACGGCGGTGCGGATGCGACGAAACTGTTCAGCGCCGTGTTGCTTGCGTCCGCCTCAGTGCCCGGCGGCTTCCCACCGGTGCTGATCGAGGTCGAAGCGAACGGCAAACGCTTTCAGGAAATGCACGTCGATGGCGGCCTCGGCGGACAATTCTTTGTGGCGCCCGCGGCATTGATGCAGAGCTCCAGCCAATATCGGTTGCCGGCGACAAAGCTTTACATTGTTGTGAACACCGGCATGCAACGCGATTTCAAGGTGATCGATCGTTTCGCGCCGACGATACTGACTCAATCGATCGGCATGGCTGTCCCGGTCGACACCAGCCTGATGATCGATCGCTCGTATGCCGTAGCGAAACGGAGCGGCGCCGACTTTAACATCGCGTCGATCCCCGCGAGCTTCAACGTTCCAGCCAAAGGTCCGTTCGATCCGGAATACATGAAGGCGCTGTATCAAGTCGGCTACGAACAAGGGCAAAGCGCAACCGCGTTCAGCACCGAACCGCCGCCCCTTCCGAGCGGACCAAAACCACATCCCAGTCACATTGAGAAAACCGGAGCAAACCGATGAAAAATGTCTTCCGCTCGATCTTTCTCGCGACTGCTGCTGCCTTGCTGCTGACGAGCGCCAGCGTCCCGTCCCAAGCCGCCGCGCAGATAGCGCGGGCGCACTCATATGACGGCTATTGGAGCGTCGTGATCAATACGCTGCGCGGCGATTGCGGCAGCGCCCTTCGATACTCGGTCCGCATCATCGGCGGACAAGTGCAAGGCATCGACCAGAACGCTCAGGTTGCCGGCGTAGTGAATGCCAGCGGATTGATCCGTGTCGCGGTAGCCCAAGCTGGCCGCTCGGCCAGCGGAGCGGGCCGGCTCGCCGGCAACAGCGGCAGCGGGCTCTGGCGCACGTCCAGCGGCGAGTGCTCCGGCCAATGGACGGCCGCGCGGCGCAGCTATTGAACGGCTGAACGCATCGGGCCGGCTCACGAGCCCGTTTTGCGCGCCGCGACGCTCGCGTTCCACCAGGGACAGACGTCGCTGGCGCGCCGATAATTTCCGTCCATAACGTTGAGCGGGACGCGTCCGCCGGCTTCGGCGACGCGGATGCGCATGTTGCGCGCTTCCTCGCGTTTTTCCGGCGCGAGCCAGGCGCGGTCGTGACCCCAGAGGCTCGGGCCATCGGTGCGCTCCTGCGGCGTCCAATTATCCGGATCGATGCTGCGGCCGCCCCAGCCATATTCGACCATGAACTTCGACGGCGACACCGAATAAAACGACGTCATCTCATCGTTGGCGTGGCGGCCAAATGTCGTGCCGATCGTCTCCGGGTTGCGCAACGCCAGATCGTAGCCCTGGCCGACATCGTCGAGATAACAAAGCTCGACCATCAAATGATGCACGCCATTCTTGGCCGACTCGATGAAGGCAAGGCTGTGGTGGCGCGGATTGAGGTGAAAGAAGTATGCCGTGAACGGCCGCAGGATGTAGTCGCTCAGGCGAAAGCCGAGAATGTCGGTGTAGAACGGCAGGACCTCATCGAGCCGCTCGGCGGTGAGCACCGCATGCCCCATGCCGAGCGGACCAGTGCGAAAACCCGAGATCGAACGACCCGGCTTGAACGGTTCCGCCGCGATCTCGGCACCGTGGAATGCTTCGAGCCGGTTGCCGGCCGGGTCGGCAAATACGACGAGATCCTTCACCCGCCGCTCGTCCGCCAGCGCGCGCGAACCGGGCGCCACTGGCACGCCGCGTTGTTCCAGATGCGCCGCGAGCGCATCGAGCGCGGCGGCGTCGGCGACTTCCCAGCCGTAGAAGCCGAGGCCCTCATCGCCGTCCGCGCTGACAACGACGCGCTGCTTGCGATCGTCCATGCGCAGCGCCAGGGTCCCCCGACTCCTGTCGACCATCTGCATGCCGAGAAAGCGCGTGGCATAGGTCGCCCATTCGTCGAGATCCCTGGTGCGGACGCCGACATAGCCCAGCGATTGAAGTTTCATCGCGGCAGTCTCCAAGCCGTCACGCTTTCAGCACGCGTGTCGTATCGTCGAACAGCTCGTCAACCGAATAGCGCCGTGGGATGAGCTTCATCTCGAAGGCGTAGCTGCTCATGAGCTCGAGCGCTGGTTTGACGGCGTCAAAACCGAACGGGATCGTGTCGATCGCGCCTGGCTTCGGCAGCCCGGCAGCCTTCTTGCTGTCGAGCAGCATGCGATAGACCTCGCGCACTGCACCGGGATCCGATTTCGCCAGGCTCTCCTTGAGCACGACCATGTGGTTGACCGGCACGATGCCATTCTTTTTGTACCATTCCTTCGCGGCCGTGTCGGGATCGGGAATCACGCTTTTGAGCTGTGGTTCGCTCGGCATGACGCCGCCGAAAATCGCGGCATCGAGTTCGCCTTCCAGCAACATTTTGGTGATGTCTTTGCCGGGCCCGGCGCGCACGACCCCCGCCGGATCGCGGTATTCGGCCACGTGGGCGTCCTCGAAGGTCACCCACTTCACAGAACCGAGATCGAGCCCGTAGTCCTTCCAGAGAATGCCGCGTATCCATACGCCCGTGGTCTGCGAGAAAGCCCGTACGCCGACGGTGCGGCCGGCAAGCTCTTCCGGCCGCAGCGTTCCACGCTCGGAATTGTACAGCATGGTCCCATGCTGAAATCGTCCCATCATCGTGGCGGGCATCAGAATGATCGGCTTGCCATAGGCCTTGGCCTGCAAATAGGTGACGATGGCCATCTCGCTCAAGTCGAATTTCTGCTCGCGCGCCATGGGCATGAACGCCCGGTTGACCGGATTGATCTCGGTGAATTGCAGTTTCACCCGATCGGATTTGACGTCGCCCTCCTTCAGCGCACGGGTGTGCGGATAACTGCCAAAGCAGGCGTTGAGGGTGACGATTTTTTCGACGGTCGCGGCAGTCATTCCGGCTTACCTCGCAAGGGCGAGGTTTGAGTCTATGATCTGGCGGTGCGCGAAGCCAGTCCTTGCCGATTCGCCGGCCGGGCAGCGCGAGCCAGCAGATCGCCCTAAATGTGCGGTTCCTTGTGTCCGCGGCGCCGGCAAGCGGCGATCAGGGTGTTGCGGAGAAGGCAGGCGATGGTCATCGGGCCGACGCCGCCGGGAACCGGCGTAATGGCGCCGGCTATGCCTTGCGCCTCGGCAAAGGCGACGTCGCCAACCAGCCTGGATTTTCCTTCCGAGCCCGCAACCCGGTTGATGCCCACATCGATGACGACAGCGCCTTCCTTGATCCAGGATCCGCGCACGAGTTCGGGCTGCCCAACGGCAGCGATCAGAATGTCAGCACGACGCAGGACGGCGGGAATGTCGCGAGTCCGGGAATGCGCCAGCGTCACCGTGCAATTTTCGGCCAGCAGCAATGCCGCCATCGGTTTGCCGACGATGTTGGAGCGTCCCAGCACGACCGCCTCGGCGCCGGTGAGACTGGGCAGCGCGTCGCGCAACAGCAGCAGGCAGCCATACGGCGTACACGGCACCAGCGCCCGGCTTAAACCGCCGCTCCACAATTGACCGACATTCTGCGCATGGAATCCGTCCACGTCCTTGCCGGGATCGATGGCGTCGATCACGCGCTGCGGGTCGATGTGCTTCGGCAGCGGTAGCTGCACCAGAATGCCGTCCACTCTGTCATCGGCATTGAGTTCTCGCGATCAGCGCCAGCAGCTCGGCTTCGCTGATTGTAGCCGGCAAGGTTTCCTGAAAACTTTGGATACCGGCGGCAGTCGCCGCCTTGCCCTTGTTGCGGACGTAGACCTGGCTCGCCGGATCCTCGCCGACAAGCACGGCGCAGAGCCCGGGAGCGATGCCTGATTCGGCTTTCAGTTTTGCGGTGGCGGCGGCGACATCGGCAACCAAACGATCCGCGCGCGCCTTCCCGTCGATGCGTTTTGTATTTGTCATGGCCGGGACGTGGTAGTCGAAACCGGCCGGGAGGTCACGACTTTTTCGTCCCACAAATAAATCGACTTGCCGCGCGGGCGAGCACGTCGCGCCGCGCCCATCCGCGAGCGCACTGCAATCATATGCAACGACGTGGCCACACACATTGGGCCGCCGCCACCGGATCGGCGCTCGAATGGGACCTCGCCCCGCTTCTACACTTTGCGGATTCCTTGCGGCCTTCGTCGGTTCGACTGGCGGAGACCAGGACTATCCCACACTTCGCGCGGCGGCACGGCCGGCGACGCGCCCGGAAAAAATGCAGCCGCCGAGAAAGGTACCTTCAAGCGCGGCGTAACCGTGCAGACCGCCACCGCCGAAGCCCGCAACCTCGCCCGCCGCGTACAATCCCGCCACGGGTTGTCCGTCGGCACCGATGACGCGGCTGTCGAGATCGGTTTGCAGGCCACCGAGCGTCTTCCGCGTCAGGATATGCAGCCGAACCGCTATCAACGGTCCGGCGGCGGGATCGAGGAACCTGTGCGGACTGACCGTCCTCGTGAGCTTGTCGCCGAGATAGCGCCGCGCCGCGCGGATGGCGGCGATCTGCAAATCCTTGCCATACGCGTTATCGAGCTGGCGATCGCGCGCGACGATTTCACGCTCTATCGTCGCGGCATCGAGCAACGGCGCGCCGCCAACAAGCGCATTCATGCGCTCGACCAACCGCGCCAGATCATGCTCGACGATGAAATCCTCGCACTTGTCCATGAACGCCTTGACCGGCCCAGGAATACCCGCCCGGGCGCGGGCGATGACTTGGCGCCAACTCTTGTTGGTGAAATCGGGGTTCTGCTCGGAGCCCGACAGCGCGAATTCCTTCTCGATGATCTTTCGCGTCAGGATGAACCAGGAATAGTCGTACCCAGTCTCGCCGATATGTTTGAGCGTCGCGAGCGTATCGAAGCCGGGATAGAGAGGAACCGGGAGACGCCTGCCACGCGCGTCGAGCCACAGCGAGGACGGTCCGGGAATGATGCGAATGGCGTGGTCGCTCCAGATCGGATCCCAGTTCTTGATCCCCTCGACGTAGTGCCACATCCGGTCGCGGTTGATGACGGTGCCGCCGGCGGCCTCGCTGATCGCCAGCATGCGTCCGTCCACATAGTCCGGCACGCCGGTGATCATCCGCTTCGGCGCGGGGCCGAGGCGCTGCGGCCAGTTTCTCCGCACCAGGTCGTGGTTGCCGCCAATGCCGCCGGAGGTGACGATGACGGCCTGGGCTTTCAGTTCGAATGCGCCGACGATCTCGCGCGAGCTTTTCCGGCCCCGTTCGACGTCGCTGGGAGCAAGAACGTCGCCGCGTACCCCGTCGACCGTGCCGCCCGATTTCACCACTTCGTTGACGCGATGACGGAATTTGAAAGTGACCAACCCGTCCTTCGCGCCTTCACGCACGCGTTCGACAAAGGGCGCGATAACGGCGGGCCCGGTGCCCCAGGTCAGGTGGAAGCGCGGTACCGAATTGCCGTGGCCGACCGCGCTGCCGCCGCCGCGCTCGGCCCAGCCGACAACCGGAAAGAACCGCAGACCGCGTTCGCGCAACCACGCCCGCTTTTCGCCGGCGGCAAAGGCGACATAGGCTTCGGCCCATTGGCGCGGCCAGAAATCCTCGTCGCGATCGAAAGCGGCCGTTCCCATCCAGTCTTCGAGCGCCAGGGCATGCGAGTCGCGGATACCCATGCGCCGCTGCTCGGGCGAGTCGACAAGGAACAAGCCGCCAAGCGACCAAAACGCCTGGCCGCCAAGCGACTGTTCGGGCTCCTGATCGATGACGATGATCTTCCTTCGCGCGTCGACAAGCTCCGCCGCCGCGACCAGACCCGCCAGCCCCGCTCCAACGATGATTGCGTCGGCGTCGTCAGCCATGGCGATGCGTAGCGGCTTCCATGTCCGTTAGCGCAACCCGACCTGCCCAAGGAGCGGCAAGGTCTCTTTCTGGAATGTCATCATACCCTCCTCGTAAAGCGGCCAGGACAAAAGCGCGCCGTCGATGCCTACCTTTGACAAGTTGGCCAGTCCCTCGACGACCTGTTCCTTGGTGCCAACCAGCGGAAATGCCCCCCAACCTGCCATGAAATGAGCTTGCAGCTTTTTGAAGTCGGCAACCGCAAGGGATCCGATACCGAGCAACTGCATAAGATTTTCGGCGGCAACCCAATCGCCTTTTTCATGCACGTAGTGGTGCAAAAACTCCTTAGCCTCCTTTTCGGTCTCACGCTGCACGACATAACCAAAACTCCAGATACCGATGTCGCGCCCGTATTCTTCCCGGGCCAGGCGCCGGTACGCTTCGACCTTCGACCTGGCAAAATCGAGATCGTGCGTATCGAACTGAATGAAAGCGATGTCTGAATATTTCGCGGAAAAGTGTCGCCCCTGCTCCGAGCCGCCCGCGTTCATGATCGCGGGATAGGGCCTCTGAATAGGCTTCGGCGCCAGCGCGCCTTTTTTCACCTGATAATATTTTCCCTCATAGGTGAAATCCTCCTCGCACGTCCACAAGCCGATCATGATTTCGATCCACTCGGCTGCCATGGCATAGCGGCCGGCGTGATCCTGCATGTGGGCGCCGAACATGTCGAGCTCGCCCTGGTTCCATCCGCCGACGATGTTAATGGCGTGACGGCCGTTGCTGATGTGATCGATCACGGCTGCCTGCTTGGCTGCCAAGGCCGGATGGTACATGGGGACATGCGAGGTGGCGAACACCGCCGGGTATTTGGTCACAGCGCCGATCCCTGCCGCCCAGGAAAAACACTCGAAGCCAGCGCCGTTGAAGTTGGTGGCTCCGCCGAAGCCTTTCCAACGGCCGACCGGCACGATCGCCTCGAATTCCATCTCGTCCGCCAGTTGCGCCAGCCGGACGGTGTTGGGCCACGTGATTTCCAGCGTGCCCGGCATCGTGGTGATGGCGCAACCGCCGCTGAGATTGGTGCAGAACGTGCCGAGTTTCAGTTTGCGATCGTTGAACAGCGGATTGGTCGCGCGGCGAAGTTCGTTCAGTTTGGCGTCGCCAGCCATTTGTTCCCCCCTTGGTCGGCGCGTGCGGGGCGCTCCAAGAGGGCGGCCGCTATCGCTCCGGTCGTTGGGAGATTAGCCACTAACCGGGCCAACCGTCGATACAGGGCCGAATGGCCGGCATTCGGCGCCAGCAGCGATCAAGCAGCGACGGTGCGGCGAATGCCGTCCGCGGTACCGATCGGCTTAAGCGTGCCCCGGCGCAGCATAAAGTTCACGTGCGCCAGCACCTCGCCAAACGCGAAGCCCATCTGGTGCGGATCGAGCTTCCGCGTGAAGACGAAAGGGACCAGTTCGGCCGCCGATCGTGGCGCCGACCGGCAAGCGCGCAGAATCTGGTCGCAGCGCGCGTGATGGTGCGCGATCAATCCATCGATGCGGGTATGCAGTCCCCGGAACGGCAGGTTGTGGCCCGGTAGCACGAGGACGTCACCGTCTACGCCCACGCCGATCGCGTCCAAGGACCGCAGATATTGTCCAAGAGGATCGCCTTCCGGATCGACCGCGGACACGCTGATATTCGGGGAAATCTTGGCCAGCACCTGGTCGGCCGCAAAGAACAGCTTGTCGGCGCGGCACACCAGCATGATCTGCTCGGGCGAATGCCCCCCGCCGGTCAACACCTCGAATTCGCGCCGACCGATGCGCAGCACGTCGCCGGCGACGACGCGATGGTAGGTGGGCGATAACCCCGACATCAGTTTGAGGTAAGCGTGCCCGCCCGTGACCACGGCCTGCGTCGTGACGGCGTCGAGCCCGTGATCGAGGTAGAAGCGCCGATAGTGTTCGGCTTCGAGCGCGCCGGGATCGAGATGCAGGTTGAGGCATAGCAGGTATTCCGTGGCGGACATGTAGAGCGGGACGTTGAAACGCTCCAGCAGAAACCCCGCCGCGCCGACATGATCGGGATGAAAGTGCGTGGCAATGATCCGCGTCAGCGGACGGTCTTTCAGCACGCTCTCGAGCAGCGGCTGCCAGGCGATTTTCGTCGCCTTGTCGCCGAGGCCGGTGTCGATCAGGGCCCAGCCGTCGCCGTCATCGACGAAATAGATATTGACGTGGTCCAGGAGGAACGGCAGCGCCAGCCTCGCCCACAGGATTCCCGGCGCGACCTCGATCGTGCGGCCGGCCTCGGGAGGCGCCGGAACGGCGAAAACGACCTGTGCGGCTGGGGGACTGGGCGACGGGGACGTTGACTGCATTCCGTGAGCGCTCTTGAGGTACGGTGGATTGATCGGATGCGATACCATCCGCTGTCGCGCATGACTACACGCGCCGGCGCAAGGCGTCCATCCATCCCGGTTTGCGCGAGATATTGCTCGGGCGCACCTGTATCGATTTAATGGCCGCGAGTTAACGACGATGAATTCGTACAAACCCGGCGATCACAATCGCCAGACGCATCTCGACGCAATCAGACAAGGCGTCCGCACCGTCGTCACCGGTTTCGACGACGAGTACTGGCTTGCGCGCGACGATGACGGGGAATTTCCCAAAGAATTTCATCGCGCCATGGCCGATAATGGCTGGCTCGGCATCACCATGCCCGAGGAGTATGGCGGCTCGGGTCTCGGTGTCGCCGAGGCAGCCGTCATGATGCATGAGGTTTGCAGTCACGGCGGCGGTATGGCGGCGGCCTCATCGGTGCACGTCAATTTGTTTGGGCCGCATCCGATCGTTCTTCATGGCACCCCCTCCCAGAAGGCGGAGTGGATTCCGGCGCTGGTGGCCGGCACCGACCAATGCTGCTTCGGTTTCACCGAGCCCGATGCAGGTCTCGACACCGCCCGCATCAAGACTTTTGCCGAGAAGGCGCCGGGCGGTTACATCGTGCGCGGCCAGAAGGTGTGGACGTCGACGGCCCAGGTCGCCAACAAGATCATGCTGCTGACGCGCACCACGCGTTATGAGGACACCAGGCGCCCGACCGACGGCATCACGATCTTCTACACGGACCTCGATCGCTCCAAGGTTGAGGTCCGCAGAATCCCGAAGATGGGACGCAAGGCCGTCGATTCGAACGCCATCTTCATCGACGCGCTTTTCGTTCCGGAAACGCATCGGATCGGCGAAGAGGGTAAAGGTTTCAGCTATATTCTCGACAGCCTCAATCCCGAGCGTGTGCTGATCGCGATGGAGGCGATCGGTATCGGTCAGGACGCGTTGCGCCGGGCCGCCAAATACGCGCGCGAACGCGTCGTTTTCGACCGGCCGATTGGCAAGAACCAGGGGGTTCAACATCCACTCGCCGAGTGCTGGATGTATCTGGAATCGGCTTATCTGATGGCGGCACGCGCGGCTGATCTGTATGACCGCCACGAGCCGTGCGGCGCGGAGGCAAACGCGGCAAAATTCTTGGGCGCGCGCGCCGGGCATGACGCCTGCCTTACCGCCGTGCTAACGCACGGCGGGTTCGGCTATGCGAAAGAATATCACGTCGAGCGCCTGCAGCGCGAAGTGACGCTTACCCGCATCGCGCCGATCACCGAGCAACTCATTCTGTCGTTCATCGCCGAGAAAGTACTCGATCTGCCCAAATCCTACTGAGGCGACATGCAGCTCCGGAGGCATAACTTCAATCGCCGTGGCACTACCTCTAATCTTTTTGGCTTGTTCGCGTGAGCGCCGATCAAAACACAAATTTTTTTGCTATTGGTCGTTTGGAGCGAAATCCTTCACCCTTGAGCGGATAAGTAGTCCATGGTCGATTATCGTGGCCGTTTTGTCTGGTACGAACTGACGACGATGGACATGGAGGCCGCGAAGGCCTTTTACACCAAGGTCGTCGGCTGGGGCACGCAAGATGCATCGACGCCGGGCTCGGCCTATACCCTGTTTACCGCTGGCAACGCCACGGTCGGCGGGCTGACGACCCTGCCGGAGGATGCGCGGAGAGCCGGCGCGAAGCCAATCTGGATCGGGTATGTCGGCGTCGACGACGTCGATGCCGTCGCCGACCGGATCGTTAGGTTTGGCGGATCCATTCATGTTCCGCCGATGGATATCCCGAGCATCAGCCGCTTGTCGGTCGTCACCGATCCGCAAATGGCAGCTTTTGCATTGCTCCGGTGGCACAACCCCAGCCCCGAGCAACCTCCCGCGCTGGATGGCCCGGGGGGCGTTTGCTGGCATGAATTGTTCGCCGGCGATTGGGAGAAAGCGTTTGCTTTCTACCAAGAGGTTTTCGGCTGGCAGAAAGCGGACGCCGGCACCGGGGCCTTGGGCACGTATCAGATGTTCTCGGCCGGAGGGGAGACGATCGGCGGCATGTTCACCAAGCCTTCGACGGTACCGATCCCGTTCTGGCTCTTCCATTTCGATGTCGGCGAGATCGATGCGGCCGTGGAACGTGCGTTGGCCGGCGGCGGCAAGGTCCTCGACAAACCGGTTGAAGTGCCGGGCGGCTGGGTCGCCCGATGCATCGACCCACAGGGCGCCATGTTCGCGTTGATGGGAAAGCGGAGCAACAAAGCCGTCGGCTATTTCGAGCGCACAACCCCACGCGACCCTCCAGACCCGAAAAGCCGGCGCTGGAATTGGTAAAGGCCGGAGCCGCGACTAGGCCGTGTACTGATAAGTCAAGATTGATCAGCGCCTGCTGTTGAATATCTGCCGGGCGAAGTTTGGAGACCGGGTTTTTCTCGAACCAGACATTTGCTCCAGCGCCGCGGATGGTGGCGATTTACCACAACAGGACATTCTTAGCCCCGTGCGGAGTGTAACAGTGTTGCTGCATGAGCTGCATGCGTTGGGGCATTTATTCCTAATCGCGCATCGATATTTGAGCGGGGCGTGAGCGCGCGACGGTTGCACGCGGTGCGACCGTGGAGATCATCCACTGTACGAAAACTTCAATGATTCCTCGGCGTGGGTGATTCGGGGCATACACGGGATAGTACCCGTAGCCGGGAAGGCCGAGATCAATCACCTTGACGAGTGTGCCGGCAGCAAGGTCGTCGGCGACGACGGCATCGCTGCATAGTGCGATACCTTGGCCGGCGAGAACCGCCTCGATGGCGTGTAGCTCCTCGCGGAAGCTCAGCGCAATCTGGCACCCTTGGCGCGCTCCCGCATCGCTCACCGATGCCATTTCGAACCACCTCTCCCAATTGGGTGCCGGTGGATCATTGGCGAACCAATCAAAATGGATGAGTGGATACCCGCCAAGATCAGATGCGCCACGAATAGCCCGACGTTTCGCCAGCAGATTTGGGCTGCATACAGGGTAAAACTGATCGCGAAAGATCTCGCGGGCCGCGCCGCGCGGCGCCGATCGGGCGTAGCGAATGGCGAGATCGGCCTCGTCAGCATCGAGCTTCACCACTCGATCCACACCAATGATGGACAGCGCGATATCCGCGTGCGCCTCGCGCCACTGACTGAGCCGGGGAACCAACCAGCGGCTCGCGAATGCGCCGGTGGTCGTTACACGGAGCGGTTTTGCGTCTGCTTCAGTGCGGAGCGACGACAGAGCGGACGCGAATACGTCGAAGCCGTTACGGATTGCGGGGAATAACCTCGCTCCGGCGTCAGAAAGCGCGAGCGGGCGCGGGCGGCGGCGGAACAGCTTCTCGCCGCAAAACTCCTCCAGCAACCGCACTTGATGGCTGATTGCCGTTGGGGTGAGGCGGAGTTCCTCCGCCGCTTGCTTGAAGCTGAGGTGTCGCGCCGCGGCCTCGAAGGCGCGCAACGTGCCGAGTGGTGGGAGCCGTTTCACTAACGGCCATCCTAGATGAAATGAATTCATCTTTCAGCTGACAAATTCGATTTTGCGTTGTGGGAGGGCCGAGTCCAGCTTCCCGACAACCGAGAAGTTCGAGGGGTCAAGGCAATGGCAACGGTGCAATTGAAAAGTCAAAACGGCGAATCGCTGGTGTCTGGAGGCGGAATGGAGGCGTTCCGCTCCCGCTTTTCAGGTGAGTTGGTTTCTCCGGGCGAGCAACGGTACGACGCAGCACGCGCCGTATGGAATGGGATGATCGACCGCCGTCCGGCCTTGATTGCTTATTGCGCAAATCTCCCGGACGTTGTCGAAGCCGTTGCCCTAGCCCGAACGACGGGCATCCTTACGGCAGTTCGCAGCGGCGGCCACAACATCGCAGGAGCCTCGCTATGCGATGGCGGCTTCGTGATCGATTTGTCACGGATGAACCGCGTGACAGTCGACCCCACGGGCCGCACGGCCCAGGCGGAAGGCGGAGCGTTACTGGCCGACCTTGATGCAGCGACGCAGGTCCATGGTCTCCCGACTACAACAGGCGTGAATAGCGACACCGGACTGATCGGTCTAACGCTCGGCGGCGGTATCGGCCGGCTTGGCCGCAAGCACGGACTCAGCTGCGACAACATGCTGTCGGCCGAGATTGTCACCGCGAATGGGCAGGTGCGGAAGTTGCCGACATGAAAACGTTGGCGCCGCGGCCAAGCGCAAATTGACCGACCGCACCCTCGACGTGAAATTCGATCCCGGTCATCTTTTCGAATAAATCGATGTTGGTGGTCCCGATCGCGCATCCGCCAAGCTCCAAATCGGTCGCCATCAGATAAAGCGTTTGCAACAATACGCCGACGTCCTTCAGAATGAGACCATAGGCGATCGAGCTGTATTTCCACGAAATGCGGCCAAAGCGCGCGGCGATGGTGATCAAGATCTGGGGCACCGCGGCAGCGCCCATTGCCTGTTCAGCTCCCTTCAGCAGCGCCTCGAACTCCTGCGGACGGGTGGCGATCGGCATCAGGGCATGTTCGGCCGGGTCGTAATGATAAAATCCTCGTGCCAGGCCCTCGCATTTGTCGACGGCAAGATAGAGTTCAAGCTCGTAGCTGCTGCCTCCCGACGGATACGGCCTGGACGTATAGGCGAGCGTCGGACCGCCGCCTCCAAGGTCAAGCGTCGTGGTCCAATTCGACTGGACGCGCGCGGCGCCATCGAGAAACCGCGACAGCTCGGCGAGCGTGATCGGCTGCTCGCCGTCGAAGTCGCGTGTCGAATGCCGTTCCCGCAGGAGCTTCGCCACCGGCGAGGTTGCCTCCGTAGGCGCGGTCGAGAACGCACGCAGGTCGATCTTCTTCCCGGGCCAGCGGGGACGCACTGCTGGCAGCGGAGCAATCAGGCCTGCATACGGATAAGCGCCACCTGTCGGGTTGGCGTGCCGACCTTCGGTGCTGCGCGCGTGAAACAGAAGATCGTGAAAGTCCCAAAGGACAAGGTCGTCGCCACCCTCGGCCGGCCGGAGGCCGTCGTTGTCGTCGGCAACGTCGACCTTGAAGAGGATGTGGCAGTCCGCCAGCACGGCGAGCAACTCGGACCCGGGAAAGCCGTCCTGCCGCCGCAGCCGTTTGATCGATTGCGGTTTGGAGAGCGTGGCCAGCAGTGGCCGCAACCTTTGGATCGCAAATCTTGAACAACGCGCCGGCGCGTGGCGATTCCAGCACCATCTCGTTGCCGCGCCGTCGCAGATAGGCGAAACGCGACAGGACGAGCGTGTCGGTATCGCGCAGTTCCGGCGTTTGCGGCCAATAGGCTGGAACCTGAGGTTCGATGACGACCAGGTCTTCGGCGTCTCGCGAGCGGCCGAGCCGGTACTCCAGCAGGCCGCGCCGGGCCAAGCGGCGGACCAACTGACCGACCTCTTTTTGAACGTCTTCGCCGGATGAAAGCGAGGCGAGCGGCAAACCTTTGCGCAGCTTCTGCGCGGAGATCGCCGCGCTCGCGCTGAATTTTCCCAGGCCGACCGAGAAGCCGTTGAAGGAAGCGACGATTTCTCCGGCCGGCTGCGTTTCAAGAGTGACGTGAGCCCCAAGCCGGGCGCGAAAGAGTGGCCGTCGCCGACCGTCGCGCACGCTTTCTTTCAGGAGCGCGCAAGCCGGGCAGGCCTCAGGTCTTGGGAAAGAGCGGATTGAGCCCGCTTTCCGGCACCGGCCGATCGAGCAACCCGAGCTTGACCGGAACATCGAACAGCCGGCCGGGCGCAAAGCGCCGGTAGAAATGCCGCAACCCCGGCACGATCACTCTGACGACCGGAACCTCGATATCGGGACGAGTCTGATCGAGAACCAGGAAATCGAGGCCCTCGCGCTTGGCGATTTGAACGCAGGCCATCACCTGCTCGCGCGTGTCGAGACGGCCGAACTCCGAGCCCAGGTCCGGCCGGATCGCCGGACCGCCGCTGGGCAGCAAATAAGGGTTCTTCGCCAGCTGCCATGAATCGGCGTCATCCTGGCCGGACGTTTCACCGCTCCGTAATCCCATGAGACCGATGGAGAGAAACTGGTTCAACTCGGTCAAGGAGCGGAGCATGGCGATACGCGCGTCGAAGTGCGAGCCGGAACCGAACTCGATAAAATCCTGCCCGTTTTCGGTCGAATGCGACATCGCAGCGAAGCTCGGAATTCCGAGATCGCTGGTGATGTCGAGCACCCAGAGCCGGCGTCCGGTTTGAGAAAGCTGATCGCGCAGATCGCGGATATAGGAATCGTCGAATTCGCCGAGGTCCACTTCCGCCCGCTTGATTCGATTGTACCACCAGATCGCATACGAATCGCGTTCTACCAGTTCAAGGAATCCCTGGACGATTGCTTCCTCGACTGTGTTGCCGGCCGCGCAGCCGTTTGAATCCGCGTGGATGTGGCCGGTGGGAAGGCCGCCCCGGTAGAAGAAATACAACAAGCCGGTCGGCAGATATTTGAAGCGCTCGTCGCGCAGCGACCAGACCGGCGACCACTCCATCTCGACCGTCGGATCGAATGGCTCCGGCGTCGGCGTTCCGCCGTGATCGGCCGTCGGCACCCGGTTCAGGCGGTACTGCGTGTCGCTGAACAGGAGGACATCGTTCGGCAGGATGGCATCGCCCGGCGCGAAATCCGCAAAGCGCCGCTTCACTCTGATCTCGTCGCCCTGAAAAATGCCGGAATAGCGCTCGATTGCCTCCATCAGCGCGCTGGCTTCACCCTGCTCCGCCGTGCTGCCCTTGCCGAAGCTGCCGCCGTTCAATCCGGCACGGAGCTCGTTGACCGAGCCAGCCGGCGCCGCAAAATTGTGGGTGGCGAGGTAGTTGGTATTCATCGGCAAGTCGGCCTGGATCCGCTCGAGACGCGAGACCACGCCGGTGAGCGGGCTCACGTGCTTGCGGAAGCGCGCGACCGTACCCGCCGAAGAAATGCTCCGGTAACCACCGCTGGTCATGACCACCTTGCCACCGGCGGCAAGTTCGACCGGGGCCGGCGCACGGCGTGGGTCGCGCACTTTCTTACGGCCGCAGGCCGGACATTGCGGGCGGGCCGCGACGTAATGCTTGACGATGGTCGAGCCCAGCAGGTCGAGGCTGACGATATGATCGCTTAATTCGGTGCGGAAATCGGTGGCGATTGCCTTGGCAATCTCGACGGCCGCTAGTTGGATGGAGCTTTGGCCGAGCGGTTGTCGGGCGAGTGGTGAAGTCGCGACGCAGCGGGCGTCGCTGCGCTCGAGGAGCGCCTTGACCTCCCGGTTCCGGGCCATTCGGTCGGCGAGACAATTCCAGCACGCGCCCTTGCCCGGTGTGAATATGGGCCCCACCAGTGGAAAAATGCCGGAGGGTTGGACCAGCAGCCAGCGCGAATGATCCGACAAATGCTTCCGGTTCAATTCGATCAGCCGCTCTTCGAGATAATCGTTCACCAAAGTGACGGTCAGGTCGGCCGCGCGCTTGACGACGCGGACGCCCAGCGCCTCGAGGGCTGCGGTGAGTTCCTTGGCACCCTGTACGTTGATCGACTCGATCCGCACCCGGCATTTTTGCAGACTCTTCTCCGCGGCCTCCGTCGACAAACCGAGGCTCGCCCAATAGGCGGCGGCAGTGTCGCCGGAGGTGCGCAAGGTAGGGACGATAAAACGGCGATCGAGCAGCCGCTTCATCGCTTCGTGGATTTTGTCGGAAGGGAATTCCCGCTCCAGTCCGCGAAAGATGTCGCGAAAACTCTTTCCTGCGCCTATCGCGGATGCGAGCGCGCAATAAAGCGAACCGTGAAGGAAGAACTTTCGGTCGTCGGAATAGAGGCACACCACGTCGGGCGGCAGCACATAGACGTTGAAATTCGGAGCGAACCGCGGAACGTCTTTGCTGTCATGCTGCGTAAAGGTCTTGCCGCCGGCGCCCGTCGTAACTTCGGCACGGACGCCTTTACGCTTGTCGCCACCAGTGTGGATCACCATTGCAAGACAGTGTTCTTCGGTTGCGAACGCTTCTACGGCACTAAGTGCGCGGTCAGGCGACTCGCGCGCCAGCGTTTCTCGATAAAGCCAAACGCCTCCTCGGCGTCACGCGTGGCATAGCACCACGCATTCCACCTCGGAGGCAATGTAAACAAGATATAAGATGGCCGGATCGACGCTGGTCAAGCCGGCCATCAAGTCGTGCGCGTGTCAACGTAGCAGCTAAGCGCTTTCGCCTAGCAGACGCGACAACGTCCCCACGAGAAACAGCAGCCGCAACCGCCACAGCCGCCGCAACCACCGCAGCCACCGCGCCAGCCGCAACCACCGCATCGGCCGCAACCGCCGCACCCTCTCCACCAAGCGAGTTTCTCACCGAGTTGGGGCTTCGCGGCGTTTTCCTTGTCGAAGACATAGAAAGTCGCCAAGCTCACGTCGGAGATTTCTTCCTCGCCGAGAAAGATTTCGTGAGGCGTCGAGAAATTCTGCGCCTGGATGTCGGTAGCCGGTCCGCCGGTCGATGCGGATGCTACGCCCGCCAGCGAGAAGGATACGCCGGCTATTCCGGCGACGCCCAACGCAGGCAGGGCCTTCCCTCGACGGGTTCGCTTCGAAGCTTGCTTCGCACGCGCCATTTAGAGTTCTCCCTTACTTTCGAGCAAATGTTTCGATGACCAGAATCGCGCTCCCGGAGGATATTCGACAAAGGGGAGCCGTACGCATGTTCAACAGGATGTTCGACAAGTGAAGTTTGAGTCTGGTAGCACTTTTCATGCGCTTTGCATAGGTCGGACAGAAGAAACCTTACATGCGTCCTAGCCGCAAATAAGGCAGCGGGATTGAATTGCGCGCTGCAGATTCAATCCGGGCTGCGCGCCAGCATTCCAGTTGTTGTTAGGACGCCACTTTGTGCGACGCGCCTTAGGTCGTCGCTGCGACAACGTGGTGACGTTGTTCATCTGGCGTTCATACTCGTGGCGCGGGAATGGGACTCGTTGAATGTTTCGCGCCCGTAAAGCGGGTGCGTCGAAAGTCGCTGCCGCCTGACGTTGCACAACCTTCGGGGAACGACACTATGTTCGACCCTTGGCAAAGCGCGACGGAGTGAGCAGGCGCGTATTGAGCCAGCGAAACTGACAAATCGAGGGACGACGATTCTCCATGATGGTGCTGATTGAACCGCCGGCGCAGTATGACCATCCCTACCCGGGTCAGGTGGTCGAGCAACGGCTGTCCCTGCTGCAAATGATCCAACTGTGTCACGGGCCCGCGGCCAGCTGCGCATGGGTGAGCAAAGGCGTGTGCTACATCGCCCTTCCGCAGAATGAGAAGGATGGCCGTCTTAATCGCTCTGATGCGCCAGCACGAGATGGGGCACTGCAACGGTTGGCCCGGATACCATCCAGGTGGCCGGCGGGTTGAGTACGAGACGGACAAGCCGCCGCCGACATTCAGACACGGTCATCTCGATTTGACGTTTTGAGGGGCAGCAGTTCGGCTTGAGGCTCGCGAAAGGCTTGGTGCGTCACCGCCGAGACCGGCCCGACGACGCACGTCCCAACTTGGCTGTCACACACAAGAAATATGCTCGGATTTGAAGCGGCTGCCGGCGCGCATCCGCTGCTGTCCAATCTCAACATGAGACAACGAACCGATGTCGACCATCCCCGTCTACTGGACCTGGCTGGGCATCGCCGCCTGCCTGGTCCAATCCGGGCTGTTTGCCGGACTTAATCTGGCGGTGTTCAGCCTCAGCCAATTGCGGCTTCAGATCGAAGTCGACGGCGGCAACACCGATGCGGCAAGCGTCCTCCAACTGCGGAAAAATTCCAATCAGGTGCTCGCCACGGTGATTTGGGGCAATGTCAGCACCAACGTGCTGCTGACAATCTTGTCCGATTCGGTCCTGGCCGGAGTAGAGGCCTTTCTTTTCTCGGCGGTCGTCATCACGTTGCTCGGCGAAATCATTCCGCAGGCTTACTTCTCGCGAAATGCGATGCGGATGACGGCGCGCTTCCTTCCGTTTCTAAATTTTTATCTCATCGTTTTGTTTCCGTTGACCAAGCCGACCGCGATGCTGCTCGACTGGTGGCTCGGCAAGGAAGGAATTTCCTACCTCGCCGAGAAGGACATCCGCGTCATTGATCGCCCGCAGCGCAGCGAGCGGCGGCGATATCGGACGGCTGGAGGCGACGGGCGCGCGAAACTTTCTCGATCTGGATGATGTGCCGGTCACCGACGAGGGGGAACCGGTAGATACGCAAAGCATCATCAGCCTGCCGCTGCAAAACAGCAGATGCGTGCTGCCGAAATTCGATCGATCGCCGAGCGATCCGTTTCTCAGGCAGGTCGACGCGTCAGGCAAGAAATGGGTGATCGTTACGGACCTGCAGGGCGAGCCGGTATTCGTGCTCGACTCGCATAATTTTCTGCGGGACGCGCTGTTCAATCAGCTCGAGACGGATCCTGTCGTTTACTGGCACCGGCCGATCATCGTCCGCAACCTGCAAACCAAACTGGGCGAAGTCATCGCTCAAATGAAGGTGGCGCCGGAACGGCCCGGCGACGACGTCATCGATCACGACTTGATCCTGGTGTGGGGCGCACAGCGGCGGATCATCACCGGCGCGGACCTGCTGGGCCGTCTGCTGCGGGGCATCGCGACGGTGGATGCGCAACAGCCGGGCTAGCGAGCGGTCCCGTCGGAACTTTTAGCTTTCCCCGAGCATCGATTGATGGTGGCCGCACAAGGACTCGGACCTTGGACCCGCCGATCGAGAGTCAACGGAAATGTTGCCGATAAACGGTGAGGCGCGGACTAGCAGTTCGCTGAAAAACCCCTCGCGTTGACGAGCGCGGGATGATTCACTTTTTATCACGAATCGGCGGAGGGTTAGATGCGGGGCGCATTTTTGGATCAGGGCGGGCTTTTTTCCTACATATCGCCCGAGACGCGGGTGCCGGCGAACCATCCGTTGAGGAAGATTCGCGAGCTTGTGCGGGAAGTCCTGGTGGATATGAATCGCAGCTTTGGGACGCTCTATGCAAGCGAAGGACGTCCCTCGACCGCCGCCGGAGCAATTGCTGAGCGCCTTGCTGCTGCAGGTGTTCTACGGCATCCGGTCGGAACGACAGCTGATGGAGCAACTGAACTACAATCTCTTATACCGCTGGTTCGTGGGTCTATCGCCGGACGATCCGATCTGGGACCCGACAACATTCACGAAGAACCGTGACCGACTGCAGAATGGCGAAGTGTTTGCGAAGTTCATGAGCAAGCTTCTGAACCATCCGCAGGTCAAGCCGCTGTTGTCGGACGAGCATTTTTCGGTGGATGGAACGCTGATCGAAGCCTGGGCATCGCAGAAGAGTTTTCGTCCCAAGGACAGCAGTGGCGACGAAGGCGGCGGCGCGAACTTCCATGGACAGAAACGTAAGAACGACACGCATGCGAGCACGACCGATCCCGACAGCCGTCTTTACCGCAAGGCCGCCGGGCGGGAGGCGAAGCTGTCCTACATGGGCCACGTCACCATGGAGAACAGGCATGGGCTGGCGGTGGCCGGCATTGTTACGCTCGCCAACGGCACCGCCGAGCGTCGCGCCGCGGAGAGGATGCTCAAAACCAAGGCCAGGGAGGCCGGCCACCGCATCACGGCCGGTGCGGACAAGGCCTATGACACGGCCGATCATGTAGCCAATCTTCGAGCCATCAACGTCACACCGCACGTGACGCAGAACAACGGCGTTACCAAGACCGGCAAGAGCCGCCAAAGCGCCATCGACGAGCGCACCACGCGCCACCAAGGTTATGGCATGTCGCAAACGCGCCGCGCGATGATCGAATGCATTTTCGGCTGGGCCAAGCAGCACGGCACGATGCGCAAGACCAAGCATCGTGGCATTCGCGCCGTCGCCACCGACTTTCTGCTCAATCTGATCGCCTACAATCTCATCCGCATTCCCAAACTGGTTGCGGCGTAAGCGGGCTTTGTGTTCACACCACCCGAAATACTTCGTACGAGCCAAAAAGCCGCTGCCTTCGCCCCAACCACGAACTCCACAAAATGCAAGCAAGACACCAACTTCCGAATTTTTCAGCGAACTGCTAGTAAGTAACCGTGCCATCGATCGCGTCCTTGAGCAATTTGTAGGCTTCGCACTCGGTGCCGCAGATCGCGCTTACCTTCTCGAGTTCTTCCTTGGCTTTGAGCACATTGCCCTGTTCGGCGTGCCACATGCCGAGATAAGACCAAGTCAGCGCGTGGTTCGGATCGGCGGCGAGCGATCGCTCGTACCAGAGTTTGGCGTCGTCGTAGCGGCCAAGCTTGCGGCTGGCGAAACCCTGCATCTCGGCGCGCACCGGGCTAGCCAAGATTGCAGCTTTCCTTAACTTGCGCATCGACATCGACCGGCCGGGCGTTGGGTCAACGGTGCCCGGCAATGTGGCCGCCGCAAAATGAAGATCAAGCCGCAACGCAACCGCCTTCAGTGTCCAACGGCGAACGAAAAAGAGCGGCGCCCGTGGGCACCGCTCCGTCGCGTCGAACTTAAAGATCAGGCGTGCCCGATCAAGTTTTCATCGCCGCCTTGACGGCTTCCGCGGTGATCGGCAGCGAGCGCACGCGCGCCCCGACCGCATTGAAGATGGCGTTGCCGATCGCCGGCGCCACTACCGTCACCGCAGGCTCGCCGCAGCCGACCGCCGGCTCACCATTGCCGATGATGCTGATGTCGAATTCCGGTACCTGGCTCATCCGCATCGGCGTATAGGTATCGAAGTTAGTCTGCTCGATACCGCCGTCCTTCATCGTCCCATTTTCTAAGAGCGCGAGCGATGCTCCCCACAAGACCGAGCCCTCGATCTGCGCGCGGACACCGTCGGGATTGACCACGGTACCGACATCCATGGCGATGGTGATCTTTTTGAGTGTTACCTCACCGCTGCTGGGATCGACCTTCACATGAGCGACGCACGCCGTCCAGGTTGGGAAAGTGCGTTCCTGCGAGCTGACGCAGGCAACACCGATGCCTTCGTTCTGGCCGAGCTTTGGTTGCTCCGTAGCCCGAGCGCCCTACTGCGGCACGGAGCGCGCTAGCAAGACGCTTGGCACCACCGACATTCCAGGGCTTGTCGCCACCGGCGTTTTCGCCGGCGCCGTCAAGCAGTTTTAACCTCATCTCCACGGGGTCCTGACCCGAAGCGTGAGCGATGTCGTCCATGGTGCTTTCGACCGCCCAGAAGGTCCACGCCGGCGCCACCGAGCGAAGCTGGCCCGGTGGAGTGGCCTTCTCCGCTAGGTTGTTCATGAAATTGCGAACCGTGTGGTTGGGGATCGTATACCAATAATTGGCGCCGCTAGCCGCATAGGGGTCAATCTTGCCCTTATTGTCCACTGACGGGACCAGGAAAGCGGGAATGCCCCAATGCACGGTCGGCCAAGCGCCAATCACGTCGTGTTCCATGGCGATCGCCTTGCCATCGGCGTCGAGCCCGACCTTGACCTTTTGATAGGTCAGCGGCCGGGTGAAATCCATCTGCATGTCGTCGCGCACATGGAGTTATCTGCAAGTGCTCGCGGACGACCCACAAAAGCGGCGTTCGAGTTTGATTTGCGCGCGTCCCTTTGAACGAAGCCTAGTCGACCTTGTTCTCTAGCATCCAATAGTGAAACGGCCGGACTGAATGTCCGCGAGCACGCGTTTCATCTCCGCCGTGGCCGCCGCAGCTGGCCTCACGATTCAGCAGCCCTGCTTATTGCCGCCGTTAGCCGCCGCCGACGGGGTGATCGAATAAAGCTCCCGCACTGCGGCAATCGGCGGTCGCGAAATGACGCGACGGGTCAACAGCCACCTCGGCGACCATAGGCCGGCGCGGCAGAAGTACCCCCGAAAGCCGCCGCGCCATCACCCGACCAAGGGGCAGCCGGGGTGGAGGAGCCCGTTGCGTAAAACGGCAGCGGTGCAGTACCCCTAGCCAGATCGTCAGAAACGCACCGGCGGTCGGACGCCGGCACCTGGCTGGCCTAACGCACTTGACGAGTCAGGGCACTCGACAGAGCGTCGCGATCGAACGTCTACGCCTTCACAGTCAGTGGTGCGCTATATTGTGAGTAGGCGCGGGGCCGGTCGACGGACCGTCGTATCTCACCACCGCCGAGATACTTGCCCCGCGCGCGACCTCTTCGGCGGTGAGGCGGTGGTGCATGGCCCGAAAGAGATGTGCGGCCAAAAGCGGTCGCGTCAGGAAGAGGGATTTCACGCCGCCGGATGCGATACGGCTGGACGAGATCGTCGAGGAGATCGTGGATTCTCTGCGACCGTGGAAGACTCGCATGAGCGAGGCTCAGGTCACAACCAGCGTGATACAATCACTCGGCATGCTTGTAAAATTCGCCGCATTGGAGGCCGCGTTTTCTGATCGCAATCAGAACCGCGTCCGTGCCCAGCAACTCGACAGTGCGCTTGCCGAAGTCGAGACTCTCCTTACCTCAGCGCCCAGCATCCTCGCGGTTTTGCTGTTCAACCCCTTACCTCCGCTGATAATGACGGAGGATGGCGAACTGACGCAGGACATACTGTCAATCGAGGACATCGAACGCCGACTTCGGAAACGCGCGGATTCTTTCACCGCCGAGGTGAACCGATTACGCAGAATATGCACTCGGGTCATCGATCATGGACTGGGGCCGCACCCAAACTATGATTCGGCAAAACACACCAGCGCGTGGTTTGCTCATGGCCTGATGCGTGGGCTGTCGGACGGGAAAATTACCGGGACCGAAGACGACCCATTCCGGGTCATCACCAGTTTGCTCTATGAAGCATGTTCGGGGCAACGAGATGCCGATCTTAAACGAGCTTGCGATACCGTCCTTCGCGACAACCGAGGCCCCGAACCAGGTACAGACTGACCCACCAAACTAACGCGCGTCCGTACCAACAACGTCGCCTAAATCGATTAGAAGCGCATAATTGTATCAATCGGAGGCTTCGGATGCGCCGTTCTTTGAAATTTAGAAAAACCGACATTATACGCGCCGCAAAGGCTTTACTTGATGCTGGCTTGAACATTGCCCGCGTAGAGATTGAGCCCGTTGTCGGCAAGGTCACATTTATGACGAGCAATAGCTCCGGGTCGGAGGCAATCACCGATCTCGATACGTGGATGGCGAAGGATGCACGTCAGACTTAAAGGCATCAACTCGATCCGAAAGCGGCTCGCGGACGGCACACTGCGAACCTATTGGTATGCGTGGAAGGGCGGACCGCCGCTAAGCGGTGAACCCGGAACGCCGGAGTTCATTGCGAGCTACAACGAGGCTGTATCGCGCAAAGCGGCGCCGCCGCGCGGCACCCTCTTGAGCGTGCTCCACCAATATCAGGCCAGCGAGGAATTTCGCGGACTCGCCGATAGTACCCGGCGCAGCTATATCCCGCTGATCTCGCGCATCGAAAAACGCTTCGGCGATTTCTCCCTTTCTGCGCTAACCGATCGCCGCTCACGCGGGATCTTCATGGGGTGGCGGGATCAGCTTGCTGCCAGCGCCGGGCTTCGACAGGCCGATTATGCGTGGACAGTTCTCGCGCGTGTGCTGTCTTGGAGCTTGGATCGCGGTCTGGTCGATGCCAATCCATGCGAGTGCGGTGGTCGGCTGTATCGCGGTGGCGGTCGCGCCGAGAAAATCTGGACCGCTGCGGATGAGGCCGCGTTCTTGGAGCGTGCGCCCGCGCATCTACATTTGCCGCTGCTGCTCGCGCTTTGGACGGGACAGCGACAGGGCGACCTGCTGCGGCTTCCGTGGTCCGCTTATAGCGGGACGCACATCCGCCTGCGGCAGAGAAAGACCGGCGCGCGCGTCGTCATCCCGGTTGGCGCGCCGCTCAAAGCCACGCTCGATGCCACCCCGAAACACAGCACGATTATCTCGACCAACAGCGACGGAAAGCCGTGGACTTCGGATGGCTTCCGGGCGTCGTGGGGAAAGGCGTGCAAGGCTGCTGGCGTCGTCGGCGTAACATTCAACGACTTGCGCGGCACGGCGGTGACGAGGTTAGCGATTGCCGAGTGCACTGAGGCCGAGATCGCCACCATCACCGGCCATTCGCTGCGCGGCGTGCGCGCAATACTGGACAGCCATTACCTGAACCGCGATCCGGCGCTAGGGGAAAGCGCAATCCGCAAGCTCGAAAAGCGAACAAAAACTCCCAACTGACCGCCCAACTGGTCCGCGATGTTCCAATGCAAAGGAGAGAAAAGCCAAGTCAGATCAATGGTGGGCGCACAAGGACTCGAACCTTGGACCCGCTGATTAAGAGTGAGCGGCGCATTGTTTGAACTCATATGAAATCGTCATAGCAAACCGCACGGAAACCCCTGCGGCGCTTGTATTTCCCGCAATATTCTACATATTTCGTATGAACTCATGAAAGCTTGAAAGAGCAGCAGTTTTGCCACCTATTGTCACCTAAGGACCCAAATCATGGCCGCCCTCACGATTGCCAGTGTCGCTCGAATCAAGCCGCCGAAGGCTGGTCAGCGGGACGTTTTCGACAAAGGTCACCCAGGTCTGGCGCTTCGCGTGTCATACGGTGGTGCCAAGTCCTGGACGTATTTCTATCGGCTCAACGGTAGGCAGCATCGCCTGGCGCTCGGAGCGCTGCCGGCAATGGGGCTCGCCGATGCACGTGAGGCTTGGCGCGCAGCACGCGCGGTGGTGCTGGCAGGCGGCGACCCCGCCGCCGCCCGGCAGGCGGCCACGGCGGACAGCTTCGCCGTTGTCGCAGAGGAGTGGCTCGTCCGCGACCAGGCGAAGAACCGCAGCGCCAAAGAGGCCCGCCGCGTTCTCGAGCACGATGTCCTTCCCGTCTGGCGCGACCGCTGGATCGACAACATCAAGCGTGCTGACGTCATCCGTGTCATCGACGCCGTCACCGATCGCGGCGCTCCTATTATGGCGCGGCGGCTGCACTCGCACCTGCACCGTCTCTTTCGTTGGGCCGTTGGTCGCGGAATCATTCAGGTCAGTCCGGTCGCTGACCTGCCGAAGACCGGCTCGGCCTCCGAGCGCGATCGCGTACTCACCGACGCCGAGCTCGCCGCCATTTGGAAGGCCGCAGACAAGATCGGCCATCCCTTCGGCCCGGCCGTGCAGTTGCTCGCCCTCACAGCGGCCCGACGCGAGGAAATCAGTGCGCTGCGGTGGTCGGAGATCCACGACGATGAGATCCACCTGCCTGGCAAGCGCACAAAGAATGACGAGCCGCGCATAATCCCGCTGGCGCCAGCTGCGGTACGGCTGATCGCAGCCCTGCCCCATATCGGTGAGTATGTGTTCTCGACAAAGGGCAAGACGCCGATCAGTGGATGGTCAAGGGCGAAGAAAATGCTCGACGCCGCTGCGGCTGAGATACACGGCAAACCGCAGGCGCCATGGGTTGTGCACGATCTCCGGCGGGCAGCCGCCACGGTTATGCAGCGGCTCGGCGGCATCGAGCTACAGACGGTTGAGGCCGTTCTCGGCCACACCGCCGGCAGCCGCGGCGGCGTTGTCCGCATCTACCAACGGCACGATTTCGCGGCCGAGAAGCGCGCTGCGCTCGAGGCCTGGGCGCGCCATATCGAGAGCCTGACCGGCGCCGGCAATATCATCCTCTCGCCGTCTAGGGCATACCTCACACTCAGCGCTGCGGCCCGGAAGGTCGAAGTCAGGCCGGCTAACGTGGAGTGGTCCGACGCCGTCACAGCCGCGGACAAGCACAGCGATCCAACCCCGCTGGTGGAATATTTGCGCCGCAACCCGGGCGTGACGCTTGGACCCGCCGATACCGCCCTGCTCTGGCAGCTGCTCGAGCGTGTGACGTTCACACGGAAGGGGAAGGGCGGCCGGCACGTGCCGCTGGGTGCGAAGTCGAAGATGCAGATCTATACAGATGGCGTCGCGTACGTGGATCAGTTGCGGCAACAGGCGGCTGCGCGGGGCGAGAAGCTCTCAGTCCCAGATGCGATTAGCATGACGATCAACACGTTTCCGGATCAGTTTGGTACTGAAGAAGGGGCTAGCGGTTTGACGGATGCTGTGCAGCGGCGCCAGCACTAAAAAAAATATTGCAGGCGGCTGCGACAGACCCGCTGAATTTTAATACCTTAGGCGAGACCCGCCCTCGCTTTCCGGCTCCAACGAACAGGCCAATACCCGCACTAAGCCCTGTGCCGCAGCTACAACTGCGGCCTCTGTTACCTAAAACCCCGTTTTTGCAAAGAGGGTACAAACAACCAAAAACTCCCACACTAACCTCGGGGGTTGGTGTGGGACTCTTTCTAAAAAGTCTGAGATCTAACGCGATGTCATCCAACAATAGGAGTGACTCGCGTCATGATGAAGACCACCGAAAAAGTTGGTGCCTGACGCGGCAGTGTGTGCTCGGTACGGCATCCACCCCGCGACGTTACGGAATTGGGACTTGGACCCGGAGATGGGTTTCCCCAAACCTATCTACCTCCGCAAACGTAAATACCGCGTCGAAAACGAGCTCGACAGTTTCGATGCGGCGAGTGCCGGCGAGCGTGAATCCTCTGAATCCACCGAAGCTGCATAGGCCGATAACCACGCGGGAATTCGCCCGCGTGGTCTGTCCGTTGCGCGGACACTGACGAGGCCAGCTTTTTAACGACCTGCTCGGCGTAACGCTGCGCCGTCTGGCAGGGACTACCCAAGCAGCAAACCGCCCGACGCGCCCGCCCCTGGAAGAGAAAGGCGCGCCGGACTGAACACAGGAGTTACCGATGTTGGATATTACGTCCCGCCTTTTACCTTACGGCACTATCGAAAGCCAGATTGAAACTCTGCCTCCGCCTTATTTCTCAAACGTCACCGGCCGCAATTTGGCTCACGGCAAGCGTTCCGTAGCCCAGCGTGCATTCATTGCGGCGGATCTCCACCGCGGTCGCGCCTCTTTGATGTCGCCGACAATCAGGCAGGCGGCGATATTGGCGAACATCTGCGTGCCATATGTCGCGGCCGCCGTCGTCATCGCCGACGATCTGGACACGCGTGGGGCTGTTCTCACCGGTGATGTCTCCCTCCTCGATGCCGCCAAAACCAAGAAGCATCCCGCGGAGTCGCTCGCCGAACACATGCAGCGGGCCACTCACGCTGAATGGCTCGAGGCTGCACGAACAATCGGCACGGCCCCGATCTGGGACTACATGATCTCACCGCTGATCTAGCAACAACCCTGGGGGCGCTAGCTGAAAAGCTGGCGCCCTTCTCATTTTAAGAAGGACTAGCGAGTAGCGATTATGGGTAAGCACGAGGATGGATATGAGCGGGTCGACCGCGATCTCTATCCAACACCGCCTTGGCTGGTGCGAGGCGCTGGCGGAGCACGTCAAGCTTGCCGGCAAGCGCATCTGGGAACCGGCGGCTGGTCGATGGCGACAAGGCTGAAACACTGAAGGCACTCGGCGCGACTGTCATCTCGACCGATATCGAAGACCACGGCTACACCGGCCTCAATGTGGTCTCTGATTTTCTGACGGCGACATGCGCCGGAGAAGGTCGACGAGAATCGTGACGAACTCCGCCCTATGGTGTGCGCAACAAAATCGCCGAACAGTTCATTAAGCGCGGCCTCGTGCACATTACGAACAGCGGCGGCGGCCTGTTGATCCTCTTGCTGCCGTACGATTTCGACGCCGCCAAATCGCGGCACAAGTTGTTTGCCGACTGTCCCAACTTCATTGCCAAGATTGTCCTGACCCGCCGCGTCAGGTGGTTTGAGCCTCCTCCGGGCACGAAGAAGAAGTCGCCAAAAGAAAATCACTGCTGGTGCATCTGGAGCGGCAGGCCGCGCTCGCGTGCTCCAGCGCTCTATTACGCCCCGAAGAGTAATGGGGCGGCGTCATGAATTATCACCACCATCACCGTGTCGATCGGCATTGGACCCAGTACGATTCACCGATGTGCCGCGCATTTCTCGATGCGCTGGTGCGGTGGGCTGCCGCTCATCACGACGACGAGACGGCGCACACCGTGCTGCCGACCGGCACCGTGACCGCTGCTGAGCTCGTGTCGGTGTTGCGCGCGCTTGAGCGTGCAAAAGGCGGCCGCCATGTCCGCTGAGCGGCACATCCTGCACCGCGACTCTGAGACGAGAGGCCGCGTCGATCTGCGGAAGGTCGGCGCTCACAAATATGCGGCCGATCCCGCCACAGAAGTGATTTGCTGCGCCTACGCCGTCGACGACGGCCCGGTGCAGTTGTGGATCCCCGGCGATCCCGTGCCGGCGGAAATTATCGAGGCCGCGCGGAATCCGGCTTGGAGCGTTGCTGCTCACGGCGATCACTTCGAGACCGCGATCGAGCAACACATCATGGCGCCGCGGTACGGCTGGCCGCTCGTCCCGCTTGAGCGCCACATCTGCACGCAGGCGATGTGCTTGGCGGTCGGTCTGCCGGCGAAGCTTGAGCGCTGCGGCCGATGCTCTCGAGCTCGCCAATCGCAAGGATGCCGCCGGCGAGCGGCTGATGCACCAGATGTCGAAGCCGCGGCGCGCTCGAAAGGATGAGGACCCGGCCAGCGACATATTGGTTCGACGATGAGGAGCGGCTGCAGCGGCTCTACGCCTATTGCAAGCAAGACGTCGAGGTCGAGCGCGAGATCCACGGCCGCGTGCCGCTACTGTCGCCGGCGGAGCATGCGCTGTGGGTGTTGAGCGGCCAGATCAACGAGCCGCGGATTCCATGTCGACCGTCAGTTTGCTGAGGCCGCTCGCAAGATAGCGAAGGCGGCGGCACCTGAGATCGATGCCGAGCTTGCCGAGCTCACCGCCGGCGCCGTTACCGGCATCAATCAGGTCGCCAGGTTGCTGAAATGGCTGCACGCCGCCGGCTACCAGGCCGAGAAGCTCGACCGCAAAGCGATCGAAAAGCAGCTCGACAAGGAGGATCTGCCGCCGGACGTGCAGCGTGTGCTCGAGCTCCGGCTCGGCGGCGCCCAGTCGGCCGTGAAGAAGCTCGACGCCCTGCTCGCTCGCGCCGGCGATGACGACCGTATCCGCGGCGCCTTCCGGTTTCATGGCGCAAGTACAGGCCGCTGGGCCGGGGAAGGTTTTCAGCCGCAGAATCTGAAGCGCCCTGTCACTGATGACCTCGAGGCGGCGATCGCTGCGGTCGCGACCGGCGACTATGCGCACGTGAAGAAGCTCTACCCGCGGCCGCTGTCCGTTGTCGGCGACTGCTCGCGCTCGATGATTATCGCGGCGCCCGGACATGTGCTGATCGGCGCCGATTTCAGCGCGATCGAATCGCGCGTTCTGGCGTGGGTCGCCGGCGAGCAGTGGAAGCTCGATTCCTACCGGCGCTTCGATGCGACGCACGATCCGCGCGACGAGCCGTATTGCGAGACCGCGTGCAAGATTTTCCGCGTCCCATCCGGCTCTTTCACGAAGGCATCGCCGGAGCGGGGCGTCGGAAAAATTTGCGATCTCGCCTTCGGCTATATGGGCGCTCTCGGCGCCTGGCGGAAATTTGAGCCGGACCGTTTCTCTGATGAAGAGGTCGAGCAGTTCAAGAAGGAGTGGCGGGCCGCGCATCCGCAGATCAAGCGCTTCTGGTACGACCTCGATCGTGCCGCGTGGAGCGCTGTTCGCGAGCGCGGACGCGTCTTCCGCTGCGGTCCTGTCGCCTTTCGGTGCGACGCTACCTTTCTGCAGCTGAAGCTCCCGAGCGGTCGCAAACTGTCATATCCGCGGCCGCGCATTATCGGCGACGACCGCGAGCAGCACGTCGTGTTTGCCGACAATGGCGCCGGTCAATTTCGCGACTGCCGTCACGGTCAAGGCGCATACGGCGGCTTGTGGACGGAGAATGTTGTCTCCGCGATCGCACGTGATCTGCTCGCCGAGGCGATGCTCCGTGTTGAAGCTGCCGGTTATCCGATCGTCCTGACGATTCACGACGAGATCGTGTGCGAAGTGCCGATCGGCTTCGGCAGCATCGAAGAATTCACCCGCTTGATGATCCGCAAACCCGCCTGGGCGCTCGAGCTTCCTATCGCAGCGAGCGCCTGGACCGGACCGCGGTATGTGAAATGACCAACGAGAGGAGAAAGCTTTTGTCTACATCGGCTGACAACCGAACCGTCGAGCTTAATTCAAGATGAAAGGAGACCACTTAATGGTGCTTGCTAGCGTCAAGTTACGACCAGTCGCGGTTCTTCAAAGCCGCGGATCTGGAAGGCGGCGAGAAGAAGCTGCGCGTAAAAACGGTGACCGAAGAGGTCGTCGGAGTTGGCGCAGATTCCAAGAAGACGTTGGTCGTGTGGTTCACGAACGACGAGCGCGGTTTGGTTCTTAACAAGACCAATAACCGCACGATGCGCGGCCCTTTCGGTGACGACTGTGCCGGATGGGTTGGGAAGATCATCGTGCTGTTTTCGTCGATGACCGATCTTCGCGGCAAGATGGTGCCGTCGCTTCGCGTACGGATCCCGCCGCCGAAGCAAGCGGCGGCGGGCAACGGCGCAAGCGACGAGTAACGGAGCGAAGCCTGTCGAGCCGCCGGTAGAACAGCCGGCAGCGAAGCCGGTCGCGCAACCGAGCTCCCGACGAAATGAACGACGAGATTCCGTGGTGACAAAACCCGGCGGCAGCCTTTGAGCAAGATGAGGCGGCCGCCGGCTCTTTTCAGGAGTAGTGTTGTGGTGAACAACGGCAAAAAACCTACAACGCACCAGGGCGACCTGGCAAAGCTGCCGCGCGCGCTGGCGCCGCTGATCGAGCGGCCGCAATGGGCAGTATGGCGCTGGACGCAGAGAGCGGACGGCAGCTGGCAAAAGCCGCCTTATCAGGCGATGCAGCCGGACCGGAACGCCAGCACGTCGGACCCGAGCACATGGGCTGAGTATCGAGGTGGCGCTCGACGCCGTAGAAACCGGGCGCGGCGACGGCATCACGTACATATTGACGCCGGACGATCCCTTCGCTGCGATCGACGTTGACCACTGCCGTGATGTCGCGCACGTGCAGCATCGACGTTTGGGCGCAGAACATCCTCGACGTCGGCCGTGCCTGCTACACGGAAATCACACCAGTCGGGGATGGCGTCCGCCTCTGGGGACTGGCGGACGGCGCCAAGGTTAACCGCAAATTTACGCTGGAGATCGACGGCAAGCTGGTCGCGGTGGAGCTCTTCCGGCGCGCGCCGAAAGCCACTGACGATCACCGGACTGACGCTCAATCCCGCCATCACCAAGCTGGCCGGCATCGACAAGACGATCGACTGGAGCGTCGTGTGGGGAGAGCGCCGCAAGGCTGAGGCGGCGGCCGCGAAGCCCGCTCCGGCCGGCAACGGCGGATTCGACAGCAATGGCAGCGGCTACAGCATCGATGAGATCGAAGGCTTCGTCCGTGAAGGCGCCCCTATGCGCGACGGCAAGAGCTCTCGCAGCGAGATCTTTCACACGGTCGTCGGCCACTATCACGGCTGTGGATGGAGCGCTGAGCGGATCTTCGCTCACCTGCAACAGTTTCCGACCGGCATCGGTGACAAATATATCGCCGAAGGCCGGCTGAGCGGTGAGATCGCTCGCAGCCTCAAGAAGTATGAGGCCAATGGTCTGCCGACGAGCAGCGTTAATGGCTGGACCAACGGCTTCGAAGTGAAGTCGCCGGCGCCCGATACGATCGAACACGATGCCGAGCTCGATGATGATGCCGGCGATATCGAGCCGGAATGAAACAAGGCCGATGGAATTCCGATTAAGCCTGAACATCGAGCTCGATGACTGAAGTTCTCGATGATCGAGATTCTCGACGATGACGGCCCGCCAGCGCCGGATCCAAATCTGCCGACGCTCTACCGTCATGGCGATCCTGATCCGCGGCCGTTGAAGTCCTGGCTCATCAAATATCTGATGCCGGAGCGCGGCTTCGGTTTGCTGTCGGGACAGTGGGGCACCGGCAAGACCTTCGTGTTGTTCGACCTGGCGGCAGCGCTGATGACCGGGCAACCGTTCTGCGGCGAGACCATCAAGCGGCAGTGCGGTGTGCTGCTGATCGCCGCCGAAGGCGCTGGGGAAGTGCGGCTGCGCCTCAACGCCATGGTGCGCATGAAGTGCGGCAACATGGAGCGCGCTCCGTTCTGCTGGTACGAGGAGGCGCCATTGCTCTTGCAGAAGGGCAGCGCTGATCGGTTTGTCGCGATGGCGAAGCAGGCCGACGCTTCGCTGAAAGCAGACTTCGGCTTGCCGCTCGGCCTCGTCGTTGTCGACACGCTGGGCGCTTGCACCGGCTTCACCCGAGCCGGAGAGGAATCCGATCCCGCCGTCGGGCAAGCAATTATGGATGTGCTGAAGGTCGTCTCGCAGAAGCTCGAGTGTTTCGTGTTGGGCGTCGCTCATTTCGGCAAAGATGTCACCCGCGGCACCCGCGGCGCTTCCACCCGTGAAGATGCCGGCGACGTCGTCTGGGCTGTCCTTGGCGAGCGTGAGGTCAGCGGCAACGTCACGAATATGCGGCTGGCTGTGCGCAAGCATAAAGGTGGTGAGCAGGGGCTCGAGTTCCCGTTCACGCTGCGGACGGTTGAAGAGCCGGAGCCGGACGAGGACGGCGACCCGATCACGACGAAAGTCGTCGATTGGTCGCCTATCGGCGCGACTGGCGGCGCACAGACGCGTCCGCCCCGGGATCCGTGGGCCGAATCCAGGCGCCAGGAGCAGAAGACCGCGGTTCTGCGGCTCAAGCGGGTGCTGATGCAGATCATGGCTGACCAAGGCGTCGATCTGCCGATACCGCCGGACGGCGCGACGGTGCGCATGGTCGACCAGGCCAAGGTCCGGGCCGAGTTCTACGTAAACACGCCGGTCGACGGCACGCCCGAGCAGAAGCGGAAAGCCCGGCACCAGCAGTTCACACGCGCTCTCGGCTATGCCGAGGAAAAACAGCTGATCGGCGTCACGGAGATCGGCGGGACCACGTACCTCCGACTGACCCGTCCCGTTGAGGAGGAGGCGTTTGACCCGCCGGAGCCCGAGCCTGATCCGCCTCCGCCGTCGGATCCCAATTCAAACTCCGACGATCCCGACGAGGAGGACCTCGAAGATGGAGACGACCTGGATTGATGGAAACCGTTCCCGGTCTGTTCAGGCGTCCTCACTTCGTTTCTGACTAGGGGTTTGAAGTGAGGACGCGAAGTGAGGACGCCTACTAAGTACCTGATGATTAGAGACTTTCGGCATTATGGGGTCGAAAATCGCCTCTGAGCCGAAATCGAAGTGAGGACGCCAAGTGAGGACGCCTGAAAAGGCCGAACAGGGGAGTGCCACCACCGTGAAAACGACGAATCCAGCTGCCGTCAGGGCGACGATCGAGCTCCTGGCCGAGGGATACCGACCGCCCAAGCAAGATTGCGCGCCGTGAGGCCGTGGTGAAACGGCGCGCTCAGCCCATAACCTGCATCTGCCAGGACGCAGGCGAATGCTCCATCGAGCACCGCCGCAATTGACAAAAGCCGCCGCGCCTGCGCGGCGTCCTTCGCCCGCTTGGCAAGCCGACGAACCTCGCCCGCCGTAAAGTCCGTCCGCACCGCAATAGCTTGGCCCATGGCAAACGACCCTCCGTTTGCCACCTTGAATCATTTAGCAGGTGAAATCCCAACGAGAGTCAGTCACTCAGCGGATTGGCATGAGTAGCTGCAGACGTGCTGCGGTGCGCTCGAGAAGTAGTGGGCGCTTCTCGACCGACAGGAAAGCGGCGGCGTCCGTAATGATGCCGAGCTGCCTCATCGGATAGTGAGATCATGAGCGGTACCAGGGGTGGTTTTTGTCGAGCGGGTAGCCGTGCTCGTCGCACCCTTTCATGGTGAGCTCCTTGCCCTGCTGCTCGACAATGCGGGTCTTGCGATTGTGGCATGAGACACACTGCGAACCGAGTTCGTCCAATGCTGGGTATGGAGCACCGCCCGCACGGATAGCAACGATATGGTCGACGACAGTCGCCGGTTCGATCCGCTGTTGTTTCAGGCAGGTTTCACAAAGCGGATTGGTTTGCAGTTTCAGCCTGCGTAAGCGCCGCCAACGTTGCGTGTTATAGGGCCAAGTCGCCATCGTCGTTACCCAATCAGCGCCTCGACATCGATCGCCGGCGCCGGGCGCGCTGCTACGCCGAGCGCCATGGCAAGGGCGACGAGAGGGTCGATCCTGCCAGTCGACTTCCGTTTGCTTAATTTCCGATTGCCGGCGGCATCGAGCTCGACCTTAGCGTTGGCCGCCGCCATGGCCAACACTGGATGCCCGCCATGCCGCAGCTTGCCTTCTTCGACTGCGCGTTCGAGCGCGTCAACGGCCGGCGCGAGATCTTTGTAACCTTGGCCGTGAGCAACAAGCGGCACCGAGCATCCGATGGCATCGATTTCGCGTTTAATGTCTTCGATGCGCCAACGATCGAAAGCGAACGCGCGAATTTGAAAGCGACCATGCAACTCCGCAATTTTCAATGCCACGGCCCGTGGATCAGTGGTCCTTCCTTTGAAGGTCAACAGATGACCCTGATCGGCCCAGACATTGGCCATGTCGGTTGCGATAGCATTACGCGGGGATTTTTCGGCGAAGCAATTGCGCAGCTTTGCCAAGAAAACCAAGGATGGCCCACAAGCACGACGATTGTTGGCGCTGGCGGCAATTTATGATGGAGCACCACGTGCCGAGGCAGCGAAGATGGGTGGCGTCGGGCTTCAGATCATTCGAGATTGGGTGCTGCGGTTCAATGCCCGGGGGCCGGACGGCCTATTGAACGGCAAATCGCCGGGCCAACCCTCGAAGCTCAATGATGCCCATCGCCAAGCCATTGCACGGATGATCGAGAGCGGCCCAATCCCGGCTGTCCATGGCGTGGTGCGCTGGCGGCTGATCGATCTGGCGCAATGGATTTTCGAGGAATTCCGCATCACCATTGCCAAGCAGACCTTGAGCCGAGAGTTGCGGGCTATGGGCTATCGCAAGCTCTCCGCCCGACCACGCCACCATGCTCAGTGCGAAGGAGCGATTGAGGATTTTAAAAAAGCTTCCCGGCGCGTCTGGAACAGGTCGCGCGCGACAAGGCGGTCGACGTCGAAACAATAGAGATTTGGTTCCAGGACGAAGCACGCATCGGCCAGAAGAACAAAATCACACGCCGGTGGGCCAAGCGCGGCACACGCCCAAGCGCTCCGCGCGATCAGCGCACCGCCTCGACCTACATCTTCGGCGCGGTCTGTCCAAAGCAGGGCAAAGGTGCGGCCCTCATTCTGCCCGCCTGCAATACCGAGGCGATGAATCTGCACCTCGTTGAAATCGCCAAGACCGTTGCGCCTGGCGCTCATGCGGTGCTCCTGGTCGATCAGGCAGGCTGGCACATGTCGACGTACCTGGTCGTGCCAACCAACATCACCATCATTGCCATGCCGCCGAAATCCCCTGAGCTCAATCCAGTCGAAAACATCTGGCAGTTCATGCGCGACAACTGGCTTTCAAACCGCATCTTCAGGTCCTACGACAATCTCGTCGACCACTGCTGCCACGCCTGGAACAAGCTCGTAGATCAACCCTGGAAAATCATGTCCATCGGATTGCGCGACTGGGCGCACGGTTCTAAGGCATCCGGTCTTCGTCGCAGCGCTCTTGCAGCGTTTCACCCGGCAACCAACAATACGGCAAGATATCGTAGCTACCGTCCGCGGCTTGGAAGATCAGCACCAGCGCAGTCATGTCGCGGCTAGCCGCTAAATCCAAACCAGCATAACAAGGCCGGCTACGTAGAATATCCACAGCTGCGGGGACGCCACCACAGGCTTTCCAAAGACCAATATTGAGGAATTGCGGGGTCGCGTTGCAGCGTTGGTTTAAGATTAAATTTTTGAAGGACGCTTCCGAAGCAGGCATGCGTTGCGCTCGTTGGGCGAGGCTCTTGACATCTTCCAACGAGCGAAAGTCGCCAAGCGCTGGATTAGCAAGTTTCCAGGTCGATTGTTTCCACGGATCGGCATCGAGCGGTGCCGTGTAGAGTGTTAAGTGGAAGCCGGGATCGACAATTTCACCGCGCTCGATCCGAAGCCCGTAGTCGATGAGTTCGGACATCGGTGCTTCATCGCGCGCCGCTTGTGTGCTGATAACTAATAACAACGGCTGCGCCCGACCACCTAAAGCGGTGCCTAACGCATCGTACAGAGCGCGGCTTGGCACTTGAGCTAGCTCGTCATAGCAGACGAATGAGGGCGAAAGTCCGTGAACCGGAGCGACGTCGGCCGACAGCACATCGAAGGTTGAGCCGTTGACCGTGTCCTCAAGCTCCTTGCGAAAGCGCACGATGTTGATGCGCTCGTTGAGCCAAGGCGTTCGGGTGATGACGGCCACCATCTCGTTGAACACCCTGGACGCCTGAAACCGCGTGCAGGCGACGCTGTAGCATTCGCCCCTCGGCTCGGCCTCCGGTCCCGACAAGGCGCAGAGGCACAAGGCGGCAGCCAGCTGAGTCTTCCCGTTCTTCCTGGCCACCGACAGCACAGCGGTGCGCACCAGCCGGTTACCGTGCTTGTCAGTGCTGTAAATTGCTTTGATAAAGCGCTTCTGCCACGGCCGCAGCCGCAAGGTAGTGCCGGCGAGCGGTCCTGCGGTCACCGGGAGCGACTCGATGAAGCGACAGACCCGCTCAGCGCGACTAAGGCCTGATGCATCCCATGAATGCGGGGCTTGTGGGGCCGACGGCGCCACGGACGAGCGCTTTTTAGGCGTGGCATTGATGCCTCGCATTCCCATTTTGGTTGGCCTTCAAAAGTAAGTCTCGATTCTACTACGGCGCGCTCCGCGGTTTGAAGGGGGAATTTTTTCTAGTCCCCCCCGGGGGGTACTCGAACGGATGGCGATGATCTGGATCAACGCTATAGGTCCCAGATGCCGCGGACGCCACCCAAACTGCGGAAATCAAGATACTGAGCGATAGTGTGAATCAACGACTAGGTTTCATCAGCTCTCCGGCTTTGATCAACCACTGAGTGGATATTGCGCGAGAGGAGGATGAAGGAGGTAACTATGTCTCCTGACACCTTGAAATCGGAACGACGGGGCAGCCAACGACCGTATCGCGCCCGAATGCCAGTCCCTTCTGAATAAGATAGTTGCCCAATCAAGGGACATTGATCGCAGAATGATCAAGACAGATCGTTGGGAGGGATCGGTCATGTGACGAGCACCAGACCACGAATTTGGGGGTCAGGAGTTCGAAATCTCTTCAGGCGCGCCAATAAAATCAGGCATTTCTCGCAATACTGTCTGCCCAGAAAACGGCGCCGGGCAGACCATGGGCAGATTTTTGCGTGAGACCGTAGGAGGCCCACCAGTGCGCGTGCATGCGCGGGCATCCAAGGGAGGGCGCAGCGCTTCGCGCGCATGGGCAGTTGGCACAGCCTTCACAGAGTGGTTTTGGCGTGCGAGCTTGACCAGTAGAATTCAGGCTAGCGTCAGTGCCGGCGCGCACTTACCGTTCAAGAACATTTGAAATCATGACGATGCTTTCCCTCTGCCGGCTTGCGGATGCGGTGCCCGGCCGCAATGGCTACGGCAATTGCTAGATCGATTCCCGCCGAAAGGCTCCGCGACTATCGATCATCGGCAAAGCCGAGCCTTTTGATCACTGCCTCGGTCACGCGCTCGCAACGCGGCCCGTCAAACGGAAACGCATCCATCAGCACCGGCCCGATTTCCTCTTCCAACTGGTCACGAACGAGTTGCCGCGCCCGGTGCAGCCGGGTTTTGATGGTTTCCGGCTTGATACCGAGAAGTTCAGACGTTTCCTCGACGCTCATTCCCTCGATCACCCGTGTGACGAACACCAATCGAAAGGCTTCCGGCAGATTGTCAGTCGCCTGCTCGACAAGCTGAAGGATTTGCCGCTGTGCCATCGTTTGTTCCGGATTATCGTTGAGTGTTGATAGAGGAAATTGAACAATTTCTGCCTCACTTCGCTGGCGCTCCAATGCGGCAAGATCCACGGTGGCGCGCTTCCGCCGCAGCCTTCCCAAGGCCTCATTCATGACGATGCGCGACAGCCAGGTCGCCAGCGTCGACTCGCCGCGATAGCTCGCAAGGTTCGCGAAGGCTGCCACGTAGGCATCCTGGACAGCATCTTCGGCGTCGGCGTCGTTGCGCAGAATGGTTCGCGCAATTCGGTAAATCCGACGATTGTGCTTCTGCATGATTGCGCGGAAAGCACTTGCATCACGGGCGAGCGCTCGCTGAACGTGCGCGGCGTCGTCCGAAGCAGCAGGCAAAGTCTGCGTAACTGTCTGTTGGGCCATAGCATGTCCTTTTCCTGCTTAGATGGTTCTACGGCGAAAAGGTTCCCGTATTTGGTCAAAAACTGACGTTGCCAGATTCACCGAGAATCTCGCTGTCGAGCCAGTGACTTCGGCTTCGCAGTCTCATTTGCTAACTAAAATCCTACCGGTCATGTTCGGATGAAATTTGCAGTAATAGTCCACCGTCCCCTCATCCTTGAGAACCACATTCCTTTTTGCGTTGACCGGGATCAGAATGTCCCAGGCACCGTTGCGCGCGGTCGCCGTGTGCGCGACGAAATCGGCGTTGACCCACTCGATCGTGTCGCCGACATGCGCGGTCACTTTTGCTGGTACAAAGGCGAGCTTCTCTATCTTCACTTGAATAATGTCGGCGCGCGTCACGCCCGCGGTCAGAACGAGAATGAGCGCGCCGAGCATCTGGCGCCTAACAACACTCACAGCACGGTGCCTTATTTGAATTCCGCCGCGACGTGTTCGGCATGCTGTTCGTGGCCTTGAAAGATTTTCAGGCCGGTCGTGAGCAAATCCTTGAGTTCTGCGTTGCTCGCTGCGGGAATAAGCGTGTTTTGCAAGGCTGCATTGACAGCTTTGTGATAGGCTACCTCGTTATCGATGTATGCCTTGTCGAACGCGGCACCGCTGAGCTTGGCCAGCTCGGCGCGTTTGTCTGCCGCCTGTTTGCTCAATGTCTTACTGGTGTCATTGTCTTCCGGAGTGACGCCGAGCTTTTTCACCAAAGCAAGTGCCTTCTCGTTCACGGCCTTGTGATCGCGTTCCATATCTTCGGCGAAAGCGAGCACGTCCTTGTTCTTGCTTTTCTGCGTGGCCTGTTCCGCAGCGGCGATGTCGAGTTGACCGGCCGTATAGGCAATATGCGCGATCTGCGCATCGTTAGGCTTCGCTCCCTCTGCGAGCACCATGCCGGAGCCGAATAGTGCAGCCGCCGCGACCGCCGCGGCAAACCTTAGTGAAATCATTGGAACCTCCTGTGGACGGCCCAAAGGCCGTGGTTAGTGCCCATTGGATGCTGCCACGTCAAAAAGGTTCCGAGAAAATGTCAGGCAACAGAAATCTTGCCGCCATCAATCCGGGACGCCGAGGCGGCGTACTGCAAGCGCGGCCGATACATCGTATCGACCGGCTTCTGGCGTATCATGTTGCCCAATGTGGAGGCGCCCTTCATAAGGGCTGTTTTATCGACAAGACGCCGCCTGAAATCAGCGGCTCCGGCGCAGCGGGAGGAACAAGATGACAGCAACAAATTTCGACGCCCCGGTTCTCATTGCGGGCGGAGGCTTAGTGGGATTGTCGGCGGCGATGTTCCTGGCGCAGCACGGAGTTCGTTCGCTCGCTATTGAGCCGCGGCGGAATGTGCTGCAGTTGCCTCGCGCCGCGTTCTTTCACATGCGTACGATAGAGCTGTTTCGGTCGTGCGGAATCGAAGCAGAGGTGCGGGCGCAATCGGAGAAGGAATTCACCCCGGAGGGCGCGATAGTTGCCGTGGAATCGCTCGCGGGAAAGCAGATCGCGGCGTTCATTCCTAGCCTTAACGAGGGTGTCGACGCATTGAGCCCCTGTCGCCGCCTGTTCGTTACCCAACCGGGTCTCGAGCCGATCCTGCGGCAACGCGCGGAACAAGCCGGCGCACAGGTCGCGGATGGGCTCGAGGTCATCAACGTCGAGCAGAACAATGACAGCGTCACCGTCCTCACCAAAGACGTGGATAGTGGACGCGAGCGTCCATTCACCGGGCAGTATCTAATCGGCGCCGATGGCGCGCACAGCAGGGTGCGCGAGCTTATGAAAATACCCTTCGATGGACGCGGCGTTTTTTCTAATAGCATCACCATTTATTTCCATGCCGATCTTGCGAAATTTATGGCTGGCCGCACGTGGAGCGTTATCTATGTCGTCAACCCGTCGCTGACTGGCTTCTTTCGGCTCGACAAGGATTCGCAGTCCGGCTTCTTTGCCGTCCACACGATTGGCGACACATCGAAGCCGGAAGCCAGCAACGCCGCCGCCGATGTCAGCGAGGCAAATCTTGTCCAGCTGCTACGTGGCGGGATCGGCATCCCTGATTATCCGGTGAAGATCGATGGCGTGGCGCGCTGGCGCTCCGTTTCCGACATCGCGCGGCACTATCAGGTCGGGCGTGTCTTTATCGCCGGAGACGCCGCTCATGTGATGCCGCCCAATGGCGGTTTCGGTGGGAACACTGGCATTCACGATGCGCATAATCTCGCCTGGAAACTAGCCCTGGTTTTGAAGGGGCTCGCCGGAGCGAAACTACTCGCGACGTACGAGCAGGAGCGGCGGCCGGCAGGCAATTTCACCGTGGAGCAGGCCTATACACGTTACGTCACGCGCTCGGCCACCTACCTCGGCGCCAAGGATTTCGAGCCCCCGGTCAACGATTTCAATATCGAACTCGGCTATCTCTACCACTCGCCAGCGATCGCGGCCGAGGACGACGATACGGCCGTCCATGCTGATCCGCGCGAGACGTTAGGCCGGCCCGGCTCGCGCGCGCCACATCTTTGGATCGAGAAGGACAGCAAGCGCATATCGACGCTCGATCTGTTCGGCGGCGGCTTCACCTTATTGGCCGCTTCGGAAGGGCGCGCCTGGAGCGCGGCAGCCCGCGCAGTCGCGGAGGATACCGGCCTCTCCGTCGATGCCTTCACATTCGGGAAAGAGCTTCGCGATCCTGAAAATGGTTTCGTGGCCGCTCACGGGATTACGGCGACGGGCGCAGTGCTTGTCCGTCCCGACGGCTTTGTTGCCTGGCGCGCGAAATCGGCTGAAACGAAACCGCTCGACACATTAAGGGGCCTGTTCGCGCGTCTCCTATGCAAGTGATGCGCGTGCGCGCCAGCATCCGGGCGAATTGAAAATACCGGCGGCCGGCATCAGTGAGCACCGCAATCTTCTGCGGATATTAAGCCGCCGACATATTCAGCATGTCTGCGACTGAAGTGCCTTCACTGCGGCGTTGTGCGACATAGGAAGCGAACATCGCACGGGCGCCGGGCGGCTCACAATTGACAACAGCCTGCTGGAAACTCGGCCGCTTTTGCAGCTGTGCGTACCAGCGCGACAGGTACGGGTAGGACGTCATTGGCCATTCCATCAGGCTCATGCGGTGCACTTGCGGTGTCCAGGCCACGTCCGCGAGGGTGAACCCTCCATTGATCAGCCACTCATTTGCCGCCAGCCTCCGGTCGAGGTCCCGGAAACGGAGGTTCATTTCAGCTAGCGCCTCAGCTACCTTAGCTTTCCATTTCGAGTCACGCGCAGCGAAGCTCCGTTTGAAGTCGATCAGCCAGGCGTTGTGATGGGCGGTCGCGAACTTCTTCTGGTCCTCCTCGCCCAGATACCGCCCACTGCCGCGGAACAAGAATTCATGGGTCAAGGCTTTGAGTGCGACTTGGGCGCCATCGGCGGAAGTCAATACACTCGTGCATTCAGTCTGATCTTTAAGATCGACAGGGGTAAGTGTCGGCTCCGGTACGAGTTCATCTAAGTATTGAATGATATCGATTGATTCGATGTAGGTGCGTCCGTAATGGACCAGCGTCGGGACAAGGCCGTTGGGATTGATTGATTGGTATTCCGGGGTGGCGTGCTCCATTTTAGAGAGGTCAATGACATGGCTGGTCCACGGCACGTTTTTTTCGGCCAGTGATCAGACCCCATCGGGTGGCCCAGGTGGAATGTTAGTTTAACGTTGGCCGTTGCGCCAGCGGTAGCGTGGCCGGCGGAGCCGATCGACGTAGCGCAGCCGGCCACGCGGCGAATGCCGGGACAAACACGTCGGGTGCTGGCGGCTTGTAGCCGAGCGATTCATGCGGCCTGATTGTATTGAAGTGACGCCGCCAACTTTCGATGACGATCTGGGCCTCACGCAGCGTGTAGAAGATTTCGCCATTGAGCAGTTCATCGCGCAGGCGCGCGTTGAAGCTCTCGACGTAGCCGTTTTCCCATGGACTGCCTGGCTCGATATAGGCCGTCTTTGCGCCGACCGCTGTGATCCATTCCCGTACAGCCTTGGCCACAAACTCCGGTCCATTGTCGGACCGGATGTGGCCAGGAATGCCGCGCAGGATGAAGAGATCGGACAACACATCGATCACATCGATGGCCTTGAGCTTGCGGGCGACCCGGATCGCCAGGCATTCGTGGGTGAACTCGTCGATCACATTGAGCATTCGATATTTCCGTCCATCGTGGGTGCGGTCCTCGACAAAGTCGTAGGACCAGACGTGATCGCGGTGCTCGGGTCGCAGCCGAATGCACGATCCGTCTGCCAGCCAGAGCCGGCGGCGCTTGGGCTGCTTAGGGGGGACTTTCAGCCCCTCGCGTCGCCAGATCCGCTCGACCCGCTTGTCGTTGACGAGCCAGCCAGCCTGCTCCAGCAACCCGGCGATCTTGCGATAGCCGTAGCGGCCGTATTGCCGGGCAAACTCAACGATGTCGGCAGTGAGCTGCTCTTCGTCTTTACGGCCCCGCGGTACCTTGCGTTGCGTCGAGCGGTGCTGCCCGAGCGCCGCACAGACGCGACGCTCGGAGACTTCCATGACTGCTCTGATTTGCTCGATACAGGCGCGGCGACGCGCGGGGCTTAGATGGGGTATTCGGGGTTTCTTCTCGTCTCGCTCGTCACTGCGCTGTGAGACAGTAGCTCCGAGCACTTCAACATCGAAGGAGCACCCCATGTCTCTATATGCTGGTTTGGACATATCGGTGAAGACGACTGCCATTTGCGTTGTGGACGGGAACGGTCAGGTCTGCTTGAGACGATGGTCGATAGCTCACCAGATGCAATCGCCGAACGGCTACGCGAGTTTGAGCAGCCGCTCGAACGTATTGGTCTGGAGGCAGGGCCGTTATCGCAATGGATCTACGGCGGACTCGTTGACGTGGACTTGCGGCAATTTGTGTTGAGACCCGACACATGCATGCCGCCCTTTCCGCGCGGATCAACAAGACTGATCGGAACGATGCCCGCGGGATCGCCCAGATGATGCGCGTCGGACTATTCAAGGCGGTGCACGTCAAGACTCCGGCAAGCCAACATCGACGTCTTTTGCTGACCTCCCGTAAGCTCCTGCAGCGGAAGATTTATGATATCGAGAATGATTTCCGCGGTTCACTTCGCAATTTCGGGCTCAAGGTCGGTGTTGTTGGCACGGTCAAGTTTGAAGATCGCATTCGTGAGCTCGTAGCCGATCATCCCGTGGTTGCCGCAATCGTCGGACCGCTGTTGGAGGCACGCGCCGTCCTGCGCGTCCAGTTTGCCAAACTCCATCGTATGCTGCTCGAACTCGTGCGAACCGATCCAATCTGTCGTCGTTTGATGTCCGCACCTGGGGTCGGGCCGATCGTAGCCCTCACATTCCGAACCTGTGTCGATAATCCGGCAAGGTTCTCAAGATCCAAGTGTGTCGGCGCCCATTACGGGCTCACTCCGCGCCTATATCAATCCGGTGAGGTCGCCCGGACAGGACGGATCTCTCGGTGCGGCGACGTGATGCTGCGATCAAGCCTCTATGAAGCCGCTCTTGTCGTCTTAACCGGGCCAGGCCGCTGGAACCCACTCAAGGCGTGGGGTATCGCGGTTGCCCGCCGGCGTGGAATGCAAAAGGCGATCGTTGCGGTCGCGCGCAAGCTCGCCATCGTCCTTCACCGCATGTGGCGCGATGATACGACTTCCGCTGGACTGCAGCCACAGCCTGATCGAGGAGATCGATCAATTCAACTTCCTCCACGGTGGAGGAGGCGTCCCGCGAGGACGACGGGATCGGGTGAGACCGAGGAAACTCGTGCGGCGCTCCAACGACCGCGCGGCTTAGATGGCTCCACCCGTTCCTTCTGATCCCATCATGAGGCAGCCAAGTGCTGACCTCGGAGAGAAGCAAGAGCCTCGCAGGATGATCTCTGTCATTGTGGATTTTAAAAAGGGAGCTTGCATCATGCACCCCGAATAGAGAAGAAGTTTCCCCGGGCAGCTTCCTGCAGAATGAGCTTGTCTAGCGTCAGGTCGGAGATCGCCTTGCGAAGACGGGTGTTCTCCTGCTCGAGCTCCTTCATGTGAACCTTACGAATCGTTGAGACACGCTGGAGTGGATCATAAGCGATCTCTGAGAGCTTCGTAGGGGGTCTTTCCGTTGTGAGCGCCATGAGGTCTTGCGAGATTATAGAAGCGCTCCCAGTCCGCCAATTTGGCTTCGAGATCGACATCGTCTTTGTAACTGAGAAGCTGATAGAACTCTTCCTGATCTGAGCGGTGCGAGCGCTCGACCTTGCCGTTGAGCTGAGGCGATCGTGGCTTGATGTAGACGTGTCGAATGCCGCGATCCTCGACATGCCAGTGGAATTTGGCCTGGAATTCATGGCCGCGATCGGTGCGGATCATTTGGATGCGAAACGGGAACTTTTCGATGACGTAATCAACGAAGTCCATCGCGTTTATCTGATTGTGCTTGTTGTAGATCTTTAGGGCCCTGATGCGGGTGGCGTCATCGATGGCGGTGTATTGGAAGCGCTTGATTGTGGCGCCGGTTTTGGCCTTGAAAGAAAGGAACTTGACGTCGAGTTGGATATGGTGGCCGGGCACTTTTTTCTCGTACCGCGTCGTATGCACCGCTCTGCGGCCAACCTTGCCCGGAAGTCGGCTTACGCCATGGCGCTTGAGGACGCGATAAACCCCTGCGTCCGAAATCTTGATGTCATGATAACGGGCGAGGTACCAGACGATCCGCATCGGCCCCAAATGATAGGTCCGCCGCAGGTGGAGCACCTGGTCGACAACGGCCGCCGGCGTTTGGTTCGGGTGTGACTTTGGCCCTGTCGTCTTCGGGATCAGTCCAGGGTCGCCATGCTTTTGATATTCCTGGCGCCAGCGATAGAAGCTGGCCCGCGCAACCCCAAAGTAACGGCATGTTTTTGCTACGTTTCCGTTCGTCTTTGCGTGATCGAGGATCCGCTTGCGACGCTCGGCTTCCTTACTCCGTCGATCCATCGTGACACCTCTTGGCCTGCTTCTTCGGAAGCTAGAAGTGTCTCGCCAATTCGTACATTCCTACAACTCGGAAAAGGCGCTCAGCGATGCGCGCGAAATCGGCCAAACCGCCAGTTTGATGTTTGCGTTGTCCCTCGCATCAGTCACCCATATCCACTGTGGAAACTACGCCGCAGCAAACGCTCAATTAGAAGAAGTCCTAACATTTGCCGACGAAAAGGACGCCTTGTTCTGGAAGGCGATCGGAATATCGTTCCAAGGCTACCTTTTCGCATTGACCGGGAGAGCCGCGGAAGCAATCCACATTGTGTCCTCTGGACTCGCCGCGTATCGGTCTACGGGAACAACAGTGTGGATGCCGTTGCACCTATCAAGTTTGGCAAAAGCCAGTGCGGATGTCGGCCAATTTGAAGACGCTTGGCGGAGTATCACTGAAGCGATGAGCACGATTGAAAAAACCAAGGAAAGATGGATGGAGGCCGAAAGCAATCGCCTGGCCGGCGAAATCGCGTTGAAGTCGCCGAAGCCGGACGTGGTCAAAGCGGAAGTATATTTTGAGCGCGCGCTCGCGATAGCTCGCCAGCAGCAGGCGAAGTCATGGGAACTACGCGCTGCAATGAGCATGGCGCGGCTCTGGCGCAATCAAGGGAAGCCGCAGCAAGCTCGCGAACTGCTCACACCGGTCTACGGCTGGTTCACCGAAGGCTTCGACACACTCGACCTGAAAGAGGCCAAGGCGCTGCTGAAGGAGTTGGCTATTTAGCAATTGGCGGAGGTGCCGATGGCGGAGTGGCTGATTGCTGACGTACCATTGTTCGACATTCATTTGCAGGTTTGGATGCTGCTGGTCGCCGGTGTAGTGCTGATTTGGTTCGTCTACGTTTGGGTAACACGATAGTGCATTCACTACCTAGTAGGCTGTACGAAGCGGAAGAGCGCCGCTTCCATGGCGACCCGCGTGAGCGAAACACCTGATTCCTGACGAACCGAAGAGACAGGCCGAGTTTCAATGGTCAGGTGACGAAGCTCAAGCACAGCGGCTTCGGGAGGAGAAAACACACCACTACGCCAGCTTGACCTTCTTCGCCGCTGCCGCCGCCGTGATCGTCGGCCTCATCGTTGTGGGTTTAACGTTTTTGCGTTGAAGCGATAGCCGGCGGCTTGATGAACTGGCATCGTGAACGGACAGATTTACGGTTCCGCCTCACGCAGAGTTTTTCATTCGATCCAATATTCGCCGAGCCAAAGTAAAAGCGATTTTAGGTAGGTCGTTTCTGTCTGACGCCGCGCCATTTTTGGCTTTCCCTGCTCGTGGCCCCGCGACTGTTTTGCGTCGTGGCCACTAAACGGGTGGGTCACACGGCTCTTCGACCTGCCGGCCGAGTGGACCAAACAGCATCAGATTTTCTTGGTCTTCCCGCCGATTAACTGAAGATTTCGAACCGGGTCTCTGCGAACCCGGTCTCCGTTTCCGGGAAACCGATTTTTGCGGGCAGAGACAAAGGCCCCAGAACAACCCCTAACTCCCAGGTGACGTTCTGCCGAGACGAACCGCACGCGCCCAACCCCGCCATTGCGGGGCAATTCGCAAGGAGCCGGGAAATCTTTGTTCGAACAGGAGTGCGTGGTGGAGACGAGAGGACTCGAACTACGTGCCCGGCGCGCAGTCACATCGAACCAGTCTACTGCAACTCGATCTTGCTGTCGGGAACCGGAATTTCCTGGTCAGAGACAGGGTGCCCGCAACGGCGTGAGCTGAGAGGATGGCGGCCGCCGGTCACTGGGCTGCCTTCAAGTCAACGCGTCCTTTCCCAGGGGCTAGTCCGGAAATCGAATCCCTAAACGGCAGTATGGGCGCCAGCCGCGAGAAACCGGGCAGTTGAGCGATTCGGAGGAGTTATCCACAGCCCTATTTGAGTCTTGCGACCATTCAATTCAAGCTCCACTCGATCGTCAGTCGTGTGGGTGGTTAGTCAGTCGGGTATCGTTATGTCCGTACAAAAATCAGATTCTGTAATCCCGTTCGCGCCAGCCGTGCGAAGCAGCGCTCCAACTGACCTCGACCAACTGGACACTGCGGGGCAAACAATCTTGCGGTTGCTTCACAAAGCCGCCGGAGTGGCCGAAGCGAACGGCCAACATGCGCTCGATATGGCGCAGAAGCTTTCGCACCAACTGCGCGCGGCCGAAGATCGGATTGCGGAACTTGAGGCCGAAGTTAGGCTTCATCACGAAAGAGCCGACCGCGCGGAAGAGTGGCTCCATAAGATCTACACTGAGATCGAGAACCGGTTTATTCGGAGCCCCGAAGAAAAGCGCCGGAACGTAATCGGGGCGCCGACTGGACGCCGGCAGTAAGTCGGCGGTCCTGATGGGTTTTCCGCTCGCAGCCTGCCCTTGATCACTTAGCGCTAGAGCTTCACCGGCCCGCGGTAACGCTATCGAGCGTGTTAGTTGATGGTCGATAGGCCAACCGGGCGGCGACACCGCTCCCGCCCGACCAGAAGCCTAGTTGAGGCAATAAACTTAAACCCCGGGTGCGTAGACTGCTTGGGGTTCCTTTTCGTGGCAGGCAGTGTCCTCAGTTCGATCACGCCGAAATTGCTGCAGAACGTAACTTCCTGGTCGCACCAGTACGTGAAGCCTCGTCCTGACCTAATAAAGCGTAGAAAATGCGAAATGGAAGAAAGCCGCCCGCAATTGGGCGCCAACACAGGCCGTCGGCTCCGTTTGCTGCTAAGCCAAAGCATCAGAGGCGTGCAAAGGAGCTTTCAGGACTTGAAAAAAGACTATGAGCGATATTTGGCGCTGGCCCGTGCCGAAGTCCAAAATGGCAATGCGGTCGCGGCAGAGAACTATAGCCAGCACGCTGAGCATTATTTCCGTTCGATGGTCTCTGACACCGAGGAAACATATTAGTCAGTCGTCAAAAATGTCCTTAGTTTGCTCTCCCGTGACCGCGTTGCTCCTCACGGCGTGACCAGATCACGGGCAAACCCAAGAACTTAAAGGCCTGAGCCAAGCACGGCGGCCCCAATTCGGAATTCACTCGCCACGAGAACCGGATGTTAACGAGGTTCGGCTCTTGTGATGGGTCACGTGCAAGCGATTTGTACTCGGGGGCGTTTCGATGCGTAGAATGACGGTTTTGGCCGCTGCGGGCGCAATTTCGTTGGCGTTGGGGGTTATCGGCTTTACGCTTGGCCAAGCGGTAACGGTTCGACAGACAGCCACGACCGCAATGCCCGTAAAAATCGCCGACTCCGAGCTGGCGACCGGCACAATAGCTTCGCGCACGAGCCCGGCGGAACCGCCCCTTTCGCCGCCGGTCACGCGGGCGGCAAGCCCCGCGGCATCGCCACTACCTGACCGCACCAATGCTGCTGCTCCAGCCGCGCCCAAACCAGCTTGCGGAAACCGTTATGCGCTCGGGGTCTCCCGCGTTGTTGAAATTGATACCTCGGGCGGCCCCGGCTTTGGCTTCGAACACTTCAAACAATACGATTTCCTGCAGCAAAAAGAGATCGTGCTGACGTTCGACGACGGTCCCTGGCCGGAAAATACTCTAGCCGTCCTTATGGCACTCACCAACGATTGCTTGAAAGCTACATTCTTTGAGATTGGTGAGCACGCTGTGTGGCATCCTGAGATCACCAAGCACTTAATTGCAGCCGGACAAACAATTGGCACCCACACTTGGTCGCATAAGGATTTGGCGCGAAATCCCTACGCCAGCGATCTCGAAAAAGCCAAGCAGGAAATCGAGATGGGCAACAGTGCGGTACATGCCGCCGCCGGGGTCCCGGTCGCTGCGTTCTTCCGCTTTCCCGAATTGCAGCACAGTCCGCAGATGCTCGCCTATCTAGGCGAACGCAACATCGCAATCTTTTCGACCGACATCGACTCGTTCGATTTCAAGCTTAAGAAGCCGGATGAGGTGGTCAAATCGATCATGACCAAGCTGGACAAGCGCGGAAAAGGCATCATCCTGATGCACGACTTCCAGCATGCCACCGCGGAAGCAATGCCAGAACTTATCCTCCAACTCAAAGCGGGCGGCTACAAGGTGGTGCACATGGTCTCACGGCAGCCGCTGACGACGCTTCCCAAATACGACGAAATGGTCACGCAGAAAGACAAGCTGTCGTCCAACAACACGCGGCCGGAGAACAGCGTCGTTCGCACCCTCGGGCAATGATCGTTAGGGTGGCGGCAATCCCAACAGATTGCGCGGGACCTCGTTGGCTCGATTAACTAATTGTTGAGCCCACCGCGAAACGCTGAAAGCATCTCGGTGCGCGAGGGATGTAGCGTGCGGCAAGTGAATATGACGCACCCGACCTCGCTAAGGAATGGGAGTTACTGGTCTGCGCGATCTGCCTTGGGAATGGTCTGGTTATGCCGATCGCCATAAGCACAGCATTCCAGATGCGGTCGTCCACGTAGGCGCCCCATTTAGCAGGTAGAGATAGGATGATTCCTTCACTACTCATAGTTTGAACAATTTTCACGTTGGTGTCCTGGATGTTTCAAGCTGCGCGCACGGCACGGAATTTCGCAATGAGCCGGGAATCTCTGTTAGCACGAAAGTGCATGGTGGGGCTGGAAGGACTCGAACCTGCAAACAAGCGATTACGAGCTTGCCTTTCGGCCGACGCTTCAAGCGCTGATTTTTCCCGGCCTATCAAGTCGCCTCACCACCGATTTTTCGACTGGACTTCAAGCCCAAGAAGAGCATGCATGCGAAATAGAGGGCACCGTTGAGACCTCGATGTCCATGCCTGTGAGCCCGGCTTTGCCCGGGCTTGAGGTGGTGCAAGCACTATCGGCGTGGAACACCGGAGGTCCAACGTGAATGCCCGAAAGCGAACACGCTTGCCTGCGCGCGGCAAGGTGACAACCGTAGCCGTCAATTCAATACAGTATGAGACGTCACCGCGAATTGCGGCCCTGAATGAATTGACGGCACAGCAACTGCGTGACGAATGGCGTCGGCTCCACCGAGGCCAGCCGCCACGGCTAAGCCGGGACTTGCTGATCCGCACTATCGCGTACCGAATGCAAGAGCTTGCCCACGGAGGATTGAGCAAGGCGACCCAGCGGAAGCTCGCTGTGTTGAGCAAGGAACTGAAGCTCAAGGGGGGTGTCATCGTCACACCCGATTTGTCCCTTAGGCCGGGCGCTCGATTGGTGCGGGAATGGCACGGCAGGACGCACACCGTGATCGTGACGGAAAACGGATTCGAATATGCCGGCGAAGTCTTTCCATCCTTGACCAAAATCGCGCACGCCATCACCAGGTCCCATTGGTCCGGACCCCGTTTCTTTGGCCTGATCCGCAAGCGTGCTTCGAATGGCCAATCGCATTCGGATGCGGCCGGAACGCACACTGAGAATGAGGCTGCCAATGGCTAATCGATCTGCGGCTAGCGCCGGTCGTGCCCCGGCAAAACTTCGTTGCGCGATCTATACCCGCAAGAGCAGCGAGGAGGGGCTGGAACAGGATTTCAACTCGCTCGACGCCCAACGCGAAGCCTGCGAAGCGTTCATCGCCAGCCAGAAACGCGAAGGATGGAGCCTTGTCGGCGAGATGTATGACGACGGCGGTTTTTCGGGCGCGACAATAGAACGGCCGGCCTTCCGACGGCTCCTGAAGGATGTAAGTGCGGGTCGGATCGACGTGGTGGTCGTCTACAAAGTGGATCGGTTGACCCGGTCGCTTTCCGACTTCGCCAAGATTGTTGAAATTTTCGACCAGCACGGCGTCTCCTTTGTTTCGGTCACCCAACAGTTTAACACCACGTCGTCGATGGGGCGCCTGACGCTCAACATCCTGTTGTCATTTGCCCAATTCGAGCGCGAGGTCACTGGCGAACGCATCCGCGATAAGATCGCGGCCTCCAAGAAGAAGGGCATGTGGATGGGCGGCCTGCCGTCACTCGGCTATGACGTCAAAGACCGGAAACTCATCGTCAACGAAACGGAAGCCGAGACGGTCAGACACATCTTTTGGCGCTACGGCGAACTCAAGTCAGTCCGCGAATTGAAAGAGGATCTCGACAGCGCCGGCATTGTTAGCAAGATCCGGACGGCCTCCGATGGCAGCCCCTATGGCGGTCAGCCCATTGCCCGCGGTGCGCTCTACCTGATGCTGCAGAATCGGATTTATCGTGGCGAAATCGTCCATAAGGGCATGAGCTATCCAGGCGAGCATGAGGCCATCATCGATGAGACACTTTGGAACGATGTTCAAGTCATACTCTCTGGAAACCGCGTTCACCGAGCCAACGGTAAGTCCGGCAACGAACCAAGCATGCTGACGGGGATATTGTTCGACGCGCACGGCGGCAGAATGAGCCCAACGCATGCGACAAAAAGAGGGACACGCTACCGGTACTACATCTCCCGGTCATTGCTGGGAGTGTCGACGAAAGCCAGAACCGAGGGCCAACGAATCCCGGCGGCTGCCCTTGAGTCTCTTCTCGTCCGCCGCATTCGCGACTGGCTTGCCGACGCCGCCGCCATCCTTAAGTTGGTCGAATCTGCCACTCACAACGCCGCAACTCAAAAGCGGTTGATCGAGCGCGCCAAGGATATTGCCACGGGCGAGATTGATGGCCTCCACACATTCATGCGTTCAAGCATCGTGCGAGTCCAAGTCCATGTGGACCGCATTGACATCACGCTGGATCAGGATGGCGTCCGTGAGCACGTTGATGAGGTAAAGCTGAACGAGAAAACTGAATCCGAAGCCAATCGCCAAGTGATAACGCTGTCCATCCCTGCGTGTCTCAAACGCACCGGCAAAGAGATGCGGATCGTCGTCAGTGATGGATCGGAGCCCGCAATTCCCGACAGCGGCCTGGTGCGTCTTGTCGTCCGCGCCAACGCAATCCGGGATCAGCTTCTCGCGGATCGAAGCCTAACCTTTGAGGACATTGCCAAAACAGAGGGCGTCGTACCGTCCTACGCGACACGGCTCTTCCGTCTCACGGTTTTGGCGCCGGACATTGTCAGCGCGATCCTCAGCGGCAAACATCCACCTGAACTGACCCAACGCCGTCTCATGGACGACACACGCCTGCCGCTCGATTGGAATGAGCAGCGGCGCTGTCTCGGATTTGCATCAGCTGTCTGAGTCGCGCGCGAGCCGACCATCTATCGGTCATCTCTCGTTTTGCGTCTCGCTCTCCCAGCGCGAATCCGGTTGCCAAGCAAGAGACTGCCGTACCACCAAATTGCGCGAACGAGACGGGAGCGCGGCGAGCACAGCGAATGCCGCAGGAATTCGTCTCTGCATGAAAATCGTGGTCGGCCGATCCCTACGAAGTGCCGGAATTAGCGAGACAATTCGCAGCGCCGCTGAAGGCAGATATTACAGCAATGTCAGATACTTAGTTCGTGGCGGAGAGAGCCGGATTCGAACCATGAATCTGGCTGGCCGTATCCATTTGAAAAATCGAATGAATTCAGCAAGTTACGCACCAGAGACCTTGCCGAGCGCAGACGTCATGCGGCGCCGAGCCCGCCGATTGGCCGCGCCTCGTTCGGGCCAGAACGAGCAAGACCGATTTAGGCTCGGGCTTGCTCCGCGACCCTCGTGATGCGTTGTGCTGGCTTGTCGCCGGCGTTTTCGGCCCGCTGGTCTTGTCGTTTCTGAAGGCGGCTTGCTTCGTTTCACGGGCTTGGAGCGTTTGAGCTGTTTGGAAGCGGTAGGGCTATCAGAACTAGGGGTCTTGGACACCTTCGGGCGCTGGCGCTTGGGAGCATTGTTGCCGTCTGAACTCGCGGTATCAGCCATCTCAAGCCCGAACAGGGCCGCCACATCAGTGTCGTTAAGCACCTTCGCGGCGCCGGGTGTCGCTCTCGATAGCGGAAGATCCTGTCCCGCAGCGGCGATCAGTTCGTTTTCATCCACGCCGCGCAGCACGAAAAGAAGCTGAGGCTTCTCGTCAAGCCTGGCGCCGACCCCGTACAGAACGGCCGACACGTGCTTGCACATGTCCGCCCAGTCCGGACAGCTGCAGGCGAGCTTGATCTCGCCCGGTGACGGGAACAGACCGTCGCCCTCCCTACAGACCCGATCCATGACCCCCTTGGCCAAACGACCCTGCAGCAACTCAACCAGCGAATCGATGCTTCCCGCACAGTCGCGGCAGATGGATTTCCAACGCGCTTTCGCAACCGGCGCGATCAATACCTTGATCTTGTAAAGTTCGGAACCGGCGACCATCGCGGCGACCTCGCCCTTGCCGATCTGCAGGTCGACGACGGAACCATTGCGGACATAGCTGCGCCCGCGCGGCAAGCGATTCTCGTAGTCGCTGTAGCGTTCGAGGTTGGCGCACCACGCCTGACCCCAGAAACTCTTGGCAATCGTGCGGCCCTCGATCCTCACGGGAGCGATTGACTGCCCCCGTTTCTTCAGCTTGGCCACCTCACGTTCGGCATTACGGCGCTTTTCGGCGACCGAAATATAAGGGCGCGATGCAAAGTAATAGCTCATGCATCAGGCCTCCTTCATCGCCGCGCCCAGATCGAGAGCCACGAGACTCAGCAATTCCTCATCCTTCATCTCGGTCAATACCATGTCAGCACCGCCGGTGAGGAAATCCCCAGCAAGTTGCTGCTTCGACTCGATCATCTGGTCGATTTTGTCTTCGACGGTGCCGCGGCAAATGAACTTGTGCACGAGCACGTTTTTGTTCTGCCCGATTCGGAAGGCGCGGTCGGTGGCTTGGTTTTCCACAGCAGGGTTCCACCACCGATCGAAATGGATGACATGGGAGGCCGCGGTGAGATTGAGCCCTGAGCCGCCGGCTTTGACGGAGAGCACGAAGAAGGGAACGCTTTCGTCGTTCTGGAATTGGCGCACCAAGTCCTTGCGCTTTCTCACCTCGGTCTCGCCATGCAGGACGAGGCCAGAGCGTCCGAATATGGAGCCGAGGAATGCTGCCAACGGCGCGGTCGTCTCCTTGAATTGCGTGAAAACGAGCGCCTTCTCCTGGCGAGCGCCGACCACCTCCGCAATGTCGCGCAACCGCGCGAACTTGCCGCTGTCCTCCTCGGCCCAGGCGGCGTCGCCGAGCCACTGCGATGGATGGTTGCAGATCTGCTTCAAGCGCATGAGGAACGCGAGCACGATGCCTCTACGCTTGATTCCGTCGACGGTTTCGAGCTGGCGGGCCAGATCCTCCACGGCCTGCTGGTAGAGCGCCGCCTGTTTGCGACTCAAGGGGCAGAACGTTTTGACTTCGGTCTTGTCTGGAAGGTCCGCAATGATGCTCTTGTCGGTCTTCAGGCGTCGCAAAATATAGGGTCGCACCAAATCGCGGAGCGGACCGTAAGGGTTTTGAGGCCGGTCGGTGAGGCGTTTGACGTAGGATGAAAACTCCTTTGACGATCCCAGCAGGCCGGGATTGATGAAGTCGAAGATCGACCACAGATCGCTCAGCCGGTTCTCGATTGGCGTGCCGGTCAGTGCGACGCGAGCTTCGGCCTTGAGCTGCTTGACCGACTTGGTCTGCTTGGCGGCAGGATTCTTGATGGCCTGCGCCTCATCAAGGATCGCCAGTCGCCATGATGTTGTTTGGAGCGATGGCAGTCGGCTCAGAAAGCCGTAGCTCGTGATGACCAGGTCCACATCCTTCAGATTGTCGGTGCCGACTTTCGCCAGTTTCTCAGCGGGCATCGCTGATGGATGGGCGACAATTACGTCGAGGCTCGGCGCAAATCGGGCAATCTCATCGGCCCAGTTGGCGAGCAGCGAGGCGGGCGCCACAAGCAGGGAAGGCTTGCGCTTTTCTGCGGCCCTGTTCTTCAGCACCAGCAGCAGCGACAACACTTGGATGGTCTTTCCCAACCCCATGTCGTCGGCCAAGCACGCCCCGAGCCGGAGCCGTGCGAGCAGATGGAGCCATTGCACGCCGGCAAGTTGATAGGGCCGCAACGTACCCTGGAACGAACGGCCAGGGTCGACACGCGCGAGCCCGCCGGGATGGCGCAAGCTGCGCAACGTCTCGGCCAACCACGGACCGGCCACGGTCTCGCTCCAGGCATCGTCGGATTGGCCAGCAGCCCCACCGTCCGCGATGCCGGCTCCGGCCAGCATGCGCATCGCCTCGCCAAACGACAGGCCATCGCTGACCGCGCGATGCTCGATCGCCTCGAATTGCTCGAGTGTCCGGCTCAATCGCTCGCGATCGACCTCGACCCACTTGCCGCGGATCAGGACCAGCCCGTCGGTATGCGCGAGCAACCGTTTGATTTCGGCACGCGTAAGACTTTCGCCATCGAGCGTCACATCCATCCGGAAGTCGAGCAGTGCGTCCATCCCCAGTTGCGACGGCGAATTGCTCCCAACCGTTGCCGTGACCTGCGGGCGGGCGGGGCGGTTCATGCGCCAGGTCGCCGGCATCCGCACGACGACGCCAGCACCTTCGAGCGCAGGAACATCCCGCAGGAACTGCAGTGTCTGCTGCGGATTGAAGCGCAACGGGTGATAAATCTCGCCCGCCGTCGACCATGGCTTTCAGCCAAGGGCAATGCTCGGCGGCGCGTTGAACGGGCATCAACAGCGAGAGGAGGCGTTCGCGGTTCCTGGCGCCGGCATACTCCTGCATGGCCTTGCTGAGCGGCAAATGCTGAGGCTTGGCCTCGGCAGAAAGCCGTGTCGTGTAAGTCGCCAGGAACGCGAACGGAGCGTCCTCGTCCTTCCGATTCTCCGCAAGGTTAAAATGAACTCGCCCGACCAGATTCCACGCCGGATGACGACTCTTGAGGAACGCCTGCACGGTGAGCGTTGACTGGGCCAACTCGGCATCGAAAGCCTGATCCATGTCTCGCCATAGATTGGCCAGGACCTCCGTCGTCAGGTACTCCGCCCCGGTCATGGGCGGAACGGCCGCAACCATCGTGTCCAACTCGCCCGCCGCCTCGATCGGCACCGGCCGTTTGCTTCGCTCGTCGATGCCGGGCAAGGCGCACAAGGCGGTCACGTAGCGCGCCCCGAGTGTGCGCCAGTAGGACAGCGTGGGAGGCAGCGTCGTCCCGACCTCGTCGGCGCCCAGGCACAAAAGCCCGTGTCCCGAGCCGCGCGCAAACGCCTGCTCCAACCGCGCGCCGCGCGCAGGGCTTCTCGTCGGCTGCGTCAGGTGATGGCGCGAGCGTCAGCAAACCATGCGGCGTGAGCAAGGGTGCGAGCATTGGTCATCCGACCGATCGACGGGAGAGCGTATCACGCGACGGCGATCCCTCGTTGTGCCTGTTTATCGCTAGCTCCATGGCGTGCGTAAGTTGGCTTATCGTGGCCCACGGCGCATGATCGTCGCCGAAGAGGGGGACGTGCATATGCTCGCATTCCGGGCACAGCCCAGGAATCAACGCGTCGTGCCTGGCTTTCCAGAAGCGCCGCAAGGCCGAAGAAGTGATTGCCATGACCGTGGGTGATGTAGATCGCGGTGAGGTTCTTTGAATGGGAGGAATTAAAGGAACCGCCAGCCGCCTAGACTTGCGGCGTTATCCACAGCCCCCATTGAGTCCCGCGACCATTCAACTCAAGCTCTAAGAGAGGGTGCCAGTCGAGTGAGGTGTGAGATGGGTAATCCGTCGAGTTCCGACGTACCGATCGCGCATGCATCAGAGAGGGTTATGCCGTTTGCTCCGGCCGCCAGATCCGGCGTTACAAATGACGCTGATCAACTCGATACCGCCGGGCAGACGATTCTGAGGCTCTTGCACAAAGCGGCTGGCGTCGCTGAAGAAAATAGTCGGTATGCGCTCGATCAGGCTCAGAAGCTTTCGCATCAGCTTCGGGCAGCGGAAGATCGGATTGCAGAGTTAGAGGCCGAAGTTGGCGTTTACCGGGACAGAACCGAACGCGCAGAAGAGTGGCTGCACAAAATCTACACCGAGGTTGAGGAGCGGTTCATCAGGCGTCCTGAAGAAAAGCAGCGCAGTGTGTTCGGCACTCCTACTGGACGCCGACAGTAACGCCGCGGCTTGCTGACGCCGGGTGAGCGTTGAGCGCCGTCCCGCGCGCATGGTCAGTCTTGTCACTCGGCGACCTCACGGTTCTATTGCCTGCGTCTCCATCAGCCCGCGGAATTGATGCGCTGCTTCATGACGGCGGACGGCTTGAACATCGTGACCCGGCGCGGTGGGATCGGCACTTCCTTCCCGGTCTTCGGATTGCGGCCAATAGGCTTATTTTTCTTGCGCACGACGAATGAGCCGAACGACGTCAGCTTCACCGTCTCGCCACGCTCAAGGCAGTCGGTGATTGCCTTGATGACCTGCTCCACAAGCGCAGCGGACTCAGCGTGCGATAAGCCGGCCGCGCGATGGACCGCGTCGTACAGGTCCGCACGCCCGCCCCAACCCGCTTTTCCATTGCCGCGAAAATTGACAGCGTGTGACACGCGTCACATTCGACTCCCCACCGTGCAGGCTAAGCAAGCTGCAACGGCCGGCCGAGCGGCGAATGTCCCCCCGACACCCCGCGCTGCTCAGTTAGAAGCCAAATGTGAGGCAACAACTCCAAGAGACCCCAGGCGTGTAGACTGCCTGGGGTTTTCTTTTTGCGTCAAGCGGCAGCGCCCGGCACTTCCGGGATGCCGGGGATCGGTGTGTTCTTACAAGGCGGCGCGACGATCTGGGTGGTAGGCTCTTGTTGATGTCGGGAAAGCTTACCCCTTGCATCGCGTCGAGATGATACAAATAGCCCCAGTGTTCCTGGAAACCATGCGCCGTCGGCAGGGCCGCGGTGTGATCGCCCAAATGGTTCTTGCCGAACTGGCCGGTGTTGTAACCGAGATCGATCAGGAACTTTGCGAGCGCGGGCGTACCGGGCCGCAGGTAGGACGGACTGCCCGGCATGAAAAATGTCCCGGCCGATGTTCAGTGTCGACCGGGACTGGACCTTGCGTAATGGGCAGGGGCGATCCGTGGGCGCTCGCTTTGAGCGTCGCGGCGCCGATCGCGATCTTCCGCTTCAAGGTCGGCATGATTCCGGCGCTCGCGGCGTGCTGCGCCGCCGGCGTTGCGTTGCACGCGCTGGGCGCGATCGGATGAGCGGCGGCCATTCATGCGGCGCTGGCGGAAAGCAAGACGCCGTTGGAAGCGACTTCGGCACCGGCTTCGCCGTCCGCCATCGACCTTGACATCACACCGCTCGACCAGATCATCGGCGTCAAAGGCCAGGCCAACGGCGGGGTCTATCAGTTCAGCGTGCCACGACGCGACCCGGTCTCGGAAGATGGCATGCCGCTCACGCCGGCCGGCCCGCTGGGAGCTGCCATCGCCATCAATTTCCAACCGACCGCCCAGGCCATCCGCGCAATCTTGTTGGCCACTTAGCGACGTTTTTGGAGTGTCGGCACAACAGTCGCTTCTCTAATCGGCCGTTTGGGGTCAAGCGCTTTCAGACTATCCACCGCCGCAGTGTTGATGTCGCTTCGCGGGCTCGCGCTTCTCTTCGGAATCGGCACCAAGGCCCTTCCATCATGGGGTTCGAAGACGAGGTGGAACATGCGAAGCCGGAGATCGCTCTCGCCGAGATCGATCGCGTGATGGCGGCCGGTGTGCGCTTCGGCTGTGTGCTGGCGGATGCCGGTTATGGGCTGAGCGCGCCGTTCCGCCAGGGACTTACGGTCCGCAATCTTACCTGGGCGGTCGGCATCCCTCGTCACCTCAAGGTGTATCCCGTCGGCGTTCAGCTGATCTGGCCCGTTGCCAAGCGCGGCCGCTCGCGCCGGCGGCATGTCCCAGATATTCTATCGATACCGGCCGAAGGCATGCTGGCCGATGCCAAGTGGCAAACTGTGAGCTGGCGAACCGGGACGAAAGGCAAGCTCAAAGCCCGCTTTGCCGCTGTCCGCGTCCGCACAGCCGACGGACCACCGCAGCGGATCAGGGACAAGGGTCAGCAACATCTGCCGGGCGACGAAGCCTGGCTTATCGGCGAACACCGCACCTCAGGCGAGAAGAAATACTACCTCGCCAATCTGCCTGCTGCGACCGACCTGCGCAGCTTGGCCGCCACCATCAAGGCGCGATGGATTTGCGAGCAGGCCCATCAGCAGCTGAAAGAGGAGCTTGGCCTCGATCACTTCGAGGGCCGATCCTGGCTAGGCCTTCACCGTCATGCGCTCATGACCATGCTCGCCTTCGCCTTCCTTCAGCATCGTCGCCTCAAAAAAGTGAGGCGGGGAAAAAAGAATCAACGGGCCACCGCCTCAACCAAGCTTGCCAGCCGTGCGTCACGCCATCGTCGCGCTCATTGCTCGACCGCCACCTCAACGTTGCCCGCACTGTCGAAGATGGATCTGCGCAAAGACGCAGCGTGAATAATCTGCCAAAGTAGTGCTAGCCTAGATCGGTCCGGCCCCAGCTTTGTGTAAATATAACGCACCGAGAACTGGATGTTCTTTGGCCCAGGACTTGCCAGCCAAGGCCGCCAACGTTTCGACCCGTCAGCCGCTTAAGCAACCGCTTCCGCGACACTGGCTTGCTTCCTGCTTAGCAGTAATTGGGTCGGCTCCTGCCTTCGCAACCTTCGGTCGATATCGTCGCGCAACCGCGCAAGCTTAGCTTCACGTAGGCTAATATCGTCCAAGAGCTCATTCGCGCCGCTTGTCGCTTCGAACGGTTCACGATCGCTTACCGCTGATATAGACGAATGGAGCTCCTGTTCCTCCTGGATGAATCCACTCTGGTACTGATCCGCCCGACGCTTAGGACGGGTAGGACCCGGCGTCGCATCAGTTTCAGCGCCTTCGACTGTGCACGCACGATGTGAAGCAGCATTTTTTAGGACGACGCGCGAGCCAATACCAACCACCACGAGGCCGAGAGCAAGGACCGGAAATACTATCATCGGCATACCGAAGTTTTTGGCCTGCTCTCCGCTCCGCGCCGAGCCGTCATCGGAAACTAGGTCTACGCGGACGTCGGCCGTTTCCGCATTCGCTTCCTGCACCTTGATTGCGGCAGTGGTTGGAGGATCGGGCCATACCGGGGGAGGCGCCGCGGCCACCTGAACGCTAGGCTCGGTCGATGTGCTTTCTTGCGAAGCGCCCACCGGAGTTGCTGCGATAGTCTCTGCCGGTGCGCTCTGGTCGGCGGTTTGATTCTGTACCGCGTTGGGGACGGGCTCAGGCGTCGGCCTGACAGAGGACATTTTGGCGCGCGGTTCCGGGGCGATGGTGCCCGCTGCGGTCTGCGCGCCTTTGCTGCCTCTTATTGGTAATGCAGCGCCATTACGAGAACTTGCTTGCGCAGTCGCGTGCTGGGCCGGTGTGTCGAAGGCACGCACATACCAACACTTTTGCTGAGTGGCTCGATTTAGATGAAAATACCAGTGACTTCCGGACGGAGCGGGGGCATTTGGTGCGGCAAGGCAATCGTCGGCCTGCGCAGAATTGAGCGGAACGGTAGTCAACGCGACAGACATCAGAAGCAATAAAACGAGGGCAATAGAAGTAAAAGGTCCGGCGAAGCTATAGTCAGCCATGTTTTGTGATTGACGATTGCCCAGCACCGTCCCATCGGCAGCATGTCGCTCAGCCTCGGCCAACGTAGCATAATGACGCGCAATGAGAACGAACCGATCTCGTACATTGCAATCAGATGCAAACTTCGCCAGCTTCAAATACCTGCTCGCAAGATCTTTATAACCGCGAGCGCGCGCCCAACTGAGAAGCACTTCGCGTGCTTTTGGTCGTTGACCCGCGCTACACGCCGTCGAGTTGTTGAACATCCCACCACCCCTTTCCGGAAACGCTAAAAACCAATCATGGCGACCCCCCGGCTTTGTTGGGCCGCAAACTGGGCAATCAAACGACCGAAGATGCATACGGGAACTGTCAGTGCTGCTTTAGAAGCAGTATTCGGAAAGCTACGCGCGGGGCTTGTAAGCCTCTCGGTTGATCAGTCCGGTAACTACGGGCGACCCACGGCGATTGGCATGAGGTATTATCGCCGGCGATATCGGCGCAGCATTTAAGCTTCATTATTCATTGAAACTGATAATTGACGTCGGCTTGCCTCGTGGTCGCGGAACGCCTGTGCGTCAGGGTTCGCGCGCAAAAAGAAATTCGAGCAAAATCCGATGGTTGACAAACGTTTCCGACGCGACCGAGAACACGATCCCGTTGCAGAACTCGCCCGACTGATCGGTCAAGCCGATCGTCACGCGAGACGTGCGCCTGTCGAGAGTGGCTTTCGCGAGGAGATCACCTCGGATGGCGATGATGAATCCACCGGGCTGCCGCCGGCACCTCAACTGCCGAGCCATCTGGATGCACGTGAGCAGGGCTGTTGGCTTGATGAGCACGAAATCGATGGCACCGCTTATCAACCCTGCGTCACCGACCAGGATTACCAGAATGAAGTGCCGAGTAAGCGCCTGCGCAGCCTAACCTTAGCAATGGCGATAACTGGTCTTGCGCTGGTGGGTTCGGCCGGCGCATTCGGCTACCGCACCATCTTCGGCGGTTCGGTTCTGCCACCGCCCCCACTGACCACTAACGCGAGCAACGAACCGAACGCGATCGGGCTCGCTTCTAGCAATTCGCAAAACAAGAACAGCCGTACCGAAAGCCGAGCCGGTGCAGCGACCACCGGCTCAATCGGGAATATGGGCTCGCATGAACAGCAGTTAGTCACGGTTGAGCAATCGAAACCGGCCTCGGACGTGATCTCCACTATTCCGATCGAAAAGCGTCAAGGCTCGCCGCTCGGCGTGGGCGCGCCGGCAACGACTACGCTGCCTGCTGCGGGTCAGGCCGTACCGAACCAAACTATGTCGCGCGAAGCGCTCGCCGCGGATCCTACTCTGGCCGCTTCGTCACAGCGCATTGGCCGGTCGGGTGCACGGGACGTCACGGCTGCGCCGGACCGTGCGCATTTGGTCGCCGCCCCCGATGCGCTTGCTAATGCGAACGACGCAGCGGCAGCAACGCCTCCCGCGCAAGGCAGTGGCTATGCGGTTCAAGTTACCTCCGAACGCAGTGAAGGTAGAGCTCAAGCTGCGTTTCGGGCCTTGCAAGCGAAATACCCCAACCAACTTAGCGGTCAACAACCGATCATTCGTCGCGCCGACCTCGGCGCCGCGGGCATCTACTATAGGGCTCTTGTCGGTCCCTTCGCGTCGGCGGAAAAGGCGGCAAAGATGTGCAGCGAACTAAAAGCGGCAGGCGGCGATTGTGTCAGGTCTCGTCGATGAAGACGAGGCGCGAAGGATCAAGCCGGCCTTGATACTTCTTCCATCGCGCTCGCCGCCGCGCGACGTCGGGGCGATCCTGCTCGCTGGCGTGCAGGCTTTTTTTGAAGCTGATGCCTTCGTGCTCGAAGAAGTGCCAAACCGCGAAGTGGCTCACCTTGATCCCACGCGCCGCCAGCTCCGCTCCGAGCGCCCGCAACGTGATGTCCGGCTTCTCGGCCAACCGCGCCAGCAACCATTCTCGATGACCTTGCAGCGCATACGGCCGCCGGCCACCGACCTTGTGGGCCGCGGCGATCCCAAGTCGCCCGGAACCGCTGCGACCACTTCACGACGCTGGCTACGCTGACCTTGAAGGTCGCTGCCACCGCACGGCAACTCTCACCTGCCGCTACGGCCGCAACAACACGCTCGCGCAGATCAAGGGAATAGGCTCAGGTCATCGATGCTGGCCTCCATTCCAGCCAGCATCTTGAATCATATTCGCCATCAATCGGGAATCCCTCCCGATTCAGAAAAAATCGGCCACGCTCTAGGCGCGCATGCCCGCGACGAACTCGGCATATCCGAGGCTTTCAGCGCGCGTCCGATTCAAGCGGCGTTGGCTTCGGCATGCAGCTTTTCTATTGGGGCAGCCATGCCTCTTTTGGTGACCGCAACGGTCCCGGCGTCGAGTCTTATTATCCTGGACCCTGGAACTTCTCTCCTATTCCTCGCGCTATTGGGTGCATTGGCTGCGCGCGCGGGCGGCGCGGGTGTGACGGCGGGCGCATTGCGCGTCACATTCTAGGGCGCTTTGGCCATGGGGGTGACCGCAGGCGTCGGAGCCGGTTTCGGAACAATAGTGTGAATGGTGCCAAGCGAGGTCGAGCCAAGACTAAACGGACCCACCCATGTCCGAGTCGGGTCATTCGCGTCGGTTTAGCCATGTCGGCGAGATGTCCGCTTTCCTCCCGATAGCGACCGGACAGCGGACATTGGCCTCCGCGTCAGCAATCTCGTTCTTCTGCCCTTGACGTAGGGAAGCAATCGCAGCGCTAGGCCGCCGCCACATGAAATTCCTAAGGTGCTTTCGCAATTCTATGCGATCGGGATATGCAAATGGATAGTTGCCGTATCCCTTTGGACGACACGCGGCTGCCGCTTGACTGGCACGAGCAGCGGCGCCGCCTCCGGTTTGCATTAGCTGTTTGAGACGAGCACGCGAGAGCCGACTGTCCATAGATCGTCTCTCGTTTTGAGTCCCAGGACCAGCAAATGCCTGGGCCGAAGTCGAGACCTAGTCGTCTTGATCGTGCAATGAGGCTATGCATGTTTGAACTGAGCAAGCAGTTTCGCTTCGAATGCGCGCATACGTTGGAACGGGCGGTCGATGTGCCCAGTTAGCCGAACTCGAGCGCAGGCAACGACTCGGCGTCGACCCACTAAGCATGCGCGGCCTTGATGCGCGCTCAACACCAGTTAAGGTCGAAGAATGCGATAGTGTCGGCGTAGTTTCCGCAGATGTCCGCTGCCTTATAGTAGACAGTCCGGAACCGTTGCAGCAACGCGAAGCACTTCGCGAATTATTTCAGTTATTTCCCGACCGTAGATCTGGCCTACAACGTATCACCTTCCGTGCGCGTGAGCGGCGTGTAAATCCTGTTGTTAGCGGCCGAAGCCATGATGCCGCGGTCGGGGGTGTGTGATGACGACATTGCTGCTCGCGCCGATTCGTCTTTTGCGTAATTGCGTCTCCCGTCGCCTGCGTTGCCAAGCCTGTGACTAGACTCTACCGTCGGCCATAGCGATATCGGAGATCGGGTAGATGAAGGCAAGAATTCTGGTTCTGGGGGCTGGGTTCGGCGGACTTGAGCTTTCCACGCTGCTGTCCGAATCCTTAGGCGAGTCGGTTGAGGTCACCCTGATCGACAAAAATGATCATTTCATGTTCGGCTTCTCTAAGCTCGACCTGATGTTCGCCCATGCCGAGGCGCATGCGACGCAAATGCCCTATGCGAATTTCGCCAAGCCCGGCGTGCATCTGGTCCAACAGACAATCACCAAGATTGACCCCACGACAAAGCGGGTGACCACGGATGCGGGCACATACGTTGCTGATTATCTGGTTGTGGCCTTGGGCGCGGAATACGATTGGAACGCCACGCCGGGTCTCGCCGATGTGCACGAATTCTATACGGCGGCGGGCGCCGCAAGACTGCGCGACGTGCTGCCCAATTTCGCGCGCGGGCATGCGCTAATCGGTGTGTGCGGCGCGCCCTTTAAATGTCCACCCGCGCCGAGCGAATGCGCGCTCATGCTGCACGATTATCTGGAAAGCCGCGGCGTGAGGACTGGCTGCGAGATAAGCTTTAGTGCTCCCGCTTTCCACCCCGGTGCCGCCATCGCCCGACACTTCGAAGGCTTTGGTCGCTGCCTTCGCCGAGCGCAACATCAAATTCTATCCCTCCAAGCGCGTGGTCAGGATTGATGCCGCGCGCAAAATCGTCTTTCTCGACGACAATTCCGAGATGGCGTTCGATCTGTTCCTCGGCGTGCCCAAACATCGCGCACCGCTCGTGGTGCTGGACAGTGGCCTCGCCGAGAATGGTTGGGTGATGGTCAATCCGCGCACGCTAGAAACGAAATTTCCCGATGTTTATGCGGTGGGGGATGGAGCTAATACCGGAACGCCCAAAGCCGGGGTGTTCGCCGAAGGTGCGGCGCGTGCTGTTGCGAGCGCCTTGATCGCCAAGCTGCGGAACGGCGGCAAGGGGACGGCATACGATGGTGTCGGCGCCTGCTATATCGAATTCGGCGGCGGGCGCATCGGTAAGGTCGAGGTGGATTTCTTCTCCGGTCCGATACCGACCGGAACCTATTACGAGCCGTCAGTCGGCTTGCGCACGGACAAGGAGAATTTCTGCTTCAGCCGCCGCGCTCGCTGGTTTGGCATGTGAAGCTGAAAGTCCTTGAGTTGGTTCATTCGGCGGTTCTGATTGGAACGCCGAGCTGGCATTACCGCGCTCTAACCCAGTGAGCGTTGCGCGGGACCTGTCACCCAAAAACGCGCGAGAGCGGATGACCGTTTTTTCCGTTCCCGGAGGAGAACTGGTCATGTGGTGTGGAATGTTGGACTCATGGGGCTACGGCGGATATGGACCATTTCACATGGTCGTCTGGATCATTCTACGTGAGAGCCGACCGTCTATCAATCGTCTCTCGTTTGCGTCTCGTTCTCCCAGCGCGAATTTCCTCTGCAACGCGGCTCTTCCGTCTCACGATTTTGGCGCCTGACATTGTCAGCGCGATCCTTGGCGGCAAACATCCGCCGGGACTGACAGCGCGCCGTCTCATGGACGACACCCGGCTGCCGCTCGACTGGAACGAGCAGCGGCGTTGTCTCGGGTTTGCGTCAGTTGTTTGAGTTGGCACGCAAAGCCGACCGTCTATCAATCGTCTCTCGTTTGCGTCTCGATCTCCTAGCGCGAATTCGATTGCCGGACGGGAGACTGCCGTACCACCAAATTGCGCGAACGAGACGCGCGGGTGGAGATCGCGGCAAATGCCGCACGAATTCGTCTCTGCATGACAGCTGTCGTTGCCAGTCCCCCGCAAAGTGCCGGAATTAGCGAAACAATTCGCGCACCAGACAAGACAGAAATAAAAGCAACATCAGATACTTAGTTCGTGGCGGAGGGAGTGGGATTCGAACCCACGATACGGTTTCCCGTATACACGCTTTCCAAGCGAGCGCCTTCAGCCACTCGGCCATCCCTCCGGCGCGGGAAACGCAATATAGCGAGGCGTCCCCAACACACAACCTCCGCCAAGTCCCGGCGATGACCGCGGCCCGAAGCCGGAAATATTCAATTTGCGCGGGTAACGCTCGGACTGGGCGCCGCGCGTTGCCTGTCACGCAAAGCCTCTGCTACCGTCTCGCCGACCGTAAACACATAAATGCCGGTGGGCAGGAAACATGATTGTACGCGAACGACCCGACGGCTCATTGATCCTGATCGGCCAGACCGATCACGCCAAGCTCTCGGGACAATGCGCGGCGCATTGGGGCAACAACACCTTCGCGCGCCCGAAGCCCTACGAGGCCGTGGTTCGCGCCGCGATGTTTCACGACAGCGGCTGGTACGACTATGAAGCCAGTCCCTCGATCGCGCCGGATACCGGCAAGCCGCTCAACTTCATTCAGGTGACCTGGGGAAAGCCGCAGCGGCGCGCGTTCGAATGGGCGATCGACTGGATGACGCGAATCGATCCCTATTCGGGCTTGCTGGTGAGCAAGCATCGTACCGGCCTGCAACGCAGCCGCTACGACAAGGTCGCTCATCCGAAGTTTTTCAATACGCAAAACCTCCCGGAAGACAACGAAGACTTCCTTGCGCGCAACGAAGAAGCCCAGGCGGCCCAACTGCGCGCCTTCGACGAAGCCGAGTTCTGGACCAACTATCAGCTCCTTCAGGCTTTCGACTTTATTTCACTCTTCCTGTGCAACAAGGACGTGGTCGACGACTTCATCGAACCGGTGCCGACCTCCTATGACGGCCGTTCGGCGCCGGTGCGGCTCTCGGTCAAGACCATCGAGGGCACCAAAATCGCGTTCGATCCCTTCCCATTCGACGTCGACCCCTTGCGCGTGCAACTGGTCCGGCGCGAGATCGATCGGAGTACGTTCCCGGACGCCGCCGCTTTCCGCGAGGCTTATTTCAAGGCGACGCCGGTAGCGGTCGACTTCACTTTGTGCAGCAAATAACCCTTGATTTCGGAGTGATAGCAGTGAAAGCGATCCGCGTGCATGCGCACGGCGGCCCGGAAGCGATGGTGCTCGAAGAGTTGCCATTGCCCTCCCCCGGTCCAGGACAGGTTCTCGTCGAGGTCAAAGCCGCGGGCGTCAACTTGTTCGACACGCAACTTCGCAGCGGGCTTTACAAGCGCGATCTGCCGTTGACGCTCGGCCTCGAAGGCGCGGGCATCATCCAGGCCATCGGACCCGATGTCGACGACATCGCAGTCGGGGATCGCGTCGCCTTTATTTTTGCCGCTGGTTCATACGCCACCCACACTCTCGTCGCGGCGGAACGGGTTGTTCCTCTCGCCGCCGGCATCGGTTTCGAAGACGCTGCGGCCGTGCTGTTCCAGGGGCTGACGGCGCACTACCTCGCGACCTCGACTTTCGCGCTCGGGCCGGGAACGACCTGTCTTGTGCATTCCGCCGCCGGCGGCTGCGGCATTCTGCTGTGTCAGATCGCGAAGATCCGCGGCGCCGAGGTAATCGGCGCCGTGTCGACGCCCGCCAAGGCCGATATCGCGCGCGAGGCTGGCGCTGACCACGTCGTGGTTTACGCGGCGGAGGATTTTGCCGAAGCCGTCAAACGCATAACGCGCGGCCGCGGCGTCGACGTCGTCTATGACGCAGTTGGGCTCGACACCTACATTCGCAGCATGGATTCGCTCCGCCCGCGGGGCACGCTGGCGCTCTATGGCGAGGCGAGCGGGCTGGTCCCGCCGATCGATCCGCGCGAACTGCTTTTTCGCAAATCGCTGTTCCTGACGCGCGCCGGCCTCGACCACTACATAGCCGACCGCAACGAGCTTCGCTCGCGAACCGACGACATCTTCGCCTGGGTGGCGCAAGGCCGGCTCAAGCAGAAGATTTTCGCGACCTACGGTCTTGAGGAGGCAGCGACCGCCCATCGGACGATCGAGTCGCGGGCGAGCGCGGGCAAGCTCCTGGTGGTTCCATGACTGCACACGGCCGCGAATCGCCGCGCTTGCCTTTCGTCGAATCGCCGGAGGACCCGTTTGTTCGCGAGCTTTTCGCGGCGCTCGCTTCCGGCAGCGGCATCCTCAACCTGCATCGGATGATGGCGCATGCGCCTTCGCTCCTGAAGGCGTCGGGCGACATGGCCATGGCGTTCCGCCGGGATACGGAGCTGCCGCGCTCGCTCGCCGAACTCGCGGTCTTGCGGACCGCCCAGGTGGTTGATTGCGCCTACGTCTGGTCGCGCCACCTGTCGTTGGCGCGCGAGTATGGCGTGACCCAACAGCAGATCGATGAGATCGCATTTTGGCCGCACAGCACCGCCTTTACGCCGGCGCAGAAAACCGCCCTCGGCTTCGCCGAGAAAGCCGCACGGATGACGCCCATAGCGGACGATGATTTCGCCGAGCTGCGACGCGATTTCTCGCCGCGCGAAATCGTCGAACTTGCGATGCTGGTCGGTTTGTATGTTTCGACCGCAATTTTCATAAAAGCCTTGCCGGTTCCTGACGAGAAACGGTGAGTGCGCTATGGCTGTTCTCGTGGACCTCCAATGAGAACATCGTTGCGCCCGGCTTTGATCGCTCTGGCGACCCCATCCCCGGCAGGCTGTTAAGGTGTTCTGGCGACACGATGCCGCCGAATTGATCCACCTCGTCAGCCTGTATTGCCTTGTCTCGGTCACCCTGAATGGCTTGAATGTCCCGGTACCGGAATTCTGAAGCGGAATGAGATGAAGATGAGAATCGATCGCCGAACCCTTCTCGGCGGGCTGGCGGCGAGTTTGGCCGGACCGCGTCACGGCTTCGCAGCCAGCGTCATGGACGCCACCGGCCGGACGATCACCACGCCCGAGCACGTGTTGCGCGTTTATCCGGCCGGGCCGCCGGCCGCCGTCGAGCTTTATACCCTTGCGCCGGACCTGCTGATCGGCTGGGTCGAGCCAATCGGACCGGATGCGCGCGAGTTCCTGCTGCCCGATATCGCTGCACGGCCGCAGGTCCCGCGATTGACCGGCCGCGGCAACGACAACATCAATCTGGACGCGCTGACCTCGCTCAAGCCCGAACTCATTGTCGACATCGGCAATGTGGACAAAAGCTTCGCTTCACTTGCCGAACGGGTGCAGCAGCAAAGCGGCATCCCCTACGTGCTGCTTGATGGACATCTCGATCGGATAGGCGCCACCTATCGCGCACTCGGCACGTTGCTTGGCCGCAGCGATCAGGCCGACAAGCTCGCGGGCTACGCCGAAAACACCATAGCCATCATCACGCAACGCAGTGCGTCCGTGCCGAGCGAAGCCCGTCCGCGCGTCTATTACGCGCGCGACGCAAGCGGCCTGCAGACGGGCTTCGGCGGCTCGATGATCGCCGAGCCGATCGAATTCATCGGCGCCCGCAACGTCGCGGCCGACTTGCGCGGCGCCCACGGCGTGGCAACAATCGAACAAATACGCGCCTGGAATCCCGAGATCATCATCGCGAGCGACAAGGATTTTGCGTCGAAGGTACGGAGCGATCCGGAGTGGGCTTCGATCGCAGCGGTCAAGACAGGCCGCGTCCACCTGTCGCCGAAGCTGCCGTTCGGCTGGGTGGATTTTCCGCCGGCGGTCAACCGTCTGATCGGGCTGTGGTGGCTCAGCAAGATATTTTATCCCAACCTTTTCCCTGAAGACATCAAAGTGCTCGCCCGCGACTTATACACGGCGTTCTATCACGTGACTCCGAGCGCGGCGCAGATCGACCGCGTGCTCGCCGGCGGCGCTTGAGCGCCGCCGGCAAACGTACAGAGCGTGGCCTATCCCCAAACCATCGGCGTCGTACTCGCAGGTGGGCTCGCGCGCCGCATGGGCGGCGGCGACAAGGCGCGCATCCGCGTCGGCGGCGCCACCATTCTCGAACGCGTCATCGAGAGGCTGCGCCCGCAATGCGCTGATCTCATCATCAATGCCAACGCCGATTCGGCGCGCTTCGCCGACATCGGCCTTCCCGTCGTCGCGGACACTGTGCCGGAATATGCCGGCCCGCTGGCCGGCATCCTGGCCGGCCTCGACTGGACGGCGGACCACGCGGCGCAGATCGAATGGATCGTAAGCGCGCCAGGCGATTGTCCGTTTCTGCCGCGCGATCTGGTGATGCGGCTGCATCAGGCGCGGGTGGGCGCGAGCGCCCTGCTCGCCTGCGCAAGCTCTGCAAAACGGCCACATCCGGTCGTCGCAATTTGGCCGCTGGCGTTGCGGGAGGACTTGCGGCGCGCGCTCACCCGCGAAGGTATTCGCCAAGTCAGCGAGTGGAGCGCACGCTACCCGCTTGGAATGGCAGCCTGGGCTGCGACGCCGGTCGATCCGTTCTTCAATATCAATACGCCCGAGGAGGCCGCCGAGGCCGAGCGCACGGCGGCACGGTACCCCGAAGCCTGACCCGGCCGGCGATGCTACCCCTCCCCGCCCGGCGCCCCGATCTGTTCGCGCGCCACCGCTTCAGCCTGCAACACGTCGGCAATACCCTCGATGTCGTCGAGCATCAGCACCGGCAGTTGCGCGTGCGGCAGCGGCACGTCGGCCGCGATCGCGACGATGCAATCGTCCTCCGGATAGATGAGCGGCTTGCCGACGGCCGAACGATAGATTTCGAGCTTGGGGTAGGCATGACGCTTGAAGCCTTCGACAATCACGAAATCGGCCGGGCTCAGCTTTGCCAGCAATTCCATGAGCGTCGGTTCGGGCTCGCTGCGCAACTCGTGAACGAGCGCCCAACGGCGGCCCGACGAAACGATGACCTCACTCGCTCCAGCTTCGCGGTGCAGCCAGGAATCCTTGCCCGGCCGGTCGATATCGAATTCGTGATGTGCGTGCTTGATCGTTGCGACCTTGAAGCCGCGCCGGATCAAGACCGGGATGACCTTGGTGATCAGCGTCGTCTTGCCGGATCCACTCCAGCCAGCGAGACCAATAACGCGCATCGTCATCGGGTCAGTCCCGCGCCGGTTCGCGGATTGTTTGCGGCAGCAACATAGCCAGTATGATAAAGACGGCTTTCAGCTTTTGCGACCCTCTTCGATGGCGGAAAAGACTTTCGATCTTCGCGGCCTCAAATGCCCGCTCCCGGTGCTGCGAACACGCAAGGTGCTTGCCGGCATGCAGCCGGGCGACGTTTTGATAGTAGCGTGCACCGATCCGCTATCCGGCATCGATATCCCCAATCTGCTGCGCGAAACCGGCGACACGTTGGAACACACGCAGCGGGACGCGAATGTCATGACATTTCGGGTTCGCAAGGCATGACGTGTCGCGTATCAGCCGCTGATACCGCCGCCTGCGCCGGCGACATCTGTTCCATCGGCAGGTGCCCGATCTCCTCACTGCTGCTCGCCGGCCGCATTGCGACGCAGATCGGCGCATACGTCATCTCCTTCGAGCACGACGCGATAGGTCCGGAGCGGCACCTCGCACGGCGGATCCACTACCTTGCCGGTGGGCACATGGAATGAACCCATATGCATGCAGCATTCGATCACGTCGCCCTCGAGCATGCCGTCGGCGAGACTGGCGGCCGCGTGCGTGCACTCGTCGTCGGTGACGTAATAGGTGCCACCTATATTGTACACTGCCAGCGTATTGGCGCCGACTGCGAACGCCTTGACCGAGCCCGGCGAGACCTCGGCTTGCGAGCAAATCCGCACGACATCCGCGTTATCCGCCATCAGTCACCCTCCGTTGCGATTCGTGTCTAGAATAAAGGCAACAGGGACGGAAGCCATGCAAGTCTTGGTCGTCGGCGCCGGGGTCGTCGGACTTGCCATCGCTCGTACTGCAGCGTGCCGCGGCCATGACGTGATCGTCGCCGAGGCGACCGGCGGCATCGGCAATGGCGTTTCCTCGCGCAACAGCGAGGTCGTTCATGCCGGTATATATTATCCGACCGGTTCGCTGCGCGCGCGCCATTCGACCCGCGGACGGCGCATGCTTTACCAGTTCTGCGCCTCGCACGGCGTCACGCACCGCAAGTGCGGCAAGCTCATCGTCGCGACCGACCAGGCCGAGCTTGCCAAGGTCGAAACGCTGCTGGCGCAGGGACTGCAAAATGGGGTCGAAGGGCTGGAGATGATCGGCCGCAACGTGGCCCGTTCGCTGGAGGCGGAGCTTTTCTGCGTCGGCGCATTGTCGTCGCCGGAATCCGGGATCGTCGACAGCCACGGCTATATGCTGGCGCTTTGGGGCGAACTGGAAGATCGCGGCGGCAGCATCGCGTTCGAGACGCCGGTCGAGCGGATATCTTATTCCGCGCCTCATTGGCAGGTGCGTTTCGGTGGCGGCGATGCCGGGGAAGTCGCTTTCGACGCGGTCGTAAACTCCGCCGGTCTCGGTGCGCAAGCGCTGGCGCACCGCATCGACGGCTATCCGGCCGGCATGGTGCCGCCGCTCGTCCTCGCCAAGGGAAACTATTTCGGCTTCGCGGGACGCCCGGTCTTTTCGCGACTCATTTACCCGACGCCGGTCGACGGCGGGCTTGGCGTGCACGTGACGCTCGATCTCGCTGGCCGCATGCGTTTCGGGCCGGACGTCGAGTGGATCGACCACGAAAGCTACACGGTCGATCCGCGCCGCGCCGATGAGTTCTACGAGCGCATCCGCGCCTATTGGCCGGCAATACCCCACGGCTCGCTGGTGCCGGACTATTGCGGCATTCGCCCCAAGCTCACCGGGCCAGGCGAAAAGCCGGCCGATTTCGTGATTGCCGCGGAGCCGACGCACGGTCTGCCGCGGCTGGTCAACCTGTTCGGCATCGAATCGCCGGGGCTTACCTCTTCGCTCTCGCTCGCTGAGGAAGTCGTCGACTATCTCGTCGCCTAAAAGTACCGCAGCCAGACATAGGCCTGGCAGATGGCGATCGAAACGAGCGTCAGCGGCACGCCGTAAGCAAGATACTGAACGAACCCAAAGCGAATACCGTTGCGCTCGGCAATACCGGCAACGGCGAGATTCGCCGATGCGCCTGTCAGCGTGCCGTTGCCGCCCAGGCAAGCGCCGAGCGAGAGGCACCACCATAACGGCTCGATCGCTTTCGGCCCGCCGAAGGCCGGCGCCGTACCCTTGATGAGCGGTATCATGGTGGCGACGAACGGTATGTTGTCCAGAATTGCCGACAGAACAGCCGAGACCCAAAGAATGATCGCGCCGGCAAACGCAATATTGCCGCCCGTCAACGTCACGAGCCGCCCGGCGACGACTGACAAGAATCCGCTCGCTTCCACGGCGTGAACGACGATGAACAGCCCAATGAAAAAGAAGATCGTCGTCCATTCGACCTCGGCGAAAGTCGCGTGGACATTGTCCGCCTGCTTCGGCCCACGATGCTTCCAGTTGTCGAGGAGCATCAGCGCGGCGGCGCCGGCGAGCGCAATCGTAGCTGGCTGGAGGTGCAGCGGAGCCGCGAACAGAAATGCAGCGAGTACGACCGCAAGGACCGCGATCGAGCGGCGCAGCAGCACCCAATCAGTAATCATTCCCGGCGCGTTCATGCCCATGACCAGGACCCGGCTTTCCGGACTGACGCGCATCGAACGGCCCCAAATCAAATGAATCATCGCCGCCTGCACCGCCATGATCAGCAGGACCACCGGCCCGGTGTTGATGAGGAAGGCATTGAAATCGAGGCCAGCCTGCGAGCCGATCAGGATGTTGGGCGGGTCGCCGATCAAAGTCGCGGTACCGCCGATATTCGAGGCGAATATTTCGGCGAACAAAAATGGATATGGCGGCAATTCGAGTTCCTCGGCGATCACTAGCGTTACCGGCACGATCAACAGGACGGTGCTGACGTTATTGAGAACGGCGGAAAGAATCGCCGTTGCGAGTTGCAGCATAAGCAAAATCCCAGCCGGGTTTGCTTTCACCCGTTGGGCCGACCAGATGGCCAGATACTGGAAGAGGCCCGAGCGCCGCGAGATCGAGACCAAGATCATCATGCCGGCGAGAAGGCCGATCGTGTCCCAATCGATGCCTCTGATCGCCTCGCCCTGATCGAGCGCGCCGATGAGGACCATGACCACTGCCCCGATCAGCGCCACCACCGCGCGATTAAAGGGACCAGCGATAATGAAGGCATAGGTGACGGCGAACACCGCCAGCGAGACCCATGTCGCGTTGAAGCCGAACGCAACGTGGGGAGTGAATGCACTATTCATACGGCCCACTTTGCCACGAACTTCCGGCGCGTGTATTGTCGAATACACAGATTTCACCCGACGTGATCACGTCGGTGCGCAGGGAAGGAGCTTAAGCGTGGCCGTCCATCGGTTTCACAATCCGCCGACCATTCATGCCCCGATCGGCTACACGCATGTGGTCGAAGCAACCGGACCCGGCCGGACCATCTACGTTTCCGGCCAGGTCGGCATCACCCCCGATGGGAAAATTCCTGACGACTTTCGCGCCCAGGCCGTCCAAAGCGTTGAGAATCTGAAAAACGCGCTTGCCGCGGTCGGCGCCGGTTTGGAGCACGTGGTCAAGATCACCGCCTACTTTGTCGACATCTCAGATCTCGCGGTTTTCAGAGAGATACGAAACACCACTTTCGACATCAAAACACCGCCGGCTGCGACAGCGGTGCAGATCGGCAAGCTCGCACGCGACGGACTGTTGTTCGAAATTGAGGCGATCGCGGTCGTGCCCGAGAAATAACTTCGCGTGCGGGATTGACGAGCGCGTCGCGGTCGCTTTTGGTCGTATTGCGGTTTTGCAGCCGATTGTCACGAAATTTTATTTTTCGCAGTCCTCGCCAACGGCCCTTTTTGCCGGCCCGGTTTTCGTAGATTCTCGCTGCGCCGGCATGGATACCGCCATAACATGAGTGTGACGCGCTGGAAGATTTTCTGATTGGATCAATGTGCACGCACGGTGCATGGTCACCTTGCTTTGGAAAAAAACTTGCTGGGAGCCACGTCATGAAAACCAGACTAAACGTCTTGAGTTGCGTCGCGGCGCTCGCGACAGCCGTGTCTTGGGGAATTTCCCCAACGCAGGCACAGCAATCGCAGAAGCCCAACATACTCGTCATCATGGGCGACGACGTCGGCTGGTTCAACGTCGGCGCCTATCACCAAGGCATCATGTCCGGCAAAACGCCGAACCTCGATCAACTGGCCGCTCAAGGCATGCGCTTTACGGACTACTACGCCGAAGCAAGCTGCACCGCCGGCCGAGCGAACTTCATTACCGGTGAACTGCCGCTTCGAACCGGTCTGACCACTGTCGGACAGGCGGGAGCCGACGTCGGCATGCCGGACCAGGCCGTAACAATGGCTACGGTCCTCAAGTCGCTTGGCTATGAAACCGGGCAGTTCGGCAAAAACCACCTTGGCGATCTGAACAAATTCCTGCCGACGGTGCACGGGTTCGACGAATTTTTCGGCTACCTGTATCACCTCGATGCGATGTCCGACCCCTACTGGTTCGACTATCCGCAAGATTGGATCGACAAATACGGCCCGCGCGATCTGATCCATGCCTATGCGACCGACGTGGACGACGCTACGGTGATGCCGCGCTGGGGCAAGGTTGGCAAGCAGCGGATCGTCGATGAAGGCCCGCTGGCGCCGTTCCCAAACATGGCCGGGCGTCAGAACTGGCAGGAAAGCCGCAAAGCGAAATACGACATGGAGACCTTCGACGACGTCCTTGTCCAAGCCAGCAACAATTTCATGGACAAGGCGAAGAAGGACGGCAAGCCATTCTTCATCTGGCATAACACCACGCGCATGCACGTGTTCACCTACATCCCGCCGAAGTATCAGGCGATGATGAACTATCAGAGCAACTACGGTCTTGAAGAAGCCGGCATGGCGCAAATGGACGACAGCATCGGAGGGTTGCTGAAGCACCTGCAGGACATCGGCGAAGCCGACAATACCATCGTCATCTTCACGACCGACAACGGCGCCGAGGTCTTCACCTGGCCAGACGGCGGCATGACGCCATTTCGGGCCACGAAGGGCACCGTTTTCGAGGGCGGTTTTCGCGTTCCGGCGATCATCCGCTGGCCGGGCAAGGTCAAGCCGGGCACCGTCGAGAACGGACTTTTCTCCGGCCTCGACTGGCTACCGACGCTCGCCGCCGCGGCCGGAAACGCCGATATCACCGATCAATTGCTGAAAGGCGTCGCGCTCGGTGATCGAACCTACAAAAACCACCTGGATGGCTACAATCAGATGGATTTGCTGCTCGGCAAAGGTCCGTCGAAGCGCCACGAACTTTACTACTTTGGCGGACCGAAACTCGGCGCTATCCGGATCGACGATTTCAAGTTCCAATTCTACCAGCAGCCGTGGGGGTGGCCTGGAGAAAAGGTGACGACCGACATGCCGACGATCGTGAATATCCGTCAGGATCCCTTCGAACGAACGCCGGCGCTGCGAGGCGAGTCCCTCAACAACCTCGGCGGCGGGTACATGAACGATTTCTACGCGCGTGAGTTCTGGCGCTTCGTTCTCGTGCAGCAGCACGTGGGGGCTTTGGCTCAAACGGCGATCGAATATCCGCCGATGCAAGCCCCTGCCTCGTTCAACCTTGAAGCCCTCAAAGCCCAAGTAGAAGAGTTGATCAAGGCGCACGAGGGACAATAGGTGTATCTGCCAAAGCGGCCCCGGAGCAATCTCCGGGGTCGTTTCGCGTGCGCCGGAGAGACCTGATGCGTAAAGTTGACGCTCTTCGCAGGCGCGCGGTATTGGCGGCGTTCCTCGCATTTGTCACGGCCGGATTTGCGTTCACTGCACGTCCGGCGCTGGCGCAGATCGACCCGCTTGCATCCTGGAGCGACGGGCCCGCCAAACAGTCGATCCTCGATTTCGTCCACGCCACCACGGACCGAACGGGCCCGAAATTCGTGCCGCCCGAAGAGCGCATCGCTACCTTCGATCAGGATGGCACGTTGTGGGTGGAACACCCCATGTATACGCAAGTGGTCTACTGCATGGGGCGCATTCCGGCAGTGGTGGAGAAGAATCCGAAACTCAAGAATGTCGAGCCGTTCAAGACCGTACTTTCCGGCGATCGGGAAGCGATCGCCAAGCTTACGCAACGTGACCTCTTGGAGATACTCACTGCGACGCTGACCGGCATATCGGTCGAGGAATTCAACGCCGCAGCAAAAAAATGGCTGGAAGCCGCCAAGCATCCACGCTGGAATCGTCCCTACACCGATCTCGCCTATCAGCCGATGCTCGAAGTCCTCCAATACCTGCGCGACAACGCCTATAAGACCTACATCGTGACCGGCGGCGGCCAGGACTTCGTGCGCGTTTACTCCGAGCGGGTGTACGGTATACCTCCCGAACAAGTCGTGGGCACGGCCGGCGGAACGAAGTTCGGCTATGACAAAGACGGCAGGCCGTTTCTGACCAAGGAGCCGAAGCTCCTGTTAAATGATAACGATGCCGGCAAGCCCGAGGGCATCCATCTGATGATCGGCCGACGTCCGCGAGCGGCGTTCGGTAACTCGACCGGCGACAAGCAAATGCTGGAGTATACCGGCGCCGGCGACGGCGCGCGGCTGATGATGCTGGTGTTGCACGATGACGCGCAACGCGAATACGCGTACGGTCCTACGCAAGGCCTCGCTGACACCAAGGTCGGCAAGTTCACCCCCGCGCTCTATGATGAAGCGAAGAAAAACGGCTGGACCGTGATCAGCATGAAGAACGACTGGAAACACATCTTCGCGTTTGAGCAGTAACTTCGCAGATTCGTCCCACGCCGTGCCCTCATGTCCTGACTATGCCGCAGAACGAACTTGACCCCGAAAAGCAGGGTGACGGCAGTCTCCTGCTGCTCGCGCTCCTGGCGATGATCGTCGGAGCGGCGGCCGGGCTTTTGGGAGCCGTCTTCCGCCTTTCTCTGCTGCGGGCAGACGAATTGCGCAACGTTCTGATTCGTTGGGCGCAAGGAGAAAAGCTGGCAGGCCTGTTATTGATAGCCATCGTCTGCGCCGCCTCGGCGGCGATAGCCGCTTGGCTGGTCCGCCGCTACGCGCCACACGCGTCGGGTAGCGGCATTCCCCATGTCGAGGCAGTCATAAACGGAGAACTGCCACCGGCACCACTTTCGCTAATCCCCGTGAAGTTTCTTGGCGGTGTGCTTGCGATCGGCTCGGGTTTAGCGCTCGGTCGTGAGGGACCGACCGTGCAAATGGGAGCAGGCATCGCCCATATTATTGGCAAGACATGCCGCTGCGGCTGGCCGGATCGCAGGGTGCTTCTGGCGGCGGGTGCCGGCGCCGGCTTGGCGACGGCCTTCAACGCTCCGATTGCGGGTGCGATCTTCGTTCTGGAGGAACTGGTGCGGCGTTTCGAGCCGCGTATCGCCATTGCGGCGCTCGCCGCCTCGGCAACCGCCATTTCGGTATCGCGCTTGTTCCTTGGCGATGCACCGGATTTTCATGTCGATCCGTTGAAATATGCCACTGCCGAGATAAGCCCGCTCTACCTTGCTTTGGGCGCCATCGCCGGATGCGTCGCGATCGCCTGCAACCACTCCCTGCTCGGCGCAATCGCGATATCAGATCGCTTCAACTACCTTCCGGCCGAACTACGTGCCGGGATAGTCGGTGCAATCGTCGGGCTAGTGGCATGGTATGCACCTGAACTCGTTGGCGGCGGCGATGTGCTTACACAACGCAGCCTCGCCGGCGGCGAGCCGCTTGCCGCCATTTCACTGGTCTTTCTGCTCCGCTTCGGGCTCGGCGCCTTGTCATACGCGGCGGGAACGCCGGGCGGACTGTTCGCCCCCATGCTCGTCCTCGGCGCGCAGCTTGGTCTGATGTTCGGAATCGTTTGCCAACTGGCCTTTCCGGGCCTGGGTATTCAACCGGAAGGCTTTGCGGTCGTCGGGATGGCGGCCTTTTTTGCAGGCGTCGTTCGGGCTCCACTCACCGGGATCGTACTTGTTACCGAGATGACGGCAAATGTGACGATGCTGCTACCAATGCTGGGAGCCTGTTTCGTCGCCATGCTGGTACCGGCTATGGCGCGGAATGCTCCGATCTACGATTCTTTACGGCAACAAACGTTGCGGATTATAAAAAAGGACCAAGCTTGACCTTCGGTGCGAATGTGATTCGCAGGCATTCGAGGCTCCGCTCTTCCGATTACGGAGCATCCAAGCCTCGTGCGCGTACCGCAAATGCGAATGCGAATCGCTTGTCTAATAACGATTGCTGACGACGCCCTGCGGGACGATTCGCTGCCACAAACTTCCGTTGTCGAATTGAATCGTCATGCCGTCCGGTGAGTAGAGCGCGCCCTCATTCCAATATTGGGCCCAAATATGGCCCGGCCAATCCACCCAAGCCCGCGACGGCTGGCCAACCTCGTTAACCAGATTAAGCTCCCACCCGTTCTGTGTAACAAACGCCGTACCTGGCCCCGCGCAATTTCGTATGCATTGATACGGGCCCGAGAGATTGTAAACCTGTGCCGAGGCATCGCTCACGGCCAAGGTGCTCATCACGACCAGGGTGCTCATCACGGCAAATGCCACCATTTTTATTTTCATCACCAACGCCCCTGCGAGAATGATCCGAACCTGCACAACCCTACGCCACGTTAACAGACGTCCAAGAATAAACGGTGTGCATAGGCGGATTTTGACCGGCGCAATGCGCCGCGGTCCATAACACTAAAGTATCATAGTTTTTGCGAAACACCGCCAAATTTCCGCTAATGCGTCAAAGTTCTTTCATAAGTAATGCGAACCCGTCATTGGCACGGAGCAAAATCGGAAGCGCCCCTTTGCGTTCGACTAACACCATCTGGATCGTGGCAACGCTCGCAGCACTGATCGTCGTTGCTACTGGATTCGGATACCAGCTCATGAATGGTTCGGCAGCCGGAGCAGCGCCGGCCAGTGCGGCAACTTTCATCGGCAGCAAAACCTGTGCCGGATGCCACCGCGCCGAAGCGGAGTTGTGGCGCGGTTCGCAACACAAAGCCGCGATGCAGCATGCCACCGACAAAACGGTGCTCGGCGATTTCCGCGACGCCGGCTTCGACTATTACGGCGTGCATTCCCACTTCTTTCGGCGCGACGGGAAATTCATGGTCGAGACGGACGGGCCGGACGGCAAGCTCGCGGCGTTCGAAGTGAAATATACCTTCGGCCTCGATCCGTTGCAGCAATATCTGGTCGAATTCCCCGACGGCCGGCTGCAAGCGCTGTCGCTGGCCTGGGACAGCCGGCCGAAAGATCAAGGCGGCCAGCGCTGGTTTCACCTCTATCCAAACGAGGAGATCAAGCATGACGACATCCTGCATTGGACCAAGCTGAACCAGAATTGGAATTTCATGTGCGCCGAATGCCACTCGACCGGCGTGCGAAAGAACTACGACGCGGCCAATAATCGCTTTTCCACGACTTGGGCCGAAATCAGCGTCGGCTGCGAAGCGTGTCACGGTCGGGGATCGGACCATGTCGCCTGGGCGCACGACCGGAAGAGTTGGTGGCCGTTCGGAAAACGCGAGGATCCGACGAAGGCGCTCGCGGTTCGTTTCGACGAGCGCACCGACGTCACCTGGAGGCGCGATACGACAACCGGCAACCCGCACCGCAATTTCCCGCCCGCCTTGCTGCGCAAGGAAGTCGAGACCTGCGGCCTCTGCCACGCCCGCCGCGGCGAGTTTTCAGAGGATTGGGTACCCGGACGGTCGCTGTCGGAAACACACGTCGTTTCGCCGCTGACGCGGGGGCTCTACGAGGCCGACGGGCAGATGCACGACGAAGTCTACAACTATGGCTCGTTCAAGCAGAGCAAGATGTTTGCGGCCGGCGTAACCTGTAGCGACTGCCACGAGCCGCATGGAGCGAAGCTTCGCGTTGCCGGAGACGGCGTTTGCCTGCAATGCCACGCGCCGGAGAAATACGCGGCTGCCGCGCACAACCACCACGACAGCGCGAAACCGGCCATCGCCTGCGCGTCCTGCCACATGCCGAGCCGCACCTACATGGTGGTCGATCGCCGGCACGACCATAGCTTTCGCATCCCGCGGCCGGATGTCTCGGCAAAAGTCGGTACGCCAAACGCCTGCAACGAATGCCACGCCGACAAGCCTCCGGAATGGGCCGCGGCCGAGATCGAGCGCTGGTTTGGCTCCGGTCGCGAGGGCTTCCAAAAATACGCCGCCGCGTTCCACGCCGCGTGGGAATCCCACGCCGATGCCGCGGCGCTTCTTGCGGCTGCGGCGTCCGATCAGGATGCGCCGGCGTTCGCGCGCGCAAGCGCGCTTGCCGAGCTGGCGCCGTATGTTTCGCCGGCAAACATCGATCTCATCCGGAGCGGGCTTTCGGATCCCGACCCGATGGTGCGGATCGGCGCTCTCGACATGCTGCAAAACGCCCCCGCATCGCAAATCTGGCCGTTGGCCTCACCGCTGCTGACCGATCCGGTTGGTGGCGTGCGCATAAAGGCGGCCGAGCTGCTCGTTGCCGTGCCGGCCGGCAACCAGCCTCCCGCCGACCGCGAGCGCTTCGCACAAGCGGCGTCAGAATTCATCGCGGCGCAGCGGCTGAATGCCGATCGGCCGGAGGCGCGCTCGGCGCTCGGAACCTTCTATGCCCGGAGCGGCCGCGTCGCTGAAGCCGAAGCGGAGTACCAAGCCGCGCTGCGCCTAAGCAGACAATACGCGCCGGTCGCGATCAACCTTGCCGACCTCTATCGGGAGCTCCACCGCGATAGCGAGGGCGAAAGCCTGCTGCGAACAGCGATCGTGTCGTCGCCCACCGACGCTGGGCTGCATTATGCTCTCGGCCTGACGCTCATCCGCTTAAAGCGGCCAGACGAAGCGCTCGGCGAATTGCGCCGCGCCGCCGAGTTGCAACCCGAACGCGCCAGATATGCCTATGTCTTTGCGGTGGCCCTGCATTCGGCAGGACACACAGACGAGGCCATGACCGTTCTGAAGAACAATCTCGCTCGACACCCCAATGATCGTGACACTCTTGTCGCGCTCGTCGGCTTTAATCGCGATGCGGGGAATTTTGCCGAGGCGCTGCAATACGCACGGCAACTGGCCGCGAGTAATCCCAACGATCGCAATCTGGCCGACCTGATTTCGGACTTGTCGCGCCGAGCCAAATAGTCAGCCACTGAGCAGTTCGATTTCAACACTGCGCGCGCCTCTGCGGAGCGTCGTGATCGGGTGGGTGGGGGCGAAACGCCGGAGGCTATCGACGGTCGCCTCGAATTGTACGGTGGACCCTGCGCTTTCGTTTAAGACCACAGCTTTCACGTCGATCTTGTGCGCCTTTAGCGTCTCCAACGCCGCCAGCGCATGGTTGAGCGCGCCAAGATACGAGCCGGTGACGAGGATCACTGGGCAACCCAGGATCTTGATCAGATCCAGGTTCAGGCCATCGCTGGTCATGGGGCTCATCACGCCGCCAACACCTTCGATCAGGACGGCGCAACTACCCGGCATGGCGGCGATGCGATTGCGCACCCAATCGGCCAGCGCGCCGAGTGTCAGATTGCGTCGTTCGGCAGCGGCGGCCATATCGGGCGACAGGGGCTTCTCGAACCGCCATGGCGAGCAGGCCTCCACGTTCGCCGCGGTCACTTTCAGCCCCTGGGCATCGAGGAGTTGGGCGGTGTCGGTCAACGCAAAAGCGGAGCTTTGCATCGGCGGTACACCGCTCGCCACCGGTTTGAGCGCCAGCACGCCGCGCCCCGTGGCGACGCGCTGGCGCGCAAGCACCGCCGTCACGTAAGTCTTGCCGACGTCCGTACCCGTTCCGCCGACGAAGTAGACGCTCAAGCCACTGGCTCCGCCACTCTCATCACCGCCTCGGCAAGCCCATCGATCTCGGCTTCCTTATGCGCAGCCGAAAACGCGAAGCGAAGACGCGCGCCCCCGGGTGGCACGGTTGGTGGCCGGATGGCGACCACCAGAAATCCCTCGTTTTCCAATTGGGCGGAAAGCGCGAGGGCCCGCTTTGCTTCACCGACGACCAGGGGAACGATGGCGCTCTCGGCATTCGGCAGACCGGTGGCGCGGGTGAAGCGTTGTGCCAAGGCGAGAGGACGGGCGCGCCGCTCTGGCTCCGCTACAAGAATATCCAAGGCCGCCAGCGCCGCGCCGGCCGAAGCCGGAGGCAAACCAGTCGTATAGACGAAGCTTCGCGCTCGGGACTTCAAGAGCTCGATGACCGGCTCGGACGCGGCCAGATAGCCGCCGTAGCTGCCGAGGGCCTTGGAAAGTGTGCCCATCTCCAGCGCCGCTCGCGCGTGATCGTCAACGACGCCCAGGCCATGAGCATCGTCCGACATCAGCCACGCATCGTACCGTCCCGCTAACGCGCTCATCGCCTCAATGGGTGCGCGGTCGCCGTCCATGGAGAACACGCGCTCGGTCAGGATCAGACAGCGACCGGCGGCGGTCCGCTCGGTTTCCAAAAGCTTCTCAAGCTGCTCGAGGTTGTTGTGGCCAAACCGGATCAGCCGCGCGCCTGAAAGCTTGGCGCCCGCAAACATGCAGGCGTGAGACAGTTCGTCGAGCAGGATCAGATCGCCATCGGCGGTCAGCGCCGGCGGGATGGCGACGCTGGCGAGGTAGCCTGAGCCGAACACCAGGGCCGCCGGCTTCTTTTTATAGGCGGCGAGCCGTGCCTCAAGCATGCCCAGCAAGGGATGATCGCCGGTAACAAGGCGGGAGGCGCCGGCACCGGCTCCGTAGCGCTCCACCGCCGCGATCGCCGCAGCCTTCACGCGAGGATCCTGGGCCAACCCCAGATAATCGTTGCATGAAAAGGAAACCAATTTCCGCCCGTTGCGGACCACCTGCACGCCGCCGGTGCGTTCGGTAGGCGTGAGGCGACGGCGCAAGGCCTGTTCTTCAAGCCGGGCCAAAGCGTGCGCGGCGAAGGCGTCGAGGCTGCTCATAGACCGGCTAACAGCGCATGCGGGAGCGGCAAGTCAACCGTTGCCGTAAGCTTGACGGCTTGACAAAGGATCACCTGGAAGCGACCGGATCGCAGATGATCAGACAGCGTCTCTGGCGGCCCTACACCCAGATGATGACCGCAAATCCGCCGCTCGAAGCGGTGCGGACCGATGGCTCGACCATCCGTTTGGCCGATGGCCGGATGCTGATCGACGGCATCGCTTCGTGGTGGACCGCCTGCCACGGCTACAACCACCCCCACATTCGCGAAGCGGTGACACGCCAGCTCGAAGTCATGCCGCACATCATGTTCGGGGGCTTCACGCATGAACCCGCCGAGCGGCTGGCTGCGCGCCTGACGGACCTGCTGCCGGGAGATTTGAACCACGTCTTCTTCACCGATTCCGGATCGGTGGCGGTCGAGGTGGCGATGAAGATGGCGGTGCAATACTGGCTTAACCGCGGGGTTGCCGGCCGCCACCGTTTCCTGGCGTTTCGCGGGGCCTATCACGGCGACACACTCGGCGCGATGTCGGTCTGCGACCCTGAAGCCGGCATGCACGCCAAATTCGACGGCTGGCTGCCACGGCAGCTTTTCGCCGACCTCCCGCGCGATGCCGAGAGCGCGGCGGCACTGGATGCACTTCTGGCCGAACGAGGCGGCGAGATCGCCGCTGTTATCACCGAGCCCTTGGTGCAGGGCGCCGGTGGCATGTTGTTCCATGATGCCGAAACCCTCGGGCGCATCGCGCGCATCGCCAAGGCCCACAACGCGCTGCTGATCGCCGACGAGATTTTCACCGGTTTCGGCCGCACCGGTACGATGTTCGCGTGCGAGCGGGCGCACGTCACGCCGGATATCATTTGCCTTTCCAAGGCGCTCACCGGCGGAACCATGGCGCTTGGGGCTACGGTGGCCAGCACGGAGGTGTTCGGCACCTTCTGGTCGCCCGATCCAGGACGCGCGCTCATGCACGGTCCGACTTTCATGGCGAACCCTCTCGCCTGCGCGGCGGCCAACGCCTCGCTCGACCTTTTCGAACGGGAACCGCGCATCGAACAGGCACGGGCGATGGAGGAGAAACTTCTTGCGGGCCTTTCGCCCTGCGCGGCTCTTCGCGGCGTCACCGATGTGCGGGCAAAGGGAGCCATCGGCGTCGTTGAACTTACCGCAACGCCGGATCACGAAGCCTTAAAGCGCGCTTTCGTGGAACAGGGTGTTTGGATCAGGCCGTTCGGCGACATCGTCTATCTCACCCCTGCTTTGAATATCGCAGATCAGGACATCGAGCGGCTTTGCATGGCCGTGGATTTGGTGTTGAAAGCCCGGCTTTAGTCCGCAAGAAATTCCGCTGGCCAATAGCGCGGTCCAATCGCATCGTCATGCCCGCGCTCGTCGCGGGCATCCACGTCTTCGCGGTCCTCAGGAAAGGCAAGTCGTGGATGGCCGGGACAAGCCCGGCCATGACGAATTGACACGTAGGTCGGCACGGCAGTCCATTCCTGAGGCGACGGCTGTGCCACAGCCTACAATTCACGGACAATTGCCAACCATCCATCATCGCCGAGCGACAACTATCGCGCTTGCAATTGCGCAGTAATATGCGCATAGTACTGTGTATAATAAATCTACCGGAGGTTTCGCTATGGACAGCCGACCGTTCGTGATCGCCGGGGGCGGAATAGGCGGACTGGCCGCGGCGGCCGGTCTTGCACGCAAGGGCGTCCGCTCCATTGTTCTGGAAGCCGCGCCAAAACTCGGCGAGATCGGCGCGGGTATCCAGATCGGCCCGAACGCTTTCCATGCCTTCGACTATCTCGGGGTCGGCGACGCGGCGCGCGCGGTAGCGGTCTATATCGATCAGCTTCGGCTGATGGACGGTCTCACCGCCAAGGAGATCGTCCACGTACCGCTGGACGCCCCGTTCCGCGCGTATTTCGGCAACCCGTACGCCGTGGTGCACCGGGCAGACCTGCATGGCGTACTACTCGACGCCTGTCGTACCAATCCCCTGATCGAATTGCGCACCAATCATCGGGTCACAGGCTACGAGCAGGACGACGGCTCCGTCACCGTGTTCGTCGACGGACGCGATCCGATTGTGGGGTGTACCCTCATCGGCGCCGACGGACTGCGCTCCGCGGTGCGCCAGCAACTCGTCGGCGACGGCGAGCCGCGCGTGTCAGGGCACACGACCTATCGCTCGGTGATCCCTACCGAGCAAATGCCCGAAGACCTGCGCTGGAACGCTGCGACGTTGTGGGCGGGCCCGAAATGCCACATCGTGCATTATCCGCTGAAGGGCTGGAAGGTATTCAACCTGGTCGTCACGTACCACAATGACGTTACTGAGCCTTCGGCTGGCGTTAAGGTCGACCTCGATGAGGTGCGAAAGGGCTTTGAGCATATCGCGCCCAAGGCGCGGCGAATTATCGAGCAAGGCTCGAACTGGATGCGGTGGGTGTTGTGCGACCGCGATCCTATCGAAAACTGGGTGGACGGCCGCGTCGCGCTACTCGGCGATGCAGCCCATCCGATGCTGCAGTATTTTGCCCAAGGCGCCTGCATGGCGCTTGAAGACGCCGTTTGCCTCAGTCATGTCTTCGGAGATCGTCGTCACGAGGTGGCGCCTGCACTGCAGGACTACCAGCGTAACCGCGTTGCACGGACGGCCCGCGTGCAAATGAGTTCGCGGCTGATCGGCGAATACATTTATCATCCGGCGGGCGCCAAGGCGCTGGTGCGTGACACCGTGCTGAAAGCGATGACGCCGGAGGAATTCTACTTCCGCCTTAGTTGGCTTTACGGCGGCACCGGCCTCGACACGACCGCGCGCTCGCACCCATTACCCAAAGGAGAGGCCTATGCAGCCTAAAGTCGCGCCCGCAGTGGCATCGGCACGCCAGGATTTCTATTCGAAGATCGATACGCGAAACTACGCGGCTTTGTGGACGGTTCTCTCGGACATCATAACGCCCGAGCCGAAGAGCGGCTGCGTCCCTTACATGTGGCGTTTCGCCGAGGCCAGGGCCTACATCCTCGAAGCCGGAAATCTGATCACGGCCGCAGAGGCCGAGCGGCGCGTGCTCATTCTCGAAAATCCGGGACTGCGCGGCAAAAGCAGCATCACGACTTCACTCTATGCAGGCATCCAGTTGGTCATGCCGGGCGAGATCGCTCCCGCTCACCGGCACAGCCAGTCGGCGGTGCGCTTGGTATTGGAAGCCGGTCCGGGCGCTTACACGGCAGTCAACGGCGAGCGCACGACGATGCACTACGGCGATTTCATCCTGACGCCGCCCAATCATTGGCACGACCACGGCAACACCGGTGCCGATCCGGTCATCTGGCTTGACGGGCTCGATATTCCGACCATCAGCCATTTCGACACATCGTTCATTGAACATCGCGAAGAGGACAGTCAACCCATCACCAAAAAAGAAGGCGACAGCAGCGCGCGCTACGGCGCCAATATGCTGCCGGTCGACTACAAACCCGGCGAACTGGCCTCGCCCATCTTCAACTATCCCTACGCGCGCAGCCGCGAGGCATTGGAGGCGATGCGCCGGCAAAACGAATGGGATCCCTGCCACGGCCTCAAGATGCGTTTCGTGAACCCGGCCGATGGCGGCTTTGCTATGCCGACCGTCGCCGCGTTCATGCAATTGCTGCCGAAGGGCTTCAAGACCGCCGCCTATCGCAGCACCGACGCCACCGTGTTCGTGCAGGTCGAGGGGCGCGGCCGCACGACGATCGACGGCAAAACCTTCGAATGGGGGCCGAAGGACGTTATCGTCGCACCGAGCTGGAAATGGACCAGCCACGAAGTCGACGAGGACGCGGTATTGTTCAGCATTTCCGACCGTGTCGCCCAGGAGAAACTCGGCTTGTGGCGGCAGGACCGCGGTAACGCCCAGGACGCGCGGTGACGGCTTTCGGGACACGCGGCGCGGTGGGCCGCCGCCAGCGGGCCGACAGAGCGCATCCGATGGACGATGATCAATCTCTCAGCCGGCACCGGCGCGTGCTCACCACGCCGGGGCACCTTTTGCGGCGATGCCAGCAGATCGCCGTCGCGCTGTTCCTTGACGAGTGCGCACCACTGAACTTGACCCCGTTACAATTCGTCGTGCTCAGCGCCCTCGCGGACCATGGCGCCCACGATCAGGCCAGCCTCGGCGGATTGACCGCCACCGACCGCACGACGGTGCAGGTCGTGCTCGGCAACCTGCGCAAGCTCGGCCTTGTCACCCTCACCAAGTCCTGCGTCGACAAGCGCGCCAAGGTCGTCGAAATCACGCCGGCCGGCCTCGAGTTGATGCACGCCGCGATCCCGCTGGTCGAACGCACGCAGGAGCGCATCGTCGCGCCGCTGAACCGCCGCGAACGCGACGCGCTTACGCGGCTCCTCGGCAAGATCGCCGACAAGAACAACCTCGAAAGCCGCGCACCCCTGCGCGAGCCGCGCGCCGCCGTTCGGGCACGCCAGCGAAGTCACAGACCGGGAAATCCGGCGCGCGGCTTTCAGTAGCCGCAAGCGCGAGCGGCCTACCCTACCGTCGCGCAAATATGATGATGAGAAGCCCGACGACGGCTATTCCGCCGCCGTAATAGATCCATCTGGTCTGGCTGATCATGAAGCTCGAGGCCGGATAAGGAAAATGCCCCGAGCCCTGTCCGACGAAGACCAATCCCGCGATCAAAAGAACCAAACCGACGATTGTCAAAAAAGGCTGCATTTTCTTACCAATTGATTGTTGCGGCTATGACCAGATCGCCTTGCTGAAACGTGTCGCTTCATCACGCTGCGGCGCGACCTCGGCGAAAAGCACCACGAGCGTCGCGCAATCCATCGGCATTTCGTTGTTGGAATAGACCATGCGGGTGTGGAGACCGCGCGGACCAAATACCTGGTTGACGATGTCCGAGGCGCCGTCAAGCACCGACGGCTGGTCGGTGAAACCCGGCGCGCAGCCCATCGTGCCTTCGAGTTCGGACGATCTGCCTGACGCGATCGAGGCTGCCCAACGCCGCCTTCAGTTGCGCGATCGCATTGAGCGCACTGAGGCGAAACGCCTGATATCCCTGCTCGACATTCAACTCCCTGCCGATCTTGCCCTTGAATTTCAGATCTCCCGCAATCCACGGCAACTGGCCCGATGTCATCAGCAAATTGCCGGTGATGACGGACGGCGCGTAGGCGCCAACAGCGGGCGCGGCCGGTGGAAGCTCGATCCCGAGAGAACGCAGTCGTTCCTCGGGCGCGAGCGAACCGAGCGGATCCGGCGAAGGGGAGTGCATGAGTCGCTCCTGTGACGAGCGTCGACACCGCGCCTAGTGCGCGGCGTCCCAGTTATCCGCCGCGTGCGCCTCGACCTGCAATGGCACCGACAACGATACCGCCGGCAGCGGCGCGTCTTCCATCACTTTCTTAACCACCGGCAGCGTCTTTTCCACTTCAGGGCCCGGCACTTCGAACACAAGCTCGTCGTGCACCTGCAGGAGCATTTGCGCCCCGAGCTTGTGCCTGGCCAGCGCTTCATCCATGCGGATCATGGCCCGGCGAATAATGTCGGCGGCGGTGCCCTGCAGCCGCGCGTTGATGGCGGCGCGCTCGTTAAAGGAACGGATCGAGGCGTTCGATACTTTGATTTCCGGATAGTGGCATTTGCGGCCGAACAGCGTCAGCACGTAACCGTTGTCTTTTGCGTATTTCTTTGATTCCTCGATGTAGTCGCGGATGCCGGGGAAGCGCTCGAAATACTTTTTGATGTAGGCGCCGGCCTCTTCGCGGCCGATGCCTAGCTGATTGGCCAGGCCGAACGCTGAAATGCCGTAGACGATGCCGAAATTGATCGCCTTGGCGCGGCGGCGCACTTCGGCCGGCATGTTCTTGATCGGCACGCCGAACATTTCCGAGGCGGTCATGGCGTGAATATCGAGCCCCTCGCGGAACGCCTTTTGCAGCGGCTCGATCTTGGCAATCTCGGCCAGAAGCCGCAGCTCGATCTGCGAATAATCGGCGGAGACAAGCTTCGTTCCGGGCGCGGCGATGAAGGCGCGGCGGATCTTGCGGCCGTCCTTGGTGCGCACCGGAATGTTCTGCAGGTTCGGATCGGACGACGACAGGCGCCCGGTCGTCGTGGAAGCCAGCGCATAATTGGTATGGACGCGATGCGTGGTCGGGTTGACGAATCCGGGCAGCGCGTCGGTGTAGGTCGATTTCAGCTTCGATACCTGCCGCCAGTCGAGAATCATCTGCGGCAATTTATGGCCTTGCTCGGCGAGCTCTTCCAACGCGCGGGCGCCGGTCGCCCATTGGCCGGTCTTGGTCTTGGTGCCGCCCGGCAGACCGAGCTTGCCAAACAGAACATCGCCGAGCTGCTTGGGGCTGCCGGGATTGACGGTCTCGCCCGCTTCCTTGTTGATCTCGGCTTCGAGGCCCGCTGCTTCCTGCGCAAACTCGCCGGACAGCCGCGACAACACTTGCCGGTCGATCGAAATGCCGCGCCGTTCCATGCGCGCGAGCACGGCAACCAGCGGCCGCTCCAGCGTCTCGTAAACCGTCAGCACCTGCTCGGCGGCGAGCCTCGCCTTAAGCACCGGCCACAGCCGCAACACGATGTCGGCTTTTTCCGCGGCGTATGCCGTCGCCCGGTCGATCCCGACGGCGTCGAAGGTGATCCTGATCTTGCCCGGCTTGAGCAGTGTGCCAACATCGATTGCGGCGTGAGTGAAACTGCTCTCCGCCAGCGCTTCGACGCTGTGATTCTGGCGGCCGGCGTCGAGAGCGTACGACATCAGCATGGTGTCGTCATACGGCGCGATCTCTATTCCGCGCAGCGCGAAAATCTGCCACGCGAATTTCAGATCGTGACCGATCTTGAGTACGCCCCGATCCGTGAGCAGTGGCCGCAATGCATCGAGCGCCGCGTGTTCGGCAATCTGGTCCGGTGCGATGTCGCCGCGAAACAGACCCTCGCCGCCGCCCTCCCCGCCCTGGCGGTGGCCAAGCGGCACATAGCAGGCCTCATTTGGTCCCACGGCGAGCGAAAACCCGCACAGCTCCGCCTGCATCGGGTCGCTACTTGCCCCGGACACGTCGATGACGACAAGACCTACATCGCGCGCGCGCTCGATCCAGAAATTGAGGCGAGCCAGATCCCGCACGGTTTCGTATTTTGTCCGGTCGAATTTGGCGTTGCGCGCTGCCTCGATGCGCGCCGCCGCCAGCATCCGCGGCGTGAGCGGGGTGCGCGGAGGCGCTTCACCGCCGCCTTTTCGAGACGGGTCGGACGGCTGTGCCGGCCGGCCGAGCGGAAGCTGCGGCGCCGCATCGCCGCTGCCGGACGCCACCCTTCGGGTGTCCCGGCCGTCTGCGGCGGGCGAAGCGTCCAAAACTTCGGCAGCCGACTGGCGATGTCCGGCCAGCCGGGCTTCCGGTTCGATTTCGCCGGCGTCGATCTGCGAAAACTCCGCGACGCGGCGCATCAGCGAGTTGAACTCCATCGCCTTGAGGAAGGCGATCAGGCGCTTGTTGTCGGGTTCGTGCACCGCGAGTTCGCCAATCGGCACGTCGAGCTTGACGTGATTGTCGAGCGTGACCAGTTTTTTTGACAGCCGTGCCTTATCCGCATTTTCGATCAGCGTTTGCCGGCGCTTTTCCTGCTTGATCTCGGGAGCACGCTCGAGCAGCGTTTCAAGGTCGCCATATTCGCCGATGAGTTGCGCCGCGGTCTTGACGCCGATGCCGGGCACGCCAGGCACGTTGTCGGTGGAATCGCCGATCAGCGCCTGAACCTCAATGACCTTTTCCGGCGGCACGCCGAATTTCTCGATGACTTCGTCGCGGCCGATTTTCTTGTCCTTCATCGTGTCGAACATGACGACGTGATCATCGACAAGCTGCATCAGATCCTTATCGGAGGAGACGATGGTCGATGTCGCGCCCGCTTCCGACGCTTCCCGAACGTAGGTCGCGATCAAATCGTCGGCCTCGAATCCGTCCTGCTCGAGGCACGGCAGATCGAAGGCCTGGACGGCTTCGCGGACGAATTTAAACTGCGGACGCAAGTCATCCGGCGGGTCCGGCCGGTGCGCCTTGTAGTCGGGATACATCACGGTGCGGAATGTCTTTTCCGACTTGTCGAACACGACCGCGAGGTGTGTGGGCTGTTCCTCCGGCTTCATATCGCGCAACAGCTTCCACAGCATGTTGCAGAAGCCGAACACGGCATTGAGTTGCAGACCGTCCGACTTGCGGTTGATCGGCGGCAGTGCGTGATAGGCACGGAAGATGTAGCCGGAACCGTCGACGAGAAAGACGTGATCGCCCTTCTTCAGCTTCGCAACGGCCGCTGACGGCTTTTTGGCATGCGATTTTTGTACGGTGGGCATGATGGCCGCTAATATAGTCGTTTCGCACGAATTGGCACGGTGCAGTGGATAACTACGGACCGCACATCCCCTCGCGCGTCACCCCCGGGCATAGCCGCCCGGAGGACGGCCATGACATAGGGGTCCATGACGCCGCGCCGCCCGGTGGATTGCCGGATCAAGTCCGGCAATGACAAAAATGAATTTTACTTCGTCATTGCCGATCGACGCGGCGCTTCCGGAACTCACCGCAGCCCTTCGTCGGCGCAACGTCGCCGTCCTGGTCGCCCCGCCCGGCGCCGGCAAGACGACGCGCGTGCCTTTGGTCCTTGCCCGGGAACCGTGGGCCCAACCTTCGGCCGAAACCGGCAACAGCAAGGGCAGGCGCATCCTGGTGCTGGAGCCACGCCGGCTTGCTGCCCGCGCCGCCGCGGAGCGCATGGCGAGCACGCTTGGCGAACGTGTTGGCGAGACGGTGGGCTTGCGCGTGCGTTTCGGCTCCAAAATCTCCGCCCGCACTCGGATCGAGATCGTGACCGAGGGCGTCTTTACCCGGTTGATCCTTGACGATCCGATGCTTGATGGTATCGCCGCGGTTCTTTTTGACGAATTTCACGAGCGCTCGCTCGACGCCGACCTCGGCCTGGCGCTGGCACGCGACGTACAGCAAGGATTGCGCGAGGATTTGCGGATCCTCGTCATGTCGGCGACCATCGACGGCGCGCGGGTGGCGAAACTCCTCGGCGAGGCGCCGGTGATCGAGGCCGAAGGCCGCGCTTTCCCCGTCGAGACTCGCTATCTCGGGCGTGACGCGCGTCCGATCGACGCGCAGATGGCCGACGCCATTGTGCGGGCGATGCGGGCGGACGAAGGCTCGCTGCTGGCCTTCCTTCCCGGCGCCGCCGAAATACGCCGAACCGCCGCGCAGCTCGAGCGCCGTCTCGATCCATCGGTTGAAGTCGTGGCGCTGTATGGTGCGCTCGCTGGCGACGAGCAAGACCGCGCCATCGCGCCGGCGCCAGCCGGCCGGCGCAAAATCGTGCTGGCGACATCGATTGCCGAAACCTCGATCACCATCGAAGGGGTGCGCATCGTCATCGAACTCAGGGCTGGCGCGTGTGCCGCGCTACGAGCCCGATGTCGGCGTGACGCGGCTTGAAACGGTGCGCGCGTCCCGCGCCGCGGCCGACCAGCGGCGCGGCCGCGCCGGCCGCGTCGAGCCTGGCGTTTGCTATCGAACTCTGGGACGAACCGCAGACCGCTTCGCTTGAACCGTTTTCGCGGCCAGAAATCCTGTCCGCCGATTTGTCGTCCTTCGCGCTCGATCTGGCGGCATGGGGCACCGGTCCGGAACAGCTCGCCTTCCTCGATCCACCACCGCGCCCGGCGCTGGCCGAAGCGAAAGCCTTGCTGGGCACACTCGGCGCCATCGATGCCGACGGCCGCATCAGCGATGAGGGACGAAAGCTGCGGCTTTTGCCGCTGCCGCCGCGGCTCGCGCGCATGGTCGTCGATGCCGCCGCCGAAGGCGCGGCGCTCGCCGCAGCCGAGATCGCTGTGCTCATCGGTGAGCGCGGGCTTGCCGGCGACGATGTGGACCTCACGCTACGGCTCGACGCTCTGCGTCGCGACCGATCGCCGCGCGCGCGCGACGCCCGCGCCATGGCCAAGAGGTGGGCGGAGATCGCTTCAACTCCCACTTCCGCCACACGGGAACGAGACGACTGGAGTCCGGGCGCACTGCTCGCTCTCGCCTATCCTGAGCGCATCGCCAAGAACCGCGGCAACGCGACTGGCGCATTCGTGCTCGCTAACGGCCGCGGCGCGCAGGTCGATCAGGCCTCACCGCTCGCGCGCGAGCCCTATCTCGCGGTGGCCGAGCTTACCGGAAGCGCCGCCGCCGGCCGCATCTTGCTTGCTGCGCCGATTGCGCCGGACGAAATCGAGACGCGCTTTGCAGACCGCATCGTCACCCGCGACGAAATCACTTTCGATCCCGCGACCGCTAGTCTGCGCACGCGCCGGCTGCGGCGGCTCGGCGCCATCGCCGTTGCCGAGCAGCCGATGCCGTTTGTCCCAAGCGACGAAGCTGCGCGCATACTGGCCGAAGGCGTCGCGCGGCTTGGGATCAAGCGCTTACCGTGGACGAAAACGCTGGCGCAATGGCGCGACCGTGTCATGTTTTTGCGTGGAACAAGCCGCGAGGAGTGGCCTGATCTGTCCGACGCCGCGCTTGCCGCCGATCTGGAATGGCTCGCGGCGATATTCGCGGGAAAAAGTTCGCTGGCGGAGCTTTCAGCCGACGAATACGCGGCTGCGCTCGCGGCACGCCTCCCCTACCCCCTGCAGCGGCGGCTCGACGCCGAAGCGCCGACACATTTCGCGGCACCGACCGGCTCGCACGTTCCGATAGACTATGAAGCGGAAGGCGGCCCTAAAATCGCGATCCGCGTCCAGGAACTTTTTGGTCTCGACCGCCATCCGACGATTGCCGGCGGCAAGATTCCGCTCGTCGTCGAACTGCTGTCCCCGGCCCACCGGCCGGTCCAGACGACGCGCGACCTGCCGGGCTTTTGGCGCGGCAGCTACGCCGCAGTGCGGGCCGAAATGCGCGGCCGCTATCCGAAACATCCGTGGCCGGACAATCCGCTTGTCGCCGCGCCGACCCGGCGAGCCAAAAGAAGCGGCGAATAACGAAACCCTTGCAAGTAGCAAAATGAAAAGTGGCACCCCGGATCGCTATTCGCTATTTCCCTATTCGCTGTCTTCACCGAGGCCTCAATGTTTCCCAAACCGAAACCACAGCTAAAGCCGAATACATACGCTTACGAATCCGAGCCGATGGTGAAAGCTACCGGTTTTCGCGAGTACGACGCGCGCTGGTTGTTCGGCAGCGAGATCAACCTCATGGGTGTCGAGGCGCTGGGTCTAGGGCTCGGCACGCTGATCCACGAACTCGGCGTAAAACCCGAAATCGTCACCGGCCACGATTTCCGCTCCTATTCGGCCTCCATCAAGATGGCGCTGGTGAACGGCCTTCTCGCCTCCGGCTGTAAAGTGCACGATATCGGGCTTGCCGTAACGCCGATGGCCTACTTCGCCCAGTTCGATCTCGACGTGCCCTGCGTCGCGATGGTCACCGCGTCACATAACGACAACGGCTGGACCGGCGTGAAGATGGGCGCGAACCGCCCCCTGACGTTCGGCCCGGACGAAATGGCGCGGTTGAAGGACATCGTGCTCAACGGCCGCTACAAGATGAAGGAAGGCGGCGCTTACGCTTTCGTGGAAAATTTTCCGTCGCGCTACATCGCCGACCTCACCAACCGGCCGAAGCTCAAGCGCCACCTCAAAGTCATCTGCGCCTGCGGTAACGGCACCGCCGGCGCGTTCGCGCCGCAGGTTTTGCAAGCGGTCGGTTGCGAGGTCGTGCCGCTCGACTGCGAGCTTGACCACACTTTTCCGCGCTACAATCCAAATACCGAAGACATGAAAATGCTGCACGCCATGCGCGACGCCGTGCTGGCGGACAAGGCTGATGTGGCGCTTGGCTTCGACGGCGACGGCGACCGTTGCGGCGTGGTCGACAATGAAGGCGAGGAGATCTTCGCCGACAAGGTCGGCGTCATGCTGGCGCGCGATATCTCCGCGCAGCACGGAAACGCGCTGTTCGTCGCCGACGTGAAGTCGACCGGGCTGTTTGCCACCGACCCTGAACTGATCAGGAACGGCGCCAAAACAGACTATTGGAAGACCGGCCATTCCTACATGAAGCGGCGAGTCAACGAGATCGGCGCTATCGCCGGCTTCGAGAAATCCGGGCATTTCTTTTTCAACAAGCCGTTCGGCCGCGGCTACGACGACGGCCTCATCTTTGCGCTCGCCGTCTGCGACATGCTCGACCGCAATCCGGGAAAGAGCATGGCCGATCTCAAGAACGCGCTGCCAAAAACCTGGTCCTCGCCCACCATGTCACCGCATTGCGCCGACGAGGAGAAATACGGCGTCGTCGACGCGGTGGTGAAGCATTTCCTGGCCGAACAGAAAGGCGGCGGCCATGTCGCCGGCCAACCGATCCGCAGTCTGGTCACGGTCAACGGCGTGCGGGTGACGGTCGAGGACGGCACCTGGGGACTCGTGCGTGCCTCGTCGAACAAGCCGGAACTGGTCGTCGTCGTCGAAAGCCCGGTCTCGGAGGCCCGCATGCGCGAGATGTTCGCGTCGGTCGACGCCGTGCTGCGCACGCACAAGGAAGTCGGCGAATACAATCAAACGATCGCTAAGCAATGAATTGACCAAGCGATTTTTCATAACACCCGCGTCGGCAAAGATTCCGAAGCAAGCGCTGTCTGAGGTGGTCCCGGTTGTCTGAACAGATTTTCCGCGTCCGATAAGTGGAATCTCTGCCAGGGTTAGGCTGCCAAGCGGAGGGGCAGCGGGGTGAAGTAGGCGTGATCGGGCGTGGTTCCGTCAAGGCTCGAATGTGGGCGGCGTTCATTGTAAAAGTCCAGGTAGCGGCCGATCGAGGCACGAGCCTCGCCGACACTGTCGTAGGCCCGTAGATACACCTCCTCGTATTTGACGCTGCGCCACAGCCGCTCGACGAAGACATTGTCCCGCCAAGCCCCTTTGCCGTCCATGCTGATCGCAATGCCGTTGCCGGTGAGCACGCCGGTGAAGGCGGCGCCGGTGAACTGCGAGCCCTGGTCGGTGTTGAAGATGTCCGGCCTGCCGTGACGAGCCAAGGCATCCTCCAGCGTCTCGACGCAGAATGCCGCCTCCATCGTGATCGATATGCGCCACGACAGCACGCGTCGGCTGAACCAGTCGAGCACGACGGCCAGATAGACGAAGCCGCGCGCCATCGGGATGTAGGTGATGTCCATCGCCCACACCTGGTTCGGCCGCGTGATCGCCATCCCGCGCAGCAGATACGGGTAGATCTTGTGGCCCGGTTCCGGCTTCGTCGTGCGTGGACGGCGATAGAGCGCCTCTATCCCCATCCGCCGCATCAGCGTCTTCACATGACGGCGGCCGATCTTGCTCCCCTCGGCCACCAGCAGGCCTCGCAACATCCGCGATCCGGCGAAGGGGAACTCCAGATGCAGCCGGTCGAGCCGCCGCATGATCGCGAGGTCGGCGTCCGGACACCGGCCGCGGCAGGTAGTAGACGCTGCCACGGCTGATGCGCAGAACCTCCGCCTGCTTGGTGATCGGCAGATCGTGCTCACGGTCGATCATCGCTTTGCGCTCAGCAATCCCGCCTTGGTGAGCGCTCCTTCTAAAAAACTGAGCTCGGCGCTGCGCGCCCCCTGTGGGGATAGAAACGGGTAGCGCTAGACTGCGCCCGGAAGGGAGCGGCCGTTACGATTTTGGTGGCATGTAACCCCGTTAAAAAACATGGTCCATGGGCTGTTGCGCACTTGAGAGTGGTGACGCCATCCGGCGATCCCGTTTAGGAATCTGACCAATAGCGCAGCCCAGCCCTTCCGCTCGTCGTCAGCAGGAGGATTGGAGATGAACCGGAAAAGATCGAAACCCAAGATCGACCGCACGATGCCGATGGTCCACCCGAACGCGGCGGCCATCGACGTCGGGGCGACTATGCACATGGCTGCCGTAAGGGCAGATCGCACACCTGAGCCAGTGCGCAGCTTCGGTACCTTCACGACCGATCTGCATCGGCTGGTGGATTGGTTTACGGAATGTGGCGTCGAGACAGTCGTCATGGAATCGACCAGCGTCTACTGGATTCCGATTTTCGAGCTTCTCGATGCCCGTGGCTTTACTGTGTTCCTTGTCAATGCGCGCGATGCCAAGCACGTGCCCGGACGCAAGACCGATGTCAGCGATGCGCAGTGGCTGCAGCGGCTCCATTCTTACGGTCTGCTGCGTGCCAGCTTTCGGCCCAAAGGCCAGATCGCCGAGCTGCGAGCCTACGTGCGTCAGCGCGAGCGTCTGCTCGAGTATGCGGCCTCACATATCCAGCACATGCAGAAGGCGTTGACAGAGATGAATCTTCAGCTCCACCACGTCGTCGCCGACATCACCGGCGCGACCGGTCTGCGGATCATCCGCGCAATCCTCGCCGGCGAGCGTGACCCCAAGGTGCTGGCGCAGCTTGCGCGATTACCGGTGCCACGCCAGTGCTGAGACGATCGAGAAGGCGCTCACCGGCAGCTACCGCGCCGAGCATCTGTTTGCGCTGGAGCAGGCACTCGCCCTCTACGACGCCTACCACGAGAAGGTATCTGCTTGCGACGTGCGGATCGAAGCCGTGTTGAAGGAACTCAGCATCGATCGCGGTCGTAGGTCAGGTTCGTTGCCGTCGTCACGTCGGCGAACCGATCAAGCGAACGGACTGGCCTTCGATGTCCGCGCGGCGCTCTTCGCGCTGCTCGGAAAGGACATCACCCAGATCGACGGCCTCGGTCCTTACCTCTCGCTGAAGCTGATCGCTGAGTGCGGCGACGACCTCTCCGCGTGGCCGAGCGCAAAACACTTCACCTCCTGGCTATGCTTGGCGCCGAGCAACAAGATCTCCGGCGGGAAGGTGCTCTCGTCACGAACACGCCGTTCCGGCGAGCCGGGCCGCGGCGCTCCTGCGCCTTGCTGCCGTAACCGTTGGACGGACCGACACCGCGCTGGGCGCCTTCTACAGGCGGCTCTCGGCGCGCATCGGCAAGGCCAAGGCGGTGACCGCCACGGCGCGCAAGATCGCAGTCCTGTTCTACAACGCCGTGCGTCACGGAATGGAGTACGTCGATCCCGGCGCGTCGTTCTACGAGACACGCTACCGCACGCGGGTGGTCGACAATCTGCATCGGCGCGCCAAGGCATTCGGATTTGTTCTCCAGCCCATGGAGCCGACACGCTGGTGCGTGCCGTTTCTTAGGAATCGTTCTCGAGCGTCAGCTCGCCGATCTTGGCGTGCAGCGACTTCACGTCGACCGCAGGCTGCGCGGCGCCGCTGCCGCCAGGACCGAACACATCCGCAGCCCCGCCCTCAAGCTGCGCCTTCCACGCTGCGATCTGATTGGGATGCACGTCGAACTGCTCGGCAAGCTGGGCCAGCGTTCGATCGCCCTTGATGGCGGCAAGCGCCACCTTCGCCTTGAAGGCCGGTGTGTGGTTCCGGCGCGGTCGTCTCTTCATGGTCTCTCCTGATTCGCAGGCCATAGCGTGCCCGCTGTCAGGCAGAAACTCCACTTATCGTCCTGTGCAGATTTCCGCGACCGGCTCTGTCCGTCGCAGCACACAATCCGAAACAGTTGTTTGATCTTGAATTGCGTTGATTGGTATTGGGCGCACCACCCAGATCGCGGATATTCGCGTCGTCTATATTTATCTTATCATCTTAATCCAGATTAGATTTCCATCGCAAAGAAACAGCCTTCATTGTTTTATTAGGTGTTAACGCACTGATGACAGATTGATCTGTCCTATGGACGGCTCATCGATTTAAAAATGCGTCGACGTTCACCGACGCCCCGAAAATCGATCAAGACTTAATTTGGGGACTTTTTTGTCAGCAGCCCGCCCAATACCGGAACCGATTGGATAAGATCATGGGCGCGCCGCAATCCATTATTGCCGAACTCGAGGAGGCGATACAAAGCGGCTCGCAAGACAGGCGCGTCGAAACGCTTCGGCGCGTCACCGATCTATTCCTCACCGGCGCGGATCGGCTCAATGATACCCAGATCGCTGTTTTTGACGACGTATTGGGGCTTCTGATCAAGAGAATTGAAAGCAAGGCGATGATCGAGCTGAGCACGCGCCTGGCGCCGGTTGACAACGCCCCCCCTGAAACTGTCCGCCGGCTCGCCTGGGACGACGACATCGCAATCGCCGAACCTGTTCTCGCTCATTCAAAGAGGCTGACCAGCGATGATCTTATCGGGGTCGCCGAAGCAAAGGGTCAGCAACATCTTCTGGCGATCGCCGGACGGAGCGAGCTGGTAGAAGGGATAACCGATGTTTTGGTGAACCGCGGCGATCGCGCCGTCAAACATAAGCTCGTGGGTAACGCCGGAGCGCGGTTTTCCGAGCATGGCTTTTCGACTCTCGTAAGGAATGCGGAAAGCGATGAACCACTGACCGAGAGGATCGGCCTTCGGATCGATTTGCCGATTCGACTGCTCAAAGACCTTCTGCTGAAGGCGACCGAAGCCGTGCGCGCCAGATTGCTTTCCATGGCCCGGCCTGAAACCCGGGCCATCATTCAACAGAACTCTCTCGAAAATCGCGGCAGAGGTTGGCCGCGAGGTCGCAGCGCCGCGCGACTTCGGCCTTGCGGTCGCGACAATCAACTTGATGCAGGATGAAGGCTCCCTGAATGAAGCTGCGGTTCTTAAATTCGCCGACGAACTAAAATACGAGGAAACGGTCGCGGCGATCGGCGCGCTTTGTTCGACCTCGGTGGATTTGATCGCGTCTCTCATGAAAAGCGCGCGCGTCGATGGCCTGCTGGTGGCTTGCAAAGCCGCGGGATTGCGGTGGCCTACCGTGAAGGCGGTCCTGCAGGGGCGGTTTTCAAGCCACATCATGTCCGCGGCTGCACTGTCGAACGCCGAAGCAGACTATCTCAAGCTTTCAGAAGCCAGCGCTCAGAGAACGCTCAGATTTTGGAAAGTTCGCGTCGGATCGGGCTGAGCAGGCCCGGCCAATCGCGGCCGCGGTGCCGTGGCCGGGAAAAATTACACTTCCTGATAGACATCGACCTCGAGCGCGCCAGGGAGCATGGCGCGCCACGCCTGAAGGTAGGCCTGGAACCGCATGTCGCTGGCAAGCGATTGCCGGTTCAGCTCAAACGCTTCGTGAGTTTCGTATTCGATGACCTGAATAAACTTCGTCGGATCGTCCGCATTTTTCAGCAAACGAAAATTAGCGTTGCCGAACATCTGAAAGAACGGCGCCGCGCTGCGCATCAGCGATGAAAGCTGCTCCGAATCCGCGCCCGGAAGTGTGAACTTCAGGTGCAACGTACGCCAAATCTTCTTTACGTCCTCGTCGCTCATTGCCCGCGTTCCCCGATCGCTGCCGGCGCCTTGGAGGGCCCGCATTAGCGATTTTCACCCTGCTACGATCTTTCCAGCCGACCCGTACTCCCAACCATGCCTTACTTGAATGTCTCACGGAATCGATGCCCGGGATAGACACCAAGAATTTTCAACGACTTCGGCTGCGAGACGAACGCCAGCTCTTCAAGCGCCAGTTCAAGCCCGCGATCTTTCGGATGGCCTTGCACGTCGGCATAGAACTGGGTGGCGGCAAAGCTGCCGTCAACCATATAGCTTTCCAGCTTTGTCATATTGATGCCGTTGGTGGCGAAACCGCCGAGCGCTTTGTATAGCGCGGCCGGGATGTTGCGCACCTGGAATACAAACGTCGTCATTACGAGCCGTTCCTTTCGGCTTGCCCATTTCGGCTTGCGCGCGAGCACGACAAACCGCGTGGTGTTGTGCTTGGCGTCGGCGACGTCCTTCTTGAGGATACTGAGCCCGTAGATTTTCGACGCGAGCCTGGTCGCCAGTGCCGCTCGCGTCACGTCTTTTGCGTCTGCCACCTCGCGCGCCGCCCCGGCGGTGTCGGCGGCGACGATCGCCTTGACGCGCAGGGCGCGGATGATGTTGCGGCACTGGCCGAGCGCATGCACGTGACTCTCGACCGTCTTGATCGTGCGCAGCGTCGCGCCTTTCGGCGCCATCAGTTGGTGCTGCACCGGCAAGAACCACTCGCCCACGATACTGAGCCCCGATCGCGGCATGAGGTGATGAATGTCGGCGACGCGCCCGGCCACCGAATTGTCGATAGGGATCATGGCGAGATCGGCGCGCCCGGTGCGAACGGCAGCGAACGCGTCTTCAAAGGTCGGGCACGGCAGCGGCTCGTAGCCCCGGTAAGCCTCATTGCAGGCGATGTGCGAATTAGCGCCCGGCTCGCCCTGAAAGGCGATTTTCTTGCGTCGCTTCATGAGCGATCCGATAGCATGGCGCGCGCCCTTGCCAAATCCTCCGGCGTATCGACGCCGAGCGGCGCAGTGTCGACAATGGCCACATCGATCCGCATGCCGGCCTCGAGCGCACGCAACTGTTCGAGCTTCTCGCGTTTTTCAAGCGGCGAAGGCGGCAGCCCGACGAAGCGGTCGAGCGCCGCGCGGCGAAAGGCGTAGAGCCCAATGTGATGATAGAGCGGCCCCTCGCCATAGGGGGCGGTGGCGCGGGTAAAGTACAACGCGCGTAACCGTCGCGGTTCAATCGGACTGCCCACGACCTTGACTACCGCGGCGTCGTCGCGCTCCTCCGCCCGCGTGATTTCCGCCGCCGGGGTGCCGATGTCCACCGCGGGATCGGCCAGGAGCGCGACGGCGGCGGTGATGTCGGATGGCTCGAGGGTCGGCAGGTCGCCTTGCACATTCACCACGATAGCCACGCGGCGGCCCGGATCGACCTTGCCGAGCGCCTCGAAGACGCGGTCGGACCCGGAGCCATGATCGGTCCGGGTCATGACGGCGCGGCCGCCCGCATTGTGGACGACGGCTTCGATCTCGGGCGAATCGGTTGCAACCACCACGGGACCTAACGCGGCGGCTTCGGCCCGGCGCAGGACGTGCACGATCATTGGTATTCCGGCGATATCGGCAAGCGGCTTGCCCGGCAGGCGGGTGGCCGCCATGCGGGCGGGAATGACAATAAGTACATCGGCCATCGAATTCGGCAAACTCCCCTCTTACGGGTTGCAAGACGCGAGGCAAAACGGTTATCTCTGCGCAGCCCTGCCTTTGCCCCCTCTGCCGTTGCGGAGCCATTCAGCGATGAATTCGTTCGAAATCAACAAGATTCTCGGCGCGCTTCTGGGAACGTGCCTGATCCTGCTGATCCTCCACATCACTTCCGGAGCGATCTTCTCGACGCCCGCACCGGCCAAACCCGGCTACGAAGTCGCCGTCAAGGAAGAGAAAGCCGGCGCCCCCGAAACGAAACCGGCCGAACAACCGATCGAAAACCTGCTGGCGAGCGCGTCGGCGGAACATGGCGCGCAGGTCGCCAAACAGTGCGGTGCTTGCCATAACTTTCAGGAGGGCCAGGGCCCAAAGGTCGGTCCGGATCTCTATGACGTAGTCGGGCGCAAAATCGCATCGGTGGCCGGCTTTAACTACTCGGCGGCACTGAAGGGGAAGACCGGCACCTGGACCTTTGACGAGCTGAACAAATGGCTCGCCGACCCTCGCTCCATGGTGCCCGGCACGGCCATGACTTTCGCCGGTCTCGCCAACGAGAAGCAGCGCGCTGACATCATCGCCTACCTCGATACGCTGTCGAAGAATCCCGTGCCGCTGCCGAAAGCGACCGAAAACGCCCCGGCCAAGCCGCCGGCGCCCAAGGAATAGGCCGGGGCCCACCTTTCCCGGCTTGCGCACGCGGAATTGAACCGCATTTCGTCGCAGCGGCGGCCGGCACGCTGGCGCCGCGGGCGAAAAATACATAATCAGCACCATTGGTCGCGCCCTCGCGAAGCACGAGATTTATTGGAGTGAAGCGGTGAACCGCCGGACCCTACTTACATCCGCCCTGTTTGCTCTTGGCGCCGGGCGGCTCCCGTTTCCCGCCTGGATAGGTCCGGCGCAAGCGCAGGAAAAAGTCTGGCGGCATGGCGTGTCGCTGTTCGGCGATCTGAAATATCCCGCCGGCTTCAAGCAATTCGACTACGTCAACGCCGCCGCGCCGAAGGGCGGCTCGCTGCGAGAGATCGCGATCGGCACCTACGACAGTTTCAACGTCGTCGTCGCGGGCGTCAAAGGCGCGCCGGCGGTCGGCGTCGATCTCATCTACGAGACGCTCCTGACGCCGGCATACGACGAGGTGTCGAGCGAGTACGGGCTGCTCGCCGAAGCCGTCAGTTATGCGAATGACTTCTCCTGGGCCTCCTACCGGATGCGGACCGAAGCCAAATGGCACGACGGCAAGCCGGTGACTCCCGAGGATGCGATCTTTTCCTTCAACGCGTTCAAAAAACATAGCCCCCAGCACGCCGCCTATTATCGGCACGTGGTCAAGATCGAGAAAACCGGAGAACGTGAGATCACTTTCACGTTCGACGCGCCAGGAAATCGCGAATTGCCGCAGATCGTCGGACAGCTTCAGGTCCTGCCGCAGCACTGGTGGGAAGGCACCGACAAGAATGGCAACAAGCGTGACATTGCTGCGACCACGCTCGAACCGCCGCTTGGCAGCGGCGCCTATCGCGTCAAGGAGTTTTCGCCCGGCCGCAACGTCGTTTACGAGCGCGTGAAGGACTATTGGGGCGCCGCGCTTAACGTCAGCGTAGGTCGCGACAATTTCGACGAACTCGGCTTCGAATATTTCCGCGACACGACGGTCGCACTCGAGGCGTTCCGGGGAAACAAAGTCGACTGGCGAACCGAGAACAGCGCCAAGAACTGGGCGACAGCGTACGACTTTCCTGCCGTCAAGGAAGGCCGGGTAATTCTCGAAGAGTTTCCGGTCAACAGCCGGGGCGTGATGCAGGCGTTCGCCTTCAACACCCGTCGCGCAAAGTTTCAGGACCCGCGAGTCCGGCTCGCTTTCAACTACGCGTTCGATTTCGAGGAAATGAACAAGCAGATTTTCTTCGGTCAGTACACGCGCATCTCCAGTTACTTCCAGGGTACTGAGCTGGCGTCGAGCGGTCTGCCCAGCGGCCGGGAACTCGAAATCCTGGAAGCGGTACGCGACAAAGTTCCTGCCGAAGTTTTCACGACAGCGTATTCCAATCCTGTCAGCGGCGACCCTCAGGCTGTGCGCAACAACTTGCGCGAGGCGGTGCGGCTGTTCAAGGAAGCCGGCTACGAGGTGCGTGACGGCAAGCTTGTCAACGGCAAGACCGGCGAGCCGTTTGCGGTCGAATTTCTCGCCGACGATCCGAGCTTCGAGCGTGTCTTCTTGTTCTACAAACCCTCGCTCGACCGGCTCGGCGTGACGGTGACGGTGCGCAGCGTCGACGACGCGCAATACATCAACCGGCTGCGCGCCTGGGATTTCGATGTGGTCACGAATTCCTGGGGTGAATCGCTTTCGCCGGGCAATGAACAGCGCGGCTATTGGGGCTCGCAGGCCGCCGATCAGCCGGGCTCGCGCAATCTGATCGGCATCAAGAATCCCGCGGTCGACGCAATGATCGATCAGGTCATCTTCGCCAAGAGCCGGGCCGATCTCATCGCTGCGACGCGCGCACTCGATCGCGTATTGCTGTGGAACCACTATGTCGTACCGCAATGGACCTACGGCAAGGAGCGCACCGCGCGCTGGAACCGCTTCAGCCATCCTGATCCGCTGCCGAAATACGCGGCGGCCGCATTTCCGGCCGTTTGGTGGTGGGACGCCGACAAAGCGGCGAAGGCGGGAAGCCGGCAGTGAATACGGGCGCCAGGAGCCGTTTGTCCCGGCGCCATTTTGTTATCGGCACCGCCGCCGCGATCGGCGCGTCTACCATCGCGTCCGCCCGCGCCGAGGCCGAAATTGAATCTCACGGCATGTCCGCGTTCGGTGATCTCACCTACCCGGCGGACTTCCATCACTTCCGCTACGTCGATCCGAATGCGCCGAAGGGGGGAACTTTTTCGCAAATCGGGCCAAACCGGCAATTCAACCAAAACTTCCTCACCTTTAACTCACTCAACAGCTACATTCTCCGCGGCGACGCCGCCCAAGGCATGGAGTTGACCTTCGCCACGCTGATGGCGCGCGCCGGCGACGAACCCGATGCGATGTACGGTTTGGCCGCGGCAAAGGTGCGGCGTTCGGCCGATGGTCTTACCTACCAGTTCTTCATCCGGCCTGACGCCAAATTCCACGACGGTACCAGACTGACGGCAGAGGACGCCGCCTTCTCGCTCAACATTCTGAAAGAAAAAGGCCATCCGATCATCACGCAATTGCTGCGCGATTTCGCCGGCGCTAAAGCCGACGACGACAGCGTCGTTGTGACCTTTGCGCCCAACCGGGCGCGCGATGTACCGCTTTTTGTCGCCGGACTTCCGATCTTCTCACGCGCCTATTACGCGACCAAACGATTCGAGGAATCGACGCTCGACGTTCCGCTCGGATCGGGTGCCTACAAGGTCGGCCGCTTCGAGGCCGGGCGATACATCGAATTCGAGCGGATGAAGGCTTGGTGGGGCGCCGATTTGCCGGTTTCCCGCGGCCAGAACAATTTCGACATAGTGCGCTTCGAATACTATCGCGACCGTGAAGTCGGGTTCGAGGGCTTCACTGCTGGAAGTTATCTGTTCCGCGAAGAGTTCACCTCCCGCACCTGGGCAACGCGTTACGATTTTCCCGCGTTCAAGGATGGCCGGGTCAAACGGGACACCCTGCCCGACGATACCCCATCCGGCGCCCAAGGCTGGTTCATCAATACGCGGCGCGCCAAGTTTGCCGATCCACGACTGCGCGAGGCGCTATGCGACGCTTTCGATTTCGAATGGACCAACAAGACGATCATGTACGGGTCTTATGACCGCACCGTCTCGGTCTTCCAGAACTCGGACATGATGGCGAAGGGCATGCCCGGCGCCGACGAGATCGCCTTGCTCGAACCGTTCCGCGGCAAGGTACCCGACGAGGTGTTCGGCGAACCTTACCTGCCGCCGTTATCGGACGGCTCCGGCCAAGACCGCGCGCTGCTGCGCAAAGCCTCGCAACTTCTCAAGGACGCGGGCTGCGCGATCAAGGACGGCAAGCGCATCATGCCGAACGGTGAGCCCATCACCATCGAGTTCCTGATCGACGAGCCGACATTCGAGCCGCACCACATGCCATTCATCAAGAACCTTGGCATCCTCGGCATCGATGCTTCGCTGCGGATAGTCGATCCGGTGCAATACCGCGCGCGCCGCGATGGCTTCGATTTCGACCTCACCGTGGATCGGTTCAGCCTGTCGGAGACCCCTGGCGATTCGCTCCGCTCATTCTTCTCCTCGCAAGCGGCAACGCTGAAGGGCTCGAACAACCTTGCCGGCATCGCCGATCCGGCAATTGACACCTTGATCGACACCATCATCGCCGCGCCGACGCGGCCGGCGCTGGTAACCGCCTGCCGGGCGCTCGATCGTGTGATCCGTGCCGGCCGCTACTGGATTCCGCACTGGTACAAGCCCTCACACTGGATCGCCTATTGGGATGTATTCGGCAAGCCGGCGGCACAGCCACGCTATTTTCGCGGCATCCCCGAAACCTGGTGGCACGACCCCAACAAGACGGGGAAAGTCCGACGGGAGGGTTAACTCCAGCGGTATGGCCGGACTTGTTCCGGCCACCTGCGTCTTTATGTTGCCGCCATGATAAGGCGTGGATGCCCGCCGCAAGGGCGGCGTGACGATTGAGCACAAAAGCCAGATGAGCGCCTACATCCTCCGCCGCATCCTGTTCATGATCCCGACGATCTTCGGGATCATGCTGGTATCGTTCGTGGTCGTGCAATTCGCGCCCGGTGGCCCGGTGGAGCGCGTTATCGCCCAACTTTCCGGCAACGACACCGGGGCAACCTCACGCATCTCCGGCTCGGCTGGCGGCGACTTCGGCTCGCGCGGCGGCCTGCAAACCGGCGCGCAGCTCGACGTCAACGCGAAGTACCGCGGCGCGCAGGGGCTCGATCCCGAATTCATTAAAAGCCTGGAAAAGCAATTCGGCTTCGACAAGCCGGCTTACGAGCGCTTTTTCCTCATGCTCTGGAACTATGCGCGCTTCGACTTTGGCAAAAGCTATTTCCGCGACGTTAGCGTGCTGCAACTGATCAAGGAGAAGCTTCCGGTTTCGATCTCGCTCGGCATTTGGATGACGCTGCTGAGCTACCTCATCTCGATCCCGCTCGGCATCCGCAAGGCGGTGCGTGACGGCACGCAATTTGACGTATGGACATCGGGCATCATCATCATCGGCTATGCCATTCCTGGATTTCTGTTCGCCATTTTACTCATTATCCTGTTCGCAGGCGGTTCGTTCTTCGATATTTTTCCTCTGCGCGGGCTTACATCCGACGGCTGGGCGCAGTTCCCCTGGTGGAAGAAAATCCTCGACTATTTCTGGCACCTGACGCTGCCTATCATTTCCATGGGGCTTGCCGCCTTCGCCACCATGACGCTTTTGACCAAGAACTCGTTTCTCGAGGAATTACGCAAGCAATACGTCCTCACGGCCCGTGCCAAGGGCTGCTCGGAACGCCAGGTGCTCTACGGGCACATTTTTCGCAACGCCATGCTGCTTGTGATCGCCGGATTCCCCGGCGCTTTCGTCAGCGCCTTCTTCGCCGGCGCGCTGTTGATCGAAACGATTTTCTCGCTCGATGGTCTCGGGCTTTTGAGCTTCGAGAGCGTGCTCAACCGCGACTATCCGGTCGTGTTCGCCAACCTCTATATCTTCGCACTCGTCGGCCTCGTCGTTAATCTGATTTCCGACCTGACTTACACCTGGATCGATCCGCGCATCGACTTCGAGACGCGGGAGGTTTGAGTTGGACGATAAAACCCGCGCCGACAAAGTCAGCGACGTGCCGGGCGGCGGCATCGATTCCCGAACGCTCGCTCCGGCGCCTGAGCCCACCGGACCGGTGGGCATGGAACCGCTGCCGTCGCGCTTCACGCTGTCGCCCATCAACAAGCGGCGCTGGCAGAATTTCAAAGCCAACCAGCGGGGCTATTGGTCGCTGTGGATTTTTCTGGTGCTTTTTTTCGTTACGCTGTTCGCCGAGTTCATCGCCAATGACAAGCCGCTCTACGTCAGCTTCGCCGGCAAGTCGTACTTCCCGGTCTTCTTCACCTATCCGGAGACCGCGTTTGGCGGAGACTTCGAAACGGCAGCCGACTATCGCGATCCTTACTTGCAGAAATTGATCGCCGACAAGGGCGGCGGCATGATCTGGCCGCCGATCCGCTATTCTTACAATACCCACAATCTCGACCTGCCGACGCCTGCGCCATCGCCGCCGACCTGGATGCTGACCGAGGCGCAATGCAAGTCGGTCGTCGAGCGCAAGCATTTGAAGAGCTGCAGCGATCTTGAATACAACTGGTTGGGCACGGACGACCAGGGCCGCGACGTGCTGACACGCCTGATCTACGGCTTCCGCATCTCGGTGCTGTTCGGTCTCGTGCTGACGATCGTATCCTCGGCAATCGGCGTCGCCGCCGGCGCCGTGCAGGGCTATTTTGGCGGCTGGACGGATCTTCTGTTCCAGCGCTTCATTGAAATATGGACCTCGGTGCCGGAGCTTTATCTGCTGCTCATTATTTCGTCCGTGCTTGTACCTGGTTTCTTCGTACTGCTCGGAATCCTTCTGCTGTTCTCATGGGTGCGGCTGGTCGGCCTGGTGCGCGCGGAATTCCTGCGCGGGCGAAATTTTGAATACATCCAGGCGGCGCGGGCGCTCGGTGTATCCAACGCGGTCATCATGTTCCGTCACCTGTTGCCGAACGCGATGGTGGCGACGCTCACCTTTCTGCCGTTCATCATGTCGGGATCCGTGATGACGCTCACCGCGCTCGACTTTCTCGGCTTCGGCCTGCCACCCGGCTCTCCGTCGCTCGGCGAACTCCTCTCGCAGGGCAAGGCGAACGTGCAGGCGCCGTGGCTTGGGCTGTCGGGGTTCTTCACCGTCGCCCTGATGCTGTCGCTACTGATCTTCATCGGCGAAGCCGTGCGCGACGCATTCGATCCGCGAAAGACGTACACATGAGCGAACCCCTGCTCTCCATCCGCGACCTGTCCGTCGCCTTCGGCGCTGGCGAGCGGCGAGTGCTCGCCGTCGATCGCGTGTCGTTCGACGTCGGCAAAGGCGAGACAGTCGCACTCGTCGGCGAATCCGGTTCCGGCAAATCCGTGACGGCGTTGTCGATCCTCAAGCTCCTGCCCTATCCGACGGCGCAGCATCCGTCGGGTATCATTACGTTCAAGGGCCGGGACCTGCTTTCGCTCTCCGAACGCGAGATACGGCGCGTGCGCGGCGACGAAATCACCATCGTTTTCCAAGAACCAATGACGTCGCTCAATCCATTGCACACCATTGAAAAACAAATCGCCGAGATTTTGCTGCTGCATCGCGGTCTGACCGGCAAAGCTGCACGGGCGCGGACGCTCGAGGTGCTTACGCAGGTCGGCATTCCCGATCCGCAAAGCCGCCTGGCGAGCTATCCGCATCAGCTTTCCGGCGGCCAGCGCCAACGCGTCATGATCGCCATGGCGCTCGCCAACGAACCCGATCTCCTGATCGCCGACGAGCCGACCACCGCGCTCGACGTCACCGTGCAGGCTCAGATCATTGCGCTTTTGCAGGATCTCAAGATGCGGCTCGGCATGTCGCTTCTCTTCATCACCCACGACCTCGGCATCGTGCGCAAGATCGCGCAGAAAGTCTGCGTGATGAAGGAAGGCAAGATCGTCGAGCAGGGCGAGGTCGAGCGGGTGTTTTCCGCGCCCGCACACCCTTACACCCGCGCACTCCTTGCCGCGGAGCCGAGGCCCGATCCGGCACCGCCGCAACCCGACGCGCCGATGATGCTGCAGGCCACCGACCTCAAAGTCTGGTTTCCGATCAAGCGCGGCCTCATGCGCAATGTTGTCGGCCACATCAAAGCCGTCGATGGCGTAAGCATCGATCTGCGCAAAGGCGAGACCCTCGGCGTCGTCGGCGAATCCGGCTCCGGCAAGACGACGCTCGGCCTTGCCCTGCTGCGTCTGATCTCCTCGGAAGGTCCGATCGTCTTCATGGGCAACGAACTGCAGGGCCTGAGGTTCAAGCAGATGCGCCCATTCCGGCGCGACATGCAGATCGTGTTTCAGGACCCCTACGGCTCACTTTCGCCGCGCCTCTCGATCGCCGACATCATAAAGGAGGGGCTCGAGGTTCATCATCCGAAGATGACCGAGCGCGAGCGCGACGAGCGCGTCACGCGCGCACTGGTCGATGTCGGGCTCGATCCCGCCATGCGCTTTCGTTTTCCCCACGAATTCTCCGGCGGCCAGCGCCAGCGCATCGCGGTGGCGCGAGCCATCGTTCTCGAGCCGACCTTTGTCGTGCTCGACGAACCGACCAGCGCGCTCGACATGCTGATCCAGGCGCAGATGGTCGACCTTCTGCGCCAACTTCAGAAGCGGCACAATCTCACCTATCTCTTCATTTCGCACGATTTGCGAGTCGTGGCGGCGCTGGCGAGCCGGCTATTGGTGATGCGGCAGGGCAAGGTCGTTGAATCCGGCGCCGCCGCCGAGCTGTTCAAGAAACCGAAAACCGACTATACGCGCGCCCTTCTTGCCGCCGCTTTCAATCTGGAAGCAGCGCCCACCGACATCGTGGCGCAATGAAGATACACCCCCGTTTTGTTCGGAGACGCCGATGACCAAGAAATTTGCACTCTATCTGGCCAGCGTTGTTGCCGTCGCCGTTTTTCTCACGCCGCTTGCGAGAAGCGCAGCAGAGCCGCGCGATCCTTCGACGATATCGGAATATCCGCTGGTGGGCGATGAAGGCCAGCGTGTACCCAATCACACGGTCAAGCTTCTAGGACCGATCGATCGCCTGCCCGGCGTGGTGGTGGTTGGCAACACGAACGGCAATGTAACGCTGATCGAATTTTACGATCTTAATTGTCCCTATTGCCGCAAGGCGGCAATCGACCTCGGCGACATGCTCAGCCACGATCCGCAGTTGCGGCTCGTCCTTGTTCCGTATCCAGTGCTGGGCATGGCATCGATCGGGGCTGCCCGTGTCGAACTTGCGGTGGCAAAGCTGGGCACGCCTCAGCAGTTTTACGATTTTCACCGCGACGTCTATTCGCAGCGCGGCAAGATCGATGGGCCGCGCGCGCTTGAGATCGCCCACGGTCTCGGCTTCGACCAGGCCGGCTTGATTGCGCTTGGCGACAGCGATCAGATCACGAGCACAATGAAGAACCTGGTAAATCTCGGAGGCTCGCTGGGTCTGGTCGCCACGCCCTCGTTTGTCGTGGGCGACGTCGCGATCATCGGTTATCCCGGGCTGCGCGCGCTCAAGGCGATCGTCGCGGCCGCGGGCACTTGCGGCAAGGTTGTTTGCTGACTATCCGGCCGGCAAGCCGCCCGTCGCGTCGACTCCGCGCAAGCCGAACGCAATGCGCCCGGCTCGCGCAATGGCTGTCGCTAGTTTTACTTTGGTGCGTCGGCAGCCGTCTGTCCGGGCGGCTCGATCCTGAATGTGAAGATCGACACTTTTTCGCCCGGCTTGAACGGTCCCGGCACCTTGTTGTTGACCGCCGGTATGCTGCGAAGATACGCGACGACCGCCGCGACGTCTTCTTTGGTCATGTAGGTGAATGCGGCATAGTTCATGATCGGCGCTAGCAGGCGGCCGTCGGGACGTTTTCCCGTCGTAATCGCGGCTGCGACCTGCTCATCGGTCCAGCTTCCAATACCTGTCTCCTTGTCCGGAGTGATATTCCTGCCGTTAAACACGCCAAGCCCCGGAATTTCGAAGCCCACATCCGATCCTCCGAGGTAGCGTGCCATATCCGGCTTGCCGAAGAAAAAACCGGGCGTGTGGCAGTCGTTGCATCCCGCAACTGTGACCAGATATTTGCCTCGGTCGACCGAAGAATCGGCGTGTGCCTTCGGCAACAATGTTGCAGCCGCCACGATTGCAGCCGCGCCGGCAATGGCGATGTAAGCGAATTTTCGCATGATAACGCTTCCCCCTAATTTGTTTTCACGGCCTACGCACGCGATTTCAGCTCGCCGCGTGGCGCCTTCGGGCGGAGGAAGGTTATACCCACGCCGCTGGAAGGCAAGATGACGGGCGCGAGGCCGCTGCCCAACTTCGGCGGGACGACTTAGGCATCACTCCCACGTGGGAGGCGCTCGGCGTAATGTATTCACTTTGTCCGCGCGCCGCGCTGTCGCCAATACCACCACAGCACGGCGCCGACTCCGAGCACGGCTCCGACGACCAGCACTGCGAGCAAGGCCGAATTTTCAATCCACGCGATGGCCGGAATGCCGAGCGCCATGATCAGTCCGAGAAGACAGACCTGCCAAGAAAAGACCTGCACGCCGGCGGTAAAGGTGCCCAATGCCAGCAAAGTGAAAATAGCCAATGCCGTCGTCTGCGCGGTAAAAATCCTCTGTACGCTCGGCAGCAGTATCATGTTCATGACTAGGAGGAACGCGAACCAGTGGAGTGCCTGGGTCACGACCAGCCGCAATCGTGCGGTCTTGTCGCCCGCCTCCTGCCAACCGGCACCGATACAGACAAGCGCGATGATCGGCGCGAGAATTTCCCAATAGCCGACGATCGGCTTTTTCGAAAAGCTCATGTAGGCAACGCCGGCGATTGTCAGGATCAGCACCAGAGTGAAGGGTAACTCCCTGATCCAAAAGTTCACATGCACCGGCTCGCGCGGCTGGCTGACATGTGGGACGCTGCCTTGCGGGTCGTGCTCTGCGCTGGTCATCGCAACTGCTCCGCGCTTTCAGAAAAAAGGAGCCGGCCGCCGCTCGAGCGGCGACCGGTAGGTGTGTATTACTATCTTGCCGGGCTCGGAGCCTGGTGACCAGAAGGTCGGTGCAGCTCCGGGCGGGCTGCGCCGATCATCAGATCGGGCGCAAGCCCAGCGCCAGCGCGATCCAGGCGCCGCCGTAGAATATCAAGTCAATCCCTATAAAGAGACCGATGACCCAAAGCCCCGAAACCGGCCATTGCGAGAGAACGAGCACGCCGAGCACAAAGGTGATGACCCCGTCCGCCGCTTGCCACCCCCAGCCCTGCGCATGAACCGTCAGCGAGCCGATCAGCTGGAACAGTCCGCCAATCAGGAAGAACATTGCCATGAACAGGGTTGCCACCTCGGCGCCGATCACCGGCCTTGTGACGATCAGTGCTCCGGTAATTCCGAACAGAATCGCGGCCAGCAGATGATGAAAGAAACCCACCCAATGCCCGACCATGACGGCTTGGGCGATTTCAATTCCGGACGCCAGTATCAGCAGCCAGCCGAAGAACAGCATCGAAACAACCGTGGCTGCGACGGAACGCACCACGGCGGCAATACCCAGGAGCACCAACCCAATTCCGAACGCCAGGAACCATCCCCAATATTGGACGAGTTCGTGCGGAATCTGGACCTCAAGAGATTGGACATCTCCGATCGTCATGTTCGTATCTCCTTGCTGCGGGTCGACCCGGCATCGGCAGGGTGGCGAGTCGACCGATCTTACTTGCTTTGGGCGTCTTCGACATCCTCTCGCATCAGCCAGGCTTCGAGCGCCGCTTGCTCGGCTCCAATCCAAGAGTTCGGACGTTGCGTTCCGCTTATCGCCGGACCGCCCGAAGACCAGATGACACGGGCGCGACGTTACGCGTAACTAAGCGATCCGCCGCACGCTGGTGATTGTGCTGCCGGCGTCTTGGATGCGGACGACCGCGTCGGCGATCGGCTCGATTGCAACTGCCATGTGGAAGGCGTTGGCGTGAATGAGGGTATCGCGGTCGCGCACGATGGCGACGTGCCCTGTCCAGAACACCAGGTCGCCGCGCCGCAATTCCGAATTGTCGACGGCAATGCCGAGCGCTTCTTCTTGCATATCGCTGTCACGCGGGCAGGCCACACCGCACGCAGCGAGTGCAACCTGAACCAGTCCCGAGCAATCAAGGCCCAGTACCGTCTTGCCGCCCCACAAATAAGGCGAGCCGAGGAATCGTTCCGCCACGGCGACGAAATCCGGCTCGTCGACGCCGATCGAAGCAAGATGCGTCGTCGGCACGTAGGCGCCCGATCGGATCACCGCCATGCGATCCTCAAAACGGACGACGCCAACACGCGCGCCCAACGGCAGCGCTTCGACGGGCGGTTGCTTGATTGACGGACCCGGGAAAGCAAAGGTCCGCAATGCGGCAACCTTGTGCGTCGGCGGCGGGCCAGCGGGAGCCAGCGCATTGGCCGGCAACCAGCCGACATAGCCGTCAGCCGCAAGCTGGCCCCATGCCCACCCCTCGTCGTTGCTGTCGTAGATCGTGACGCGCTCGCCCTTGAGCGCTTCAGTCGCGAGCGGCGCGTCGGGAGCGGGCTCGGCGCGAAGCGGCGCCTGCGCTTCGATCACCTCATGGACGCGTCCTTCGACGTACCGCGCCGCCGTCACTTTTCCCTCGAGCTCTTTTGCGGCGAGGTCGGCGCGGGCCGGGGTCAGGCGCGGATCGAAGGCGCGCATCGCTGTCTGTTCAGCTATAACGTTCGGCGAGCAGCGCATAGAGTGCGCGTGCGGCCTGGCATTCGCCGCCTTCGGCCCGTCCCGGTTTTGCCGCCGGTGTCCAAGCGAACACGTCGAAGTGCACCCACGATTTCGCGGTGACGAAGCGCCGCATGAAAAGCGCCGCCGTAATAGCGCCGGCCTGACCGCCGCTGCCGACATTGTTGATGTCGGCAATCTTCGAATTCCAGCATCGCCTCGTAGGGGCGCCAGAGCGGCAAGCGCCAGAGCGGATCGTTTTGACCGGCGGCGTGACGCATCAGGGCGGCGGCCAATTCGTCGTCGTCGGTAAAGAACGGCGGCACCTCGGGGCCGAGCGCCACGCGCGCGGCGCCGGTCAGGGTCGCGAAATCGGCGATCAGCTCAGGCTTGTCCTCGTCGGCGAGCGTGAGCGCATCGGCAAGGATGAGACGACCCTCCGCGTCGGTATTACCGATCTCGACCGTGATGCCCTTGCGCGACGCGTATACATCCCGCGGGCGGAATGCGGCGCCGGAAATCGAATTCTCCACCGCGGGGATAAGGACGCGCAGCCGCACCTTCAGCTTGCGCGACATGACCATGTGCGCCAGCGCCAGCGCCGTTGCCGCACCGCCCATGTCTTTCTTCATGTTGAGCATGGACGCATCGGGTTTGATGTCGAGCCCGCCCGAATCGAAGCACACGCCCTTGCCGACCAGCGTCACGCGCGGATGATCCGCGTCACCCCATTTCAGGTCGATCAGCCGCGGGGCTCGGTCGGCCGCGCGCCCGACGGCGTGAATGAGCGGGAAATTCTCCCTCAGCAGGTCGTCGCCGACGACCGACTCAACGTCGGCGCCATGCCGCGCGGCGAGAGCGCGTACCGCATCCTCGAGCTCGGCCGGTCCCATGTCGTTTGCCGGCGTATTGACGAGGTCGCGCGTCAGCGTGACCGCTTCGACGATGCGCTCAAGGTCCTCGCGGTCGACACTTTGCGGCGGGTCGAGTTTGACTTTACGAGATTCCGCCTTGCGATAGCGCGTAAAGCGGTAGGCCCCGAGCGCGAAAGCAAGCGCGGCCAGCCGGGCATCATGAGGATCGTTGGCAAACCGATAAACGCCATCGGGCAGTAGCTGCGGCAGACGTCCGGGAAGAAAAAGGTCCTTGGCATCGTCCGCCGCTTCAATGCCGAACAGAATTCCGCCGAGACCGCCCTCGCCCGGCAGCGCCAGATATTGACCTGGCTTCGGTTCAAACCCTGCCGCATCGGCAAACGCGCGCACGCCGGCACTGAGCCGTTCCCGCACTTCCGGATAGTTCGCAGCAGTGACGAACCAGATCGGGATCGCCGCGGCCGCCCGGCTTGTCGTGAATATCGGATCCATCGGGGTCCACGCGAAAGGGCGACGCCCTGCTACCATGTCACCCGACCGTCGGGAAGACGACGACACCGCTACGAGCGCGACACGGACCTGCCCTGCATGGCACCACGGCCGCGCCTGCTGCCGTAGAAGCCGTAGAGCAAAAGCCCGATCAGGAGCCAGATGCCGAGCCGCAGCCAGGTGTCGAATGGCAATCCGAGCATCAGGAACAGCGAGGACGCCACGCCAAGCGGCGCGACGACATAGACCGCCGGAGCCCGGAAGCCTCGCGGCAATTCCGGCTCCCTGATCCGCAGCACCAGCACCCCGGCGCAGACGATGGCAAAGGCGAACAAGGTACCGATGCTGACGAGTTCGCCGACCAAGCCGATCGGCAACAGTCCGGCGAGCACCATCACAATCACGCCGGAAACGATCGTGGTCACGTAGGGCGTGCGAAACCGGCTGTGCACCTTGGCGGCGGCGGGCGGCAAAAGCCCGTCGCGCGCCATCGAATAGAAGATCCGCGGCTGTCCGAGCAGCATCACCAGAATGACCGAAGTCAGGCCAAGGATGATGCCGAGTTTCAGGATCGGCGAAAGCGCCGCCAAGCCGACCGCGTCGATACCGATGGCGATCGGATCCGGAACGTTGAGCTTGTCGTAGGACACGATGCCGGTCAGCACGAAGCCGACCGCTACGTAAAGCAAGGTGCAGATGACGAGCGATCCGAGAATTCCGATCGGCATGTCGCGCTTCGGGTTTTTCGCCTCCTGCGCCGCCGTCGATACCGCGTCGAAGCCGATATAGGCGAAGAAAACCACGGCGGCGCCGCGAACGACGCCGCTGAACCCGAATTGGCCCTCCCCAGCATTTGGCGGGATGAAAGCGCCTTCCGGGTTGCTCGCCGCCACCCAATGTTCGGTGCTCACGAACGGCGCGGCGGCCACGATGAACACCACGATGATGACGAGCTTGATCGCGACAATGACGCTGTTGACGCGCGCTGTTTCATGGACGCCGACAACGAGCAGGGTCGAAACTGCCGCGACCACGACCATGGCGGGAACATTGATGAACGCTCCGGTCATATGCCACACGCGCTCCGCGCCATCGTAGGAAAACGGCGCCCCGGCTATCGCCGGCGGAATGACGATGCCGATATTTTTCAGAAAGCTGACGGCGTAACCGGACCAGCCGATGGCAACGGTAACGGCGCCCAGCGCATATTCGAGGATCAGGTCCCAGCCGATGATCCAGGCAATCAGTTCGCCCATCGTTGCATAGGCGTACGTGTAGGCGCTGCCGGCGATGGGAACGGTCGAGGCCATTTCCGCGTAGCAAAGTCCGGCAAAAGCGCAGGCGACAGCGCCAAGGACGAAAGACAAGGTAATCGCCGGTCCGGCGTTGGCAGCGGCAGCGTGTCCCGTCAGAACAAAAATGCCGGCGCCGATGATGGCGCCGATACCGAGCGCGACGAGGTTGATGGCGGAAAGCGTGCGCTTGAGCGGCACGCCGTCGTGGGTCGTGAGCGCCTGGACCTCCGGCTCCTCGGCCTCGGCCATCAACGCCGCGATCGATTTTCGCGCCCAGATATTCGCCATGCCGTGTCCCGCTACAAACCTGCCGCCGCGAGCGCCGCCTCTTGCCGCTTCGCAACCCGCTCCATCGAAAAGCGCTCGATAGCCTCGTTGAACAAACGATAAAAATTCAGTTCCGCACGCAGATGCAGGAACACGGCGCCGAGCCCGATCGCTGCGCGATCCATGAAGACGAACTCCCGCGGCACCGTCACCGGCCCTTTTTGCTTGAGGGCCTGATGAACGCGGAACGCTTCGCGCCGGCCATATTCCGCGGGAGCGACCCCGTCGGCGATGCTGCGCACCCGATCGTCGAGCAGCGGCGCGTAGATGAAGCGCGCCCATATGTTGAGCGTGTCGATGAGGTCACGCGAAAGCCGGCGAAAGCCCCAGGTTTCATAAGCGCGAACGACAAGTTCTTCGTCGTCGTGCAGGAGACCGTGATAAAGATCGACGACGCCGCGCACGAATTTCGGCGGAAAGATGCGCACGCAGCCGTAGTCGAGGAGATTGATACCGGCAGGCTCTGCGACATTCTTGCGTGGACCGGCACCGCGCGCATCGAAAACCGTATAATTGCCGAGATGCGGATCGCCGTGGATGACGCCGAAGCGGCTGAACGGAAACCACCAGGCGCTGAACATCGCCGTGGCGAGCGTATTGCGCACGGTGAGCGGATCGTTCCTGTGCGCCAGCATCTTGGTGCCTTCAAGCCAGTCGAGCGTCAGCAGGCGCCCGGTCGAAAGCTCGGGCCATGCCTGCGGCACGCGCACGATATCGATGCCGTCGAGCATGGCGCGATAGAGCGCGACGTGTTTGGCTTCGCGCCGGTAGTCGAGCTCCTCGCGCACGCGCGCCCCGATCTCCTTGCCGATCTCGCTGGTATCGATCGCTGAATCGAGGCGCCGGCGAATGGCGAGAAGCCATTGCAGCTGCTGCAGGTCGGCCTCCACCGCCGACTGCATGTCGGGATATTGCAGCTTGCAAGCCAATTCCGCTCCATCGAGCGAGCGTGCGCGATGGACCTGGCCGAGCGAAGCAGCCGCAGACGGATGGTGCTCGAAGCTTGCGAACTTGCCCTGCCAGTCCGGACCGAGTTCGGCGTTCATTCGCCGTTTGACGAAGGCCCAGCCCATGGGCGGTGCTTCGCTCTGCAGCTTCTGCAGCTCGGCAGCGTATTCCGGCGGTAGCAGATCGGGAATGGTCGCCATCAACTGGGCGACCTTCATCAGCGGACCCTTGAGATTGCCTAGCGCGGAGGCAAGCGCCGATGCCTCGCTGGCGCGGTTGCGCTCGCCGCCGACGAGCCGCCGGCCCGCATAGCGCGCCGCTACGCCGCCGACATTCGCCCCGACGCGGGCGTAGCGCGCCGCGCGGGCGGAGAAGCGGTTCTTTTCGCTATCGGGCTTTTCGCGTTTCGCCATCAGGCCTTCGGCCAATTGTTGCGAATCCAGCGGGCGAGACTTTCCTCACTGACCTCACCGGCCGCGAGGGACATTATTATCGTAGTGGCTTGCGCCTGATCGGGAGCGAACTTCACGCCGTTCTTTCGCAGGAAGACCATCATACTCATGAACGCGATGCGCTTGTTACCATCTACGAAAGCATGGTTCTTCGCCAGACCGAAAGCGCAAGCCGCGGCAAGCTCGGGACGCTCAGCTTGCTCGTATTGCCGCTTGTTGAGTGGCTTTTCGATCGCCGAGCGCAGCAAGCCCTCGTCGCGCAACCCTGCCGCTCCGCCAAAGCGGCGCAGCTGGCGGCTGTGAATCGCGATGACCTGTTCGTAGGTCAGCCACTTCGGCTCCGTAACCATGCGATGCCGCGGTCATTTTGCCAGCGTTGCGAGCGTGTCGCGGTATTCATCCATGACTTCTTCGGCTGCTTCCATCGTCGCCTCGAAGTCGGGATCGTACGGCAGCAACTGAAATCCGCCGCCCGGAAGTTCCGTGACGTGAAAAGACTGACCGCGTTTGATATCGAGGCGCTGCATCAACTCGCGCGGCAGGATGAGCCCGTCCGAGTTGCCGATGCGCTTGATTTCGAGCTTCATGAAGGGAGGCTCCGTAATACAAATTGTATAACACCCCGACTTGCCGTTCAACAGCCGTTTTACAGCGATAAGCCGCTGTTTGCCTTCATTTTACTGGTTCGGCCTGCTACTCTTGCACCCGCTTTACGCTCGACGACACGGGACGCCCGTTCATAATCGGTAAAGTTCGGCTCGGGCCCTTTGCCGCCCCCTTCCGCCCAGGCGACCTTGGCTTGGATGTAGCTGATCATTGCGTTGATGTGGGCCGCCTTTTCCTCCAGCCGGCCAAGCTGCGCGCGTAGAATTTCCGCACCGCGAGCGAGCGTCATGCGGTTGGCCTGGTATTCGACGTTCAAGGCGGCGATCTCGCGGAGCGAAAGTCCCAGCGACTGCGCCATGCGAACGGTCCGCGCCATCTGCACGTGCTCGTCGGTGAACACTTGATAGGGGTTCGATCCGCCCTTGTTGCCGGCCAGCGGCTTGAGAAGCCCGCGCCGGACATAGAAGCGGACTGTGTCGGTCGTCAGTTCGGCTGCACGGGCAAATTCGGAAATCAGCATCGACCGGAACTCCTAAGCCTTGACCATGGACTTTGGTCCACGGTTATAACCCGTGCTGCCTCATTTTTGGAGCGGCTCAATGAACAAGATCGCGTTCGTAACAGGCGCGTCCGCCGGCATCGGCGAAGCCACAGCGCGCACGCTTCTGGCGGCCGGCTACAAAGTGTTTGCCGGCGCCCGCCGCCTCGACAGAATGGCCGGCTTGGCCACGCTGGGCGCCACTTTGTTGAAACTCGACCTCACCGACGACGCTTCGACCGTCGCCGCCGTCGAGGCGATCAAGGCTCAAAGCGGCCGCATCGACGTCCTGATCAACAACGCCGGCTATGGCTCCTATGGCGCGCTTGAGGACGTTCCACTCGATGAGGCCCGGCGGCAATTCGAGGTCAACGTATTTGGCCTGGCGCGCCTCTGCCAGCTGGTCCTGCCGATGATGCCCGCCCAGAAGTCCGGCAAGATCGTCAACATCACCTCGATCGGCGGAAAAATCTGGGAGCCGTTGGGCAGCTGGTATCACGCCACCAAATTCGCAGTAGAAGGCTTAAGCGATTGCTTGCGCGTCGAGGTCGGGCGGTTCGGCATCGACGTCATCATCGTCGAGCCGGGAGCGATCCGCACCGAATGGGCCGGCATCGCGCGCGACGGCTTGTTGCAGGTGTCAGGCACCAGCGCGTATGCCGAGCTGACAAAGCGCCACGCGCGGCTGCTCGAAGCAGCCGAAACCTCAAGGCTCGCCTCGCCGCCTGACGTCGTTGCCAAAACAATCTTGCGCGCGATCAGTGCCGGGCGGCCCAGGACCCGCTATGCGACCGGCGGCGGCGCGAGGACCATTCTGTTCCTGCGCAAAATCCTGCCCGATCGGGCGTTCGACCGGCTGATGTGGCGAATATCGCAGGGAAACGCCTAACGGCCCTCGCCTAGCCCAGAGCTTCCAGTTCCTCGATCATTCGCTCGATAACGCCGAGGCCGCCTTGCCAGAACGATGGATCGCGGGCGTTAAGGCCGAAGGGAGCGAGCAGTTCGGTATGGGGCTTGGTGCCGCCGGCCGAAAGCATGGCGAGATACCGTTCTGCAAAGCCATCCGCGGCGTGCTCGTAAACCGCATAGAGCGAATTCACCAGGCAGTCGCCGAACGCATACGCATAAACGTAAAACGGCGAATGGATGAAATGCGGGATGTAGGCCCAGAAGGTTTCGTAGCCCGGCTTGAGTTCGATGGCAGGGCCGAGGCTTTCGCGCTGCACGTTCATCCATAATTCGCCGATGCGCTCGGCGGTCAATTCGCCGCCTTTGCGTTCGGTGTGGACCGAACGCTCAAAGGTGTAGAACGCGATCTGCCGCACTACGGTATTGATCATGTCCTCGACTTTGGCGGCGAGCATCGCCTTCCGCTCTTTCTTGTCGTTGGTCGCGGCAAGAAGCTTCCGGAACGTGAGCATCTCGCCGAACACGCTCGCGGTCTCGGCAAGCGTCAGCGGCGTTGGCGCCATAAGAGCGCCGTTGGGTGCGGCGAGCACCTGATGCACGCCATGGCCCAATTCGTGCGCGAGAAGTCATGACGTCGCGCGGCTTGCCTTGATAGTTGAGCAAGACATAGGGATGCGCCGACGGTGTCGTCGGATGGGCGAAAGCACCGGGCGATTTTCCGGGCCGCACCGGCGCATCGATCCACCGCTCGGTGAAAAAGCGCTCGGCGATCGACGCCATCTTCGGAGAGAAGGCGCCGTAGGCCGTCAGCACCGTATCCATCGCCTCGGTCCAGCCCACCGTGCGCGAGGGCACCTGTGGCAGCGGCGCATTGCGATCCCAATGCGGCAATCTTTTCTTGCCGAACCATTTGGCCTTGAGCGCGTAATAACGATGCGACAGCCGCGGATAAGCGGCCCGCACGGCGGCGACCAGGGCGTCCACGACCTCGCGCTCAACCCGGTTCGAAAGGTGACGATCGTCGGCGATATCGGCAAAGCCGCGCCAGCGGTCGGAAATTTCCTTGTCTTTGGCGAGGGTGTTGGTGATCAGCGTAAACTGCTGCACGTTGTTCTTGAACGTGTCGGCAAGCGCCTCGGCAGCAGCCTTGCGCTTTTCTCCGGAGCGGTCCTGCAGCAGGTTGAGAGTAGGTTCGATCGCGAGCGACTTTCCCTGAACCTTGAACCGCAGGTTGGCGATCGTCGCGTCGAACTGCCAATTCCAGGCGGCAAAAGCCGTCATCGATTTTTCGTGGAAGAGTTGCTCGACGCGATCTTCCAGCTGATAGGGCCGGTAGCGGCGCACGTCCTCGATCCACGGCCGATAGTGGCCGAGCGCGGGTTCCTTCATCGCCGCCTCGATCAGCGCATCGTCGATGCGATTAAGCTCGAGCGAAAAAAACAAGAGATGCGTCGAGGCCGCGGTCAACCGCTCCTGCACGTCGCCGAAGAATTTAGTGCGCTGCGGATCGACCGTATCGCCGGCGTGCAACAACCCGGCATACGAGCCGAGACGCCCGGTGAGGTCGTCGATGGCCTCATAACGGCGCACGGCGTCGGCGAGCGCGGCGCCAGCGTCGGCCGATTTCGCCATCTCGGCGAGCTTACCTTTATAGGCGTTCTCGAAAGCGACGCATTCGGTGTCAGCGCGATCGAGATCACGCTTGATCGCCGGATCGTCGAGGCCGGAATAGAGGTCGGTCAGATTCCATTCCGGAAGTGACCCCAGTCCGGTTTTGCGAATGGCCGGCCCGCGAGTGGCCGGCCGTTTGGCGGCTAATTTCTTCGGCATGGTCTATCAAAGATTGAGGGTTCGGGGGATCGAAACATGGCAGCTTGGAGGGCGCAGAATCGGGAAACTCGCCAACCGTTGATGTGGCGCAGCACTAAGGCGCGCGCAAGGCCGGCCCATGCGCCGGCTCCGGCGGCATATCGCACGGCGACCGGGTTCAAAGGTTAACACCCCTTTAAATACATGATCTTCTTAAACTGCTGATGTTAAACAAGTTTTTGACGACCAGTGGTTTCAGAAGTAACATTGAAATAACGACCTGCGCGGCTCGCCAGGGGCCCCAAGGGCGGGGGTCCAAGTCGTGGGGCCATAGGGCTCGCGCGACACCGGAACAAGCGATCACGAGCGGCCTGAATGGCTCGTGAAGTGTCCAAAATGGGCTGGCTGCGGTCCGTGGCCCCAGGCCGGAAAGCCGTGGTCAACGGGCCAACTAGCTGCTCTCCTCTTTTGGGAGGGACGATCGTTCTGAAAGTTTGCTCGAATGCTGCCGTGTCCTGATCGCCGCCGATCCCACACTGCCTTACGTCCAGATGATATTGACCGGGCCATACCTAAAGCCCTGGGGTTTACTTCGTCAGTGTCCTTCGATCAATCATCCTTGAAATTTCAATGAAGATTGGTGGATGAACCAAAGCCGATCCGAACCGAGCCAGTTTACCTAATACAATGACATCTCGATTATTCCATTTGACAAGCCGCGTTGTGTTTTGATTGTCAAACTCCATAACCGCGATCTCATCCCAATCCGCACAACCTGCCCCGGCGTTTGCTCGGATGGGTGTATCAAGCTTCAGGTAGAAGCCCTTAGCTGCTCGTAGCTCACTGTTTTTGGGCAACTTACGATGCTCCTGGGTGACGCGACCGGACACCGTAACCTCCGGAGAGTTCTCATCGTCCACCTTGAAGCAGTCTTTGGTGGTATCGCGGGCATCAATCACAGATTTGGCGGTCACTAGGATTCTGTTACCATTCGGGTCAACCACGAAAATACCCTCGACCAGGCAGCGGGGGTTCGAGGGCGATATTTCTAAGTTTAGGTGACAAGTGCGGAATACCCGTTTTCCCGCACCACTCTTTGGATCTACATAGCACGACAAATGATCTGGCGCTGCTAAGTCCATTCGGATGATGCCAATATCTTCGGCCATCCAAAGATACCCGTCACACTTGTCTTCCGCCTGTGCCGTCGTCGCGTTCAATGCAATGGCGGCAGCGAATAGCAGTGATGTCATTCTCACTGGCCAGCCCTTGGTTTTGGTTCAACACCGCGGATTCAATACTCGACCAAATGTGAAACATATATCATATTTCGCATACGACGCCGCGTCGTCTGTCAGCTCGTACAGCGTGCTCCAATAAGGCGGCAAATGTTTCCCATGGGAAACATTCGCGATCTAGCTGACTGCGGTCCCTTGCCCTGCCTCGACTGGCCGACGACCGCGTTCCGCAGCCGCCTCCTCAAGAGCCTTTTGCTGCTCTTCGAGGGTCCGCTCAATCATGGCAGCGTAGTCAGGGTTGGCTCGCAGTCGGCGATATCCCGGATTGGTCGGCAGTGGTCGTGGTCGATCCATGTCATTGAAAATAAAGCGTTTTTCAGAAAAAGAAAGAGAATAGCGGGCCTGGGAAATTCCCAGGGCCATACTCCCCCGATCAAAAGGCTAGCCAGAAGCCGGCCGGCAAGGAATGGTGGGGCAGCAGAAAGATAGTGCGATGAAAAAAAGCATCGCGAAGCGCAAGTCGGGCATCCCGACAGGCAACGCGGGCGAATATTTTGTCATGGCGGAGTTGCTGAGGCGCGGATTTGACGCTCAACTCGCAGATCGAAACACCAAAGGATACGACCTGCTGGTTGGCCGATCGAGAGACAAGAAGCTGAGCAAAGTTCAGGTCAAGAGCGTTCGCTCGCCACCGTGGTATGTCAAGGTTGCAAGTTTTATAGGTGACCTCCGCGATCAAGCAACCGTTTACGTGTTGCTCGGCAAAGAAGACGCCATCAAACCTGTCCGTTACTTCATTGCTAAAAATCGCACGCTGGCATCAAAGTTGCACAAACCCCCTAACTGGAAACAGAACGCGTTCATGTCACTGAAGGCCGTCGAGAAGTACGAAAACCGTTGGGACATTCTCTGAGAGCCGCGTTTGGGCCCCATGTCGAAATTACGCCTACCCTAGCTTTTTGAGCGAGGCGGCATCATCTTAAGTTTCGAGGGCTGCGGCCAGGAACAACACCTGTGGAACTAGCCCAGTTCGCTCGCGCTGCTAGCCCTCACGTTTCCCCTCCGCAGCACCTCCGGCAGCTTGGCGAAGTTCACTGCCGCCGAGCGCCTGACCGCTGGCGTCGCTGACGACGAAGCAGGAGGAGTTCGTCTCGTCGATTACCCAAAGCAGCGGGAAGCGGCAAGGCATCGCAAGTCCCAATCAATGTCCGCTTCGCTCCGAAAGCGACCAGACTACTCCGCAGCACCGAAATGACGCTAAGGGCCAATTCTGTTGAATAAATCCGATGGTAAACCGACGTGGAGCGACTGTCGGCTCGACGGATGGCTCGGCGACCTGACTTCAGGCCGGTTGTAAGTTCGGTACCGGTCTCAGCTTGGCTAGCTTCCTGAGGTTCTGGGCCGTTGCTGCGAGGAGGAACTCGTCGTGCGCCCCATTTGGTCCTCGTAGTCGCAGCCGATCGAGTTTGAGAATGCGTTTGAGGTGCGCAAATAGCATCTCGACTTTCTTGCGTAGCCGTCGCGCGACGCGCCCCTCCCACGATCTTGCGATTTGGCGTGCCATGTCACGGGCGCCTTCGTAAATCGATCGCGGCACGTATCGAGCTGGATCCTTTGGACAGCAGCGGGGTTTTAAACGACAGGCTTGGCAATCATACTTGCTCGCCCGGTAGCGTAGTGTTCCACCGTCATTGATACGTGAGCCGGTCGTGGTCAGCATCTTGCCGCCGGGGCAGTAATAGACGTCGCCAGCATGATCATAGGTGAAGTCGTCGCGGGAGAAGGTGCCATCCTGGCGCGCCGACTTGTCGAACACTGTCACATGCGGCTCGATGCCCTGCTCATAGACCAGCCAGCCGAGCATCTCGGCCGAGCCATAGGCGCTGTCGCCCAGAAGGCGGGCGGGATACAGATCGAAGCGATCGAGCGAGCGTTCTATCATGCGTTTTGCGGCCAGCACCTCGGCCTGCCGGATCGCGGTTGTGGCTTCGACATCAACGATGATCGCATTGTCGGTGTCGATCAGGTAGTTGGTGGAATAGGCGAAGAACGCCTGCCCACCATGAGCACCGGTCCAACGTGCCGCGGGATCGGCCGGCGAGACGAACTTGGGCACGACATCAGTCGCAGCGCCGAAGGCCTCATCGTCGAGCGCAGCCAGATACTCTTTGACCGCCCGGCCGGTCGCTTGTTGTGGCATCCCCTTCGCGCCTTCGATGCCGTTCTGGCGGTTCGCATCCGCCTTGATCAGACTGGCATCGATTGCAAAGGCTTCCCCGCCGACCAGTCCCTCGCGGATGCAGCGCTGCAGAACCGTCTCGAAGACGCGCCTGAGCAGATCGCTCTCACGGAACCGGCCGTGCCGGTTCTTCGAGAAGGTTGAATGATCGGGTACCTGGCCGTCGAGGCCAAGACGACAAAACCAGCGATATGCCAGATTGAGATGGACTTCCTCGCACAGGCGCCGCTCGGAGCGGATGCCAAAGCAATATCCGATGATCAACATCCTGATCATCAGTTCGGGATCGATCGATGGGCGACCCATCGTGCTGTAGAACGGCGCGAGGTCGCGGCGCAGCTCTGAAAGATCAACAAAGCGGTCGATCGACCTCAATAAATGATCCGTTGGTACATGCGCATCGATCGAGAAGTTGTAAAACAGCGCACCCTGTTCGACTTGCCGTGATCCCATCATCGACTCAGTTCCTGCCTCAACAGCACTGAATCAGGGAGCTTTCGCTCTTTCAACTGCGCGATTTTCAACAGAATCGGCCAAAAGGCGACATCGGTCGGTAACCGACATGCGACGAATGAGTTGTCGCAGCAGAAACTGTTCGGCGGTGAACTAGACGTACTGAAGTCCAGTTTTCTGGGTAGGGGACCAACTTACTTCTTCAAGAATAGAGCAACCTCTTCGAAGAAGCGCTGCAGGGCCGGTTCCTGTTCCAACAAAATGTGATTGCTGCTTTGGAGTGCGACGAATTTGGCACCGGGGATACCTGCCGCCAGCTTACGTCCCTGTTCGAACGGAACTTGAGCATCACCCCGAGCATGCAAAACCAGCGTGGGAACTCGCACTTGGGCTAGAAGTTCCGTCACGTCAATTTCGCCAGTGATCTCGAAATATCGTGCCGCGCATTCTGCGGATGTTGTTTTTCGCTGCAGCTCATTGAATGTGTCGACTTGTTCCTTGTTGGCGTCAGGCATCAATCTAGTAGCGAATATCTGGCGAATAGCTGGATTGTCAGCTCCCCATTCGAGCCGCATCAACGTCACAAATGCCTTGCGCTTCTCGCTTTCCTCGGGCGAGCGCTTACTGGCCCCAAGTGCAAATCCACCCAAAAGAATCAGGTGTGAGACGCGGTCAGGGTAACGCAAGGCATAAGCAATCGAGACGGCGCAACCCTGTGAAATTCCAAACAATGGGAACCGATCGATGCCCGCAGCATCAACAACCGTTGCCACATCATTGACCCAAGCATCCAGGGATATATCCGCGACGTCCCAATCAGAGAGGCCCGTGCCACGAGGATCATAACGTGTCAGCCCATGATCTCGCGAAAGCCTAAGAAATAGATGACGCCAGACCGGACTATCCCAATCGTATTCGAGATGATTCAGCCAGTTACCGGTTTTGACTAGTGGCGGGCCGTGTCCGCTGATGGCGTACGCTAACCGAACGCCGTCCGGAGTGCGGCAATAGCGAATTTCTTGCCGGTCATCTGACGTTGCCAATCCATCACCCTGAATGGCAAAGACCTCCACCGGGTCAGGGATATTCTTAAGCCTTTGCGGACCTAGGCTCCGATACCCGAGGGCAACCTTCTTTTCCACTTGGTCGTAGGCTTGACGCGAAATGCAGATGCCGCCGCGTTGCGCAATCCCCTCGAGGCGGGCGGCAATATTGACGCCATCTCCATATAGATCGTCGTCCTCGACGATGACGTCGCCGAGATGTACGCCGATGCGAAAAGCCATCTCGCGACGACCTTGGGATCCGGCATTGCGCGCGGCCATGGACCGCTGAATTTCGGCCGCGCAATTAACGGCTTCGACCACGCTAGAGAATTCCGCGAGCAGGCCGTCGCCCATCAACTTTATGGTACGACCGCGGTGCTTTGCGATCCCTGGGTCGATCACTTCGGAGCGGTGCTTCTGCAGCAAGGCGAGCGTCCCCGGCTCGTCCTCGCGCATCATCCGGCTATAGCCAACCGCGTCAGCGGCCAAGATTGCTGCCAATCTGCGTTCCACGAACGTCCCTGTCACTTTGCAAATCCATTTTTAGTATAACAGTGTCATGCTCGGGTTCCGAGCCGTTGGAGACATTTTACCTGGCGCTGTCGATCATCGCCGGATGTCTCAGTTGGGTCATTCACGACCGACGCATTCAGTACCCGTTGCCGATCAATGTCCGTTGTTACTCCAGTTGCGACATTATTGTCCGGCGCAGCGAAGTGACGCTAAGGGCCAATAAGCGACATCATCACTGGTTACTTGTTCAAGGCGGTTACAACTTTGATGTTGATGGCGCGCACCTGGATGTAGGCGAGGACGCAAGGGCCGCCGTGCCAACGCCTGATGCGTAGCCGCGCTTGCCGCGGGTTCTTATATCACAGTTGAGAAGCGCCCCATTTAAAAAAGACGCCCCGGCAGCATGCATAAGCAGGGCCACCGGAGTCCAGTTCTGCGGCACCCCCAAGCGCTCATCTATCCCGGCCTTCAGAGCGCTTGGAAAGTTCTCATCCCCAGCTGGTCTTGAGCCTGACCGGCGCGAAATCAGAGAAGCCTACCCCGGTCACGGCGGCTAGAAGGCCATTTTGCCACTGGCCCACCGTCCAGACTTTGTCAAGGATCTGGCCCGGCGTTTGGACCTCGCCGACCAGGGTCTTGAACTTGTTCTTGCGGACGTAGTCGGCGATTGCCAGGCGGTCCATTGAACCGATGTCCTCAATTGCTTGCGTCAGCATTTGGAGCATCACGTAATACACTGGGCTGCCTGCGTAGTCGGCATCGACGCCGGTTACTTCCTTGTGCTTTTTGTAGAAGGCGAGGATCTCAGGCGAGTTGGTAACCCCGCCAGCCCCGAGTACGTTTTCGACAGCAGCGCCGTTTTTCTGCCAGAAGCCTTGGAAGGCGCAACCGATCGCGCAGTAATAAGCCTTCACGGCGAGGTTTTCGATCTTTGCCTGATCGGTAAGACCGAAAGTATCGGGCGGATACGACCAGGCGACGAAGGCGTCCGGGTTCGCAGCTTTGGCCGCCTTAATCACCGGAGCGTAGTCTTGCGTGCCGAGCGGATAGGATTTGTCGTATACGATCTGGAAGCCGGCCTCCTTAAACAGCGGCCGTCCGGCGTTGGCGAGCTCGATGCCGAAGTCATCGCCGACATTCACCACCGCGACCTTATTGCCGATCTGGCCGCTATCCTTCAGCTTTTTGAGTACGCCGATCGCGCCCTTTGCGTAGTTTGTTGTCGACGTGTTGAACATGAAGAACCCAGGATACTTCTTGACCAGCGCCGGCGCCTGATCGGTGATGCAGGCTACGGCGAACTGCGGATATTTGTACTTGTCGAACGTCGGCGCACTGGCGAGATTGAAGCCCGTCGCATAGACTCCGCCGATCCAATCGGCCTTGTCGACCGTCGCCAGACGCTCCACGGCCTTGATGGTCTCGGGCGGCTGCGTGCGGTCGTCGTATTCAATGATCTCAATCTTGCGCCGACCATCCTTGAGCTTCAGGCCGCCACGTTCGTTAACTTCAAAGGCCCAGAGCTTGTAAGGTGGAAAGTGTGTCACCGCCGCGCCGGGGGCGAGTGGGCCGGTCTTGGGGCCGACGACGCCGACCTTGATCGTGCCCGCTTCAGCTTTGGCGCGTCGGTAACCCAGCGACCCGGCCACCGCAGTGGCCGCGGAATATTTGAGGAATTCGCGTCTTTTCATAAGACCCTCCCCTGAATGAGCGACCTGCCGGGCTTGTTACCCGGCATCTGGGTTGAACATGAGCACAATAGCGATGTTGATATTAGTTGCATAGGTCCGCGCCAGCTTACGTCGCGTCAATCCGTCCATCGAAGGTGTGTGCAAACAACGACCCGCCGGTCAAAAGTCCCTGTCTTGTCAGTGCGCTACCAATGTCCGCGTTGGATCATTTTCGACCGATCCAGCCGGTTTTGCCTGCCGATCCATGTTCGCTTCGTCCCGCAAGCGGTCTTGAGGCCGGACCGGAGCGACCGCCAGCGATGGCGATCAAAACTTCACGGCGTAGAGGCAAGTGATGCCTTCAGCCGAGCGCGAAGCCGGTCGCATCGCGGACGATGATGCAGGAGCCGACGCGACATTCGTCGTCTTCCTGCGGATTTGGCGATCACAGTCTGGCTCAGGTCGCGTTTTCGCGTTATTCAAGGGCTGGGAGCCAACATAAGTCGTGGACTGGGAAAACTTCAGCGCGCAATCTTAACCCACTTGCAGGCTCGTCCCGGTGGAGACCCGCTGGGCAATCACGATCCTCACCGTGCGAATATCATTCTCGCGTCTGGTTGGCATGACGTACGACGCGTCCGGCGCGAAATAGATGTGGGCGAAAGAGGCTACTCTTGTCCTTTAAAACAAGCCGCTTTTAGTCGCGCGATTTCCAGGCTTTTGGAGCAAAAATTTCTGATCTCAAGCACGCTCGTGCCAATCGCAGAAGTACGCCGTTGGGACGATAACCGCGATCATTGGCTGAATAGGGTCGTGGAGCTTTCCGATGGGAAGTACCTTAATGTGCGCGGCGGTCGGCAACGGCGAAAACGTTTTGTGAAGATCGATATTGATAAGTGTTATGACATTTTGTCATAGCACTTAGGCGCGGCTTATTTTTCAATCAACAATCAATCGACGTTATGACGTGCAGGAAGTAGTTTTTTGAATGCGTGGAACCAAGACCGAAAATTGGGCCTCCGGCGGCGGCGCAGCCGGGGATTTTTCGGAAATCTAGAACTTGAAACCGGCACCGGCGCGCGCGTTGACGATAATAACGCTTATGTTTGCGATCGGCGCGAACTGAACGAACTCGAACTCGCCGCGTACAAAAACATTAGGCGTCAGTGCCCAATCAAGTCCGGCACCCGCTGAATAGCCATAGAGCAGCGCGTCGCTTAGCGCGGCGCTCGATGTTATGGGGAAACCCAGTGCATTCTGTCGATGATGTTGAGTCAGGTCCGCACGTAGCGCTTGTTTGAGCCGATACGCTGTAGTCGCCGTGTCCGACCACAAAGCCGACGAACCCGTACGGCAACAGATTGCCGACTACCCATCCCGCCCGGGCTCGCACCTCGGCGTAGTCGGTAAGATGAAAGTGGCCGCTGGTCCCGCCAAGGCTCACGCTGGTAACGTTACCGGCGGGGGGGTTAAAGGAGCGGAAGATCGCGGGAGAGGAAGGCCCTGTTATGCCCAAAGATGTGTGCGTATAGGTTGCTTCGAGGCTGGTGACGAGGTCTTGCCATTGGATATTGTAGCCGAGAAAACCGCCAAAGCCGAACGCGTTAGCGGAACTTATGCCGAGCGATTGCAATTGAGATGGTTGAAACAGTTGCTGCACCACCGTGTCTTGCAAGCTCAACTCCACAAGCGGCGCCGTTGCCGAGGTAAAGTCGGCTCGCGAGTAGTTGAAACTGAAATCACCGCCGACGTAGAAACCGCTCCAGCGCGTGAAGGTCGCCGGCCCTACGGTCATCACGGGCGCGGCCACCGGTGTCAAAGGCAGCTATTGGCTGGCTGCCGCGCAGGATGTCGAGATCGGCGGCGAACGCTGGCGGAGCCAGCGCCAACACCATCAGAGAACTTAGCACCCAACGCATCGGTTGCTCTTTCATTCATCCTTTTGCCGCGCACAAAGCGGCCAGACTTCACACGAGCGCGTCAGCCGCGGGTCGAGAGCGGCGGCTGCGGCGCATAGACCGGAGGCGCCATCGGCGGCGGGGCATATTGCGGCTGCGGCACGTATTGCGGGGGCGGCGCCGGAATGTATTGCTGCTGCGGTACAAAGACCGGCCTGCGCCACGGGGAACAGTCCGATGCCACCGCCTAGGCGGGAACATCCAGCGGAGGCCGATCGCGGAAATCCTGCGAGGTCATGTCCTTCAGCGTGTAGAAGGCGGACGGGACAGCCCGGCGTGTTTTGACACTGAACGATGGCGGTTTGCGGCGAGCCGAGGTTCAGATAGCGCCAGCTGAAATCGATCTTGAGATTGTTGTTGACGTTGTAGGTCAGGCCGGCCTGCACGTTCCAGGCCAGGGTCCAGGCGGAGTTATCGTTCAACGTATAGCCGAAGCCGACTGCGCCACTGGATATTATGCCGTTATCCTGGACGCCGCTGATCCTGTTGTAGGCGCCGCCGACGCCCGCGCCGATGAACGGCGTCAGGCACCACCAGGTGCCGACATCGACGTAGGCGTTAGCCATGAAGACCGAGGAAGATATGTTGCCTGAGTTCACGTCGAAACAGGTTCCAACACCGCCGTTGCAGAAATTAGCAAGACCACTGTAGCTTCCGGTCGCTTTGAACGCAGCCTCATTGCGATGTTCGCCGGTCACGTCGACGCGCAGCCAATTGTTCACGACGTAGCCGACGCCGATCCCGAAAATCGTCGTGTCCTGGATGTTCTTTTGAACGATCTGCCAGTTCGACGGCCAGACGAAGGCCGAGTTGGTCTGCGTGAAATTGAACTCGGAGAAAGTCTGCACGCCGATACCGATATCGCCTCGCAGATACCAGCCGCCCGTCTCGCAGCAGGGCGCTGCCGATCAGAGGGGGCGGAGGCATCGGCAGGTCAGCGGCGCAGGCCGCCGTGCTGATGACGGCCGCTGCTGCGGCGGCGAAGAAGGATTTTACGCTGACCATCTGCTTCGTCCTTTTCTCGAACGAAGCGAAGGTTCTCAGGAAATCCTTAAGAGGCTCTTAACCTTAAATCTTAACCGTGATTGTTAGTTTTTGTCGCGAGACTGCGCGAGCGGGCATTGCTTCACGCTCCGCTGTCGATGTCTCCACGCCGCTCGACCCGGAGGGGGTCTTGTAGCCACCGCCTTGGCCGATGGGCTGGCCGAGACAGTGGAGACGAAGCCGTTCTACCGCGATGCGTTCAAGCGACACGACACCTGATCCCGGCGTCTCCCAGCACCAGGACGCCGTAGATCGGCGGATCGCGGCGCTTCAGCAATTTGAAAAGCGCCGCGAACATCAGGCGACGGCGAGGGCGACTGGCAGGACGACGGGTTTTTGTGATCGCCTGCCCAATGTTCGCGCCAGAGTTTGTAGACTTCGGCGGCCCATTCTTCGGCGTCCTTCAACACGCGATCCCCCGCGAGCACGGCGACATGGGCAACAGCAAAGCCCGCGCTTCGTCGTCGGCCGGAGGCACGTCATAGTACGGTGATCGGCTCGCGGACCTCGGCGGTGATCTTCCAGGCGATGACCGGTATCTTGAGGGCTTCGGCGCGGATGGTCGGTATCGCCGTCGGCTTGCCCGACGCAGCGAAATCTGAGTTCGTAGAAGCCAGGGTTTGCGGGATGATGCAGTTTCGAGGTTGTGGTTTGTTTGGAGATCTCGCCGAACATGATTGGTCTCCTTTGTTTGTCAGGCGGCAACGGGATAGCGGGTGCCGAGCCTCGGGCAGACGATGCGGTCGCCTTGGAGTTTCAGAACTTCGCGCAGTTCGGGACCCGGCCGCGTTCCACGTCGTGAAAAAGTCGGCGACGACGTTGGGGCCGAAAGTTTTCTGCAACGCCTCGGTGCCGGCGACGTGGAGCAGGGCGATGATACGCGCCAATCGGGCCGCCGATCGGAGGTTGGGGACGGTCGTTCAAGCGCGTCATACATGTAGCGAACGAGATTTTCTTCTTCGAGTGACAGCTTGACGCGCTTGCCTTTGTGAGGACCGCTGGGATAGACGCAGAAAGTTTCGATCCATTGCAAGGAAACAGCGCCTCTATTGTTTTCTCGCGCCACCGTCAGATGTCCCAGGCGTTCGAACCGGAGTGATCCTTCTGCATTCTGCCGACTGATTTCGCTTGGAGTTCGGGACCTGAGGGGCAAGACGCAGTCGCGTCGCCAGCGTCGCTTGAATTCTCGCTGCCCTTTCCCACGTCGCGACCTGCTCAGGATCGTGCACGGTGGCACGGACCTTTATCGTCGCTTGAACGAAAGTCGTCAGCAGGGGCAAGATCGCTCTTGACGAAATGGCTGGTGATCGACCGAGGCGACGAGTTCGCGAAACAGATCGCGTTCGGCGGAGTTCAAATCATCTGGTGGCTCCAACGGTGCCGGTTTGCCCTGAACCAGAAAAGGCAGAGTGGCAAGGGCTTCTAGTGACTTTCTACCCCGCTGCTGCATTTGATCACCTCTGTTTTTTGTCCATTTAGACATTTTGGACTGGCACCGCGATCCGCGTCCTCAACGAGCCAAATTTTGTTGAACCTGCCCCCCCCACCTGTTAGCGAGGAGTGGCACCCCGCTGAGTATGAGACGCACGGCGAAGGAGAGGAGAACCACCGCCGTGCGCCGAACGCCGATGCCGATGGGTAAAGACAGCGGCGTCATTACTGAACCACCGATCTGTACAGTTTTTCAGCTTCTGCGCACATGTGATCGACCAACACGCGACGCTGTTCGAGCGGGAAAGAACTTCGCGAGCATGCGAACCGCCGATGGCAAGGAACATCACGCCTTCGAGGCCACGGTTGTCAGGATCGTCGAGGATCGAAACAATAATGCAGCAGAGCGTTCGTCCAACGGGAGTGTCCTCAGGATTGCGTGAACACTTTTGGTGTCAGTGCGCGGCATCTGATGAACGTCTAACTCCGGGGCGATTGGAAGTGGCAGCGCGAGAGCGACGTCGGCCTTGTGAACGAAACTGCGAAGCTCGCGTTCGACGTGTTCTTTGATCTCAGTTCGCAACTCTTCGCGGATTCCGCTTTATTTTCAACCGAGCGCATGTAGGCGGAAGTTTCTTCCGCTATTATTTTGAGAAGGACGTCGTCGTTGAGAACCTTCCAAACAATCTCACGCGCCCATTCGTTCCAGCGTTCCTGCGTTTCCGCATCCATCACTTGCGCGCGATGGGCTTCGACGTCTCGACGAGCGGCTTCGATCCGTCTTTGTTCGTCTTCCGCTTCGAGCCGCGCGCGATTGTCTCGACGGTATCGCTCGTCCGCGGCCGCGTTTCTTCGGTGATGCCAAGCCGCCGCCGAATTGTCATCGTCTCGAAATTCGCTCATCGTTTGTTTCGCCGTGTCATGGATCGAATAAACCGGTGCACTTCGCCGAATGAAATCGTCATCTTCGCTCATGTGCGCCGTCGCTTTCTGGCATTGACGATGTCGGAAATGTATTGGGTCTCGGCGAGAAGCTTCAACGCCCGGCGTTTCGTTTCCTTGATACGCGCGATCTGTCTATCGCGTCGTGTCAGTGCTTCTCGGCGTTCGACGTCGCGATCAAACTTGCGAAGGGCGGCTTCTTCGGCTTCGATTCGACGCTGCTCCAAACGTTCGGCTGCTTCCTTGAACTGATCAATGCGGTATGGATTTGGTTCGGGGGCTGACGGCTGAGGAGGTTTCGGCGTCGTCAGCCAGAGAGGGCGGTTGAGTTTTTCAGCTTCCCGGCGCTCGAATTCGACCTGACCGCGAGCGATTGCCAAAATCACTGCTCGGCGGGATGCCGCCCGTTCCTCTTCGATCTCGGCTCTTGTTTTGTTGGTCACATTCAAGAATATTCCTGTAATGGCAACTTGAACAGATGCGATTGGGACCAACAAGACCAATTTTCAATTTGTCGGGGTGGAGGCCAGAGGCGGCCCATGGATGCCAGGGAGGGCGGCCCGACCTGCCCTGTCTCGGCACCGCCGATGGCGGTCCAGCAGCGTTCGTTGGGCAGGCAATCAGCCGGGGAACGGAGACCGTGGGCCTCGACTGACGTTTTCAGATTTAAGGAGGGTCAGCCGGTCATGCAGGACATGGCAGGGCATTTACCGACTCCTCCTTAAATCTGGGGTATTGCCCTAAGGCGAATTACCGGGTTGGCCGCTGGCCAAACGGGGTAAGGCGGGATTTTCGGGGGACAAATACAAAGGGGGCGGAAGAGCCGGGGTAAGGATTTAACTCAACCGCTAAAATCTGATTGTCTAATCATTTCAATAGGCGGTGAAGGATGTGAAGGGTGGAGCCTTTTATAGGGCCTAAGCACCAAATTTTCTTAGGCCCTCTAAGGGGGAGACCCTTCACATCCTTCAAATAGGCTCGGTATCAGCGGGCTGCTCTTCATTATTAGGGGGTTGATCTTCTCTTCCGGTTGCGAGAGCCACGCCAATCCACTCCATGCCGTTGCGGGTCTTCCGCCTCTTAAATTCATAGTGGCTCTCAAAGTGATCCGTGAACTCCTTTTGGCTACCTACATATTCATTCCTGCGCTCTGCCCATAGCTTCCAATCGGCGAAGAGAAAGCTTGATAGGGTCTTTGCCTGCGGGTTCCTGACACAGCGCTGGTCGAACCATGCCTGCCTTACGTCTTGGTTCTCTAAATAATTCTCTGTAGCCTTCTTGACTGCATCAGGCGGCTGAAGTCCATGTCTCTGCCATTCGAGGCAGCCAGCTACCATCCAGGACAAGATGCCGCCGCCCTCGGTCTTGACCATCCGCTCGGCGAAGTCCTTGATCCTGTCAGCTACCGGAATGACGACGGTAGAGGTTTGTCGACATCGTCATCTCCTTTGTGATGCAAAGGAGGCGATACGCTCGTCGGACAGGCTCGTCACCCGCCCCTTAATTTTTTTTGGGGGTGGCGGCCAATCGCTTGTTCGATTTCAGATAATTAGCGAGGGTCTCGATTTTGATCTTTTTGCCCGGGAAACGGTTTGCCCGCCTGACAGCGATCGCGATGGCGCGATCCCTGATCCCGGCTTGGTCGCGGTAGTGCCGCTTGAGAATTGCCGCGATCCAAGGAACTTCGTCGGCCGCGTCGTGGACCTTGCTGCCAGCGCGCCGCTGGTCTTCCGTCTGCTTCGGCTGGCCTCGCTTGGCGCTGTATTCCCCCGCCGCGCGCCTGGCGACGAGGTCCAACGCCTCCGAAGAGGGGCGAAGACCCTTTTCGAGAAACATTTTTACGAACGGGTTTCTCGGCTCCGACCTGAAGAAGTCTGCCAGCGACTTGAAGTTTCCCTTCCTCGCGGCCTCGACGGCGTCGCTCTCCATGCTGGAGAACCATTCGCGGTAGGTGAGGCCGGGATAGTCGCGTCCAGCCTCCTCTTTGATAAATTTGATCTCCCACTCGTCGAACGCGTCGTCGACCAGCTCGGCGACTTTCTTCTCGTCGCTCCATTTGGGAGGCTTCACGTTCGGACTCCGATTTGGACCACGTTCCCGGCGACCGGACGGCCCTCTGCGATCCTCACGATCTCGGCGGCTACGGTCTCCATGATTTTCTTGTTTTCATCGGCGTACTGGTGGCGATCATAAACACTGGCGATGCCACCTTCCTTGTGATTAGTGACGCGGTTCAGGGCGTCTCTACCGAAGCCGAGACCTGTAACCTTGGTCGAGAAGGTACGTCTCAGATCGTGCGGCGTAGCTCTCTCGACTCCAAGTTTTTTCCAAATGTCCCGCATGACGTCGTCAAGTTGGCCGATTGCTCGGGAACGTTCGCCGACGAAAACGAAGCCAGTAGTTTGGTCATCAATGCCGACCTCGGCCAGCAAATCCCGCACCGGAGCCGAGAGCCAGACGCGATGGCTTGAGCCGTTCTTGGTTCCGGGCCAGCCGAGCGCCGGAACAGGATCGCCGGGCAAGGTCCACCAGCCGTCTGCGACGTGTTCGCGTCTCATGTGAGAAACTTCGCCGGGACGCTGACCGGACAAGAGGATCATCTTCAACGCCATGCTGCGCATCAGACCGGCGTCGTCGAATGCAGTCCAGAATTGAGGAATTTCACCGTCTGATAAAATCCGCTCGCGGCTCTTGGTCTCGTTCCTCTCGACGAGGTGACATGGATTGACCTTGATGATCTCCTCTTTGATCGCCCACGTGAAGATCGCGCTCGCCGCCGCCAAGGTCTGGTTTGCCGTGATCGGCGCTTCGATCTTCGAGATCAGGTTCTTGACATCGGTGCGCGAAATATCCGCTGCCGGGAGCTTGCCCCACTTAGGAATCAGGCGGCGGCGGACCAGGGCGTCAGCTTGTTTCCACGACTTGTTCCGGCGCTTCGCGTATCGCTCGACGTACTGGGTAGCCAATTCCTCGAACGTGCCCTTGCCGCGTTCGGCCTTGCGTTCAGCCAGCGGGTCCTTGCCCTCGGCGACTTGAAACATGATCCGGCTGGCCAAGAGGCGAGCGTCAGAGAGGCCGATGGCGGCGACGTCCCCGAGGTGAACCCACCGAGGACGGCCGTGGAATTGATAGACGGCCTTCCACGCTTTGTGGCCGGAAGGCTGCACAAGAAGAGCCAGCCCGCGCTGGTGGGTATCCCAGACGGCGAAGGCGTGATCCTTCGGCCGAAGCCGATTGATGTAAATCTCACTGAGCTTGCGCTTGTTCGGCGGGGCCGCTTCGGTGCCGTCTTTCCTCGGGCGGGGCATTTTGAAATTAACCTCAAAATAACGATCACCCCCTAATTTGGGTTAATAATGTTTTAAAGGTTGGAACGGCTGCAGTCCAGGTTTGACAACGGTTTTTGTCGTTATTTTATAGATTATTATGACGCCTAAAACCCGCCAAAAGTAACACCCCTTTAAGTGCCCTCGGCCACAGTGCCCCGAAACGGCACAACTTGCGGCGCCAAACCGCCGAGGAACTGATGGCCATTCTCATTGTCGACGACGATCCGGTGCAGTGCCGGCTGCTCGAAGGCATGCTGCAAAAATTCGGCTACGAGACGGTGACGCGCGATAACGGCGGCGCCGCACTGGCGCTGCTCTGCGCCGCCGATGGTGCCCGGATCGATTGCGTGATCCTGGACCTGATAATGCCAAACCTCGACGGCCTCGGCGTTCTGGCCAGATTGCGCCAGGCGGGGATCAGCGTGCCGGTGATCGTGCAGACCGCGCACGGCGGCATCGACAACGTCGTCTCGGCCATGCGCGCCGGCGCCATTGATTTCGTCGTCAAGCCGGTCGGAGCGGAGCGACTGCACGTGAGTTTGCGCAACGCGCTGAATACCAGCGCGCTTGAAGGCGAACTCAGCCGCATCAAGCACAGCCGGTCCGGCACACTGGGCTTCAAGGACATCATCACCAAAAGCCCGGCAATGCTCGCCGTCCTGCGCATGGCGGAGAAGGCGGCCGCGTCGACGATCCCGGTGCTCGTCGCCGGCAAATCCGGCGTTGGCAAGGAATTGATCGCGCGCGCCATTCACGGCTCCGGCGACCGGCGGAGTAAACCGTTCGTCGCGGTGAATTGCGGCGCCATGCCGGAAAACCTGATCGAGTCGATCCTGTTCGGCCACGAAAAGGGATCGTTTACCGGCGCGACGGAGCGCCATGTCGGCAAGTTCGTCGAGGCCTCGGGGGGCACGCTGTTTCTCGACGAGGTCGGTGAATTGCCGCCTGCGGCGCAGGTCAAGCTTCTCCGCGCCATTCAGGAAAGCGAAGTCGAGCCGGTCGGAGCGCGCAAGCCCGTCAAGGTCGATGTCCGCATCATATCAGCTACCAATCGTGACCTGATTGCCGATGTAAAACAGGGTCGCTTCCGGGAAGATCTGTTTTACCGGCTGCACGTATTCCCGATTACTGTGCCGCCGCTGCGCCAACGGCCGGCGGACATTCCGGCGCTTGCCCGGCATTTTCTCGCCCTGTTCGCCGCGGAAGAAGGCAAGCGCATCCGCGCGATCACGCCGGACGCGTTGCAGCTGCTGAGCGCCTTTCGTTGGCCGGGCAATATCCGCCAGCTGGAAAATGCGGTATTCCGGGCCGTTGTCCTCGCCGATGGCGATTGCATCGGCGTCGATGAATTCCCGCAAATCTCAGCGCAGATATCGGCACCCGTCGCAAGTTTGGTTCACGCCGAACCGGTCGAGGTACTGGCGGAACGTTCGCTCGAGGCCGTGGCGGCACAGCCCCTAGCCTTACAGCCGGCAATGCCGGCATTCCCACCTGTGGACGCCTTGCCCTTGCTGGATGCCGAGGGCGACGTCCGCCCGCTCGAAGAACTCGAAGCCGAACTGATTCGATACGCGATCAGCCACTATCGCGGGCAGATGTCGGAAGTCGCGCGGCGGCTGCAAATCGGGCGTTCGACCCTCTATCGCAAGCTGGAGGCCCTCGGATTGAATGCGGGTGCCGACGAACCGGAGGCTGAGGGCGTTGCACGAGAGCGACAGCCGCAGAAAATCGGATAAATCTGGGACCGACGAGCGACGTCGCGCCGCGACAAACCGGGTCGCTTCACGTACGGTGGCCGCGAATGTCGGGTTTGGGGTCTATCGACGACAGAGGTTGGGAGCCATCAGCCCCAATCAAAGTGAGGCCTTTGCGACCGCCTGATCGCGGGCACCAAGGAGAATTTGCAATGCCGGGCGTCCGTATTGATCGATTTCTCACCTCGACCGCCGTTGTTCTTCTGCTTTGCGGTGCCGCTGGCGGGGCGCTGGCCGAGCCCAAATTCGGTCTGAACCTCGATGCCGCGACTGCCCAGCCGAGCGTGACGCCCGCGTCCGGCGGAGCAGAGCAACCCGCCGCCAAGCCGGTCGAGCCGCCTTCCGAACCGGCAGCCCCGGCCCCGGCGGTCAAGCCGCAAGCGGCAACAGAGCGTCCAACAATGGTTGCGCTGGCGCAACCGGATGTACCGAGCGAGTCAGGCGCGACCGTGCCACCGGCCCCTGCCGCGATGCCCGATGAACCCGCCGGCCCGGCAGCGACGCAACTTGAGCCAGCGACGACCCAGTCGACAGAGACACCGGTCAAATCGCCCGAGACGCCTTCTGCTCCTGCAGTGACCGAGGCTCCGGCTGCGACGCCGCAACCCGCCGCCGCGACCGAAACAGATGAGAAGCCGACGCCGGCCGCCGCCGCTCCGGCTGCCGAAACACCGACCCCGGCGGCAACCGCTCCGATTGCGATCGCTGACGCCAATGCGCCGGTCGTCGATCAATTGCACGAGATGGCCAACGGCAAGTTCGATCGCCTTCTCGGCGGCAAGAAAGAGAGAGCCGCATTTGAAGCATTCTATTCCGCTCGCAACTTCGCGCCGCTGTGGATCACAGACGGCAAGGCGAACGAGCGCGCCCAGGCCGCGATCGCCTATCTGGGTAAGGTCGACGCCGACGGTCTCGACCCAGCCGATTACCCGGTGCCAAACGTCACCTCGCTGACCGAGCCGGCCGCTTTGGCCGACGCCGAAATGAGGCTTACGGCGTCGGTCGTCACTTATGCGCACCACGCGGCCGTGGGGCGCATTCACTGGTCGCGGGTCAGCTACGACATTCTCTACGATACAAAGGCGCCGACGCCGGCCGAAATTCTCGGCAGCATGGCTGACGCCAAGGACGCGGGCGAAGCGCTCGCGGCCTACGAGCCCCAGACGCCAGGCTATATCGCGCTCAGGGCCAAGCTCGCGGAACTGCGTGCCGGCAAAGCGCAGGCCGGCAAAGCTCCAATCGCAAATGGCCCGGCGCCGAAGGTCGGCATGACCGACGCGCGCGTTCCGCAATTGCGCGAACGGCTCGGCGTCGCCGGCGACGGCGATACGTTCGACAAGATGCTTGCCGATGCGGTGAAGAAGTTTCAGGAGGAGCACGAGCTGAGGGCTCCAGGCCAGCTCACGCCGCAAACGATCGAAGCGCTCAACGGCCGCCAGCCCGATCGGCCAATCGACACCATCATCGCCAACCTGGAACGCTGGCGGTGGATGCCGCATGACCTCGGCAAGACCTACGTGATGGTCAATCTTCCCGATTTCACTTTGCGCGTCGTCGATAACGAACACCAAGTCTGGACGACCAGGATCGTGGACGGCAAGCCGAACATGGCGACGCCAATCATGAGCACGGAGATGAAATTCATCACCGTCAACCCGACCTGGAACGTGCCGCCGTCGATCGTGGCCAGGGAATACATGCCTGCATTGGCGCAGGACCCGACCGTCCTGGCGCGCATGGGGCTGCGCGTCAGCTACAACCCGGATGGCAGCGTTCACATCTCACAGCCGCCGGGCGATCGAAACGCACTGGGACGGCTGCGCTTTAATTTCCCCAACAAGTTTCTGGTCTATCAGCACGACACCCCGAACAAGAATCTCTTCGCGCTTGACAGGCGGGCGCTTAGCCACGGCTGCATGCGCGTACAGGATCCGGTGAAATATGCCGAGGTGCTGCTGTCGATTGTCCGTCCCGGTGAAGGTTACACGGAAGATCGCATCCGCAAGATGTTCAATCAGGGCGAACAGGATATCCAGTTTCCCAAATTCATGCCGGTCCACCTGACCTATCAGACGGCCTTCGTGGACGATGAAGGCAAGCTTGAATTCCGCGAAGACGTTTATGGCCGCGACAAGACCTTGCTGGCGATTCTCAAGGGCGACGAGCGTAAGGTCGCGGACAGTCAGGTCGAGCGCAGGGAGAATCCAATTCGCCGGGAGGCTCTGGCGATGCCGGAGCCGCAAGGTTTCTTCGGCAGCGGCGGGTATGGACGAAACTACTATCCCGGCGGCGGAGGCTTCTTCTCTCGCATGTTTGGCGCCCCCGATCCGGCATCGGCGCCGCACCGGCGGGCTTCGCAAAATCGGTACGAAATCCGCTAGAACGGCGCCTGGTTAGTTGTTGCGGTTGCCGAAGCGGGGCAGCCTTTAGCTGGGCAGGCGTGGAGATTGATTATCTACGCTTGCCGCCGCTCCGCTTGCTCGAGCGCGGCTTTGTCCGGCTGCGCGCCGCCGCCGCGCCTGTCTTACCCTTAGTTTTGCCTTTAGTTTTGGTTTTGCTCTTTGCTCCGCTTTTCTTCGGCGAAGCCTTGTTTTTTGAAGCCTTTTTCGGTGAAGGCTTATTCTGTGACGCCTTGGCCCGCGACGCCGCCGGCTTTGGCTTTTTCGCGCTAACAGCGCGTTTCGTCCGGCCGGCGCTTTCGGCCTTTCGCTTGGACGTGCTTTTCGGCGAAGCCTTCGACACACTGCTTTTGCGAGCCTGGCCGCGCACCGGTTCGGCAACGTTACCCTTACGCTCGCTGAAATAGGCGACCATCGGCTCGAAATAGTTCGACTCCCAGCCGCCCTCCTCATAGCTCCTGTGCTCGTCCGGCACGTTGCTGTGCTCAAGGGTCAGGAGGGTCACGCCGCCGACCGGCTCAAGGATGACGGTAATAACCAAGTCCTCGTGCTCATCTTCGAACTCGCTGGTGCGCCATGCTTGAACGATGCGCTCGCCAGGAATCAACTCGATATTGCGGCCGCTGATATAGCCGTCCCATGCCGACACCTCGGCGCCGATTTGATCGGACATGCTCGCTTCGCCGCCCGTCATCTCGGAATGCGCGAGACTGTCGAGCCAGGCATGGTAGATTTCCTCCGGGCTAGCCGGGATCGAGGCGGTCAGCGTGAATGTGTAGGGCATCTGCCCCTCCTTCGAAAACAATCGCAGGGAATGCCGGGGCCGGCATCCTGTCGACCGTATAAGTCGCGCAGATCGCGACCGCATGACATCGGGCTCGCGGCGCTCGGAGGTATCGTATGCCGTCGGCCGCCTTTGGTCACTGTCGCCTGAACAACACATGGTCGGGCCAAACGGTCCGGCGTCCGTGATGCTGTTGATATTCAAGGGGTCGTCGGGCATGGTCATGGTTAACGCGATCGGGGGGCTGGGTCGCAGCTTGGAAATGCGGCTTTCGTGCATTGCGTCGGCCGCGGCGTTTCGTGCGGCATCGTTCGATTGAGGGGCGTGCAGCGGCGGGTATGCGGCGGTGGTTGCGTTGGCCCATGCGGATTGTTGTCGAAAGGGTTGGGTGCGACGCGAACCTTTTTTGCGCACGCCAATCTGCGCACCCGCATTGATCCTCATCTTTGCGCTCGCGGGCTGCTCGGTCGGCCCTGACTATATCCCCGAGGCTGCGCCCGCATCGCCGACATTCAAGGAACTCAAAGGCTGGAGGCCCGCTACCCCAAGCGATGCGCTCGATCGCGGCAGCTGGTGGGCCTTTTATCGGGACCCCAAGCTCGAGTTCCTCATCAAGCAGGTTGAAATCTCGAACCAGACCGTCGCCGCACAAGCTGCGGCTTACGAACAGGCGCGAGCGCTGATCCGGGAGGCCCAAGCAGTCCTGTTTCCGGTCGTGAACGCCACCTACAATGGCACGCGAGCGTACAACGGGCCCAAAACCGGCGGCGCCGGCGCAATCGCCACCGCAGCGCGCGGTGGCACATATTCGAACACCTTCGTTCCTCAATTTTCCGGCACGTGGGATCTCGACGTCTGGGGCAAGGTGCGGCGCCAAATTGAGAGCAACACCTCCGCGGCGCAGGCGAGTTCTGCCGATCTCGACAATGTCAAGCTCTTGGCACAAGCGCAGCTCGCGCTCGCTTATTTCAATTTGCGCGCGGCCGATGCGCTGATCCAGTTGTTAAGTCGTACAATCGTGGAATACAAAAAAACCCTCAGCATCGTGCAAAACCAGTTCAAAGCGGGGTATGCGGTCACGGCCGCGGACGTCGCGACCGCCGAAGCCCAGGTCTTCAATACCGAAGCGACGCTTTTCAACGTCAGGATGCAGCGTGCACAATTCGAGCATGCCATCGCCATATTGATCGGCCGCCCGCCCGCCGAGCTGAGCGTTGGGCCGCATCCGCTCGGCGGCACGATTCCGAGAATACCGGTCACCGTTCCGTCGGCGTTGCTCGAGCGGCGCCCGGATGTAGCAGCGGCTGAGCGAACCATGCAGGAGCAGAACGCGCTGATCGGTGTCGCGGTCGCGGCGTATTTCCCCGACATAAGTCTTTCCGGCATGCTGGGATGGACCGGCACGAATCCTTTGCCGTTGCATGTCGCACACGAAGTTTGGTCGCTGGGCGCGGCCGGCACGCAAGTATTGTTCGACGGCGGGCTGCGTGGCGCGCAGGTGGACGCTGCGCGCGCTGTCTACTGGCAAAGTGTCGCCACTTATCGCCAAACGGTGCTCACCGCTTTTCAGCAGGTCGAGGACCAGCTTGTGGCCATCCGTTTCCTGACGCAGCAGCTCGCCGTCCAGCACAAGGCGGTCGCGGACGCACGCCTGGCGGTGGAGGTGTATTTGCGTCAGTTTCAGGCCGGCACGGCAGCGTTCACCACCGTCGTCACCGGCGAGATCCTCTTGCTCGGCTATGAGGAGAGCGAATTGACGGCCCGCCAGAACCTTTTCCTTGCGAGCGTCAACCTGATCGAAGCCCTTGGTGGCGGATGGGACACCACCTTGGTGCCGTCGAAAAAGGAACTGGAGAGGGATTTTTCGGTGTTGCCGGAGCTTCCGCCGAATCGATCGGGCCTGAGATTTGACCCGCCCGTGGCCGACACAAACCACTGATTCGACGCCCATTTTCAGCTGGCAAGAATCGACTCCCGAATGTCTTCGCCATCAATTCATTAGCGAATTTTCATTAGGAGAGGCCGACCGGCTGCCACTATATCGTATATTCGACAATATGTGGATGAACGAACGCGCACATGGATGAACGAACGCGCAGATCAAATGACGAGGCCGCGCCGGACCTTCACCCCCCGATCCAAGCGCCGCTCACCAAGAGCCGGTCTGGAGGGACGCGCTTTGTCGTCGGCCTGATCGTTCTGATCGGGCTAGCCGTCGGTGGCTACCTGATTTTCCGGTCGACATCCACCAATCAGCCGTCGTCGCCGGCGGGTGGGCGCACCTCGCAAGGCGGCCCGCCCCAGTCGGTCGGCGCGGCAACCATCGGCAAGGGTGATATCCGTGTCATCGTCAACGCGCTTGGCACCGTCACACCCATCGCAACGGTTACGGTGCAAACCCAGATCGACGGTCAACTCACCGAGGTCGGGTTCACCGAGGGACAGAATGTCAAGAAGGGCGACTTTCTGGCGCAAATCGACCCGCGGCCGTACCAGCTTCAGCAAGCCCAGTTCGAGGGCCAACTGGCGCGCGATCAAGGCCTTCTCGCGCAAGCGCAAGTCGATCTCCTGCGCTACCAAAAATTGGCCGAACAGAATTCGATCGCTCGCCAGCAATACGAGGATCAGATCTACATCGTGCAGCAAAATCAGGGGCTGGTGAAACTCGATCAGGCACAGGTCGATCAGCAAAAGCTGAACGTCATTTACTGCCACATCGTTTCGCCGGTCACGGGCCGAATAGGCCTTCGCCTGGTCGATCCCGGAAACTACGTGCAGACCAGCGCCACGACGGGGATCGCCGTCGTCACGCAGATGCAACCCATAACCGTGATCTTCCCGATCCCCGAAGACGACTTGCCCGACGTCATGCCGCAACTCACCGCCGGCAACCAACTCGAGGTTTCCGCCTACGATCGTGCGAACGTCAAACTGCTCGCGGTGGGCCGCGTCGCAGCGCTCGACAGTCAGATCGACACGACCACCGGCACCGTGAAAGTACGCGCGCAATTCGACAATCCCGACAATGCCCTGTTCCCGAACCAATTCGTCAACGCGCAGCTTCTGGTGAAGACGCTCCACGACACAGTGACAGTGCCGACGGCCGCGATCCAGCGCGGCGCCCCCGGAAGTTATGTCTACGTCATCAACCCCGACAACACCGTATCGGTACGCCCGATTGGCACAGGCCCGAACGACGGCCCGATGACCGCGGTAAATTCCGGCTTGTCCGTCGGCGAGCGAGTCGTCGTCGACGGCACCGACCGGTTGCGCGACGGTGCGCGCGTCATCGTTCCTGAGGCCGGCGGTCAGGGGCCTGGTTCGACCGGAAAACCCACGGTCGTCGCGCCGTCGCCAAACCCTGGTCGCACGCAAAATCGGCGCAATGGCGGTGGCCAATAGACCACGATGCAAAGGAGTGGAGGCCGGTTTTCCGAACAGATCACGCTCCTCTAGTTCGCCGCGTGTACCGCCCTGCGCGCGCGGCGGTGAAATGATGCGATGAACGTCTCCGAACCTTTTATTTTACGGCCCGTCGGCACGACGCTCCTGATGGCGGCGATCATGCTGTCCGGCATTGTCGCCTACACCTTCCTGCCGTTGTCGACCCTGCCGCAGGTCGACTACCCGACCATTCAGGTTCAAACCTTCTATCCTGGCGCCAGCCCGGAGGTGATGACGTCGTCCGTCACCGCCCCGCTGGAACGGCAACTCGGACAGATGCCGGGCTTGAACCAGATGACGTCGGCGAGCTCGGCCGGTGCATCGATCATTACGCTTCAGTTCAGCCTCGATCTCAGCCTCGACGTGGCCGAGCAGGAGGTCCAGGCCGCGATCAATGCTGCAAACAACTTGCTCCCAAGCGATCTGCCGATCCCGCCGGTCTACGCCAAGATCAATCCCGCCGATGCGCCCATCCTGACGCTCGCTGTCACGTCGAAGAGTTTGTCGCTGACCGACCTGGAGGATCTGAGCGAGACCAGGTTGGCGCAGAAGATCTCGCAACTGAACGGCGTCGGGCTGGTCTCGATCAGCGGCGGCCACCGCCCGGCGGTACGCGTGCAATTCAATCCGCAATCGCTCGCCGCCTACGGCCTCAATATCGACGATGTTCGCACCGTGATCGGCAATCTCAACGTCAACACGCCGAAAGGAAATTTCGACGGTCCGTACCAGGCCACCACGATCAACGCCAACGATCAGCTCATGAGCGTCGCGCAATACGCCAACATCATCGTCGCCTACCGCAATGGCAATCCGGTGCGGCTTTCGGATGTGGCAAATATCGTCAACGGCGCGGAGAATACAAAGCTGGGCGCCTGGGCGAACACGACGCCGGCGATCCTCCTCAACGTACAGCGCCAACCGGGAGCCAACATCATCGAAGTGGTGAACCGCATCGAGGCCTTGCTGCCGCGAATGCTGTCTACCCTCCCCGCGGCCGTCGATGTCGGTGTGCTCAGCGACCGAACCGTAACAATCCGCGCTTCGGTCGCCGACGTCGAGTTCGAGCTGGCGCTGGCAATCGTCCTTGTCGTCGTCGTGATCTTTTTGTTCCTGCGCACGATTCCCGGAACCGTCATACCGAGCCTCTCGGTGCCGCTGTCGCTCATCGGCACGCTGGGAGCGATGTATCTGCTCAGCTTCAGCCTGGACAATTTGTCCTTGATGGCGCTGACGATCGCCACCGGCTTTGTGGTCGACGACGCCATCGTCATGATCGAGAACATTTCGCGATTCGTCGAAGACGGCATGAACCCGCTCGAAGCCGCGCTGAAGGGCTCGAAGCAGATCGGCTTTACCATCATTTCCTTGACCATTTCGCTGATCGCCGTGCTGATCCCGCTGTTGTTCATGGGCGACGTAGTCGGCCGCCTGTTCCATGAATTTGCGATCACGCTCGCGGTCACGATCATTATATCGGCGGTGGTCTCGTTGACGCTGGTGCCGATGATGTGCGCCAAGCTGATCCGCCACCATCCGGACGCCGAACGCTCGAGCTTCGATCGCAATGCCGAGCGGGTTTTCGACGCCACGATCGAGCTTTATGGCCGCGCCCTGAACTGGGTGCTCGATCGCCAGCCACTGACCTTGCTGGTGGCCATACTGACCCTCGCGCTCACGCTCGTTCTTTACGTTCTGATCCCCAAGGGTTTCTTCCCCGTCCAGGATACCGGGATGATCCAGGGCATCACCGAGGCTTCGCAAAGCATCTCATACGAGGCCATGGCGAAACTACAGAACCAGGTCGTGGAGGCGATCCTTCGCGACCCGGACGTCGAAAGCCTGAGTTCGTTCATCGGCGTCGACGGCACCAACCAGACGCAGAACACCGGACGCGTGCTTATCAATCTCAAGCCCCATGATGGTCGAAAGCTGACGGCCACCCAGATCATCCGCCGGCTGCAGCAGGAGGTGTCCGGCATCATCGGCGTCACACTCTACATGCAGCCGGTGCAGGACCTCACCATCGACGCCACGATCAGCCGGGCTCCTTATCACTTCGTGCTCGAGGACCCCAATGCCACCGAATTCAATACGTGGGTGCCTCGCCTGGTGCAGAGGCTGAGCCAGTTGCCGCAGATCACCGACGTGGCCAGCGACCTGCAACAGCAGGGGCTGACGTTGAACATCGTGATCGATCGCGCCACGGCCGCCCGTTTCGGCATCACCCCGGCGACGGTCGACAACGCACTCTATGATGCGTTCGGCCAGCGCATCATCTCCACAATCTATACCCAGTCGAACCAGTACCGCGTGATCATGGAGGTCGATCCGGCGTTGCAGCGCTCGCTCGACGGCTTGTCCATGATTTACCTGCCGTCCTCCTCATCGACCACGAACGGCCAGGTGCCGTTGTCGGCCTTCGTGCATGTCGAACAGCATACCGGCCCGTTGCTGATCACCCATTTCGGCCAGCTTCCCGCCACCACGATTTCCTTCAATACCGCGCCGGGCGTATCGCTCGGCGCCGCAGTCGACGCCATCGAACAAGCCGAGAAGGAAGTCGGGCTTCCCATCAGCTTCACCACCGCCTTCCAGGGCACCGCGGCGGCATTCCAGTCGTCGTTGGCCAACGAGGTGTTCCTGCTGCTGGCGGCCGTCATCGCGATGTACATCGTACTGGGCGTGCTCTACGAGAGCTTTGTCCATCCGATCACTATTCTTTCGACCCTGCCGTCGGCGGGCGTCGGCGCGCTTTTGTCGTTGATGCTGCTGCACTACGACCTCGACGTTATCGCCATCATCGGCATCGTATTGCTCATCGGCATCGTCAAGAAAAACGCGATCATGATGATCGACTTCGCGTTGGAGGCCGAGCGGGTCGAGGGCCTGCCGCCGCGTGAAGCGATCTATCAGGCCTGCCTGTTGCGTTTCCGACCGATTTTGATGACCACGCTGGCGGCGGTGCTCGGCGCATTGCCGCTGATGTTGGGCACCGGAGCCGGCTCCGAGCTGCGACAACCGCTCGGCATCGCCATCGTCGGCGGGCTGATGTTCAGCCAATTGCTCACGCTGTTCACGACGCCGGTCATTTATCTCTACTTCGATCGCCTGGCGGTGCGCCTCTCCGGCCGACGGCGGGCCAGCCCGCTCGCCTCCAGCGAGCCCGCCGAATGAACATCTCCGCGCCATTCATCTCACGGCCGGTAGCGACCACGTTGCTTACCTTGGCGATTGCGCTCGCGGGCTTGCTCGGATTTTTGAAACTTCCGGTATCTCCGCTGCCGCAAGTCGACTTTCCGACCATTTCGGTTACCGCCAGCCTTCCCGGCGCCAGCCCCGAAACGGTGTCGACGAGCGTCGCCGAGCCGCTCGAGCGTCACCTCGGCCAGATCGCCGACGTCAGCGAAATGACGTCGCAGAGCGGGATCGGACAGGCGCGGATCACGCTTCAGTTTGGGATCACCCGCGATATCGACGGAGCCGCACGCGACGTCGAGGCCGCCATTAATGCGGCGCGCGCCGACCTGCCGACGAACCTGCCGGCAAATCCCACCTACCGTAAGGTCAATCCGGCCGACGCGCCGATCCTCATTATTGCACTGACCTCCAAGACGCTGACGCAAGGCCAGATGTACGACGCCGCGAGCAACATCCTGGCGCAACGGCTGTCGCAGCTAAGCGGCATCGGCAACGTCATCATCGGCGGGTCGACGCTGCCCGCGGTCCGCGTCGAACTCAACCCGCAGGCGCTCTATCACTATGGCATCGGGCTCGAAGATCTGCGCGCGTCGTTGGCCTCGGCCAACGCCAACAGCCCAAAGGGCACCATCGACGACGGCAACCAGCGCTATCAAATCTACACAAACGACCAGGCCAACGTCGCGGCGGACTATGCGCCGCTCGTGGTCGCCTACCGCAACGGCGCAGCGGTACGGCTGACAGACGTGGCCGACGTCAAAGACTCCGTTCAGGACCTGCGCAATCTGGGCATGTCCAACGGACAGCCCGCGGTCCTGGTCATCCTCTACCGCCAGCCGAACGCAAACATCATCGAGACCATCGACAACGTGAAGGCGGAATTGCCGCATCTGGAAGCGGCGATGCCGGCCGATACCAATTTGACCGTCGCGATCGACCGCAGCACGACGATACGCGCATCGCTGCACGACACCGAATTGACGCTGGTGCTGGCCGTCATATTGGTCACGATGGTCGTCTACCTTTTCCTGCGCAACGTCAGCGCGACGCTTATTCCAAGCGTTGCGGTGCCGATTTCAATTTTTGGCACTTTCGGCGTGATGTACCTCCTGGGCTACAGCCTCGACATCCTTTCGCTGATGGCGCTGACCATCGCGACCGGTTTCGTCGTCGATGACGCGATTGTGGTTCTGGAAAATATCTCACGCCATATGGAAGCCGGCATGCCGCGCATGCAGGCGGCATTCCAGGGCGCGCGCGAAGTCGGATTCACGGTGCTGTCGATCAGCCTGTCCCTCATCGCTGTGTTCATTCCAATTCTGCTGATGGGCGGCATTCTCGGCAGGCTGTTCCGCGAATTCACCGTGACGCTCTCGATTGCCATATTGGTCTCACTGGCGATTTCGCTGACGACGACCCCGATGATGTGCGCGCTGTTCCTCCAGACACGACCTGCGCGGGAGGCGCAGCGTCGCCCGGGCATTCTGGAGCGGGCTTTGCGCGGCTACGGACACACGCTGACCTGGGCTTTGCGCCACGGCCGGCTGGTGCTTTTGATCTTCGTCGCCACGATTTGTCTCAACGTCGCGCTTTATATCATCGTACCGAAAGGCTTCTTCCCGCAGCAGGACACCGGGCGGATGGTCGGGTCGCTCCAGGCCGACCAGAGCGTCTCGTTCCAGCTGATGAGCCAAAAGCTGAAGCAGATGATGGCTATCGTGGGCGCCGATCCCGCGGTGGAGAACGTCGTTGGCTATACCGGCGTCGGTAGCGGCGGCGGATTTGGCCAGATCAATACGGGCAATGTCTTCGTTTCGTTGAAGCCGCTGTCACAACGCGTTTCGGTCGATCAGGTGATTGCGCGCTTGCGGCCAAAGCTCGCCCAGGTCCCGGGTGGCCGCCTGTATATGGCGGCCATCCAGGACCTGCGCGCCGGCGGCCGCCAAAGCAATGCCCAGTACCAGTACACGCTGCAGTCGGACAACGTCGAAGACCTGTACACCTGGACGCCCAAACTTGTCGACGCACTGGAGCACAGTTCAGTTTTGACCGACGTGAGTACCGATCAACAGCAGCGAGGGCTTGAGACTTATCTCGACATCGACCGCGACACCTCCGCCCGTCTCGGCATCACCCCGCAGCAAATCGACAACACCCTCTACGATGCATTCGGCCAGCGGCAGGTATCGGTAATATACAGTGCTATCAACCAGTACCACGTGGTGATGGAGATCGATCCGCGCTACACGCAGTATCCGAGCTCGCTTCGCGACGTGTACGTGGCCACTTCGGGCGGAACACCGGCGGGCACCGCTACATCGAACGCGCCGGCGGGAACCGTCGTCAAGACCTCACGGACGGCTACCGCTGCTTCGACCGCAACGGCGTCGGCCAGCGCCAACAACAATGCGGCCCGCAACGCCGCCACGAATGCCCTCGCGAATACCGGCCACGGCTCGACCTCCGCCGGCGCCGCGGTATCCACTACAAAAGAAACAATGATCCCGCTCGCGGCCATCAGCCACTACCGGCCGGGCCATACGCCGTTGTCCATCAATCACCAGGGGTTGTTCGTTGCCTCGACCATATCTTTCAATTTGCAGCCGGGTAAATCGCTGGGAGAGGCCGCGAACGAGATCAACGCCACCATCGCGCAGATCAACATGCCGTCGTCGATCACTGGCGTACTCGCCGGTACGGCGCAACTGTTCCAGCAATCGCTCAGCAAGGAGCCGATCCTGATCCTGACCGCAATCGCCGCGGTCTATATCCTCCTTGGCGTGCTCTACGAGAGCTACGTGCATCCGATCACAATTCTATCGACGCTACCGTCGGCAGGCGTAGGCGCCATCCTGGCGCTCATCGTCTTTCACACCGATTTCGATATTATCGGACTGATCGGCGTCATTCTTCTGATCGGCATTGTCAAGAAAAACGCCATCATGATGGTCGATTTCGCCATCGAGGCGAAGCGATCGCGCCAGCTAAGCTCCTACGACGCGATCTACGAAGCCTGCATGCTGCGCTTTCGCCCGATCATGATGACGACGTCCGCCGCCATCCTCGGCGCAATCCCGTTGGCGCTGAGCTTCGGCAACGGCGGGGAAATCCGCCGCCCGCTCGGCCTGTCGATCGTCGGCGGGCTGCTGATCAGTCAGTTGCTTACGCTCTACACGACGCCGGTGCTTTATCTTTATATGGACCGCCTCAGCGGCTGGTCGGCGCGCGCGAGGCGGCGGCTGCTGGGACCGTCGCCGGGCGGGCTCACTGCGCCCTCCGCAGGTTAAAGCGCAGCGACAACGACTATCGGCTCAGCGAATGTGAATGGCCCTGCGGCTATAGCAGCACGGGTATGCCGAACGCCATTGCGCCGGAGGCAGGACCGACGACCGCAGCCGCAATATATCGGCGCGGTCACGGGTGATGATGGGCGCTTTGTAGCCGTCGTCAATTTCGGGATTGGCTTCCGAGAGAGCGATGCGATTTCCCATTGCGTAAATGGCGCCGCGGGTGGCGCGCCAGTAATAATTGCTGTCGTACCAGCGCTCTTCCGGACCGTCATACCAGTCCCCGGCCATCGCCGGCGCGCTCCAGGCCAGAAGAAATACGGTACATGCGAATGCGAGACGCCTTAGCATCATTGGCCCTGCTCCTGTGCGCCTGCCGATGATACCCGCAGCAGCAGGAGGATGGAAAGACGGCGGCAGGCGAAATCCCGCGCCCCATAGGATGACGCGAACGATATACTTCCGGCTAAAGTGCCCGAGTTGAGGAGCTGACGAGGGATGCAAGAGCGATATTTCGAGGATTTCACCGCCGGACAGATCTTCAAGCCAAGCGGACGGGTGCGAGTGGAGAAGGACGCAATCATTGGCTTTGCCAAGCAATACGATCCACAGCCCTTCCATCTCGACGAGGAGGCGGCGCGCAAGTCGATTTTCGGGCGCCTGGTTGCGAGCGGCTGGCACACCGCCGCGCTGACCATGAGCCTTATCGCCCAGAGCGAATATCGACCGGCAGGCGGCACCATCGGCCTTGGCTTTGACGGCCTGCGCTGGCCTAACCCGGTCTTGCCGGGCGACGAATTGCGTATCGAAACCGAAGTGTTGGAGATACGGCCATCCAACTCGCGTAGCGATCGCGGGTTGCTAAAAATGCGAACGCAAACGTTCAATCAGCGTGACCAAGTCGTGCAAGAAATTATCAGCAACATTATGGTGCCGCGCCGACCGGCGGCCGAGAAAATCCAGCGAGCATAACAATGCGCATTGCCGCCCTCTCAGGCTGGACCAACGACCAAAAGCACGTGGTCGCCGCCTGTTTTTTAGGCTGGACGCTCGACGCATTCGATTTCTTCCTCATGGTGTTCGTGCTCAAGAGCATCGCCGTGGAATTCAATACCGATGTCACCCAAGTCACGGTCGCCATCCTCTTGACCTTGGCGATGCGCCCGATCGGCGCCTTCCTGTTCGGCCGCGCCGCTGACCGCTGGGGCCGACGCCCAACGCTGATGGTCAACGTGCTGTTGTATTCGGCAATCGAATTTGCGTCCGGCTTCGCGCCGAGCCTGACGGCTCTGCTCGTGCTGCGCGCGATCTTCGGCGTCGCCATGGGCGGCGAATGGGGCGTGGGCGCCTCGCTGACCATGGAATCCATTCCCCCGCATGCCCGCGGCTTCGTCTCCGGCCTGCTGCAATCCGGCTATCCGGCTGGATATTTTCTCGCATCGATCGTGTACGGCTTGCTGTATCAGTACATCGGCTGGCGGGGGATGTTCATGGTCGGCGTGCTGCCGGCCCTCCTGGTCTTTTATATTCGCCGCACCGTCCCGGAATCGCCGACCTGGAAACCGACAACGGCCCGCAGCAATACGCTTGCGGTCCTTAAATCGCATTGGCGGCTGGGCATCTACGCCGTCCTGCTGATGACGGCGTTCAATTTCTTTAGCCACGGCACGCAGGATCTCTATCCGACATTCCTGCAAGTCCAGCACGGCTTCTCTCCCCACGAGGTCGGCCTGATCGCGGTCGTCTACAATATCGGCGCCATCATCGGCGGCATCTCATTCGGCTCGATGTCGGAACGCTTCGGCCGGCGGCGCATGATCATTATTGCTTCCCTCCTCTCGCTCGCCGTGCTTCCCTTTTGGGCTTTTTCGACAACCGCGGTGTGGCTCGCGGCCGGCGCATTTTTTATGCAAATCTTGGTGCAGGGTGCCTGGGGCGTCGTTCCCGTCCACCTCAACGAGCTCTCGCCCGACGACGCCCGCGGGACTTTTCCCGGATTCGTTTATCAGCTCGGCAACCTGATCGCGTCGGTCAACGCGCCGCTGCAAGCGGCTATCGCATCCCACTATGGCGGTGATTACGCTTTTGCGCTCGCACTTATCGCGGGCGTGGTCGCGATCGTGATTGCTATCCTCACGGCGCTGGGCACGGAAGCGCGGGGCATCGTTTTCGGCGCGGAGCCGACCGGTCGATTGCCCGCGAGAGTTGCGGACTAATTTCGGCATCCCCTGAAAAGTAGCGCCAATGAGTGCAGTCGTGCCAATGACAATCGATACCGCGCTCAGCGGCTACGAGTTGTTGAATGATCCGTTGCTCAACAAAGGCACGGCGTTTTCCGATGCCGAGCGCGACGAGTTCGAGCTGCACGGCCTGTTGCCGCCCTACGTGACGAGCCTCGACCTGCAAGTCGAGCGCCGCCTCGACGCCCTCGGCGAGATCGACACGGACCTGCGAAAATACGTCTTCCTGCGCGGCTTGCAGGATACCAACGAGACTTTGTTCTATGCGCTTTTGACCCGGCACATTGAAGAACTGATGCCGATTGTTTACACGCCGACGGTCGGCCTTGGCTGTCAGCAATTCAGCCGGATCTTTCGCAAGCCGCGCGGCCTGTTTCTCAGCTATCCGATCAAGGACCGGATCCATCGGGTGCTCAGCAATCATCGCTTTGACGGCGTCGAGGTCATTGTCGTTAGCGATGGCGAGCGCATTCTCGGTCTGGGCGACCAGGGCGCCGGCGGCATGGGAATCCCGATCGGCAAGCTTTCGCTCTATACCGCGTGTGCCGGCCTGCACCCGTCGACAACCCTGCCCATCCTCCTCGACGTCGGGACGGACAACCGCGAGCTTCTGGACGATCCACTTTATATCGGCTGGCGTAACCACCGCATGCGCGGCGCGGCTTATGATGACTTCGTCGCGACCTTCGTCGACGCCGTGCGCGCAAGATGGCCGCACGTCCTGCTGCACTGGGAAGATTTTGCGTTTGGCAATGCCAACCGGCTGCTGGCGCAATATCAAAACCGGCTCTGCAGCTTCAACGACGATATTCAGGGCACGGCAGCCATCGCCGTCGGCGCCATCCTCAGCGCAATCAACGTCACCGGCGTGCCACTTGGCCAACAGCGTATCGCGGTTTTGGGAGCAGGCTCGGCGGGAACCGGAATCTGCGCGCTGTTGCTCCGCGCCATGGTCGATGCCGGCCTGTCGGAGGCGGAGGCGTGCGGCCGGTTCTATCTCGTCGATCGCGATGGCCTCATCGTCGAGGGAATGCCGGGATTGCAGCCGTTTCAAGCGCGGTTCGCACAAACCCGCGACCGGATAGCGACCTGGAAGCTTGCATCGGCCGGTCAGATCGGCCTGGCCGAGGTTGTCACGAATGCGCAGCCGACGGTGCTGATCGGCACATCCGGACAGGCGTGCGCCTTTTCCGAGCCTGTCGTGCGGGCAATGGCGGCCCGCACCCGCCGGCCGGTGATCTTTCCCTTTTCCAATCCGACAGAGCGGTGCGAGGCGACACCGGAAGACCTGCTCGGCTGGACGGAAGGCCGCGCCGTCATTGGCACGGGCAGCCCGTTCCCGCCGGTCGTGCGAGATGGTCGCCGCTTCCGAGTCGATCAAATCAACAATGCCTATGTTTATCCCGGTGTCGGCCTCGGCGCGATCGCGTCGCGGGCGGTCCGCATATCGGAAGGAATGTTCCTCGCGGCGGCGCGCGCCATTGCCGACCTGTCGCCGGCGCGGCACGATCCCCTCGCCAATTTGCTGCCACCGCTGGCGGAACTGCGGAAGATTTCGTTCCACGTCGCGATCGCGGTGGCCGAGCAGGCAACGGCGGAGGGGCTCGCACCGGCAGTCGCCGGCAAAGATCTCGCCGCCGCCATCAATTCGAAAATGTGGGAGCCGCTTTATCCCATCTATCGGCGGATGCCGGCGGGGCAAAACCGGTAGGCAAAGCCGTTGCGTTCCGGATCCTTTCGTGCCCGAAACTTTGCTACCTTGATCCCGTGAGCATTCGTTGGACCAGCGTAGAATCATGAGGATCGTCGTTCAGGCCGTGATGCTGCTGACGCTTGGAGCGGTCAGCGCCGTCGCGCAAGAGGCCGCACCCTACCCGGTCGAGGACTGCGGACGGTTTACCGTCCAGATGGACATGAACAAGTGCGCCGGCACAAATCTTGAAGCCGCGAACGCAGCGCTCAACAAGATCTATCAACAGGCGATGACCGAGCAGGGCGATACTTCATCGAAGGAGCAGCTCAAGAATGTCGAACGCGCCTGGATCGTCTATCGCGATAAGGAATGCGCGTTCGAGGTCGGTCCGCAAAAGGACGGCGGCTCGATATGGCCGATGGAAATGAGCAATTGCCTTGAACGCATGACCGCCGCGCGAATTCATGAGCTGACGAAACTCCGCGGATGTACCGCCGGCGTGAGCGTCTGCAATCCACACTAGAGCATCGATCCGGAAAAACGGGATCGACTGCACAAATCCTCTCAGGCGCCAGCAACGAGGGTATTGTTCATGGACCCGGCCCAGGCCGCGATCCGTGGTAATTCGGATCTCCTGCGGGCCACGTCGACTGGCATGGCGGCGCCATGTTCACATACGGCCATTTGTTGCATCCAGGCGGCACGTATCCGGCGGACTGCTGTATCGTGCGGACTTGCTTCGGCTTTTTCGGATGCGCTTTGACCGCGGGCGTTCCAATGGCTTGCTGGACGGCCTGCGCCGCCGGCAGCGCGAGCAGCGAAAGCGATACGGCGGCGACTATGGCAATGGTAAAGCGTTGGTGCAGCAGCAATGCAACCACCTTGACTCGAATCGAAAACGTTCCCGTAGTCATACTATCAAATCCACTTTTATAATATGTTGTGCTGTTTGCCGGCGAAAGGCAAAACATTATGCACACAATTGTACTAGCCACCCAAAAGGGCGGCAGCGGCAAAAGCACGCTCGCCATCGGGCTTGCAGTCGCCGCGATGCGGGACCGGCATCGAGTTGCCATCATCGATACCGATCAGCAGGCGACGGTTTCGAATTGGGCCCGGCGGCGCGCGCTTCCCGAGCCTCGCATCGACCGTGCTGACAGCGATGTCGAAATTGAGCGGGCGTTGCGGTTGCTCAAGAGTGACAAGTACACGCTGGCCGTCATCGATACACCCGCAACAAACAACTACTTGAGCTCAAGCGCCATCTGCGCAGCCGACATGTGCCTGATCCCGGCGCGGTCCAGTCCTGCCGATATCGAGGCGGCTCTGCCGACGCTCAACATCGTCCGCAAATTCGGCAAGCCATTTGCTTTCGTCCTCAACCAGACGCCGCCGCGCGGCTATCGCCCCAGCGAGGCAGCCGCGGCATTGAACGCGGCCGGGGTATTGGCCCTTCCCTTTATCGTCCAGCGGAACGACCATCAGGATGCGCTCGGTGCCGGCTTTGCGGTAGCCGAGTTTGCTCCTGACGGGAAGGCCGCGCAGGAGATCCAAGGCCTGTGGCAGTGGATTTGGGAAAAACTTACAATGGAATCGATTGACAGTGGACACCCGATCAGTGCGATCGCCTAAGCCCCGACGCCCGACGCGTCGCTCGATGGCAGAACTCTTCGGATCGATCGAAGACGGCGCCGTTGTCGAGAAGCTGCCTCTGGGGCCATTGGCTACGGCTCCGCAGCGTTCTCCGAAGATACCACCGGGCGAGAATCCGAGCGCAAACCCAGGTCGTGTAATGAAGGGCATGACCAACGGGCAGAGGAAGGAATCTCACGACCTCGCAGTGCCCCGATTGCCTCCGGAAGGCAAGCTCAACGGCGTGGCGCCGGCGGACGAAAGACAGTCGCGACCGCATGACGAAGTCACCCTGGCCGCAGCAAAGTCGGCGCGCTACGCAAAGCGGCCAGTCAGCACGACTGCGCCATCCGACCTTGCCGGTGATGCAGCAAGCCAACCGTGCGAACAGGATAGAGATTGCGACACGCCGGAGCTTGAGCGACCGCTGGCAGCCTCCGCCGAGGCCATAGATGAGTATCGGACCAAGGCGCTCGAACTGATGAACGCCAATCTGAATGCTGCTTTGGAATATGCATGGCGGCTCGCCAGCGTGAGGTCGCCGGCAGAGTTCGTCGAGCTGTCGACCACCCGCCCGCGCGCACATCAGGCAAATCATAACGCTACGGCTGCATTTGGTGCGTTGGCCGGATTTTAGTCGCAGTGCAGGACCGATACCCGCCTGCCTCCAGGGGCTACGAACCCTAATGCCCGGCCATGTGGCGGCCGATCTCGGTGAGATCGGCTTCGCTGGCGCGTGTTTCATAGACAATAGAACCGTGGAACATCACGACCAGGCGGTCGGCCAGCTCAAGAAGTTCGTCGAGATCTTCACTGACCAGCAACACCGCTGCACCGCGGTTGCGCGCCGCCATGATCTCGGCATGGATTTGGGCGACGGCCGCGAAATCGAGACCGAAGCAGGGGTTGGCCGCGACCAGGATATCGACCTCCCCCGCCAGTTCTCGCGCCAGCACGGTACGCTGCACGTTGCCGCCGGACAATTCGCCGATAGCGGTGTCGTCCGAGCGGGTCTTGATCTTGTAGCGCTCGATCTTGCGCATGGCGTCTTTGTGGAATTGCGCACCGTTGAGCCACCAGCCGCCTGAAGCAAACGGCGCACGATCGAATTCACGGAACGCGAGATTGTCAGCGACGCTCATGCGCGCCACACAGGCATTCTTCAAAGGCTCTTCCGGAAGCACCGACAGGTGGTTGTGGCGCATTTCCTGCCGCGTCGCGTGATAAAGCTCGCCTTGGAGATAGACCTTGCCGCTCTCGGCCTCACGCTGGCCGGCGAGAACCTCTATGAGCTGACGCTGCCCATTGCCCGACACGCCGGCGACGCCGACGATCTCGCCGCCGCGGATCGAAAGCGAAACATCGCGCACCGCGGCATGCCCGCCGTCGTCGAGCGCATTTAATTTCTGAATGTCGAGGCGCGGCGGACCATATTCGCCGGTCCGCGGCGGCTGCACCGTCAGTTCTTCGGCGCCGATCATGGTGCGCGCCATGGAATCGGGGGTCAAATCCTTGACATGCCCAGCCCCCGCGAGCTTGCCACGGCGGAGGATCGTCACCTCGTCGGCGAACGCCATGACCTCGCGGAATTTGTGGGTGATCATGAGAATGGTCAGCGCACCGCTCGCCACCATGTTGCGCAGCATGCCGAGAACCTCGTCGGCTTCGCCGGGCGTGAGTACCGAAGTGGGTTCGTCGAGGATCAGAAAACGGCGCCGCAGATAAAGCTGCTTGAGGATCTCGCACTTTTGCCGCTCGCCCGCGGAAATCGCAGAAACCCGTGCGTTCAGCGGAACGCGGAACGGCATGCCGTCCAGGAATTTTTCGAGCGCCTTGCGTTCACGCGTCCAATCCACCACTGCCGGCACATCGTCGCGCGCCAGAACGAAATTCTCCGCCACGGTCATGGCCGGGACCAGCGTGAAATGCTGATAGACCATGCCGAGGCCGAGCGCATGCGCCGCGCGTGGATTGCCGATCGCCTCCTGGCGATCGCCGACGATGACCTCGCCTTCGTCGGGCTGGTAGTAGCCCATGATGCATTTGACCAAGGTCGACTTGCCGGCGCCGTTCTCGCCGAGGAGCGCATGGAAGGTGCCAGGTCTCACCTTCAGTGAAACCTGATCGAGCGCAGCGAACTCGCCGAAGCGCTTTGTCATGTTGATCGCTTCAACGCCGAAGGTGGCTTTGCCCGCAGTATGAGATGGCAGTCCACCGGGCGGAATAAGCGTAGCCAGCTCGCTCACGAGATGGCCTCGATGAATTTCGCCGAATCCGATACCGCGCCGAACACGCCGCCCTGCATCTTGATCATCTTGAGCGCGTGATCGTGGTTGCCCTTGTCGGTCGCCCCGCAGCAATCTTCCAGCAGGATACATTCGAAGCCACGGTCGTTGGCCTCGCGCATGGTGGTGTGCACGCAGACGTCCGTGGTGATACCGGTCAGCACGATATTGTCGATGCCGCGCAGCCGCAGCATCAGCTCAAGATCGGTGGCGCAAAACGACCCTTTGCCCGGCTTGTCGATGATCGGCTCGCCCTGGTGCGGCGCAAGCTCCGAGATGATGTCCCAACCCGGCTCGCCGCGCACGAGAATCCGGCCACAGGGTCCAGGATCGCCGATACCGGCCCCGATCTGCCGCGACCGCCAGCGTTTGTTGGCCGGCAGATCGGCGAGATCGGGACGATGGCCCTCGCGGGTGTGGAAAACGCGAAAGCCCTTGGCACGCACGGCGGCAAGCGTGCGCTTGATCGGCTCAATCGGCGCGCGGGTCAACGAAAGGTCGTAGCCCATCTTGTCGACATAGCCGCCGACACCGCAAAAATCCGTCTGCATATCGATGATGATGAGAGCGGTGTTTTGCGGACGAAGATCGCCGTTATACGGCCAGAGATACGGCGCGGCGGTGACGTAGCGTTCCGCCGCGTTGCTTTCTTTGTGTGCCACTTGGGGCATGCGCTCACCTCGTTATCGAAAGCTCCGCCGGGGCGCCGATCAGCGTGCGCTTCGGCGAACAGGTCGCGATCATGATCAGCAGCGTCAGGATATAGGGCGCGGCGTTGAACAGATGATAGCCGTAACTGAAGCCGACCGATTGCAGCGCCGGACCCAACGCCGCGGCGCCGCCGAACAAGAGCGAGGCCCACAGGCAAAGCATCGGGTTCCAGCGGGCGAAAATCACCAGCGCCACCGCGGTGATGCCCTGGCCGCTCGACAGTCCTTCATTCCAGCTGCCGGGATAATACAGCGACAGAAACGAACCGCCGATGCCGGCGAGGAAGCCACCGAACATCGTGGCGCGCAGACGGATGAAGTTGACGGAGTATCCCATAGCCAGCGCCGCATCGGCGCTCTCGCCGGCCGTGCGGATGATCAGGCCCCATCGCGTGGTTCGCAACGCCCATACCAGAATCGGCGCAAGCGCAACGCCGATGATAAACAAGACGTTGACACGCAGGGCGGCCCGGACTTGTTGAATGTCGCTCCACCAGCCGAGATCGATCGACGGCAAACGTGGCGCAGTCGGCTCGATCAGCGGTTTGCCGAGATAAAACGCAAGCCCGACGCCGAACAGCATCAGGGCGATACCAACCGCGATATCGTTGACGCGCGGCAACCCGCAGATACCGGCATGCAGCGCACCCATCCCCGCGCCGGTTACGCCCGCGGCGAGAACGCCGAGCCATGGCGAGCCGGTGAGATAGGAGACGCCATAGCCGCTCATCGCACCCATGACGAGCGTGCCTTCGAGTCCGAGATTGATGCGTCCGCTCCGCTCGGTGATGCACTCACCGAGGCTGACGAAAATAAATGGGGTGGACACACGTATGGCGCCGCCGAGAACGGCCAGCGGCACCGTCCATAGCCCGATGTCGGCCGATGCAGCCACGGTCAGGACTTTCCTTTCAGAAAGCTTATGCGGCCGTAGAGCGAGTCACTGGCCAACACCATGACGAAGATCATGCCTTGCAGCACGAGAACCGATGCGTCCGGCAAGCCGAGCCGCCGCTGCAACAGACCGCCGCTGGCGCCGATGCCGCCGAGGAGAACCGCGACCGGAATGACGGCGAGCGGATTTTGCCGTGCGAGAAACGCCACCAGGATGCCGGCGAAGCCATAGCCCGCGGCGAGGTTTGCGTTGGTGCGGCCTTGCACGGCCGCGACTTCAAACATACCGGCGAGCCCAGCCGCTGCTCCGGCGAGAAAGCAGATGATGAGGATGAGCTTGCCAACGCTCAAGCCCACAACCTTGGCGGCGCGGATGTTTCCGCCGGCGACTCGCGCGGCAAAGCCGAACACCGTGTGGTAGATCAAAATGTATGAGGCGATGGCCGCGACAATCCCCACCACCAACCCCCAATGGACATCGGTGCCGGGAATGCTGCCGATCATATTTGCCGCGCCGATCTCCGGCGTCGACGGCTTGTTGAGGCTGGTCGGATCGCGCATCGGGCCTTCGACCAAGAAGTTGAGTATCGCGAGCGCGATGTAGACGAGAAGCAGGCTCGAAATCGTTTCGTTGACGCCGCGATATTGCCGCAGCGCGCCCGCGAGCATGATCCACAGACCGCCGCCGACCATCCCGGCGCAGGCCATGGCAATATCGACAAAAAATGGCGCCGCCGATGGCAGCGCCAACGCAGCGCTGGTCGCCGCCAGCGCGCCGATGAGCAGCGCTCCTTCCCCGCCGATAATCACCATGCCAAGCTGCGCCGGCAGCGCTGTGCACAGCGCGGTGAGGATCAAAGGGGCGGCGCGGGTGAGCGTATTCTGCCAGGAGAACCAGGTGCCGAACGCGCCCTGATACATGTAGAAATACAGATCGAGCGGATTCTTGCCGAACAGCGCGACGAAGACGCCGAACAGAACAAGCGATGCCGCCACGGCAAGCACGGGGATGACGACATATTCTGCCACCCCGCCGACTTTCCGGCCGAGTTGGGGGAGGCGAAGAAACTCGCCTACCCCCGAATTTACAGTACTTGTGCCGACATCGGCCTTCACGAAGTCGCTCCGATAACGCCCTCGACCAGATAGCTCATCTTCTCGAGCTCGGGATCGGTCTGGCCGCGGGACACGCCGGCGGCGATGACGGTGCTGCCCTTGTTGTCGGTGATCGGTCCTTTGAAGATCACGTAATTGCCGGCGGTCAGCGCCGCTTTGACTTCGTCGGCCTTTTTCTTGGCGTCCGCACTTACCATCGAGCCGTACGGAGAGACCTTGACGATCTCTTCCTTCAGGCCGCCGCGATAGAAGTTCGGAATGGTCTCGCCCGACGTGAACATCTTGGCGAAGCGCGGATAGAGCACTTCCCAGTTCCACTCGGCGCCGGTGAGATAGGCTTGCGGGGCAAGCACCGATTGATTGACGTGATAACCGGTCACCATGGCGCCGCGGCGCGCGGCGTTCTCGACGACGGTCTTTGGACCGTCGACGTGGCAGGTCAGTACGTCGACGCCCTGATCGATCAGGCTGTTAGTGGCTTCGGCTTCCTTCACCGGCATCGACCAGTCGCCGGTGAAGATCACCTGTGTCGTGACTTTCGGATTGGCAAGTTTGGCGCCGAGCGTCCACGCGTTGATGTTGCGCAGCACCTGCGGGATCGGCTTGGCGGCGACGAAACCGAGCTTGCCGGATTTCGACATATAGCCCGCGACGATGCCGGCGACATGCTGAGCCTCGTCGATGTAGCCGAAATAGCTGCCGGCGTTCTTCGGGTCCTTCTCCGACCAAAGGCCGCCGCAATGCTCGAAGCGGAGCTTCGGATACTTCGCCGCCATCTTGAGCATGTGTGGATTGTAGTAGCCGAAGGAGGTCGGAAACAGCAGCGTCGCGCCGTCGAGGCTGATCATCGACTCCATGGTCTTTTCCACGGCGTCCGTCTCCGGCACTTTCTCTTCCTCGACGACCTTGATGCCGGGCATTTTCTTGAGCGCGGCGGCCCCGGCCGCATGGGCCTGATTGTAGCCGTAGTCGTCGCGCGAGCCGACGTAGATGAAGCCGATGGTCGTGTCGGCGGCGTATGCTTCCCGCAACGGCAGAGCAGTGCCGAGCGCGACGGCGGCTGTTCCTTGCAGAACCCTGCGACGTGAAATCTTGTCGAAGTTCATTGACTCGCTCTCCCTGAACGCAAGCGAGCGCCTAGGCGCTGCTGTTGACTGGCTGACCATCACGATGATGGGTGTCCCGGTTAGACGGTGCAGCGTGTCGCAAGGCCCATGCCACCGCTTGGCGGGCGACCGCCGACAACGATTGCTTTGAAATCGCTGCACAATCTCAGCGAGAGAAAGTGGGTTCACCAATCCGGCCCGGCATCTGATTAAAAAATAGGCAAAACAAAAGTATTCTGTGCAATCACTTCAAACGGTCACCGGGGCCACGCGAAACGACATAAAATCCAGCGTCCGAGGCAATTGCTGGGGCAGGATCCGATGTCGCTGACCGATCTTGTGTGGCTCGCAACCGGGGCTTATGCCGTTCATATTCTCGAGGAATATGAGCTCAATTGGCGCGACTGGGCACGCGCAGTCATCGGGTTACCGGTCGAGTGGAACGACTTCTATGTCGTCAATGCGATTGTCGTCGTTCTTGGCATCGTGGCCGCAAATCTTGCCGGCCACGCGCCGATGCTGGGATTGGTTCTCCCGGCCCTCATGCTGATCAACGCGACGTTCTTTCATGTGGCGCCCGTGCTGTGGACCCGCGGCCGCTTCTCTCCCGGCCTGTTCACAGCGGTCGTGCTGTTCTACCCGATCGGCATCGCCTGTTATCGGCGCGCCGCGGCCGACGGCAACCTGAACACGCGCACGATCGTCGGTTCGCTCGTTCTCGGCGCGCTGTTGATGGCAAGCCCGATTGTTCTTCTGAGGATCAAAGGCCGGCCCTATTTCCGCCAGGACCGCTAGCCGCCCGCCGCCATTCTTTTGGCAGGCGCCCCGCCCGCTCGTTCGACGAGCATCGTGTGGACGGCGGCAAATATCTTGTCGAAGGCCGGCCGGCGGTAGTCCCATTTCCGATCGTCCGATAGCGGCACCATGACCATGGTAGCGTTGGCTTCGAAAAGCAGAATGTCGCCAGCCGCGTTCACGGCGAAATCGATCCCGCAATAGTCGAGATCGAGCGCCGCGTTGATCCGCTCGAGAGCCGCCATCCCACGTGCGCCGACGAAGCCCGGCATGTCATCCAGGAACGCGGCATCCTGCGAGCGATTTTCCGGAGAATCCGCCATGTCGGCTTTGAAATAGTGGACCTTCCAGCGCCGCGAAATCGCAAGATGTATTGGATAGATCTTGCGGTCGATGATCATGACACGGCATTTGCGATGGAAGCCGTCACGATCGCGCGCGTCGAGTGCCTCGATGAGGCACGCTTCGTCGCCGGGGAACGACGCCGCCGCTTCAGTCAGCTCCAGCAAATTTTCGACACGCACGAAATACCGCCCAGTGTGAAAGCCGGGCGGCCTCACGAGAAACGGAAAGTCAAAACCGTTGCCCGCAACGATCGCGGCAGCCTCAGGACCCGCCAACACATGTCGCGGTACCGTGACCACATGCGGTGCGACGACGTTCGGCAGCCCGCGCAGGCGATCGGCATTCGAAGCGCGTCCGGTCTTGAGCACCGCAGCGGGGTCGTTGATCAGCGGCCGATCAGTGCGGGCGAGCACCCGGCGCGCCGCTTCGAGGCCTTCGCTGCAGAGATCGGCATCGCCGATGCTGTTGAAGACAACATCGTGCCGCGGCAGCAGTACTGTTGGATCGGCATACTCTGTCACCAGGACAGTAGTCCGGAATTGGCGATCGTCGAGAATGGACGCCGTCGGGATGTTGCCGCCGGCTGCCGAAATCAACAGCAATACCGAAATTGCGGGACCGTCGCCGCGATAAGGCAATGTGGTCGAGAAATTATTCTTGAACGCCTTGTTGCGATGCCGGCGAGCGCCGGCAGAGTCGCCGAGCTCGGCCAGAAGGTTGCCCATTCCACGATGTGCATGGATGTGATCGGGATCGACGCGCAACGCCGCTTCGAAGTGATGGCGTGCGTGTTCGTATTCGTCGGTCAGAAACAGGAGATTGGCGAGATTGACACGTCCGTTTGGATTGTCCGGATGGTGACGAACAGCCTCGCTGAACAACGAGCGCGCGGCATCCTTGTACCCGGCTGCAAGGACGAGCGTGCCGAAATCGTTGAGCGCGCCGAAGTCGGCCGGCGTGCGCCGCAGGAGTTCGAGATAGTCGTGCTTAGCCGCTTCGAAGATGCCCAGCTCGCGCAACAGGCTGGCCCGTTCGTATCTGGCCCCGACCGCGTCGGGGTTTTGTTCCAGCGTTCGGTCAAGCTGGCGGACGCGGGCGTTTTTGACGCCCCGTGGCGAATGCCCGTTCACGATGTGCAGTTCCCGGCCTGATCGTCCCGCGAATCAGCTGCTTCCCCCACAAGATAGTAAAAACCGCGGCGACGAGCACATGCTTCACGTGCGATGCCCGCGCGCTTGCCATCGGGGCGCCGTTAGTTAGTATCGTCGCGTTCGGGGATGGAGTCCCCCTCAACCGCCGTCCGGGCTGATGACTCCTACCAATCAATTGTGCCGGTAGGAGTGCGCCGACTGGAGGGCTGCAATGGGGTACGTGATTGTCTTTCTTGGCGGCGGCATTGGCGCCGCTTTGCGACATGGGATCAACATCGCTGCCGCCCGCGCTCTGGGCACCGGCTTTCCCTATGGCACAATCATCATCAACATCGCCGGTTCGCTGGCGATGGGCCTCATAGCCGAATACTTTGCCCTCAAAGGCGCCCTGCCACAGCATTTGCGGCTGTTTCTGACGACCGGCATCCTCGGTGGGTTCACCACGTTCTCCGCATTCTCGCTCGAGGCGGCGTTACTGTACGAACGGGGCCAACTGGCCGGCGCAGCTGTCTACGTGATCGCGTCGGTCACACTGGCGATCGCCGCACTTTTTGCCGGGCTCGCGATCGTCCGCGCCCTCGTCTGACAGCAGAACCTCCAAGGGTTAACGGTTGCGAGCATAAACCATTGTGTCGACGGCCGACGCAACAATGCCCCGGATTTCGACACAATCCGACACGCTTCCGCCCCGGCCATCCGATAATTCAAACGATCGTTTGATCGCGGAGCCGTGTAGATGCTTGGCCGGGTGGCGACCGCCGTTCTATGCCTGGTTCTGTTCGGGGTGATGACGCCCGGTGCGTTTGAACGCGCGGAAGCGGCAACGCCTGCGGATTCCTTGATCGCGGTCGCCGGCAATCGGCACACCGATGCGGCGATGATCCGCTCCCATTTTCACGCCGACGCCGGCGGCATGGATGCCGCTGCGCTCGACGCGGCGCTCAAGAGCCTTTACGCCACCGGCCTTTTCGCTGACGTGAGGATTTCCAGGGACGGCGACCGTATCGTTGTCACGGTCATCGAGCGTCCGGCGATCGACAAAATTGCGTTCGAAGGCAACAAGAAGATCAAGGACGAGGATCTGAAGAAAGCCGTGCAGTCGAGGGCCGGCGGACCGCTCTCGCATGCCCTCGTGCACGACGACGTCACGCACATTATCGAGTTCTATCGCCAGCACGGCTATTTTGAGGTCCGGGTCGATCCGAAGACGATCGCGCGGAAAGACCGCTTCGATCTGGTTTTCGAGATCAAGGAGGGCGACAAGCTTGCGGTTCGGCAAACGGAGTTCGCCGGCAACGCCGCGTACCCTTCAAACAAGCTCAAGGGTGTGATCAAGACCGGCGAAACAAATTTCCTGAGTTTTCTTCTCAATAACGACAACTACGACGCCGACCGCATCGAGAACGATTGCGAGCTGCTTCGCCGCTTCTATCTCGCGCACGGCTACGCCGACGTACGTGTCCGTTCGAACGCGAGCTACGATGATGCCAAAAAGGGCGTCGTCGTCAGCTTCACGATCGACGAAGGCGCACAGTATCACCTCGGACGTGTCGATATCGTATCGAACGTGAAATCGGTCGACGCGGATTCGCTGCGTTCACACCTGCGCGTGCAGTCTGGTGAGACGTATGACGCCGACGCAGTGAACAAAACCGCTGAAGAACTCGCGATGGCGCTCGCCAAAAGCGGCGCACCATTCGCCACCGCTTTGCCGCGCAGCGAACGCGCCCCTGAACAGCGCACGATCAATCTCGTCTACACCGTCGAGGAAGGCAAACGCCTTTATGTCGAGCGCATCGAAATCCACGGCAACAGCAAAACGCGCGACGACGTGATCCGGCGCGAATTCGAGTTTGTCGAAGGCGATGCCTACAATCGCGCGTTGGTCGACCGCGGCAAGCGCCGGCTCGAGCAGCTCGGATATTTCAAGACCGTCAAGATCGGCACTCAACCCGGCTCGGCCCCCGACTGTGTTGTGGTCGACGTGACGCTCGATGAGCAGAAGACCGGAGAGTTCTTCGTCTCCGGCGGCTATTCCGCCGCCGACGGGGCATCGGCGACGGTCACCGTCGGTGACACAAATTTTTTAGGGACTGGCGACACCGCCAGGGCGTCGGCAACCCTTGGGCAATATGTCAGGGGCTTCGATGTTTCGTTCACCGATCCCTATGCGCTTGGCCCGCGGCTTTCGCTCGGCGTCGATCTGTTCGGCAAAGAGTTCTTTGGCCAACAGCTATCAATCCTACGACAGCACTCTTTATGGCGCCAAAATCCTGGCGGGCACGCCGATAAGCGACCAGCTCGGCGTGAGCTGGAGCTATGCGATCTACAATCAGGGCATCTCGCTCGACCCTGCGCTCGGCACCGCGTCTCTGCCGATCCAGCAGGCCGCCGCGGTCGGCCCGATGTGGGTCTCCTCCGTCGGCTCGGGCATGACCTATTCCACGCTCGACAATCCCAAGAATCCGACAAGCGGCGTTCGGGTACAGTCGAACAACGAATTTGCCGGTCTCGGCGGCGCCGCCAAATTCGCGCGCACGACCGAGGACGCCCGCTACTATCATCAGATCTTTGGCGACGTCGTTGGCATCGCGCGGGCGCAAAGCGGCTACGCGACGCCGTGGGGTGGCCAGCAATTACCGCTGCTCAATGGCTTCTTCGGCGGCCCGCAACTGGTGCGCGGTTTTGCGCCCAACGGCTTTGGGCCGCGCGACGTAACGCCCGGAACGACCCAGGACAATGTCGGCGGCAACGTCTACTGGACGACTTCAGCCGAGCTGCAAGCACCGGTGCCGTTCGTCTCGGCGGACGCGCAATTGAAGATGGCGTTGTTTTCCGACGCAGGGAGCTTGTGGGCGACAAACGCCTCGAGCGTGTCAAAACTTGCGTCGCTCTCACCGTCGCAGCAGATCGCCAACTCAAGCGCGATCCGCGCCTCCGTCGGCGGCAGCCTGATCTGGGCTTCGCCGTTCGGCGCGCTCCGGGTCGACTACGCCTATCCGATCGCCAAACAATCCTACGACGTCACCCAGCGGCTGAACTTCACCGCCGGCGCGTTCTGAGAAAACACGCCCGTCATGGCCGGGCTTGTCCCGGCCATCCACGGCTTTAGATTCATCGCGCTCCTAAGTCGTGGATGCCCGGCACAAGGCCGGGCATGACGATATAGGCTAAGCCGCCTTTTTGACCTTGCCAGCGGCCGAAAGGCCGCGCTCGATATCGGCGATGATGTCGTCGATATGCTCGATCCCGACGGACAGGCGCACATAGCCATCGGAAACGCCGGTCGCCTCCTGCTCCTGCGGCGAAAGCTGCGAGTGCGTCGTCGTCGCGGGATGGATCGCCAGACTGCGGGCGTCGCCGATATTGGCGACGTGATAGAACATTTCGAGCGCGTCGATGAAGCGGCGGCCGGCTTCCTTGCCGCCAGCAAGTTCGAAGCCAACGAGACCGCCCAATCCACCCTTGAGATACCGATCGGCGCGTTGCCGATGCACGCCGGTCTGCACCGACGGATGGATGACCCTGGTCACTCCGGGCCGCTTTTTGAGGAAGTCGGCGACGCGCTGGGTATTTTCGCAATGCTTGACCATGCGCAGCGCCAGCGTCTCCAGACCTTGCAACGTCAGAAACGCGTTGAACGGTGCCATCGCCGAACCGACGTCGCGCAGCAACGTGACGCGCGCTTTGATGATATAGGCAATCGGCCCGAGCGGCTTGACCGCTTCGGTCCAAACCGCACCGTGATAGCTCGGATCGGGAGTGTTGAGCGCCGGCTGGCGCTGCGGATGCGCGGCCCAATCGAAAGTGCCGCTATCGACAATCAGGCCGCCGATCGAATTGCCATGACCACCGATATACTTTGTCGTGGAATAAACGACGATGGCCGCGCCGTGCTCGAACGGACGGGTGAGGATCGGCGCCGCGGTGTTGTCTACGATTAGAGGAATGCCAAAACTGCGGCCGATCTCGGCCACCTCGGCGATCGGAAACACCGTGAGCTTCGGATTGGGCAGCGTCTCGGCGTAATAAGCGCGGGTGCGATCGTCGGTCGCGCGGCGGAAATTGTTCGGATCGACGGGATCTACAAAGCGGACCTCGATCCCTTGATCCTTCAGCGTATTGGCGAACAGGTTCCAGGTCCCACCGTAGAGATCCGTCGAACTGACAACATTATCGCCGGCTCGAGCGAGATTTTGCAGCGCAATTGCGGAAGCCGCCTGGCCCGAAGCGAGTGCAAGTGCGCCGACGCCGCCCTCCAGCGCCGCGACGCGCTTCTCGAGCACGTCGTTCGTTGGATTCATGATGCGCGTGTAGATATTGCCGAGTTCCTTGAGCGCGAACAGGTTGGCCGCATGCTCGGTATCGCGGAACTGATAAGATGTCGTTTGATAGATCGGCACGGCAACGGCGCCGGTCGTAGGATCAGAACGCCAGCCGGCGTGAAGAGCGATAGTTTCCGGATGCTGTGATGACGCAGACATGGACAATCTCCCGGTTGCAAACGCGGCGATTTATGAAGAATTGAGCCGTCGCCTTGACGGCAACAGCGTATAATATTCTACGTCAGTCAAGCAATGGTCGTGCAAAAACAAGTTTATTTCCGGCTTAACCGAAACGACATGAAAATATTCTACGTCATATAAGTCAGGCAGTCTCGCGCGCCCATCGAGGCAAAGAGTGTAGCCTAAGGCGAAGTCGCAACGACGCCACGCGGACGGGTACTGCGCCGCACCGCAACGATCTCCGCGAGTATCGAAATCGCAATCTCGTCGGGCGTGATCGCACCGAGATCAAGGCCCGCGGGCGCCTTGAGTTTCGCCAGGCGCTCGGCAGGCACGTTTCGCTGCGATAGAATCTGCTTAAGCGCCTCGGCCTTTTTACGGCTCCCGACGAAGGCGACATAATCCACATCGACCGCGAGCGCGGCCAGCAGCGCGGCTTCATCGCCGCGCCCCTGTGTCGAAACAACGACATAACGCGCGCCGGCCTCTTCCACCGGAAGCGCGTAGCCATCGATCCGGCGATCGACCTGCTCGAAGGCCGCCTGCTCGGCTCCCGGTGCACAAACCGTCACGGCAAATTTCGCCCGCCTCGCCAGATCGGCCACGGCGACAGCGACCGGGCTCGATCCGCAAATGACCACTTGCGGACGCGGCAATACCGGTTCGACGAAAATGTCCATGGTGCCCTGGCTCGGGCACATATTGTTGGCAAAGCGCACGCCCTCCTGCTCGTCTCCGGCTTGTACGCCATGATCGGCGAGCAGGTCGGGCGGCTGCACCGACACGAGGCGGGACTTGCCGTCCGCCAGCGCGTCTTTCGCCGCCTTAAGTACCGCCGCGCGCGCGCAGCCGCCGCCGATCCAGCCTTCGGAAATCGTGCCGTCCGGCAGGATCACCGCTTTCGCGCCGGCTTTCGCGGCCGTCGCCGCTACCGTGCGCACGACGGTTGCGAGAGCGAACGGTTCGCCCGCCGACTTTCGCGTCGAGATGACGTCGAGGATGTCTTGTGCGGGTTCCACGGCTTCAGATCCTCGCAAGATACGGTTCGAGCGCCGCGAGGCTCTCGAGATTGTGTGCCGGCGCGAAGAGATCGACGTAAGGCAGCGCTGCCTGCATACCGCGGGCCTGCGGGGAATAGTCGCGCCAGCCGATCAGCGGATTGAGCCAGATGATTTTGCGGCAGCGCCGGCGCAGCCGTCGCATCTCTTCGCCGAGTTGTTCCGGTTCGCCGGTGTCGTAACCGTCAGAGACGATCATGACGGCGGTGCGCGAATTGATGACGCGCCGCGCATGCCAACGGTTGAACGTCGCGAGGCTTTCGCCGATGCGCGTGCCGCCGCCGACGCCCTGAGCCATCAGCGCCAGTTTGTCGACGGCGCGGGTGACGTCGCGATCGCGCAGCGACGGCGAGACATGCGCAAGCCGGGTGTGAAAGACGAAGGCTTCGGCTTCGCGGAAGCTGTCGACGACGCCATGCAGGAAGCGGATAAAGAACGCCGTGTAGAGGCTCATCGAACCGGAAGCGTCGAGCAGGACGACGAGCCGCAGTGGCTTGATCTTGCGGCGGCGCCAGGCGAGGTCGATCAGGGTGCCGCCATGCGAGACGTTGCGATGGATGGTGCGGCGCAAATCGAGGCGGCGCCCATGTCGGCGAACCTGCTCGCGGCGAATAAGCCGCGCCCGCATGGTGCGGGCGAGCCGGGCCGCCAGCGCGTGGGTGGCAGCTACATCGTCCGGATCGGCGATGTGGCGGAGATCGGTCGCTGACAGGAGCTCGGTGCGCGAGGCGCCCTCGCGGCGTCCACGGCCGTCCGCCGGGCTTTCACCGTCGCCGTCACTTCGCCGCTCCACATGATCGGGAAGGCCGAGCGCTTCCTGCGGGACGTGCGCCTCGGCAAGCCGGCGCGCCGGCGCCTGGCTCGCGGCCGGCTGGCCCGAAATGACTTGCCGCTGACGCATGCCTTCGCCGCGCCAAAAGGCGTCGAATATCTCGTCGAAACGCTCCCAGTCGGAATGGGTCGCGCAGAACAGCGCGCGGAGCGCCGGTTTGAGCGACGTCGGCCGCGTCGCGGCCGGCGTCGTGAGAACGGAGAGCGCGTCGGTCGTTTCGGCAAGCCCGATACGAAAGCCATTGTCGCGCAGCGTGCGGGCGAAGCCAGCGAGACGGCGGCGTGCGCCAACCAATTGCCCGTCATCCTGAGGCGGCTGCGAAGCGGCCCTCGAGGGATGCATCGCCGCGCCCGAGCCGTCGCCCCGAACAAAATCGGATTTGCCCGATTTCGGATTTTCAATTTCACCGGTCGGCGAGAGCCGACTGGTGTTGGCTCGCTGCGCTCGCGCTTCAGGGTGACGGTGGTTAGTCATCACGCCACCTTCCCAAGTAACCGCTCGCTCACCTCGCGTGTGAGCCGCGCGCGATCTTCTTGCGTCTTGAGCAAACAGATCATCGTTTCGTAGACCGCTTCCGGCTCCTGCCGCAGGTCGTGCACCTCGAGGCCGGCGAGCGTGGCCGCCCAATCAAGCGTTTCCGCGACGCCGGGGACCTTGCGCAAATCCTCCTTGCGCACCGCCGCTACCATCCGCGCGATCTGCAACGCCAGAGTCGTGTCGATGCCCGGCATCCGCGTCAGAATGATTTTTGCCTCGCGATCGACCTCCGGAAAATCAATGTAATGATAAAGACAACGCCGCCGCAGCGCGTCGGACAATTCGCGCGTGCCGTTGGACGTCAGCACCACGCGCGGGATGGACGTGGCCTTGATGGTGCCAAGCTCGGGAATGCTGACTTGAAAATCCGAGAGCAGCTCGAGCAGAAACGCTTCGAATTCCTCGTCAGCACGATCCACCTCATCGATCAGCAGCACCGGGGGCTTTTCGCGGCGGATCGCGGCGAGGAGCGGCCGCTCCAACAGATATTTTTCCGAGAAGATGTGCTCCTCGATATCGTCCGCATTCTCGCCGACGCCCTCGCGCGTTTTGATGGCCAGAAGCTGGCGCTGATAATTCCACTCATAGAGCGCGGCGTTCTGATCGAGACCTTCGTAACATTGCAGACGGATCAGTTCGGCGCCATGCAATGCCGCAAGCGCTTTGCCCACTTCGGTTTTGCCGACACCGGCTTCGCCCTCAAGGAGCAGCGGGCGCTTGAGAAACTCCATCAGCCACAGCGCCGTGGCAAGGTCGTGGTCAGCGACATAACCGACGGCCGCGAGCTTTTCCGCAATGTCTTCGCGCTTGAGGGTCATGAAGGGACAATTACCTCCGCTCCGTCATGGCCGGACTCGTTCCGGCCATCCACGTCTTTGTTCCCTTCCATATGTCGAAGGCGTGGATGCCCGGCACAAGGCCGGGCATGACAAGTGTCTAGGCGGGCTCACCCATGCAGGCCGAGCTTCTCGGCCGCTGTCCAGGTCCGCCAATTGTCGTGCGGCATCTGGATATGGGTCGAGCCGAGGAACCCAAAGGCGTCGTTGACCGCATTTGAGAAGCATGGCACGCCGCCGACATTCGGGCTTTCGCCGACGCCCTTGGCGCCGATCGGATGGTGCGGCGACGGCGTCGTCGTCCAGTCGGTTTCCCAATGCGGCGTTTCAACTGCGGTCGGCAGGAAGTAATCCATCAACGACGCGGTCGTGACGTTGCCCTCCTCGTCGTAGTGGATCTCCTGCCCCATCGCGATGCCGAAGGCCTCGGTCAGGCCGCCGTGAATCTGGCCCTCGATGATCATCGGATTGATGCGCGTTCCGCAATCGTCGAGCGCGTAGAAGCGGCGCACCTTGGTGGAGCCGGTGTCGACATCGACATCGACGACGCAAATGTAGGCGCCGAACGGGAACGTGAAGTTCGGCGGATCGTAGTAGTTGATCGCCTCCAGGCCGGGCTCCATGCCGGGCGGCACTTCGTGATAGGCCGCCCACGCGAGTTCGGTCATGGTCTTGAAGCGCTCGGGATTGCCCTTCACCTTGAAGCGATCCACGTCCCATTCCAGATCGTCGTCGTGGACCTCGAGCATATAGGCCGCGATCATCTGCGCCTTGGCTTTGATCTTGCGGCAGGCCATGGCCGTGGCGGCACCGGACACCGGCGTCGAGCGCGAACCGTAGGTGCCGAGCCCATACGGCGCGGTGTCGGTGTTACCCTCCTCGACCATGATATTGTCGGCGGGTATGCCGAGTTCGGTGGCGATGATCTGGGCGTATGTCGTCTCGTGACCCTGGCCTTGCGATTTGGTGCCAAGCCGGCAAATGCCGCTGCCGGTCGGATGGATTCGGATCTCCGCCGAGTCGAACATGGCGATACCGAGAATGTCGCAGGCGCGCGACGGACCGGCGCCGACGATTTCGGTGAAGAAGGCAACACCGATGCCCATCAGTTCGCGCGTCTCGCCGCGCTTGAAGGCTTCTCGCCTGGCCTTCTGCTCTTCGCGCAGCTTCCTGTAGTTGACCTTCTCCATCGCCTTGTTCATGGCGGTGTGATAGTCGCCGGAATCGTACTGCCAGCCAAACGCCGAGGTGTACGGGAATTGCTCGCGGCGAATGAGATTCTTGACGCGGAATTCGGCCGGATCCATGCCGAGCTTTTGCGCCATGATGTCCATGGCGCGCTCGATGGCGTAAGCCGCTTCAGTGACGCGGAACGAGCAGCGATAAGCGACGCCGCCCGGCGCTTTGTTGGTATAGACGCCGTCGACCAGACAATGCGCGGCAGGGAAATCGTAGGAGCCGCTGATGATGCTGAAAAGGCCGGCGGGCCACTTGCTGGCGTTGGCGCAGGCGTCAAAAGCGCCGTGGTCGGCGATGGTGTAACAGCGCAGACCCGTAACCTTGCCGTCCTTGGTTGCTGCGATTTCAACGTCCATGAAGAAATCGCGGGCGAATGCGGTGGTCGAGAGATTTTCGATGCGATCCTCGACCCACTTAACCGGAACGCCGGTCACGATCGAGGCTACGATCGCACATATATAACCCGGGTAGGCGCCGACCTTGTTGCCGAAGCCACCGCCGATGTCGGGCGCAATGACGTGGATTTTGTGTTCGGGGATTTTCGAGATCAGCGAACCGACGGTGCGGATGACATGCGGCGCCTGGAAGGTGCCCCATAGCGTCAGCTCGCCCTTGATCTTGTCGAACGACGCGACGCACTGGCAGGTCTCGAGCGGGCATGGGTGCACGCGAGGATAAGCGATCATCTCCCTTATCTTTACTTCCGCCTTGTCGAATGCCGCGTCGGCTGCGGCTTTGTCGCCGGCCTGCCAGGAGAAGATGTGATTGTAATGCTTGCGCTTGCCGTGCGCGCCGTCGGTCTTGTCCTTGAGGTCTTCGCGGATCATCGGCGCGCCTTGCGCCATGGCCTTGAACGGATCGACATTGACCGGCAGCGGCTCGTATTCCACCTCGACCAGGTCGGCGGCGTCAGCCGCGATGTAGCGATCCGTGGCGATAACGAACGCGACTTCCTGGTTCTGGAAGAGAACCTTGCCGTCCGCGAGCACCATTTGGCTGTCACCGGCGAGCGTCGGCATCCAAGCAAGATTGACGGTCTTCAGCGTCTCGGCGGTAATCACCGCGACGACGCCGGGGACCGCCGCGGCTTTGGTGGTGTCGATCTTCTTGATGCGAGCGTGAGCGTGCGGCGAACGGTTGAAGTCGCCGTAGAGCATGCCCGGCAGCTTCAGATCATCGACGTAATTGCCTTTGCCCTGCACGAAGCGAACGTCTTCGACGCGCTTTCTCTTGCAGCCCATGCCTTCGAGTTTTTCGGCGCGTTCGGCGGAGGTGGGGGTCTGGGCGTTCATTCTGCGGCCTCCTGGAAAGGCACGCCGTTGATTTTCGCGGCGGCGAATTGAATGGCCTTGACGATGTTCTGATAACCGGTGCAGCGGCAAAGGTTGCCCGAGATGCCGTAGCGGATTTCCTCCTCGGAGGGGTTTTTGTTCTCCTGGAGGAGCCGATAGGCGCGCAGGATCATTCCCGGCGTGCAGAAGCCGCATTGCAGCCCGTGCATTTCGCGGAACCCTTCCTGCAATGCGTGCAAGGTCCCGTCGGCGTTCGCCATTCCTTCGATGGTGCGGATGTCGGCGCCGTTCGCCTGGATCGCGAACACCGTGCAGGATTTCACCGACTTGCCGTCGAGATCGACAGTGCAGGCGCCGCAATGACTGGTCTCGCAGCCGATGTGCGGCCCGGTGATGTTCTCTTGGTCGCGGAGGAAGTGGATGAGCAAGGTTCGCGGCTCGACCAACGCTTCGATGGTCTTGCCGTTCACCTTCATGGAGACTTGGGATTTAGCCATGGCGTTGCCTCTTGCGGTCAGCCGCGCGCACGTGCTTTGGCGCGGGCAAGTGCGCGCGCAAGCATGACGCCGGCCATTTTGGTGCGGTATTGCGCAGGTCCGCGCGCGTCGGTGGCGGGAGCTGTAATCGCCTCGGCGGCGGCCACGGCTTTCTTCACCGTCGCTGCATCAAGCGTTGAGCCGATCAGGATTTTCGCCGCCTCCTCTGCCCAAAGCGGCGTTTCGGCAACATTGGTCAATCCGATCGAGCAGGCCGCGACTTTGCCGCCGCTCATGGTGAGCACGACGGCGGCAGCGGCGGTCGCATAGTCGCCGATCTTGCGTTTGAGTTTCTCGTAGGCATGGCCATGTCCGGCGGCTGGCACCGGAATGCGTACGGCCGTGAGGACGTCACCGCCTTCCAGCGCGGTGAAATAGGCGCCCTGATAGAAACTTCGCGCCGCGATGCGCCGCTCTCCGCCCTTGCCCATGACGTGATACGTCGCGCCCAGGCACATCATTACTGCCGGCATATCGTTACCGGGATCGCCGTTGGCGACGTTGCCGCCGAGCGTGCCGAGGTAGCGGACCTGCGGATCGGCGATCTGCTCCGACGTTTCGCGCAGGATCGGGATCTTGCCGCCCAACAGATCGGAGCCGATGAGGTCGTGCTGCGTGGTCATCGCACCGATAACGATGTCAGCACCGTCGGCACGGATACCCTTGAGATCGGCGATGCCGGCCAGATCGACGAGATGTGCGGGCGTCGCCAGGCGCAGCTTCATCATCGGAATGAGGCTGTGGCCACCGGCAAGCGCACGGCTGTCGTCACCCAGTTGCGCCAGCAGACCGACGGCTTCCTTGACGGATGTAGGGCGGTGATAGGCGAAAGCGCCTGGTATCATGGGCATCCTCCCTTGGCGCTGTCCGCTTGACCAAGGTCATCACCAAGGTCCCGTTCGGAAGGCGCGCAATACGGAAAGTCAAAGTGTGGCGAGTTGTGCGCCGCAGCAGCAATCGTCAGTGCACCAGCGCCTAGCGAATGCACCAAAGGGATTGCTTCCGCACCAATGGCGGTCGTGATGGCACGAATTGCGTCAACATTATTGACGCAGTCGGGACGGCAGGCCGGATTTATTGCACTGCAAGGCGATGCCGCCGGCGTGGCGCATATGCCGGATCGGCGCCGTTGAGCGTGGCGACCCGCGATTTCAGCGAGCCAATTCGGCTCCGGCTGACCGGTACAAGGTAGTTGTGGGCGCCGGCCATCTCGACCAGCTCGTTGTCGCCAGAGCGCTTATAGCCAACGACGCGGCCGATATTGACGATGTGGCTGCGGTGCACGCGGATAAACTGACTGCCGTCCAACCGCGATTCCACGTCGCCGATGGCGAGCGGGCAGAACAGCTTATCGCTGCCGTCGAAGACATAGGTGTAATGCGCGTTGGCATGCACCGCGACCACCTGCTCAACCGCAAGAAAGTGAGTGCCACCATCCCGCTCGATCGGCAGATGGCGGGCAAAACGGCGGGGTGGAGCACCGGCGCCGCCGAGCGGCGCATACGTGCCGCGGCCGACCTCGATGTTCTGGCCAACGTCGGTCGTCGCGTCCGGCATTGCGGCCGACCTTGGCGCGGTCTCAGCGACGACACGCAGTGCCACTTCGTTGCCCGCGGCAGAATCGGCTTGTGGCGCCGTGCGGCCGGCATCGGGCAGCAGCAGCAAAAGAAAAATTCCGGAAATGCAGAACGCGACCACGGCTACAACGATGGCCAGGAGATCGGCCGACAAAGCCGGCGCGCCCGAGGACGTGGTGACGAACGGGTAAAGGGTCACCCCTCTCATCGCCGTGTAGTGCATGCCGGAAACAGCGACCCCAAAGGCGACCGAGGACAAGACGAGCGGTGGACGCCCTCCCCGTCCGGTCGCGAGCCACAGCGCCAGTCCCGACGCGGCGATCGCGATCGCCATGCTCGCGGCAACATGGACTGGATCGTGGATCATGTGCGCGCTCGCATCGAGCGCGCTCATGCCCAGATAGTGCATCGCGAAAATGCCGCCGCCCATCAGGCACGACGAGAGCGTAAGGCGAAGTAGCGTGAGCGGTCCGGAACTGGTGGCGTAGACCGCGGCGCCGACCACTATCGCGCAGACCAGGAACGACAGTAATGTCGGAAGGACCAGGTAATCGACCTGGAACGGCAGCCGCACCGCCAGCATGCCGACGAAATGCATGGTCCAAATCGCGACGGCGAACGAAACGGTTGCGCCAGCGAGAAGAAGACGCCGCCGCATACCGGTTGCGTCGGCAATTTGGACGGCAAGGCTCAAGCCGACATAGGCACCCTGGATCGCCATGACGATCGAGAGCAGGACAAGCCACGTTTCGTAAGTCACCGGCATTGCCGTCATCCCTTCGCTGTACGGGACGGCTACTTCACCCCATCGGGTCTGGAGCGATTATAAGGTAATTTTCCGCAGAGGCCGAGAGGCTCTGATCGCGTTGCGGGTAATTTCCCAGTCGCCGATCGCTAGTTGACCCGGCGGCTAAACCCCACCCAGTAGGGCTCTCGGAGCGAGCGCTTGAGAAGCTTGCCGCTGGCATTGCGCGGCAAAGCGTCGATGAAATCCACCGAACTCGGCCGCTTGAAGCCTGCAAGCTGGTCGCGACACCACGCGATCAGAGCCGCTTCGCTGAGATTCGTGCCTTGGCGCCGCACCACTACCGCCTTCACGGTCTCGCCCCACTTGGCATCCGGCACGCCGATGACCGCGCATTCCAGTACCTCGGGATGACGCATCAGGACTGCCTCGACCTCGGCCGGGTAAACGTTTTCGCTGCCCGATATGATCATGTCCTTGATGCGGTCCTTGAGGAAAAGAAACCCTTCTTCGTCCACATAGCCGGCGTCGCCGGTATGAAACCAGCCGTCGCGGATCGCCTGTGCCGTCGCCTGCTCGCGCGCCCAATATCCCGCCATCAGGTTTTCGCCCTGATAAAGGATCTCGCCGATTTCATAAGGCGGCAGTTCGTTACCGTCGGAGTCGACGATCCGCACGCGGCCGCCGAGCATCGGCCGGCCGCAGGACAAGAGCCGCTCGCCGACGTGTTGCTCATGCGAGAGCGCCGTGAACGGGCCGGTCGTTTCGGTGAGGCCGTAGACCTGCAAGAAGCGGCATTTGAACACTTCGATCGAGCGGCGCAGGAGATTAGGCGAGATCGGCGCGGTGCCGTAACTGATCAGCTTGAGCGCGGAGAAATCCGCGGTGCGTGCCTTCGGTAATTCTGTCAGGAACAACATCAGCGTCGGCACCAGGAGTGCGCTCTCGATGCGCTGCTCGACCATGGTGGTGAGCAGTGTTTCCGGCACGATCTCGCGCACGATAACGACGGTCGATCCCGTTTGCATCGCCCAGATCGCCCAGATGGTGCCGCCAATATGGAACAGCGGCAGGCAAACCAGCGCGCGGCCGCCTTCGCGCATCTCTCTGTTCTCGAGCGCGCCGCAAAATCCGACGTTGAGCAAATTCCACCCGGTCAGCATCGCCCCCTTCGGAAGGCCCGTGGTGCCCGAGGTGCAGAATTGACAGCTGACGGCACCGTCGGCGTCGCGTCGCGGATCCTCGCCGCCGCGCGGCAGCTCGTCGAACGTCATGGTCGGCACGCCAGTTGCGGCACCAAGCGTCTTGAAATCCGCGCCGGTCACGATCAGCTTCGGTTTGGCGTCGTCGACGATCTGTTCGACCTCATGCTGGGTGAGCCGCCAGTTGAGCGGCGCCGCGACCAGACCGGCCTTGTCGAGGGCGAAGAACAACTCTAAATATGCCGCGCCGTTCTTGTCGAGGATGCCGACACGATCGCCGGGTTGCAGGCCGAGCTTCCCGACGAGGCCCGCCGCAAGCTGCGACGTCGACTCGTTGAATTCGGCGAAGGTCCACGATTGGCCTTCGAACCACACCGCTTCAAGCGACGGATGACGCCGCGCGCGCCAGCGCAGCATTTCCGCAATCGTTCGCATTTCGAGCCAGCTCTCCCCGCGACCCTTTTGGCGCTTTAGCCCAAGGATCTCATGATTTTCTCAAGCGAGACCGCGGCCCGCTCGTGTTCGACCTTGCCGACGACACGTTCACCATCAGCGATCTCGACCCCAAACTTGAACCGGTTCTTTTCCCGGCCCAGCAGCGCGGCTTTGACGACGAGTTCGGCACCGACCTTGCTCGCTCCGAGATGATCGATGACGACCCGGGTGCCGACGGTAATCTGACCCGGTTCGAGCAAGCCTTTTACCAAGTTCGCGCACGCGAACTCGGCGATGGTGACGAGGTAAGGCGTGGACGCCACTTGCGGCATGCTGGGCTCGAGCGCGCCGACGGTGTCCTTTGGACCGACCGTCACGCGCGTGACCGACGCCAGCGGCGGCGCAGCAGCTACTTCGGATGATGTCATTGCTGGTCCATGATTAGCGGTGCGCGACCTCGCCTACGTCCGCCGGGTTCCGGGTTTCCAGCTCCGTTCGAGATTCTCGATGAGCTTTTGATCGTAGAGGCAGCGGCTTTGCTGCCGGGCGTAGGTCGCCATGTAGCGCCGAAACACCGGCAGCGGTTCTTCGGCGACGCGGAGCGCCTTGCGGTTAGAGACGGCACTCGTCATTCCAGCCCGAACAAGCTGCGCGGCGTTCGCCTCAATCGCCGCATCCATCCCGCCAACGGGAACGACTTCGTCGCAAATCCTGCGGCCCTCCGGCGTGTCCGCGTGGAAAACGCGCTCGAAGAAAATGCCCTCGCGGGCGAGCTTGATGCCAACCAGCCGAGGGAGCCGCAAGTTTGCCGCGCCGGGAATAAATCCTTCCTTGCTGGCCGGCAGGTTGAAATAAGCTCCCGTCTCCGCAAGCACTCGGTCCATGATGCACAGAAGCTGACAGCCGCCGCCGATCGCGAACGCTTCGACAGCCGCCACCCACGGCTTCTCGACGTAATCCTCGTATTGCTCGTCGTAGGAGTCCGAGCGCCAGTGACCGCGAAAGATCTTGTGCAGCAGCCCGAGCTCGCGCTCGATGAAGAAGTGCACGAATGAGATTTGGCCGTAGTAAAGGTGCGTGAGATTGATGCCGGCATTAAAAATGCGGCGGTCTTTGTATTTTGGATGCTGCACGGGACCACCGCGCAGCACGCCGACTTCGATCGCGTCGTCGAGCAGCACGAGATCGACCGCGGTCTCCAACGCCGCCGTGGCGCGATCGTCCTCGGCATTGAGGAATTTCAGATTAGTCAGGGTGACGCAGCCGACCTTGCCTTTGCGTTCGACTTTGGCTTCCCCGAGATCGACAAAACCGCTTTGGCGGAACTCGGCGATCCGCTCAAGCGCCTCGCGCTTGGGCTTGAGCATCGCGTGAATGAGATGCATGCCGCACCGCTCGTGGGCGAGAACTTGCCCGATGAAAAGGCCCTGATCCAGTTCACGGCCTTCCTTGGCGCTCTGCTGCTTAAGCGCCCGCTCGGCGTCGATCGTCTCGCGCGTCGGCAACAAGGTTGGGTAGCGGTTTGACGCCGCCATCAGCAGTTCGGAAACGCGCAACATACGGGCGCCCTTGCCGGTCAATTCGTCGTAGATGGCGACGGCGTGAAGCCTGAAAAATTTCTCTTTCGCGGCCAAGGCGCGGGCTCTCAGTGCAGCCGTTTCGGCCCGAAACTGCCCGTTGCGCTCCACCCTCTCCGGTCGCGCCAGAGCCTCGATGGCCGCAAGGTAAGCGCTGGCGGTTTCGGCATCGCCTGCCAGCGAACCGGTAAATGTCGGTTCGGCAAGGTCCGGCAAGGCCGGACGGGTGGCAGTTTTCTGCAAAAGAACCTCCGTGCGAATTGCCGGCGATTTGAGGCCGGGTTTCTTGTTGAGGCCGGGTTTGAGGCCGAGTTTCTTGGCTGACGGACATTATAGCGCTGTTCTCGGCCTGGCGGCATCGGCAAAAATACCGGCCTGCACGGCGTTACGGTTTCCGCCCGCAAGCTTACACGTGCATGTGCGCAAGTCCGCGATTGCGGTCGATGGCCGATGGCGTGCCGCGCGTATCGTGCGGCGCTGGCGCGATCCGGCGGCGGTCGGATCACGCGCCGACGGTGGCGCCTGCAGTAACGACCTTCAGCATGCCGGTCTGTTCGTGGCAGTCGAGATATTCAAAGAACTGGTCTGCTCCGGGCGCCACCGTGACCTCGTGATAGAGCCTGAGCTTGGCGGCGGGACCCAGGCTGGAAAGATACTTCATCGCGGCGCCGAAAATACTCACATGAGTCGGATGAGATTCAGCCCAGCGTTCGAGTGCGGCGAGACTTTTCCACCAGCTCATACCGTAGGTTTTCTCGGTCTGTTGTCCGTCGCGATCAAGCACGGTCATGTATCGGTTGGCAAAGCACCCGATCGACAGGCCTTCGTCGCGCAAGAAGTCCATTCCAGCGCGCAGAACCGGCTCGACATCATCGAGATACATTTTTCGCTCGGAAGATTTAGTATCGCTCCAGTCCTGGCCCGAGCGGATCAAACAGATATTTTCGTGCGGCTTCACACGCAGACGCGCGCCGTCGCGCACGACGACAGGCGAGCCAGTCGGCGCCATTTCGCTGCTCTGGGAGAGCGGAATGCGGTCCCGCATGCCGCCCCAATAGGCGTGCTCCATGACTTCGCCGCTCATACCGTCGGCTAGCATTGCCACGCCTTCGGGCCGACCAAGCGACGAAAACAGCGTCTCGTAGGTGGTTACCGAGGGGCTCAAGAGTTCGATGAAGGTGCCTATACCGGCGCCGTTGAGCTTGCCGCCCGTCCAGGCTTCGCGGACCGGTGAAAACCAACTTTCGAAGCCTTTCTGATCGTCCCAATAGGCCACGGAAACGACGTTGGAATAGCCGGCCTCGTCCGTGTAGATCGCGCGATCCCAGTGGTGGGGTCCTTCCGGAGCCGCAAATGCCTTCGTGATCCAGTCGAGCGCCGCGGTTCGCGCCGGTGGCGCCTCGCCCGCGTGCTGGATCCCGAAATAGGCCATCACAACCTTCTCGACCCCCGGCCGGTGGCGCGCGACAAACGACGGATAAGGCGGCTTGTAGTCGTCCGAAACACGCCGATGCCGCGTGCGCCTTGTTTCAAGATGCGGAGGAATGGCGGATTCCATTGGCGGCCTCACTCGGCGGCGGTTTGGGCGGGAGGCAGCGCGGCAAGATGAACAGGCTTTGACGCTGGCTTCGCCGCAACCTCGGCCTCGGTGTCTTGGTCGACCGGCAACGCGAGCGTCTCGACACGGTTCGCCGGACGATTGTTGAACAAAAGCCTGGTCACATCCGGCCGTGCATAATGGCCGGCCGGGTCGGCCGCCGCCTTCGCGACCGAGATCATGCCCAGGTCGATATCGGCATAGACCAGTCCCTCTTTGTCGGGCGGCAGGGGTTGGGCGAGCGGTGCACCGTCAGGACCGTAGATCACCGCGAAACCGCCGCCGACATGCAGGAACTGGTGTTTCTCGGGCGTGTCGCACAGTTCTTCGATCATCGCCTGAGAAACGGTCGCACACGGCGCAATAACGAAGCACGAGCCTTCGACCGCGTAGATCTTGCTCGCCGCATTGTTGACCTCGGCGCCGAGTGCATGGGCGAAAGGATCATAAAGCGAGAAGCTCGGCCAGGCCGCGACGTGGACCTGCTCATTCTGTGCGTACATCGCGTATTTGGACAACGGCTGCAGGTGCTCCCAGCAGCAAAGCGCGCCGACGCGACCGATGGCGAGGTCGTGAACCGCAAGGTGCGACCCGTCCCCCTCACCAAACACCGTCCGCTCCGCGTGCGTCGGTTTGAGCTTGCGGCGCTTGGCGACCGTCTCACCGTCGGGGCCGATTATCCATTGAGCAATATAAAGGCTTCCGCCGTCGCGCTCGGAAAGGCCAACCACGACGAACATTTTGTTGCGCTTCGCGGCAGCGCGCAGCCGATCGGCTTCCGGGCTTTCGTAACTGAGCGAGTTGTCAAAATAACGCGATACGAAGCCGCGCATGATCGCCCAAGCGGGCGCGCCGAGCCATATCCACCACGGATAACCCGGTATCCAGGTCTCCGGAAAAGCGATGAGGCGCGCGCCGGCCGCGCCGGCCTCATCGATGAAGCGGATCGCTTTCTCAATTGACGCGTCAAGATCGAGAAATGCAGGCGCCGCCTGGACAGCCGCAACTTTGAACTTCGGATGGGTCACGGCCATGTTCAACTCCTTTGCCAAATGCCCGCGTCAAGCCGAGGACGGCTGCGGACGCTGTTTCGGGAACTCGCAGTCCGATGAAACTAGGGGCCCTCGTCAGAGGGTACTTGGCTACGTGCGCAGTAAAAATTGGCTGCGGGCGCAGGACCTTCGACACGCGTTTCGCGCCGCCCGGGCGTCGTGTTAGGCTGCTCCGCCGGTCTCCTCTGCGAAACGGGTGCGGTGTAATGAAAACCGTGCTGACGACTAACGCTGTCGCCGAGCGCAGGCGCCTCCAGTTTTGGCAGGACGCGGTCTGCGACACGTTTGTCGAACTCGATTGCAAGGTTTACGCGGACGGGCCGTTTTTTGGCGAGATCGCCACCACCGAATGCGACGGCCTGCATTTTTCCACCGTGCGAGCCGACGGTCAGACCGTAACGCGGACGCGGACAAGAATCCGCCGCGCGCGCGAAGAAGTCATGCTTATCAGTTTGCAGGTGAACGGGACCGGCATCGTGAGCCAGGACGGACGCGAGGCGCGGCTCGAGCCTGGGGACTTCGCTTGTTACGACAGCACACGGCCCTACACGCTGAAATTCCATGCCGAGTTCGAGCAGCTCGTGCTGCATATGCCGCGCGACGCAATGATGCGGCGAATTGGTCGAACCGAAGCGTGGACCGCGCGGCGAATCGAGGCGACAAGCCCGGTGGGGTCATTGGTACTTCCGTTCGTACGGCAAACAGCCTCCGTTGTCTCCGAGATCGCTCCCGCCACTGCCGGCCGGCTTTCGGAAACCTGTTTGTCTCTGATTACCGCTGCACTTGGCGAGCGATTAGGAACCGGAACCGAAGCTCAAACCGCGGGCCGGATGGCGCTGGCGTTTCGCGCCAAGGCGCTGATCGAAACCAACTTGCACGATCATTCGCTCAATACCGAGAAGGTTGCGGCCTTTCTGCGCATTTCGCCGCGTTACCTCCAGGACCTGTTTCACGACGAGCAAACAACGGTAAGCGATTGGATCTGGAAACGGCGACTGGAGAAAAGCCGCCGATACCTCGCCGATCCCTTGCATGCCCATGACAGCATTGCGCAGATCGCGCTTGCCTGCGGCTTCGCGGATTTCGGACATTTCAGCCGCCGGTACAAGGATGCGTTTGGAGCGTCACCGCGCGAGGATCGCGCCGCGCTGCGGAGCGGCTCTGCAATTCGAGGCGACTTGAACGCCTGACGATCGCGCTGCGCCGGCTTCGGCGCCTCACACATGCAGGTGCGCGAGAACGTGGCTGCGGTCGATCGTCGACGGCGATCCCTCCAACATCGTGCGGCCTTGGTCCATGATCAGGTAGCGATCCGCGATACGTTCGGCGAAGGACAGATTCTGCTCAACGACGATGAACGCAACGCCGTCAGCCTTTTTTTCAGCGATGAAGGCTTCCATGTGCACGATGTTTTCCCACTGCACGCCTTCGCTCGGCTCGTCGAGCAGCACGACCGGCTGGTCCTCAGCGAGGCCGCGGACAAAGGAGAGGATCTTCTTCTCACCACCGGACAGCGTTCCGGCGTGCTGCGTCAGGCGCCGCTCGAGAATTGGGAAGCGATCGAAATAGGGGCGGAAGGGCTCGAGCTTTCGGCTTGCCCGCATCAACACGAGATTGTCACGCACGGACAGATCATCGAAGACCGGCCGCTCCTGTGGGCAATAGCTCATGCCGGCGCGGCGGCGCGCGGACGGATCATGGCCGTGAACGGGCTCACCATCGAGGAGAACCCGGCCCTTCCAGCACGGCAGATATCCGAAAAGAAGCTTCATCAAGGTGCTCTTGCCGACTCCATTGCGACCAAGCACGCATAACACCTCGCCGGCGTTGGCCGCGCCGGTGAGGTCGCGCACGATAGTGGTCGTTCCGTATCCCCCCGTAACGTTTTCAAACGCCAGCCGCGAGACGCTCATTTCTCGCCTCCGACATAGACTGCACGAACCTCCGGAGCGGCCTGGATCGCAGCAACACTGCCCTTGGCCAGCAGCGTGCCGTTATGGAGAACGTAGACGACCTCGGCCAACTCCTTCACCAGACTCATGTCGTGCTCGATGATGATGATGGCGCCGCCAAGCCGTTCCGCGGCCCAGCGTACGATCTCCATCACGGCCGTGGTTTCCTCAGGCGAGAGGCCCGCGCACGGTTCGTCGAGCAACAACACGCGCGGCTCGGTCAGCAGCGCCATCGCAAGCTCAAGAATCTGTTGCTCGCCGTGAGACAATTCCGCGGCCTTGCGCGCGACGGACGCAAGGAAAGGATAACGCGATTTCAGCTCCTCCAGCATCGGGCTGGTCCAACGACGGAGGCGCGGATCAAGGAGTTGCAATTTCGCGGCCCGGCCGCTCCACAGCGCAATGGCCAGATTGTCGGCTATCGAGAGGTCCGGAAACACGCTTGGGATCTGCAATTTCCGGGCAACGCCCAGGCCGCTGACGCGATTGGGTGCGAGACCGGCGACGTTTGAGTTGCCAAGTCCGATCTCACCGGATGCGGCGAGTTCGCCGCTGATGGCGTTGAACATCGACGTCTTGCCCGCGCCGTTTGGCCCGATCACGCAGAATATTCCCGCCTGGTCGAAGTCGACGGAAAGCTTGTTGAGGATGGTGACTTCCCCAATGCGAACGCTGACGTCGCGGAGTGCCAATTTGGCCGGCGGCTTCGCGCCCGGATCGCCTGGCGCAGCGATTGTGGCTTTGAGCTGCCGGGTTGCCGCGAAGCGCCGCAGCAAAGTCTCCAACAGCCCGGCGATGCCACGGGGAAAGACCAGCACGATGGCGATGAAAAACAACGCCATCAAAACTTCCCAGAATTGCACGGTATCGCGCAGCTGCGCCGTGAGTGAGCCGACCAAAAGCGTCCCGATGACCGGCCCCAGCAAACTTGCGCGGCCTCCGACGGCGGCCCAGATCACCAAGTCGGCCGACAAGCCAAATCCGACGAGCTGCGGCGTGACGATGCCCTGTTGCGGCGCATAGATCGCGCCGCCGATCCCGGCCATGAGTCCGCTGACGCCGAACGCCACGGACTTGAGGTGGTTGGTATCGAAGCCGAACAGTTGCAGGCGGCGCTCGTTTTGCGACAACGCCCGCCAAAGCACCCCGATCGGCGCGGTGTAGAGCCAGCCGGCAAGCGCCAGCACCGCAAGCAAGATGGCGGCCGAAACGTAGTAGACATCGGAGAGATCGTCCAAGCCGGGCAAACCCGGGATGCCCTTGAGCCCGTCGAAACCGCCGGTGACTGAATTCCAACTCGTTGCGATCTGGAAGGCGAGCAGCGACAGAGCAAGCGTGATCATCGAGAAATATGCGCCGGTCTCGCCGGTGCGCCGAAACACGACGGCGCCAATCGCATAGGCCAGGAGCCCCGAGACGACGGCGGCAAGCGGCACTGCCAGAACGGCAATCAGCGGATGACTCTGAAAGGCGATGAATGCGAGGCCGGTCAGATAAGCCGCGAGGCCGAAGAACATCGCCTGACCGAGCGGAAGAAATCCCGCCTGCCCCCAGCACAAGCCGACGCCCACTGCGGCCGCAGCATAAAGCGCGTAGAGGCCGAGCTGATAGGCCCAGAACTGGCCGAGAGCCAGCGGCAGCGCAATCGCGATGAGGACGACGAGGCTAGCCGCGCGCAACGATCCCTCGCGGCCTCAACCAGAGGAACAAAATCGCGAGAACCAACACGGCGAAATATCCATTGGCGGCATTGGTGACCGCGGAGATTACGCTGTCGAATCCGCCAATGACGGCCGCGCCGGCCAGGAGACCCGGCACACTGCCAAGCCCGCCGACGATCAGGACAAAGAAAGTGCGAAGCACATAGTCGAGCCCCATGAAGGGCTGCACCGGCACCAGCGGCGCAACCATGACACCGCCGAGGCCGGCAAGGCAGGTGCCCACGATAAAGGTGCCGGCCGCAAGCCGCCGCACCGAAATTCCCTGCGCCTGCGCAAGTTCCGGATTGCTTACCATCGCGCGGATTCGGCTGCCAGTGCGGCTGCGCCCGTACCAGATGACGAGCGCGGTTACGACCACGAGCGAGATCGCTATCAGCAACAACCGATAGATCGGATATTCGGTACCGAGAAACTTGACGGTGCCCGGAAGCGGAATGTTGAGGCTGCGAAATCCGAGGCCGAATATCGCCTCCGCAACCTTTCGCAGCAGCAGGCTAAGTCCCCAGGTCGCGACCAGCGTGTCGAAGGGACGCCGGTACAGTGGACGGATCATGATCCACTCGACCGCGGCGCCAAGAAGTCCGCACACGGCAAGCGTCAACGGCAAGGCCGCCAAATAGGGCCAGCCCGAGGACTGCGTAACATAGGCGCAATAAGCGCCGATCATGATGAACTCGCCGTGCGCGATGTTGAGCACACCGAGCAGCCCGAAGATCACGGCAAGGCCAAGCGCCAGAACGGCAAGAGTGCTGACGGCGTAGACGACGTTGATCGCCTGGGTGACGATCAGCGGATCCATCCCCTAACCTCCTGACCGGCCGAGAAACTCGGCCGGGTCTTCGCTCGCCTTTGTCCGGTCTGGCTTAGACCTTGCACGCGCTGCCGCTTTTCACGTCGGCGAATGTCTTCAACACATTGAACTGGGTGCCCTTGCAGTCGGCAAGGAACATCGACTTATCGACCTGCCGGCCGCGCATCGTCGCTGGTCCGGCCGCCGTATCGAATGGCAGTCCTTCGGAGGCATCCATGCATTTCTGGCCGTTGGTGCCACCCGCCTTCGTGACAAGTTGCTGCGCGCAATTGACGCCCGCATAGCAGTCGACGCCGATGGTCGCGAGCTGGGGTGCCTTGTCGCCGAACTTGGCCTGGTAGGCGGCCTTGAATTTGGCGTTCGCCGGCGACGGATCGTTGGCGAAATACCCCATGCAGGAATAGAGGTTGCCGCTGCTCTCGGCGCCGACGCCCATGAGCGTGTTTTCCTCGAGCAGGAAGGCGAGCCGCGCGATGTCCTTGTCCAACCCAAAGCCCGCGAAGGTGCGGTTGAAGTTGACGTTGTCGGCGCCGACCAGGGTGATGGCGACCACGTCGGGCTTCGCCGATTTGATCCGCGTGACGACTTCCTCGAATTTGTTGGGAGCGCCGAACGGCACGTATTCCTCACCGGCGATGCTGCCGCCGTTTTCCGCGATATATTTTTTTGCTTCCTCGTTGGTCTTGCGCGGCCACACATAGTCGTCGCCGATCAGATAGTAGCTTTTGGCTTTGTGTTCGCTGGCAAGCCAGCCGATCGATGGGCGCGCCTGCTGATTTGGCGTCTCGCCGAGACAATAGACGTTGAAGGCGCACTCGCCGCCTTCGTAGACAGGCGTATAGATGTAGGGGACCTTGCCCTTGATCGTCGATACCAGTGCCTGGCGCGTGGCGCTGTCGTGCGAGCCGATAAACAGGTCGACGTTCTCTTCGAGCATCAGCCGCACCGCCGACTTCGCAGTTTCCGCCGGCGGGCCGCCGGCGTCAGTCGGGAACAGTTTGATCTGACGCCCAAGAATGCCGCCGCTCTTGTTGACCTCGTCTGTTGCGAGTTCTGCGCACGCGCGTTGGGTCGGCCCAAAAAGCGATGCCGGCCCGCTTAGCGCAATAAACAGGCCGATCTTAAAATCGCCTGCGGCGCTCGCCGGCCGTATCAGGCTCGGAGCGGAACCGAACGCCAACCCAGCCGCCGCCGTACCGAGCATGGTTCGGCGCGTGATGCCGTTTCTATTGCTTGCCATTTGGGGTCTCCCTCGTGTTCATGAACGTCACGTTACAGGTTAAGCCCGCACCGTCGGCGCCGGCAGCTTGGGTAACATCTGTTCCACCGCGGCAGCGATGGCGAGCAGCTCCCGGTCGCTCGAAATCGGACCGGATAGTTCGATGCCCACCGGCAATCCCGACGCTGTGATCCCGGCCGGCAAGCTGATCCCGGGAATTCCCGCGACACTGCCCGGCCCGCTGTTGCGGATGAAGGTGGCGAAGGTCGGATGTGGCTTGCCGTTGAGATCGAACGTCTCGTCCTCGCCGATGAGCGCCGCCGGAGCGGGCGTCGTCGGAAACACAATCGTCGCAATTCCATGCTCGGCGAAATGGCGGCGATACACATCCTGAAGCGTCGAACGCTGTTGTAGTGCTTTGCGGTAGACCGGTTCCGGCACGGCACCGTCGCCCGCCAGGCTCATCAGGATTCCGTTGACGTCGGGGCTCGCGGCCCGTTTGGCGAGACCGGCGAAGTCGAGCCCGGTATTATGGTCGGCAAGATAGCGACCCAAATCGGCCACGGTCTCGTAGAGAGCAATCGGGAACCCCGCGTCGGCGTCAAGCGCCGCCTCCTCCGACATATCGACTTCGACCAAGACGACCCCCGCCTCCTTCAGCCGCGACAGGACAGTCTCGCAGATACGGCCCAGTTCGGGGTCGAGGTCTTCCCAGAAATGCCGGCGCGGCACGCCGATGCGCAGGCCTTGGAGACTTTTTGAAGCGAGTTCCCCCGGCGCTCCGGTCACGACGCTGTCCATCAAAGCGCAATCGGCAACGCTGCGCGTCATGGGACCGGGAGTATCGCGCGTATGCGAAATCGGCACGACGCCGGCTTGCGACCACCGACCAGTGCTGGGGCGAAATCCGACGATGCCGCAAAGCGCAGCCGGAACGCGCACCGAGCCCCCCGTATCGGTCCCGACTCCTCCAGGTGTGAGCCGCGCCGCGACCGCAACCGCGGTGCCACCGCTCGATCCGCCGGGAATGCGATCGGTCGCGTAGGGATTGCGGGCCGGTCCAAAGGCAGCGTTGTTGTTGGTGATGCCGAAGGCGAGCTCGTGCAAATTGCATTTGCCGAGCACGATTGCCCCCGCCGCAAGCAATTTTTCAACAATCGCCGCGTTGCGTTTGGGCCGATGGCCTTTGAGGCCGGGGGTGCCGCCGGAGGTCGGCAAATCGGCGGTACCGAGATTATCCTTCAGGGCGAGCGGCACGCCGTGCAGCGGACCAAGAGAGGCGCCGGACGCGCGCTGCTTATCCGACTGCCGCGCGGCTTCGCGAACCTGACCGGGTTCAAGCGTTATGAATGCCGCAAGACTGGCGTTAGCGGAGGCTCGCGCCAGCAACGCGTCCGCAAGTTTTTCGGCAGTCGTCTCGCCGGCGCGGATGGCCGCAGCGGCGGCGGTTACGCCAAGTTCGTACAACGCTGACAAGAGTACCTTCCCAAGCGAAGTTCGTTCCGATCGTTACATGGCAGTGTAGTGGAAACAGCGGCCCGGCCGGTATAGGCATAAATGCGGAGCGGCGTGAGCGTCATGTGCGCCGAGCCACCGCGGCCGCAAGCTCGGCCCGGTTGGCGCATCCGCTTTTGGCCATCGCCTTGGTGATGTGGGTGCGGACCGTACCGAAGCCGATGCCGAGCACGCGCGCGATATCGCGATCGGTGCAGCCGCGGGCTACAAGGGCAGCAACTTCGTATTCCCGAGGTGTCAGTCCGGCGCACTGTCCGCAACGCAGCAGCGCGCGACGCAGATGCGGCTCCAACGCATCAAGAAGACCGACATCGCGATCGGAAAAATCGGGACGCCCCCTACCCCGCCAGATGCGAAGATCGCCGAGATCGCGTTCGCCGTCGAAGATGAACATGTTGACACCATGATGCAGTCCATCGCGGGCCAGAAAATCGTTGTAGAACTCGCTGCGCTCCAGCTCGTCGCGTGGAATGACTTCGTCGACCAGCGTCGCTTGCCGGCGCGCCCGCAGTTCGAACGTCATGGGGTCACGGAACTGGTACCAGTCCTCGTAGCGGCGAAGATTGCCTGGATCCATGTTGAAGCTGACCGCCTCATCGAACCGGCCTCGACGCGCGTTCCAGACATAGGAGGCGCCAAAATCTCCCCTCAACAACTTCATCACGTCGAGGAAAATAACGGCGCGGGCATCGATGTCAGGGCCGAGCCGCTCAAGGCGCGCGACAATGTCGCCGAACAGGCGCAACTCATCGACGCTCACATCGCGAATAACGGCAACCATACCGCCCGCCCTGTCGCCCACCGCTGTGTGGAATTGGGCAGCTCGACACGAAAGTGTCCATGCGCGAAGGTAAGGCTGTCAAGGCTAGGAATTGTTCAGGCGGACGCGTTTTGGAGCACGAGTCTCGCCTCCGGAGCACCACCGCCTAGATTGGGCCGACGCCCAAATGCCCACCCAAAGCCACGCTTGCCGGTAGCGTTGCCGCACTGCGAAAACCGACCTGCGGCGAAATTCATTTTTGTGCGACAGGCTATTGTAATTACTGTAAAATACATATTTGCAAAGCATGATATGCGGCAGACCGCATACGATGAACGGCCCCAATGTCGATGACCAACGGTCAGACCCCGTGGAATAAGGAAATCGCGCTTGAGCGCATTCGAGGCTCCCTCGATCGCGAGGGTCCGTTGTTGCCGATCCTCCACGCTTTGCAGGAGGAGTTCGGCTACATCGACGAGGCGGCCGAGCCGCTGATCGCTGAAGTGCTGAATATCACCCGCGCCGAAGTGCACGGGGTCGTCACGTTCTATCACGATTTCCGCCGCCAGCCGGCAGGCCGGCACGTCCTCAAACTGTGCCGCGCCGAGGCCTGCCAGGCCGCCGGTGGCGATCCGCTCGCCGCACATGCCGAGGCCCGGCTTGGCGTGGCCATGGGAACGACCGCCGCCGATGGCAGCGTCACGCTGGAGCCGGTTTATTGCCTCGGCCTCTGCTCCGTCGCGCCATCGGCGATGCTCGATGGGCGCATCGTCGCTCGCCTCGACGAGCGCCGTCTCGACGCCTTGTTGGCGGAGGCCCAAGCATGACGCTGCGGCTCTACATACCCATCGATGCCGCGGCGTTGGCGGTCGGCGCCGACGAGGTCGACGCTGCCATCCGCGCGGCGGCCGCGCGGCGCGACGTCGCCGTCGACATCGTCCGCAACGGTTCCCGCGGGCTGCACTGGCTCGAGCCGATGGTCGAGGTTGAAACGCTGGCGGGCCGTGTCGCCTACGGGCCGGTCGCGCCGGGCGACGCGGAGAGCCTGCTTGCCGCCCTCCTCGCCGCCGGTGGTCATGCGCTCCGGCTTGGTCCGACCGAAGATATTCCGTGGCTCAAGCGGCAAACGCGGCTCACTTTTGCGCGCTGCGGCGTCGTCGATCCGCGCTCGCTCGAAGATTTTCGCGCGCTAGGCGGCGGCAAAGGCCTCGAACGCACGTTGTCGCTCGGCGCGGAAGCCATCGTCGAGGAAGTCGTGCAATCCGGCTTGCGGGGCCGCGGCGGCGCCGGTTTCCCGACAGGCATCAAGTGGCGCACGGTGGCGCAGACCCAAGCTTCGCAAAAGTACATCGTCTGTAACGCGGACGAGGGCGACAGCGGCACGTTCGCCGACCGTATGATTATGGAAGGCGATCCGTTCGTGCTGATCGAAGGGATGGCGATCGCCGGCATCGCCACCGGCGCGACCAAGGGTTACGTCTACATCCGCTCCGAATATCCACATGCGGCTGCGACTATGGAGGCGGCGATTGCAGCTGCACGGCGCGGCGGATTTCTCGGTAAGCGTGTTGCTGATTTATCTTTTACCTTCGACATGGAAGTGCGCGTCGGTGCCGGCGCTTACGTCTGTGGCGAGGAAACTTCGCTGCTCGACAGCCTGGAAGGAAGGCGCGGCCTCGTCCGCGCCAAGCCGCCGCTGCCAGCTCACAAGGGCTTGTTTGGTCAACCGACTGTCATCAACAACGTCCTCTCGTTTGCGTCGGTGCCGATCATTATGGACAAGGGCGCGCCATTCTACCGTGATTTCGGCATGGGCAAGTCGCGCGGCACGATGCCGATCCAGCTCGCAGGCAACATCAAGCATGGCGGCCTGTTCGAGACCGCCTTCGGCATCGCGCTGGGCGAGCTTGTAGACGATATCGGCGGCGGCACGCGCAGCGGTCGTCCGGTACGGGCGGTGCAGGTTGGCGGGCCACTCGGCGCCTATTTTCCGCGCGCGCTGTTCGACACACCCTTCGATTATGAGGCATTCGCTGCGCGCGATGGCCTCATTGGCCATGGCGGCATCGTGGTGTTCGACGACACCGTCGACATGGCGAAACAGGCTCGCTTCGCCATGGAGTTCTGCGCAATCGAATCTTGCGGCAAGTGCACGCCGTGCCGCGTCGGGTCGACGCGGGGCATGGAGGTCATCGACCTCATCATCCGTAACGAGAATCGCGCCGCCAACACGGCGCTGCTGGAAGACCTCTGTCATACCCTGAAGTTCGGGTCGTTGTGCGCGCTCGGGGGGTTTACGCCCTATCCCGTGATGAGCGCGTTAACCCATTTCCCCGAAGATTTTGGCGCGCCCCCGCGCCTGCAAGCAGCTGAATAGGAGACGCGCCATGTCGCTCGTCCAACAAACCCCCGTCCACACTCTCGTCCACGAGATCGACTATGGCACTCCGCGTTCCCAGGCGGAAAAGATGGTCGCGCTCTCGATCGACGGCAAGCAAGTTTCGGTGCCCGAAGGCACCTCGGTCATGCGCGCGGCGATGGAGACTGGAATCGAGATTCCGAAGCTTTGCGCCACCGATATGCTTGACGCATTCGGCTCTTGCCGACTGTGCCTGATCGAGATCGAAGGCCGCGCCGGGACGCCTGCGTCCTGCACCACGCCGGTCGTCGAAGGTATGGTGGTGCGCACCCAGAGCGAGCGCCTCGACCGCCTCCGCAAGGGGGTCATGGAACTTTACGTTTCCGACCATCCGGTAGATTCGCTCGACCGCGCCAAATATGCCGACGTCGATCTCCTGGAGACCGCGGAAGCTGTCGGACTTGAAGAGGTGCGCTACGGTTTTAATGGCGAGCGTCATCGAAATCCCGGCATCGACGAGTCCAACCCCTATTTCACCTTCGATCCCGCCAAGTGCATCGTGTGCTCGCGTTGCGTGCGCGCGTGCGAGGAGGTACAAGGCACCTTCGCGCTAACGATCTCGGGCCGCGGCTTCGATTCCATTGTCGCCGCCGGGATGGATGAGAAGTTCATAGAATCCGAATGCGTCTCCTGCGGGGCCTGCGTGCAGGCTTGCCCGACCGGCTCGCTGCTCGAGAAGAAGGTCATCGAGAAGGGCAAGCCGGACTGGTCGGCGATCACGACCTGCGCGTATTGCGGCGTCGGCTGCGCCTTCAAGGCTGAGATGCGCGGCGACGAAGTCGTGCGCATGCTGCCATACAAGGCCGGCAAAGCGAACCGCGGCCATTCCTGCGTGAAGGGACGCTTCGCCTGGGGCTACGCGAACCACAAGGACCGCATCCTCAAGCCGATGATCCGTACAAAACACACCGACCCCTGGCGCGAGGTCACGTGGGACGAGGCGATTGCGTACACGGCCTCCGAGTTCAAGCGTATCCAGGCCAAGTACGGCAAGGACTCGATCGGCGGCATAACCTCGTCGCGCTGCACCAACGAGGAAACATTCCTGGTGCAGAAGCTCGTCCGCGCCGGCTTCGGCAACAATAACGTCGATACCTGCGCCCGCGTCTGCCATTCGCCGACCGGCTACGGTCTGAGCAAGACATTCGGCACCTCGGCCGGCACGCAGGATTTCGACTCGGTCGAGCACAGTGATGTCATCATCCTGATCGGAGCCAACCCGACTGACGCGCATCCGGTGTTCGCTTCGCGCATGAAGAAGCGGCTGCGCCAGGGCGCCAAGCTGATCGTGATCGATCCGCGGCGAATCGACCTCGTGCGGATGCCGCACGTGGAAGCGGCTTATCATCTGCCGCTCCAGCCCGGCACCAACGTCGCGATACTCTCGGCTCTCGCGCATGTCGTCGTCACCGAAGGCCTCGTCAACGAAGCTTTCGTGCGCGAGCGCTGTGACTGGGATGAATTCCAGGATTGGGCGGAGTTGGTTGCCGAGGAACGCAACAGCCCCGAGGCGGTCGCGAAAATCTCCGGCGTGCCGGCCGAAGCGATCCGCGGCGCCGCTCGGCTCTTCGCTACTGGCGGCAATGGTGCGATCTATTACGGCCTCGGCGTCACCGAGCACAGTCAAGGCTCGACCACGGTGATTGCAATCGCCAATCTGGCGATGGCGACCGGCAACATCGGCAGGCCGGGCGTCGGCGTGAACCCACTGCGCGGCCAGAACAACGTGCAGGGCTCATGCGACATGGGCTCGTTCCCGCACGAGCTTTCCGGCTATCGCCATATCTCGACCGATTCCACCCGTGAATTGTTTCAATCGCTTTGGGGCGTGACGCTCGACAAGGAACCGGGGCTGCGCATCCCGAACATGTTCGACGCCGCAATCGACGGCTCGTTCAAGGGCCTCTATGTCCAGGGCGAAGACATTCTTCAATCCGACCCGGATACGCATCACGTCTCCGCCGGCCTTGCGGCGATGGAATGCATCGTGGTGCAGGACCTGTTTCTGAACGAGACCGCGAACTACGCGCACGTGTTCTTGCCCGGCTCAACCTTTCTGGAGAAGGACGGGACATTCACCAACGCCGAGCGGCGTATCCAGCTTGTGCGCAAGGTGATGGCCCCGCGCAACGGCTACGGTGACTGGGAAATCACCTGCCTGATCAGCGAGGCTCTGGGCTATCCGATGCATTACAATCATCCCTCCGAGATCATGGACGAGATCGCGCGGCTGACGCCGACCTTTAGCGGCGTCTCGTACCAACGCATCGAGCAGCTCGGCTCGATCCAGTGGCCATGCAACGAGAAGGCGCCCGAAGGCACGCCGGTCATGCATATCGGCGGCTTTGTGCGCGGCAAGGGCAAGTTCATACGGACCGAATACGTGGCGACCGATGAAAAGACCGGGCCGCGCTTTCCGTTGCTGCTCACGACCGGCCGCATTCTCAGCCAATACAATGTCGGCGCGCAGACCCGGCGCACCGAGAATGTTCTGTGGCATGAGGAGGACCGGCTCGAAATCCATCCGCATGATGCCGAACAGCGCGGCATCCGCGACGGCGACTGGGTGAAACTCGCGAGCCGCGCCGGCGAGACATCGCTGCGCGCGCTCATCACCGAGCGTGTCGCACCGGGCGTCGTCTATACGACGTTCCACCATCCCAACACGCAGGCCAACGTCGTCACCACCGAATTTTCGGACTGGGCCACCAATTGTCCGGAATACAAGGTGACCGCTGTACAGATATCGCCCTCGAACGGTCCGACGGAATGGCAGCAGAAATACGAGGATCTTGCCCGCAAGAGCCGCCGCATAGCCGCAACGGTCGAGGCCGCGGAGTAACGGCATGCGAAAGCCGGTGACCTCCGTCGACTGCACCATCTGGCGCCATCAAGACGCGACCGCCGGTAAGCGCATCGTCCCCGAGGAGACCGCCGTCGCGTTCAGCTATGACGGCGGCACTTACGCGGTGATGATGGCGACGCCGCAGAACCTCGAAGACTTCGCGGTGGGCTTTAGTATCACCGAAGGTCTGGTTTCTTCCGCGGCGGACATCCGGCAGCTTGACATCGTCGAGCACGATTCCGGGATCGAGTTGCGTATGTGGCTCGCCGAGCCTCGCGCCACTGCGCTGAACGAGCGTCGCAGGCATCTCGCCGGTCCGACCGGCTGCGGACTTTGCGGCATCGAAAGCCTCGACGAAGCTGTGCGCTCGGTGCCTTGCGTGCGCGAGGGCGCAACTTTTTCGCCAACCGAAATCATGCGGGCGCTCGACGCATTGAGTCCGCGACAGGAACTCAACCGTCAAACACGAGCCGTTCACGCCGCGGCATTTTGGCGCCCGGAAACCGGCCTCGCTGCAGTGCGGGAAGACGTCGGCAGACACAATGCGCTCGACAAACTTGCAGGGGCCCTGGCGCGCGACGCCGTGCACAGCCAAGAAGGCATAGTGCTTCTGACAAGTCGCGTTTCAGTGGAAATGGTGCAAAAGACAGCGGTCATCGGCGCGCCACTCATCGTCGCCGTTTCCGCGCCGACCGCGCTCGCCGTGCGCACCGCCGAGACGGCGGGCATCACGCTCGTGGCCGTTGCGCGCAGCGACGGCTTCGAGATTTTCTCTCATCCGCAGCGCATCAAAGAAGCCAGCAAAGAAACCGTCACCTATGTCGCTTGACAAGCTAGTCTACATGGCCAATCAAATTGGTAAGTTCTTCGCGAGTCAAGGTCCAGAACAAGCCGTAGCCGGGACTGCGGATCACATCAAAAAATTCTGGGATCCGAGAATGCGCAGCGCAATTTTTGCGCATGTTGAGGCGGGTGGCGCCGGGCTGGACCCAGCCGTCCGTGCGGCGATCGAAAGTCTCATGGCAGCAAAGACCGAGGCGGGGTAAGATAATACACGATAAGCGCGAAAAAACCGCGCCATAATGAAGAGCAGAGGGAGGGAGACGATGAGTACGATGGCGCAAGCGCAATCGTCAGGGGGGCTTTTCGGTGTTCTTAACCGAAGCCGGACAATTGCAAAACCAGGGTTTAGCCGTTGGATGGTGCCGCCGGCCGCGCTGTGCATCCATTTGTGTATCGGCCAAGCTTATGCGTTTAGCGTCTTCAATCTGCCGATGACCAAACTTATCGGCATCAGTCAGTCGGCTCCGGGCGACTGGAAGCTGACCGAGCTCGGGTGGATCTTCTCGATCGCGATCTTCTTTCTCGGCACGTCGGCGGCTGTGTGCGGTCGCTGGGTCGAGGAAGGCGGTCCGCGCCGCGCCATGTTTGCCGCCGCCATGTGCTGGGGTGGTGGATTTCTAGTCTCCGCCCTCGGTGTCTATCTGCACAATCTGTGGATCATCTATTTGGGGTATGGTGTTCTTGGCGGCTGCGGATTGGGCATCGGCTACATCTCCCCGGTCTCGACGCTAATCAAATGGTTCCCCGACCGTCCCGGCATGGCGACGGGCATGGCCATCATGGGCTTCGGCGGCGGCGCCTTCATCGCCTCACCACTCTCGGTGTGGTTGATGAGCAAATTCTCGACGCCGGCGAACGTTGGCGTGGCCGAGACATTCGTCGTCATGGGAGCGATCTACTTTGTCTTCATGCTGGTCGGCTCCATTATCGTGCGCGTACCCGCGCCGGACTGGAAGCTGGAGGGTTATACACCGCCGGTGGTGGCGCAGAAGCTGATCACCAAAAACGACGTCTATGTCTACGATGCGATCAAGACGCCGCAATTCTGGCTGATCTGGGGAGTGCTCTTTCTCAACGTGACCGCCGGCATCGGCGTGCTGGGCCAAGCATCCGCCATGAGCCAGGAAATGTTCCCGGGCAAGGTTTCGGTAGTCGCGGCCGCGGGCTTCGTCGGACTGCTGAGCCTGTTCAACATGCTCGGCCGCTTCTTCTGGGCTTCGACCTCCGACTATATCGGGCGCAAGAATACTTATTTTTGCTTCTTCGTGCTCGGAACGGCGCTCTACTGCCTGGTGCCATGGACCGGCTCGACCGGCAGCGTCGCCCTGTTCGTGCTTTGCTTCGTCGTCATCATGAGCATGTACGGCGGCGGCTTCGCCACGGTGCCGGCGTATCTCAAGGATATGTTCGGCACACGTTATGTCGGCGCCATCCATGGCTGGCTGATCACGGCCTGGTCCATGGCGGGCATTTTCGGGCCGGTGCTCGTGAACTACATTCGCCAATACCAGGTCGATCATGGCGTACCGAAAGCGCAGGCCTACAATATTACCATGTACGTCATGGCGGCCCTGCTCGTGATCGGCTTCTTCTGCAACCTGTTCATCAAAGCCGTTCACGCGCGGTATCACATGGAAGGCGATGGCGAAACAACGGCCCTCGCCGCGGCGGCAGAAGCCGGCAGAGCGGCGGCGGCTCGCGCGGTAGGCGGCACGGCAGGCGCATAAGGGGGAGTAAGGAACATGAAAGACACAAATCAAACCGGAACGGCGGCTTGGCAACTGGTGCTCGCTTGGGGCTTCGTTGGAATTCCGCTCGTATGGGGCGTTTCCGAGACCATCACCAATGCGCTGAAGCTGTTCCATTAGGATACCGGCTTCGGGATTATTCGGATCGGCGGCTTCGGCCGCCGTCCTTCTTGTGATACTCGTCACACGCTCCTCGCCTCACGCCGGCGAAGATGCGCTTTGACGAAAGCCGGCGATGCGCGAAACCTCAGCGGGCTCGTTCAGGGGTTTGACCATGGCCGGCACACATCTCTCGATTCGCATTGATCTGGCGTCCGGGAACCGCATCGGCCCCGGCAAGATCGCGCTTTTGGAGGCCATCCGGTCGGCCGGATCGATCTCAGGAGCGGCCCGCTCCATCGGCATGTCGTACCGGCGGGCTTGGCTGTTGGTCGAGGAAATCAACCAGACGGTGCGAGAACCCGCGGTCACCGCAGAGACGGGCGGCGCACGCGGCGGGGGCGCGGTAGTTACCCCGGTGGGCGAACAGATCATCAACCTTTATCGCGCCATCGAAACCCAAGCGCGGTCAGCGGCCGGAAGCGAGTTTCGCGCCATCGGCAAACTCGTTCGCCACAACCACAAAAGCGCCGAATAGCGATTTCCGCTCCGTTCTTCACTTCCGGAGCGGACGGATGCAATTCATGATACTGGGCAGTGGAAACGCCAGAGCGGGAATTCGGCGGCGTGGGCGCGCGAGATAGCACCGCCCCGTTGCCTGATATTCGTCCGGCGTGTCGAAAGGGGGAGGCGCATCATGAGCGATGCTATCGCAGTCACGGATGACGGCGGTGTCCGCACCATCCGCATGAATCGCCCGGAAAAGAAAAACGCGCTGACGCTGGCGATGTATGGCGACATCACCAGCGCGCTGCGCGAGAGCGATCAAAACGACGCCGTCCGTTGCATCATGATTGCAGGCGTCCCTGGCGCTTTCTGCGCGGGCAACGACATCACCGATTTTCTCAAGGCCTCGGCTGGCGGGCTCGATCCGCGGGCGCACGAGTTTCTCCACGCGCTTGCTGGCAGGCAAAAGCCGTTGGTCGCGGCAGTCAATGGCGCAGCCGTTGGGATCGGCACGACCATGCTGCTGCACTGCGATCACGTGGTTGCCGGCTCCGGGGCGGTTTTGTCGACGCCGTTCATCAAGCTCGGGCTCATTCCCGAAGCAGCCTCGACGCTGCTCGCGCCGATGCGCATGGGTTACGCCCGCGCGTTCTCGATGCTCGTCATGGGCAGGCCGTTATCTGCTGCGGAGGCAAAGGACGCCGGTCTCGTCAACGTTGTCGTCGACCCCGCCGAAGTCGAGCACGTGGCGCTCGCCGCGGCGCGAGAGATCGCGGCGCTCTCACCCCGAGCGGTCGCCGTGGCACGTAGCCTGATGCGCGGCCATCTCGACGAGATCATCAAGCAAATCGACGCCGAGTTCGATGCATTTCAAGGATCTATTGCAGTCCGACGAGGCCCGCGCCGCATTCGCCGCGTTCCTTACCCCTAGAAAGTGAGGCTCGAGATGTCGCTTGCTGGAAAAACATTGTTCATCACCGGCGCATCGCGCGGCATCGGGCTGGCAATCGGGCTGCGAGCCGCCCGCGACGGCGCCAATGTGGCGATCGCCGCGAAGACCGTCGAACCACATCCGAAGCTTCCAGGCACTATCTACACCGCGGCCGAGGAAATTGAGAAAGCAGGCGGCAAAGCGCTACCGCTCGTCGTCGACGTCCGCGACGAAGCCACGGTGAAAGAAGCCATCGACAAGACGGCCGCGCATTTCGGCGGCGTCGATATCGTGGTCAATAACGCCAGCGCCATTTCGCTGACGCCTGCGGTGGCGACCGAGATGAAACGCTACGACCTCATGCAGCAGATCAACACGCGCGGCACATTTGTCGTTTCGAAATGGGCGATACCTTATCTGCAGAAAGCGACCAATCCCCACATTCTCATGATCTCGCCGCCGCTCGACATGAAGGAGAAGTGGTTCGCTGCGCACACCGCCTATTCCATCGCCAAGTTTGGGATGAGCCTGGTGGTGCTCGGCCTTGCGGGTGAGTTGCGCAATAAGGGCATAGCAGTCAACGCGCTTTGGCCGCGCACGGTCATCGCCACCGCCGCGGTCAACAACCTTCTTGGCGGCGATGCCCTGATGCGTCAATCGCGCAAGCCGGAGATCGTGGCCGACGCCGCCTATGCCGTCTTTTCAAGCCCGTCGCGCCAGCTGACCGGGCGCTTTCTGATCGACGATACATTCTTGGCTGAAAATGGCGTCAGCGATTTCGAGCACTATCGCGTCGATCCGTCGCAAAAGCTGGTGCAGGACTTCTTCGTACCCGCCGATATCGCGCCGCCGAAGGGCGTCACTCTGGACGTATGGCAGAGCTGAGCTTTTGCCGACAGCATGCGCAGCGGCCGCGTTCACGCAAGCCAGCGCTTGCGCCGCTTGTAGTGCTTGCCCTCCCGGAACGACTTGCGCTTGCCGTCGGCCACGCCGAGATAGAATTCCTTGACATCCTCGTTCTCGACAAGCGTAGAGGCCGCGCCGTCGAGCACCACACGTCCATTCTCGAGAATGTAACCGTGGCCGGAATATTTCAGCGCCAGATTGGCATTCTGCTCCGCCAGCAGGAATGAGACGCCTTCGCTGTCGTTGAGGCTTTTCATGATCGTGAAAATCTCCTCCACGATCTGCGGTGCGAGCCCCATCGACGGCTCGTCGAGCAAGATCATCTTCGGGTTCGACATCAGTGCACGACCGATCGCGCACATCTGTTGCTCGCCTCCCGATGTGTAGCCCGCCAGCGATTGGCGGCGTTCGCGCAATCGCGGGAAATATACATAAACCTTTTCGAGACCGGCGCGGATCGCGGCGGCCCCATCGCGGCGCGTGAACGCGCCGGTGAGCAGATTTTCCTCGATCGTCAGGTGACCGAAGCAGTAACGGCCCTGCATCACCTGGATGCAGCCGCGCCGCACCACCTCGTTAGGCGGCAGCCCCTGAACTTCGGCGCCGTCGAAGATAATCGCCCCCTTGGTCACTTCGCCTCGCTCCGAATGGAGCAAATTGGAGATAGCCTTGAGCGTCGTGGTCTTGCCAGCGCCGTTGGCGCCAAGAAGCGCCACGATCCCTCGGCTCGGCACCGTCAGGGATACGCCCTTGAGCACAAGGATGACGCGGTCGTAGACGACCTCGATATTGTTGAGCGACAGAATGGTCTCCGCATCCGCCCCGGCTTTCGGCGTAGCCTTTATCGGTGTCACGGCGACCATCGCTGTTCTCTCTCCCCGTGGGCGAGAAGCCAATGAGGGGCTTCGACTGACCGAAGTCCCTCATCGGTACCGTTCGTCGCTCCTGGCCTCAGCGGTTCAGCCGCCGGCTCACGACGACTTGTCGCAGGCCTCGGTGCGCTTGGGCCAGCCGGCGTTGGCTTTCACGTAATCCTCGGCCGCGCTTTCAATCAGCGGCAGAACCTTGTCCTTGATCGGCGCGATCGAGGGGACGGTCGTATTCCATTTCGTCCCATCCCACTCGACGAGAGAAATGCCGCCGTGCCCGTTATGATCGGCGCAACTCAGCTTAACCGGTGCGGCAAAGCCTTCGAGGCCCAGCTCCTTCAAACGCGTGGCGGTAATGTTAAGGTTCTCGAAGCCACGGCGCACGTCATCACCGTTGACATTCTTTTTGCCAGTCACTTGCTGGGCCGTGCGGATCGCCTCTGCGATAAGGACCGAGTTCCAGATGGCACGGTTATAGAAGTTCTCGCCAACTTTGTCCTTTGAGGTGACTTGGCTCTTACCCTTGTCGACAACGTATTTGAGAATGTCCTGAATCACCGGAAAGTTTGTACCGACAGCGTTCAGGTCGAGCGACGTATAGCCTTTCGCATCCTGGCCAGCCGGACGCGCGTCGTCATCGTTTCCCGACCACCAAACGCCAACCAGCCGATTCATTGGATAGCCGATCTTGGCCGCTTCCTTGATCGCCGTCGGGTTCATGGCACCCCAGCCCTGCAGATAGATCCAGTCGGGCCGGTCGCGGCGTATGTCCAGCCAGAGCGAGCTTTGATTCTGCATCTGCGCTCCAGGAACCGGATAGAGCTTGAGCGTGAAGCCATAGTCCGCTGCGAGCGCCTGAAGGAGCGGAATCGGCTCCTTGCCATACGGCGCATCGAGATGAACGAGCCCGATCGTCTTGCCCTTGAGCTTGTCGAAACCTCCCTCGACGTCGGCAACGTGGCGCACGAAAGCCGAGGCGCCATCCCAATAGGTTGCGGGCGGATTGAATATCCACGGGAACAGATTGCCGTCGGCCGAAGCCGAAAGACCGTAGGCCATCGACAAGATCGGGATCTTGTCGACCGCCGCCCTCGGAATGAGCTGCAGAGTTATCCCAGTCGAATAGGGATTGACGACGACGGGGTTGCGACTCTTTACCGAACTCGTAGCACTCGACGCCCTTCTTGGTGTCGTAGCCGGTCTCGCATTCCTCAACGATGAGCTTGACGCCGCCGATGCCGCCGTCGCGTTCGTTAAGCATGTTGAGATAGTCCGACATGCCGTTGGCGATCGGTATGCCGGAGCCGGCGTAGGGGCCGGTCCGGTAGCTGAACAGCGGAATATAAATTCCGTCTTCCGCCTGCGCCGTCGTAACCGCGACCGGGGCCGCCATTACAACCGCTAGGCCAAGAGCGAGATGCTTAAGACGCATGGCCGTTTCTCCCTTATTTGCACCGCCGGTTGGAGCCGGCGCCTGCTTAGATTCCTCGCTTTCTCGGGGAGGAAGCGAGGGGATCCCGGCCGGCAAGATTGCCGGAGCGGGGTTTGGGGGCGAGTGTGCACCATCAATACGGAAAGGGCCACACCCTCAGCTTCTGTTTGGCGATTTGCCACAGCCGGGCCAGCCCATTCGGCTCGACGATCAGAAACACAATGATCAGCGCCCCGACGATCACAAAAGTTAACTGCTCCGCGGCCGCCGGGCGGATCGGCAAGTCGAATGCCGCCGGCACTGCGCGCAGGGCAATCGGCAGAATGTAGATCAGCCCGGCGCCGAAAAACGAACCAATCAGTGTTCCCAAACCGCCGATGATCACCATGAACAGCACCAGAAAACTCTGGTCGATGGCAAAGACTTCCGCCTCGGCGCCGCCATACCAGAGAAACACCATCATGGCGCCGGCGACGCCGCAATAGAATGATGATACGGCAAATGCGAGTAGCTTGGCCCGAAGGAGCCTGATCCCGATCAACTCGGCGGCGAGGTCCATGTCGCGAACCGACATCCACATCCGGCCGATACGACCGTGTACGAGGTTCGACGCAACCCACGTCATGGCAACGACAATGCTGAGAACGATCAGGTAGCGCGTCACCGGCGTCGCGGTCGGCCCGGTGATCGGAATTCCAAAGAGAGTGCGTAAAGGGACCTGGATCGCGCCGGAAGTGCTGTAGTTGTACAGCCATGGAATTCGGATGAAGCACCATTCCAGAAAGAATTGCGCGGCTAGCGTTGCTACTGCGAGATAAAAGCCCTTGATCCGCAGCGACGGCAATCCGAACAACACACCCACGGCCGCGGAGAAAAAGCCCGACGCGACAATCCAGATGATGATGTTTACCTGCGGAAAATAGGTCGTCAGCTTCAAGCAGGCGTAGGCACCTACCCCCATAAAGGCCCCGGTGCCAAGAGAGAGCAGCCCGGTATAGCCGGTGAGCAAATTTAGTCCTATCGCGGCCAGAGCGAAAATCAGAAAAGGAATCATCACCGCGTTGAGTACGAAATCGTTGCCGGCGAGTGGAAACGCGACGAATGCCACAAGCAGAATGACCGCGATGCCGATGCGATCCTGCAGAATCGGGAATACCGCCATGTCGGCTGCATAATTTGATTTGTACTGGCCGGCCTCGCGATAAAGCATCGTCAAATCCGCTCGATGATCTTTTCGCCGAACAGCCCCTGCGGCCGAAACACCAGAAAGCCGAGGGCAATCACATAGGCGAGCCAGCTTTCGATCCCGCCGCCGAGAAGCGGCCCCCAGTAAAACTCACCGAGCTTCTCGCCGATGCCGATGATCAGACCGCCGACGATGGCGCCCGGGATCGAGGTAAGGCCGCCGAGAATGAGCACGGGCAGAGCTTTAAGAGCGATGATCTGCAACGAGAAGGAAACCTCGGAACGGGCGCCCCACATGATGCCGGTGGCAAGCGCGACGACGCCGGCAGCGAACCACACGATCACCCAAATCTGCTCAAGCGAAATGCCGACCGACAGCGCCGCCTGATGACTGTCCGCGACAGCGCGCAATGCGCGTCCGATGCGGGTGCGTTGAAAGAACACGCCCAGCACGGCGACCATGATCGAGGCAATAATGACGGCGGCGATGTCGATCTTCTGCAACGATACGAAGCCGCCAAGCCCCTTGAACTCGATCGCGCCCTTGGGGAGGTAGAGATCGGACGTGATCATCACCTTGGGATTGCCGCCGAACACGAGCTGGCCGAGTCCGATGAGGAAATAAGTCAGGCCGAACGTGGCCATGAACAAAATTATGTCTGACTGATTGACGAGCGGCCGCAGCATCAGCCGTTCGACGCCGAACGCCAGCACGAACATCACGACCACGGTTAGCGCCAGCGCGAGGAACGCGGGCACGCCGTGTTCATGCAAACCCACAAGCGTGAGCGCCGCGAACACCACCATGATCCCCTGGGCAAAATTGAATACTCCCGACGCCTTGAAAATCAGCACGAAGCCAAGAGCAATCAGGGCGTAGAGCACGCCGGCGACAAGCCCATCCCACAACGTCTGCACCAGGAGATCGGGAGACGTGCCCATCTGCACGAACGGATCGACAAAAATCTTGTACAGAATATCCATGGCCCTACCCCACCTCGCACGCCGCGAGACCGCTGTAATGCCGGCTTGAGGCGAGGCCGCAGCTCATTCGCTGGTCCCATGCGGCTCGCCGAGATAGGCCCGGATCACGTTCTTGTCGCGTTTGACCTCATCGGGCGTGCCGTCGGCGATCTTGCGGCCGTAGTCGAGCACCACAATCCGATCGGATAGATCCATGACGACCCCGATGTCGTGCTCGATCAACGCAATCGTCGTACCGTATTGCTGGTTCACGTCGATGATGAACCGGGACATGTCCTCCTTCTCTTCGAGGTTCATGCCGGCCATCGGCTCATCGAGCAGCAAAAGATCCGGCTCCATCGCGAGCGCCCGCCCGAGTTCGACGCGCTTTTGCAACCCGTAAGGCAGACGCCCTACCGGAACTCTGCGGATTGCCGCAATTTCCAGGAAGTCGATGATTTCCTCGACGCGGCGCCGATGCTCGATTTCCTCCCGGAGCGCCGGACCATAGCGGAGAAGTTGCCAGAAAAACCCCCGGCGCATCTTAAGCGCGCGTCCGGCAAGAATGTTGTCGAGCGTGGTCATGCCCCGGAACAGCGCCAGATTCTGGAAGGTTCGGGCGATACCGCCGTGCGCGGCGGCGTAGGGCCGCATGCTGGTCCACACCTTCCCCTTGAAAATGATGCGCCCCGATTGCGGCTGGTAGAAGCCGTTGACGACGTTGAGCATGGAGGTCTTGCCCGCGCCGTTCGGGCCGATGATCGCGCGGATTTCGCCCTTGCGGATGTCAAACGACACTCCCGTCAGCGCACTCACGCCGCCGAACGAAAGCGAGACATCCTCCACGGCAAGCAGCACCTCGCCGAGCGCCGCCTCCCGAGAGGTCGGCGCCCTCACGCCGCGCGCTCCATCTTTGAGGCGGGAACCGGGTATGGCTTCAAATCGCGGATTGCCACGCGCGCCGCGATGACGCCCTTATGCCCGTCCTCGAAGGTGACCTCGGTCGCAATCTGGGCGTCGGTGGAGCCGTTGTAGAACGCCTCGACCAGCGGAGAATACCGATCGATGATGTGGCCGCGACGCAGTTTTAACGTGCGTGTCAATTCGCCATCGTCTGCGTCGAGCTCCTTGTGCAGGATGAGGAAGCGCCGGATTTGCGCACCGGCCATGACTTCTTCCTCCGAAAGAGAACGGTTCACTTCGTCGACATGCGCCGTGATCATTTCATAGACGCGCGGATTGGCGGCGAGCTCCTGATAGGATGCGTACACCACGTTGTTGCGTTCGGCCCAGCTGCCGACCGCCGTCAAGTCGATATTGATCATGGCGCATACGAAATCGCTGCCGGCGCCGACCGCCACGACCTCGCGAATGTTCGGATAGAATTTAAGTTTGTTCTCGATGTATTTCGGCGCAAACACCGTGCCGTCGTTGAGATGGCTGACATCCTTGGCGCGATCGATGATCCGAAGCTGACCGGTTTTGCGATCAAAGAAACCGGCATCGCCGGTGTGAACCCAGCCGTCCGACGTAAGCACTTCGGCGGTCTTCTCCGGGTCTTTGTAATATCCGGCAAACACGCCGGGCGAGCGAAACAAAACCTCACCGCTGTCGGATATCTTGATTTCGACATCGGGCGAGGCCTTGCCGACGCTTTCGGCATGGATCTCGCCGTCCGGCTGCGCGGTAATGTAGACCGAGGCCTCGGTTTGCCCATAAAGCTGTTTCAGATTGAGACCGATGCTGCGATAGAAGCGAAATATTTCGGGCCCGATGGCCTCGCCGGCGGTATAGCCGATCCGGATGCGCGAAAGCCCAAACTGATTCTTGAGAGGGCCGTACACGAGCAGGTTGCCGATGCCGTAAAGCAGGCGAGCGGTCAGCGGCACTTTCTCGCCGTCGAGAATCTTTTCCCCCCAGCGGCCGGCGAACGCGATGAAGAAATCAAACATCTTGCGCTTGAGGGCGCCGGCGTCCGCCATCCTGACCATCGTGATGGTCAGCAGATTCTCATAAACACGCGGCGGTGCGAACGCGTAAGTCGTGCCGATTTCGCGCCGGTCCTGAATGACGGTTTCTGCCGTTTCCGGGCAGTTGACGCAGTAGCCGGCGGCATAAGCCTGGACGTAAGAGAAAATGTAGTCGCCGACCCAGGCCAGCGGCAGATAGGCGATCACCTCTTCGTTCTGGTCAAGGCGGTCGAAAGCATTCGCGTTGCGCGCCGAGACGATCGTATTGTTGTAGGTGAGCATGACGCCCTTGGAACGACCGGTCGTTCCCGATGTGTAAAGGATGACGCTGAGATCGTCGGCCTTGCCGGCCGCGACGCCGGCTTCCCACTGCCGCAGGCATTCGGGATCGTCTGCAAGCTTCTTGCGCCCGACGTTTTGTACATCGGTAAAGGCGATCAGCCGGCTGTGGTCGTAATCCTTCAGGCCGCGCGGCTCGTCGTAGATGACCTTGCCGAGATGCGGCAGCCTGTCTGATACCGCGATGATCTTGTCGACCTGTTCCTGGTCCTGGACTACGGCAAGCGTCACTTCCGCGTGGGCCAGTACATAGGCCATCTCGTCGGCCACCGCATCGGCATAGACCGGCACCGGTATGGCGCCGAGTGCCTGCCCCGCGCACATTGCCCAGTAAAGCCGCGGGCGATTATTGCCGACAATGGTGAATTTGTCGCCGCGCTTGAGGCCAAGTTCGGAGAGACCGACCGAGAAGGAGCGGACCTCCTCAAGCATTTGTGGCCAAGTCCACGTTTGCCAGATGCCGAGATCCTTATGGCGCATTGCCGGACGCGCACCGAGCGCGGCCGCGTTGTGGATCAGAAGCTTGGGCAGCGTGTCTAGGCATGGATCAATTGACAGCACCGGGTCCTCCGCCCGCTGTTGCAGGATCGCGTCTTTGCTCAGCAGGGCATCCACACATTGGACGACACCAGCCGCTTTTTGTTTTATCCAAAAACGCCGCCGAGCCGATGGGGCCCGGCAACCCGTCGCGCAGCAGCGCGAATGCCATCATTCCCCCCACGTAAAGGCCGCTGGCGCTTGGTTATTTCGCCGTTCTTACCCAGGAATTCTCGCATTGCTGCAAGAAAACGACAATGCTATTTCACAACTGAAGCTTAGGCAATTTGACGCGATAAACCTCAGGGTCCTTTTGTCCCGGACCGAATTCCAGCCAGGCTGGGTTAATGCTCGATACCCCTTCCGCCACCGCGCCGCAGTTTTCTCTTGGAGAAGACCAGATCGCGATTCGCGACATGGCCCGCGCGTTTGCCGCCAAGGTTTTCGCCCCGCACGCGGTCGCCTGGGACGAAGCCAAACACTTCCCCGTTGCCGAAATGCGCCAAGCCGCCGAACTCGGCATGGGCGGCGTCTACATCGCCCCGGACGTGGGCGGCTCGGGGCTTTCCCGGCTCGATGCGACTTTGATCTTTGAGGCGTTGGCCACCGGCTGTCCCACGGTGTCGGCCTATATGTCGATCCACAATATGTCGGCCTGGATGATCGACGCCTACGGCTCGGATGAACAGCGCCGAAGGTGGCTGCCTAAATTGTGTTCAATGGAGCTTCTGGCCAGTTATTGCCTGACCGAGCCGGGGGCGGGCTCCGACGCCGCTGCGCTGACCACGCGCGCCATGCGCGACGGCGACCACTATGTGCTCAACGGGCAAAAACAATTCATCTCGGGAGCCGGCGCCGGCGACATCTATGTGGTGATGGCGCGCACCGGCGGCGAAGGGCCGGCCGGAATTTCGACTCTCGTCGTTCCGGGCGACTTGCCCGGAATTTCCCACGGGGCCAACGAGCGCAAGATGGGCTGGAATGCCCAGCCGACACGCGCCGTAATCTTTTCGGATGCACGGGTGCCTGTCGAAAACCGGCTGGGTGATGAAGACATCGGCTTCAAGATCGCCATGGCCGGACTGGACGGCGGGCGGCTCAACATCGCCGCATGCTCGCTCGGCGGCGCGCAAGCCGCACTGGAAAAATCTCTGGCCTACATGAAAGAGCGGAAGGCGTTCGGCAAGCGCCTCGACGAATTCCAGGCGCTGCAATTCCGGCTCGCCGATATGGCGACCGCGATCGAAGCATCGCGGACGTTCTTGTGGCGGGCGGCGGCGGCGCTCGACCGCAAGGACGCAAACGCCACCCAGCTTTGCGCCATGGCCAAGCGTTTCGTCACCGACGCCTGTTTTGACGTCGCCAATCAGGCGTTACAGCTGCACGGTGGTTACGGCTACCTGTCCGAATTCGGCATCGAGAAAATCGTGCGCGATTTGCGCGTGCACCAAATTCTCGAAGGAACGAACGAGATCATGCGGCTCATCGTCGCCAGAAGCCTTGTCGGCCGATGAGCGGGCAAATCGGTGACGACGCTGATGAGGTTATCGTTCGCGAGTGCAAGGCGCTGCGGCGGGTCACATTGAACCGGCCGAAAGCGCTCAACGCACTTACGCTCGACATGGCCGTCACTATGACGGCGCTCCTGCGTTCCTGGGCGGCCGATCCCGACGTTGGGGTGGTACTCATCGACGGCGCCGGCGAGCGCGGTTTGTGCGCGGGCGGCGACATTCGTGCTCTCTACGATGCGGCAAAGTCGGGCGGCCCCCTGCCCGCGACATTCTGGTCGACCGAATACCATCTGAACGTTCTGATCGCGCGGTATCCAAAACCCGTGATCGTGAATATGGACGGCATGGTGATGGGCGGTGGCGTCGGCCTTTCGGCCCACGCCTCGCATCGGGTGGTCACCGAGCGCTCCGCGGTCGCAATGCCGGAGGTCGGGATCGGATTTTTTCCCGACGTCGGCGCGTCGTTCCTGCTGGCGCGGTCGCCGGGATACGCCGGTACCTACATGGCTCTGACCGGAGAACGCCTCGGCGCGGCGGACGCGATCTATTGCGGGCTGGCCGACATTCACGTCGCCGCCGCAAGGCTTCCCGAGCTTCCGGAAGCCTTGGCCGAATGCCGCACGTCAGCTGAGGTATCGGCCCGGCTCGAAGCGATCTCCGTCACCCCGACGCCCGGCAAACTTCCCGCTGCGCAGCCATGGATCGACGCTTGTTTCAGCGCGAACGACGTTGAAACGATCATCGATCAATTACGCAGAAGCCAAGTCGACCCGGCACGCGGCGCCCTGGCGACGATGCAGAAAATGTCGCCGACGTCGCTCAAGGTGACGTTGCACAACATCCGTGCGGCGCGATCGTTCAAAAGAGTGGAACAGAGTTTTCAGCAAGATTATCGCATCGCGCTTGCGTGCATCGCCGGACACGATTTCATCGAAGGCATTCGCGCGCAAATCGTCGACAAGGACCGCAATCCGCGCTGGCGCCCGGATAAGCTCGAAGACGTTACGGCCGGCATTGTGGACCGACACTTCAAGCCGGTCGGCGACCTGGAATTGACTTTCGCAGATTGAAAAAAGGGCGAACGCAATGGCGAATATCGGATTTATCGGCCTCGGAAACATGGGCGGGCCCATGGCCGCCAATCTGGTCAAGTCAGGCGAGCGGGTTTTGGGCTTCGATGTCGTCGAGGCGTCGCGGCAGGCCTCGGCCCGCGACGGCGTGCAGATCGTCGCAACCGCCAGGGCATGCGTCGAAAACGCGGACACCGTCATCAGCATGCTGCCCGCTGGCGAGCATGTCCTGTCGGTTTGGAATGAAATCCTGCCGGCCGCCAACCAGGGGGCGCTCTTCATCGATTGTTCGACAATCGATGTGACAAGCGCGCGGAAAGCGCATGACCTCGCCGCCGAGCGCGGTATCGCCACCCTCGACGCGCCGGTTTCCGGCGGCGTTGGCGGAGCGAAGGCCGCGACGCTCACCTTCATGGTCGGTGGCTCCCATGCAGCATTCGCCCGCGGTCGGCCGGTGCTTGAGCGCATGGGCAAGCGCGTCGTGCATTGCGGCGAAGCCGGCAACGGTCAGGTTGCGAAGATTTGCAACAACATGATCCTCGGCGTCTCGATGATCGCCGTCAGCGAGGCGTTCGTTCTGGGCGAGAAGCTTGGTCTTTCGCACCAGGCGCTGTTCGACGTGGCCTCGGCGTCATCGGGCCAGTGCTGGTCGCTCACCAGCTATTGCCCGGTACCGGGGCCGGTACCCGCGAGCCCGGCGAACAACGAGTACAAACCGGGGTTTGCCGCCGCGCTGATGTTGAAGGACCTTAAACTTGCCAAGGAGGCTGCTCAATCGGTGAAGGCAACGACCACGCTCGGCACCCAGGCGGCCGAGATTTACGAGCACTTCGCGCAAGAGGGCCACAGCGGGATGGATTTCTCCGCGATCATCCAGCTCGTACGCGGGCGATCGGAGCATCACTGATGATCGACAATAATAATGCCCGGCCACGCGCCGGGCATCTTCACGGTCGCCAAAACAAGAAAATGGATGGCCGGGACAAGCCCGGCCATCACGACGTGAAGAAAATGCTTACTTCGCCGGATCGGTCGGCGACCACAGCTTGATCGGTGAAGTCTTCTCGTAGGCCATGCCGTTCGGATAGCTGATGGCCTCCATCTGCAGGCCCCAGGGCGCGAGGAAATAGAAGATGCTTTGGCCGGCGGCTGGCCCCTCGCCCACCGGCAGATTGAAGAAGGTCTTCACGCCCTTGCTGTCGAGATACGCCTTCGCGGCCTTGATATCGTCGACGTAGAAGGCGACGTGATAACCGCCGATGTCGCTGTTCTTCGGCGTCATGTCCTTCTGATCGGGCGAGGTGTACTGAAACAGCTCGATGTTGGAGCCATAGCCGCAGCGAAAAAGCGTAATCTGTTTGATGACGGCCTTCGGATCCACGTTGAGCAAATCGTGCATGAACGTACCCTTGTCGTCGGCGAACGGACCAAACGACATGGCCTCCTTGCAGCCGAGCACGTTGGCGAAGAAATCGGATGCCTGCTTGATGTCCGGCACGGTGATGCCGGTGTGATCGTGACCGCGTAAGCCCGGAATGGCGTCGGCGTAAGCGATCGTTGCGCTTGACAGCATTGCGGCGCCCACCGCTGCGATGGCAATAGTGCGGCTGAATCGAAGCACGTCTCTCTCCTGTCGGGACTGGTTTAACGATCGCGCCGAGGCCGCCCGGTGCCGGCGGCGCGATTTTGTAGTTTCAGGCCGTCGCGGCGACCTCGACCGAAGCGCCGCGAGTGAGCCATTCCGGGTCAACTGTCGGAAGCGGAATGGCATCGATCAGCATGCGGGTGTAGTCGGCGGCAGGCGCTGCAAAAACCCGATCGCATGCGCCCTCTTCGACCACGCGCCCGTCGCGCATGACCACGACCCGCTGGCAGATCGAGCGCACGACCGACAGGTCATGACTGATGAAGGCGAGCGCCAAATGCATTTCGCTGGTCAGCTCCTTGAGAAGCCGCAGCACCTGGGCCTGTGTCGACACGTCGAGCCCGGAGACGATCTCGTCGGCGAGCACGAAATCCGGCCTTAACACGACCGCGCGCGCGATGCCGACACGCTGCCGCTGGCCGCCGGATAGCTCGAACGAATAGCGGTCGACGGTACCCCGGGACAATCCCACGCGATCGAGAACGCCATGCACCATCGAGCGCGCCGACCGCTGGCTGTCCGCCAGCCCATGCAGGAGGATCGGTTCGATCAATATTCGTCCGATGGTATGCCGCGGGTTGAGCGACGACATCGGATCCTGGAAGATCATCTGCATGCGTCGGCGCAGCGGCTTTCTCTCGTGCTCGTCGAGCGCCGTGATTTCGCTGCCGTCGAACACCACCGATCCGGCCGCCGGCATGACCAAGCCGAGCAATGCCCGCCCGAGCGTCGTCTTGCCCGAGCCGGACTCGCCGACGATGCCTACCGTTTCGCCTTTGCCGACCCGAATGTCGACACCGTGCAAAACGGTCGCCGTCGGCCGTCCCCGCTCGAACAACCGTCGATGCTGCCCGTAGGACACCACCAAGCCGCTGGCGACCAGGAGATCGTCAGCCATTTTGCGTCCCCGCGACGCTCGCATCGAAAGCCGCAATCTCGGCGCGCAGCGCGGCGACAATCTCCGGCGGCGTGGGTTCAAGCCCGATATCCGGGCGGTCGTAGCGGGGGTTGGCGGCCAGCAGCGCCCTGGTGTAGGCGTGACGCGGAGCGTTCAGAACGTCGGCCGTAACGCCCTGCTCCACCACCTTGCCCATATACAGGACGGTCACGCGATCGCAGATTTTTGCCACCACGCCGAGATCGTGAGAGACGAAAAGCACACTGGTGCCGTGGCTTTCTTGCAGCGAGCGGATGAGCCGCAGAATTTGCTTTTGCACGGTAACGTCGAGCGCCGTCGTCGGTTCATCGGCAATGACGAGCTTCGGTTCAAGTCCGAACGCGGCGGCAATCAGAACGCGCTGGCGCATGCCGCCGGAAAGCTGATGCGGATAGCTTTTCAGCACCCGATCCGGATCGCGAATTTGCACCTCTTCAAGCAACGCTCGGGCGCGCGCGCGGGCCTCTTTCGCCGACAGTCCGCGCTTGAGACGCAGTCCGTCGGTCATCTGCGCATCGATCCTTCGCGACGGGTTAAGTGCGGTCGAGGGATCCTGCGGAACAAGCGCGATATCGCGGCCGAGAATGTCGCGCAGCTCGCCGGGCCGCAGCGCCAGAAGATCGCGGCCCTCAAAGTCTATCTGGCCGCCGGTGACCTTAACCTGCGACGGAATGATACCCAGAATTGCCTTGGCGATAGTGGATTTTCCGGCACCACTCTCGCCGACGAGCCCGTGCACCTCGCCCGTATCGACGGTGAGTGAAACGCGGCGCAGCACCGGCTTGCTGCCGTCACGCAGCGAAATCGCGCTCAGTGTTTCGATGGAAAGCCTCGTCGGGGTCGGCCTTGGCATTGTCATCGGCGCAACACCGGATCGAGGCTGCGCGCCAATCCGTCCCCAAGCTGGTTGAATGCAACGACCGTTGCGAACAAGGCGGCCAGCGGCACCGCGAGCACCCACCATGCCTCATGCACGATCTGGCGGCCTTCGGCGATCATGCCGCCCCAAGTCGGCGTGTCCGACGACACCGAGAGGCCGACAAAGGAAAGGATCGCCTCGACCACGACCGCGATGCCCATTTCAAGGGTCAGCAGCGCGATCAAGACGGGCACGACATTAGGAAGGATTTCGCGGAACAGGATGGCGGGTCGCGCAAAGCCGATGGTGCGGGCGGCGACCACATAGTCCATTTGGGCCTGGCCCATGGTTTCGGTGCGCACGACCCGGCAAAACCGCGTCCAGTCGATGACGACGATGGCAGCGATTACCGAATGCAGCCCGGTGCCAAGCACAGCGACGAGCAGAATTGAGAGCAATACCGGCGGAAACGCCATCCAGATATCGACCAGCCGCGACACAAGGACATCGACCCAGCCGCCCAGGAATCCCGCCAGGAGACCGAGCACCGATCCGATCAGACAGGCGAGGCCGGCCGCGACGAAGGCGACCGTCAGCGACACCCGCGTGCCGAAGATTACCCGCGAGAGCACGTCGCGCCCCAACCCGTCAGTGCCGAGCAGAAAGCCTGCCTCGGCATCGGGGAAACCGGCCGGCGGCACGGTCGCCATGAGCAAATTCTGCGCCAAAGGATCCTGCGGCGCCACCAGCGGCGCCGCAATCGCAACGACGATCAAAAGAAGAATGAAACCGCCGGCGCAGACGACTTTCGGATCGCGAACGAGGCGGGCGGCAACCGAGGACGGTTGCGGGCCGGTGTCCGCCGCGGCCATCGTCGTTGTTGGTGCCCAGTGTTCCACGTCGTTTCCAGTTTACGTCTCAGGCGTGCCGCAGCCGCGGATTGAGCGTCGCAACGGTGAGGTCGACCCCGATATTGATGAGGATGAAGATCAATCCGAACAGCAGGACCAATCCCTGGATCAGGGGAAAATCGCGATTGATGACGGCATCGATCGCCAGGTTGCCGATACCCGGATAGGAGAAGATGCGTTCGACGATCACGGTGCCGCCGATCAGAAAGGTGAACTGAACGCCGGTAAGGGCGAGCGTTGGGCCGACAGCGTTGCGCAATGCCTCTTGCAGCACCAGGCGAAGCTCGCGGAAGCCCTTGATCCGCGCCAGCAGCACGTAGTCCTGCAGCATCGCCTCTTTCAGCGACTGCTTGAGCAGCCGTACGATCACTGCGGCGAGCGGCAAGGCGAGCGCCAGCGTCGGCATAATCATATGGCTTACGATATCGCCGGCGACCGCAAAGCGGCCGGTCAACAGGCTCTCGGCCAGATAGAATCTGGTTACGAAGCCTTCGGCGAGTTCGGGATCGATACGGCCGGTGAGCGGCAATACCGGTATCGCCACCGCAAAGAGCAGAACGAGCGCCAGCGCCCAGATGAAATCGGGTACAGCGAGAAGGATGCTGTTCAACCCGTCGATGATGGTCTCGCCGATGGTGCGCCTCATCAGCGTGCCGGCAATGGCGACGCTGCCGCCAAGAACAACCGCAGCGACGAGCGCGGCTATCGCGAGTTCGATCGTAGCCGGCAGGCGCGATGCCAGGATCTCGGTCACCGGAAGATGCAAAGTGATGGAAGTCCCGAAATCGCCGGTGACCACGCCGACGATCCAGATCCAAAACTGCGTCAGCAGCGGCGCATCGAGCCCGTAATGCGCCCTCAGCGCGGCGATGTCGTCCGGGCCGGCGCCCGGCGAGATCATCATCGCGACCGGATCGCCGGGAACAACGCGCAACAGAATGAAGACAACGATCGCAACACCGGCGAGCGTCAGCAGCGCCATGGCCACGCGATTGGCGACGACAGAAATCAACATCAACGGTCCTCGAACTTATGGCGTCGATGGCCGCCGCGCCCGGCGCGGCGGCGGACCGCTTCGACGATTGGATCTAAGCCTTCGAGATCAGCGTCGCTGGCTGCAAGGCGCCCGAAACGTTGGGGGTCACCTTGAGATCGGACTTGTAGAGGATCGGCTGCGCGTACTGCAGGAGCGGCAGCACAAAGCCGTTCTCGGCGATGAAGCGATCGACGTCTTTCCAACCCTGGATGCGCTTCGCCTCGTCCTTCTCGCCCCAAAGCGGGCCGATCTTGGCGTCGAGGTCTGGCGAGTGAAATGCGCAATGTGGCGACTTCGAAAACATCGCGAAGCCGGTCGACGTAGTCGGATCGCCGATCGCGTTGCCCCAATTGTAGAACGCCGCCGGCGCCAGCTTGTGCGACATGCGGAGCTCGAAGTGCTTGGCGATTTCGTAAATCTCGATGTTAGCGTTGATGCCGACATTGCGCCACATCCCGACGATCGCCTGGATCATTTCGTAATCTTTCGGCTTGAAGCCGCGCGTCGTCTGGATGGTGAACTCGACCGGCTTCTCTTTCGAGAACCCGCTCGCCGCGAGCAGCTTCGTCGCCAGCGCCGGATCGAACGGCACCTTGATCGACGGATCGAACGCCGCGTATTCCGGTGCTTCCAGCGTGGCAATCGGCACGCCATAGCCGCGCAGCAGCTTCTTGACGATCGTATCCTTGTCGACGGCGTGGCACATCGCCAGACGAACGTTCTTGTCGTCCATCACCCCACCATTGGTGATGAAGATCATTCCGATGTCGGAAATCGGCGTCACGACGCCCTTCAGCCCGGCCTTGCCCTTGAGCCGGTCGAATTCCTCGTACGGCACTTCGAGCGTGACGTCCGACGAACCGCTCTCGATTTCGGCGACGCGGCTGGTCGCATCCGGAACGAACTTGAACACCACGGTCTCGAACGCGGGCTTGCCGCCCCAGTATTTCGGATTGGCTTTCAGGCGCAGATACGCGTTGCCCTCGTAGGCATCCACCATATACGGGCCGGTGCCGATCGGCTTCTTCTCGAAGCCCCCCGCGCCGACTTTCTCGTAATAGGCCTTCGGCAGCACGTAGCCGGTGAGGAACGCCATCCACTTGAAGATGACAGGATCGTACTGCTTCACGTCGGCGGTGATGCGCTTGCCGTCGACCTTGAAGTTGTCGAGGCCAGCCCAGATGAACGCCACCGGGTTGCCGCCATCAGGCTTGCCGGCGCGCTGGATCGACCAAATGACGTCCTCGGGCGTAAACGGAGTGCCGTCATGCCAGACGACATTTTCGCGGACGTCCATCCAGACCTTGCTCTTGTCGTCGTTCCAACCCCAGGCCGTCAGCAGGCCGGGCTCGAATGCCAAATTGGGTTTCTGACCAACATACTGATCGAAGATCGAGCGATAGATCGCCTGGATCGTCGGATTGACCGACGAGGGCCCGATCGCAGGATCAAAAGACGGGACATTGACGTTGTAGGCGATGTTGAGCGTATTGCCGACCGCCGCGCTGGCGAAACGCTGAGGCAGAATTAACGATGTCAGGAGGCCACCACTCGTCGCGAGAGCCTGACGACGCGTAACATTGAACATGTTTAGACACTCCCCGTTATGACCGCCGCTGGCGGTTACTCATGAGCTCGACTCTACGCTTATGTGCATAGCTCGTCGGCACTCTGGAAGAAGATACTTTAAACATAGAGCAAACCCTTGGACAAGCTGACGCATTGGGCTTTTTTCCGCAATTTTAGGCACCACATGCCGGCTGTCGCATCAGCGTCTGCCGAATAATTGGCTGGCTGGTTTCGGCCGTCGACGCGCGTTGGACTGCAGCCGCGGAGGCCGTTGCCAGACGATTTAGAAGGTTTCATAAGTACCGACTTGGCCGGTCGCGCCTGATCGTCGTGACACCGGCCCGGAGGCTTTCATGGCGGAACGGTCGTTTGCACGCGAAGTGCAGGATCTCAAGCTCGGCGACGGCGAAGAGTTTCGCGGCGAGGGAATTCTCGCCATCACCAAGGCGCTGCTGCAATCGGGCGTGTCGTATGTGGGTGGTTATCAGGGCGCGCCGATTTCACATCTCATGGACGTGCTCGCCGACGCCAAGGACGTGCTCGACGAACTCGGCGTGCATTTCGAGAATTCTGCCTCCGAAGCGGCCGCCGCCGCGACGCTCGCGGCATCGGTCATGTATCCGATCCGCGGCGCGGTGACGTTCAAGGCCCCGGTCGGAATCAACGTCGCTTCCGACGCGATCGCCAATCTCGCCTCCGGCGGCGTGACCGGCGGGGCGCTGATCATCATCGGCGAAGATTACGGCGAAGGCTCCTCGATCATGCAGGAGCGCTCCCATCCGTTCGCAATGAAATCGCAGGTCTGGCTGCTCGATCCGCGCCCTGACCTGCCGACGATCGTGAGGGCTGTGGAAGAGGGCTTTGAGCTTTCTGAAGTCTCCCACACCCCGGTGATGCTCGAAGTGCGCATCCGCGCCTGTCACGTGCACGGCCGCTTTCTCGCCAAAGAAAACAAGAAGCCGAGTTTCACCTTGCGCGAGGCGTTGGAGCACCCCCGGCGCGAAACCGATCGCATCGTGCTGCCGCCGGCCTCCTATCTGCACGAACGGGAAAAGATCGAGCAACGATGGCCCGCTGCCGTGAAGTTCATCAAAGAGCGCAAGCTCAATGAATTTTTCGGTCCCGAGACCGCCGACGTCGGCATCGTCGTCCAGGGCGGCATGTACAATTCGGTGCTGCGCTCGCTGCAACAGCTCGGCCTGGCCGATGTCTATGGCGAAACTTCGGTGCCGATTTACTGTCTCAACGTCACCTACCCGCTCATCGATGACGAGGTTGCCGCTTTCGCCGCCAACAAGAAGGCCATCCTCATGGTCGAGGAGGGCCAGCCGGAATTCATCGAGCAGGCGCTGAATACCATTCTGCGCCGCCGCGACATTCAAACGAAAATTTCGGGCAAGGATGTGCTGCCGATGGCGGGCGAATACACCCCGCAGGTGGTCCTCAAAGGCGTCAAAAGCTTCCTCGAGCTTCATGCGAAGAGCCTTCTCGGCAATTCACCGCCCCCACCCGACGCCTCGTCCGTCCTCGCCGATCCGAAAATCAAGGAGCTGGCCAAGACGGTGCCGCCGCGGCCACCCAGTTTCTGTATCGGCTGCCCGGAGCGGCCGATCTTTGCCGCCATGAAGCTGGTCCAGCAGGAGCTCGGCCCGCATCAGATCGCCGGCGACATCGGCTGCCATTTGTTCGCCAGCCTGCCGCCGTTCAACATGGGCGGCACCACGATGGGTTACGGCCTCGGTCCGGCGTCGTCGTCGGCCTTTAACGTGAAGGCCGACAAGAAACCGATCTCGGTGATCGGCGACGGCGGCTTTTGGCACAACGGCCTTTCCACCAGCGTCGCGAACGCCGTCTACAACAAGCACGACGGCGTCATCATGGTGGTGGATAATTTCTATTCGGCGGCGACCGGCGGCCAGGACATCATGTCCTCTCGCGCGATCAACCCGGCGCGCGCGACCAACAACAGCATCGTCGACGCGGTGAAGGGTGTCGGCGTCAAATGGGTCCGCCACATCGACCGTACCTATGACGTGCCGCGCATGCGCGACATCCTGCGCGAGGCGCTGACGACCAAAAGCGGCGGTCCGAAAGTCATCGTCGCCTCCTCGGAATGTATGCTCAACAAGCAGCGCCGGGTGAAGCCGCTGTTCCAGAAGGCGGTGCGCGACGGTCAACGCATGGTGCGCGAGCGCTTCGGCGTCGACGAGGATGTCTGCACCGGCGATCATGCCTGCATCAGGCTCTCCGGCTGCCCGTCACTGTCCGTCAAGCACACCGGCGATCCGCTCAAGGACGATCCGGTTGCGGCCATCGACAACAACTGCGTCGGCTGCGGTAATTGCGGCGAGGTGTCGGAAGCGGCCGTCCTCTGTCCGTCTTTCTACCGTGCCGACATCATCCACAACCCGACCTGGTTCGATCGCTTCATGTCGGACCTGCGCCGGTCGGTGATCGGCTTTCTGCAACGCCGCCGCGAAGCGCAGCGTATCGTTTTCGCGGACTGACGCGGAAGTTCGGCATCATGAACGATTTATCGGGAACGCCGACGCCGACCAGGTACACGACCGAACGGCCGATTTGCATCGCCGTTATGGCGATGGGCGGCCAGGGCGGCGGCGTGCTGGCCGACTGGATCGTCGAGCTCGCAGAGTCGCAAAGCTGGCACGCCCAGTCCACCTCGGTACCCGGCGTCGCGCAACGGACCGGCGCCACGATCTACTATGTCGAGATGCTGCCGCCGAAAGCGGGCCGCGCGCCGATCCTGTCGCTAATGCCGGCGCCCGGCGAAGTCGACATCGTGCTCGCCGCCGAACTGATTGAGGCCGGCCGCTCCATCCTGCGCGGCCTCGTGACGCCCGATCGCACCACCTTGATCGCATCGACTCATCGTTTGTATTCGACGGCGGAGAAGGAAAAGCCTGGCGACGCCACCGCCGATCCGGCCGTCGTCGTCGACGCGGCTGGCGTCGCGGCAAAGGGCGTCATCGCCTTCGACATGGAGACGCTTGCGACGAAAAATAACAGCATGATCTCTGCCTGCCTGTTCGGCGCGCTGGCTGCATCGGGCACCTTGCCGTTTCCTCGCGACGCGTTCGAGGCGATCATCAAATCGGGCGGCCGAGGCATCGAGACCAGCCTCAAGGCCTTCAAGGCGGCGCACGATCAGGCGGCCCAACCGCAAGCCGCCGCCCGCCCCACACTCAAGAAGCCGGCGAAGCACTTTGCGCCGCTGCCTGCGTCCGCGGGACGCCCGGATCTCGACCAACTTCTGGAGCGCATCCGCGCGTATCCGGAGCCGCTACGCGCCATGCTGTTTGCCGGCGTCAAGCACCTCACGGACTTCCAGGATCCGGCCTATGCCGGCGAATATCTCGACCGCATCGCCAAAATCCAGCAGCTCGACGTGGCGAACGGCGGTGCGGCGAAGGCCTACGCTTTCACCGCGGCGGCAGCGAAATATGTCGCTGTGGCGATGGCCTATGACGACGTCATCCGCGTCGCCGATCTGAAGACCCGCAGCAGCCGTTTCGACCGCGTCCAGCGCGAGAACAGTGTCGGCGACGGACAGATCGTCTACACGACGGAATACATGCACCCGCGCCTCGAGGAAGTCGCCGGTACCATGCCGGCACCGCTCGGCCGCTTTATTGAATCAAATCCGGCCCTATTCGGCTGGGCGTTTCGCAAAGGCCGGCGCGTGCGCTCGGGAACGATACACTGGTTCCTGATGCTCTATGTTCTTGCCGCATTCAGGCCGATCCGCCGCACGACGCTTCGCCATCAACGCGAGATGGCGCACCTCGAAAAATGGCTTGCGAGCGCCACCGCACATGTTGCCGAGAACTACGATGTCGCCGTCGAAGTGCTCAACGCACGCCGGCTCGTCAAAGGCTATTCCGACACGCACGCACGCGGCGAATCGAAATTCGATCGCATCATGGGCGCGGTCCCGGCGCTGGCCTCTCGCTCCGACGGCGCCGACTGGATGCGCCGGCTGCGGGACGCTGCGCTGCTCGACGAGAACGGCATTGCTCTGGATGGCGCGCTGAAGACCGTCGCGACGCTTTAAACACTGCGGCTTTAATCACGTTGCCGCGCCCGGTCGCTCACTTATTGCCGCTCCCTATCCGCAATCAGCGCTACCAATCTGCTTTTGATAATCTTTCGTGTCGGCGTGATCGGCATCGCTTCCACTTGCACCAGACGCTCGGGCCATTTGAGTTTGGCAACGCCGTGTTGTTCCAGCCAGGCGCACAATGCTTCCAAGCTCAATGTTTTTTCCGGCTTGAGTACGACGCAGCAGCAGGCACGCTCGCCCAGGATGGGATCCGGGACCGGTACGATCGCGCTCTGCACGACAGCCTCGTGCCGGTCGACGAGCGCCTCCACGTCCGAGGGATTGAGTTTCACGCCGCCGCGATTGATGATGTCCTTGCTGCGCCCGGTGATCCGGACGTGGCCGGTTGCGCCCATGACAGCGAGATCGCCGGTGTGCAACCAGCCGTCTTCGCTGAAGACGTCGGCATTCGCCGCCGCGTTGTCGAAATAGCCCGCGAACACCGAGCAGCCGCGCACTTGCAGTTCACCCTCGACATCAGGTGGAACTGGCCTGCCGTCGTGGTCGACGACCCGCGCCTCGCTACCGGCCGTGGCGCGTCCGATCCAGTTGTGGCGGTCTTCGACCGAGTCATGCGGATTGCCGAGCAGGACCGCGAATGTCTCGGTCATACCCCACAGCTCGAACACGCAGCCGCTACCGAGCTTGCTCTCCAGCGCGCGCTTGAGCGTCGGCGGGCAATATGATCCCGATACGATGACCTGCCGCAATGAGCCGAGGTTGCGCCCGTCGAACAGCCCCGCTTGCAGCAGCGCGGCAACGTGCGCCGGCGCGACAAAGGCGTGCGACGGGCGCTCGTGTTCCAATGCCGATGCCAGCGCCGGCGGCGTAAACTGCGGCAGTGGAATGAACGTCGCGCCGGTCATGAGGGCGACATTGGCGACAAAAAGACCGAACGCATGCGTCAGCGGCGCGGCGCTCAGCACGCGGTCGCCCGGCTTGACGTCGAACACCGGCAGACACTGCCGCGGATTGGCAAGCAGCGATTGGAAGCTGTGCGGCACGGCCTTCGGCGCCGTCGACGTTCCGGACGTGTAGCACATCAGCGCGGCGTCTGTTGCGACCGGCAAGGGCGGCAAGGTCGCCCGATCGGCGCCCGCGATCATCGCATCAAGCGACAGCACGGCGTCTCGCGGCGGCCCGACGGAAATAATGTGCCGGAGGTTCGGCAGGCGCTCCGTCAGCTTCATGAACATGCCGGGCGGATCTGATTTTTCGGTAGCCGCGCCGCAAAACACGGCCCGCGCCCGCGCGTGCCGCAAGATAGGCTCGGCTTCACCGGCGCCGTAAGGCATGTGCAGCGTCGAGAGGACGCCGCCAAGGTGGGCGACGGCGTAATAAATGATGACGAATTCCGGCGTGCTCGGCAGCTGGACGGAAATGACGTCACCGCGCCGCAGGCCAAGCCCTGCCAGCGCGGCAGCAAGACGTTCGGCGCGGTCGAGCGCGGCGGCGTAACTGATCGGCGGGTGACCGGGCGCGGCGATGGCCGTCGCTTCCGGTGTTTCGCGCGCCCAATGTCTCAGCCACGTCGCCGTCGTGTCGGCTGGCCAGCGGCCGGCCTCCACTTCGCGCCGTACATGGTCTGGTCGAAAGCGCATGGCGTCGCGAACGGCCATCGCATCAGGGCTGAATTGGACCTCCTCGAAGGGGTCGTGCTCCATGCCTCGCTCGGTGCGAAAACGCCGTCCGCCGCCCAACTGAAACAAGCGATAATAACGCTCGGGCTTGAACCGGCGCTGCTCGAGCAAAACCCGGATGAAGGTCACTTGGTCCGCGGCGAGGCCCAGCCGGGCCGCGATCTCGGCGTCGGCCAGGCCGGCTCCCGTTCGCTGCCGCTCGATTTCTTTGAAATCCAGCAGCCGAACCGGATCGCCGCTACGGTCCTGAATGTTGGTGCTGAGATCAAAGATGATCGGGCCGAAAGCGTCGATCATCTCCGGCGTGATGCCGAGCCGCTCACGTCGCGTTGGCGTCGCCATCGTGCACTTTCCGCGACTGCTCGGCGCGTTGCGCGGCGCCTCGTTTCAGCGGATCGGCCAGCGGCGCATTGGTCGCGACCGGACAGACCCGCATGCATTCGAAACATTGGGAAAACAGACCGCCGTTGCCGACGGTCATCTTGTACCACAACACCTTGTTGCGCTCGCCGAGCAACAGCGATTCCCGCTCTTCCGCATCGTCGGTCGCGATGGCGTCACGCAACAACTGAGGAACGGTCTCGAACTGCTGGGTGAGCTCGGCACAGGCGGCCATGTCGTAGTGCATCGACGCCTGCTTGCCAGCCGCGTCGATCTCGCCGGACAAGCATTGCGCCGGGCAAAACTTCATGCATGGCGTACGGCCTTCCTGCCGAAACATGCTGACGCAGCTCGGCGCCGGACATGGATTTTCCGCAAGCGGCCTATCGGGCGGCAGCGCGAGCTCCGTGAAGCACGACGCGTAGTACATGTAGCCGTATTCGGGATGCAGGAGGATGTCGCCGGCGAGGCTTCGCGCGCCGAGCCCGGCCAACTCGGCGTGCAGCTTCAGGCTTTGCAGCGGATAGCGTGCGCCCAGCTCCGGGTCCATGTCCGGAGGACAATAGATCGCCTGGGCGCCGAATTTTTGCTCGATGAAAAACGCGAGACCGTAGACGATCTTGTAGCCGCGGCTCTCGGTGCTGCCGAAATAGCCGAGCGCCTTGGCTGGCACGCGCCACGCGCCCTGGGTCGAGCCGCCGACACCGACCGAAATGACCGACCTCACGCGCGGCATTAGATCGCTCGGCCGATGGCCGGCCGGCGCGATGCGCTCAACTGCGGTGAGATCGGCGATACCCGCAACCAACGCGCCCTTGCGCAAGCAATAACTTAGGATTGCCTGCTTGGCCGCAACGGGATCGATATCCGAGATGCTGCTCATGCCGGAGCACCACGTCCTGCGCTGATCTGGAATGCCGGCTCACACATACGCTGCAACATATAACGTGCTGCGACCAAAGTCATTCCACACACGGACGCGAAAGCTGGCTAAGCCTGCGAGGCGCCGGCGGAAGGCAACAGAACCTGAAAAATCGATCCATGAGGCTGCCCCGGCGATACAGCCAGGCGGCCGCCGTGGTTCTCTATGATCGACCGGCAGATCGACAATCCCATACCCATCCCGTGCGATTTTGTCGTGAAGAACGGGTCAAAGATGCGGTTGATGTTCTTCGGATCGATGCCAGGCCCGGAATCCTCGACCGAAAGCAACACACTATCGAAGCCCTGCAGTTCGGTTTTTAGCCGCAGTATCCGTGGGCGACCACAACCGCACCCATCGCGTCGATCGCATTCGCGATCAAGTTGACGATCGCCTGTCTCAGCTGGACCTGATTTCCCAGAATCGGCGGCACGTCGTGAAGCAACTCCGCACGAACCGATACCTTCTGGCTCTCCACCTCGCCACGAACAAGCGAAAGGACCTCACGAACGAGTCCGTTGATATCCAGCGGAACCATTTCCGGGATATCCTTTTTGAACATCATGCGGATGCCGTTGATCACGTCGTCGGCGCGATGGCAATCATCGACAACGCGCTTCAACGCGACACGAGCTTCCGTCAGGTCGGGTTCCGAATTCCCCAGCCAACGCAGGCCAGCATTGGCGTTTGTAGCAATGGCTGCCAGAGGTTGTTTGATTTCATGAGCTATCGATGCCGCCATCCCTCCCATCGCCATCCTCTGCCTGACGCGTGACAGATCGGCCCGCGCCAGACGCAGCGCATTGCGATCGCTGATGTCGCGGAGGCAACCGACAAAAACGATGCGCCCGTCATCCAGAACCGGCGAAATTGAAAGCTCGAGGGGAAATTCGTCGCCGTTCTTTTTGATGCCGGACACCTCGGCCCGCCGGCCCAGAACCTCGCCTTTGCCGGTCTCCAAATAGCGGCGAATTCCGCTTTTATGAGCTTCCCGGTACCGTTCCGGAATGATCAGGTCGGCCATCGCCCGTCCGAGCGCTTCGTCCCGCGACCAGCCGAAGACATTGGCGGCGCGATCGTTCCACTCGGCAACGATGCCTTCGGACGTCATCACAACGACCGCATCCAGAGCGGTTTCCAGCAGCAGGCGGAGCCCGTCGCCGTGTCGCATCAGGCGCGGAAGGTCCCGTTCCAAGTTGGCAATTTCTGACATGCTGGATGCGATTTGGATTCCCGTGCTCGTCGGCCACACGAGCGCCAAGTTAGGCCAGAGCCTTCGCCACCAAATATCCCGAGCCACCGCCCAGGCCCGGTCCCGGATGGGTTGAGGCGCCGATGTGGTGCAGTCGCGCCACCGGCGTGCGATGATTGACCGAGCCGTGGAATGGCCGCCAGAGGAAAAACTGGTCGATGCCGCAGAATCCACCGTACGGATCGCCGCCGACGAGGTTCACGTTAAGCGCCTCGAGATCCGCCGGTGAATAGGATTTTCGCGCGATCACATTATCGCGGAAATTCTCGATATGCGACGCAAGGATCGCCTCGATGCGGTCGGCGTATTTTTCCCGCACGGCTTCTGTCCAGCGGCCATCGGCAGCCACGGCGATTTCCCCGGCGGCGTCACCCTTGATGAGACGCGGCGCCTCGGGAAGTTGCAGCCAAAGGATCGACCCGCCGGGCGGACAACGCGACGGATCGAGCGCCGCCGGCTGACCGACGCAAATGGTCGGCACGACCGGCAGCATGCCGCGCTCGGCTTCGTTGGCCGCCTTCGATACGCCGTCAAGCCCGGGGGTCAGATGGGTTAGCGCAACCGTCCCCAGCGCCGGCGCTCTCCATTTCGGCGGAGCCTTGAGTGCGTAGTGAACCTGCATGTTTCCCTTGCCGTAGCGATATTGCGCCACCGCATCGGTGACATTCGCGGGCAGCGAGATATCGGCGAGCAATCGTCCGTAAAGCTGATTGGGTGTCACCGAGCAGATAACGCCCCGGGCGGCCTCGATTTCCCGGCCGCCGGCGAGTTGCACGCCACGTGCGCCGCCGTTTGCATCGACCAGGACGCGCTCGACATCGGCGCCGACCATGATTTCACCACCATGATCTCGAATCAAACTCTCGAACGCCGTGAGCGCGTTCTTCGCGCCACCTTTGACGATAGGCGCGCCGGCGACCTCGAGCGCGAATGCGATCACCTTCGCCATCTGGCCTGAATAGGCGCTTTCCGGACCGAGACCGGTATGCAGTACCCACGGCGCAAACAGCGCGCGAACAAGCTCGGATTGAAAGCGCGTTTCGAGCCAGCCGCGGCCCGTGCCGAGCGCCTCGCCGAAGAATTCGGCGAGGCCGCGCAGACCGCGCCGCCAGGCTTCGCGCGCGACGATCTTGAGCATCGCGCGCGACCAAAGCGAACCGCCAAGGAGCGAAAAAAGAAACGGCGCATTGGCGCCGATGCGGTCGATATCTGCCGCAAAATGCGCGCCGTCGCCGGCCGCGAATTGCTCGAAAGTGGCAACGTTTGTTTTTCGGTCCATCGTGAGGACCGCGTGCCGGCCGTCCGGCAGCAGCACCGCCGTCGGCGTCGAAGAATGCGCAAACGAAAGCCCGCGCTTCTCCAACTCGGGGCCGAGCTCCGCGAAGGCCGGCGACGTGATGAACAGAACGAACGTCGTTGCCATCACGTCGTGGACAAAGCCGGGCGCGGTGATTTCCTCGGTACGAATGCAGCCGCCGATGCGGTCGCTGCGCTCAAGCACCAGGACCTTGTGGCCTTTGCGGCCCAGCTGGGCCGCTGCTACGAGCGCATTGATCCCGCTTCCGACGATGACGTAGTCGGCGGCTGCCATTTTGTCGCCCTGCCTGGCCTACTTGCGCGGCACGAGCGCAAGTACGCGCAACGGGCTGCCGGTGCCTTTGACAATCTTCAGCGGCGCCGCGATCAGGATCGCTCCCTTTGGCGGCAGCTTGTCGAGATGACAGAGGCTCGCCAGCCCGTAACGGTTGGCCTTATGCATGAACGTGTGCGCCGGGAAGGGAGGATCCATTCCGCCCGCGGAACCCGCATCGGTACCGATGGCCTCCGATCCCCAGCCGATCACACCCTTCGAGATCAGATAGTGGATCGTTTCCGCTGCGGGACCCGGCGAATGCGGTCCCTTTTCGTCGGCGTTGAGGAATTTCGCTTCGCTGTCGTTGCGCTTGAACCAATCAGTGCGCATCAGCACCCAGCAGCCGGCCGGGATATCGCCATGGGTCTTTTCCCACGCTTTCACGCCGTCGACCGTGAGAAGGAAATCGCTATTCTTCGCGGCCTCGGCGGAGCAGTCGATCACGCAGGCCGGGGCAACGAAATTCTTCACCGGAATCGTGTCGGTGCTGCCGTCCTTGTATTCCCTGCCGCTAATCCAGTGGACCGGCGCGTCAAAATGCGTACCTGAATGCTCACCGAGCTTGAGCCAATTCCACGCCCAGAACGGCCCGTCCTTGTCGAAGTTGGATATTGCATGAACCTCGATCGGCGGCGTGTTCTTGCCGATTTCCGGCGGCAGCTTGATCAGCGGCGTGTCGGCGCCTAGCGGTGCGCTGAGGTCCACCACCTCGACGGCGCCGGAAGCGAGCGCCGATGCAAAATCACTGAGAAGCTGTGTACTGGTCATACGGTCTCTCCGTCGGGCTCGTGGACAATCGTTGTGAGGCGCGTTGCGGCCGGGAAGCCTAGCGCGATCATTTTAGATATGAAATATCTGCGCTGGCAAGCGACCCGCGAGGGCCATCATAGCGCATCGAGCGGCGAAAATGCAGGAGCGAGCGATGTCTTACGATGCAATCGTCATCGGCGCTGGCGTGAACGGCCTGGCGGCGGCTTTGCATCTTGCCACCAAAGGTTGGAAGGTCGCCGTGGTCGAACGCGGCGCAACTGCCGGAGGCGCGGTCAAGACCGAAGAAATTACGCGGCCCGGCTTTCGCCACGACCTCTACGCCATGAATGTGAGCCTTTTCGCGGGCTCGCCATTTTTCGCCGCGCACAAGGATCGCCTCTTCGCCCAGGGTCTCAGTTTCCTGACCGCAGAGCACTGCTTTGCAACCGCATTTCCCGATGGAAGCTGGCTCGGCGTCGATAAGAATATTGACACGACTACGACGCGGATCGCCGCATTCGATCCCGCCGACGCCGAACGCTGGCGCGCCATGGTCGCGGCCTTCGGCCAGGACGCGCCGCACATTTTCGCACTGCTCGCTTCGCCAATGCCGTCGTGGCAGGCGCTGCGCGCTGTCTACACCGCGTGGCGGACGCGCGGCACTGCGTGGGTCGCCGAAACGGCGCGTCTTCTTATTGCATCGCCGCGGGAATGGCTCGACGAGAATTTCGCCAACGAAAAGCTGAAGACCATGATGGCGATATGGGGCATGCACCTCGACTTCTCGCCGGATTGCGCGGGTGGTGCGCTGTTTCCCTATCTCGAATCGATGGCCAACCAGAGTTTTGGCATGGCGCTCGGGCAAGGCGGCGCCGCCGCGATAATAACCGCGATGGTTCGCGCCATCGAGGCGGCCGGTGGCGAGGTACGGCTCGATGCGCCGGTGAAACAAGTCGCCATCGAGAAAGGCGTTGCCAAGGGCATCGTGCTGGCGAATGGCGAGCGCATCGACGCCAAGCGCGCGGTGATCGCCAATCTTCATCCGCGCGTGCTGTTTGGCGATTTGGTTGGCGGCACTTCGCGGGCGGCCGAGAAGCTCGCCAAGTTTCGTCCCGGGCCGGCGACAATGATGATCCATCTCGCGCTGACCGACCTGCCACCCTGGAGCGCCGGCGCCGAGTTGCGGCAATTCGCCTATGTGCATCTTGCGCCCTCGTTCGCGGCGATGGCGAAAACCTATACCGAGGCACTCGACGGACTTCTGCCGGCAGAACCGGGGCTTGTGGTCGGGCAGCCGACCGCGATCGATCCTTCGCGTGCTCCGCCCGGACGACACGTGCTCTGGGTACAGGTGCGGGTACTGCCTTCGCATATTCGCGGCGACGCCTTGGGCATCATCGCCGGCACTCAATGGAACGAAGTCAAGGAGGCGTACGCGGACCGCGTCGTCGATCTCATCGCTCGTTACGCGCCTGGCTTTTCCGCGAGCATTCTCGACCGGGCCGTACTCTCTCCTGCCGATCTCGAACGCGACAATCCCAATCTGGTCGGCGGCGACAGTCTCGGCGGCAGCCACCACCTCGATCAGAATTTTCTTTTTCGCCCGGCTTTCGGCTGGTCGCGTTACCGCACGCCGATCAATCGTTTGTACATGGTCGGAGCCTCGACATGGCCGGGCGCCGGCACCGGCGCCGGTTCGGGTTTCATGCTGGCGAAAAGTCTCGCCGGCGCCTGAGCTCACAATCGGCGCGTGCCGCGCGACGTGGCCGTTCAATTTCGCGCCTTGAGCAGGTCGCGGCCGATGATGAGCTTCTGCACCTCGGTCGCACCCTCATAAATGCGCAACGGACGAATTTCCCGGTAGAGGTGTTCGACCACGGAGCCGGTGCCGACGCCAAGGCCCCCGAACATCTGCACCGCCCGGTCGATCACGCGCTGCGCGCCTTCGGTCGCGGCCATCTTGGCCATTGCGGCTTCCCGCGTCGTCGGCACTCCTTCGACGTCCCGCAGCCAGGCGGCCCGATAGGTGAGCAGCGCAGCGCCGTCGATTTCGGTGGCCATGTCGGCGAGCGCGGCCTGCGTCAACTGAAAATCACCAAGGGTTTGGCCGAACATTTTCCGCGTCGTCACACGCGCCAGCGCTTCGTCAAGCGCGCGGCGCGCGAAGCCGAGCGCCGCGGCCGCCACCGAAGAGCGGAAGATGTCGAGATTGCGCATGGCGATCTTGAACCCCTCGCCGGAGGCTCCAATGAGGTTCGAAACCGGAACGCGGCAGGATTGGAAGCGCAGCCGCGCCAGCGGATGCGGCGCGGTCACCTCCAGCCGCTCGGCGATCTCGAAGCCTGGCGTGCCGGCGTCGACGACAAAGGCTGAGAGGCCGCGCGCACCCGGCGCCTCACCGGTCCGCGCGAAGACGACGTAGAAATCCGCAATGCCGCCGTTCGAAATCCAGATCTTCTCGCCATCGAGCACGTAGTCGTCGCCCACGCGCTGCGCCGACATCGACATGGCCGCAACGTCGGAGCCGGCATCGGGCTCGGTCAGGGCGAAAGCGGCAATGGCCGCGCCGCTTCCTACCTTTGGCAGATAGCGCGCCTTGAGATCGTCCGATCCCGCAAGCCCAATCGGACCGCTGCCGAGGCCCTGCATCACGAAAGCGAAATCCGCCAGGCCGCTGTGCCGCGCCAGCGTTTCCCGTGCGACCACCAGATAGAGCGAGCGCAGCGGGTCATGAGCGCCGCCATAGCCCGCTGGCACGCAATGCCGCAGCCACCCGGCGGCGCCAAGCGCGCGGACCCAGCGAATGCAGGTGGCGTCGACGTCGGCGGCGCCGTGGGCTGCGTGCCCTCCTTCTACTTCGATCACTGCCTCGCGCGCCCATTGGTCGAGTTCGTCGGCGAAGGCGCGGTGTTGCGCGTCAAAAAAAGGAATGCGCAGGTGCGCGGTCCGGCTCATAACGGTTCTCCTCCCGGGGTCCGCGACTTAAAGGCTTTCGGGGTGAATCAGCAAGTGTCGCTGCTCCGAACGTCCCACTTTCCAATCATTGCATTTTGATTGCCGGCGGGCACACTGTTCGCCGACAGCCCGCACCGCCGTGGGAAAAATTGGAACGAGGAAGTTAATACTTAGCATGCCGCGCACGCCGCCACCGAAGCGCGATCCGCGCTATCCGGATTTCCCGACAATCGTCCACGCGCTCGCCTACGCTGCCGAGCGTCGTCCGGACGCGCCGGCCATCGCCTGTCTCGACCGCGAACTGACATATAGTCAATACGCCAAAGCGGTGGCGACGCTGGCGGAAACGCTGGCCGATCACGATGTCGCCGGCGAGCGCGTCGCCTATTTGATGCGCAACGGCCTGGAGATGGTGATCGGGCTCTATGCCGGCATGGCCGCGCGTGCACAAGTTGCTCCACTCAATCCGGCCTACACCGACCGCGAGATCGAGCCACAACTGCGCGACATCGATCCACGCGTGATCGTTTGCGACACCGAATTCGCCGATCGGGCGGCGCGGCTCGCGCAACTGACCGGCAGAGCAAAAATCATCGTGCTGGGCGCCGACCATTTGAGCATCGACCGCTTGCTGTCCGGCCCCTCGCTAGCGCTGCCATTGCCACTGCCCGACGACCTTTGCGCTATTTTCTTTACCGGCGGCACCACCGGCTTTCCCAAAGGCGCCGATCACCGCCACAGCAACCTGATGGCCTTCTGCTACGCCACGGCGACGCTATGGACGCTGGCGCTCGACGCCGAGCGCATTCTCAATGTCGCGCCGCTCTTCCACATCTGGGGCTTTTGCTACACGCTCATTTTCCCGGTCTATTTGCGCGCATTCATGGATCTTCTTCCCGCCTACAAGCCGGCCGCCGTGCTCGATGAGTTTCAGAAGCGCCGCATCACCACGTTCGCCGGCGGGCCGGCGGCGCTCTATATGGGGCTCCGTGCCAATGAAAATTTCTCCAAAACGGATTTCACGAGCCTCCGCGTCTGTCTTTCCGGGGGCGCGGCCTGCCCGGTTGAACTGATCCGCTCCTGGGAGAGCGTCACCGGCTCCCTGCTGCTGGAGGGTTGGGGCATGTCCGAAGGCGCGCCAATCCATCACAACCCACTCAACGGCGTGCGTAAGATCGGTTCGGTGGGAATCACGACGGCGGATTACGAAGCCGAGGTCGTCGATCTCGAAACCGGAACGCGCGTGATGCCGGTCGGCGAACGCGGTGAGGTCCGCGTACGCGGACCTCAGTTTATTAAGGGATACCGCAACCGGCCGGACGAGAACTCAAGGCAGATCCGCGACGGTTGGCTCTACACCGGTGACATCGGCTACTACGACGAGGACGGTTACATGTTTCTCGTCGACCGCAAGAAGGAAATGATAATCGTCGGCGGCTACAACGTCTATCCGCGCGAGATCGACGAACTCCTGTTCCAGCACCCGGCCATTCTCGAGGCCGCCACGGTCGGCGTCCCCGACCCTTTCAGCGGCGAGGCGGTGAAGGTCTTTGTGGTCCTCAGGCCCGGCGCAAGCCTCGATGCCGGCGAGTTGCTTGGCTACTGCAAAGAAAATCTTGTTAAATACAAATGGCCCAAGCACATCGCGCTTGTGGATGCCCTTCCCCGCACCGGCGTCGGTAAAATCGACAAGCGTGCGCTGAAGGCAAGCGCAGCGGTTGCATCGTCATAACCATGCCGACGGCAAATCGTTGCTTTTTTTATTGTCCGGGCCACACTGGGCATGAGTTAAGTTAAGGCGTGTTTTGGGAGTCATGTCATGAAGGTGATCATCGCAGGGGGCGGCGTCGGCGGCCTGGTCACGGCGCTTATGCTCCATGCGCGCGGGATTGATTGCGAGATATTTGAGCAGGCGGACGCTATCCGCGAGCTCGGCGTCGGCATCAACACCCTCCCCCACGCCATCAAGGAATTGGCCGAGCTTGGCCTGCTTGAGCGCCTGGACGCCGTGGCCATCCGGACCTACGAGCTTTTCTACACCAATCGTTTTGGGCAGGAGATTTGGCGCGAGCCGCGCGGGCTCGATGCCGGGTACGATATCCCGCAATTCTCCATTCATCGCGGCCGGCTTCAAAGCGTGATTTACCAGGCGGTCCGCGCGCGGCTCGGCGAGTCCCGCATTCATCTCAATTGCCGTCTTGGTTCGTTTACCCAGGACGACGGCGGCGTCACCGCTTATTTCTTTGATCGCGGCGGCACTCATCAGCGAACCGCCCGCGGCGACGTGTTGATCGGCGCAGACGGCATCCACTCGGTCGTGCGCGACAAACTGTTCCCCAACGAAGGCCCGCCGAGCTGGAACGGCGTTATGCTCTGGCGCGGCGCGATCGACTGGCCGGCCTACTTGACCGGCCGGTCGATGGTCGTGGCCGGCGGCCTGACGGCAAAACTCGTCGTTTATCCGATCGCGGAAGGATCGCGACCCGACAGACGGCTGACCAATTGGGCCGTGGTCGGACGCGTCGGCGACGGATCGGCGCAACTACCGCAAAAGCAGGACTGGTCGCGGCCCGGCCGCTTCGAGGATCTGATGCCGCATTTGCAGCGCTTCCGCATCCCCTACCTCGATGCCCGCGCGCTGATCGAAGCGACCAACGAGTTCTGGGAATATCCGATGTGCGATCGCGACCCGCTGCCGCGCTGGAGCCACGGCCGCGTCACCCTGCTGGGCGACGCCGCCCATCCGATGTACCCGGTCGGCTCGAACGGCGCTTCCCAGGCGATTCTCGATGCACGATGCCTTGCCGACCTGCTGCGTGACTCCGAACATCCGGTGCACGCGCTTTGGGTCTATGAGCAAACACGGCTGCCGATGACAGCCGAAATCGTGCGCATGAATAGGCGCGGCGGCCCCGAAGGTGTTATCGATGCGGTCGAGGCGCGAGCCCCGGACGGCTTCAGCAACATCGATGACGTGCTGTCGTTCGAGCAGCGCAAGGCCATCGTGCGCGGCTATGCCTCCGCGGCAGGTTACGCACACGAACAAGTGAACAAGGCCGCCTGAAACGGCGGCCTTGCGTCGCGATCCAAGAAAACTGCGGGCTGATAAGCCGCGCCTACTCGGGCGGCGGCAGGAAAACCACTTCATGCTTCGCCGCGAGCGCCACGACGTCCGGCGGCGACTGTTCTTTCATGCCGTGGATCGCCCAGAACAGATCGTAAAGCTTTCGCGTGGGCGTTACCCAGAAAAAGCACTTCACCGCCTGGTCGGTCTTGTTGAAGATGCCGTGCGGGATTTGCATCGGCAGCCTGATCAAATCGCCGGTGGTGGCGGTAAACTCGCGGCCCTCGAGGATGAGATCGAACTTGCCGTCGAGCATGTAGATGAATTCATCCTGGGTTGGATGAATATGGGGCGGAACGAACGTGCCGGGCGGGAATGTGGCGTGCCAGGAAAACGAATTTTCACTGAGCTGCTTCGGCACGTAGGTCTGGCCGAGGATATTCCAGACGATTCCGTCGATCCCGGTCCCAGCCTTGGTAATGCCTGGCGTCATTGTCATCGCACCCTCGTTCCGTACGCGGTTTCCCTGCCGACCGCACCATTCAAGCACGCGCATGGCGGACCGCCAATGTCTTGGCGCGCGCAATCGGCAAATAGCGTAAATTTGCCTCAGCCGGCGTCGCTATTATTACGCCCAAACGCCTTCACAAGCGGACTAATTTAAACCTAAAGTATCCTGCCGGGACTGCTCGACGGCGCGGCTGCCTGCTTTCGCGAGCATGAAATCGCGTGTTGACCGACCCTTTTTCAGGAGACTGGATATGATCATGCCCAAGGCGTTCTTTTGGACGGCGACCGCAGCAAGATCGCTCGTCGCGGCTGCGGTCGCGCTGGGAATGTGGACGTCTGCCGCTAGCGCCCAGGACAATCTTAAGGTCGGCATCATCGCAACCCTGTCCGGTCCGCCGGCGGTGATCGGCCAGCAAATGCGCAATGGCTTCGAACTTGCTGTCAAGGACCTTGGCGGCAAGCTCGGCGGCCGCGACACCGAGATACTCGTCGCCGACGACGAACTCAAACCCGACGTTGCCGTCACCAAGGTTAAGGCAATGATCGACCGCGACAAGGTCGACTTCATCGTGGGTCCGGTATTCTCGAACATTCTCGGCGCCATCGAGAAGCCGGTGACCGAGGCCAACGTGTTTCTCATCAGCCCGAATGCCGGATCGTCCAGCTTTGCCGGCAAGGACTGCAGCCCTAACTTCTTCGTCACGTCCTATCAGAACGATCAGATACACGAGGTGCTCGGGCAATACGCACAGGAGTTGGGCGTCAAGAAAGTGATCATCGTCGTGCCGAACTATCAGGCCGGCAAGGATGCCGCCGCCGGCTTCAAGCACAAGTTCCAGGGCGAGGTGCTCGACGAGATCTACGTACCGCTCGGCCAGCTTGACTACTCGGCAGAGCTGTCGCGGATCGCCGCAGCAAGCCCGGACGCGATCTTTGCCTTCATCCCCGGCGGCATGGGCGTGAACTTCGTCAAGCAATTCCGCCAGGCCGGCCTTGCCGACAAGGTCAAGTTCCTGTCCGCGTTCACCGTCGATGAATCGACGCTGCCGGCTCAACAGGATGCCGCGCTTGGCTTGCTTGCGGGCTCCAATTGGGCGCCCAACCTCGACAATCCGCGAAACAAGGCGTTCGTCGAGGCTTATGTGAAGGAATACAACGCCATTCCGGCGACCTACGCCTTCCAGGCCTATGACGCGGCAATGTTGATCGACAGCGCCGTACGGGCGGTCAAAGGCAATCTCGCCGGCAAGGACGCGCTGCGGGCTGCACTCAAGAAGGCCGACTTCAAATCGCTGCGTGGCGGTTTCGCCTTCAACAATAACCACTACCCGATCCAGAACTTCTATTTGACCAAGGTCGCAAAACGTCCCGACGGCAAATACGAAACCGAGATTGAGAAGATCGTCTTCACCAACTACGGCGACTCGTACGCCAAAGACTGTCCGATGAAGTAGCGATCAGCCGTGCCGCAAATACGTTGCGGCGCGGCCGATTTAGTCGAAGGAAGATGCCATCGCCCGTCGTCGCTGCGGGCATGGGCTCGACTTCCACCCCCCAGCGAGTCAGACTTCCCCTCATTCTGGAGCATCGCCCGGATCGATGCTGTTCCGTATTGAAACCCACATATTCTATTGGTTCGGCCAAATTTTTGGCTACCGTAACCAAGCGTTAAATCGCGAGCTTCGTTCGGCTGGCCTCGACTTTCAGCGCTGGCGCGTCCTGGCCGCGCTCAACGAATTTCCTGGCTGCTCAATGCAGCGTCTTGCGGAGATCACAGCAGTTGATCGCACGACGCTTACGCACACCCTCGGCCTCATGGTCAAGGATGGCTTGGTGCTGCGTCAGCAGCGAGAGAACGATCGGCGCAGCGTAGTCCTTAGTCTGAGCCGCAGTGGGCGAGCAACGCTCAAGCGAATTCTGCCTGCCGTGCTACGTCAGAACGCCCGTGCCGTGGCGGGTTTTACTCCAAAGGAGACGAAACAGCTGCTCAATCAGCTCCGCCGGATAGTAGACAATTTGAAAGACTGAACACCGCCCTGATTTCACGGCATGATTCGTCCGCCGTTGACGTGCAACGTTTGCCCCGTCAAGAACGCGGCGGCCGGGCTCGCCAGAAACAGTATGGGTCCAACGATATCCTCCACCTCAGCCAGTCGCTGCAGCGGAATCATCGGGAGGTAAGGATTTGGATCGAACCAACTACCATCGCTGTCCCCGCGACCCAGCCCGCCTTTCATGAAGTCAGTCAGGATCGCGCTGGGCGCGACGGCATTGGCCCGAATAGTTGGCGCATGTTCGATCGCGAGTGTCTTCGTCAGCGCAATGACACCGGCCTTTGCTGCCGCATAGGGGCCGTACCCTCGAAGGACCGACACGCCGAGGCCCGAAGAAACCGTAACGATGTTGGGCCTAGAACCGCGCCGCAGCAGGGGCAGAGCTTCCCGCGAGACAAGATGGGCCGATGTGAGATTTCCACGCATTACCGCATCCCAATCCGTCGCTTCAACATTTTCCGTCGGACGTGGCGGCGTTAACGTGAACCCGATGAGAAAAATGAGCACATCAATTGCGTCGAAAGCTGCACCCAAACGCTGAAATCCATTTCGTACCTGCGTTTCGTCCGTAGCATCAAGTTGGACGATCAGATCGGCACAGGGTGGATGCGCCTGCAAAGACTGCGGCAGATCAAGCACCGCGACGCGATGATCGAGTTCGTTGCAGGCGGATGCAACAGCGCGCCCGATTCCACCGCAACCGCCGGCAATCGCGACACGGGTGCCCGGCGGGGGCACGACCCGCTCGGCCCAACTTCCACTAGCTGAGGTCATTCCGCCGCCTGTACCGCCGTTCGCTCGGCGGCCAACAGCTTGTCCACGATGCGGCGTGCGGCCAGTCCGCCCGCGTCAATACGCAGGCTGACAAAAGGCCGCCCGGGATGGCGATTCGTTACTTCCTGAACCGCTTCCACGGCGAACCGATCCTCTTCGAAAATCTGCGCCACCCGCCCCGCAAGCTTGGTGGACAGCTCGGCATCATCACGTTGAAAGCGGCGGGAGAAGGCCCAAAAATACCATGTCGTTGTCTCGGTCTCCGGTGAGATGGCATTCAGATTGCAGCCGGGTACGCCTTTGCTCCGGTCGCCGTCCGGCGCGCCGGTTCCTGTCGGCGCCACCCCCACGTCCAAGACGAGATTTGCCGGAGGAACGAAGTTGATGATTTGCCAGCGGTCGCATGCTCCATCGTACCCGGTCGCGCCTTTCAGTGCGGCCTTCCAGAACGGAGCCGGATCGTGGTTGATCATCCAGCGCGTGACCGTCACCCGATCGCCATCAACCTTGGTTTCCATCGGGTTCTCGACCACTGCCTCGTTACCGAGACTGCTGGCGTGGATGTAAGCCTCATGTGTGAGGTCCAGCAGGTTGTCGCTGACCAGTTGGTAGTTGCACTTGAGGTAGGTCGTGCCCCCGGCGGAGGTCCAATCCGGATGATCATTGCGGGCGTGAACCTCCGGGATCAAGGCGGGATCGGCCTTTGCAGCTTCGCCCGGCCAAACCCAGACCCAGCCGTGTCGGATCATGGCCGGATATCGCCGCACTTGAACGCTGGGGGGTATCCGCTCTTGTCCCGGGATCTCTACGCAGCGGCCATCGGGCCCGAAACGCAATCCATGATAGGCGCAACGCACGCTGCCGCCTTCCAGTCGTCCTTTGGCGAGCGGCATTTCGCGATGGCAGCATCGGTCTTCCAACGCCGCAATGCTGCCGTCAGTGTTGCGCCAGAGCACCATTGCCTCGTTGCACACTGTCCGGGCGAGTAGCCGGTCCGCAACGACCTCCTGCGGCCACGCTATAACGTACCAGGCATTCATCACGAACGGCATCTTAAGCTCCTCGAGCATAATCCGTGGATTTAAACATAATTATCGATGCCAGTTTAGATGAAGTCAACCTATTTATGTTGACTTCCACATACTCCGATGCATCACTGTCGAGAATGGCTCGTGCAAAACAAGCCGGTATGCGCGCCTTTAAAACGTCAGCCGGAGAGCGAATATGATGAAATTAAATCTGTTCGTTGCGACCGTGGCCGTACTGGGGCTGTCGACACCCGCCGCACATGCTCAAGCCGGCGTGAAGGTAGGCATCATCGCCACCTTGTCAGGACCACCCGCCGTGGTCGGCCAGCAATTGCGCAACGGCTTTTCGCTTGCCGTCAAGACGCTGGGCGGCAAGCTCGGCGGCCTTGACGCCGAGATATTGGTCGCCGACGACGAACTCAAACCCGACGTTGCAGTCACGAAGGCCAAGGCGCTCATCGACCGTGACAGGGTCAATCTCGTCGTCGGTCCGGTCTTTTCGAACATCCTCGCAGCGATCATGAAACCCGTCACCGAAGCGGGCGTGGTTCTGATCAGTCCCAATGCCGGAACGTCGACGTTCGCCGGCAAGGACTGCAACCCGAACCTCTTCGTCACCTCCATTCAGAACGATCAGGCGTACGAAGTTTTGGGTCAGTATGCGCAGGATTCCGGAATGCGGAAGTTGATCGTGATTGTACCCAACTACCAGGGCGGCAAGGACGCCGCTGCCGGTTTCAAGCACAGGTTTACCGGCGAGGTTCTCGACGAAATCTACGTGCCGCTTGGTCAGCTCGACTATTCGGCGGAGCTGTCGCGGATCGCGTCCGCAAGTCCGGACGCGATCTTCGCTTTCCTGCCCGGCGGCATGGGCGTGAATTTTGTCAAGCAATTCCGTCAAGCCGGCCTTGCCGACAAGGTCAAGTTCCTCTCCGCGTTTGCCGTCGATGAATCGACGCTGCCAGCTCAGCAGGACGCCGCGCTCGGCATGTATGGCGGCGCCAACTGGGCGCCCAATCTTGATAACCCGCAAAACAAGGCGTTCGTCGACGCGTACGTGAAGGAGTATAATGCCGTTCCGGCGACGTACGCGTTCCAGGCCTATGACTCGGCAATGTTGATCGACAGCGCCGTAAGGGCCGTCAAAGGCAACCTCGCCGACGGGGATGCGCTGCGCGCCGCGCTCAAGAAGGCCGATTTCCAATCCCTGCGCGGCGAATTCAAATTCAACACCAATCACTATCCGATCCAGGACTTCTACCTGCTCAGGGTCGCCAAGCGGCCCGACGGCAGGTTCCAGACCGAGATTGAAAAGAAAGTGTTTACGGGCTACGGCGACCCGTATGCGAAGGACTGCCTGATGAAGTAGACTTGGGCCGCGCCGTAATCCACCGCGGCGTGGCCGATCCGACCGAAGGGAGAAGCCCACACCCCCGGTTGCGGCGGCGCAACCGCGGGACTTGGTCCCGTTACCAAACCGGTTCCATGTCAGGCACGCTCTTCCTCGTCCAACTCCTGAACGGTTTGCAATTAGGCGTCCTTCTGTTCCTGATCGCTGCCGGCTTGACGCTGGTGTTCGGCGTGATGGATTTCATCAATTTGGCCCATGGCGTCCAGTATATGCTCGGGGCCTACTTCGCCGTGGCGTTCTACGGGATCGTCGGCAACTTTCTGGCTGCGCTCATCCTGGCGCTGCTGGCGGCTTTGGCGTTCGGCCTGTTGCTCGAATTCCTCGTTTTCCGCCACCTTTATGACCGCGACCACCTCGATCAGGTGATCGCCACGTTCGGCATCATCCTGTTTCTCAACCACGGTGTCCGGGTGATCTGGGGCGCCGCTCCATTGACGCTGCCAGTGCCGGATCTTTTCACCGGCTCGGTGGTGCTCAAAGCCGGACTGCTCTACCCGGTTTGGCGTCTCGTCATCATTGCTTCCGGCCTCGGCATCGCCGCCGGGCTTTATGCACTGGTGTCGTTCACCCGGATCGGCATGCTGGTGCGGGCGGGCGCCACCAATGCCCGCATGGTCTCGGCACTCGGGGTCAACATCGAGCGGCTGTTCATGATCGTGTTCGGCTTCGGCACGATGCTGGCGGGTTTCGCCGGCATCATGATCGCGCCGATCATCTCGGTCGAACCCGGCATGGGCGACAACATCCTGATCCTCGCTTTCGTCGTCATCGTCATCGGCGGCATCGGCTCGATCCGCGGCGCCTTCATTGCGGCGTTGCTGATCGGCCTCGTCGATACGCTCGGCCGTTCGTTCTCGACCGATATTCTACGCCTCGTCATGGGCCCCTCGCCTGCACGCATGGCCGGCCCGGCGATCGCGTCCATGTCGATCTACGTCCTGATGGCGGTGGTGCTTTACCTGCGGCCCGCCGGCCTTTTCCCGGCGCGAGGCCGCTGAGATGAGCGGCGCCGCACTCGCCGCAGCCGGCGGATCTCGTTCGCTGCGCTTAACCCGCGATATTCTGCCGGCGCTGATCTTTCTCGTATTCGCACTGCTGCCGGTCGTCGCCTCACTGACCGCACGGCAATATCTGCTGGACTTCGGGGCGCGCATGATGGTGTTCGCGGTCGCCGCCGTCGCGCTCGATCTCCTGGTCGGCTATGCCGGCTTGATTTCCTTCGGCCACGCGGCGTTCGTCGGGCTAGGCGCCTACGCTGTCGGCATACTTTCTTCCCACGGCATCAACGACGCGCTTGTTGCGTTGCCGGCCGCGATCGCGGTGTCGATGTTGTTTGCGTGGCTCACCGGAATCGTCTGCCTGCGGACCAAGGGCGCGTATTTCATCATGATCACGCTCGCGTTCGGCCAGATGGTGTATTTCGTCGCCACATCGCTTGCGCCTTACGGCGGCGACAACGGACTGACCGTCGCTGCACGCAATACCATCGCCGGATGGCCGCTGCTCAAGAGCGACCGGGCATTCTACTATTTCACTCTCCTGTGCCTGCTGGCGACGTATCTGTTCTGCCGCGCCCTAGTCGTATCGCGCTTCGGCCGGGTGTTGCGGGGTACCAAGGAAAACGCGACGAGAATGGCGACGATCGGCTTCAATGCGCGCCGATTTCAGCTCGTTGCCTATGTGATCGCCGGCGGGCTCGGCGGCTTCGCCGGATTTCTTCTCGCGAACCTGACCGAGTTCGTCAGCCCCGCTTACATGTCGTGGCAGGAATCCGGCGAACTCATCGTCATGGTCATTCTCGGCGGCGTCGGCACGCTCGACGGCGCCATCATCGGCACCGCCACCTATCTCCTCGCCGAAGAATGGCTGTCCGGTTTCACCGAGAACTGGAAGGTGATCTTTGGACCGATTCTCGTGCTCGTCGTCCTGTTTGCGCGTGGCGGGCTGATCGGAGTCGGCAGCCGGCTTTGGCGGTTGTTTGGTCATGCCTGAGCCGCTGCTTCGACTGGAAGGTTTGCGCAAGAATTTCGGCAGCCTCGTCGTGACCGACGATGTGACGCTCGATATCATGCCGGGCGAAATGCACGCCATTATTGGCCCAAACGGCGCAGGAAAAACCACGCTGATCAATCAATTGTCCGGAATCATCAGGCCGGACGAGGGAAAGATCCTCTTCGCCGGTGCTGATATCACCGCCATGCCGCCGGAGGCGCGCGCGCTGCGCGGGTTGTCGCGGAGTTTTCAGATTACGTCTATCCTTCCCGGCTTCTCGGTATTGGAAAACGTCGCGCTCGCCGTGCAGGCGCGCGAGGGCTCGAGTCTTCGCTTTATCGGCCGCGCCGCCGACGAGGTGGCCCTCAACACTCCGGCCATGGCGGCTCTAGAACAAGCCGGTATTGCCGACCGGGCGCGGTCGCGGGCCGGTGAACTCTCGCATGGCGAAAAGCGCGCGCTGGAGCTTGCCATTGCGCTAGCGATGAAGCCGACGCTGCTTCTCCTCGACGAGCCGATGGCCGGCATCGGGCGCGAGGAAACCGAGCGGCAGGTCGGGCTGCTGCTTCGGCTCAAGGGACATTTGACGATGGTGCTCGTCGAACACGACATGGCCGCGGTGTTTGCTCTCGCCGACCGCATTTCGGTGCTTATCCGCGGCCGCCTGCTCGTGACTGGATCGCCCGACGAGGTACGCGCCGATCCGCAAGTCGTGACCGCCTATCTCGGCGAAGAGATGGAGTGAGGCGCAACGTGCTGACGGTCGAAACGCTCAAGGCTGCCTACGGCGCGGCGCAGGTGCTGTTCGATGTGAGCTTCGCCGTCGGCGAGGGTGAAATGGTGACGCTCCTCGGCCGCAATGGCATGGGCAAGACCACCACGATCTCTACCATCATGGGGCTGATGCCGGCCGCCGGCGGGAGCGTCACCTTCAACGGCGCGCCGCTCGCCGGCCTGCAGCCATACCGTGTCGCCCAGGCGGGGCTCGGCCTGGTGCCCGAAGGCCGTCAGATCTTTCCGACGCTCAGCGTCGAGGAGAACCTGATCGCAACCGCCGCCGCACGCTTCGGCCCGCCGCGCTGGCGGCTTAAGGACGTCTATCAGATGTTCCCAAGCTTGGCCGAGCGTCGCCGCAACATGGGCAACCAGCTCTCCGGCGGCGAGCAACAAATGCTGGCGATCGGGCGCAGCCTGATGACCAATCCGAAGCTCATTATCCTCGATGAAGCGACGGAGGGACTAGCGCCGCTCATCCGCAATGAAATCTGGGCGAGCCTCAAACGGCTAAAGGCCGAAGGCCAGTCCATTCTGCTCGTCGACAAACATATCGACGCGCTGCTCAAGCTCGCCGACCGCCATGTGGTGATCGAAAAGGGCTACGTGGTCTGGTCGGGTTCGTCGGCCGCGCTCGTGAGCGATCCGACCGTGCGGCAGCGCTATTTGCAGGTGTGAGGTCCCGCTAATCCGGTATCACCGCGGTGGTCTCGATCTCGAGCCGCGCCTCCGGCTCGACGAGGCGCGTGACGGCCACGAGCGTCATTGCCGGATAGTGGTCACCCATTACCTGCCGGTAGACTTCGCCGAGCGAAGGCCGCGCCTTCAAATACTCGTCCATGTCGCGGACGTACCACGTCATGCGCACGATGTGGCGGGCCGATGCGCCGCCTTCGGCCATGACCGCCATGATGTTGGCGAGGAGTTGCCGCGTCTGTCCGACAAAATCTGGAGGAAACCGGCCGTGCTCGTCCCAGCCGACCATGCCGCCGATGAACAACAGTTCGCCGCGGGCCTTGATGCCGTTGGCATAGCCTTTGGGTTGCGGCCAGCCCGCGGGGTGCAGCACGACATTCGACGGCGCGCGCGGCGGCAGAGTGTCGATCGGACTGTCGGCCACTTCAATTCTCCCTAGGATGCAAGCTTGCTGGCGGTCGGTTCGGCCGCGCGGCGTCGCAATTCAAAGCGTTGCAATTTGCCGGTCTCGGTGCGCGGCAGGCTCGTCACATATTCGATGGCGCGCGGATACTTGAATGGCGCAACTGCCGCTTTGACATAATCCTGAAGCGTCCGGGTCAGCGCCATGTCGGCCGCGTAGCCTTGATGGAGCACTACGTAAGCCTTCACGATCTGACCGCGCTCTGCATCGGGCTGGCCGACGACGCCACACTCGGCGACCGCAGGATGCGTGAGCAGGACCGTTTCCACTTCCGGCCCGGCAATGTTGTAGCCCGCGGATACGATCATGTCGTCGGAGCGGGCCTGATACCTGAAATAGCCATCTGTATCCTTGATATAGGTGTCGCCGGAAATGTTCCAGCCTTGCTGAACGTATTCGAGTTGACGCTTGTCGCATAGGTAGCGGCAGCCGGTCGGACCCCGCACCGCCAGCCGCCCGGGGGTTCCAACCGGACATTCACGGCCGGCCTCGTCGATGACGCGCGCCTCGAAGCCGGGAACCGGCTTTCCGGTCGAACCGGGACGCATATCTTCCTCCCGGCTGCCGATGAAGATGTGCAGCATTTCGGTCGAACCGAGACCGTCAATGATGCGGATGCCGGTCGCAGCCAGCCAAGCTTCGAATGTGACCCCAGGCAGGGTCTCCCCGGCGGACACGCATTTTCGCAGCGACGACAGGTCATGGTCGGCGACTTTGCCGAGCATATTGCGATAGGCCGTCGGTGCGGTGAAGCAGATCGTGGCGCGAAGTTTGCCGATCGCCGGCAGAAGATCGTCGGGTGAGGCTCTTTCCAGCAGGACAGCGGCGGCGCCGATGTGCAGCGGAAACAACACGAGGCCGCCGAGACCGAAGGTGAATGCAATCGGCGGCGAACCGATAAAGCGATCGTCACGATTGGCGTGCAGCACGTATTTGCCGAACGTGTCGCAAATTGCGAGCATGTCGCGGTGAAAGTGCATGGTGCCCTTGGGCACGCCGGTCGTGCCCGAGGTAAATGCGATCAGACAAACGTCGTCGCTCGCCGTATCGCAGGCTTTGAAATGCTCGTACTCCGCCTTCATCATGCGCACTTCGAGACTGTCGGCGGCGCCGGATCCCCAATAGACCACCTGTTCTAGTGCAGCCGCATGCGGCCGCGCCTTCTCCATCTCGTCGGCGAGACGCGTATCGCAGAGGGCAAGCCGAATTTCGGCTTTTGTCAGCGGGAACGCGATTTCCTTGGCGCGCAATAGCGGCATGGTCGCAACGACGATTGCGCCCGCCTTGATGACCGCGAAATACGCCGCCACCATCATCGGGCTGTTCGGGCCGCGCAGCAGCACCCGGTTTCCCGGCACGACGCCAAGATCGCGGGTCAGCACGTTGGCGATGCGATTCACGCGCTCCGCAAGATCGGCGTAGGACCAGCGGGCGGTTGGCGAGACGAGACAGTCCCGGTCGCCGTGGCCCGAAGCCACCCAATCGTCGACGAACGCGGCGACGCAGTTCAACCGATCAGGGTAGCTTAGCTCCGGCAGCTTGAACAAAAACTCCGGCATTTGCTCGGGTGGCGGCAAATTATCGCGCGCAAAAGTATCGATATGTGCCGAGCGGATCATCCTACGTCATCCTCATGCCGCCTATCGAAGAACGACCAGCGGGTTCAGTTGCCTTCGAATACCGGCTTGCGCTTGTCCGCGAACGCCCGGTACGCGCGGACAAAATCCTCCGTCTCCATGCACAGCGCCTGCGCCACAGCTTCGGCCTCGATCGCCGTCTCCACCGACATGGCCCATTCCATTTCCAGCATGCGCTTGGTCATGGCATTGCCGAAAGTCGGTCCGGCGGCGAGTTCCTTTGCCAAGGCCTGCGCATCGGCGAGCACGCCGGCGGACGCGGCAAGCCGGTTGAAAAAACCCCACCGCTCGGCCTCCTCACCGCCCAGCGAGCGTCCGGTAAACAAGAGTTCCGCGGCACGCCCCTGACCGATGATGCGCGGCAGGATCGCGCAAGCACCCATGTCGCAACCGCCGAGGCCGACGCGGTTGAACAGAAACGCCACTTTGGCGGTCGCCGTTCCGATGCGGATGTCCGACGCCATGGCCATGATGGCGCCGGCGCCGGCGCACACGCCGTCGATGGCGGCGATGATCGGCTGCGGGGCTGCCCGCATCGCCTTGACGAGTTCGCCGGTCATGTGCGTGAAATCGAGCAGTCCGTTCGTATCCATTTCGGTGAGCGGCTTGATGATTTCGAACACGTCGCCGCCGGAACAGAAATTGCCGCCGGCGCCGGTTATCACGATCGCCTTGATACTTTTGTCGCGGGCGGCGGCGCGAAAGATATTGGCAAGCTCGGCGTAGCTCTCGAATGTCAGCGGATTCTTGCGCTCCGGGCGGTTGAGCATAATCGTCGCGACCGCGCCTTCGACCGAAAGGTGGACATGCTCTGCGGCGTAGCCGGAGAGCGGCAGCGTTACCGGATTGGCGGCGATCATCGCTGGGGCTCTCCTGAGATCGCGGCGCGCGCGGACGCTTTCGTCCTGGCGAGAAGCCGCATTAAAACATCCAAGTCGGGCGCGGAAAGCTGCGAGAAGATCTCGGCGATCCAGCCCTCATGCGCGCGGGCCATGGCGCGGAATACGCGCCGGCCCTCCGGCGTGAGGCTCACGATCTGGGCACGGCGATCGCTGCGCGATTGACGACGGTCCAAAAGCCCGAGCGCCACCAGCCGCTCGGTGAGGCCGGTGACATTGCCGTTCGACACCATCATCCGCTGCGACAGCTCGCCCAGCGTCATGCCGCCGGGAGCCTTGTCGAGCTGCGCCATCAAATCGAATCTCGGCAGCGTGACGTCGAACTCCTGCCGCAGCCGGCGGCGAACTTCGCCTTCGATCAGGGTCGTACAGGTCAATAGCCGCAGCCAAAGCCGCAACTCGCTTTCGTGGTCAGCGGGCCGCTCGGCGACCTTGGTCTCGGCGTCCAGCGGGACGCCCATCGTTTCCTGCACGCGATATCCCTCGTGTGAGCTGCGTCCGATAGCGCGTCATACGCGCAACCCATTGCCCGAATGAATCATTTTAAGGTTCAAATGTATAGGCTTCAAGTAGCAACGGGGCTTGAGGCCCTAGCCCACCATGACTTCACCGCCGGCGACCGCGATCGCCTGCCCGGTAATCGACTGCGCCCCGGCAGACGCTAGCCAGAGGACGGCGTCGGCGACTTCTTCAGGAGTCACTAGACGGCCCTGTGGATTCAATGTCGTAAGGGTTGCACGCGCGTCGTCGCGGCTTCGCTTGGTCTTGGCGCTGATGTTGTCGACGGCGCGCTCGAGCATCGGCGTTTCGGTATATCCCGGACAGACCGCGTTGACCGTGATCCCGGCACGGGCAAATTCGAGCGCCAGACTGCGCGTGAGCCCCACGACGGCGTGCTTGGCGGCCACGTAGGCGGAAACGTACGCGTAGCCCATCAATCCCGCCGTCGACGCGATATTGATGACCCGCCCAGCGCGCTTCAATGTCATGTCCGACACGACCTCCCTCGTCACCAGGAATGTTCCGGTGAGATTTACCGCCAACACTTTGTTCCAGGTGGTCAGGTCGATTTTTGTGAACGGCGCGCTCGGAGCTTCGCCGGCATTGTTGACCAAGATATCGATGGGGCCGAATTTCGCGCGCGCCGTTGCGACACCGGCGCGGACTTTGCCTTCGTCAGTCACGTCGAAATCCGCAATGACGTGGGTTTGAGCGCCGCCGAGCGAAGCTTGCACCGCGGCGAGCGGATCGTGCCGGCGGCCTACCAGACTGACGCGGGCGCCGGCACGCGCACACGCCATGGCGATCGCCGCGCCGATGCCGGTGCCGGCGCCGGTCACGAGCACGTGCCGATTTTCCAGCGTTTGGTCCGTCACGATCGTGCGGCCTTCTCAGGTCGGCGGTGGAGCCGCAGCCGCGCGAGCGAGATTGGTTTCGTATTGCAACTTCGCGGAATGATACTGCTTCGGCCAGGCGATCGATTTTACGCCGATCTTGGCGGCCTCATGCAAGGTCCAGGCGGTGTCGGCAAGGTGCGGCCGGGCGATGGCGCAAAGATCGGCGCGGCCGGCCGCGATGATCGAGTTCGCGTGATCGGCTTCCGAAATGGCACCGACGGCGACGGTCGCGATGCCGACTTCATTGCGGAGCTTATCCGAGAACGGTGTTTGAAAGAGGCGCCCATAGACCGGCTTTTCCTCCTTCGACACCTGTCCTGAGGAGCAGTCGACAAGATCGGCACCGGCCTCCTTGAACATCCTGGCGTAGATGGCGGCGTCGGCCGGCGTATTGCCGCCGTCGGTCCAGTCGTGGCACGACAGACGTACCGAGATCGGCTTGTCTTGCGGCCAGACCTCGCGAATGGCGCGGAATACCTCCAGCGGATAGCGGGCATTGTTCTCGTGCGAGCCGCCGTATTCGTCGCTGCGATGGTTCGTCAGCGGCGACAGGAAGCTCGACAGCAGATAACCGTGCGCGCAGTGCAACTCGATGATATCGAAGCCTATCTCGACGGCGCGCTTCGTCGCCGCGACGAAGTCGGCCTTTACGCGATCCATATCGGCCCGCGTCATGGCGCGCGGCACCTGGTTGCCGCTCATGTAGGGCAGCGCCGAGGCGGAAATCAGCGGCCAGTTGCCCTCGTTGAGCGGCTGATCCATGCCTTCCCACGCCACCCGCGTCGAACCCTTGCGCCCGGCGTGGCCGAGTTGCAGGCCGAATTTTGCCGACGTCGTCCCATGGACGAATTCGACGATACGCTTCCAGGCCGCCGCCTGCTCGTCGTTCCAGAGGCCGAGGCACCCGGGCGTGATGCGCGCATCGGGGGACACGCAGGTCATCTCGCCAAATAGCAGTCCGGCGCCGCCGAGCGCCCGGCTGCCGAAATGGACGAGATGGAAATCATTGGGGACGCCATCCTTGGCCGAGTACATCGCCATGGGCGACATGACGATGCGATTTTCCAGCGTCAGCCCGCGCACGCGATAGGGCGTGAACATCGGCGGCACCGGCGGGCCGTCTGGATCGATATTGACGCCAGTGCGCGCCGCGAACCAGCGCTCGTAGTTTTCAAGCCACGTCTTGTCGCGAAGCCGAAGATTTTCGTGGCTGATGCGCTGCGAGCGCGTCAGCAGCGAGTACATGAACTGCTCCGGCTCAAGCGTATCGGCATAGCGGCTGCCGACCACCTCGAACCACTCCATGGCGTTGCGCGCCGCGTTCTGGAGGCGGGCGGCGTCTACCGCGCGCACCTCTTCGTAGGCGGCGAGCACCGCCGGAATGCTTGTCCGGCGTCGCACCGAGCTTGCGGAACTGGCGCGTGAGTTCGATCGCATCCTCGAACGCAAGCTTGGTGCCCGAACCGATAGCAAAGTGCGCAGTGTGCGCCGCGTCGCCCATGAGCACGACATGGCTGCGACCGTTGAAGTGGCTCCATTTGCCGCAGATCAACCGGTTGAAATTCAGCCAAGCCGAACCGCGCAGGTGCCGGGAGTTGCTCATCAGCTTCGCGCCGTCCAGGACTTCACTGAAAAGCTGCTCGCAAAAGGCGATCGACTTCGTCTCATCTGCGCTATCGAGACCGTGCGCCTTGAAGATGTCTTCCGTCGTCTCGATGATGAATGTCGAGGTGTCTTCGTCAAACTTATAGATGTGCGCCTGGAACCAGCCATGCTCGGTGTGGCGGAAATCGAAGGTGAATGCGTCGTAGAGTTTTTTGCTGCCAAGCCAGATGAAACGGTTCGGCCGCACGACAAGGTCCGGCTTGAACGTGTCCTGGTAGCGGTTGCGGATTTTGGAGTTGATGCCGTCCGAAGCTATGATGAGATCCGCATCGGGAAACTCGAGATCGGAATCGACCTCGCGCTCGAACACCAGTTCGACGCCCAATTCCTCGCAGCGCGCCTGCAGGATGTTGAGAAGCTTCTTGCGGCCGATGCCGACGAAGCCGTGGCCGGTGGTGCGCATGCGCCGGCCCTTGATCAGGACCTCGATGTCGTCCCAGTGGTTGAACGCGGTTTCGATCTCCTGCGCGGTCACCGGGTCCCACACCCGCATATTCTCCATGGTTGCATCAGAGAAGACGACACCCCAACCGAACGTGTCGTAAGGCTGATTGCGCTCGATGACTGTCACATGGTGAGCGGGGTTTTCCTTCTTCATCAGCAGGCCGAAATAAAGCCCGGCTGGACCGCCGCCAATGCAAACGATGCGCATGTAGTCTTCTCCGTCGACAAAGCTTATCAAGCCTTGCGGCCAAGCATTAACACCCATCGGCGGCAATCACCATAAGGCAATCCCCGTAAGGAGATATGCGCAGTCGCCGGCCATCGTCCCGACGTGGCCTCGTCAGGGACCGCGTTGCATCGAAATCGATGAACTGGCTGAGTGCGAAGAATTGGTCGTACCGGGTCTTCGTCCCGGTTGCCGAGTAACTAATCACCTCGCTCGACGAATGCGTGCCGGGCGCTGCTGACCTCCGCCGCTGTGACGGCCGGCGCGGCGTTTCCCCACGAATTGCGGATATAGGTCAAGACAGCCGCGACTTCGTCGTCCTTTAGCAGCCAGCCAAATTCCGGCATGGCGGCTGCCGTCGGGGCCTTGTCGGTAGCGATGCTGCGCGAGCCGCGCAGCACAACATGCATCAGCGATGTTGGATCGGCCTGCTGGACCAGTGCCGAACCGTGGAGCGCAGGGAATAGCCCTGGAGTTCCCCCTGCCGTTCGCGGCATGGCATCCGGAGCACTGGTCGGAATAGATCGCGGCGCCGACTTTCATGACCGGCTGGTCCGACGCCACCGGTTGCTGATTTTCGTCCGCGTTTCCGCCCGGCTGATCCTTAAGATATACCGCAATCGCTCTGAGATCGGCGTCGGTCATATGCGAGGTCGACTGGCTGATCGTTTCAGCCATCAGCCCGGTCGCGATGCTGGTCTGGCTGTGCCCCGTCTTGAGGTATGTGGCGATGTCATCAACCGACCAAAGGCCAAGACCGCGGCGAGAACCGTTGGTGATGTCGGCTGCGAACCAGCCCTGTAAGGCATAGCCTTGCAGTCCGTGGCTGTTACGGTCGCCGCCGAGAAAATTCTTTGGCGAGTGACACAGCCCGCAGTGACCGAGGCCCTCGGCCAGATAGGCGCCGCGATTCCACTCGGCACTCTTGTTGGCGACCGGGTGAAATTCTCCGGGCGTGAAGTACAGCATGTTCCAACCGATCATCGACGCTCGAATATCAAACGGAAACGGCAGCTGGTTTGCCTCGACGGCGTTCTGCACCGCCGGAACCGAATTGAGGTAGGCGCGGATCGCCAATGCGTCGTCGCGTGTGATCCTCGTGTAGTAGGTATAGGGCATCGCCGGGTAAAGACGCGTGCCGTTGCGGCCAGTACCCTTCGTCATGGCATTGATGAATTCTTCGTCCGTCCAGGCGCCGATGCCGGTCAGCGGATCGGGCGTAATATTGGGCGCAATCAGTTCGCCAAACGGCGTCTCGATCGCGCGTCCCCCGGCGAGGTCGTGACCGCTACCGGGAAGCGTGTGGCAAGCGGCGCAATCACCGACAATTGTCAGATAGCGGCCGCGCTCCATTTGCTGGAAATCCTGCACGTCGATACCGGCCCGAACGCCGGAACCGGCGGCCAGCGCCAGCGCGACGCCGCCCAGCAGTCCGCTCAATGACAAAGCCTTACGCATGGACGAGCGGGCCCGGGCTTTTGAGATATTGTGTTCGGATCGCCTTCGCCGACCAGAACGCGAGCGCTGCCACGGTGTCGGTGGGGTTGTAGCCGGCGTTCTGCGGAAATGCCGAGGCGCCCTGCACGAACAAATTCGGCACGTCCCAGCTTTGCAGATATCTGTTGACGGCGCTGTTCTCCGGACTGTCGCCCATGATGGCGCCGCCGCAGAGATGCGACGTTTGATAGTCCGTCACATCGTAGGGCCCTTTGCGCGGCACCTTGACCACCTGCTTGGCGCCCATCTGCTGCAGAATCTCGGCATATTTATCGGTGAGAAACGCACTCATTTTGAGTTCGTTGTCATGCAGATCGATGGTCATGCGCATCAGAGGACGGCCGAAACGGTCCTTATAGGTCGGATCGAGATCGAGATAGATGTCCCGATAGCTGTAGAACGAGCCATGGCACGCGCCGCCGCAAATGATGGTGCTGAGATAGCTGTCGCGCAGCGCCTGCTTCCATTTCGCGCCCCAGGCCGGCGTGCCGGGCGGCACCGCCATGCTCTCGAGCGGACGACCGTTGGTGCGAACCTGGCCGATGTAGCCGCCGCCGACAAATCCGGCCGGCTCGTGATCGAAATTGTCGCCGTTGAACTCGTCGATACACATGCCGATCGAGCCGGACGCAATGAAAGGATTGAAGTTGTACTTGTCCTTGTCGAAGAATCCGATCGCGGTTGACATGGTCTGATGAGTGAAATTGCGGCCGATCTGGCCTTGGCCGGTTTGCGGGTCATACGGCGTTCCGATGCCCGACAGGAGGAGAAGCTGGACATTGAAAAGCTGGAAGGCGCACAGCAGCACCAGATCGGCGGGCTGCTCCCATTCCTCGCCCGACGAATCGACATAAGTGACGCCGGTCGCCCATTTTCCCGAGCGATCGACATTGATGCGCGTAACCTCGCATTCGGTGCGCGCCTCGAAATTCTGTTTGCGCAGCAGCACCGGCAGGATCGTCGTCTGCGGACTGGCCTTCGAATAGTTGGCGCAGCCGAACCATTCGCAAAAGCCGCAAAACGTGCACTGGCCGAGCGTAACACCCAGCGGGTTGGTGTAGGGCTGTGACAGGTTTCCCGACGGCTGGGGATACGGCTTGTAGCCAAGCTGCTTCGCCGCCTCGGCGAACAGTGTGTGGCCGTAGCCCTGCTTCTGGGCCGGCGTGGGATAAGGCCGCGAACGTTGCCCCTCGAACGGATTACCACCTTCCTTAATCGTGCCGTTGATATTGCCGGCCGTGCCTGACGTTCCGCACAGATATTCGAACTGATCGTAGTGCGGCTCGAGATCGTCGTAGGTAACGCCCCAATCCTGGATGGTCATGTCTTCGGGTAGAAACTTCTCGCCATAGCGTTGCGTCAAATGCGAACGCGCCACGAAATCGCTCGGCAGAAATCGAAAGGTTTCCGCGTTCCAGTGCAGGCCACCGCCGCCGACGCCATTGCCGAGCATGAAGGCGCCCCAGTTCCGCACCGGCAGCGCGGTTTGGCTGGCGTTATTCCGGAACGTCACCGAGGTCTGCGCCGGCTGCAGGAAAAGCTGATGCTGCAACCGGTAGCGAAGTTCATCCTGAGCGTAAGAAATGGGAAAATCGGTCGCCGTGTCGCGCCACGGACCGCGTTCGATCGCAACGACATCGAGCCCGGCGTCAGTGAGTTCTTGCGCGTGGATGGAGCCGGTCCATCCCAGTCCGATGATGACTGCGTCTTTTCGCGGGAGCCTGCGCGCCATTTTTCAATTCTCACTCAATCAATCAAATCAAGCGATGCGGACCGTTATTTGACGATATTCATTGCGACCAATTCGGATGTTTGTTGATGCCGATGGGCGGCAGCGGAAATCGCTCGTTGTGACGGTCGATCCAGTCGCGGTAATCGTAACGGGTGCCCGGGAAACCGATCATCTTCCACGCCGCCATGTCCTTGTTGCCGCCGTAGATTGGATCGGCAAGAAAGCCATATTGGGTGTCACGAAGGATGAGCTTGAAAAAATCCTGACTGTTCGCGCCTTCAAGCTGGAGCGAACTGTCCTCGAGGCCCTTGATGACCCCGTCCTTCTGATCGTCCGACAGGTCGGCGAAACTCTTGCCGCCGTATTTGCCGCGGCAGGCCGCGTCGATCGCGGCCAGCGCCGTCCGGTATTGCTGTGCTGGCGTAATTGGCGACTGCAGACCTTGCTGCTTCGTACCCTGCTGAAAGGGCCCCATCATATAGAAGCCTTCGTAGCGGCCCTGTGGTCCGGCGAGCTGACGGTCGATATAAACCGCACAGCCGATGTCTTTGCCGCCGGGCGTTTCCGGATCCGGCGGAATCAGGCGATCAACGAACGCCTCTACGGTCCTGGCTTCTTGCGGCGTGAAATAATGCCAACCGCCTGGGATGACGGCGACCGGGGGATCGGCGGAGCCAGGCTTCCATGGCAGACCGCCGCTGATGAGGGCAGCGCGCGCGGACAACGGCAGCATGAGGAGTGCAAGTGCACTGGAGCCTAGAAGTTGGCGCCGATTGAGCTGATACACGGCCTATCTACCCATCACGGACGGACAACCAACGCCGGCCCCGGTTCCCGGTTCCACTATGCTGTTTAGGGTACTCACCCGACGCTCGGTCGGCCGCGGAACTATTTGACGCTATTTACGTTTTCTCGAACAGGCAGAGCTTTGCACCGGAAACAAGGCTTTCCGCTATCGGAGGAAATCCACCTGCGCGGATTTTAGAAAGCGCCAGCGAAAAAACCACACACGATCTGTTGAGGGAGCATTTTGCGGGGAGAGATTATGACAGAGCGACGACCAAAATATTCCCCAAGCGTGGGCAAGGACGTCGAAGCTGAAATGCGCCGCTACAACCGCGGCACCGCCAAGAGCGGGAGAGGCGGCAAGGTGAAAACCCGCAAGCAGGCGATCGCGATCGGCCTGGCGAAAGCGCGAAAGAAGGGCAAGAGGGTTCCCAAGGAGGCGTCATGAACGTCTAGCGCGGCCGTGCTTTGCTATAGCGTAGAGATTTGCCAGAACAGCAACTGCATCCACCGCTATGCGACCGGGCACTTCGCTGACTGGCCGTGTCTACGGACTGGCGATCGAGTGCAGCCGTCGCGAAATATGGTGCCGTCAGGAAAGCCCGCGGCGCCTTCTTTCCGCATCTCGGGCAGCCGAGCGGCCGATCGGATTCAGCCATCGGCCTCATGTCCGTGAACGGCCCGCACTTGGCGCAAAGGTAGTCGTAGACGGGCATCGGCTTTCCTCGTCGGCTTCCACAAGCTCACCCACGAACACATGATCAATTATAGGCAGTCAATCGGTTTTGGATCAAAATCCAAAACTTAGGGGCGTTGCTGCAAATAGTTTGTGCGGTGCTTGGTGCCGGCCAGACGCGCCGCCGGAGACCGACACGCGGCTTCGGTTGTCTTTCCACGCCCCGGCCGGCCTTGGAAGCTAGTCCCGCCGGTTGCGGGGTGATAAAAGCTGCACCTGTTTGGGAGGTGCGCAAATGGGGCTGCGTGACTTCACGCTGTTCGACGTCGCGGAGCGCAATGCTCGGCTATACCCGGACCGGCCGGCTTTCGTGTTGGGTAACGTGCGCGTCTCGCATGCTGCATATCTGACGCGCGTTGAACGCGTGGCCGCCGGTCTCGCCCAAGCGGGTATCTGCCCGGGCGACCGCATTGCCGTCCTGTCCCAGAACAATCTCGAGTTTGTTGATCTTTACGGCGCCGCGGCACGGCTTGGCGCCATTGTCGTACCGATCAATTGGCGCCTGAGCGCCGAAGAAATCACCTATATCGTGGGCGACGCCGCGCCGAAGGTCGTTATCGCCGACGCCGGCAACCAGCAGGTGTTGCAAAGTGCACTATCGCTACTTTCGGCGGTCCAACGCTGGTACGGGATCGACAGCAATATCGCACCATTCGCGCCTTATTCAGCATTGTTGGAGTCAGGTGCTTCCCGCGGCCCCGCTCCTGCGCCGCACGCCGATGCGGATGCGGGCTTTGTCATGATTCATACCGCGGCGGTCGGCGGCCGGCCGCGCGGCGCGCTTCTCTCACATGCGAACCTCATCGCTGCCGGCGTGCAACTCCTGCATCATTGGTCGCTGACGCCCGACGACGTGAACCTCGGCGCACTCCCGCTGTTCCACGTTGCCGGTCTCGGGATGCTTCTGGCGGCTCAACATGCCGGCGGCGCCAGCATTGTGATGCCGAAGTTTGACGCCGAAATCGGCGCTGTCCTTGATTGGAGAAGAGAGCGTTACGATGCTGGCGGAGTTTCCGCCAATCCTGACGACGCTGCTCGACGCCGCCGAGAGTCGTTCAGGCGGTCTTTCAAGCTTACGAATCGCGACCGGCCTCGACAGCCCGGAGACGATTGCCCGTTTCGAACGCTCCTGCCCGCAGGCAAGCTTCTGGTCGGTTTTCGGGCAATCCGAAACATCGGGCTTCGTCACAATGGGCCGGTTTCGCGACAAGCCGGGCGCGGCGGGAAAGCCTGCAATCCTTGCAACCGTCGCCATTCTCGATGACCAAGATAAATCGGTCGCGGACGGCAAAGTTGGCGAAATCGCGGTGCGGGGTCCGACCGTCTTCAAAGGTTACTGGAAGTGCGAGGCAGATACGGACTTCACTTTCCGTAACGGCTGGCACCACACCGGCGATCAAGGCGTCATCGATGCCGAGGGCGTTCTTTGGTACAAAGGCCGCTCGCCGGCGAAGGAGCTGATCAAGCCGGGCGGAGAAAACGTCTACCCGGCGGAGGTCGAGCGCGAGATCGCCGCGCATCCGGCGATCGCCGAGGTTGTGGTGTTCGGGGTCCCCGACGCGCAATGGGGTGAAGCGATCAAGGCGGTGTGTGTCTGCAAACCTGGACTGACCGCCACGGCCCAGCAGATCGGCGATTTCGTGGGCGGCAGGATCGCCCGCTACAAGCGCCCAAAATACGTGGAATTCGTTGGCGCGATGCCTAAAACGGCGGCCGGCGCGGTTGATCGTTCCAAGGTCAAAGAAGCCTTCGGCCGAGTTTGAAGCGGGTCGAGCTTGAAAGCCTGCTGACCAGTAGCGCAGGCGGCGGCATCCGTCGCGCTCAGCGATGTTCCTTCAGCAATTGCAACGCCGCCAGCATTGCGGAAAAAACATCGTGAACAGCATGATCCCCACGGTCGTTTCGCGGAGATCATGGATCCGCCACACGTGGCCCGCGGCGTCCACAACTTCTCCTGTTTGTCCCATTGCCCAGGGCACGATGTGTGTGAGGCCGGCGCTCACATAAAAGAGAATGGCGATCAGGCGCAGCTTGCGGATTTGTTGCGGGCCTTGCGCCCATTCGGCGGTCCGGCCGCGCAGATAGAGAGCGAATAACTGAAAGAAAAGCCACGACGTGAGCAGCCAACCGAGATAGTTCGACAGTGGCACGCCAAAATCGGCGCCGCCCTCGTGCCATATCCAGACTTTGTCGATCGTGGATTCGGGCGGATCCATCACCAAATCCCATTGCGTCCTGACAAACGCCGCGACAATGGGCAAAGCGATAAGGTTTAACGGCCTGTCCAGTCGCCGGTCGGCGCCGTCGAGCAGGATCGAAGCGACGATCCAGGAGAAATAGCCGGCGCCAAACCATAGCGGGCCGACGATGATCGGAATGCTTCCGACACGCGGGAGACCAGCGTCGACTTCGAAATGATAGCGCCCAAATGGGAACCCAGTGGCGGCGCCGATATTCTCCATTGCGAAAGTGATCGCAACGCAGACGATGAAAAGGATCAGCGCGGACCTGAAACCGTAGAAGAAACTGGCGTGCAAAAGTGCGCAGGCTATAAAGATCGCCGCCAGAGCTTGGGCAAATGGCGTCGGGTTCCAGGAAAACCCGATGGCCGCGGCCAGAATGCAAGCCACTGCAAACCACAGGACGGCCTCTCGCATCACATGCGACCGTCGGGTATCTGCACCCGTGTCCTGAATGGTCATATTCGGCGACCTCTTGATCAGCTTTTCGGGAATTGCGGCCCGCCGGCGCGGCGTCCGAGATGCGGTCTTCCGGTTTCGACCTGCCGGCGGCGTCTTTTGCGGGTAGCATAGGGGTCTTGCACGGAAAGCAGGCTTCAATTTCGTTTGACGTGTTTTGAGCGCACCGCCTGCAACGGAACCCAGCAGCGCGGGCACCACCACGCCTTCGTTGCGAACAGGGAACTTGCCGAAATGCGGCTGGCTTGGCGGCCAAGCTAGCTGGCGGTGATAACAAAAAGTGCACCGGAGGCCTGGCTACGGACGCCACCTGCCGCAAAAATGGCCGGCTTTTGCGGCACATAAATCCAGCATACCCGCTTCGAAATCCATATTTCTCTGTTATTCTCCTCGGAAGTCTTGGGATTCTATACTAGAGACGGGTCGGTCTTAAATCGCTACCATCCCCGCCGGCCTCGGGGGTCAATCCGCGAATTTTCCGGCCAAGGGCACACCCAGCACCGGCCGCGATAGGAGAGAATTCTGATGCGCACGCGTGTCATTCATCTCGTAAATCCGAAAACGGATTCGCTGACGACGCGTCCGCTTTACCTGAACCGAGCGCTGTACTCCCCGCTTGCGGGCCTGCTCGCCGTCGCGGCCTCTGTTCCACGCGACCAGTACGAAGTTGTGCTCACGGACGAGAATATCGAGAACCATCGACTTCGATTTGAAGGCGGATCTGGTCGGCATCTCCGCGATGACAAGTTACGTCAATCGCGGCTACGAAATTGCCGACCAATTCCGCGCCAAGGGTGTGCCTGTCGTCATGGGCGGCGTGCATCCAAGCTTCATGCCGCAAGAAGCGCTGAAGCATTGCGACGCTGTTGTCGTCGGCGAAGTGGAGCTTGTCATCAACAAGCTGCTCGATGATCTCAAACAAGGGGCGATGCGCGGAACCTACCGGTCCGACACACTGCATCCGATGGTCGGGATGCAGATGCCGCGCTACGATCTTCTAAAAAGAAATCGCTACGTTAATTCCACTTTCATCCAGACATCGCGCGGCTGCCACCAGGGTTGCACCTTCTGCGCCGAGCCACTGATGAATGGCCTGAAATTCCGCTATCGGCCGGTCGACGAAGTAGTCCGGGAAATGGAGAATTGCGGCTCGCGCACCATTTCGATCAACGATGCGGATTTTTTCGGTACTCCGGACCGGCCGAAGGAGGTTATGCGCGCCCTCAAGGGCCGCGGATTCCAGTGGCAGGCGGGGGTAACCTCGAAGCTCGCTCAGGACGATCGCATGCTCGAGCTTGCCGCCGAAAGCGGCTGCACCCTGCTGAGCATCGGCTTTGAATCGATTTCGCGCTCCACGCTCAAGAGCGTGCATAAGCACGTGAACCGGCCGGAAAATTTCGCGGCGCTCGTGGACAAGGTCCACTCCTACGGCATCATGGTGTTCGGTCTTTTCATGTTCGGCTTCGACGGCGACGATCATTCGGTGTTCGACGAGACCGTTCAGTTCAACCGCGACGCCGACTACGACGCCTGCGCCTATTCCGTGCTCACGCCGTATCCCGGTACACTCACGTGGTATGAACTGAAGAAGGCCAACCGCATCGTCTCGTACGATTGGACGAAGTATGACCAAAGCCACGTGGTGTTTCGTCCGGCCCAGATGTCCGGCGAGGAACTTCGCGTCGGTCAGGCGCGCGCATACGAGGCTTTCTATTCCGTGCCGTCAATCGCCAGCCGATTCCCGATCCGCGGCCGCCGGCGCCGCACCCAATGGTTGATCTACAACACCTTCATGCGAAGGGGTTCGAAGACCGAGCGCATTGATTCTATTGCAACGCCTACCGAGGCCCCGGATATGGCGCCGATGCCTCCGATCCTGCCCATCAAGCGCGAGTGGCGAGCCGCCGTTCTCGAGGCCGCTCACGGCACGGAGCTTCAGTTACACGACGTCAGGCTTGAACAAGCCTGAGAACGCCGACCACTCTGGCAGCGCGCCGGATGCCAGCCAGCGAGCGGCGCGCCGCAATACAACCATAGCGCGCATAAAAAGGCCCTAAATCGCCAGAATTGGCGCTATCACAATCGTGTCAAATGTTTGTCCTTCCCCAGAATCATGCTATGGAGAATCAGGGGATGAGGAGTCAAACATGGAATGTCAACAGATCTACGATGATCGTCTGGAGGTCGCGCGGCGGCTTTTCCGCGCGATGTGTGACCGGTATCCGGATCGCGAAATAACGCTGTTCGACCCGCGCCAAGCGCAGATCGTCGCTCGCAGCGGTCAACCGCACGCGCCCGAACTGATTGCCGTGGAAGCTCCCGTAACTGCGCTAAATTCGGATGTACAGCGCGCCTAACGCGCATTAGCTACGGCAATCGGCTTTGCACGTTGCCACTTGCGCCGTTCCGGCGAAAACGTTGATGCGACGCGCACGTTTGCTCAACAGCCAGTCAGCGGACAAGCGCGTGGGTGGCGCCCCCCTCAGTCGGAACCGCCGGCCCATCTCCCAGTACGCCCTAGCAATCCAACGTTGTCTCGCGTTCCCACTCCGTCAGGTGGCGCGAGTATTTGTTCCAATCCTCATATTTGAGTTTGAGGTAGGCGCTGACGAATTCGTCGCCCAGACCTTCCCGCAAGACAGTGGATTGGTCGAATGCCCGCAACGAGTTGAGGAGATTGAGAGGCAGGCGCCGTGCGTTGGTTACCTTGTGCCCCTCGGCATACATGTCGATGTCAAGTCGCTTGCCGGGATCGCGTTTGTTTTTGATGCCGTCAAGTCCGGCGACGAGGAGTGCGGCCTGGAGCAAATACGGGTTCGTGGCGCCATCGGCGAGACGCAGCTCAAACCGTCCGGAGTCGGGAATGCGGATCATGTGAGTGCGGTTGTTCCCTGCATAGCTCACCGTGTTGGGCGACCACGTCGCCCCCGATAGCGTCACCGGGGCATTAAGACGCTTGTAGGAATTCACCGTCGGGTTGGTGATCGCCGCCATCCCCTCGGCGGCATGCATCAGGCCGCCGAGAAAGTTATAGGCAAGCGCCGAGAGGCCGAGTTCGCCATTTGGATCTTCGAACAAATTCTTGCCGGTCTTCAACGACCATAGCGACAGATGCGCGTGACAGCCGTTGCCGGTAAGATGCGGGAACGGCTTGGGCATGAACGTCGCGCGTAATCCGTGTTTTTCAGCGATCGATTTGGCCATGTATTTGAAGAAGGCGTGCCGGTCCGCGGTCTTAAGAGCGGAGTTGTATTCCCAGTTCATCTCGAACTGGCCGTTGGCGTCCTCATGATCGTTCTGATACGGCTGCCAGCCAAGCGCGATCATGCTGTCGCAGATTTCCGCGATTACGTCATAGCGCCGCATCAGGGCTTGCTGATCGTAACAGGGCTTTGACTGTGTATCGGCGCCGTCCGAAATCGTCTTGCCGTCCGGTTGGGTCAGAAAGTACTCACATTCGACCCCGGTCTTTAGTTCGTAGTCCTGCGCCGCTGCTCTCTTGATCACTTGCTTGAGGATCTGGCGCGGATTCTGGGCAACAGGCTTTCCGCCCATGATCAGGTCGCCGGTCACCCAGGCGACCTCAGGCTTCCACGGCAATTGAATAGCGCTTTCCGGCTCGGCCATCACGAGGATGTCGGGGTGTGCCGGAGTCATGTCGAACCAGACGGCGAAGCCGGCAAAGCCCGCTCCCGCTTTCGCAATCGTATCGATTGCCGTCGCCGGCACGATTTTCGCGCGCATCGCGCCGAACAGATCGACGAACGATACGAGGAAATACTTGATCCCTTTGTCTTTTGCGTATGCACCAAGTGATGCCATGAACCGCGCCCCTTCCTTTGTTGTCCCCGGCTCAAGCTGCGTGATGAATAAACCTGCGAAGTCCCTAGCGGCCGTTCTTTGCGCCGGGAATCCAATCGGTGCCCGCCAGCGGGACTTTTGCCATCGCCGCCGCCTCGATGGTGAGCGCGACGAGATCTTCCGGCTCCAGATTATGGACGTGCGACTTGCCGCAGGCACGGGCGATAGTTTGCGTCTCGAGCGTCAACACGGCGAGATAGTTGGCGAGCTTGCGGCCTGCCACCGCAGGATCGAGTCGCCGCGCCAACGCTTCGTCCTGGGTGGTGATGCCAGCCGGATCGCGGCCCTCATGCCAGTCGTCGTAGGCGCCTGCCTTGGTACCGAGCTTGCGGTACTCGTCATCGAGATGCGGATCGTTGTCGCCGATCGCGACGAGTGCAGCGGTGCCAATGGACACCGCATCGGCGCCGAGCGCGAGACACTTGGCGACATCCGCGCCGGAGCGTACGCCACCCGAAACGATAAGCTGGACCTTGCGGTGCATGCCAAGATCCTGCAGCGCCCGAACCGCGGGCGGGATGGCCGCGAGTGTCGGGATACCGACATGCTCGATGAATACGTCCTGCGTTGCCGCCGTACCACCCTGCATGCCGTCAAGCACGATCGCGTCGGCGCCGGCTTTCACCGCGAGCGGAATGTCATATTGAGGACGCGACGCGCCAACCTTGACGTAAATCGGTTTCTCCCAATCGGTAATTTCCCGCAGCTCGAGCAGTTTGATCTCAAGATCATCCGGCCCGGTCCAGTCCGGATGCCGGGAAGCCGAACGCTGGTCGATGCCCTCCGGCAACGTGCGCATCTCGGCAACGCGCTTGGAAATCTTCTGTCCCAGCAGCATTCCGCCACCGCCCGGCTTGGCACCCTGGCCGATCACGACTTCGATCGCGTCCGCCCTCCGGAGATCGTCCGGGTTCATGCCGTAGCGCGAGGGCAGGAGCTGGTACACGAGAATGTTGGAATGCTCGCGCTCCTCGTTCGTCATGCCGCCGTCGCCGGTGGTTGTCGAAGTTCCCATCGCGCTCGCGCCGCGCCCCAATGCTTCCTTGGCGGGGCCCGAGAGCGAGCCGAAGCTCATGCCCGCAATCGTAATCGGAATCTTCAGCTTGATCGGCTTGTTCGCAAACCGCGCGCCGATCGTGACATCTGTCGCGCATTTCTCACGGTAGCCTTCGAGCGGATAGCGGCTGACCGATGCGCCGAGGAACAGGAGATCGTCGAAATGCGGAAGCTTGCGCTTCGCCCCGAAGCCGCGGATGTCGTAGATGCCGGTAGCGGCGGCCCGCCTGATTTCCGCGAGAGTGAATTCGTCGAAAGTCGCGGATGGGCGCGGCGGCGTGTGGATCCAGCGGTCTTGCGCGGTCATTAGTACGATCCGACGTTGTCGATGTGGAAATGATAAAGCTTGCGAGCCGAGCCATAGCGCCGGAACGAGCCGGGGTCGACCTCACCGTTCAATCCCGCTGATTTGAGCAATTTCGCCAACTCGGCCTTGTGGTGCTCCTTGAGCGGCTTTTCGATGCAGTCGGCGCCGAGGCTTTCGACACTGCCACGAACAAAAAGCCGGGCTTCGTAGATCGAGTTGCCCAAGGCTTCACCGGCATCGCCGAGAACAACGAGGTTGCCGGCCTGTCCCATGAAGGCGGAGAGGTGTCCGACCGATCCTTTAACAACGATGTCGATGCCTTTCATCGAAATGCCGCATCGCGCCGACGCGTTGCCGTCAACCACGAGGAGGCCGCCGCAGCCGGTCGCGCCGGCGGCCTGGGAGGCGTCGCCTTTCACATGCACACGTCCCGACATCATATTTTCCGCAACGCCCTGCCCGGCATTGCCGTTGAGGATGATGGTCGCTTCTTTGTTCATGCCGCCGCAATAGTAGCCGGCATGTCCCTCGATCTCGACGGTGATCGGCACATCGAGGCCGGCGACGATCGCATGCTGTCCGCGGGGATTGAGCACGCGCCAATGCGTTTCATTGGTATCGGCCCGAAGGCGATGCAGCGTTGCGTTGAGTTCGCGCAGTGACGTCCGCGACAGATCGACCGTTCGCATCAGTGCCTTTCCCAAAGATATGCCTTGGCGGGGACCGGCTCCCATACTTTGGCAGCATCGATACCGGGCAAATCCACCAGGGCCCGATACTCGGTGCCGAAAGCAACCCAACGGTCTGTTTCCGCCATGACGGCCGGCTTGCACGCGATCGGATCGCGGAGCACCCCGAACCCGGATTCGGTTCCGACCACAAAGGTGTAGAACCCGTCGAGCGCGCTGAGGGACGAATTCAAAGTTTGCTCGAGTGAATCTCCTTCGCGCATCCGCCAGCTCATGTAACCAGCGGCAACCTCGGTATCGTTCTCGGTGTGAAATGAAAGGCCTTCCCGAACCAGTTCGCGACGCAACGCATTGTGGTTCGACAGCGAACCGTTATGCACCAGGCATTGGTCGGCACCGGTCGTAAACGGGTGCGCGCCGTCGGTCGTGACGGCAGATTCGGTCGCCATCCGCGTATGGCCGATCGCGTGGGTGCCGGCCATGGTTTCGAGGCCGAAACGTTTCGCGACCTGATCGGGCCTCCCAACTTCCTTGAATATCTCCATGCGCCGCCCCGCGCCGACCACGGTAAGTTCCGGCAAGGCGGCTATCTCGGCACGGGCGGCGGCCTCATCGGCGTGCGCCATCGTGAGGACGAGGTGCGTGTCGTGCTCCGCATGCGATACCGCCACACCAGCCGCTTTCAACCGACGTACGATTGTCTGGGGATCATAGCCCTGAGGCCCGCGGATCGTCAGCTTGATCGCGCCTGGCGTAGCCGCGGCATAGACGGCAAAACCCGCTGAGTCTGGCCCACGGTCGCACATGGTTCCCAACATGCCGGCCAGCAGGGCCCCCAGCTCCGGCTCGAGGCTACCGTCCTTCAGAAACAGCCCAACGATGCCACACATTGCAAAACGCCCCCGGATCAATGACGATTGTCGGGCTAAATGTACCCGAAGCCTGATACTGTCAACTAGGACGCACCTTTTTTTCTTTACAGGAAAATATGGGGATGAGGGGGCCTGCCGCCTGCGGCCTTTCCCGAGGCCGCGAATCCGGCGAAGGTCGCGCACTCCAAGCCGCAGAGGCAATAGGATGGCTCCTCGACCAAAACCGATAGTTCGGCCCGCAGCCGCGCAAGCAGCCAAGAAAGTCTTGCGACGGCCGGAGCCCGATACCGACGTCAGCCTCCAGACCGGTTCCGAGGCGCCAAGCGAAGTGTCCGCCCGACCGCTTGAGGCCAGCATCGGATTTGAGGTGCGCCGGTTGCGCAAATCGATCGATCTGACCGTCGCCGAACTCGGCGCGGCCGCTGGGATTTCGGCCGGCATGCTGTCGAAGATCGAGAATGGCAGCATCACGCCGTCGCTCGGAACGCTGGCCTCGCTGGCCAAGGCCCTCAACGTGCCGATCACCCGGTTGTTTGCGGAAACCGATGAACGGCGCGACTGCTCATTCGTGAAGGCGGGTGCGGGCGTGCGGATCGAACGGCGCGGCACCAAGGCCGGGCATCTCTACGATCTCCTGGGCCACTCGCTCGGTGGCGCAATCGGCGTCGAACCTTATCTGATCACGCTGGCCGAAGGCGCGGCGCCCTATACCCATTTTCGCCATGCCGGCGTCGAGTTCATTTACATGTTGTCGGGAAACGTTCTGTACCGTCACGGCGACCGCACCTACCTGATGGAACCCGGAGACGCATTGTTCTTCGACGCTGCGGCGCGGCATGGCCCCGAAGAATTGATTAAAGTTCCGATGCGGTACCTCTCCATTATCATCTATCCACGCGAGGGCTGAGCGCCGCTCCCTGTCGTGCCGTCTCCGGATGCCTTCATCACCGCCGATTCTTGTGAAGGCGGATTCTCTCGCCCATGTCAGAGTTCATCGCGAGCGCCCACGCCCCCTCGCCTCGCCGCGAAGTTGCTCCGTTCCAATCGCCCGGCTTCCAGGCTTCAGGTGTGGGCTTGATTGATGCAGCGCGCATTTTGCGGCCCGACCGCCTCTAATATCCCGAGGCCATACCGTCTTTACGCGGATCCGATCCGCCGATCAGAATGCCGCGTTGGGCATCGATCTGGATTGCCTGAGAACCACCAAGCGGTTTCGTCGTCCACGCGATCGTATGACCCATTTGCTCGAGTTCGGCGGCGGTGCTGGAATCGATCGTCGGTTCGAGCTGCAAACCTCCACCAAAGGCGAAGCTCCGCGGCGCTTCGGCGGCAGCCTGCGGGTCGAACCCGCCCGTCAGCAGGCGGGTGAGGAAATGGGCGTGACCGGTCGCCTGATAGTGGCCGCCCATGACCCCGAATGGCATCACCGCCCGTCCATTCTTCACCAACATGCCGGGAATAATGGTGTGGAGCGGCCGCTTGCGGGGACCGATGGCGTTTGGATGATCCGGCACAACGCGGAAAATCGATCCGCGACTGTGAAACAGGACGCCACTCTTCGGCGCCATGATGCCACAACCAAATTCCGCAAACAGCGAATTGATGAAAGAGATAGCGTTACCATCGCGGTCGACGACGGCGAGGTAGACCGTGTCCTTGTGCTCCACCTCGTCCATGATCAACGCGTCGGACGCGCGGCGAGGATTCATGCCGGCGCGAATTTGATCGGCATATTCGTCCGAGAGATATCGGTCGACATCAAACGGGTTTGCAACCGGATCGCAGAAGTAGGCGTCCCTGGCCTTGTAGGCAGCTTTGGTCGCTTCGGCCAAAAGATGAATCCTCTCGGCCTCGCTTTTTCCCCTGTCGAACAGATCGAAGCCCGCCAGCGTGTTGAGCATCATCAGGGCGACAATGCCCTGTCCATTGGGCGGGCACTCGTAGACTTCGTGGCCGGCATAGCTCGAGCAGATCGGGGTTTCATAGACTGCGTGCTGGTCAGAGAAATCTTCCAGCGTGTGCAAGCCGCCGAGAGCGCGGAGCCGAAGCACCATATCGTCCGCGACCGGCCCTTCGTAGAAGCCCAGGCGGCCCTCCTTGGCGATGTGGCGCAGGGTGGAGGCAAGCAATGGCTGGCGCACCTGGTCGCCCAAATCGAGAGGTGCGCCGCCTCTCCAAAATATTTCTGCCGCTACAGGATCGCCCGCGATCTGCTCACAAGACTTGGCGAAGTCGTAGGCGACGCGCGGCGCCACCTGACAGCCCTCCTCCGCCAGACGGATCGCCGGCTGCAAGAGTGCCCCCATCTCGCGTGTTCCGTGATCAGCGAGCAACCGGAACCAGGCATCGACAGCGCCCGGCACGGTTACGGCGTGTGCGGATCGCTCCGGGATTTCGTCGAAGCCGTGTCCCAGATACCAATCGAGCGTGGCGGCCGCGGGCGCGCGGCCGGATCCGTTGAGAGCGATCGGCAGCCCGCCCTTAGGCGAGTAGAGGACAAAACAGTCGCCTCCGATGCCGGTCATGTGCGGCTCGGCGAGGCAGAGCACCGCCGCCGCCGCAATCGCAGCGTCGACGGCGTTGCCGCCATCGCGCAGCACGTCGATCGCGGTCATTGTCGCCAGGGGGTGCGATGTCGCGGCCATCGCCTCGCTGCTCACGGCAGCGGGTCGGCTCGGCCGCTGGAAATGCGTCATCGTCTACTTTTCACTGTTGCGGCGAAAAAAACAACCGAGCTTGCCGCCGATCTGGTGCGACGGGTGACGTTGGCGGCGAAGAACCAAATATCATATCATAGCGGCGGCGCGGCCGCGGGCGCCCGGCGATGGTGCGTCGCCTGCTCGAAAGCGTAGCCGAGACGGAACAGGTCGGGCTCGTGATAAGGAAGCACGACCATCTCCAAGCCGACCGGAACTCCCGCCGATGAGAAACCGGCGGGCAGGCAGATCGACGGAAGCCAGGTCTGCGCCGCTATCAGCGTGTTGGTTGGGAAGGTGAGCACTGTCCAGCGGCCGTTGTTCAATTCCTCGCGTGTCGGTGGCAGCACCTGGCAGCAGGGAAAACAAATTCCGTCGAGCTTGTTGGCGGCGATGATGTTGACGACAGCGCGCTGAAACGCCTCGCGCGCCGCTAGCTTGCGATAGTACTCGGGATCATCTGCCGGATTGAGCGGGCCGGTCATGATGTCTTTGATCAGATCAAGATTCTTGTGGTATTTGCCGTCCTTGTAGATCGCGTCGAGCGAAGCATAGGCCAAATTCGGCTTGCTGCCCAAAAACGCATTGATGTCGTGTCGCGAGTGCGTGATGTAGAGCGACGTTTCGATAATGAAGTCCATCAAATTTGGCAGGCTGACATCGACGATCTCTGCCCCGGCCGCCTCGATGGACTTGATCGCGCCGCGAACAACCTTGTTGACCTCGGCGCAATCCGGATCGCCGTCGCTGCCGAAGGCCTCTTTCAGTACGCCGATCCTCGTGCCCTTCAGGCCGTTGGCGTCGAGATTCTGCGTGTAGCTGCCTTTATGCCCGGCAATCGCAAAAGCGCTCGTATATGGATCTTTCGGATCGTAACCGACGATCGCGTCGAGCACGATCGCGGTGTCCTTGACTGTTCGACCCATCGGACCGGCGGTGTCCTGGAATACGACCAGCGGCGACAAACCCTTGCGGCTGATCAGTCCCGGCGTGACGCGGACGCCGACGAGATTGTCGAAGCTCGCGGGCACGCGGATCGAGCCGCCAGTGTCTTCGCCGATGCCGACCGCTGCGAGGTTGGCCGCGACCGCGGCGCCGGTGCCGGCACTGGAGCCACCCGGATCGCGTGCCAAATCGTAGGGATTCTTTGTTTCGCCGGTGGCGGAGGAATAGCCGAACCAGGACGTGGCGAAATCCGGTAGCGTCGTCTTGCCGAGAATGACTGCGCCGGCTTCCTTTAGCTTGGCAACGAGCGTCGAGTCTTCATTCGGAATATAGCCCTTTATGGCAATCGAGCCGAAGCTCGTCGGAATGCCTTTGGTTTCAGCCTGGTCCTTCACACAAATCGGAATCCCGTGCAGCGGCCCGCTGAGCTTTCCCGTCTTCTGCAATTCGGCATCCAGCGCGGCGGCTTCCGTCAACGCCGCCGGATTGACGGCGGCGTAAGAATTGAGGGCGGGTCCCTTCTGGTCGTAAGCGGCTATCCGGTCCAGATAGCCTTGCACGAGCGCGACGCAGGTTAGTGTCTTGTCGCGATAGGCGGCGTGTATCTTGTCGATCGTTGTCTCTGGCAGCGTGAAGGACGTATTGGCCACTGACATCTCCTTGAAGGTTCCGGTCCCGGATGAACAAAGCGAGGTCGGGCGCTCCGGGCGCCCGCCTCGCCTCAAGCGTTTTTCATTTGGCGCGTACCAGCCGGGTCAGACCGCCATCGAGCGCGAGTGCCGCGACGATGATCGTGCCCTTGATGATCGACTGGTAGTAAGGACTGATATCGAGCAAGACGAAACCGTTGGAGATAGTGGCAATGATTCCCAACCCGACAGCGGTTCGCCACATAGCTCCCGTTCCGCCTGAGAGCGACGTGCCGCCGACCACGACGATCGTGAGCACGTCGAAAATAATGCCGGGATCGAGATTGGCCTGCGCCGACGAGAGCTGCGACGCAATGATGCTACCGGCAAGGCCGATGCAACCGCCGAGCACGACATAGGTGCTGGCGACCACCGCGCGCACGCGGATGCCGGAAAGGCGGCTCGCCTCGTAGTTGCCGCCGACTGAATAGATCGCCTCGCCGTAGACCGTCCGAGCGAGAATAAAACCAAAAACAACGAGGAATAGGACGAGGAGCATGCCGGAATACGGCACGCCATGCCAACGCCCGGCACCAAGCGTACCAAAGGACGGATCGTCGACGAGGAAGGCGGCGTTCTTGGTCATGACCAGCGCCACGCCGTTGATGATGAAGCCGCTGCCGACCGTGGTGATGAACGGATTGATGCGCAACGACCGCAACAAGGAGGCCGTTGGCCAGTTCGAACAACAATCCGACGACGATCGCGGCTGCGAAGGCGATCGACGGCGGATAGCTTTGTCCGACGTAAGCGGCCACGACTGCGCACAGCGAATAGCCCGACGCAACCGACAGGTCGAAGCCGCCGGTAAGGATGACGAATGTCATGCCGACGGCCATGATCCCCGCCGGGGCCCACTGCGACAGCATGTTGAACATGTTCTGCTGGACAGGAAGGCGGGATTGCCGATACCCGACCACCGCTAGCAGGAGCACGAGCGTCAGGATGATGCCGTAAACGCGGATCAGCGTCGGCAATTGGTCACGCCACGCGGCGACGGGCGGGGTCACTGCGCGCATGGTGTTCATTGTTGTCATTTAAAAGCTCGCAAGCTAGTTCACCCCTGCCATGGCGGGCCGGCTTTCGACCGCGAATATCAAATTGAGGATGCGCTCGACGCTGGCCTCCTGACCTTCGAGCGTTGCAATTTGCTTGCCGCGCGCCATCACCAGAATGCGGTCGGCATGCTCGACGACCTCCTCCAGGTCGGAAGAGACCAGAACGACGCCCATTCCCTCGTCGCTCAGGCCGCGAATCGTCTGAAAGATTTCCTGCTTGGCACCGAGATCGATGCCGCGGGTCGGCTCGTCGAGAAGAAGGATGCGCGGCCGCCGGTGCAGCCACTTGCCGATGACAAGCTTCTGCTGATTTCCGCCAGAAAGATGAAGCGCATCGGCATCGAGACGGTCGGGATTAAAGCCGATTTGCTTGGCCAGCATCGTCGCCTTTGCCCGTCGCGTGGCAGGCGAGATGACCGGCCCCCTCGAGGCGGAGCCGATATCCGCCAGCAAAAGGTTGCAAAGCGCCGATCGCGAAAGAACCAGGCCCTCGCGCTTACGATCCTCCGGCGCCAGCGCGATACCACGCTCTATCGCGTCCCGGACCGACTGCGGCCAGGCGCAGTCCTCGCCGCCTATCGTCATACGTCCTTCTGCCAGGGGTTCGAGGCCGACGACAGAACGGAGCACTTCCGTCCTTCCCGCGCCGACCAAGCCCGCAATCCCGAGAACCTCGCCCTCACCGAGTTCGAAACTGATGCCTGAGACCTTTCCCGGCAATGACAGGTTTTGAACGCGGAGAAGCGGCTGCACCTGCCCGTGTTCTCGCTTGCGGCCGGGAACGATCTGGATGTCGCCCAGCATCGCCTTCACCAGGCTGTCTTTGGTCCAACCGGACGACTGGCGGGTTTCAATAAGTTGTCCGTCCCGCATCACCGACACGCGGTCGCACAGCCGCAACACCTCGTCCAGGTCATGGGAAATGAAAATGATCGAGACGTTATTTTCCTTCAACCGCCCGATCAGCTCGTAGAGCCGAGAGCGCTCGAACGGACCCAGCGGCGCCGTCGGCTCATCCATGATGATGACATCGTGCTCGGCGTGGACCGCGCGCATGATTTCAAGCATCTGTTGATTGGCGACCGATAGCGTCTTGGCGGTCGCATGAGGCGAGATCTTCACGCCCATCCATTCGGCAAGTTCGTTGAAACGCTTCTCCATGCCGCGCCTGTCGACGACGAACCAGCGGCTCGGCACTTCGCCAAGAAAAACGTTGGACACGGCCGACATTTCCGGAATGATCGTCAGTTCCTGATAGATGGCGGCGATCCCGTTGTCGCGCTGGGCACGCGGATTTTCAAACGAGATCGGCAAGCCCTGCACCTCGATGTCGCCGGTGTCGGGCGTGCTCGCTCCCGAGAGCATTCGAATAAAGGTGGACTTTCCAGCGCCATTGGCGCCAACGAGGCCATGCACTTCGCCCGTCTCCAGCACAAAGCTGACCTTGCGGAGCGCCTGAACACCCGGAAAGGATTTCGACACGTTGCGCACACGGATCGCGAGCGTGAACTCGCTGACCCGCTTGTTGCCGATCGGTGACTGAACCATCGTGAGCTCGTTGTCGGCTGGCAGGTTTCCGGGCTGCAAAGCCCGGAAACCTGGATGGTTGTGCCGCCCCACGGTCAGTAGACCGGCTCGTACTTGTCGGCGTTCGCCTTGGTGATGAAGATCGTGCCGGTGCTGTTGACGATCTCCGGCAGCAGGGCTTCATCGATGTAGGCGTTGATCGGCTTGCCTTCGAGCGCCATCATCAGAGCGACCGCTCCGTAATAGGCTTCCTGATAGGGCAAATAAGCCGTGGTCTGCGTCCAGGTGCCGGCCCGGACCTTGCCGACGCCGACTTTCGTAGCGCCGCCCGAGAAGATCTTCACATCCTTGCCAGGCGTTTTGCCGGCGGCAATGACCGCCTGTTCGACGCCGCGTGACATGTCATCCCAGGACGAGATGATGATGTTGATTTCCGGGTGTGCGAGCAGCGCACTCTGGATCTTCGTCAGCGCGATGCGCGGATCGAAGTTGGCCGGCTCGTCAACCACGACTTTCACGTTGGGATATTTCTTGGCCGCGGTCTTGATGGCGTTTTCCCAGTATGTGAACAAATCAGAGCCGACGAAACCGCCGACCGCCGCCACCGAGCAGTTGCCGTCGCAGGACGCAAAGGCGCGGTCGATGGCCTCATTGAAGTGTGCCGGGCCCTGCATCGTCAGCGTCGCGGCGAGGCCGGCGGTGTAGTCCGGATCGCCGCACATGGCGATGTCGATCGACACCACCGGCTTGCCGGTCGGCTTCAACAGGCGATTGTAGAGGCCACAGCCGGGCTGAGCCGCGGCAGGGCCGAAGAGATAGCCGTCAAAGCCTTCGGTGACCGCGTTCTCCACGACCTTCGCCTGCGTGGCGGGGCTGAAGTTGGCATCGAAGATTTTGAACTCGAAGCCATACTTTTCGGCGGCCGCTTTGAGACCGGCGAGGCGCGCCAAGCAATACGGATTGTCGACGCACTCGGTGAGATAGGCGATGCGGTATTTCTTCTTCGGCTTTTCTCCGGATTTGTCGTAGTCGACCACAGCTTTGGCGGCCGGCGACATCTCCACGGCTGCCGCGTTGTGCGCGCCGTAGCCCGCGAATGCTGCGGCAACCGCAAGCGCCGCTACCGTTGAGATCGACCGGCGGAGCTTTCTGAATCCTGCAAGATGGTCCGTCATTTACACTGCCTCTCTGGTTAGGGAACGATTCCGGTGTTGATCGGTTCAAATTGGTTCAATGCCGCGCCCGCAATCGGAAGCCGCTTTTCCCGAGACCATTTGGGATTTCGGCAATGCCGTGACGGCGGCGATGTCGCCCGGAACGGGATCATCGTGCACACGGTGCGTACCGACGTTATTGTGCGGGTAGCCATTGCTGCCGAGGGGATTCCTGTCCACTGAACCCATCACTTGTTCAGGCACGATTGCGAATCTCGGCCGGCAGAGCGCATCTGCCTTCGCAACCCAACATCACGCTTCGCATCGGCTTTTGAACGCTCTTGCCCCAGCCGACGTTTATTGCTCCAAAGCGGAGCGCAGCGAACGGCGTAAGGTTGCAATCGCGCTCCGGTTTTGTAAATTTCAATTTTCAGAATTGCGCTTTCGGGAAAGCCAAGTGCATAGTGATTAATTGATGCGCAGGCGTGCACAGAAATGCCCTATGAGCAGGCAATCAAGGACACAAAAGACCGAACGCGACGGCTCCCTTAGACCGGAGCGTTTCATGGCGTTGGTTACCTTTCGGCAAATCCGCTATTTCATCGCGGTGGCAGAAAGCGGGAAAATCAGCGCTGCCGCCGCCATGCTCGGCATCTCGCCCTCCGTCGTCACGGAGGCGATCAGCGAGCTGGAGACGCTCTCGCGCATGAAGCTGTTCCAGCGTCAACCGCGCGGTCTTGATCTCACTTACGAAGGCCATCGATTTCTTGCGCACAGCCGCAATATTCTTTCCGCGGTCGAAGGCGCCCACCATGCGATGTCGCGGCCGGACAGCGAGCTGGAAGGTACCCTCAAACTTGCGACAACAATCACCGTCGCCGGATATTTCCTCGCGCCGCTGTTGTCGCGGTTTCAGAACACTTTTCCGAATATTCAGGTCCAGGTTGTGGAGGAAAAAAGGCTGGAGGTGGAAGCCGGCCTGATCGCGGGAAAATACGACCTGGCGCTGATACTCGTTTCCAATCTTTCCAACCGCCAGAAGTTCTTAAGCCATACCCTCGTTCATTCGATGCGCCGGCTTTGGCTGCCGCCGAAACATCCGCTGCTGAACAAGGAAATCATCACGCTCACCGACGTCGCGGAGCTGCCGTATATTCAGCTCGTCATTGATGATGCTGAAGCGACGACGGGCGCGTATTGGCGGGCGCACAACCTTCAGCCGAACATCATCGTTCGTACCGAGTCCGTCGAGGCGGTGCGAAGCCTTGTCGCCTTTCGCCAAGGCGTCACAATCCTTTCCGACATGATGTATCGGCCCTGGTCGCTCGAAGGCAGCCGCATCGAAGTGCGTGAAGTGGCCGCCAATATCCCCACAATGAACACCGGCCTGGTCTGGTCCCGCCCCCGCGAGTTGTCGGCAGAAACCCGCGCGTTCATCGACTTTTGCCGCATCGAGTATGACAGCGGCCGGCTGGAGACCCGCCGGAACATGCCGATCGAGCGGGAATAGGGTTTCCGTCCGACGGCCCTGCCTGGCATGTCGCTTGCAAGAGGCCTAGCCGGCCGAAGCACCGCTTGTGTGAGATCGGCGCGCGATCGCTATGCCGCAGTTCAGGAGAACGGGAAATGTCGAACACGACAAAGCCAATGCCAAACGTCGTTGGCGGACGTGACGTCGAGTCGGTGCGCCTTGGCGCCGGCGCCTATGCCTGGAAGGTCGGACCGTCGCATGTCGATCTGTCGATGCCGGCAAAGCCGGTGGTCCCGGCGTCCATTGCCGCGCAACCACAAGACATCACCGTTGACCTCAGCCATTCGGCGATGATCGTCGTCGACATGCAAAATGACTTCTGCGCCCCGGGCGGATGGGTCGACTGGCTTGGCGCCGACCTCACGCCGGAGCGCGCGCCAATCAAACCCTTGCAGGCAATACTGCCGGCGCTGCGCACGAACGGCGTGCCGATCGTTTGGCTCAATTGGGGCAACCGGCCCGACCGCATGAACCTGCCGCCGACGATACTCTATGTATTCAATCCCGACGGTAAGGGCATCGGAATTGGCGGCGAATTGCCCGGCAATAGGGCGCACCTTCTGGAGAAAGACAGCTGGTCTGCCGCGGTGGTGGATGAACTGGTTCAGCTGCCGGAAGATATCAAGGTCGATAAATATCGGATCAGCGGCTTTTGGGACACGCCTCTCGACAGCATCCTGCGCAATCTCGAAGTGAAGACGTTGTTCTTCAGCGGCGTCAACACCGATCAGTGCGTGTTGCACTCGCTGACCGACGCTCACTTCCTTGGATACAACTGCGTGCTGGTCGAGGATTGTTGCGGTACGACTTCGCCGGATTTCTGCGCGGAGGCGACCTTGTGGAACATCAAGAAGTGCTTCGGCTTTGTTACCAAGGCCGCGGACGTCATCTCATCACTGCCCAAGAAGGCCGCCGGCTAGACTGGGCAGGTCAGCCGCAAGCGGTGTCATCGCAATCACGCCTGCCGAGGCACACCACTGCGACCCCACGTCGACTGGCGCAGTCTGGATCGCGCCAGCCTCGACAAGGCCTACAACAACGCGGCAGCGGTCGCGAATAGCGCGGATGTAGTGGCGGCGTGGGAACGGCGTAGCGCCGTGCTCCGACAGCAATACAGCGGCACGCTCGATCTTTCCTACGGTCCGCGCCCGCGCAATCGTATCGATTTCCTGAAATCGAGCGCACCCGCCGCGCCAACCCTGATCTTTCTTCACGGCGGGTATTGGCAGATGCGGTCCAAAGAATCCTTCACTTTCGTCGCGTCAGGACCGCTGTCAGCCGGAATCAATGTGGCGCTCGTCGGCTATACGCTCGCGCCCGAAGTATCCATCGATGAAATGATAGCGGAAGTCCGACACGCGCTTGATTGGCTGGTATCGGATTTGCCGGCACTGGGCGCCGACCCGTCGAAAATCCTTCTGTCAGGCTGGTCGGCGGGTGCGCACCTCGCCGTCGTTGCCATGGACCATCCGTCCGTTCGGGGATGTGTTGCCATCAGCGGCATCTACGATCTCGAACCGATGCGGCATTGCTACGTCAACGACAAACTTCGTCTCGACGAGGACGCAGCCCAACGCAACTCGCCAATCCGGCAACAATGGTCGTCCGCCCCGCCAGTAGCAATCGTCGTCGGCGGCGCGGAAATTCCACTGATGTATCAACAGTCGGCCGATTACGCCGTGGAACGGGCCAACCGAGGCCTCCCGGTCGTCTTTCACGAGATTCCCGACGCCGACCACTTTTCCATCCTCGAGGGCCTGGAGCGCGCCGATGGGCACCTCACGGCGATCGTGCGCGAGGCGGTTACCGCCGCGGATCTCTAGGCGGCCAGCCGACGACAACGTCCGTGAACAGTCCGAGGGGTCGCTCCGGCACTAAAAGCGATGCCATCGACAGCTCGCCGAAAACTTCGAAGCAAGTCTACGATCCCGGCCAGCAATACGCTTACCGATGGGACCGGGACTTGACTTCTGATCTCTTTTACATCGCACTGAAAGCAGAAAAAAATGCGGAGGAACCCATGCCGGATGCAAGGATCAACGGGGTCCGAATCTGGTACAAGGAGACCGGCCAAGGCGATCCGGTTATGCAGATCCATGGCGCCGGCTTTGGCCACTTCAATTTCGCCACCGCGACGCCGATCCTGTCGAAGACCTTCCGGTGCATCGACTTCGATATGCGCGGCTATGGTCAGTCCGAGCGGCCTACTCAGCAATACAGCATGGAAGTTTGGGCCGACGACGTCGCCGGGCTGATGGACCATCTCGGCCTAAGCGCCGCTCACATCCACGGCACCTCAATGGGCGGAATGGTGGCGCAGCAGTTCGCGGCAAAATACCCGGACCGCACCAAGCGACTTGTCATCAACTGTTCCGCCGCAAAGCTCGACTATGCCGGGATCCTGACTTTTCGCGGCTGGATCGACATCGCCGAAGGGTTCGGGATGGGCTCGCGTACACTAGCCGAACTCGTCGCCATCCAGGCGCTGTCGCGCCGCTTCCTCGACGGCCCTGCCGGGCCCGGCGCGGTCGATATGATCCAGGACATTCTGCAAAAGTGCAATCGCGTGGACATCTTCAAGCTAGCCTGCCAGGCCATGATTGACATGGACCTTCGGCCGCTCCTGCGAAGGATCACTGCGCCGACACTCGTCATCGGCGGCGATGAAGACCCGATGACACCGTGGCAGCAGGGCGAAAGCGGTGCCGGTCAGGAATATCTCGCGCAACATATCAAAGGCGCGAAGAAACACGTGATTAAGGGGTCAAGTCACTCGACGCTGTTCGATGGCACCGAAGAAAATTGCCGGGTGGTCGCCGCCTTTCTCAAGGGAGAGCTTTGACGCTGCGCCAAGCAGCCGCCACGGCGCGGCATATTTAGTGACGCGCGTCGGAGCGCGTTCCAGCGCTTACATCGTCTTGACGAAATTCAGTGTCGTAATTCATGATTTCTTGCATCAGTTGTTCAATCATTTTCTGACGGACCTCGGCGTCCTGACTGCTCGTCAATTCCGCCACGGTCTTGGCAATTGCGTTTATCACTTCGTCCGTATCGATCGTATCCGGCTCGCCAGTCGGCGCGGGATGCCCAGCAAAAAACTCATCGATCAGTTCGACGATCAGGCAATGCAGGCATGGTCGATCTTGGTTTTCATCTAGCTCTATTGACATGACGGCCCTTTCACTTTCAGCACTATTTAACCCTCCCTTGCGGCGATTACCACGCCCCCGGGACCGGCCGTTTCTAATGATTCCAACCAGCGACGGGCACCCGCATGCGACCATGCGGCGCCCGTCAGCTCCGACCTGTCGCTTGATTTTCGGCCGCGAATGGCCGGCCGCCGAAAGGCTCAGCCAAACCGAAACGCCAATTCAACCGCCCCCATGACGACGTCCTTCAACGTCCTTCGACCAGGGTCGTTACCGGCGGCGCCGACCGCGACAAGGAGGGGCAGCAGATGTTCCTCACGCGGATGGGCGTCACGGGCGGCGGGCGCCTGGTCCCAATGGGATAGCGCGGCGGCACGCGCTTCGGGCGTTGCTTTGGTCAGAAGTCTCCTCGAGCCAGTCATCGAAACGCTCCGAGCCCGGGTCAGCCGCGCGGCCGTTCGCGCCGCCTCGCATACTCGACATCAGCGTGCGCATGTTGTGGTAGGTCATGCCGCTGCCAACGATCAGCACGCCTTCATCGCGCAACGGCGCGAGTGCCTGACCAATCCGGATGTGCTCCGCCGGGTTCATGCTGGCCAACAGCGACAGTTGCACAATCGGCACGTCCGCGTGCGGATAGACCACTTTCAGCGGAATGAACACGCCATGATCGAAACCCCGGGCATGATCGTATTGATTTGGTATGCCCGCCGCCGTGAGCAATTCGGCGACCCGCGCCGATACCTCCGGAGCGCCCGGCGCCGGGAAGCTGATCTGATAAGTGCTGGGCGGAAAGCCGTAATAATCATAGATCAGCGACGGAGACGGATTGTTCTGGATGGTGGCAATTTTTTCTTCCCAATGACCGGAAATCACCAGGAGCGCCTTGGGTCGAGTTCCTACTTCATCCGGTACGTGGCGTAGGTACTCGGCCATGCGGTTCCAGGTATCGGGAGGATCCCAATCCATGAAGAAACACGGTCCGCCGCCGTGCGGGATAAAGAGAGTAGGCAGCTTGCTCATATTCAATCCTGATTAGAGAGAAGCCCATCGTCGCGCCGCGACACTGGATCGGCTCAGTCAATACAGCTTAACAGCGCTTCGTGCCGACTGGAAACACACCACGCCGGGCATAGCGCCGCATTGCCGAGAACCGGCCTTAATCTAGGAACCAGCAAGCAGTCTTGCAAAGCGTTCGGGCAACCGCCACGCGCGGAATTCGCACCAGTCATGATGGCACCGGGCATAATGACGGTCACGCCGCCGCCGGCGCACCGAGGTTTCGGCAAACGGGTACAATTGCCGGCCGGACCCAACTATAAGAGTATAGTTAGAGGAAAAGCGACGAAGACCACCAAGCGAGGAGCAACATCATGCGAACCGTTGTCCTGTTGGTTGCATTTTTCATCAGCTTTACGACGCTTGCCACCGCCGAAGATATCGCCACCGCGCAGTCCGTCATCCGCTCCCAGGACGAAGCCATTAGCCGCGACGACGCGGCAGCGGCATACGACTTTGCGGCGCCCGGAATAAAAAGCACTTTTCGGAATCCGGACGCCTTCATGTCCATGGTTCGTAACGGCTATTCTCCGGTCTACCGTCACAAAAGCTTCGAATTTGGAAACGCCACCATCGTAGATGGAAGGATTATGCAGGACGTCCACATCGTCGATGCCGACGGTGTGGCTTGGGTGGCGCGCTACACATTGGAGCCGCAATCCGACGGCAGTCTCAAGATCAGCGCGTGCTCTCTACTGAAGCTGGTAGGCGCTTAAGGCCCACGCTCCACCGAACCAGTCGATGCGACCGTTAGTCCGCGCGGTCGTCAGAATCCCGTCCAATTGGAAAGCAAATTATTCGCGGCCCTTTGTTGGGAGAAGGCGTGCGGTATGCGCATCTTGTCGATTTTGGCTGCGGTGTTTCTGTGCGCCGGTTCGGCGTGGGCGCAGGAGCAGCCTGAAGTCTTCCCACAGCAGGGTCATTATCAGGGCGTTTTCGCGCTCGCCTTCTCGCCCGACGGAAGCGTTTTGGCTTCCGGGGCCGCCGACAATACAGCCAAGCTCTGGGACGTTGCGAGCGGGCGCGAGATCCGTACCCTCGGTCCGAATTACGGAGCTGTTTCGCTCGCGTTTTCGCCGAACGGACGCATCCTTGCGATCGGTACGCTCGATCAAAAGATCAAAATCCTGGACCCGGCGAGCGGGCGCGAGGTGCGCGTGCTTACCGGACATTCTGGTGCGATCTGGTCGATCGCAATCTCTCCGGATGGACGCATTTTGGCTTCCGGCAGCGACGATCAGACCGTCAGGCTCTGGGACCTGGAGAGCGGACAGCCACTGGCCACTCTCGGTGGGTTTTCCAGACAGGTTCTATCGGTGGCCTTCTCGCCCAACGGACAGCTTCTCGCGGCGAACAGCGAAGACCACAAGATCAGGCTTTGGGACCTGACAAGCGGACGCGAGCTTCGAAGCATGGCCGGATACGCCGTCGGTCACGCGGTTTTCTCACCAGATGGCCGCATGCTTGCCGCAGGCAGCAGCCTCCATACCATCAAGTTCTGGGACGTCGCCAGCGGACGCGAGCTGCGCACATTGCGCGGCCATTCGGACTATGTCTCCCTCCTCGGCTTCTCGCCGGACGGCCGCATCCTCGCTTCAAGCAGTTACGATAAGACCGTCAAGCTCTGGGACGTTGCGAGCGGCCGAGAACGCGGGACACTCAGCGGAAATCTCAGACTGCCGTCGATGCTTTGGGCTTCTTCCATGGCGTTCTCGCCGACGGGGCACATGCTAGCCCTCGGCATCGGCGACGGCGGGATTAGAACTCTGGGACACCGCTAGCGGCCGAGAGTTGTCCCCGCTCGGCGGGCATTCCGTCGGGGTCACTTCGGCCCTCTTCTCGCCGGACGGGCATCTTGTCGCCTTCGGGAGCTTCGACGGCACGATCAAGATCTGGGATGCGGCGAGCGGACGCGAAGTGCGGGTCCTCAGGGGGCATTCCGGCTTCGTCACGTCCATCGCCTTCTCAAACGACGGGCGCGAGCTCGCCTCCGGAAGCGCAGATCACACGGCCATGCTGTGGGACGTCGCGACTGGCCGCCAGCTCCGCACCTTGCGCGGACATTCCGAGCAGGTCACCTCGGTCGCATTTTCGCCGGACGGTCGCATGCTTGCGACCGGCAGCGGCGATCGCACGATCAAGCTCTGGGACGCAGCAAGCGGCTCCGAGTTGCGCGCGCTTGCCGGGCATTCCTCTTGGGTCAATTCCGTCGCGTTTTCACCGGACGGCCGCGTTCTGGCCTCCGGTGGCGGCCGCCTCGGCGCCAATGGCATCAACGCCGACAATGCGGTGAAACTCTGGGACGTGGCAACCGGAGCCGAGCTGCGCACACTGATCGGACACTCGAAATGGGTCACATCAGTGTCGTTCGCCCCCGACGGAAAGTTGCTCGCCTCCGCAAGCGATGACCGGGCCATCAAACTCTGGGACATGGCGAGCGGGCGCGAGGCGCGTACGCTCGGCGGGTTTTCCGATCGCGTGAGCTCCGTCGCGTTCTCTCCCGATGGGCGCACGGTTGCGGCGGGCGGCCATGACGGAGCGGTGAAGCTCTGGGAAGTTGCAACCGGAAACGAAATCCGCACGCTGGAAGGGCACACCGATTTGGTCGCCTCGGTCGCCTTCTCACCGGACGGCCAGCGACTGGTTACGGCCAGTTGGAGCAGTACGGTGAGGATATGGAACGTCGTGTCCGGCAAGGAAAAGGTTTCCTTCGTTGCCTTCACGGATGGGTCATCCCTCGCCATAACACCGGAGGGTTACTACGACGCCTCTTCCGAGAAGGCCGAGGAGAACCTCAACGTTCGCGTCGGCTCGCGCGTGTTCGCCATCGCGTCCTACCGCGACAAATTCTACCGCCCCGACCTGCTCAAGCTCAGTCTCGCTGGAACATCGCTGAGCGCGCTGGGGTTTGCCAACATCGGCAGCGTCAAGGTGGCGCCGATTGTCGAGTTCGTCGATCTGCCGCCGTCGATCAACCAGCCGAAACTCACCGTGACGTTGCGCATCACCGACAGCGGCGGCGGTATCGGTCAAGTGCGACTGTTCCTCAACGGCACGGCCGTCGTTCAGGACAGCGCCTCCGCTCCATCGGCCTCGCTCCGGGGCGGACCTGTCACACGCACCTACTCGGTCCAACTCGCCGACGGGCCCAATGTGTTGCAGGCGGAGGCGTACAACGCCGAAAACAGCATGCACAGCAGTTCCCCCACGGCCGCAATCGCTGCAAGCCTCCCGCCGACGACACGCGCCAGCCTCCACGCGGTGGTCGTAGGCATCCAGGAATTCAAGAACTCCAACTACAATCTTGCCTATCCGGTCAAGGACGCACAGTTGTTCGCCGAAACGCTGTCCAAATATTCGGCGCCGCTATTCGAGAAGGTCGACGTCAAACTGCTCATCACTCCCGCGCAGACCACGCGTGACGCCTTGACGCAGGCATTGAAGGAAATGCAGGCGATCGCCGGTCCCGATGATCTGTTCGTTTTCTATGTCGCAAGTCATGGGATCGCGGACGACGGCGAGTATTTTCTCGTCACATCCAATGTCGGCTCGGCGTCAACCGAGCACCTCAAGAGCGACGCCGTCAGCAAAGAGCAGCTGACTGCGCTCGTGGCCAATATTCCGGCAACGAAAAAGCTGATGGTTATCGACACTTGCCATGCCGATGCGTTGGGGACCGCGTTGCAAACCGGCCTTCTGACCCGCGGCCTAGACGAGGTTACGGCCTTGAAAATCCTGAGCCGAGCCGTCGGGACGACCGTGCTGGCGGCCAGCACTTCCACCCAGCAAGCGCTGGAAGGTTACCAAGGTCATGGACTGTTCACATACGTCGTCGCCGAGGGCCTCAGCGGCAAGGGCGATGTCGACCAGAGCGGGTTTGTAAGCACCTTGGGTCTGGCGCACTACATTGACAACCAGGTCCCCGATCTCGCCCAGCGCCAATTCAATCACCCCCAATATCCAACCACCGCCATAAGTGGCCAGGAATTTCCTTTGACCAAGGTAAGATGAGCGCGGCATGGTCTTAGAACTCACGATCGCCAATGAAATTCCTTCCAACGTCGCAAGCTTGCCGACCATTTTTGCACAGAGCAGGATGGCGATCGACTCGCGCCGCGCGGAAACACAAGCTATGGAAATCGGAAGTCGCCGCAAACGACGCACCGCAATTGTCGGATTGATCGCTCTACTTCTGGCCGGCCCGGCATCCGCGACCACGCTTATCAGCGTGCAAGAGTCGAATTTGCCGCCCGACAACTCGAGGCTTCGCTCCGGAATCGAGCGCGGGCCCGACATCATCGCGGTTTATCCGGCGCCTAGATCAGGTGCGATTCAATCGCCGTTTGACTTTCGGGTGAAGTTCCAAGCTCACGGCAACACTCAGATTGATCTCGATTCCCTGAATGTCGTTTACAAGCGAATCCCTGCGATTGATCTTACCGCGCGCGTAAAGCCGTTCGTGCGGCCCGATGGAATCGACATGCCGATCGCTGAAGTACCGCCGGGCACCCATCGCATCCTGATTCTCGTCAAGGACTCCGCGGGCCACGAGGGGCAGGCCGATATTCGCTTCGATGTCGAGAAATAGGTTCCTCGACCATGCGAGGCCGTCTTGTGGTACGGAACTTTCAACGTGGGATTGACGCTGCACCGGATGGACGTATTCGCCGATGCCAATCATCGTAATTTCGTACCGGCGCAAAGATTCGAATGACGTCACCCGCAGCATCTATCATCGGCTGGTGGAACGTTATGGAGAACGCTCCGTATATATAGACATCAACTCCATTCAGCCGTCCGCCGACTACCGCGTTCACATCAGACGGACCCTGGAGCGTGCGCTGGTCGTGCTGGCGGTGATCGGCAACGAATGGAGCGGCCCGCGAGAGAGCGGCCCCGCCCGCATCTTTGATTTGGATGATCCGGTCCGGGTTGAGGTGGAAACAACGCTCTCCAGCCGCCGCGCTGCCATGCCCGTTCTCGTCAACGGCGCACGCATGCCGACGGAAGCGGACGTTCCCGATAGCCTCAAGCTGTTCCCCTATCTGCACGCGGTGGAAGTAAGATCCGGGGACGATTTTTCCTCCGACCTCAAGCGCCTGTGTCGCGCCATTGATCGGCTGACCGCGGCGTTTTGGAGCCTTTATGTATTCGCGTATCTGGTGCTGCCGTTCGCTCTGCTGCTATTCAGCTATTACGTGATCTTGATTAAATTCGACCTTGATCCTTTATATTTGCGAGCCGTTGTCGCCTTGATCGCTGCACTGCTCGGAAGTGCTTTGTGTTTTCAAGCCGGTTTTCGGGCTTTCGCTGCGTTCATTACCGGCGCCGCCGTCGGTCTCGCATCCGTCTTCGGCATGTTGTTGATAAACACGGCTCTCAGCAATCCGGCTGCGGCGTTCGATTTCCGCGAAATCATGCCTTCAGTCGCGCGAGACTGGCAGGAAGTGATCGAATACTTTGTCATTATCGCGGTTGTGACGTTGGCCGCCAACGCGCTCGCATGGGCTTTCCGCGAGAGACGCCATCGCTTGCGTTCTTGACGGCGCCGGCAGCTCGGGTCAGCGCGATCATGAGCGGCTAAATTCGGGCGCGCACGAAGAAAGCGCAGGCGTTGAGGCGCGCCGGCACAGCTTCAAGCCGCGAAGGCGCGCCCTGCCTATTGGGCGTTTGCTTGCTCGGAGCTGAAATAAACGTCGACCAGCTGCCCGACGACGAGGGGGCCGGCGTCCGGCAGGTCCACGAGGACCTCGAGAACATCAACGTCGTTGAACTTGCGCGGACCACGCGAATTGATCCGTCCCTGGCCGACGATCCCGGCGATCGCTGAAACCGTGCCTTTAAACTCGCGGCCATGAAATGCCGCCGCGCGAATCTTCACATGCTGACCGACATGCACTCTTCCGAGATATTGCTCTTCGAGCTCGGCACGCACGCGCAAAGTGGATACGTCGCCGAGCACCAGCAGTGCCTGTTCCGATGATGGCACCGCGAGTTCTCCATTCCGGGCCTCCACCTGCAGGACGGTTCCGTCGATCGGTGCGCGGATTCGCGTCTTTTCAACGGCCGCCTGCGCCAGCGTCCACTCGGCGCGAGCGACGTTGAGTTCTCCTTCCGCGCGCGTCGGCAGCGGCGTATCAGGTGACGCCTTCAACTTGGCGAGGACACCCTGTTGCTCCGTGAGCCGGTCTTGCGCGCGCGACAAAGCCGAGCGCGCCGCGTCGAGATCCGTCTGCGGTGCACGCCCCGCCCGCCAGTCGACCGTAATTTTGTCCAACGCGGAATGGGTATCCGCGACCAGCCGCTCGGCGTCGGCAACCGTATCTTCGGCTTTTCGCCGATCGGCCGACGCCGTCGACGAGGACTGATCGTTGCGAGCGCGTTTGTGAAGCGCGACCTGAGCGTCGGCAGCCGCTAGGCGAGCGCGCGCCTCGTCGTCATCGAGGCGAAGCAGCAACTCGCCAGCGAATACCTTGTCGTTGGTCTTAACTTGCACGTCTGCGATTTGTGCCGGTACCGTAACCGCGATCCTGATTTCGCGCGATTGCGGTTCTGCGCGTCCGAGCGCGACCGCATCCCACGATGTCTGCGAGGCACTAGAGCCGTCCGGCTGCAATTCGTCCGCGCGGGACCTTTGCGCGAATTCCGGAGCCGTCGAAACGGCAGCCAGCACCAGGACTGTCACGAAGATCGGCATTTTCATATTTCGCTTGAGCATTACTACCCCTTTTAGCTCGCGATTTTGAGGGCGCGAATGGCACCGCTGCGTTCGCCGCGCCTCTGATCGCTGACTATTCGGCCATCTTCGATGCGCAGGATCCGGTCCGCAAACGGCATGATGCGCGGATCGTGTGTGACGATGAACAGCGCTCGTTTCGGATCCTTGGCTATGTCCGCCAGCAGCGTCATGATCGCTTGCCCGCTTTCGCTGTCGAGAGCAGCGGTCGGCTCGTCGGCGAGGACGAGAGAAGGATCTCCCACAATCGCCCGCGCGATGGCGACACGCTGCTGCTCGCCGCCGCTAAGCGCACGTGGAAACGATTTCGCCTTGTGTGAAAGACCGACTGTCGCGAGCGCCTGCTCGGCCTTGACTCGCGCCAGCGCGGAGCGCACGCCGCGCACATCGAGCGCAATGCGCACATTTTCGGCCGCGGTCAAAGTAGGAAACAGATGATAGGACTGAAATACGAACCCTACATTCTCGCGCCGCAATTTCGCCAGTGCCTCCGACCCCAGCCCGGTCGTCGAGCGGCCGCGAATTTGAACGGCGCCGCTGGTCGGCGTCAGCATGCATCCAAGTACGGAGAGTAGTGTCGTCTTGCCGCTGCCGGACGGGCCCATCAGCAGCGTCAACTCGCCGCCACCAAGCGACAGATTGATACCTTTGAGGACTTCAAGCCGCCCGGCATCGTCGCCAAGGACCTTCCTGATATCGGTCGCCTCAAGCATGATCTCCGTCATTGCGCGAACACCAAAACGGGATCGGTCCGGGTCACGACCCTGATCGCCGCCACCGCGGCTATGGCGCACATCGCGGTGGTGAGCGCGAACAAGCCGATCGCAAGCTCTGGAGTCATCACAATCGGCAAGGCCGCATCGGCGGTCGCCCTGACCAGGGCGAAGTCGATGGCGGCGGCCATTGAGAACCCGACTACCGCACTGAGCAGTGCCTGGCCGAGAATGACGTTGAGGATGTAGCCGCGCGACGAGCCGATGGCGCGAAGCGTTGCAAATTCCTTGAGATGATCCTTGGCGCTGGAATAAAGCGTCTGCGCGACGATGATGGTGCCGACGATCACGCCGAGAATGGCGCTGCCTAGGAGCGCTGCTCCGGCCCCAGTGTCGAACAGCCAGAACAGGAGGCTGCGATGGCGAAACTCTTCCGACGTGAGTACCTCCACGTCGGGCATGCTGGCGACGAGCCGATCGCGCACCGCCGCCGCGTTTGCGTCCGGCGCCGTGCGAACAATGAAATAGTTGGCCTTGTTCGGCGGAACTCCCAAATAGGCTCGTGCCGTATCAAGCGACGCAAAAACGTGCGGCGTCGTGGTGAATGAACGGATGCCCTTGGTCATCGCGACAATACGCGCCTTTTGATTGTTAAGCTCGGCCTTTTCGCCCACCTGCGGGACGCCGAGTTGCCCGGAATAGGAACGGTCGATTGCGACAGAGCCCGGCATCGAGAGGTCGTCGCGACTGCCCTCGACGACATCCCATGGGTACAATCCATTAGAGTTCATGGGTGCGCCGACGAGAAATACCGACTTCGACGCGCCACCATTCGGCTTGCGCCACGATGCGTAGCCGACGAGGACCGGGATTGCCTCCGTGACACCGCTGACCGACAGGGCGTGGAGACGTTCGCGTCCCGTCAGCAACGAGGAGTTCTTCGAAACTCTTGGTCTCCACCGGCACGATCCAGAAATCGGCTCGCGCATGATCGATCATTGTCGTGATCATCCGTTCAAAACTCAGGAAGACGCCAAGCTGAACGGTGACGAGAACGATAGAGAAGACAATCCCCACCACGGTGGCGATCAGTCGAACCCGGTCATGAAAAAGATTGCGCGAGGCAAGCGTAAAAATCAGGCTCATCGCCCTGTCGGCAGTTTGTGGAATGGCATGGCCCGATATGTTTCCTCTAAATATGAGATACCAACACCAATGCTGCTGACCGGCATTTCCCACGCGGCCCGCGCCTCGGGACGGTGTGCATCCAACGATGACATCATCGCCGAGAAGCAATTATCGTTACTAGCGGGCCCCCGTCTTGCCCGCCGCAAATCATCGCTTGAGTGGGAATCAATAAATTCACATAGGACCTTGTTCGTATTTTTTCAAGAGCGCGGGACGATTACTTCGAGCAACATCCTGATTCATCATGAAAGTTACGCGGGAACTCGACCCGCGCGCGAACCGGCAGACTACCTTTTTCATTCCGCCAATTTCTGTTCCAGGGGAGCGCCAGCGGGGAGTAAGACATTCCCTCACTAGCTAGCGCAGCGGCGCATTGACCAATCAAATGCGGCTATTGGAAGGCATCTTCGCCGCAAAGACATCGGCAATGCTTACGATCAACGCGACAAAGGCCGCCGCTTTTGGCGACGGTTGCAATATTCTCGCGGCGGTTAATTCACCCTCGCCGGAAAATTGGCGCTTGCGATGACTGGCGCAAACGGTCGCGGAAAAAATTCAGTATCTTCGCTTGCGAAATACCGGCGGCCCCGTCGCAACACGATCTTGCGTTACCGCGCGTCCGTCGAGGACCGACCGGCTTGGTGCGGTTCGCCTGCATAACATCAGCGCGGCGTTTCGGCTTCGCCGTGACCAGCAACAACACGTCCGTGCGGATGGCTCTCGCCGGGAACCATGTCCGTCGGCCTGCCCTCCCGACTGTCAGGCGCGACCCGAGGTTCTCGCGCGCACCCGATCGTATCGACAACGAAGAACGAGCCTTCCTCATTCCCGACGATCGTCGCTTTGCGCCCGCCGCCCTCCATGGCCAATTCGAAATTCAGCAGCCGCTCGTGCAATCATTCACTTCGCGCAATTAAAGACGCCGCCAGCGGCGGCCGCGAGGACCGGACTGGGCGGTGCGGGTTTGGATGTACCCACGGCACGCGGCGCCGAACATCCCGTTTCCTGCAAATCCCGTGGAATGGCACCCGGCGGAGAGCACTGCATCAGCGCCGTGCCGGCCGCGTTGCCGCGTTGCGGCCGGATCGCAGGCTCGTGCCCGCCCCGCCGTCGAAATGCACCGAATAATATCCTATTTCGTTATTCTACAATGCCCCAATAATTCACCCAAAGTTATCTCTGATTGTTCAAATTCGAGTCAGAATAGCTAATGCGAAGCCATGCACGCGGGACCGGAAAATCGATGTCCCGCCGCTTTCGAATCGTTAACACTCCGGGACCTTCAATCATCGGTGGTGGCATTGATCGGGCTTCGAAGTAGGTGACTTCACGGACCGGAAACGCAATGCCAGCCTCACGCTTAGACGAGCTATCCATTTGACGGTTCACCTGCGCAGACACACGAAGTTTCCGGGTACGTCATGAAAAATCCCGCCATTAATCTCGACAACCTGACGATCCTCATCGCCGACCCGAACCCGCGCGCTCTTCGCCGGCGAGGGGCAGATCATTTGTCGATTCGGCGTACTTCGCAAGCGCATCGCCCAATGCCTCGAACTCTTGCTTCAGACGATCGAAGGCCTGAAGCGAAACGATCAGTTCCCGGTCCGGCCGACCGGCGCCCATTACGAGCTCCGTGACGCGACCGGAAATCTCCTCCAAGCGCAGCACGTCGTCGAGCAAGAGCGCCGCGAAAACGGAAAGGAACGCCCCGATGTCGTCAGCAAATTGTTGAACAGCCACAATCGACTTCCCTTACCCCTACCATCACGCTCGTCAACGTCACATCAGCTTGCCCATGACCTGCTCAATTTTCTGACGCAAGACCGCGGCTGTGAACGGCTTTACGAGATAATTGTTCACGCCGGCTTGAGCGGCTTTAACAACGAGTTCCCTATCACCCCGGCCCGTGAGCAGGATGAATGGAACTTTGCGTACCACCGGATGACCGCGTACTGCACGAAGCAGGCCGAGACCATCCATCTCGGGCATGTTGTAATCGGAGAAGATCAAATCGAGCGGCTGGCTCGAGGCGATCTCCATTGCCTGCATGCCGTTCTCAGCTTCGTTGACATGCCGAATTCCGATTTCCCCTAAAGTCATGCGTGTCATCTGACGAACACTATTCTGATCGTCGACGATGAGCACCTTGAGAGCTACTGCGCTTGGCATTTCACTCACTCCTGCGTCTTGTTCCGAGTTAAATTTGCAACAGCCTCAACTAGCGACGTCGGTTAAGCGGCGTTCGCGGTTTTATTCGGCACCGCATCCTCTACCGACAGACTGGATGCGGGGTCCGAAAGCTTTTCAACGTCGAGGATGAAGGCGACGCGCCCGTTGCCGAGAATCGTGGCACCGGCGATGCCGGTAACGGAGCCGTAACTCTCCTCGATACTCTTGATCACTACCTGCTGGTGGCCGCACAATTCGTCGACAACCAGACCAAATCGCGAACCTTCGCCTGCATCGGCGATGATGACGACGCCCGCCGTGGACTCGCCGACCGCCGAACCTATGTCCAGTAAATCGCTCAAGTGAACGAGCGGCACCAGATCGCCGCGCAACTTAAGCATGCCGCGCGTACCGACTGGGTTGTTAATATCGGAGCGCGTGGGCCGCAGACATTCGATGATCGTCGACAGCGGCATTACGTAGGTTTCGTCGCCGACCTTTATGACCATGCCGTCCATAACCGCAAGCGTGAGCGGCAACGCCAGCTGAATAGTCATTCCCCGGCCGCGAACCGACTTCAAGATTATGCGGCCGCCGATCTCTTGAATGTTGCGGCGAACGACGTCCATGCCGACGCCGCGGCCCGATATGTCGGAAATGGCTGCTGCGGTGGAAAACCCGGGCATAAAGACAAGGTTGTTCATCTCATCTTCGCTAAGGGCGGCATCGGCGCCGACGAGCCCTTTTTCCCTCGCCTTCTTGAGCACACGCTCGGAGTTGATGCCGGCCCCATCATCGCTGACTTCGATAACAATGCGGCCCCCTCGATGCTCGGCTGAGAGTCGAATCGTCCCCTCGTCGCTCTTGTTGGCAGCCAGTCGGTCCGACGGCGATTCAATGCCGTGATCGACCGCGTTGCGCATAATGTGCGTCAGCGGATCGCCGAGTCGTTCGATGATCGAACGATCGACCTCGGTCGTTTCGCCGAGCATTTCGAGCCTGATCTTCTTGCCGGTCTTGGTAGAGAGTTCGCGGACACGGCGGGGCATGCGCTGAAAAACCGCGCCAACAGGCTGGGCGCGCATCGACATGACGCTGTCTTTCAGCTCCCGGGCGTGGTGAACCACCTCTTCGAGGATCTGAGACAAGCGTCCGCTGATTGATTCCGGCAGGTCGCGAACGATCTGTTCCAGCATCGCCTGGGCGATCACCAGTTCGCCGACCATGTTCACGACACGATCGATCCGCTCCAATTCGACGCGGGTCGTGGTTGCGGCAGGCTTCGCGACCGGGGCGCGGGCTCCGGTTGACGGCTCCGGCGTTTCCCCTGCGGCGGCCGAAACAGGCGGGGATTTTTCGGCCGGCTGATCGGATTGCGGCGTTGCGGGCGCGGCGGCGGCGCCGACTGCCGCCGGCTCGGGGTCGGGGGTGTCCTCGACAACACTTTCGGTGGCCGGCGGAGTCTGCTCCTCGATGATAAGTTCGCAGTCGCCGGCGACAAATTCGAAGACCTCGTCAACCTGGGCGCGGTTTGCTTTCGTGCGCAACGTGCCGGTCCAGCCGATATATGGGCGGTCGCTTTCAACCTCAGTCAAAGGAGGGAGCCCATCCGTCTCGGAGACAAAGTCAAGCTCGCCCAATTTGCGCAGTTCTCGCACGATGTAGAGTGGCTCATTGGCGTGCTTGAGGAGATCGGGCTTGGGTCGGAACGTAATCAGATAGGTGCGAAGGCCGTCGGTCCCACCCGGAGTTTCAAGCTCGTCGGCTCGCACGGGCGTAAAGTCGATGTCTTCGAAATCAGCGGGAGCCGGAGAGTTGTCGTCAGCGGCGCCGTCGCGTCCAATGAGCTGTTCAAGCGCCACGCGGCATTCGCTGCCGAACCCTAGCTCAATGGCGGCTCCGGAGCGCGACATATCGACGAGATCGGTCAGAACGTCGCCCGCCGCCAGAAGCACGTCGGCAACGTCGGGCGTGGGGGCAAGATCGCCGCGCCGGACGGCGTCGAGGGTGGTCTCGAAAACGTGCGCAAATTCGACGAGGGATTTGAAGCCGAAAATGCCGGCGCCGCCCTTCACCGAATGAACGGCGCGGAAGACCGCATTGACTGTATCGTCAGTGCCGTGACCTTCTCGGATGTCAGTAAGTCCGGCTTCGGTTTGCTGCAGGAGCTCACTGCATTCATCGAAGAAGGTAATCTTTAGCTGGTCTAAACTCGACATGGCATTCGGTCCTCAAAGGGTTCCCGTCTCTAGGGAGCGACCTTGCGCAAAGTGGCGACCAACTGACCCGGGTCGAACGGCTTCACCATCCAGCCGGTAGCGCCGACCTCGCGTGCGAGATTCTTCTTTCCCGATTCGCTCTCGGTCGTGAGCACCAGGATGGGCGTGGTTTTGTGATCCGGATTGGCGCGAAGCTGGCGGATCACTTCATATCCGTCCATGCGGGGCATGTTGATGTCGGTAATGACGACATCCACTCGTTCCTCGCCGAGGACGTCGATCCCGTCCTGGCCGTCAACGGCCTGCACTACATCGAAGCCGGCTTCGACCAATGCGAGCATGAGCATGTCGCGCATCGTCTTTGAATCGTCGATCGTCAGGATTCGCTTGGTCATTGCGCTCTCATTCGATTGAAGTTGTTCGGGGATACCCACTTCATTCTGCACATCGCCTGGCGCGGAGTTCTGCGCGTCGTCTTGCAAGGACACCGTCTGCTCGATGCCGGCCACGCCCTGATCTTGAGGCATGCTCTGATCTTCAGGCATGCTCTGATCTTCGGGCATGTCCTGATCCTGACCATCGGATTGGCTGAGCTTCCAATCGATGACCAGATCCATTTTAGATTGCCCGCTGGCGTCCCGTTACGAAAACGGTCACAATTCGCAAGGCGATCAGTCCGCCAAAAGCTTGCCTGCTGGCGTTTCAACGATCACCGAAAAAATCGGTATCTTCACGCAACGAAATATCCGGTCGCTCTATCACGACGTGATCCTGCGTCACCGCGCGTCCCTCGAGGACTGACCGGCTGAGCGGCGTGGTCAACACGAAGTCGGCGTCTTGCTCCGGTTCCGCCTTGGTCAGGGACAGTGCGTCCATGCAAATTATTCTAGTCGGGCACCAGGTGCCTTCGGTCCGCCCTCTCAACCACTCAGGTACGAGCCAAAGCTTTCCCCGGTACTCGATGGTGTCGACAGCGAAGGGCAAAGCATCCTCCTTCCTGACGATCAGCGTTTTGCGTACCGCCATGACTGTCCCCCGGATTGGATGCACGATGCCTCGCGCAGTGAAATTCCGTGCGTAACATGAGCGACGTCACCACCTGAGCGCCGCAGTGTGAACGTTGTCGTCCCACAAGGCGGTCAGCTTGTCGTCCAGTTGCGTCAGCGTGATTGAACACCCCGCCATTTCCAGCGAGGTGACATAGGAGCCGACCAGAGAGCGGGCGATTTTCAACCCATGCTTTTCCAGGATACGCCGCGCCGCGTTGTACATGAGGTAGAGCTCAAGGAGCGGCGTGCCGCCAAAGCCGTTGACCAGAAGAAGGAAATCACCCGATTTTGGATTATCACGATCAGTCAAGATCGCGCCGACCATCTCATCGGCAATCGCATCGGCGGCGGCGAGCTTCACCCGTTTGCGGCCTGGTTCGCCGTGGATTCCCACGCCCATTTCCATCTCGTCCTCGGCCAACCCGAATGTCGGAGTGCCGGCGGCCGGTACCGTGCAACTGGTCAACGCCACGCCGATCGAACCTGTCCTGGCGTTGACGTCGGTACCGAGTTGCACACAGGATTTGAGGTCCATACCCCTCTCAGCGGCCGCGCCGACGATCTTCTCCACGACCAGCGTGCCGGCAACGCCGCGGCGGCCTGCACTATGGGTGGATTTTTCGACCGCCACATCGTCGTTGGTGATCACCGTTGCCGCCGTACCCTCGAATAGCTCCGCGGCCATTTCGAAGTTCATGCAATCGCCGGCGTAATTCTTTACGATAAAGAGCACGCCAGCCTTGCCACCGACGGCAGCCGCCGCCTCGAGAACCTGGTCGGGCGTCGGGGATGTGAAAATTTGCCCCGGACACGCAGCATCGAGCATCCCTTTTCCGACGAATCCCGCGTGCAATGGTTCATGACCGCTGCCGCCGCCGGAGATGAGGGCGACTTTATCCGAAGCCGGCTTGCGACGGCGCACGAACTTGCGATCTGGCCCGAGTGCAACAATATCGGCATGGGCCGCGGCGAAGCCATCAAGACTGTCCGCCAGCATCGTGTCGACGGAATTGATAAATTTTCTCACGCTCCTCCCTCCCCTCAAAAATGAACAGCCTTGGTCAATTTTCGTCCTGCAGGATCGCAACCAGGCGTCGGGCGAATTCGTGCATCAAGGCATCGAGTTTTCCATTCTGCTTCGTGCTTCCAAGATCCGGCAGATGCAGCGTGATCGATCGATCGCGTGGAATTTTGGTCAATTGCCCCAGTCGCCGGGGATGAGCGCGTGCATAGGCGCGAAGAAATGCCTCCTTGGCGGCTGGCGGAAAATGACAAACGTCGAAGATCGTGTTGAGATGCTGGAAAGGAACGGGAACGGGATAAGCCGGATTTGAAATCTGGCTGACGAAGCTTCTGTTCTTGCCCATCGCATGCGCAAGCCTGATGCGCATGCCCGACGGCCGGCTGTCGAGCACCTCCTTGAATATGCGCTTGTACTCGGCGACCGCAGTGACTTCGCCCGGTTCGTCGAGTGCCGCTTCCGCCACAGGCCCCCGGGGTTCAGCCATTTATGGCCTGCTTGACCTGAGCCAAATCCGAAGGATTGACTGAAAGCTCTCTCAAACCGCAGGACAGCAGAGCGGGGATATATCGCGGGTCGCCAGCCATATCGCCGCAAATACTTACGTTGATCCCGGCACGTTTGCCGTGCGAGGCGGTGCGGTCGATCAGCTCCAGCATCGCTGGATGCAGCGGGTCGCACAGCTTGGCCAGCGACCCGTTGGTCCTATCGCAGGCCATCACATACTGAGCGAGGTCGTTCGAACCGATCGAGAAGAACGCCGCCCTGAACTGTTTGATCGTCAGGGCGGCGGCTGGAACCTCGACCATGATTCCAAGCTCCGGAAGCGCAGCAGATGCACCTTCAGCTCGCAATTGTTCAACGGCATCGACAAAGAGCTTGCGGCCCGCTTCCAGCTCCTCCGGTGTCGTCACCATTGGAAACATGACCTTGAGATTTCCGCGTACCGCGGCGCGAGCAAGCGCGCGAAGCTGCACGGAAAATACCCGCGGCCGTGCCAGGCAAAGACGCAGGCCGCGAACACCGAGGAAGGGGTTTGCTTCGCCGTCGAAGGTAAAACCCGGCACCGGCTTGTCGCCGCCGGCATCGAACGTGCGGATCGTGACCGGACGTTTTCCGGCCCAGCGGAGAACGGCGTCGTATGCTTGAAACTGCGTCTCCTCGTCGGGCAATCCTCTCGGCCCGCCGAGCAGAAATTCAGTGCGCATCAGACCGATGCCGTCGGCGTGTTGCGCATCCGCGTGCTCCAGGTCCTCGACGCGTTGAATGTTGATCAGGAGCCGTATGGTCTCGCCCCCCCACGATGCCTGGGGCCGGCGAAGCGTGGCGCGCGCCGAAGCCCTGCTCGCTTGGTGTGCCTCCCGGCGCCGTTCGAAAAGGCCGACCTGATCCGGGGTCGGATCGAGCTCGAGCATCGCGCCTTCGCCGTCGAGCAACGCCGTCCGGGCGCTATCCGCCAACGTTCCGAGCTGCACCACCATGGGAATGCCGCGAGCTCGCGCCAGCATCGCGACGTGACTCATCGGACTGCCGCCGAGCAACGCCAGGCCGCCGCCGCGCGCCCAATCGATCTCCAGAAAGCGAGACGGCGGCAGATCTTCAGCGCAGACAATTGCGCCATCGGGAATTTTCACAACCGCCGCATCGCTGCCGCCCAGCGCGCGGGTGACACGATCGCGCAGATCCGCCAAATCGGCGGAACGCGCCCGAAGATATTCGTCGGACGCGGCGTTATAGTCCGCAATCTGTCCGTCGAGAAGCGACGACCAAGCTATGTCGGCAGACCTTCCCTCGACAATTGCTGCGAAAACCGGTTCCAGAAAATCATCGTCCTCGAGCAATGCAGTCTGGAATTCAAGGATTTGCGCGGCCTCGCCACCAGCAGCATCCGCCAGCATCGTGATCTGCCGGCTCGCCGCGGCGAGCGCCTCGCGAAGCGCGAGTTCTTCTTCTTTGGGGCTGCCTGCCGCCCGTCGGCCATTCTGCACAGTATCGACGCGCAAGAATGGGCCACGAGCGAAGCCGATCGACGCGGTCTTGCCCCGGTATGTCAAACTTGCAATGCCGGCTCGCATGTTCACCGACCGATGTCCGGAAAATCAGTGGCAACGAGATCGATCAGCGCCGCCACGGCGGCTTGCGCATCCTCACCCGACGCCTTGATCTCAATGATGCTGTCGCGGGCCGCCCGCAATGCCATGACCTTGGCGATGCTCTTTGCGTTGGTCCATTCGGCGGCGTCAGACGCCCGGATCGAGATCTGGGCCTGAAATTTCTTGGCGAGCTTTGTCAGCTTGACCGCCGGCCGCGCGTGCATGCCGGCGGCGTGAATCAGCTGGACGCTACCAGTGACGATCTGGCCGTTCGGCTTGCGGCTCTCCAACATCATTCCAATCCTCAAATTCCTCGACCTTGTCGGGTCGCGACTTAACCGGCAGAGAGTTCCTCGGCTACCGCTCGAACTTGCTCGAGCGAACTGCCGCCCGCGGCTTCGGTTGCCGCCATAACAGCTCCTTCGACGATCGGGGCGTTGCACACGACGACCAGATTCCGCCGTTCGGGCTGCAACATCTCGACGGCCATCTCGCTATTCGTCTCGGCGCCGCCGAGGTCAACGAGGACCGCAACCCCCTTCGGCGACCAGGCTTTGTTGATGGCATCGATGATCAAAGGCACGTTGGTTCCGAGACCGCCGTCGGGATTGCCCCCGCAGAAAGCCACCCTCACCTCGCTGCCGACCATCTGGCGCACCATGTCGGCGGTGCCTTTGGCGATGTCCTGCGAGTGCGACACGATAACGATACCGACGGTGTCACTCATCGCCGAGCCTCTAGGCCGTCGCAAACGGCGTGCAAAAGGAGGCAGCTGGACCGGGCGCCAGGATCGACATGCCCGACGCTGCGCGCGCCGAGGAACGCTGCCCGGCCCTTCGTCGCCAGCATCGGCACGGTTCGCGCGACCGACTCGCTTGCCGTGCTGCGAACCCGCTCGATGAGGTCGGGACGTCCCGCCTCGGCTTTCAAGGTTTCCAACACCGGGCACAGGACATCGAGCATCGTTTTCTCGCCAGGCTGAGAACGCCCCCGCGCGCTCACCGCGCCCACGCCGCGGCCAAATACTTCAGCGATATCATCGGGGAGTTGCCGGCAGCTCGACAGCGCCTCACCCGCCGCCATGAAGAAACTTCCGTAGAGCGGTCCGGAAGCGCCGCCGATCGTCATCACCAATGTCTTGCCGATCGTCTTGAACGCCTCGTCGAGCGGTTGTTCGCCGATCACGTCAAGCTTGCCGAGAACCGCTTCGAACCCCCGCTTCATATTGGCTCCGTGATCGCCGTCGCCGATCGCCTGATCGAGCGCCGTCAATTCCGGCGCGCTGGCGATCACCTGCTCCGCGGCCGCCTTCACCAGTGACTTCAGCGTTTCTGGCTCGATTGTCATCGGATCGACCCTCAATGAATCGTCGCCGCGATGCGCCGTCCGGCGGCATCGAAGTAAAGCGGCCGCACCAATTGCAGTTCGACTTCCTGGCCGGCCTCCAGCGGCTCATGCGGATCGGCCAGGGTCACAAGCATCTGACCTCGGTATTCGAGGTGGACGTGATCCCTATCGCCGAGATGCTCGATGCGGTGCACCCGACCAACCAGACCGCCGCCATTTGCCTTTGCTATTCGCAGGTGCTCGGTACGGATACCGATCGTTTCCGTCCCGGACGGCATCGTGACTTCGGGAATGAGTGTCGCGGAAAGGAAATTGATCTGCGGCGTGCCGAGCCTGCTGGCGACATAGCGATCGCCTGGATCTTCGTAAATTTCGCGTGGCGTACCGAGCTGAAGCAGTTCGCCGTCCCGGATGACTCCGATTCGAGAGGCCATCGTCATGGCCTCGACCTGATCGTGCGTCACATACAAGATCGTGGCGCCGAGCTCGACCTGAATCCTCTTGAGCTCGAGACGGAGTTCGGCGCGCAGCTTGGCGTCGAGCGAGGACAGCGGTTCGTCCATCAAATAGATGGCGGGGTCCCGCACCAAAGCGCGACCGATCGCGACCCGTTGCATTTCGCCCCCGGAAAGGCGCGTCGCGCGGTTCCCAAGCTTGCCGGCGATGTGCAACAGCTCCGCCGTTTGCTCGACCCGCTTGCGGATATTTGCTTCCGAAACGCGGCGAGCCGGCGATCGCAGCGGAAACGCGAGATTGTCGTAAACGGTAAGGTGCGGATACAGCGAATATTGCTGAAACACGAAGGCTATGTCGCGGCTTCCCGGTGGGTCGTCCGTCACGTCGCGGCCATTGATGAGGATGGAGCCCTGGTCCGGACGCTCCAACCCCGTAATCAACCGAAGCGTCGTCGTCTTCCCGGCGCCGCTCGGGCCCAGCAGGACAACAAACTCGCCGTCGTTTATGGCCAGCGACAAATTGCGAACCGCGTCGGTCCGACCGAAGCGCTTGCTGACTTCCCGGAGGACGACATTAGCCACGGCCGTTACTCCGATGGCTCGCGGTCTAAATCGCCGAGCCGGTTCGCGCATCGAACAAGGCCAGGTTGTCGGTGCGAAATGACAGGCCCACCGTTTCGCCGACTTGCACGGTCCGGCCTGACGACAGGCGCGCTTTGACCCGGCCCTGCTCGGTCTCGACGGTCACGATCTGTGTCGTTCCAAGATATTCCGCGCCGAAGACCCGGCCGCGAATTGGCGCGACGTCAGAAAATAGTATGTGCTCGGGCCGGACGCCCAAAACCAGTGACCCCTCCGGCCGTTGCTCACGGACCTCGGGCACCGGAATGCTGACGTCGCGAAACTTGACGGCGCGGTCCCCTGATTGGAGGCCGGACTCGAAATGCAGGAAGTTCATCGGCGGTGAGCCAATGAAATCCGCGACAAACATGCTGGTCGGCTGGTCGTATACCTCCTGCGGAGAACCGATCTGCTCAATCCTGCCGGCATTCATCACGGCGATGCGGTCAGCCATCGACATCGCCTCATGCTGATCGTGGGTGACGTAAACGGTGGTCGCCAAGATGCGATCGTGCAGCTCGCGCAATTCACCGCACATCAATTGCCGGAATTCCGAATCGAGCGCCCCGAGCGGTTCGTCCATCAGGAATGCCTTCGGCCGCCTGACCATGGCGCGACCGAGCGCAACGCGTTGCCGATCGCCGCCGGACAACGCTGAAGTCTTGCTCGATAGCAGATGTTCGATGCGCAGAAGCCGCGCGGTCTCCGCAACCTGCTCGCGTATGCCGCGGCGCGCCATGCCTTGGCACTTGAGCGGAAAGCTGATGTTCTGCTCGACATTCATGTGCGGATAAAGCGCGAAGAATTGAAAGACGAAGGCAATATCGCGCGCCGCGGCGCGCCGGAAGGTGACGTCCTCACCGTCGAGCAGGATGCGTCCGTCAGTCGGAAGCTCGAGACCCGCGATCATCCGCAGCGTGGTCGTCTTGCCGCAGCCCGAAGGACCGAGCAGAGCAAAGAAGCTGCCGTCCTCGATCGTGAAATTCGAATCGTGCACCGCCGTGAACTGATCGAACGACTTCCGCAAATTCTCCACCCGGATCTGTGCCATATGCGCCGCCTAATCCGGAAAGTGGCTGACAACGACAAATCCGAGCGTGCCGGCAAGGATGGTCAGGAACGAATAGCCGTAAAGATCGATTGACCACGGCTGCACCAGCATCACGATGCCCGCGGCAATCAGCGTCATGGCCACGGCCTCCCACGGTCCGCGGCGAAACCAGGAAGAAACTCCGCTATTGTTGATCGCGGCGCCGCTCATTTCCGCACCGCCCCGAAGGTAATGCCGCGCAACAGTTGTTTACGCAGCAGTATCGTGAACAGAACGATGGGAATCACGAACAGCGTTGTCGCCGCCGCGACCGCCGGCCAATCCTGGCCACCCTCCCCGATGATGAATGGAATGAATGGCGGCATGGTCTGCGCCTCGCCGCTGGTCAGCAGAACCGCAAAGGCATATTCGTTCCAGGAAAATATCAGACAGAAGATCGCGGTGGCCGCTATACCCGTCACCGCCTGCGGCAGCACGACCTTGCGCAGGGCTTGCAGGCGCGTGTAGCCGTCCACGAGGGCCGCCTCCTCGTACTCCCGCGGAATTTCATCGATGAATCCTTTAAGCAGCCAGACCGCGAGCGAGACGTTCACCGCGGTGTACAGCAGGATCATCCCGATTTTCGTATCGGTAAGGTTGAGCTGCCGGTACATCAGATAGATTGGAATGGCGACAGCGACCGGCGGCATCATTCTGGTCGACAGGATAAAGAACAAAAGGTCGTCGGCCAAAGGGATCCGAAAGCGGGAGAAGGCATAGGCGGCGAGCGTGCCCAGAAACACCGCCAGAAACGTCGAGCCGAAACCGATGACAAGCGAATTGATGAAGCGCGGCACGACCTTCGACGGGCCGGCGATCACCATATCGTGCGAGCGCACGAGCTTGTCGTACCACGTGGAGGCCGGCGGCAGGTGCGCGATGAATTCGCGCGTCTGCCGGGTGCGCACGGTGAACAGATTGACGTAGCCTTCCAGCGTCGGCTGGAAGATTACTTTCGGCGGATAGGCGATTGCGTCACTTTGCGACTTGAACGCGGTCGCTCCGATCCATAGCAGCGGCAGCATCGCAATCACCGCGTAAAGTATGACCAACGTCCCGGCGAGTGCCTTCGCCCGGGTGGAGGCTTCGACGACAGAATGAGCGGTCGATTTCGCAGCAGCCGTCATCGTTGCTTCACCCTGTTGAGCGCTTTGACGTAGATGTTGGCGGCGCCGAAAATGGTGACGAAGAGGATGATCGCGAGCGCGGAAGAATAGCCGGTTCGCCACTTTTCAAAGGCGGCGCGCTTTAGGGTGATCGAAACAAGCTCCGTGGTCGAGCCGGGGCCGCCCGACGTCAGCAGATTGACCATGTCGAACATTTTGAAGTTCTCGATGGCGCGGAAGAGAACCGCGAGCATCAGGAAAGGCATCGTCATCGGCACGGTGATCGACCAGAATTGCCGCCAGGACGACGCCCGATCGACCTCGGCAGCCTCGTAGATGTATTCCGGAATGGAGCGTAGCCCGGCGAGGCAAATCAGCATGACGTAGGGCGCCCACATCCAGGTATCGACGAGCACGATGGTCCAAGGCGCAAGCGCCACCTCGCCTGTCATGCTGAAAGAGCTTGGCGAAATCCCGGTCAACAAACCGATCATGTAGTTGAACGGCCCGATCTGCGGCTGGAACAGCAATGTCCAGAAATTGCCGACCACGGCGGGTGACAGCATCATCGGCAACAGGATGATCGTCGTCCAGAAGCTGTGTGTGCGGAATTGACGGTTTATCAGGAGCGCCAACGCAAATCCGATGACGACCTGCAGTGCGACCGAGCAGACGACAAAACGCGCGGTCGTCTGCATGCGAAACCAGAGGTCCTCGTCGGTGAGAATGTCGGTGTAGTTATCCAGTCCGACGAAGCGTAACGGCAAATACGACATGCTCAGATTGAGACTGGTGAACGACAGCCGGATCATCCACAGCAAAGGAAAGATGTTGATAGCCAGCAGGAGCGCAATGGTCGGGGTGACGAACAGCCAGGCGATCGTACGGTCCGACAGCCCGCGCACCCGCTTTACCGCGGGAAACGCCGTTTGCGTTCCAACGCGATCGACGGGGCTATCAGAATGAATGATCGCGGTCATAAGCTTCTGTTTGATTGGCGGGTCTCCCCGGACACTAACACCGGGGAGACCCTGTCCGCAGGGATCGATCAACGGCCTCAGTCGGCCGCGACCGTCTTGCCTTGTTCCTTGAAGACTTTGGTCCAATCCTTGACCAATTGGTCAAGCGCCTGTTGCGCGGTGCCCTTGTCGGCAACCACGTAGTCATGCACCCGCTTCTGCATGTCGAGCAAAAGCTGCGCATAAGACGGCTCGGCCCAGAAGTCCTTCACGATCGCCATCGACTCCAGGAACTGCGGAGCGAAAGGCGCGCTCTTGGGAAATCCGGGTGCGTCGACGACGGCCTTAAGCGCCGAGTAGCCGCCGATCTCCCACCATTTCTGCTGGACTGCCGGCTGGGCGAACCACTTGATGTATCGAAGGGCATCGTCCTGACGGTCGGAAGTAGCCACCACCGAGATACCCTGTCCGCCGAGTTGGGTGAAATGACCATTCGGGCCGGCTGGATTGACGAAGAAGCCGATCTTGTCGCCGCCCACATTCGGGTCCTTGTAGAGACCGGGGAAGAAGGCGAACCAGTTCATCTGCATCGCCACCTGTCCGGATTTGAAGGCGTCGAGGCCCTCCTGCATGTAGGCGTTGGTCATTCCTGGAGCCGTGCAGCACTTGTACAGCTCCTTGTAGAATTCCAAGCCTTTGGCCGCTTCCGGCGAGTTGACGAAGCCCTGCATTTGATAGGGCTTCTTCGGATTGCTGTAGTCGAAGCCGAAATTGTACAGGACGTTGGTGACGCCCATGGTGATGCCTTCCGAGCCGCGCTCGGTAAAGATGTAGGCGCCATACACCTTCTTGCCGTCGATCTCGCGGCCCTGGAAGAATTCGGCGATCTGCTTGAGCTCTTCAAAGGTCTTCGGCGGCGCAAGGTCACGGCCATACTTCTTCTTGAACTCAGCCTGAAGCTCCGGCCGCGCGAACCAATCCTTGCGATAGGTCCAGCCGACAGCGTCCGCCATGGCCGGCAGCGCCCAGTAGTTCGGCGTATTTTTGGGCCACTCCGAATAGCCGAGCACCGTGGCCGGCACGAAGTCGGCCATCGTGATGTGCTCTTTGGCAAAGAAGTCGTTGAGCTTGACGTACCAATGGTTTTCCGCCGCGCCGCCGATCCATTGGCTGTCGCCGATAATCAGGTCGCACAGCTTGCCGTGCGAATTAAGCTCGTTGAGGAAGCGGTCGGCATAGCTCGTCCACGGGACGAACTCATACTTCATTTCGATGCCGGTCTCCTTGGTGAAGTCTTTTCCGAGTTCGACGAGCGCGTTGGCCGGATCCCAAGCTGCCCAGCACAGCGTGAGTTGTTTGCCCTCAGCCGCGGCTGGCTGTCCGGCAATTGCCGTAAGCATAATGCCGGCGAAGAGAGCAATTGTTCCTCCCATCCACCTCGAGCATCTTCCAGTTGCAAATTTTGGCATGTGGTTTCCTCCCTTGAACGGGTTTCTTCATCGTGTCCGGAGCGCCGACCGGCCAGGACGCTAAGCATCAAAGTCCAAGTTGGCGGAGGCAGTCGTTCAGGGGAAATATGCGGCCCGAGGAACCCCCGGGTCCGTACCCTCTCCTTACCATTGCCTCCGAGCGCGACGTTTATTTTTGTTTAATTACTAAACACGTAAAACAGAATTGGAGCAGGCGTCAAGTGTCTATTTCCGACCGCCGGTCACCCGGGTGCTCGCGTCGTTACAGTAAGAGCACCTCGCCTGACAGCCATTATCTTCATATTTCAAGGGCTTTTCTGCCAGAAACGACCATCTCGCTAGTGCGCGCAACCGCTCCACGAGCGCGCTCCCAATAGAAGCCGCGACGTTGCGAAGATCAGATCGCATTGCCCCGAACCTAAACTTATTGCCTCGAAGACTAAACTATTGGGCATGCTCAAATTGTTGGCCTCAGCCGCTGGGCTCAGCATCGGCAGTCCGGTGAGCGTCATTTGTCCGGCGACATCGGCATATCGACCCCGCCTTTGACGTGTTTGATGGGTCCGTCTGCGCCGGGCACTACATCGAAGGCGAAGATGTCAGTCGGCAACTACAGGGCCGCGAAGCATCGGTCGCGATCCGACTTATCTAATCCCAAAGACGAAATGGTGAAACTGTCTCGGAATTTTGAGCATTGTTGTTTCCCAATCCGTTGGCCCCTCGCCGGCATGGGAGTGCCATGGAAATAGTGCCACCTTGCATTTGTACTCTGGGCCGGTTGGTGTGTAATGTAATGTACGTTGAGGGGGTAAAACTCCTCGTATAAGCGCGACAACGGCGTCGTGCTTGATATTGGCAGTGACGCCGGACAGCCGTGAGCGAGCGGGCGTCGTTGCGTATTCCGGTCGGTCCTGGCGGCGAACGCAGGAATGGCCATGCAACTCGACGTCTATCGTATTCGGTCCGAGCCTTACTACCTGCCGGTCGCGGGCGAGGTCGCGCTATTCGAGGCGGCCTATGCAAGCCGGCTCCCGGTCATGCTCAAGGGCCCGACCGGCTGCGGCAAGACCCGCTTCGTCGAATACATGGCATGGCGGCTCGAGCGCCCGCTCATTACCGTCGCCGCCCACGAGGACATGACTGCAGCCGACCTTGCCGGCCGCTTCCTCCTCGCGCCGGAAGGGACCGTCTGGCACGACGGGCCGTTGACGCTTGCGGTCCGCTACGGGGCGATCTGCTATCTCGACGAAATCGTCGAAGCCCGACAGGACACCACCGTCGTGATCCATCCGCTTACCGACGCGCGCCGCATACTGCCGCTTGAGAAGAAGAACGAGCTTGTCAGCGCGCATCCCGACTTTCAGCTCGTGATTTCATACAACCCCGGCTACCAGAGCGCGGTAAAGGATTTGAAGGAATTCACCAAGCAAAGGTTTGTCGGCATCGACTTCAACTATCCCTCGCCCGACGTCGAGGCGGAAATCGTCAGCCGCGAATCGGGCGCGGATCGCAAAACCGCGCGGCGTCTCGTTGACATCGCACTGCGCTCGCGCAACCTCCGCGGCCAGGGTCTGGAAGAAGGCGCCTCGACGCGCATGTTGATCCATGCGGGGCGTCTGGTCGCGGCAGGCGTCGCGCTCGAAGCGGCCTCTCACGCGAGCATCGTGCTACCGATCACCGACGATCTCGATATGCGCGAAGCGCTGTCGGCAGCGGTCGCAGCGTGTCTCTGATTTGACAGCCCCATGAGCCCACGGAGCCGCGCGCAGCTTCAGGTCATCGAGACGGAGCGTGACCGCGCGGTTACACGCCTGCATCATATGATCCGTCAACGCGACGCGTTGCGGATCGCGTTCCGCGATCTGTGGCACGCGATTTCCGACGGCGCAGCAGATGCCGATCTCGATCGATGGGCCGAGGGCTCTCTCGAGCTTGCTTTCGTCAACGCCGGTCCGGAATGCCAGCTTGCCTACTGGCGGATGAGCGTGGACCTTAAGTCCGAGCTCACGCTCAAGAACCTGGCCGATTTTGCACATGCAATTGCCGACATCTGCCGGGGCGCCGGCGCTCAGGCTGCGCTGGCGTGTCTGCAGGCGCTCCCCGTAGCACAGCGGCGGCTGGCCACGGCGGGTGACATCGCCGTGTGGTCTCGCGGACTGGTGCGGCTGGCGCGCGAAGCGCCGGAATTGGTCGTAGCGGTGGTGAGCCGCATCGTCCGAAAACACGCCTCGCCCGCGCAGAGCATCACGCGCGACGGTACTTCGTTAGGCACCAGCAACAATACTTGATACTTAGTTCGTGGCCCTGGTTAGTATTGCGGTTGACGTTTGTCGCGAAATGCCGCCAAGCCCTCGGCAAGATCCTTGCCGCCAATGTGATCGGCGAAGGCATCAAGCTCCGCTTGAAAGCCGTCATACGCATTCGCGCCGAAATAGGCGTGTGCGAGACCTTTGATCCTTGCGAGTACTTCCGGGCTCTGCCGGCAAAACTGCGATGCGATTTCCTTGGCGCGCGTGACGACCTGCTGCGCGGGCACGACCTCGTTGATCAGGCCCCAATCCGAGAGCTCGCGGGCCGAAAACAAGCCGGCGGAAAAGAAAAGCTGCATCGCCCGATTCACGGGTATCTTTCGAAACAGGCGAACGGTGGCTCCACCGGCCGGAACCACGCCGTATTTCGCGTGACCATCTCCCATTTTGGCGTCTTCCGAAGCGACCAGGACGTCGCAGCAAAGAAGAAGTTCAAGCCCTCCTGCGACCGCGACGCCGTTCACGGCGCCAATCACCGGGACGGGCAAGGATTCCAGCTTCGCAAAAACGCGTTGATTGAAGGCAAGTGTTTCAATCAGCTGCCGCGGATCGCTCTGGACCTGTTCCAAGAACTCAAGCAAGTCGCCGCCTGCAGAGAAGGCCCTCCCCTTACCGGTAACAACAACAGCTTGCAACGTCCTATCGGCCGCCATCTCGTCCAACACGCGGTCCAAGGCGTGCATCACGTTTTTCGAAAGGGCATTGAGGGCATTCGGACGGTTCAAGGTGATGACGGCGATGCCGTTCGCGCGCTCCATGATTACGTCATCGGTCGAGCAGGATTGCGTTGATCGCCCTTCAACCAGGTAGCTTTGCTGCAGAGATGAAAGGCTCTCGGTGAGTTCGCGAAGGCGTGCGCCATCATTTGTGTCGACGGCAACTCGAACGCGCGTATTCAGCTTTTCATCCTTGTCGACATTGATCTCGGCGCTCACTCCTTCGCCGAACAGACGCTCGATTTCGAGCTTGACCTTCTCCTTGATGGCGAGGTCTCGCAATGCCGGCTTGAAGATTTTGCCGACCGCCGTGACCGGAAGCCCCTCCAAGACGACGACGCGTTTGGGCTTCGCCGGCGGCTCAATGATGTTGCGTTCCAGATGGATTTGGAGGCCGCTCAAGTCGATCGCTTGTCCGGGCGCGGGCACTACGAAGAGAATTGGTACCTCTCCGGCATATTGATCGGGCATGCCGACGGCCGAACTGATTTGCACGCCCGCAAAATTGTTCGCGACGTCTTCTATAGCCGCGGGGTCGATATTGTGTCCGCTGCGAACGATAAGATCCTTGGCGCGCCCCGTCAGGACCAGCCGTTCATCTTTGGTCAAGTAGCCAATATCGCCTGTTACGAGCCAGCCGGCCTCCGTCAGCACGCCGACGTTATGTATTGGATCGACGTAGCCCGGAAACACTTGCGGACCCTGTACAAGGACCAGGCCGCTCGTGAGCGGCGCGCACGCCTCGGGGACCCTGTCTTCGCTGCCGAATGCTGCAATCAGGGTCTTCGCGTAGGGCGCCCTGAAACCGACACTGCCGGCAAGCGGCTCCCCTCGGCCGGGATTAAAGGCGATAGCCGCCGCCGTCTCGGTCATTCCATAGGTCTCAAAAAGCCTTATGCCAGTGCGCTTCTCGAACCGCTCGCCGACAGCCTTGGGCAAAACGGCGCCGCCGGTGAGCGCCATCCGAACGGAGGCGACATCGCTATTTCCGCTGGGCACCTCGGCGAGCGCCGCAATGGAAGTCGGAACGCCGCTGACGATCGTTGCCTGAAACCGCTCGACAATGCGCCAGTAGTTTTGAATGACTTGCGGAAGTCTTAGGCTGTAAGGCGACGGGATGACGACATGCCCGCCCGCCGCCAAAATCGACAGTCCCGCCGTCACGGTGCCGCCGACATGGAACAGCGGGAAGCCGTTGATTGCCGCATCGAACTCGTCCAGCCCGTGAACTTGCGCAAAACTCCAAGCGGCATGGATTTGATTGCCGTGCGTCAGGCGTACAAGCTTCGGGCGTCCCGTCGTGCCGCCGGTATGGAAGAGCGCGCATACGATGTCGCGGTCTGCCGTCAACTGAAAGTCCAAGGTGTCGCGCTGCGCTGACAGGCTTTCATCGAAGCTGACGATCTTACGACCGGGATCGCCCTTGCCGCCGACGACCAGAATCTGTCGAAGCGACGGCACACGGTCGATGATCGTGTCGGCTTTCTCCCAGAGAGCGGCGTCGTCGGCTTCGGAGGGAATGACAAGCACGGTCGCTTTTTCGGCGATAAGGAGGTCGGCAATTGCGTCCGCGTTGAGCAGAAAATTTATCGTGCTGGCGACACCCGCGACTTGAGCGCCAAGGAGAGCCGCTGGAATCTTGGGTAGCGCCGGGCAAAGGAAGGCGACAGCGCCGCTGACCGGCGATATGCCGAGCGATCGAAAAAGATTGGCCGAGCGTGTTATCTCGTCGAGCAATCCCTTGTGCGACAGAGTGACGGCTTTTTCATCAGCATTGCCGGCAGGCAGGACCGTCAGCGCCGGTCGCTCGGGATGGAGTGCTGCGGTCGCCTCGAACAGCTGGTAGAGATTGCGAGCGGGTACCAGCTCATCGTAGGGCAATTGTTCCAGCGCCACGATGTCGGCGATCGTCCTGACGGTCCTGGAAAATCTTGTCGTCCTTGGCGCGCTATTTGGAATAGTCATCGCTCTCTGCCCGTTGCCACCGTCGCTCAGTGCGCCGCTGTGTACATGATCGACTCTTCCGTTGCTGCAACTAGGCGGTCTGCTGCACCAACTCGGCAACACGCTCGGCAATCATTATCACCGGCGCGTTGATGTTGCCGCCAACGAGATCGGGAAACACCGACGCGTCGGCCACACGCAGGCCGTCGACGCCACGCACGCGTAACGCATCATCGACCACCGCCATCGGATCGGTATCGGTGCCCATCTTGCAGGTGCCGCAGGGGTGATGCGCGGTGACGGCCGTGCTGCGGGTGTAGGCTTCAAGTTGCGCATCGTTGGTCACGTCGGGACCTGGGCCAAGCTCGCGCGCGACGAATGGCTTGAGTTCCGGACGATGCGCGAGGTCGCGAAGCAGAACGATACCGTCACGCAAGGTCTTCCAGTCATTCGCGGTCGATAGCAGTCCCTGCTTGATGCGCGGATGCGCCAGCGGATCGGACGAGCCGAGCGCAACGCTGCCGCGGCTTTCCGGCCGCAGCAGCACCACTCGGCAAGCGAAACTGTCGGCAAAGGGTTGTCGGAACGGCGGCAGATACGGTGCCGCCATCAGTGAGCCGGCAATAAAAAGCAGTTGAATGTCCGGCATCGGCTTCGAGGCATCGGTCTTTACGAAGCCGGTGATTCCGCCTGGCAGATCGGTCATAAATCCGCTTCCGAACGCCAGCGCCTGTGCGGCACCCAGACGCCAGCCGATCTGCGCGCATATTCCGCACCAACGGACTTTTGTCACCCCGACCGTAGATCAGAAGCGCCGCCGTATGGTCCTGAAGATTTTGGCCGACGCCCGGAAGCGGCACTTTCACCTCGATGCCGAGCGCGGACAAAGCTTGCGGCTCGCCGATGCCGGAGAGCATCAGGACTTGCGGTGAATTGATCGCGCCCGCCGAAAGAATAACCTCGCGTTGCGCATGCGCCATGAGGTGGTGGCCGTCGCGCAGGTACTCGACGCCGATAACGCGCCGACCGTCAAAGACGAGGCGCGTTACCTGCGCCCGCACAATGACGGTCAGGTTTTGACGCGCCAGCACCGGATGCAGATACGCCGTCGCAGCGCTCTCGCGGCGCCCGTTGCGGATCGTCATCTGCATGCGCGCGAAGCCGTCCTGCCGCTCGCCGTTATAATCGTCGTTTAGCGTGTAGCCGGCACCAACGGCGGCCTGCAGATAGGCGTCGACGAGCGGATCCTCGTAGCGCGATTTGCGCGTCGCCAGCGGACCGTCGCCGCCGCGATAGGCGCTCGCTCCGTATTCCCAGCTTTCCTGCCGCCGGAAATACGGCAGCACGTCCTCGTAGGACCAGCCGCGTAGCCCGTATGACGTCCAGCGGGCGTAGTCGCCGCGGTTGCCGCGCACATAGGCCATGGCGTTAATCGTCGAAGAACCGCCGACAACCTTGCCGCGCGCGCATTCGATGCGGCGCCCCGCCATCGTTTCCTGAGGCTCACCGTCATAGCCCCAATCGTAGATGCGGTTGAGCAGCACCTTGCCCCAACCGAGCGGCAGCTTGACGAATGGATGCCGATCCCAACCTCCGGCTTCTAGCAGCAGCACGCGCACGTCAGGATTGGCGGAAAGCCGGTTGGCAAGCGTGCAGCCAGCCGAGCCCGCACCGATGATGATGTAATCGAAACCGCCGGTCCGAGTCGCCGTCATGCGGCGTTGAGCGTACTCGGCTTAGCGCCGGTGGCAACCGCGAAGGCCGGCCGTAATCGGATTGCCTTCATCCAGCGGATGAGCTGCGCGTCGCGCGCTGCCAGGATTTCCCGATCGAGCAACCGCCTTTCGATTGGCCCGTCGAAAGCGAACCACGACTTTGCCGCGATGTTCCCATCTAGATTCTTGAAGCTGTGCGGCAAGATCGGCATGGCCTTATACCCTCCAGTTCGCTGTTAAGCGGACGGAGAAAATTGCCTCTTCCGCGACGTTCCCCAAACCGGTGTGCAGCACGCGGCTTCCTGTCATCGGTGCAGGCAAGAGACTAACTTGTTCACCCCGCCACCAATTATCTTGATCAGACTTGATCACTGAATAGTCCATTATTGACTAAATTTTGGTGATGGTTGATAAAATTCGCGCGCACTTTGGGCTTTGATCCTTCGTCGCTTCTGGCCTCGCTGAGCCGATTTGTACGGCGACACCGACGGGTTGGCAGAATGGTGAGGCGTGCGAGCGACTTGGATTGCTTCGAGAGGCGGCATGGCAACAATTGCCACGCCGCAACGAAGCCATTCACGCTTTTCCGATCAGCACCGTTCGTGTCAACGCGCAGGCGTTCGCGCGACCGTGTCAGCGGCCGAAGAATTCATCGAAGCCCGGCTGAAAACTCTGTGCGCGAACAAGCAAACATCGAAAATAGGGGAAGGAAATGCAAATTCGAGGTCAGGACGTCCTACTTCCGTTATCAGCAGTGTCGGCGTTCCCGCGTCCGCACTGGCTTCAGGGCCGTATTCTTGGATCGTTGAACGAACCGGTCTACCGCAGTCACAACCTGCGGGTTGCTTACGAAGATGCGTGTAAGCTGTGTGCTCACGCCCAGGAAGAGGCCGGTCTCGATATCCTGACCGATGGCGCCCAGTATTATGAATGGGAGGCCCCCGGCTTTCAGCTTGAACCGATCTTCCATTTCATTCCGGAAAACCTCGGCGGCTTCGCGCCCTATGGACCTCCGGGCGACGGCGCCAAATACAAGCCCTTCTACAAAGCCGTCGTTAAGGGCAAGGTCGAATGGGTGCGCCCCATCTTCGAGAGCGTCGTTACCGCGATGCAGGGTGCAACTAACAAGCCGTTCAAAATCGCTTTCTTGGGTCCGGCGCAGCAGAGCGTCATCGTCGACGATCAGCACTACGGCGACCCCGTCAAGTTGGCCAAGGACATGGCCGTGGCTATGAACAAGGAGCTGAAATATCTGGTCAGTATCGGTCTCGAGTTCGTTCAGCTCATCGACGTCCTGGCGCCCTACACGCAAGACCTCTGGCAGATGGAAGTGCAGGACATTCTCTTTGACGGCGTCAAGGCCATCAAGTTCTGGCACATCTGTTACGGTAGCGTCGACGGCCAGCGCGATGTGTTCGAGGGCCAGGCGGCGAAGATGATGTCGCTCTTCAAGATGTCGAAAGCCGATGTCATCCACATGGAATTCGCCAGCAAGGGATACGATGAGCTCGCCGCTTTCAAGGCGTTCCCCAAGGCTAAGGTGCTCGGCGTCGGCGTCGTCGATGCAAAGAACACGCAGGTCGAATTGCCGGAGCAAATCGCCGAGCGCATCCGTAAAGGGCTCGAAGTGGTTCCGCCGGATCGGCTTCTGGTCGCGCCCGACTGCGGCCTGGGCTATTTCAGCCGCACCGTTGCTTACGCGAAGCTTCGCGCCATGGGCGAAGCCACAAAACAGCTACGCAAAAAGCTGTAACCGTCAACGCGCCTCTGCGGTTTCGGGCGCGACACGTGATCTTCTCGGAAACGCCGCGCGGCCCTGCACGGACCGCGCGGCGAAGGTCACGCGTCGCCCTCGAACGAATGCCCCAATGCCTCGTCAACCCCGTGCAGCAAACGCCCCATGCCAATTGAAACTTCGGCCCCGCTATCCAATGAAACTCTCCTGTCGGCGGAGGCGCTGCACTCGGTACGATGGACGGTAACGCTGGCAGCATCGCTCGGCTGGTTCTTCGACGCCTATGTGATCACGATATACGGATTGACGATCCCGCTGATTGCAGCCGACTTTCACGTGGCGACCGACATATTGAGCGGTTTGGTCGGCTCGATCTTTCTGATTGGTACACGCTGGGCACGATCGGGTTCGGCGTCAGCGGCGATCGGTTCGGGCGTCGCGTGATGCTGGAATCTCCGTGGTCGGCTACGGTATCGTCACAGCCCTCACGGCGCTCGCGAGCGGCATCGGCTCGCTTGCGTATTCCGATTTCTGACGGTTTGGGCGGCGGCGGCGAACTTTCGATCGGCAGTCCCTACGTTACTGAAGTCTGGGGACGCAACAGCCGAAGCATCGGCATCGGCATCATGTTCGTCTTCTACCCTCTCGGGTATCTGTTCTCGATCCTCGCCTTCTGGCTCGTAACCCCGGCTTGGGGTTGGCGGGCGGTCTATGCATTCTCGCTGGTACCGGCCTTGATCATTCTAGCGATGCGTTTCCGTCTCGAAGAATTGCCGCGCTTCAGTGCCGTGCTTTCGGAACTTCGTCGCACCAACAGCCGCCGCGTGGGCATGTTCGAGGCATCGCACGATCCGCGCTTCCGCCGCCGCGTGCTCGTGGGTTCTGATTTTTGTATCGCTGACCTATGCGTTCTACGCGATGGCCTTCTACATCCCGGCCTACGTCGTCAAACAGTACCAGCTTGATCCAACCACCAGCGCGCTTGTCGTGCCGATGATCTTCGAGATCGGCGGACTTATCGGCGGACTTGCGGGCGGTTTTGCCGGCGATTTGATCGGCCGCGTTCGGCCCGCGATTGCCGTCGCAATCTTCGGAATTTCGGATCTTTGCCTGGTGGGGAACGGTGTGGTCGTTGCCGGTCTTTTGCGTTTTTGCGGCCGCTGGCGGCTTCGTCATCGGCTTTGAGTGGGTCCTCGGAATTATTTATGTGAACGAGCAATTCCCTACTGAAGTTCGCGCATCGGGATTTGGCTGGAGCGTCGGTCTCGGGCGAGTTGTGTCAATCGCCGCACCCGTTGTCACGCAGATACTGGCCAGTTCGATCGGCGTCGCACACGCGATCCAGGTTTCGGCATTCATCTGGTTGTCTCTCATCGTCGGCTATTCGATATCGGAGGAGACGCGCGGCACCGAAATCGCCGATCGGTCGGCCGACGTCCATAGAGTGCGAGCCGGCGACCCACTCGCCGGGATGGGCAATAGGCGCGCTCTTCATGCGCACCGCCTTCTGTGCCGGAATGAGACACCGAACCGGCTTGCCGAGCTGACCGCCGGCTTAATTGTGGCAAATGATGATCATCTCTTGACTAACAAAGGGAGCTATGATCAAATCTGACAACAATAATAAGCTCTGAAGAATTTCGCAGTCGGCTTTTAGGGAGGATAAAACATGAAAATCGGCAATCAGAATATCTTGATCCCCACAAGCATGGTCGGGAACTATCCCAATCCCCGATGGTGGGACGCTTCTTTCGCTTGCCTTTGACCGGGCGACGAGGAGCTCCGATTTATGAAGTCGCGAGGCTCTCGAAGACGCAGTCGCCGCCATCGTGGCCGATCAGGAAAGAGCCGGGCTAGACATCATCACGGATGGTCGGTTGCACGGCGACACTACGCGGAACAGGCCGTCTATATACTACAAGCGGCTGGGCGACGACCCAAGGCGGTTATCTCGGCTTCCCATCTACAGCAAGTTGCACGCTGCGACGCTCACGCACGAGGTCAACGGCGCGGCGCATCATGGTGAGCAGGCAAGGCGCTCAACGCGCGACGACAAGCCGACAAGGTGCATATACCGGCGTAGCAGCTCGACCTCGAGTACGTGCTCAACGCGCCGGCCCCATCGTCGACAACCACACCGTCGAGGTGGCCGGACGCCGCTTCCGCGCCCGGAAGCTGGTGGTGGGCCTGGGCGCGCGGCCCGAGCACCTCGACTGCCCGGGCGGATCTCCCGGGTGTCTTCGACTCAGGTGCGCCTGGTCGAGGACGCTCGACTACGAGCCGGCCCGACGGTGGTGGTCGTGGGCGGCGGCAAGACCGCCGCTCTACGCCGCCTTCTTCAACGCCACTGGCCGCCGCACCGTGATGCTGGTCCGCACCGAAAGCTCCTCAAGCTCATCCCGGATGAGGAGACCCGCGGCTACGCCATCGACCGCATGAAGGAGCAGGGGATGGAGGTCTGGGAGAGGCGCCGGTGGAGCGCATCTCTCCCCGGCCGACGGGAAGGTGCGGGCGGTGGTGGTGCAGACGCCCGAGGGGCGGCAGGAGATGATCGCCACCGACTTCGTCTTCTCGGGCCTGGGGGAGCGCCCCAACTCCGAGCTGCTGGTGCAGGCGCTGGGGGTGAAGACCGGCGCCCACGGCGAGGTGCTGGTGGACCGGCAGCTGCGCACCTCGGTGCCGGACGTCTACGCCATCGGCGACCTCGTCGGCGCGCCCATGGAGATGTTCAAGGCCCGCAAGAGCGGCACCTACGCCGCGCGCCACGCCATGGGCGAGGAGGTCTCCTACGACCCCAGGGACTTCCCCGACTTCCTGCACACCCACTACGAGGTGAGCTGGTTCGGCATGGGGGAGGCGGAGGCGCGGCGGAGCCAGCCGCCACGTCACGTCCTCAAGATGCCCCCGGAGAATCCCCGACGGCCTCGACGTCTCGCTGCCCGCCAGCGACCGGACGATGCTCTATGCCATGTGCAAGCCGCGCATGAGCGGCTTCCAGAAGCTGGTGGTCGACGGCGAGACCCGGCGCGTGCTGGGCGCCCACCACGTCGGCTACGGGGCCAAGGACGGCTTCCAGTACCTCTGCGCCCTCGGGAAGAAGGGGCTCACCATCGACGACCTCGCCGAGATGGACGAGCTCTTCCTCAACCCCACCCACTTCATCCAGCTGAGCCGGCTGCGCGCGGGCGACAGCATCCGGCGACCTATGAACCCGGTGGCCCTGGTGACCGGCGCCGCCTCCGGGAACGGGCGCGCCATCGCGAGCCGGCTGCTCCGCGGCGGCGATGCGTGGCGGCCGTGGACGTCTCGTCCGGCGGGCCTCGAGGGGCGCCGCGACGCGATGGAGCGCGCGCGGGCGCGCTGGCCTGCCTGCGCGCCGACGTGACCGACGAAGCGGACGTGGACGCCGCGGTCGCGGAGGCCGTCGCCCGCTTCGGGCGGCTCGACCTGCTGGTCAACAACGCCGGGATCACCGGCGGTCCGCAGGCCACCTGCGCTCCACGAGACGCCCATCGCCGCCTTCGACGAGGTGATGCGCGTGAACCTGCGCGGCCCCTTCCTCCTCTGCCGCGCGGCGCTTCCCGTCATGCTGGAGCAGGGGCGCGGGATCATCGTCAACGTCGCCTCGGTGGCCGGCCTGGTGGCCTTCCCCGGCCGCGCCGCCTACACCGCCTCGAAGGGCGCGCTGGTGCAGCTGACGCGCTCGGTGGCCGTGGACTACGGCGCGCGGGGCATCCGCTGCAACGCGCTGTGCCCCGGGATGATCGACACCCCCATGACCCGCTGGCGGCTGGAGCAGCCGGCGCTGCGGGAGCAGGTGCTGGCCGGGATCCCGCAGGGCGAGATCGGCACGGTCGACGACGTGGCCTCGGCGGTGGCCTTCCTGGCTCCGACGAGGCCCGGTACTTCAACGGCGCCGCGCTGGTGATGGACGGCGCCTACACCGCGCGCTGTAGCGCGAGGACGACGGGAGGTGCGTGGCGGGAAGACTGAAGGACGCATGCGTGCTCATCAGCGGCGGAGCAGCGGGGATCGGCTTCCCGACCGCCGAGCGGCCTGCGCCCGCGCCGGCGCCGCGGTGGCGCTGCTCGACGTCGGGGAGGCGGCGGCGCAGTCGGCCGCGGCGCTGTCGCGCGGGACGGCGCGCGGGCCGGGGGCGCGGCGGACGTCACCGACGCCCGGGCGGTGGCCCGGGCGGTGGCCGAGGCCGAGCAGGCCATCGGTCCGCTGACGGGGCTGGTCAACAACGCCGGAATCGCGGGCTTCGGCTCAGTCGCATGAGGCGACCGAGGTGGCTGGGAACGGATTATGGCGGTCAACGTGACAGGAACCTTCCTGGCCTCCAAGGCCGTGCTCCCCGGCATGTTGGCGCGGGGCAAGCGGGGCGCGATCGTCAATTTCGGCTCCGTCGCCGGGATGGTCGGCATCCCGACCATGGCGGCTTACTGCGCCGCCAAGGGCGCTGTCATCAATCTTACGCGCCAGATGGCGGCGGATTACTCGGGAAGCGGCGTGCGGGTGAATGCCGTTTGCCCCGGTACCGTCGCTTCGACCGGCATGGGCACAGTTGCTCGGTAGCGATACCAGAGCCCCGAGGTCAAGGCAAGGCGTCTGGCGAAATATCCGATCGGGCGTTTCGCTGTTCCCGAGGACATCGCCGAAGCCGTGATTTTCCTCCTGAGCAGTCAGGCGGCATTTGTTTCGGGTGCGGCCTTCGCCGTGGATGGCGGGATGACGGCCATATGAGCGAGCAACACACTTCACCACGAGACTGGCACGACCGGCCGGACCGGGTCCAGACACGCGCCGACAAGCGGGTGCGGCTGGAAGACCTCGCCGGCATGGTCAACGATGGCGACGTGGTCGCCGTCGGCGGGGGCCTGTCCTCCCGCGAGCCTATGGCGATCTTGCGCGCCCTGCTGCGCCGGGGAGTGGGCAATCTGCGCGTCGTCGGTTCGGCCCACGGCATCGATATCGACCTGCTATGCGGCGGCGGAGCGGTTTCCCGCAGCAGCGAGAGTTACGTGGGCTTCGAGCAGGATTTCGGCATCGCCCCCAACTACCGGCGTGCCTGCGAATCCGGCGCGGTTAGCGTCGACGATAGCTGTTGCTACACAGTGGTCCAGCAGCTGCGCGCCTCTGTGCTAGGTCTGCCGTTCATGCCCATGCGCTCGGCGCGGGGCACCAGCTTTCCGGCCCTGCACCCGGAATACAAGACCATGACCTGCCCCTATACCGGCGAAGAACTGCTGCTGGTGCCGCAGCTCACGCCGGATGTGGCCATCCTGCATGCCCAATACGGCGATGCCCAGGGCAACTTGCGTATCGAGGGGCCGCCCGTCGCTTGATCTTCTGTTCGCCAAGGCCTCTCGTCCGGTTATCGCCTACTGTGGAGGAGATCGTTCCAACCGAGCGTTTGGTCGAATTGGGCGGCATCACCGTCCCTTATTTCTACGTCGCGGCCCTGGCCGAGGTGCCAATGGGGGCTCATCCGACCGCCTGCTACCCCTTCTATACGTACGACCGGCCCCACACGGCACACTACTACACGGCGGCCCGAGGCGGAGCCGCATGTTTCGCCGCCGACTACCTGCAGCCCTTCGTCTATGACTGCGCCGACCACGAGTTCCTATCGCCAGCGCATCGGCGGCGAGGCGACCTATCAACGGCTCGCCGCTTGGTCGGCGGGAACGGAAGCCTGGATGTCGCCTCTATCGCGAGGAGGCCACGCAGTGATCCACGATTGCAGCCTGGGCGAGATGATGATCGGTGCCATCGCCCGCACCATCGAGGATAGCACCTTGGCGTTCCAATGGCTCGTCACGGATCTCGGCGTGTTCGATTTCAACGACGACGGCCATTTACGGCTGCGTAAATTTATCGACACGACGGTGGAGGAGGTTGCAGAAAACACCGGCTTGAGTGATGTTGCCGACGACCTCTGATGCGCCGCTGCCGGCGCCGGAGCTATCGCAATATTCGGACTGATCGCTTGCGTCACCTAAGGAATTGCGCCACATGATCGCCGGCGGCGCTTTGGCGTTCGGCAGCCGGAGGCGATGAGGCATCATGAGCACGCTGAGCAAGCCCACCTCGCGTCTCTCTATGAGAGCGGCGCAATGTCGTTCCCTTGTCTATGCAATGTCAGCATGCAGCGTACGAAGCGCCTTCACGAGAACGCTTGATTGCGCATCTGCTCGGCCGCGAGGCCTATCGGCGCACCGAATTCATCGTCCTGCATGATCAGGCGGACGCGATGGCCGTCGTCGCGATCGCCAAGCGCGACAACGATGCGTTTTTCGCCGAGATCGTCGAGGTCGAGGTCTTGGCGCTGCCGAAGGAATGTATTTTTGTTCGATCGCCGAAGACCGACTGCGCCAACCGCACGGCGCTAGCTGAGCTTGCGCATGAGCACGACGTCGGATCCGATCGAACGCTGGTGGTCTGGGGCCGCTACGATCATATCAACTTCATTCACCGGCCCGATCGCTCTGTTGGTTAAAATCCTCGAAGTTGCGCCGCCGGAGCCGCCGAAGCTCTACGACCTCGCCCGCCACGTCCGAAGCTACGCAGACTTGCCGCCGATCCGCCTGAACTGGAGCGCATCGAACTGCGCGACCTGTGCAAGGGCGCGAAGGCCGAGGCTTTTCTTGTTCCTTGCCGCTCGGGAGGTTTGGACGACCTCGGCGTCCCGCTCTATTTTCTCGACGAGCGTCCGCCGCAGCGACAAGATTGGACGCTGATCGGCTGCGAGCGCAGCCTGCAATTTCATCGCCACTACTACGGCGACGAGCCGCCGCGCGTTGAAATGTGTCCGCGCGTCATCGCGGCGAGCGCAATCAAATTACTTTGCTCAAATGCTGTCTGTTGGAATTCCACACGGAGCGGCAGGGCAACGTCGCCGTCGTGCCGTGGGGCGCTGATCTCGCCATGGTCGAGAAGGCGCTTCGGGACCTCGTTGAGAGCGTCGATGACAATGGGTGAGCTTGCTTGGGCAGGAGTGATCGATCACGCGTGGGTTCCGCGCAGCGGCCGGCCGCGTGACAAAGGCGTCACGATGGTCATCGACACCGGCGTCGGTCTGGCAGCGACCGCCGACATGATCGAGATCGCGGGACCCTATATCGATCATTGGAAGCTCGGCTTCGGCACATCGGCGGCCATGCCACCGGATCTGTTGCGGCGAAAGCTGGCGCTTCTCGCAAGCCACGGCCTCCTCACCTATCCCGGAGGCACGTTGCTCGAAGTCGCGATCGTCCAGCACCACTGCCGGGTGTTCATGGGGCGGGCGCGAGATCTGGGATTTCAGCGCGGTCGAAATCTCCGATGGCACGTTGCCGCTGCCGCTCGTGCGGCGGCGCAACGTGATTCGCTGCGCGGCGGATGCGGGGCTCGTCGCCATCACCGAAGTCGGCAAGAAGGATCCAGCCGCCGCAGCCGGGCCCGCGAGAACTCGCGGATCTCGCCTTGCAGGACATCGCGTGGGGTGCGCGGTGGGTCCTCGTCGAGGGTCGGGAGTCAGGCAAGAGCGTCGGTATCTACGACCGGAACGGAGAGATCTGGGACGAGATGCTGAGACCATGGCCGAGGCCATGGGCGACAAGATCGACCGGCTGATCTGGGAAGCTCCGCTGAAGTCGCAGCAGGCGGCGTTGGTCGGCCGTTTCGGAATGACGTGAGCCTCGGCAATATCGAATGGGACGACGTCCTAGCGCTGAAGCGCTCCGAGCCGGGCTGAGGTTTGAGACGCTGCAGCCGATCGTCGAGCGGCAGCAAAGCTAGGCAATGGAAGATTGCGCCGAGCGCCATCGCGACTTGCTGATGCCGGACTACACCTACCTTCAGGCCGGCCAGCCGACCACGTTTGGGCATTTCCTGCTCGGGTTCGGCTGCGCGCTGATGCGCGATCTCGACCGCGCGCGCGCGCTCTTCGCGCGGATCAATCTCAGTCCTGCCGGTTGCGGAAGCAGCAACGGGTCGCTCCTGCCGCAAGATCGCGAACGTCTCGCCGCGTTGCTCGGCTTCGACGGGCTGGTCCGGCACGCGCGCGATGCCATGTGGGAAGCGGACCTGCCAATTGAAGCGCTTGGCGTTGCCACGGCCGCGCTCGTCAATCTCGACCGGCTCGCCGAAGATCTCATGATTTTTTCCACGGCCGAGTTTGGGTTCGTGGAGCTCGCCGACGCCCACGCGCGCACGAGCAAGATCATGCCGCAGAAGAAGAACCCGTTCGCACTGGGCTATATCCGCGCAGTCGCCAATCAGCTGATCGGCGTGCAAACCGCCATGGCCGTCTGCGGGCGGACCCCGACCGGCCAGATGGACAATCGGATGCAGCCGTATGCCGACGTTCCGCAGCGCGCTCGGCACGGCCGCTGCAGGAGCTGCAAAGCTCATGGGCAGATCGCTGACAGAGCTGACGTTCGATCATGCGCGCGCGCGCCACGCGCTCGACTCGAGCTTCGCGTGCGCGACCGATCTCGCCGAGCTGATCATGACGACGGCCGGACTCGACTTCAGAACGGCTCATCGCCTGATCGCGCGGCTCGCGCGCGATATGATCGATAGCGGGGCGCGCAGCTTCCGCCTGTATGCAGCGATCTCGACGCTATCGCCACCGCGACGATCGGACGCCCGCTCGGACTTTCGCAGCAGCAACTCGACGAAGCGGCCGATCCGGTCGTCGCAGTATCGCGCCGCGGCGGGATTGGCGGAGCCGCGCGCGAAGCCGTGAGCGCTCTGATCGACGAGTGCCGAACCGGTCTCGACGGCCATGCCGATTGGCGGGCCGAGACTTCGAGCCGGCTCGCGGCAAGCGAACAGGGGTTGCTTGTGCTGGCGGAGCGCACGGCTGAGGGCCGCTGATGGCTTCACAGTTGATCGACTCGCAGGTCTACGGCAGTGCCTGGGGCACGCCGGAGCTTCGTGCAATCTTCGACGAGGAAGCGCGCGTTCGCGCCTGGCTGGAAATCCTGGCCGTGTTAGCCGAAACCGAAGGCGAGTTCGGCCTCATTCCCGCGGACATGGCCGCACGCGTCGCCGCGAGCTGCCGCCGCGTTCAGCCGGATTCGGCTTTTCTGGATGAGGTGCGCATTGGCTTTGAAGCGAGCGGTCATTCGACCCAAGGCCTGATCCAGGCCGTGCAAAAGCGTTGTGAGGCATCGAGCGGCGAATGGCTCTATTGCGGCGCGACCGTGCAAGATCTGGCGGACAGCTGGATGATGGTAGCGTTACGCGATGCGCGCGCGATCTTTGTGCGCGACCTCGCCAAGGCCGATGCGGCCATGCGGCTTATTGGCCGAACGCCACCGCGATACGGTCATGGCGGGACGCACCCACGGGCAGCAGGGACTGCCGATCACGTTCGGTTTCAAGGCAGCCGGCTGGAGCGCCGAGATTGATCGCCACCGACGGCGTCTCGCGGAAATCGCGACGCGGATGGATGTCGGGCAACTCTGCGGCGGTGTCGGCAGCCTCTCTTCATTTGGACCCCGGGCATTCGACATACAGGCGCGCTTTCTGACGCGGCTTGGGCTGCGCGCCCCGACCATTTCCTGGACGTCGAGCCGGGACGTGCTGGCGGAGTGGTGCAACTTGTTGGTTCTCATGACGGCCACCGCGGATCGGATCGGCCACGAAGTTTACAATCTGCAGCGCTCCGAGCTCGGCGAGGTGAGCGAGGGCTTCGTGCCCGGCACGATCGGCAGCATCACAATGCCGCATAAGCGCAATCCGGAGCTCGCCGAGCATCTCGGCACGCTCGCACGGATAGCGCGTCACAGCGCCGCGATGATCGCTGAAAGCCTCGTTCACGATCACGAACGGGACGGCCGATCGTGGAAGGTGGAATGGCACGCTCTGCCGCAGATAACACTTGCGGCCGGAAAGGCGCTCGCCGTGCTTGAGCCTCTCCTGGCCAATCTCGAAGTCGACGCCGCGCGCATGCGAGCGAATCTCGATGCCAGCCGCGGTCTCGTGCTGTCGGAAGAGGTCATGCTGGCGCTGATGCCTCGGGTCGGCAGGCTGAGCGCGCATCGTCTGGTCTATGAGGCCGCGGCGGTTGCTCACGAAAACGGCCGCTCACTCAAGGAAGCCGTTCTCGAACACCCCGGAATCACGGCGCACCTCGATGCCGAGGAATTCGAAGCGGTGTTCGACTATCGCCGCAGCGTGCGCCATTGCGGAACGATGGTCGACCGCGTTCTCGCCGAGCACAGCCAACGTCAACGGCGACCGGAATGAGCGTCCCGCCAATGAATTTTGCACCGACGACGGATTGGGGACAGGCGGTGTTCAACCCGCGGCGGATCGCCCTGATCGGCGCGTCGAGCAAGAGCGGAAAGCTCGGCAATCTGGTGATGCGAAATCTCGACGGCTACGACGGAGAGCTTTTTCCGATTCATCCCGGCGAGAAGGAGATTCTTGGCCGGCAGGCATATTCGACCATCCGCGAAATTCCGGAACCGGTGGACCTGGCGCTCGTCGCCGTGCCGACCGACGGGGTATTGGCGGCATAGAGGATTGCGCGCGCGCTCACACGACCGCCGCCGTGATCCTGACCGGCGGCTTTGCTGAAGCCGGCGATGCCGGGCGATCGGTGCAAAACCAGGTCGTTGCGGCGGCGCGAAACGGTGGCGTCCGGCTGATCGGTCCCAACTGCTTCGGCGTAATCAACGCTCACGCCGGGCTGAACGCCTCGATCGGCATCGGACTGCCTACGGCCGGCGCGGTGTCGCTGTTCACGCAAAGCGGCGCATACGGCATGGCCGCGTTCTCGCGCTCGAAAGAAGAAGGTATCGGGTTTGCCAAGGTCATCGCGCCGGGCAACAAAGCGGATCTCGATGAAGCGGAGGTCGTCAGGTATCTCGGCAACGATGCGGACACGCACGTTATCGCGATGCTGCTTGAAGTCGATCACCGACGGCGCGGCGTTTCTGGAAGCCGTGCGAGCTGTAGCGTCGGTCAAACCGGTGATCGTGCTCAAGACCGGCCGCAACAAGACGGCGCAGCGCGCCGCCGGCAGCCATACGGCCGCGCTCGCCGGCGACTATCGGATTACGGCGGCTGCGCTCCGCCAAGCCGGAGTACGGCTGGTCGAGGACGGTCTGACGCTGCTCGACGTCGCCGCGGCGCTGGCGAGCCAGCCGCCGCTGCGCGGCAATCGAATCGCGATCATCACCAATTCCGGCGGCACGGGCGTGGAGCTTACGGATTTGTTTGAGGACGAGGGGCTCGCCGTCCCGCAGCTCTCGGACGAACTGCAGAGCGAAGATCCGTACTTCGATTCCGGCATACGGCAGCGCCAGGCAATCCGGTCGACGTGACAACCGATTGGCCGCGTTTCGCGCAAATGTACGGTGAATCCGTGAAGGCGCTCATGGCGAGCGACGAGGTGGATGCGGTCGTACCGGTGCTGCTGCAGCGTTCTGCCCTCATGCCGGAGGTGACGAAACGAATTATCGTCGAGCAGGAGAACGCCCGGGCTGCTGGGAGCCGCAAGCCGATCCATGTTTGCTGGGTCGCTCCCGAAGGCGCCGAGGAAAACCGCCGCCAGCTGCTCTCGGCCGGCATACCGTGCCACCCGTGGGCGGCGCGTACCGCGCGTACCGTCGCGAAATCCCGGGCGCTTTCGGTTCAGCCCCGCGCCGGCTGTCGGCCCGCCCCTCCCGATACCCGAAACAGCCGACGCCGCGGGATGGATTGATCCGCAAACGACCTTTCGTTTGCTTGCCGGCGCAGGCGTCAGCTTCGCAGCATGGCGGATCGCCGACGACGTGAGCGCGGCCGAGGCCGCCGCAACCGATGTCGGTTTTCCCTGCGTCCTTAAAGCCATCCGGCCCGCGCTTTTGCACAAAAGCGAGGCTGGCGCCGTGAAGATCGGTATCGCCGATGCGGCGCGAGCACGTGAGGTCGCGGGCGAATTCGAAAAGCGGCTGGGGCCAGGGCAGGTGCTGATCCAGCGCCAAGCGGCGGCCGGCCTCGAGCTTGCGGTCGGCGTCATGCGGGACCCGCAATTTGGGCCGGCGGTGCTATTTGGGCTCGGCGGCATCTGGATCGAAGCGCTCGACGACGTCGCAGTGCGCATCGCGCCGTTTAGCGAGGAAGAAGCGACTTCGATGTTCGACGAACTGCGCGGACGCGCTTTGCTCGACGGCGCGCGTGGCCGCCCAGGCGTGGACCGAGACGGCACTCGCGCGGCTGCTCGCGGCCTTGTCGAAGTGGATCGCACGGGCGCCGTGGCTCATGGAACTGGATATCAATCCGATCATCGCGAACGGATCGACCCTCACGGCCGTGGACGCGCGTCTTAGGATCGCATCTCCGCCAGATGCGGGGTCTGCGAGATGAAACGTCTTTTGATCATAGGCGGAGTCGCGGCATTCGATCGCGCCGTGGGCGACGCGGTGGCGGCCCATCTCGCCGTCGATCAGATAGAGTTCCGCGCCGACAGGCGCATTGTCGAGGTCACGCAGGCAGGCCTTGTTCTCAAGGACGGCGAGTTGATCGAGGGCGACTTGGTGCTGGCCGCAACCGGCGTGCGGCCCAGGGTCGACCTTATGGTAGCCGCGGGTGTGCCCTTGGGGATTACGGGCGCGATCGCCGTCGATGATCGTATGCAAGCGGGCTTCGACGGCGTCTACGCGGCGGGCGATTGTGTTGAAAGTCACCATGTCGTTTCGAAGAAGCCCGTTTGGTACCCCCTCGGCGATGTCGCCAACAGGCAGGCGCGGGTCGCCGGCATCAACGCCGCCGGGGGAGACGCGCGTTTCCCGGGCGTGCTGGGAACCGCGATCTTGCGCATCTTCGAACTCGCCGTAGCCCGCACCGGCCTCAGCTTCGGCCAAGCTCAGGAAGCTGGATTTCAGCCCGGAGCGAACCGCCATCCAAGCTCCGAGCCGCGCTCGATACATGCCGCAATCGCGTCCGATCGACCTGATCCTGACCGTCGACCAGACCAGCGGCCGGGTTCTCGGGGCCGAAGCGGTTGGGACCGATGCGGTGGACAAATGCATCGACATTATAGCGACCGCAATATGGGCGGGCCTTACCGTCGATGAGCTTGCCGAGTTGGACCTCGCCTATGCGCCGCCATTCTCGCCGGTGATGCCTCCCGTCCATGTCGCGGCGCAGCAGGCGCGAAGCCACCTTTCTGCGCTCGCCTTGACGACAACGGCATGAATTTTGCGCTGCGAAAGGAATAGGTTGATTAAGTAATCCGGTCCGATAGAACGTGGGCCGCGAATTGATGAAAGGTGATAAGGTCGAAATGACGAAGCTGACGAAATTGCTCACGCTTGATGAAGCTGCCTCTTTTAGGCGTGAGCAAGGTTTCACTTCGGCGCTGGACCAATGACGGTCTGCTTGCTTGCCATCGGATTGGCCCGCAGGGACGCCGGCGTTTCGACCTTGAGCAGCTGAAGAAGTTCGCGGTGCAAAATGACTCCGAGGATCGCCGCCCAAACGAGGCCAGATACCCTCTGCATCGCCTCAATTCGAAGCTGGAGGCGGAACCGCGGCGCCATGTCTGCGTCTATTTCCGTAACCCGGTCGAGCAATGGGAGGTGTTTCGGCGATATTTCCTCCACCACTATCGTCGCCGCCAACCGACCTTGTACATTCACAGCGCTTCCTCGCAATCGCGCATCAGAGAATGGCTGGGCAGCGAGGGGCTCAATTTCGACGAGGTTACGCAAAGCGGGCTTCTGCAGCTATTGGCGGCAGACCAGTCCTATTTGAAAGCAGGTAATTTTTCCGCCGACGCGATGGTGGCTTTCGTTCGCCAGATGATCATTCGCACCAGCTCGGAGGGCTACCCCGCGCATCTAATAACCGGAGAAATGGACTGGTACTTTTCCCGGGCGCCCGGGGTCGAGGAGATCCACGAATACGAGCGCCGGTTAAATTTCCTCCAGGACGAGTTTCCCGAGGTGACAATCGTCTGCCAGTACGATGTTTCGCGCTTCGACGTCGAGTCTCGTCGTAGAGGCCTGCTGCACCCATCCTCTCATCGAATGGCGTGGACAACTGCACCGCGGCAGTTTCTAGAATTACTTTGCCAGGGACGAGTGTGTTTGGCAGCGTCGATCGAGTTCAGCATTCCTTCGCCGGCGCTGTTCTAAAATTTGTCGTTAAGCGAATCGGAGACGCCCGCCCGTCCCTCTCGAGATCTTGTTGCCGGCATCGATCGGCAACATCTCGTTGACAATCCGAAGCGACGCCCAACCATTCGATTTATCCCGAAAGCGTCGATCGCAGCCGAGCCTCGCGTTTCTTGTACTCGGCGCGAGCATTCAGCGCCGTCTCCATATCCACCTGTATGAAGCGAGCCAAATTGTTGGGCTGCATCTGCGCAATACGGTCCATGTCGGCGCTGATCACCGTACCGATCATGGCATATCCGCCTCCGGAAACCGCGTCGCGGTGCAGAATGATCGGTTCGAGGCCGCCCGGGACTTGTATGGAGCCGTAAGGGTAGCCGGCATCCACAATGTTGGAAGGATCTGATCCCGCTCCGAACGGCTGCTTGCGTTCCCGAAACGTCAAGGCGCGCCCCTTGCGGTAGCGATAGCCGATGCGGTCGGCTTCGGGCGCGACCGTCCAGGTATCCGCGAAGAATGTTTTCGCGGCGTCTTCGGTGAGGCGATGAAAGTACAGTCCGGTGACCACGCGCAATTCCAGCGACTTGGGATAGCTCGGAGTCAAATCGGCCGGGAGAGCCCGGCCGGCACGCGCCGCAGGCTTTGCGGTTCCTACCGGCAGTACATCGCCGGCCATCAGCTTTCGGCCCGAAAACCCACCGAGCGCGCCAAGCCCATAGGTCGAGCGGCTGCCAAGGACGACAGGAACATCGATACCGCCCGCGATGGCGATGTAGGTCCGCGCGCCGGCTTTCATGAAGTCGAACGCAAGCCGATCGCCAGCCTGCACGGCGAATGATTCGTTGCGCGGCCGTACCTCGCCGTTGATCTTTGGTGTGACCTCGCCTCCGGTAATGGCAACGATTGCGGGCGCGCGGAATACCAGCTCCGGCGCGAGCAGACTAGCCTCCAGAGCGGCGGCGCCCTCCTCGTTGCCGACAAGCAGGTTCGCCACGCGCAAAGCATATTGGTCGAGAGCGCCCGACAGCGGGATGCCGATATTGTAATAGCCGGGCCGTCCAGCATCTTGAACGCTGGTTGCCAGGCCCGGTTTAACGACCTCAATGGCCATGGAGAGCCTCCACCAGATGTCGGCTGTAACCGCCCGGATCGCTGTGAAAGGATTTCAGTGAAAAAGTGACGGGCCGGAACGTCAGATCGAACGTGCCCGCCTCGACCGCTTTGAGGTCCCGGTCGTATTCCTCGCGCGAGATGGGTTTAAACTTCACAATGTCGCCGGGCCGGAAGACGGCGAGGAAATCCTTGAAGTAGGGCAGCTTTTGCGCCGGGTCATAAATCGGAGCCGGCGTAATTCCAAACATCTGATAACCGCCGGCGCCGCGTACCGAATAAATCGCGCAGAAGCAGCCGCCATGACCAATCGTCAGCTTCGGTGTATCGGTACGCGGCCGCAGATATTTCGGCGCTTCGATCTGCTTGGCGCGCTCAACGATCTGATAAAGCCAAGGCAGCCCGGCAACGAACCCGACCATCGAGACAAACCACGGCGCGCCCGAATGTGCGGCAACGAAATCGTCAATGGATTTATAGCCGTTGATGCGCGCTGAATACTCGATGTCGCTGCTTTTCGGATCCTGATGGCGCTCGCGAAATCTTGCTCCGGTTTCGTTGGTCCAGGGGTCGTTGTAGAGCACGGGCAGTTCGACGATACGTGTCGGCAGTTCAAGATCGGCATCACCGACTTGCGCCTCGATCTCCTGGAGCGTGCGCAGCATCTTGTCGGGATGGATCACATCGGGATCGAAGCGCACCAGGTAAGAGGCGTTCGAGGGACAAATTTCCGAAACCCCCGGAATACGCCGCTTCTCAAGCTCCTTGCAGATCGCCATGCCCTTGAAGAAAGCCTCAAGAGACATTCCCTCGTCGATTTCGGCGAAGACATGCTCGTCCGCACCGAAGGAATAACGGATGCCGCTCATGCGTAACTCCGCCCCTAATTCTCCTGGCCCGGCGCCGGCGGCGCCCGGACCGTCAGCAGTCGCTCCAAGAAACCCGTATCGAACTTGGCCGCCTGCACTTCCGGCAATCGGGCGAGACGTTTATGCAAGACGGCCGTCGTAACCACACCATCGAGTTCGAACTCGTCCAGCGCCCGGCGCAGCCGCGCCAAGGCAACGTCGCGAGTTTCCGCGTGGACGATAATCTTGGCAAGAAGAAAGTCATAGTAGGGTGGAACGACGTAGCCCGGATAAAGCATCGAGTCGACCCGCACGCCCGGACCGGCCGGCCAGGTGACGGCGGCGATACGGCCCGGCGCCGGCTGGAAATTCCGGTCCGGATCTTCTGCGTTGATGCGCACTTCGATCGCGGCACCGCGCATCTGCACGTCGGCCTGGGCGAGGCTAAGGGGTTCGCCCTGCGCGATCCGGATCATTTCGCGCACCAGATCGATTCCGGTGATCATTTCGGTAATCGGATGTTCAACCTGGATTCGCGTGTTCATCTCGATAAAGAAGAACTCGCCGGTTTCTTCGTCGTAGAGATATTCCAGCGTTCCGGCCCCGCGATAACGGACCCGCTCGGCCAGACGCACCGCCGACTGGCACAGCTCTTGTCGCGTCACATCGTCGATCGCCGGCGACGGTGCTTCTTCCCAGACCTTCTGACGCCGGCGCTGCAGCGAGCATTCGCGCTCGAAACAGTGCACGACCCGTTCGCCGTCGCCGAGCACCTGCACCTCGAGATGGCGGGCGCGGTGCAAAAACCGCTCGAGATAAAGCGCGCCGCTGCCAAACGCCGCTTTCGCTTCCGCCTGCGCAGTATGAAACTGATGTTCAAAAGCCGCCTCGTCGGGTGCGACACGAATGCCGCGGCCGCCTCCGCCAGCGCTCGCTTTCAACATGACGGGGAAGCCGATGCTGCGTGCAGCGGCCAGAGCCGCGTCAAGTTCGCCGACTTCCCCATCGCTGCCGGGAACGATCGGGACGTCCGCCGCCTTCGCCGCCGCCCGCGCCGCCGCCTTATCGCCCATGGTACGGATGGCTTCGCGGCGTCGGTCCGATGAATACCAATCCGGCGGCGCCGACGGCCTCGGCGAAACGCGCGTTCTCGGAAAGAAATCCGTAGCCCGGATGAATTGCGCCGGCGCCGCTTCGGCGCGCTGCTTCAATGATCGCGTCGATGCTGAGATAACTTTTGCCGGCTGGCGGCGGACCGATGCAGATGGCTTCATCGGCCATCCGGACGGCGAGACTGTCCTTGTCTGCTTCGCTGAACACGGCGACGGTGCGTACGCCCAGTTCTTTCGCCGCGCGCACGATGCGAACGGCGATCTCACCGCGATTGGCTACCAGAAGCTTGTCAAACACGCGTGCGGCTCACGCGGTCTCGATGAGCAGGACAGGCTGTCCCGGTTCGATCGGAGCCTCGTTATCGACGAGAAAGCGCACGATTTTGCCGCTCGCGTCGGCGTGGACCTCGGTGAATTGCTTCATCACTTCGATCAGCCCGACGATGTCGCCCTCCGCGACCCGATCGCCGTCCTGCTTGTAAGGCGGCTTTTCCGGCGACGGCCGCCGATAAAAAATTCCTGGCAGCGGACTTAACACCTGATGCTGCGCCATTCTTCTAAACCCCTTCTGAAGAGCCGCTCTAATCGAGGTATTCGGCGACCGCGGTCTTGACGGCTTGCGCCACCGCAGTGGCGTTGGGCGTGTCGGAGTGCACGCAAATGCAGTCGGCGCGTACTTTCACGACCTTATTGTTGACCGACACTGCGACACCTTCCTTTACGGCGCGCACCGCCCGCTCTGCCGCGCTTTTCGGATCGAACGCGTGGTGCTCGCGCGTGATGATGACCATGCCGTCATCATCATAATCCAGATCCGCGTAGTACTCGGAAATGAAATCCAGGCCCTCGGCCGTGTAAACCTGCTCGTGCATCGTACCGATCATGCCCATCACCGGAACCTTGAACACCTTGACCGCGTCCGCCACCGCCTTGGCAACCTCCTGCGATCTGGCCGCCATGCCGTAGAGCGAACCGTGCGGCTTGACGTGGAACAGCGGCATGCCTTCGCGTTCCAGAAAGCCTTTGAGCGCTCCAACCTGATAGATAATGCAATCGGTCAGCTCCTCGGCCCGCATCTTCATCTCGCGACGGCCAAAGCCCTGAAGGTCGGGCAGCGACGGGTGGGCGCCGACCTTCACATTATGTCGCTTCGCCAACTGCACGGTGCGCGCCATGACCGTGGGATCGGAGGCGTGGAAACCGCAGGCTACGTTGGCGATTGTGATGTGGGGCATCATGCCTTCGTCGTCACCCATTTTGTAAAGGCCGAAGCTCTCGCCCATGTCGCAGTTGATCGCGAGCTTCGCGTTTGGCCTAGCCGTGACCATCGTCCTGGCCCTCCTTCATCCAACGGCGGCCCGGTCCCGGACCGCCGGCCCCCCGACATCGGCGCCGACATCCTAGTCAATAGCAGTGGCCTTATGGAAGACTCCGAAGGGCATGCGGGCGCGCGTTTCGCGAGGACCAAGACCGCCAGCCGCTGCTTGACTCTCGGACCGCGTAAGCTTTGCAAGTCAGTGCGGACGGGGTAGCCTGAATTTGCGTGGATCGACTGCGAGGTCGACGACCGCAACGTTGAATGCTCGCGCATTCGCGATGCGCAGCATGGGCACTGGAGCACGCCATGGCGGGTAGGACACGTCACGCAAAAAAATCCCGATCCACGTCGTCCAAGGCCAAAGTCGATCCAATCACCCTCTCCGTGATCCGCGGGATCCTTGAGACGACGCAACGCGAGATGACTTTGTCGCTTGAGAAGACCGCACGATCCAGCGTCTTCAATCTCGCGCACGATTATTCGACGGCGCTGTTCAATCACGTGCCGGAGATGATCCTGCAAGGGCAGGATATCCCGATCCACCTCGGTTCGCTCATTCCGGCCATGAAGTCGGTGGCCCGCTATTTCGGTGACGACATTCACGAAGGCGATCTAATCCTGCACAACGATCCAGCCTTCGGCGGCAGTCATGCGATCGACGTATGCATGTACAAGCCGGTCTTCTACAAGGGAAAGTTGCGCTATTGGACCGTGTGCAAGGGTCATTTGACCGACATCGGCGGCCCTGTACCTGCCGGCTACAATCCCAACGCGACGGAAATTTACGCCGAGTGCTTGCGCATTCCGCCGGTCAAAATCTGGGACCGGGGGAAGCCGCGCACCGACGTCATGAATCTCATCCTGACGAATATGCGCGCGCGCCGTGACCAGGAAGGCGACTTCAATGCCTTGATCGGCGCCTGCCAGGTCGGCGAGCGCAACCTGATTGGCATGATCGAGAAATACGGATTGGCCCAGGTCGATGCCTGTATCGACGAACTTCTCGACATGGCGGATCGCCACATGCGCAGTCTCATCGATGCCGTGCCCGACGGCGTCTACCAGGGCACCGCGATCCTCGAGGATGCCGGCCATGGTTACGGCGATTTCGAAATCACGGCGACCGTGACTATCAAGAAAGATACCTGCCACATCGCCATCAAGAGCCCGCCCCAAATTCCCTATTTCATCAACTCCTACGAGGGCAATTCTCATTCGGGCGTCTATCTCGGGCTGATGATGTTCGCGCAGTTGCCGCCGCCTTACAATGAAGGCCTTTACCGCTGCGTGTCGGTCGATTTCGGTCCAAAGGGAACCCTGTGTAACGCCGTCGAGCCGGCGCCACACATGAATTGCACGACGACCCCGATGGAAACGCTCACCGACGCGGTCCGCCTAGCGTTCGAAAAGGCGGTTCCGTCGAAGGTCTCGGCGTCTTGGGGACACGCCAACGGTTTTAACATCGCCGGCTGGGACACTCGCACCAACGAGGAATATGTGACGATGGTGCTGGCCACCATCATTTCGGGCGCCGGCGCGACACCACAGCAAGATGGATGGCACGCCTGCGGCCCTGAATGCTGTTTCGGCGCTCTTACCTCCGGCGATGTCGAGCTTCTGGAATACTCCTATCCGATCGTCATTCATCGCTATTCTCTGATCGAGGATTCCGGCGGGGCGGGCAAGTATCGCGGCGGATCCGGAACGGCCTGGGAAGTCGAGCCGCTCGATCGTGAGATGACCTTCATCACGTTTGGCGAAGGCCGGCGCATTCCGGCCGTCGGCGCCGCAGGCGCCGTCTCGAAGATGGTCGATTCGAAGGTCGGCCGCATCGAGGTAAAGCGCGGCGGAACGGTGGAGACGATCCGCAAGAACGTGATCGAGGTTCTAAAACCGCATGAGACGGTCACCAACTTCAATCCCGGCGGCGGCGGCTATGGCAATCCTTTCGAGCGTCCCATCGACAAAATCTTGTGGGACGTGAAGAACGGACTGGTATCGGTTGAAGGCGCGCGCAACGATTACGGCGTCGTCATCACCGATGCGAAGACGCTCGCGGTCGATATGAGCGAGACCAATAAATTGCGCAGCGGTGCGCCGGCGAAAAATCACCACACCAGCGTTCGGGAATAGCGATGCGTACGAAATATCGGCTGGGCATCGATGCCGGCGGCACATTCACCGATTTGGTCCTAGCCGCCCGCTCCGGCGATATTCGCCTGTATAAGGCGCTTTCGACGCCCGAAGACCCCACTCGCGCGATCGAAGAGGGCATGAAGCTGATCGCCGAAGATCTCGGTGAAACTCCCGCCGAGATCGTCTCAAATTCGGATCTTTGCATCAACGGCACCACCGTCGGCCTCAATGCCCTGATCCAGCACAAAGGGGGCAAGACCGGCCTGATCTGCACCGCCGGACACGAGGATTCAATCGAGATCAGGCTGGGTCACAAAGAGGACGGTTATCGCTACGACCCCGAATACCCGGCGGCGGTGATGTTGGTGCCGCGCTATCTACGCAAGGGCGTGCGCGAGCGGGTCATTTCAAACGGATCGATAAAGACGCCGTTGCACGAGGAGGATGTGCGCGCCGCCTGCCGGTTTTTCATCGAGGAGGGCGTCGAGGCAGTCGCCATATCGTTCTTGTGGTCGGTCCTCAACAACAGCCATGAACGCCGGGCCGCGGAAATCGTCCGCGAGATGATGCCGCGCGTCGCACTCACCGTCGGTTCTAGTCTGTATCCTCAGGTACGCGAATATACCCGCACTTCGACCGCAATCGTGAACGCCTATCTCGCTCCCATCCTCAGCCGCTACGTCGCCGCGGTTGATGAATATTTCCGCCGGCTCGGCGCGAAATATCCGGTGCGGTACTTCCAGTCGAACGGCGGATTGGGTCTCGGTCAGGCGATCTCGGAACGATCGGTCTACGCAATCAATTCGGGACCGGCCTCGGCTCCGCAGGCGGGTCTGTTCGTTACGGCGCCGTTCAAGAAGAAGAACGTCATTACCATCGATATGGGCGGCACGTCCTTTGATATTACGCTGACGCGGAATGGCGTCACCAATATCAGCAAGAACATCGACATGCTGAGGTACAGAATCGGCATTCCGATGATTCAGGTCGAGACGCTTGGCGCCGGCGGCGGCTCGATCGGCTGGATCGACAGCATGGGCCTGCTGCAAGTCGGTCCGCAGAGCGCGGGCGCGCGACCGGGTCCTGCCTGTTACGGCGAGGGCGGAACATTACCGACGGTCACCGACGCCAATCTGGTGTTGGGCTACCTCAATCCGAAAGGTCTGCTTGGCGGCCGCTTGCCGCTCGATCTCGACAAGGCGCGCAAGGCGGTCAAGACGATCGCCGATCCGCTCGGAATCTCGATCGAGCGGGCCGCCTATGGAATGTTCACGATCGTCAACAGCAACATGGTCAACGGCATCCGCCGCGTCTCGGTGGAGCGCGGTTACGATCCCCGCGACTTCGTGCTGGTCGGTGCCGGAGGCGCGACAGCCGCCCACATCACGTTTCTGGCCGGCGAGATGGGTATCGATACCGTAATCCTTCCGAAGCTTGCGTCCGGACTTTGCGCGTTCGGACAAATCATATCGGACGTCAAATACAACTACATGGCGACGAGTCCGTTGCGGCTTGAAGGTTCGGCTTACGCATCAATCAACCGGCTCTTCGAGCAGATTGAAGAGCAAGGCGTGAAGCACCTTGTCGCCGACGGCTTTGCGAAATCCGCGATCCGAATCGAGCGAAGCCTCGACATGCGTTATGTCGGCCAGGTCCACGAATGCACCGTCGAGATCGGCAATTTCGCAAACGACGTCCGAGCGCTCGAGAAGGTGAAAAGCGCTTTCCACAAGCGCCACGAGGAATTGTACACTTACTCGGAGCCCCACAACGCAGTCGAAGTCGTGAACATCGAAAGCACGCTCTACGGACACGTCGACAAGCCGCAACCGCCGCGCGTGAGAAAGGGCGCGCCGGCCGCGAAAACGCTGGTCGGGCAGCGCAAAGCGATTTTTTCGGCGCACGGCAAATTGGTCAATACGCCGGTCTATGACGGCTCGAAGCTTGGCGCTGGCGCCACGATCAAAGGACCTGCCATCATCGAGGAGGTCACGACAACAATTGTCATCGAACCGAAATGGTCGGCGCGGCTCGATGCAAGCGGCTCATACGTGATCACGCGGAAATAAGGGCTCGGGCCGCCACCCTGGCCCTAACGCATCCGAAAATGACGCCCTATTGCACTTATCAGATTGCGCGGGTTCGGAAATCTTGCGAAAGTTCCGGTGCAACCTCGGCATCCGGGCAACCGGCGGTAGTCTGTTCTGTTCATTTTAGGGAGTCTTCAAATGAAACACGCAACTCTCCTAGCGGGAGCGGCGCTCGCCGCGTCCGTCGTGATTGGCGGTGGCCCAGCCATGGCCGACGCGAAGTGGTGGCCAGCCAAATACTACAATCTCGATTCCGGCTCGCCAAAGGTGGAGGAATACGTTCCGCTCGAAAAGGCCTCGAAGCCCTGGAATATCTGCGTTCTGTTTCCGCACATGAAGGACACCTTCTGGGTGGCCGTCGATTATGGTGTCGTTGAAGAAGCCAGGCGCATGGGGGTCAACCTGACGGTCTATCAGGCCGGCGGTTACGAAAATCTGCCGAAGCAGCTTTCGCAATTCGATGACTGCCTCGCCGGCAATTTCGATGCAATCGTGATCGGCCCGATCTCCGAGGCCGGCCTCGATAAGCAGTTCGCCAAGGGCGTCGCGTCGGGCAAGCCGATCATCAGCACCGTCAACCCGGTCGCGAAGGCGACCGTGACGTCGAAAATGACCGTCGATTTTGACACGATGGGCGAACAGACCGGCACTTACCTGCTCGATTACCTCAACGGCAAGCCCGCCAAAGTCGGCACGTTCCCCGGCCCGTCAGGTTCCGGATGGGCCGAGGCCTTCCTCGACGGGTTCAAAAAGGCGGTCAAGGGCAAGAGCAATGTCACGATGCTCGACGACAAGTTCGGCGATTCGGGCGTGGCCGTGCAGCTAGGCCTGATCCAGAATGCGTTGCAGGCTTATCCGGACATGAACGTGATCTGGGGCTGTGCTCCGGCGGCCGAAGCCGCTATCGGCGCGGTGGCGCAGGCTGGAAAGAAGGACGTGCTCATCATGTCCTCATACGAAAACCAGGCGATGCTCGAAGCTCTGCAAAAAGGCGAGATCCTGGGCTTCGCCACCCAGTATCCGGTGTTGCAGGGCCGTATCGCGATCGACACCGCGGTGCGCGTTCTTGAAAAGAAGGACTACGTGAAAAGCGCCAAGGCAATTCCCGAGATGGTCGCGAAGAGCAATCTGGACAAGATCAATATCGGCCTGGTTCTGGCACCCGCGGACTTCAAGGCGGTCTACTCAGTGAAGGCGCCGTGATCGGAACAATAACCGACTGACGGTTGCGCAGATGACCGCGGTCGAGGCCATGAATAGTATCGACAAGTCGCGGGCCGCCGAAGCGGCCCGCGACAGCAGCGATCTCCTTCTCGAACTTTCCAACATTTCAAAGCATTTTCCCGGAGTCGTCGCACTGGACGGCGTCGACTTCGACCTCCGGCGTGGCGAAGTTCACGTGCTGTTCGGTGAAAACGGCGCCGGCAAGTCAACGCTGATCAACATCATTGCCGGCACGTTTCCTCCCGATACGGGCACTTTCAAGTATCAGGGGAAAGAGATCACCCATCTTACGCCTCACGGCGCACGCGTCATCGGCATCAGCCCGGTATTCCAGGAATTCAGCCTGGTGCCCGAGCTGACCGTGGAGCAAAACCTGTTTCTCGGACGCGAGCTGACAGCCGGCGGATTTCTCAATCGCCCAGCCATGCGAGCCCGCGCACGCGCCATCGTCCGCGAGCTCAATTTTGACCTGCCGCCAGATTACAAAGTCGCGCGATTGTCCCGCGCACACCAGCAGATGGTGGAGATCGCGAAAGCGTTTCTTACCGAAGTACGCCTCCTGATCCTTGACGAACCGACAGCCTCGCTCACCGATACCGAAGCAGCAAAGCTCTTCGAGCTGATCGCCAAGCTCAAGGCTTCCGGCGTCGGAATAATCTACGTCTCGCATCGCATGAGGGAGATCAAGCAGATCGCCGATCGCATCACGGTCTTGCGCGACGGGCGCAAGATTAAGACGGTCGCGGCGGGGGACGTATCGGAAACCGAACTGGTCGAACTGATGACCGGCCGCAAGATCGGCGTTCTGTTCCCAAAGATCGAACACAGGCCCGCCGGGAAGCTGCTGGAGGTTGAGCGCGTTACGCTCACCGACCATTCCGTGGTCGACTGCAGTTTCTACGCGCGTGCCGGAGAGATCACCGGCATCGCCGGATTGGTCGGCTGCGGCAAGTCCGAGCTCATTCGCGCGATCGTTGGGCTCGAACCGATTTCATCCGGGTCCATCCGGGTCCGGAGCATGGAGGTGGCCGCCCCTACCCCGGCGGCGTTGATGAAGCTCGGCGTATGCTACTTTCCATCCGACCGCGTAGCCGAAGGCTTGGCGCTGGCGCGTCCGGTACGCGAGAATGCCTCGATGGCGGCGCTCGATCTGCCCGGCTTTTCGCGTCACCACATCCTTCAGCGCCGGAGCGAGCGGCGCATCGTGCAGGGCATCGTCGAGAAATTGGGCCTGCGACCACCCAACATCGAACGTGCGGTGGCATCCTTTTCCGGCGGTAATCGCCAAAAGGTCCTGTTGGCGCGCGGACTGACCCGCAACATTTCGGTTTTCCTGTTTGACGAACCCACCGTCGGCGTTGACGTAGGAGCCAAGATCGAGATTTACGAATTGCTGAAAGACTTGCTGGCGACCGGCGTGGCGATCATTTTGGTCTCGTCGGACCTGCCTGAGGTGCTTAATCTGTCGCACCGGCTCTATGTCATGCACCGGTCCCGCATAGCCGCTGAGTTGGTCGGTGCCGACATCAACGAACCGGCCGTGTTGTCCCATTTCTTCCGGGAGCGGCAAGCAGACGAACACGCGACGAATGAGTTGGCGACGCAGGCCGGCAACTGATTGGAACGGCAATGAGTGGCAATTCGACCAGCAACGACGCCGCCCCGACGTCAGCCTTCGAGCGCGTAGTTCGATCCTATAATGCGGCCGGCTTCCTCCCCGTTCTGCTGACGGTGCTGCTCGTCGCGTTCGCGCTGTTCGTTCCGAACTTCGTGGCGGTGCAGAACCTCCTCAATGTGCTGCGCAGCTCGTCCTATCTTGTAATCATCGCCGCGGGCCAAATGCTCGTCCTCATCGTCGGCGGCTTCGACTTGTCACAAGGTGCCGTTGTCGCGCTCACTAGCGTTGCCAGCGCGCTGGTCATGGCCGGCCTCAAGGATACCTTCCCGGGCGAACCCGGCCTCATCATCCTGATCGGCATTCTCGCCGGCCTGGGATGTGGCGCCATTGTGGGGTTTGTTAACGGTGCTTGCGTTGCCTTCCTGCGGATTTCCCCCTTCATGGTGACATTGGGCACCATGTCGATCGCTACGGGATTTGCGTTACTTCTGACCAGCGGCATTCCGGTTTATGGAATGCCGAAAAGCTATGTCGACGGCTTCGGTCGCGGTCTTTGGCTGGATCTGCCCACCGCATTCTATTTGGCCGCCGCCGTCGTCGCGGTCATTTGGGTGATGCAGAATTATACGCGCATGGGGCGCTACATCCTTGCGATCGGCGGAAACATGCAGGCCGCGATCGTCTCCGGCGTACCGGCCAAGACCTACCTTATCCTGTCCTATGTGATTTGCTCGATACTGGCGTCAGTATCAGGACTCGCACTAACAGCGCAGATCGGATCAGGCCAAGCGGTCATCAACGCCCAACTGACCCTCGAAAGCATCGCGGCGGCTGTGATCGCTGGCGTTAGCATCAAAGGCGGAGTTGGCCGAGTCGAGATGGTGGCGCTTGGCGCCATCCTTCTGCTTACGCTGACCGATGCGATGGACCTGTTACGGATCGACCCGCGCATCCAAGCCATCTTCCTTGGCATTATTGTCGTTCTCGCCGTAGCCCTCGACGAGCTTTCGCAACGGAGGGCGGCGCTTGTCTGATGTAAGCATTGCCGGACCGGGCCTAACGGGATCCGAAACAGCCAGACACCGCAGCGTGGCGCGCTGGGGCTTCGTCCTGTTGCTGCCACTCCTGATCGTCGCAATGGAACTTGGGGTCTCGTTGATCGAGCCGCGCGTGCTGTCGCTGCGCAACGTGGTCAACATCCTTGTGCAGTCGAGTTATTTGTTGTTGTTCGCCTCCGCTCAGATGGTGGTCATCCTGACTGGCGGATTCGACCTTTCCCTCGGCATGGCGGTCTCCGTGATCAGCGTGGCGACAGCGCTGGTAACCACCGCTCTGGCGGCAGCCGGGATGCCCGCATGGCTCATTGCCGTCGCTGGAATCGCCACCGGTCTCGGCGTGGGGCTACTAATCGGCATTTTCAACGGGACATTCGTTTCCTGGATCGGCATAAACCCGTTCGTCGTGACGCTGGGTAGCTTGAACATCTGTTATGGTTTGGCGACGACAATCTCAGGCGGGCGGCCCGTTTTCAGCGTGCCCGATGCCTTCACCCACGTTCTTTATGACGGCACATACCTGCCGGGGATTCCCATCCCGGTAGCTTTGGCGATAGTCGTCGCGGTGCTGCTTTATTTGCTGCTCGATCGTACGGTGTTCGGACGCGCGCTCTATCTGATCGGCAACAACCCGCGTGCGGCCAGTCTGGCCGGTTTGCCCAGCAAGCGCTACCTGTTCTTGGCTTACGTCACGTGTAGCCTGCTGGCGGCCTTCGGCTCGCTCATGCTCACCGCACGCACCGGTTCGGGCGAACCCAATCTTGGCGGCAGCCTGATGCTCGAAAGTATTGCAGCCGCCGTTATCGGCGGGGTCAGCCTCCAGGGTGGCGTAGGTGGTATTGTGCCGGTCATACTGGGTTCGATCTTCGTCACGATGCTGTCCAACGCCATGGACCTGCTTGAAGTCGGCGGCTACGTTCAGCAGATCCTGCTCGGTTGCGTCATTATCGCAGCGATATTCCTCGATCGGGTGCGCGTCACGCGCTCCTGAATTCGATTCGTCCGGCTCGCAGGATCGTATCGAAGCTACCACTCGGCATAATCGACAAGAATCGGCAAGAGGAGAGGAAGATGAGCGACGAGATGGCCACTCCTACCGTCCAAATCGACAACAATCATCTGCGGGTGACGGAGTGGCGCTTCCCGCCCGGGGCTGCAACCGGATTTCATCGCCATGAGCACGACTATGTAGTCGTACCGGCGCGTGACGGCGAACTTAAGCTGATCGGACCCCAAGGCGAAATTTCCTTCGCCCAATTGCATCTCGGAAAGTCCTATTTCCGCAACGCTGGCGTGGAACATAATGTAATCAACAACGGCGCGGCCGAGATGGTGTTTGTCGAAATTGAACTCAAAGACACCGCAATCGGTAAGACGCTTTGACCGGCCCGGCTCGAACGGCCTCGCCGCTGGACTATCTCATGCTGCTGAGCGCAGCGGTGATTTACGGGGCGGTATTCACAGTCAACAAGCTCGCGGCGAAGGCCGGCGTGCCTGCTTTGGCGTATTCCTTCTGGCAATCACTCGGCGCTGGACTGGTGCTCTGGATCGTCCTCACGCTGCGCGGTGAACGGCTTGGCGTATCGCGCCGAGACATCGCCAGTTACATCGTCATCGGCGCGCTCGTCATCGGTCTGCCGATTTCGCTTCTGACCTACATCGCGCCCAAACTCCCGGCGGGAGTGATGACGCTCGTGCTTGCGCTGTCGCCGCCTTTCACCTTCATGATCAGCGTCGTAGCGCGCGTCGAGCGTTTCCGTTGGCTGGGCCTCGTCGGATTGCTTTTTGGATTTGCCGGCGTTGTGCTGATCGTGGCGCCCGGGGCAAGTATAGGCGGCCCGGAAGCGTGGAAGTGGTTCCTGCTGGCGCTCCTGGCGCCCGTCATGTTCGCGGCATCCAACGTGGCCGCGGCCATCCTGCCGCCGCCGACATCGTCGTCGGTGGCGACGGGCGCGGGCGTTTTGTTCGGCTCCGCGTTGATGCTGCTGCCGGTGATGCTGGTATCGGGACAGACCTGGTTCCCGCAGCAGCTAGACGACGGAACGATCGCGACCCTGCTCGCGATCGCCATCAACGCCACATTTCTCGTGTTGTTTTTGGAGATCATCCGCCGGGCCGGGCCGGTATTTTTCGCGCAATTCAACTACCTCGCCGTGCTTGCCGGCGTGGCTTGGGGCGCCGTGATTTTCGGCGAACGACTTTCGATTTATATCGTTCTGGCGATGGCGCTCATGTTCGTCGGCATGTTCCTCGCAGGATACCGCCGCCGGTCATTGCAATCGCTGTGACGTCTCGCGCCTATATTGCCGACCAGCCGGCGTCGACCATCAAGGTGGCGCCATGAACCGCCGAGGCGTCGTCGGATGCCAGAAACACCGCGGCCCCGGTCATTTCCTCGACTGAGAGGAAGTCGCGGCCGGTCGGCGTCATCGTCCGCATCAGGTTGATGTAGGCCTCGTTGCCCGGGCCTTCGCAGGTGCGCGTTGAGCGGAGTGGCGACATTGCCCGGCGCCAGCGAATTGACGTTGATGTTCTGTTTGCCCAGTTCGGCCGCCAGCGCTTTGGTCAGGATTTCGAGCCCTCCCTTGGAGGCGCAATAAGCGGGACAGTTCGGAAAGGCACCGACCCCGGCGATCGATGTAATGTTGATCACCTTGCCGCCGCCCTTCTTGAGAAACTCGGGCAAGACCGCCTTGACGCAGAAGAAAGCACCGCGAAGGTTGAGATCGAGCTGCTCGTCCCAAATTGCCTCGGTCGTTTCCGCCACCGCAACCGTGCGGAATACGCCGGCGTTATTGACTAAAATGTCGACCGTGCCGAATTGCCTGATTACTTCGGAGACCATCCGCTCGATTTCCGGGACTTTCGAGCAATCGGCTTTGACCGGCTGCGCTTCGCCACCGGCAGCGTTGATCCGCTTCACCACGTCTTGAGCGGCGCTATCGTTATGATGGTAGACCACCGCAACCCGCACCCCTTCGGTAGCGTAGCGAACTGCGATCGCCTCGCCGATGCCCTGCGATCCGCCTGTGACGATCGCCACTTTGCCCTTAAGCCTCATCGCACGCTTCTCCCTGGGAAATACTAGAGGGCACCACGCCGCCGCAGCTCCGCCTCCGTTTGGTCGAGCGTTGCCGCCAGGCGATCGAACATTTGATCGATTTGTTTGGCCTCGATGATCAGCGGAGGGCACATGGCGATCGCGTCCCCTGCGGCGCGCACGATCAGGCCGTTGTCCAGAGCCAATTCCGCCGCCAGCGCGCCGGCGGCAACGGCGGTCTCGAACGGCTTCTTCGAGGATTTGTCCTGAACAAGTTCGACGGCGCCGATCAACCCCATGCCACGCGCTTCTCCGACAAGTGGATGCCCTCCCAATTGCCGCAGCCGCTCCTGAAAGAGCGGCACAATTGAGTTTATATGGTCCAAGATACGGCGTTCTTCGTAGATTTTCAGGGTCTCTACCCCGACGGCAGCCGCGACCGGGTGTCCGGAGTAAGTGAAGCCGTGCGCGAATACGCCAATCTTTTCGCTTTGACGCACCAGTGCATCGTAGATCGCGTCGGAAATCACCGTCGCTGACATCGGCTGGTAGCCCGATGTCAATTGCTTGGCCAGGATGACCATGTCCGGCTTTATGTCGAAAGCCTCCAGGCCGAACATCGTCCCGAGCCGGCCGAAGCCGCAGATCACCTCGTCGACGATGAAGAGGACATCGTGCTTCTTGAGCACCGGCTGGATCTTGTCAAAATAGGTTCGTGGCGGGACCAGAACGCCACCTGCTCCCATCACCGGTTCGGCGATGAACGCGGCCACCGTGTCCGGTCCCTCCTTCTCGATCAAAGCGTCGAGTTCTTCCGCCAACCGTGAAACGAAAGCTTCCTCGCTTTCGCCTGGCTTGGCGAAACGATAGTGATGCGGACATCCGGTGTGCACAATGCCGGCAACCGGCAGGTCAAAATCGCGATGATTGTTGGGCAGCCCGGTCAAGCTGGCACTGGCGACGGTAACGCCGTGATAGGCCTTGATGCGCGAGACGATCTTCTTCTTGTGCGGCCGGCCGATGGCGTTGTTGTAATACCAAACCAGCTTGATCGCGGTGTCATTCGCCTCGGAACCGGAGTTGTTAAAGAACACTTTCGACATCGTGTCGGGGAGCAGATCAAGGATGCGTTCAGCCAGATCAATCGCCGGCCCATGCGACTTGGAGGCGAAGGAGTGATAGTAGGGAAGGATTTCCAGCTGCCGTCGCGCGGCTTCGACCAGGCGCGGTTCGCTGAACCCCAGCGAGACGCACCACAAACCCGCAAGGCCCTCGATGTATTCCTTGCCTTGATCATCATAGACGTGCACGCCGCGACCATGCGTAATGATCAAGGGACCCTTTGATTGATGCGCCTTTAAATTCGTGTAGGGGTGCAACAGGGTTGCTATATCGCGGCTCGCCGCCGAATTACCGTGAACTCTCAATTGCATCTCCATTCATAAAAGTGCCACCCCGTCGCCGCTGGCCGATACCGCCATAGGCGACCGCCGGCGTGGCTGGAAATCCCGCTCCTGTGATATCATAAACAATATCGATCCGCGCGGGATGTCGCGGCGGCGGTATTCTCCTCTTCCTGCCCGTGGTGGTGGAACATCCGGGCGGATCAACTCGAACAAGATTGTTTGTCGCAGCGGCTGCGTAAGCTAAGCATTGCTGTGAATACAGGCGAGGCGAACGCGGACTATCGGACCTGGCGAAACAGCGTTCGGTTCAGGAGGGGATGTCATGCTGGTCGGTGTGCCGAAGGAAATCAAGGACAACGAGTATCGGGTCGGGATCGTGCCCTCGACGGTCCGCGAGCTCACCGAGAAGGGCCATCAGGTTCTGGTGGAAACCTCGGCAGGCACCGAAGCCGGCTTGCCGGACAGCGACTACAAGGCCGCCGGCGCGGAAATCGTCGCCAACGCTGATGCCGTCTATGGAAAGGCCGAACTGGTCGTGAAGGTAAAGGAACCGCTCGCGGTAGAGCGTAAGAAACTGCGCCGGGGTCAGATCCTATTCGCGTATCTGCACCTGGCGCCCGATCGCGAACAGACCGAAGATTTGCTGCAGTCGGGCGTCACCGCGATCGCGTACGAGACGGTCACTGGCCCGAACGGTACGCTACCATTGCTCACGCCGATGTCGGAGGTCGCCGGAAGAATGGCGTCCCACGTAGGCGCGCGCTGCTTGGAAAAGGAAAACGGAGGGCGTGGGATCCTCCTCGGCGGAGTGCCGGGCGTATCCCCCGCAAGCGTCGTCATTCTTGGCGGCGGTGTCGCCGGAACAAACGCTGCGCTGATTGCATCCGGCATGGGCGCCGACGTCGTGGTGTTGGACCGTAATCCCGAGGCGCTTCGCCGCATAGCAACCCAGTTTGACGGTCGCGTGCGCACGATCTTCTCAACGCGGGACGTCGTCGAACTTCTTTGCCGGCGTGCCGACCTTGTCATCGGCACCGTTCTTGTTCCGGGCTCCATGGCGCCGAAATTGATCTCAAGGCAAACTGTCACGGCGATGAAGCCCGGATCGGTGATAGTCGACGTGGCCATCGACCAGGGCGGCTGTGCCGAAACCTCACGGCCGACCACGCATTCTCATCCGACCTATATCGTCGATGATGTCGTGCACTATTGCGTGGCCAACATGCCTGGGGCGGTCGCGCGTACTTCAACCTTTGCTTTGAGCAACGTGACAACGTCCTTTGTGCTGGCCCTCGCAGACAAGGGCTGGCGCACTGCGCTGAAAGAAAACGCGCATTTGCGGGATGGGCTCAACGTGCACGACGGCAGCGTCACTTACGGCGCGGTGGCAGGCGCGCTCGGATTGCCCTGCGAGCCGACCGAGAAGGTATTGGGAATTTAGCTCTGGCTTTTTACGCCGGCTGGCAAGCTGGTTGCCAGCGCTTGCAGTTCAGCTGCGCTCCTCATTCTCGTCCCCAGACCATCAGCCGAAAAGCGCCGTTAGTGACTTGCAGTGATTGGAAGTCGCTACACGAAGCCCCACTGGTCAGCCTCGGGTCCAGTCGAGCCCGCAATCCGAATGCGAAGGTGTGGGTGGAGATGGTGGTGAAAGCCATCAACGCTCCACTGGCGGCGTGCAGAGCGCAGGTATGAGTGATGAAAGCCGCTAAAACGCTAAACGCAGGACTCGTGAGTTAGCGCGCCTGTCACGATCACAAATTGTACTATCGAGCATCAAGTAATCTAATGCAGCGAAGCGCCAGGCGATGACGTAATTTAAAACGTTGTTGGTTTATTGCCTCAAATCAAAAAAGCTCGGGGAAGGAAAATCACATGAAACTCAAGGATCATATGCTGCCACCACGCGGTCTTTCCGCCGGAGTTGTGGCATTGGGATTCGCATTTGCTATAGCCTCGTCCGGCTACGCTGACGACATTTTCAAGGCTAAATTGTATCCGGACAAAAAAGGCACCAAGGCGGATTTTCAGCCGATGTCCAAATTCTGCGGGACCAGGCCGATCAAGGTCGCGTATTCTGATGGTTGGGGCGGCAATTACTGGCGCCACCTCGCCCGCGCCGAGTTCGAGGACGAAGCCTCGAAATGCAAGAACATCACGGATGCTCGCTACACCGACGGCGAGTTCAAACCTGAGAAGCAGATTGCGGACATCCAAGCCCTGGTCGCGCAGAAGTATGACGTCATCGTCGCACAACTCGACGGCGGCGCCGCCATCCTGAAAGCCACGCGCGAGGCGATTGCGGCCGGCGTGGCCGTGGTGCCCGACAGCACTGGCGACAATTTCGCAGGCAAGGTCGGCAAGGACTATGTATCTATCGCCACCGAGAGCCAAATCCAGTATGGGGAGCTGGCGGCGGAATGGCTGGTCAAGACGCTGGGCGGCAAAGGCAACATCGTCATGATGGGCGGAACGCCAGGCAATCCGATGACGTCGGCGCAGACGGTCGGCTGGCGGCGCGCGTTCGCGAAGTATCCGGGCATCAAGTTGTTGGAGCAAGAGCCGGTGCCGACGATGTGGGATCCGGCCATCGCGCAACAAAAGACCGCGGCGCTTATCGCCAAGTACCCGCAGATTGACGGCATGTTCAGCGAAACCGTCGGTCCGATCCGAGCCTTTGTCGCCGCCGGCAAACCGATACCAGTCTATGCCGGACAGTCGCTGATGGATCTGAGCTGTATCGCCGCAGATCATCCCGAGATGAAAATGATGATCCTCGATGCCCACACCTGGATGGTGCGGTTGGCATTGCGCAAAGCGGTTGCGGCCGCCCAAGGCATCGACAACGACGAGCCGAGCTTGGTCACGCTGGGAATCGATGAAGACACGACGTCGAAGGATCCGAAGCTCGCGCTGAAATGCGACAAGTCGATGCCGATGGATTCGATCCCGTCCTCGATGCTGTCGAAAGAGCAACAGATCAAGGCCCTGGGCGGGAAGTGAGTCCCGGCCGCATCGTCCATTGGTCGCCCGGCCACTTATGACGCCGGGCGATCAATCCATTTTTCCGCTCACTCACGAACTGCCGCTGGCAGCAACGGCATTTTATGCCTTGCCCCAAAGTCGCTTGGTCGCGAGCGTCGCCCCATCCGAAAGAGCCTTGAGCTTGGCCCAAACGACATCCTCCGCGATGAATTCATAGCTGGCGAAGGTCCCGAAGCCGCAATCGGTTCCGGCAATAACTCGTTCTCGCGCTCCCACCGCGGCAACCGTAGCGCAAATACGGTTCGCGACAACTTCAGGATGTTCCAGATAGTTGGTGGTCACGTCGATGACACCCGGAATCAGCAGCATGTCCTTCGGTACGGGCAGTTTCTTGAACGCTTCCGTCTCGTGTTCGTGGCGCGGATTGCCCAACGGAATCGATAGCGCTCCAACCTTTGCTTTGTAGAGCAGCGGCAACAAATCGATCATATCAACGTCGTCTTGATGCGGACCATTCCAATTGCCCCAACAAACGTGGAGACGGACCTTCTCCGGCGGGATGTTGGCGAGCGCAATATTGATCGCATCAATGTGAAGAGCGACGCGATCAAGGAAGCTCCGCAGCGGCTGATCGCCGAACATAATGACCCGCTCCATCGCGAGATCGGGTGCATCCAATTGCAAGATATATCCTTCGCTGACGATATATTCGTATTCCTTCTTGAGTTCATTTGCGATGCCTATGACGTATTCGGCATCGCTTTTGTATGCTGGGTTATTGGGCGCGAGAAGCATCGTGGTCGAAACGATGCCCGGCGAGGCCGCAGTCATGAAGTCCTCGACGAACCGGGTACCGACACGCTTCTGCGACGCCTTATAAGCAGTGGATTCTTCCTTTGCTTCTGACAATGTTGCATCGTATTCGAGTTTGCCTACCGCTTGCGGCGCATTCCAGACTCTGGCGAGCTCATCGGAAACGCCGATCTGACGCGCCATATAGTCAGCGAATCCCGGGAACCTGATCGCATCCAGAGTCGGCTTGCGGCGCGATTCCCCGCCAAAGCGCTTCATTCGCTCGGTCGTGTATGTCGAGAATCCGACCCGCGGTGTTTCTCCGTCATTGCGGATGTCAACCCCGCACTCGTGCTGACGCTTAATCACTAGATCGAGATTGCGTTCGATCTCGGCTTGGAGTGCGCTCGGATCATACGGCTTGCGTTGTTCGCGTTTAACAAGCATTGCAGAAAGCGCCTTCGATCGCGGGAGGCTGCCGGTGTGCGTGGTCAAAATCCGGTCACCGCTGTTTTTCATGATATGTCTCCTCGTTGCCAAGACCAAAATCGCAGGCCGCGCCGGCGAACGATCACGGGCTGAAGATCCGCCGGCTGGCGGCAGTTTTTCTCTTCGCTTCGACCCGTAAATCGAGCCTGGATTTCAGAACAAGATCGCCAAGCTCCGTTTACAGTGGCCACGTCACGAAACCTTAAAGCATGAGTCTGCGATCGAACGCCGTCCGCGACATGACATGCGGACCGGTATCGGTAATCAAAACCTGTTCTTCCAGCCGGACACCGCCGCCCCCGCGTACACCCTCGACCCAAATCAGCGGCTCAACCGCGAAGACCATCCCCTGCTCGAACTCGTAGACCGGCGCTCCAGGCAACGTCTCGCCGATATAAGGCGGCTCGTTCGCGCCAATGCCGACACCATGGCCGATAAACAAAGATAGAAAACGATCTCCGAAGCCATATTTGGCGGCGGTCCGGATCAGAGCGTCGGCGGCGTCTTTGTTGGTTCTACCGGGTCGCATTTCGGCAATCCCGGCCTTTAGGCCCTCGTACACGGCGGTGTAGATCTTTTTCTGGTCATCCGACGCTTCGCCGCAGACTGTTGTTCGCGCCATGTCGCCGAAGTAGCCGTTCCAGTTTGCGCCAATATCGATGAACACGAGGTCGCCGTTTCGTATGATCTTGTCGCTGCAAATCCGGTGGGGAGGAGCCATGTTCTCACCCGACGCCACGAATGGGGTCATCACGTGAGCGAATTCGCCACCCAATCGAAAGAGGGTTCTCATGGCCTCCCCCGCAACTTCACATTCGCGGACGCCTTCGGCGATCGCCGCAATTCCGCTGGCAGTAACGGCATCAGCAATCGCCGTCGCTTCCTCGAGGAGTGCGATCTCCTCGGGCAGTTTGATCATGCGAGCGCGCTGCATTGGCGTGTCGCCGTCTTCAATGACGAGCTTCGGAAACTTCGCCTGCAAAGCTTTAACGAAAACCGTGTTGGCTTCGTCGAGGCCGATCTTGCCGTCGCTCAATCCATGCTGTTGAAGAACGGGACCCAGGATTCTGTCGACCATTCCCACCACGAGCGCTCTTTCTTCGATAATGGGAATAGTGTGAACTTCCTCGATCCACGGCATGGTACGATCGACACGATCGCGTTCTCCGCCCGAGCAGAAGAGGATCGGCGCTTTGCCCTCGATCAGAAGCGCACCGTTGAGCGCCGTGGTCTTGCCGGCGATTAACTGCGCACGAAGATCGGTCAAGTACCGGCAATTTTCGTCCTTCCAGACCAATAATGCATCAAGCCCGGCCTTCTTTCTTTGTACGTCGGCCCGCGCGATGCGCTTTTTTCGCAACGCGTCGAGGTCAACGCGTTTCTCATAGGTGACGTGGAATCCTCCTTGTGCAAAGCGCTCCATCGCGTTCTCCTCGCCGGCTCCAATCGCAATATCAGCAACGCGCTCCGCGATGGAATTACATTAGCTGATACATGACAGTAAGATTCATAATTTACGGAGCGATCAATGACTGAGCGGTGCACATCGATAAATACTCGTGCTTTCGAAGTGTCGCCAAAACGCAGCACCTGTCATCGGCGCCCGCATCAACGAGTTTTATCAGTGGAGTCGGGCATTCGCCGCGCCAAGCCTGCGAGATCCTCCATGACAGCACAGACCGCGGCCGTGTCCTGCATCTCAAAACCTTGAGCGGCACGAGCATAATAAGGTTGCGCCGCAGCGGCGAATAGCGGCGTCGGGCAGCGAAGGCCCGTCGCAAACGCGCTGATGATGTCGATGTCTTTTAGATGGGTGCGGATCGTCGCCGTCGCCGGTTCGTATTGCGCGTCCCGCATCAGCGGGCCGCGCACTTCGAACATGCGGGATGTGCCGGCGCTGTCGGCCAGCGTATCGTACACGACCGATGGATCCAATCCTGCCCTCATGCCGAGCACCATGGCTTCGGCGGCCGCCACGTTGTGGATACTGACCAACAGGTTGGCGATGTATTTCATGATGCTGCCATTGCCGAATGCGCCGAGATAGCGTTGGAGGCGCGACATCCCTGCCATTACCGGGCGCGACCGTTCAAAAGCGTCGGGATCGCCGCTGCCGAAGATGACGAGGTCCTTCCGAGCCGCTTGTGCGCCGGTGCCGCTGACCGGACAATCGAGCATGATCTTGCCACCGGCAGCGAGAACGTCGTAGGCGGCGCGTTTCACGTCGAGAGGCAGTGTCGAGCACTCAATGACGATCGTGTCACGGACCGATGCGGCGGCGACGCCGCTTTCGCCGCTGACGCTCTCCGCCAACGCCTCGACGGACGGAAGCGAGAACAGGATCGTCCGACACTCCTCGGCGACCTCGCGCGGCGAGCCGGCGGCAATGCCACCGATATCGCGCAAGCGATCTTTTGCCGCTTGGGCGGGATCGTAGCCGAAGACCGGGAATCCGGCGGCGCGCAGGTTCTTCGCCATGGCGAATCCCATAACGCCCGCACCAACAATTCCAACCTTACCGTCCGCGACGGTTGCCATGGTTCCAAATTCCTTTTCCGAAAACGCCGTCGGTCAATGTTCTCCCTCGCCGCTGCGCGTCCGTGAATACATGGCGGTCGCGGCCAGGATGAGGATGCCCGGCAGCCAGTATTGCTAAGCGGTCCCAAGACCGAGAAAGCCTGTCGTGGCAGTGATCTCCTGAACGAGCAGAACGCCGGCCAGCGCGCCGAGGAACGATCCGCGGCCGCCAAAGATACTGGCGCCACCGAGCACCACCGCCGAGATGCTTTGCAAAGTATAGTTCTGACCGACGGTCGGATCGCCGACGCCGATCTGGGCCGACAGCAGAAGCCCGCCGAGCGCGGCGAAGCATGAGCAGAGCATATAGGCGAGAATGCAGCTCCGATTGACCTTGGCGCCCAGCCGGTAAGCCGCGATCTCGTTGGAGCCGATGGCGCGAATTTCCATGCCAAGCGCGTTCGGCGAAGCGCGATTTCAAGAATGACGGTGATGACGGCGACCGCGAGAAAGGCCACCGGGAACGGACCGTAGTGGGTCCTCAGGGTCCGCGAGAACCTGACCGGAATGAGAGAACGGTCAGCATCGAGCTGCCCGATACGCTGCCAGGAGCGAGTAACGGACTGATCAGATAAAGAACGACTGTCGCCGGCACGATCAGAAGGCTGGGGTAACGCGCCAAGCAGGCGGCCCATTTTCAGCGCCCCGCCTGTGCTCGGCGATGCGCCAGCAGGTTGCGAGTAGCACGCTGCATTGCCCTTCACTCCCACTCTTACGCGCGATTTCAGGAAATGACTTCCTGCAACCGCGTCGCCTCGCTTTGGAGGCAACTCCGTCCCTGATTACAGGGATTTCTTCTGTCGATCTTGGCTTCAGTACCGCCGACATAGGGATCGGGCAGCCATTACCCCTTCACCCAGTTCCACCCGTAGACGAAAAAGAGGCGCACCCGTTATCGGGATTATTTGAAAAATCGCCCGCATATATTATGTAATTACTTTAAACTATCGCGCTAAAGCTCGAATCCATAATATTAGGCGCGCTAGATTTAAAGTAATATCGCGAAGATTAACAGACGGCGGCGTGACCGATCAAATCAATAAACATAATAGTGTCCATCCCCTGAACTAATGGTCGCATGTGGTCTCGTGAGTTTTTCGACACTACTGCGGCGCTACCCGCTCTGGACGCGCCCGCCGGTCGATCTGCGTTTACTTTCGATCCCGCACCACCCGCAGGCTGCGCTCGTTTGCGGATTGCCCTTCAAAATACGGGCGCCACTGATTGTTGAGGCGAACAGCCTCACTGCGGACGATCTCAAGAAAAGCCCGTGCGGCTATGCTAAGGGTTCGGCGCATCGGCTCGATGAGCACCAAATCCAACGGCGCGGTTGGATCGATGATCGGCGCTACAGAAAACTGCTTGCTGTGCATTTCACTTGTCATCATGAGTGCGGGTATGACCGTGACCCAATCCGAGGTGGCGACAAAGTCGAGCGTGCCCATCATTGCGTCCATTTCGACGATGCGCTCGATTTGCACGCCGTTGGTCGTAAAATAGGTTTCAAGGCTCCTTCGGCGGGCGTTGGTGTGACTCGGGAGGACCATTTTCAGAGGCCCGAATTCCCGCAGACGCACACCACGCAAATGAAGCGTTTCGTCGGGACTGGCCACGAGTGCTTCCCAAGTGCGCAGAAAGTGCTGAACCTTCAGCCCCCGGTTGCCAATAAATGCCGGAACGACGGCAAAATCGAGCTCGGCAGAGAGAACCTTTTGAATCAGGATCGGGCTGTAGGATTCCGTAACGTGAAGCCTTATGTTCGGGTGCTCGCTTACGACACGCTGGATCGAGGGAGCCAGGGTCGCCCGGGTCATTGTCGGCATTAATCCAACGAAGACGTCGCCGGAAACCCCGGTGAACGATTTCATCACGTCGCTGCCAGATTTAATGTTTCGCAGGATCTGGATGCAGCGGCCGTAATAGGCGTCAGCAGCCGGCGTCGGCGCGACCTGACCCTTCGCGCGGGAAAAAAGCTTAACGCGGAAGCCTTCTTCCAGCTTGCGTATATGTTGGGAAACGCCTGATTGCGTAGCATGCTCTCGGATTGCTGCGGCCGTAAACGAGCGCTCTTCGTACGCGGCAACGAATATGCGAATATCTCTCAAGCTTTCAGACACAGTTCCTCCCTGCAGCATTCAGTTTGGCAATCCTCCCAACCCGATCGCCAACTGCGTCCGTCGCGGTTTGATGAACCGCGCGAGATCATTGTAGCCAGTGTAGCACCTGCTCGACCGCAGGCCAAATAGCGCTGAACGCGCCCTGCGGGAGCCCGCGCGTGAAACCTGACCCGACCGCCAAAAGCGTTCAGGCTTACGCCATCGCAACCTGAGGATAACCGATCCTAATGCGTCGTATCAGAAACAATTATTTCTGATCATCTTGCGTGTTGCACTATGGTTTTAATCAATGGGCGAGGCTGTTGCGGCTCTCGAGGCTCGGTCCTCGAATCTTGGCTATTCGGCCGTCGAGGGTTTCCGGATAACATAACGAGGGTCAGCTTGATATTTAGCAGGTCGCGTTTGATAAATCGCGGTGTTTTCGAGACTCCGCAGCAATTTGGTAATCACCGGATATCGAAACGTTTTGGCCGCAAGGCGGCCGGTTGACCCGCATCTATTGCGGCAAAGACACCAAGGTCGAAACACGGCCAACAAAGTAAGAATGGGAGAACGCGATGGGAGCGAATTTTGGCATGGTCGGTTTGGATTGGCAGCAGAGGGTCAATTGGGACCGGCTGCGCGAATACCGCATCGAACGCGCACGTCAGATGATGAAGAAGCACGGCCTTGGCGCGTTGCTGTGCATGTACGACGAGAATTGCCGCTACATCACCGGCACGCTCACGCCTGGCTGGAATCGCCTCAAGCCCGGCCTGCGTTACGCCATGCTATGCGGCGACGGCCGCCCGGTGTTGTTCGAGCAGGGCGACATCGGCTTTCAAATCGAGCGGCATGTTCCCTGGCTGCCGAAGGAAAACGTCCGACATTCCTTCGCCTGGATCAAAGGCGCGGCCGGACCAGCGGCGACGCAGCAAGTAACGAAATTCACCAACGCCATTATCGAAGAGATGCGCCGCCACGGCGTCGCTGGCCAGAAGCTCGGCGTCGACTTCGTCGACATCAACATGATCGAGATTTTCAAGGAAAAGAACATCACTTGGGCCGACGGCATGTCTCCGATGATGGAGGCGCGCGCGGTCAAAAGCGAAGACGAACAGGAATGCTTCCGCATCGTCGGCGCCATCGGCGACGCTACACATTGGGAGTGCATGAAATTTCTGCGTCCCGGCGTCACCGAGAACCAAGTCACCGCGCATCTGATGCAGTATCTCTACAACATACCGGGCATGGAGGACGTCGAGGATGTCATCGTCTCGTCTGGCCCCAACACGTGGCCGAACTGGCGCAACTTTTCTGATCGTATCATTCAACCCGGTGACATTGTTTTCATGGACTTGGCCGCTTTGACCTGGAACGGCTACAAGTCTTGTTATTATCGTACCTATTGCGTCGGCAAGGAGCCTTCTCAGGAGCAGAAAGATACCTATGAAATTGCGCTGAAATGGCTTTACGATTCCATCGGTGCGGTGAAGGCCGGTACCACCACGCGCGAGATTGCGCTGAAGTGGCCGTCGGCTAAGGAGACCTGGGGTTACGAGGACGAGGATCAAGCGGCCGCCAATCTGTGGGGCCACGGTCTTGGTCTTGCGCAATATGATCCGCCGGTCATTTCCCGTATTTGGTCGCTCGACCACCCCGTCGAAATCAAGGAAGGCATGACCTTCGCGCTCGAGACGCAGCACGGCAAGAGGTTTCGTTACGGCGTGCGCATAGAAGAGATGCTGATCGTGCACAAAAACGAAATCGAGATCGTCTCCAACTTTCCAGTGAAACAAATCACCGTCGTGGATCCGATACCGGGATACGGCGACCACGTGAAATAAAAATCAGGCGGCTTGCCGGAGTTAAGGGTGATGAACGGCTACGTAATTTCCCTTACTGATCCCGCAGCAATCGACGCCGACCGCGTCGGCCCCAAGGCGGCGAATCTCGCAGCCTTGGCGCAAGGGGGTCTGCCGACGCCGGCTGGATTATGCCTGACCGCCGACGCCTATCGACGTCAGATCGCGCATCTTGGGCTTTCCGAAGCTGTCGGCCAGTGTGCGCAAGCGGGGCCGCAGGGGCAGCGTCGTCTATCGGTCGAGATTCGTCTTCGGCTTTATCAAGGCGACTTCGCTCCGGACTTGCGGCAGGAGATTCTTGCCGCGTGGCAGGCGACGCCAAAGCCTGCGGCCGTGCGTTCATCGGCGTTGATCGAGGATCGCATCGATGGCGGCTTCGCCGGACAGTTCGAAAGCTTTCTCGGCATCAGCGACGAGGTTGAATTTCTAACCGCGTTACGCGCTTGCTGGGCGGCTTTGTGGACGACGAACGCGCGGCGCGCGATCGCGCAGCGCGATCTCTGCCCGAGCGACACCGCGATGGCCGTGCTCATTCAGCCTCTCGTCGCGGCAAGCGTATCGGGCGGCGGACTGAGCCAGACGGCTCAAGGCAACATGCTGCTCAGTGCGACATGGGGACTAGGCTCGGCTATCGCGCAGGGCGAAGTCGTACCGGACCGCATCGTTCTCAGCCGGCAGGGATTTTTCCGCACCATGGATAGCGGGCGGAAACCTCATCGAGACGCCTGTTCGCACGGCTTGACCGCGGCTCCCCAGAGGGTGCCGGAAGAGCTTGTCACCGCACCTTGTCTCGACGCCGGCCAGGCTACCGCTCTCGGGCGGCTGATGCGCAAGGCCGAGGCTATATTAGGTATGCCGGTGGAGATTGAGTGGGCGCTTGACGACACAGGCTTCAAGATGTTGCAGGCGCGCCCGCTGCGCGTCGCGCCGGCAAATGTGCCCGACCAAATCTGGCTAAAGCACCCCGGCCTCAACGGCCATCCGGCCGGTATTGGCTGGGGCTCCGGCCGCGCCGTCGTCGTCAATTGCGAGTGCGAGCTGGCGAGGGTAGCGCCTGGCGACATTCTGGTGACGCGTGTTGCCGGCCCGGCTCTGAACCATATTCTGCCGCGTGTCGCCGGAGTTGTTGCCGAGCTTGGCGGCTCAACGTCGCATCTTGCCGCGCTGGCGCGCGAGCGCGGCGTTCCGATGGTTCTGGGCGTTCTCGACGCGACGCGCCATATCCCGGATGGTGCGCAGGTCGCCGTAGACGGCGTCGCCGGTGTCGTCCGGTGGCTGTCATGACGAGTCCCCGCCGACCGCGCATTTTCATTACGCAACCGGTGGCAAAAAGCGCAATCGTGCGGCTTCGTCAGGTGGGGACGGTCACAGTGAACCCCGACGCCAGCCGCATCATCGGACGGCGCGCGCTCATCGCCGCGGTGCGCCGCTGCGATATCCTGTTCTGTCTTCTGCATGATCAAATCGACGCCGGCGTGATTGCCGCCAATGCCGGCCTGCGTCTTGTCGCTGCACAATCGATCACGCCGTCGAATATTGACGTCGAAGCCGCAACCACAGCCGGCGTTCCCGTGACCGTTGTGCCCGCGCGCACGACAGAGGCGACCGCCGATCTTGCTGTAGGCTTGATGCTCGCGGTTGCGCGCCGCGTCGTCGAAGGCGACCGTCTGGTACGGGCGAGCAAATTCCCGGGCGCTCAGTCGAACTATTTGCTCGGCTCGCTGGTCTGGAACAAAACGCTTGGCCTGGTCGGCGGCGCCGGATTGATCGGCAAGGCGGTGGCGCGCCGCGCCCACGGCTTTGGCATGCGCGTGCTTTACAGCACACCGCGTCGCAAATCCGCGGACGAAGAGCGCGCCGCCGGCCTGACCTATGCCTCGCTCGATCAATTATTGAGTGAATCCGACTTCGTCTCGATCCACTCGCCGCTCAACAAGGAAACGCGCCACCAAATCGGCAGGAGCGAACTGAAGCTGATGAAGCCGAACGCCTATCTGATCAACACCGCACGCGGGCCCATCATCGACGAGACCGCTCTGGTACGGGCGTTGTCGCGAAAACAGATCGCCGGCGCCGGGCTCGACGTGTTCGAACACGAACCCAAAGTCGGCAAGGAATTGCGGGAGTTGTCCAACGTCGTATTGACCCCGCATATCGGCAGCGCCGTGGTCGAGGTTCGCGAGGAAATGGCGAACATCGTCGTCGATAACATTCTGGCCTATCTCGACGGCAAGCGGCCGCCGAATTGTGTCAATCCGCAGGTGCTGGCGTGAGACGGCCGCTGATCGCCGTTGCCGATAGCGTCTTTCCCTCGCTCGATCCGGCGGTGGCCGCGCTCAAGCACATAGATCCCGAAATCCGCATGGCCAAGAGTCCGAGTGCCGGCGACATTCTTGACGTCGCTCGCGAAGCCGACGGTGTTTTCGTCACCTATGCAAAGCTGCCCGGCGAGCTGCTGCGGCAATTCGAGCGCTGTAAGGTGATCGGTCGTTTCGGGCTCGGCGTCGACAACATCGACGTCAAGACGGCGTCCGAGCTCGGCATGGTCGTCACCTACGTGCCCGACTACTGCCTGCAGGAAGTATCTGATCACGCAATGGCGCTGCTGCTGGCGCTGGCGCGCAAAATACCGTTCTCCAACTCTCTGGTTCAAGCGGGGCGCTGGGAAATGCCAGCGGTCGTGCCGATGCGACGGCTCGAAGGTCGCACTTTGGGGCTTGTCGGCTTTGGCAACATTCCGCGGCGCGTTGCGCCGAAGGCCATGGCGTTCGGCCTTAAGGTGGTCGCGTACGATCCCTACGCGCCCGCGGACGCGGCTCGCGCGGCTGGCATCCAGCTTGTCGAGTTTGAGCAGCTACTCGCAATCTCCGACTACGTCTCGCTTCACGCCCCGCTGACGCCGCAAACGCGCGGACTGTTCAATGCCAACGTGTTCTCCAAAATGAAGAACGGCGCCTACTTGATTAACACCGCCCGCGGACCGCTGATCGATGAGCCTGCGCTGATCGCCGCGCTCGATTCCGGCCACCTCGGCGGCGCTGCGCTCGACGTTGTCGCGGCCGAACCTTTGAGCAAGGATTCTCGACTGCTTGGCCGCCCCAACGTAATCCTCACGCCGCACGCCGCGTTCTATTCGGTCGAAGCGCTCGAGGAGTTGCAGACAAAATGCGCCAGCGACGTCGCACGCGTGCTGAGTGGCGAGAAACCGGTCTATCCGGTCAGGCTATAAATAGCCGCCTGAGCGAAGCCGTCGTCGCAAAACTTGCAAGCATGACGCCCACGATTGCCGAACGGAGGCCGCTGCGACTTGAACTTAGGTATTGAAAATTCGCGTCCTGCGCCCGCGAGCCCGAAATCCGACGTCAATTGCCGGAGATCAGGAAATGCAGCGCCCAAAGATATGCGCGCGCTCCGGCTCGGCGGTCCGGCTGAACGCCGGGTCACACCCGATCGGCGGTCGTGACAAGGTCGTCACCGATGGCGACGAAATCGCTGGGGTCCGCTTGAGTGCCACCGGCAAACGGTCGCCTTTATTGGCATGATTGACCGAAACGGCTTCCGGCGTTTGCGCGCTCAGGGCGGCGCCCGCACCGGTCACGGCGACAGTAAAGCCGCCAACGGCGAGGCAACCAACTACTCCAATCGCAACAATGCGACCCGACAAAGTGCGGCCAACGCGTGAAGCGAAAAGGCTGAAGTTTGTATCCATCTCCGACTCCCCTTGCCATAGAGAGTAGGATGGCCCGCCCGCGCAGCTCCATTGCACGATGGTTAACGGCTGGTAAACAGAAAGGAAGGGTTCCCTATACGATAGTATAGTGGGTGCGGCTTGCGCGAATTGGGGCAAATTTCGCCCGCCTGGCTTCGATCTTTTTAGAAGAGCGTCCGGGCGAAATTCGCGAGCGCTTTAGCTAAATGTCCGCTACCGCATAGCGGAATTCGGATACCGCCAAACGCCCGCCAAGTGCCACAAGCCCTCATGGAGATAGGTCGACGAGAGGTCGTACAGTCAGGCGGCGCGCGGTGTTGGCTCGGCTGGTCAAATAATCCCTCGAACCAAGTGCCCCACGTCTTGTCGGCGTCCTACAAGTATTCTTCGATCGGGGCATCTCCGACCGTCACATAAACCAGGGCTCCATCTTGAAGCCTCGTGATTAGCTGATTGTTTTCCACCGGATCGACGGTAATGCAACCGTTGCTCCTCCCCAGCACGCCGTTATTTTTGGCGCGAAAAGCTGCGGTGGTGTACCAGTTCGGGTGGATGATCCATTTGAACGGAGGAGTGTGATTGATGTAGCTGTTGTAGGAAGTAACACCCTCCAATACCAAGACCATCATGTCCCGATAAACGGTTCCGTCGTACCGGTCCACGATCGTTTTGTAGTGATCCATCACTTCGGAATGGGCTGTCCGAAGCGGGCCCAGTGGCACCATGTCCAAGTGCGTCTGAAAGCCCTTAAATTTTGTTGCTCTTGCGCTTGGCCCATTGTCTCTTCCATGTGCGGCGTAGTGGGCGGTAACCTGACCCGATTTGAAATCCAAAACGTAGAATCTTTTCTTTGCCGACGGCTGTGAAATATCAAAGACCGCGAGCGCGTCCTTATTTGCAAAAATCGGCTGGCGCGAGATCTCAATGGCGCGCTGAACGGCGGCCATGGGGGCGCCGAGAACCTGAGCCTGTTGCAAAATAGAATCGAGTTCGTTCGCCCATGTGGGGGAGGAAATCAGCACAAATAAGATCGCAGCCAAGTACCGCTTCATGGGATTTGCCTCATGGCCGAGAACCACTTTCTTGAAAGTCTAATACGATCTTCGAGCAACAGCTATCTGCCGTGCCGCGGCGAGCTGCCTGCCGAATTCGGCCTAACTAAGCTGAGCCCAGTCGACATCACGACCCGCGCCGCCATTTTCAACAACAGTAGCGGCGAACTCCGCAGTAGCGGCGAAACTAATCTTTGCGTTGCAAGTTCTTGGCATTGGCTTCCTCGGTTTGAGGAGCCTGATGCGCCAAGTGATTGGTGCCGGTCAGATGTGAGATAAGGCCAGGAATGTCTGCAGGAATATCCAGGTGAAACTGACGGTTTAGAATTAACGACCTATCAATTGGCCGAAAATGGCATATTCAGTCTTACTTGGTTAGAATCTGGGTCACAATTAGCAGTCCCTGCCTGCCGTTCCGGCGAATAATGCAATCGAATCGATCTGCGGGATTTGGCGGGGTCAGAGGTGAGCGGCAAAATCTCGAACGACGATCTCGCCATCCTCGGCGAGCTTGAGCGCAAGGTTCTGTGGTTGGCGAGCTGGATGATCCACAACGCCAACCATCTGCGTGAGAACATTGATGGCCTAAAAGTTGGCGGTCATCAGGCTTCTTCCGCGTCTCTGGCAACCATAATGACGGCACTTTATTTTCACACGTTGCGGCCGCAAGACCGCGTCGCGGTGAAGCCGCACGCCTCGCCGTGCTTCCATGCGATCCAATATCTCCTTGGTAAACAAACGCGGGAAAAGCTCGAGACCTTCCGCGGCTATCGCGGCGCGCAAAGCTATCCCTCGCGCACTAAAGATGCTGACGACGTCGATTTCTCAACCGGTTCGGTCGGACTGGGCGTGGCGCAGACTTTGTTCTCCTCGCTCGTGCAGGATTACGTGCGCGCCCATGGCTGGGGGCTTGACCACCCCGAGGGCCGCATGATCGCGCTCGTTGGTGACGCCGAACTCGACGAAGGCAATATCTTCGAGGCTATCCTAGAGGGCTGGAAGCAGTGCTTGCGCAATTGCTGGTGGATCATCGACTACAACCGCCAGAGTCTCGACGCCGTTGTACACGAGGGACTGTGGGAACGTTACGAACAAATGTTCAGGAATTTCGGTTGGGAGGTGGTAATCCTGAAATACGGCTCGCTGCAGCAAGCCGCATTCCGCGAGCCCGGCGGCGAAACGCTGCGGCAATGGATCGATCGTTGCCCGAACCAGCTCTACTCGGCGCTGGTGTTCCAAGGAGGGGCGGCGTGGCGCAAGCGCCTAATGGACGAGATCGGCGACCAGGGTCCCGTGACCAAGTTGATCGAATCCCGCTCCGACGACGAACTGGCGCGGCTAATGAATAACCTTGGCGGCCACGACCTGCCGTCCATCGTCGAGGCCTTCGACAAGATCGATCACGACCGGCCGACCTGCTTTATTGCTTACACAGTGAAAGGCTTCGGGCTGCCAATCGCCGGTCATAAGGACAATCACGCCGGCCTGATGACGCCGGCGCAGATGGAAACATTCCGCCAGGCAATGAACATTCGATCCGGGCACGAATGGGATTTGTATGAAGGCTTGGACGCACCGGAGCAGGTTGAAGCCTTTCTTGGCAGGGTGCCGTTCGCCGCATGCGGCGAACGCCGCCTGAAGGCGCCGCAATATCCGGTGCCGGATCAACTCAAGGTCACCATCCAGTCGGAGATGTCGACGCAATTCGGCTTCGGGGCCCTGCTCAACGAACTGGCGCGGGAGACATCTGCACTCGCCGAACGCATTGTCACCACCTCGCCCGATGTCACCGTCTCGACCAATCTCGGACCGTGGGTCAATCGCCGCCGGCTGTTTGCCCGCGAAAGCATGTCCGACACATTCAAGAGCGAACGCATCCCCTCGACCTTCAACTGGGAGTTTTCACCAAAGGGTCAGCACATTGAGCTCGGCATCGCCGAGATGAACCTTTTCATCTTGCTGTCGGCTCTTGGCCTGTCACATTCGATCAACGGCGAGCGGCTATTGCCGATCGGCACTCTGTACGATCCCTTTATCGCGCGCGGGCTCGATGCCCTTAATTATGCCTGTTACCAGGACGCTCGCTTTATTGTTGTAGCGACGCCATCGGGACTGTCGCTGGCTCACGAAGGAGGTGCACACCAATCGATCGCGGAGCCGCTGATTGGATTGGCACAAGACGGCCTCGCCTCTTTCGAGCCAGCGTTCGTCGACGAGCTTGCGGTGATCCTCGCCTTCTCACTTGACTACATCCAAAAAGACGGCGACGGCGACGCCTCTGAGCGTAACTGGCTGCGCGACGAGGCCGGCGGCTCGGTTTATCTGCGGCTCTCAACCCGGCCAATCGAACAACCCAAGCGGACGATGACGCCCGAGCTTCGGCAGGCAGTCGTCGATGGCGCCTATTGGTTGCGCGAGCCCGGACCAAACTGCCAGGTTGTCGTCGCGTACACCGGAGCGGTCGCGCCAGAGGCGATCCAGGCGGTCGGCTTGATGGCGGAAGATCGTCGCGACGTCGGCCTTCTTGCAGTCACGTCAGCCGATCGGCTCAATGCCGGATGGACGGCGGCACTGCGTGCGCGGGAGCGCGGCCTCGTTCACGCCCACTCGCACATCGAGCGGCTATTTGCCGACTTGCCCGTCAATTGCTGTATTGTGTCGGTGCTCGACGGCCACCCGGCAACGCTCGCGTGGCTAGGCGCAGTAAACGGCCATCGCGCGAGGCCGCTCGGTGTCGAACATTTTGGTCAGGCCGGCTCCATCCCCGACCTCTACCGGCACTATGGCATCGATAGCAATTCGATCATTGCAGCAGCGCAGAGCATCGCGCCGGGCCGCCCAATTCGGCACCTCACGGTCGTAAAATCTACCGGGTAGCACGGTCGAAAAACACCTGAAGCCAAACGGCTTAGAATGGAAGGTTATTTCACGCACTGAGCGGCGACCGTCACGCGCAATAAGAGGCGAACGTCAAACTACCGGCAGCACGTTAGAATATTTGACCTGCTCCAAAGCAAAACTCAATTCGATCGATGCGATACCATCGAGCCGCGTGAGCTTCTGCTTCACGAAACGTTCATAGGCGTCGAGATCAGGCACCACCACCCGCAGCCAATAATCGCGCGGGCCGGTCATCAGATAGCATTCCAGCACTTCCGGCCAGCGCTCGATTGCCTTGGCAAACCGATCGAGAACTTCCTGCCGCTGTTTGTCCAACTTTATCGATACGAAAACACTGACCGGAAGACCCACCGCGCGCTGATCGAGCACTGCCACATAACGCGCGATTACACCGCTGCGCTCTAGCATGCGGACACGCCGCAGGCACGGTGACGGCGACAGACCAACTCTTGCCGCCAGATCGGCAAGAGTTCATCCGGCCATCAGATTGGAGATTTTGAAGGATCTTGCGATCCAAATCGTCAAGTTTGTGTGTTGGCATAGATCACCATTTCAACAGAAAAAATTAGCATATTCAGCCGCAACGATCCAGCTTCGCTTTTGAAATTGCCAAATTACGCCGACGGGCATCGGAAGGCATACTCTGCCAAATTTATGGCCAAAGAGCCGGAAAATGGCTTTTCGGAAATTTGGCGAGGTCGACCGGAAATTCTCCGGTGAGCTGCAGTTCGATTGCCGCACAAGCATTGCTGGTTGGCGACTAAGGTCGGCTGGTCGGTGTCACTTTGTCTGCCGCGCGTCAGTAATTTTGAAGGGCGGGGTATTGCCGCGCGCTGCGCTGCGGTTATTGACGAGCGCGCCGGCGGGTTCGCGATGCCGGGCGAAATCGCACCGATGGACGTGACGCAGATCATAGTAATAGTCCAATTTTCTGCACACCCTGATGGGGTCGGCTGCGTTGGGCGGCGTTGCGCGAACAACTCCCATGATGGAGTTAATTGTGATTTGGATCGTAAAATCCCGAAATAGAGGAAGCTGACGCGCCGACCGTTGCTCGCCCATGTCCGCCTATGCCGCTCGCATCCGGCGACGAAGCAGCCGAGCCGCTTCACGTCGACGGAGTTGTCTGCCGTCATCTCAGTCTCTGAGCTCGCGGCGTTTTGAGATTCTGGCGCGCGCTCAAGCGCGCAACAAGCAGCGCGATCCAGCGCGGCTGCCGACGTGAGCCGGCGGCGCCGCTCAGATGCTGCAACTCGCGGGCTCGAAACGACCCCTCCGCCGTCGAAAGCTGGCTGCGATAAGCAAGCCACCATACGAGCATTACCCCGATGATCCAGAAGGACGCCTGCCACACCCAAAGCGAGGGTACCCCCAACGAAAGTTCGGCTTCAGTGAAAACGGGATGTGCGAAGAACGTATTGCCAAGGATAGCGCCCGGGCCGAGCGCAAGGAAGATCCACAGGAGAGTGAGCGACCATTTTGCGCTGCGCGCCGCGCGCCCGCCAAAATCAATGCGGTGATCCCGCCGGAAGATGGCATGCAGGGCGTTGCGGTGCTCACGTTCCGCGTCCTGGTGCGTGAATATCGCCACAAGCAGGCTAGCGACGACGTTGACGGCAAGGCCCCACCCGGCCGAGTGGATCGTAAGCGGCCAGCGGCCCCAGGCGAGTTCGGTAAATAGGCCGTTGAAAAAGATCAGACCGGGCGGCTCGGTAAATACCACGAACAAACTGCCGACAATGAGTCCGACCAGCACCGCGCTGCGACTCATCCAGGGGAACCAGCAAAGGCCGAGATAGGCAGGAAACAATTGAGCAGACAGCGGCAAGGCGAGCGTCGAAAGCACTGCCGCGACAGCCGGAAAGAAGGCGGCGAGTAACACCACCGCGCCATAAATGACTGAAAGCGCGACGCGTGCGGTGAGCCGTTCCCCGCCCGGCGCAAGACCAGGCAGCACATAGCGCTGCAAAAGCTCGATAGTGACAATGCTGGCGCCGGAGGTTGTGAAAAACGCGACCGCGATGAGCAACATCGCGATCAGCATGACAATCACGCAAACGGCGGCAAGTTGGTCGTAGGCCGCAAAACGAGCCGCGAGCGCGGATAAGGTGTCGCTCGGCCCCAGTAGACCCGCCACGATGGGACCGAGCAGCAGAAGCGCGCCGGCGGAGAGTCCGGAAACGGTCCACACCTGCGACAAGGCGAAGCCGGCGCGGCTTCTCATAGTGAGGGCAAGAAATCCGAACGACGGGCTCAGCGCGGCGCCGACCGCCGCCAGCGAGAAGGAGAGGACGGCCGTCGTGGTCCACAGCCCGCCTGCCGGCACTTCCCGTCCGATGCCACTGGAGAATTGGATCACACCGGGCAGGATATCGCCGAGTATGCCGTCGCGCACGGCAAAGCCCTTGTGGAAGACCGACAATCCGTCAAACACCAACCAGGCAAACGCGGCCGAGAAGATCAAAAGCGCGACGGTCACCGTCGAAAGTGCCGCGACGATATAGACAGTAGCGCGCCAACCGCCGATCGCGGAGGCGAGAAAAAGGAAAGCAGCAAGCGCTGCGATCGCCATCGCCCGCGAGATTGCGTCTCCGCTCGCCCGCGCCAGCAGTTCTCCCGCAGAACCGAGGAGCGTCGCCGCAAACGGCACGGCGAAGAGGAAAAGCACCACAAGAAAGTAAACGCGGATCGACGTGCTCTGAAAATGGGCGCCGAAAAGCTCGCCGAGCGAGCGGCTTCCGGTGATTCTCGCTGCCAGCCAAACGCGTTTCTGAAACAGCGCCGTAGCCAGCGCCATCAATATCAAGCTCAATGCAAGCTGGCTTGCCTGAAAGCCGTAGGTGGAAAGCAAACGCAGATAGTCATAAGGGCCGATGCTGGCGAGCAAGACGCCGCTCCCGGCGAATATATAAGTCCAGGTCGGCAGGCTTTGGCCGGCGTCGACATAAGCTGCAGGGCCGCTCTCGCTCGTCGCCGATTGCGTGGCGATGTAAAGCGCAAACGCCGCGAATACCGTCAGCGTAATGGCGAGAAGCGAAGTCACTGTTTGAACCGGCGGATCACGTCGAAGGACTCGAATGCGCCGCGAAGGCCAAGCCAAAGAATCATGGTGATGACAATTACCGCCGCCACGCAAAGAAGCCCAACACTGACCGGCAGCACGTATAGGCTTTGGAAGCTGGAGGACAGCAATATTGCTAAGCCGAAGGCAAGCACGCCTGTGCAATAAATTACCAGACCAAGCGCTACTTCGCTTGGCGTGAATCGCGTTCCGAGTATGACATTGACAATGACATGGCCGACGAAAGCGGCGATCAAGACCGCAAAACCTGCGCCGATAAACGGCCAGCCGCCGGTAGCAAAGCCGTAATGAAAGGCCGCCGCGGCCACCAAGACGAGGGGCAACCAGACCGCCATGACCAAGGCGTGACGGTCGAGCGCGTCAAGTTCGCGTATCGGCATCGCGGGCAACCTCAGTCGTCATCCTTGCCGCCCTTGCCAAGCTTGCGCGTGGCGCCACCCGGCTTCTCCGGCTGCGGAAAATCGCGGAAAGAAAGCGCGCCGGAACTGCCCATGGTCCCGATCGGAAGGCCTAGCTCCTTCATCAGGCCGTCCACAAAGGCCACCTGCGTGCGGTATTTCAGGGCGGAGTTCACCACCCGGTCAGTAATGTTGCCACCGCCCTCGCCGCCATTCGCGACACCGCCGCCGCCGCCCGTTTCGGACGGGCTGTTGATGCCCGGCACGCCATCGACCTGAAGGATCTTGATCGACTCGATGTTTTCCATCGGCTTGACCGTTTCACGTATGATGTTCGGCAGGTTCTTGACCAAGTTCTCGTAAATCGCGCTACGCCGCGCGGCGTCGTTGCGCATATTCTCCGCCTCGTTGAGCCTGGTCTGGCCCTCGGCGTCTTTCTCGTAGCGGACCGCGGCCGCATTCGCCTCGGCGATCTCGGCGAGCGCGCGCTGCTCCATCGCCTCCTTTTCAGCCGTGGCCATCGAGACCAGGCGGTGGGTCTCGCGCTCCGTTCGTGCACCAGCTTCGATCAGGGAGATCCGCTTGGCGCGTTCGGCAACCTCCTGTTCGCGCGCCGAGACGACCTGCTCCTCGGTGGCGGCAAGCATCTTCATCGCGTTGGCCACCTCCGTCTTGGCGACCGCCTCCTCGATCGACTTGTTGATGACAGCGATTAGCCGCTCCTTGTCGATGATCTCCACTTCCTTGTCGCGTTCGATCTCGTATTTTTCGACGAATTTACGCGCCGCTATCCGCAGTTCGTCGAGCTCGCGATTAACGACAATGGCCGCATCCTCGATTTTCCGGAGAGCGGCGGTCTGCGACAGCTTCACGTTTTGGTTCTTCTCAATTTCGAGCTGATTGATCTCCTCGTCCCTCCGCAGCCGCTCAACATCGACATTGTATCGCTTGAGGATGGCCGCTCTTTCTTTTTCGGTATTAGCCTGTTCGTTGATGACGCGAACATGCTTGTCCTTTTCCACCAACAGCGATTCGATCGTCTTTTCGATCTCGATCCGGCTCGCCTCGACTTGCCGTTCGCTCTCCAATTTCGTCTGATCGACCCGCGCCGAAGCATTGGCTTCTATGATGGAAACTTCCTGGCGCGAGGTGATCTCGGATTCTCTGATCTTGCGCTCGTTCTCGATGCGTTGCGATTCGACCTCCATACGCGAGACGATACGCTGCGTTTCGAGCGCCTTGGACGTCTCGATCGCCCGCTGCTCGTTCTCCTTCTGCCGATCAATCTCAAGCAGCCGAATCTCGGTCTGGCTGTTGATCCGTTCGGCATCGATAAGCTTTTCCTTGGCGATACGGACGCGCTCGGCTTCCTGCTCGGCCCGCATCTTTGCATTACTGATGCTGATCGCAGAGTTCGAACGCTCATCCTCGATGGCGGCGAGTTGCGCGGTCCGCCGCGCCTCGATGTCGCGTGCCTGATCGATACGCGCGTATTCGAGGTCACGATCGATCTCAATGGCGCGCTGCTCGGTCTGATAGTCCTTGAGCTTGATCTCCAGACGGGCCTCATTTTCGATGCGATTTCTAAGTTTGCGGCGCTCCTCGATTTCCTCAGTGAGTTGCGTCAACCCTTCGGCATCGAAGGCATTGTCCGGATTAAATACCGAGATGTCGGTTTGGTTTAGGCCCGTCAGCGAGGCGTTTTCGAGCTCAAGCCCGTTCGCGGTGAGAGACGGCGCCACAAGTTCCGATACTTGCCGCATGAATTGCTTCCGGCCCGTATGGATCTCATCCATCGTCATGGTCGCAGCCACCGCCGAAATGGCGTCGACAAACCGGGCCTGCACCACGTCTTTCATCTGTTCGGCGGAATATGTGCGCTCGCCGAAGGTCAGCGCGGCGCGAGAGACATTTTCCTTCGTGGGAATCACGCGCACCGAGAATTCGCTGACGACGTCCACGCGCATCTTGTTGCGCGTTATGAGCGAGCCTTCGCCGGCACGCCTGATCTCGATCGGCACGGTATTCATGTTCACGCGCGTAATGTCGTGGATGATCGGGATGACAAGGGCGCCACCGCCCATGACAACCTTCTCACCGCCGAAGCCGGTGCGCACAAAGGCTTCGTCTTTCGAGGAATGCCGGTACAGCCAATGGAGCAGGTAGACGCCGACAGCGACGAGAATTGTCAGCAGGACGATAATGGCAATTGCGTCTGCGCCGGTCATGGTCGCGTTCTCCGAGATCAATAGCGTTCCTTCCCTGCTATCGCGAGATATGTGAGAGCCAGGGCGATGAGGTTCACGAGGTCTGCGATCGTATAGAGCGTGGCGATAACCGGCGTGTAGCTCACACCGATCACGACATCGACGAAATACAGAATAGGAATGACGGCCCATCCGAGTGTCATGATGAGCCGGATCCAGAAATAGCCGAGCTGCATCGGGCGCGAGGCCTTCCGCATCACATCAGCCATTCTGCCGAAGTACATCTCGCCGAGGATGTAAAGCCAGAAGGCGATCGAAAGCAGGATCCCAAGAGTGGGATTGAAGATGTGCGCGTCGCCGAGATAACGGCAGAGCACCATGAGAAACGCAGCCACGGTGGTGCGCCAGAACACGCCGGCCGGTACCGGGCCCGCGATATTGGCAAAGAAATAGGCGGCGGCGACCAGCAACGGTTGGACCGCGAACCACGCCGCAAACCGCGGACCGGCCGAGAGCTTGCCGCTAGAAAGCCAGAGCTCACCGGCGCTCATGTAGGAGAGCGCGGAAATGCCGAGCGCCACGGCAGCAAGCGCCAAGGGAACTCGCCAACGCTCGGAAACCCACGTAAGGCCGAGAGCCGTCAAGGCCGCCGCGGCGAAGCAGCCCATCGTGGCCGCCGCAAAGGCGCTGGCGGTGACATCGCTGGTTTGGAACGAGCTGGCGAACATCGGATTTTCCTAGACTTGCGCCCTGATATGCGGAGAGCGGCTGTAGAGGGCCACCATCGGCAAAATGAGCAGCCCGAAGATGAACTGCTGCCATTCGTATTTGAGACCGATGCCGATGAGGAAAGAACTCAGCACCTGCAGCACGAGCACGCCGATGATGGTGAAGCCGTATCCGCCATAGCCACCGGCCAGCGAGGTGCCCCCGATCACCACTGCCGCGAGTGTGGTGAAGAGATACTGGTCACCTACTCCAATGAAACCGCCACCGCTCCAGCCGAGCAGAAGCGCTCCGGTGAGCGCCGCAAAAGCGCCGGAGATGAGGTAGGCCAGAACCCAATACTTGAATTCTGATATCCCGATCAGCATGGCGGACCGGCGGTTGCCGCCAACTGCATAGATGTAGCGGCCATAGGCCGTATAGCGCAGCGCGACGACAACGACGATGGACAGTAATATCCAGAGCAGAATCGTCGGCGGCACGCTCAGTCCGAAGGTGCTGCCGTTCATGGCTGCGAGATTGGATAGCCAGGGCGGCACTGTCCCGAAAACATTGCCGCTGAACTGAGAGCCAATACTGGTGATGATTTGCACCAGGCCGGCTACGGAGAAGCCTGTCCCGAGCGTTATGATCAGCGCTTGGCCCTGCAACTTGTAGGACATGACGCCATTGAGGAAGCCGACCAGGCCGCCGATCATGATGATTGCCGTGAATGCCAACCAGGACGGCACGCCGAGACTGATGAGGTAAAGAAGCCCGATATTCGCGGCACCGATCACGAACGGTATCGAAAGGTCGAGGCCTCCCATCAAGGCCACGAGCGTCTGGCCGACGCAGGCCGTGCCCAGGAAGGCCGCGAACAATAGAACCGCCTTGATATTCGATGCCGACAGGAACCCGTTGATGGTGAAAGCGCTGACCACGATCAGCGCAATGAGCACGATGAGGCCGATAAAAGCGCTGCGGCCGTGAACAAAAACACGAGAGACCTTGAACGCGAAGACGAGGATCGCTTCGAGCACCAGGAAGGCAATCAGATTGCCGACGGTGCGGAACGCCGGCACGGTAGCCGTGATGATCAGGTAGGCGACGAGCAGCAGCGCCATCGCCACAATCAGCGCGCGGTTAGCGGCCCATATGGAGCGGATGCCGACGATGCCGCTGACCGCCTCCGCCTCGCCGGCGTCCGCTGCCGCTCCCCGGTTCTCGAAGGCTACCGTTACGTAATTGGCGAACCAGAACAGCACCGCGACCATGATCACGGTGAAGAGCAGCACGGTCTGCGCGGACTCCCCCTGCGCAAAGCCGACGCTGAAGCCGATCGCGCCAACGATCAGCGCAATCGCCAGGTTCAAAGCGAGCAGGAATGTGGAGCGCGGCAACAGCATGAACGTCACGGCAGGAGGCCTCCACGCGCCGGCTGGCTGTAGATGGCGATGAGCGCAAGGAACAGCAGAAGGAAGCATGCGACGACCGCGTGGCCGAAGGTGCCGAACCGACGGGCGCCGGCTTCAATAACGACGACACGCATCATGATGACGAGAGCGACCATGCCGGCCGCGGCGGCGAAAAGCAGCCTCTGCAACGGCGAAAGCGAAATCGCAAACGACTGCGCGTCCCCTCCCGGAGGGAAAATGAAATAGCGATCGACGAAACCTCCCGAGACCACGGCGTTCGGACCGGCGCCAACGTAAGTCTGAGCCGTGCTGACCTCCAGAACGATGCCGGCGACCACGATGCCCAGCACCATGAAGGCAGCAAATGGAGAAATGAAACTGATGTAGCGCCCGACGATCGGCACCAGCATGGTCAGGAGCAGGGAAGCGATGAGCGTGAGCCCGTAGAGCAGTTGCGTCACAAAACCCTGCACCGGGCCGAATTGAAACGTCGCCAGCACGTATCCGATCAGGAACAGATTGGTGGCTCCGAGCAGCGCGCCGGTGACGGTGCCCCGCCCGCCTGCCAGACTGACGCCGCCCAGCACCACGGCGGTCACGGCAGTCAACGACATGGTCGTGCCTTGCGTCGGATCGGCGGAGGCGATCAGCGCGGTGTAACAAATCGCACCGAGGCCGACGAAGACGCCGGCGATGACATGCGCACCGATCCGCACCACATCGCTGCGCACGCCTGCGGTGAACGCAGCGCGCTCGTCGTAGCCCATCATGCGCAGGTGCTTGAAGAACGGCGAGAGCGTGAACAGGAGCCATCCGCCCGTGGCAAGCACAAGGATCAAGAGCACGGGCGAAAAGATCGTATTGCCGAGACCCCAGGAGATCATCCAGTCCGGCGCGACACCGCCGGGCCGCGGCAGGATCACGCGGTTGATGCCGGACAGCGCCAGGAAGCCCGACAAAGCCACGATGATCGGCTGCACGCGCACGACGATGATCACCAGCGCGAACAGGATCTGGTAGATCACCCCGATGCAGATCGCTACGACGAACACACCGAGCGGAGAAGTCACGAGTCCGAGACCGTTCAGAGAAACGATCGAGACATTGATGAAGGCCAGCAGCGGCCCGACGGCGAGGTCGACGGTGCCGCGGCCCGCGAGCGCAACCGACATCAGCGCATAGGTGGCGAGGATCAGCGGCGCCGCGACGATGATCGCGCTGCCGAATCCGGATAGCGAAACGAGGTTCGGCCCGCGAATCACGGCGATGCTCGCCAGGATGGCGAGCAGCAGCATCGGAATCAGGAGATAGGTATTTTGCGTACCCCTGGAATCCGTCATGACGAGAGCCGTCTCCACCGGTCAGAGTTCGACTTGCCGGCGCCCGTTCGCATTCGGCGCCGGTCGCTCGGCGCGGCCAATCGACAGCGAACCGCGCGCTGTAAGGGCACCGCCCCTCTCCCGCTGACGTTCCGGATCGAGCGCCAGGACCTTTTTAAGCACGGGCGAGATCACCTCCTTGAACTTCACCGGATCTTCGGAGGTCGGGAAATGACCGCCCGAGAAGATGATGCATTCGGCGTTCTTGACCTTCTCCGCCGTGCGCTCGGTCATATCGGGGGTGCACGCGAAATCGTATTCGCCGGTGAGAAAAAACATCGGCAGCTTGCCCGAGATTTTCGAGACCTGGTCGCGGTAATCGGAATCAACGCTGTAGAAATACAGATCGCCCTTGAAGACGCCGGGGCCTCCCTGGGCGTAATACCACCACGTTTCCCACCGACATTCATCCGGGCTTTCCGGCGACATCAGACCAAACACGGACGTCGCTACCACCTCGCCGCCATGGATGTGCGGGTGGTGCAGCGGATTGATCCACCAACCGGGAGAATAGTCGCAGGCCTCCAGGGCGATGAGGGCCAGGAACTCGTGTTCGTAACGTAGTGCTAGCGAAAGGCAGACGTTGCCGCCCATCGAACACCCCAGGATCACCGGCTTCTTCAGCTCCAGCGCGTGGCAGAACGCGACGATGAAGTCCGAATAGAACTTGGCGGTGAGTTTGTATTCGTCCTCCTTCAAGTAGAAATCCGAGGGCGGCAGCGATTTGCCGTGCCATGGCATGTCAAAGGCGATGACGCGGAAGCTCGACGTGATATCCGGGTCGCAGAGCTGGTGCCGATATTGCCGGCCGTCGGTTCCCGCAGTGTGCAGGCAAACCAGCGGAATGCCCTCGCCGTGCTCTTCGTAATAGGTACGGTAGGTCTTGCCCTCGCACTGGACATAGACATAGCGCCCAATAATCGGATCATGCGTGTTCATCGGTTTCTCCTGGCGTTCGCTTAGGCGGTCCGCATCAGGGAGAGCATGTGGGTGAGCGCCCGCAAGTTCTGCCAGAACGGAAGCGTGTTGCCTTCGATGCGCAAGTGCTGGTGCAAGGGATGCGCCATGGCCCAGATGTCGTTGAACGTCGGCGGCGGAATGGGTTGAGCGAACTTCGCCCAGCTGGCGCTCGCGGCCCGAAGCGCGAAATCGAAGCCGAAGTCGTTTGCGGCAAGGCCTTCCGCAATGCGCTGGATCTTCCCCTTGCTCACCTCGATCAGATAATCCGTCTCGTCGATGCCGAGGACGAATTTTCCGGTGAAGAAGCGGCCGATGACGGCCTGTATGCGATCCTCATTGACGTGGCGCGCCCAGTGCTCGACCCATTCCAGATCGAAGCTCTTGCGGGTTGAATAGCGGCTCATTCTCTCCTCCTAGACTGCTCGCGCATGCGGGGATCTCCGATCAGTTTGGCAGAGGTTTCTTGGCCGGGCCGTAATGGGCCACGAACGAATGCGATGCGATCGTTACCGGCAAGACGGCGGCAGCAAAGCCCTCGAAGGTGGCGTCGTCGGCGAGGCCGAGATGCTCGACCTTGAGCGCGTAAAGCGTAAAGACGTAGCGGTGCGACCGGTCGGGCGGCCACGGTCCGCCGTAGCCGCGCCCGAAGCCGGGAATGTTGAACGTCACGAAATCGCTGTTGAGCTCGCGCGCCCCGGCCGGCATGGCGGCGCTGCCGCTTGCGCCTTCCCCGAGGCTGCGCGTATCGGGCGGGACGTTGAATACCAGCCAATGGGCGAATGCGCGCGGAAAGTTGAACTCCGGTGGCAGATCGGGATCGGTCACGCTGATGGCGAAGCTTTTCGTTCCCGCCGGGGCTCCTGACCACACGAGCCGCGGCGATACTTTGTTCTCCTCGGCAAAACGTTGCGGGATGACGGACCCGGGCGGGATATCAGGGGCGGCGAATTCAAACGGTTCATCCTGGCTGGTTTTCGCCGCAGGCGACGTCTTGAGCGGGCGGGGAATCGGGTGGCCGTCTTCTTCCTGCCGATGGTGCGGCCGCCAGGCGACTTCGTGCGCGTGCTGCTCGTTCGCCTCGCCGGGCGATGCAGCACTTGCACGCCGTCCAAACATCGCATTCAGAATGACGTGGCCGTCATAGGGCGGATCGAATGCGGACGAGATGGCGCCGTTGCGGAACACCAGCACACGGGTGCAGAGGTTGAGAAACTCTTCGATCTCACTGGAAAGGAAAATCACCGCCTTGCCCTTCGCGGCGAAGTCCCTCAGGTTCCGGTAGAGATCGAGCTTGGCGCCGACATCGATGCCGCGCGCCGGATCGTCGAGCACCAGGACATTGGGCTTCTCTGCGAACGCTCGCGCGATCAGCACCTTTTGCTGGTTACCACCGGACAGCGAGGTGATCAGGTTGTCCCGGCTTCCCATCTTGACCGCGAGCCTGTCGGATTCCCATTCGAACACCGGCTGCAGCTTCCGACGATCCGTGAAATTGAGCCATCCGCCAAGCCGATAGTCTTGGTAGACCGAAACGAGCAGGTTCTCGAAAATGCTCAAGTTCGGGAAAATGCCTTCTTTCTTGCGGTCACCTGAAACATACGTCACCGCATTGTCGCGCGCGGAACGAAGGTCGTACACGTCCTCGCTGTCCTTGCCATCAATCACCCTGATGCGGCCGGCGACGAGCGTCTCCACGCCAGCCAGGCAGCGGACGAAGTTCGTCTGGCCTTGTCCGTCAAGGCCGGTGATTCCGACAATCTCCCCGGGATAGAGGGTGAAGTCGATGAGCCCGGCGTCATGCCAAACCCGGCCGCCTTCGACCCGGAGCACTGGCGCCTGACTTTGCCGCTCGGCAACCGACTGCGTCGCCAGCGTCCGACCGCGCTCCGGCCCGGCGATGAGTTCGAAAATGCGCGCTTCGGTGATCTCTTCCTTTTCCAGAGAGCCGACATCGATTCCGTCGCGCAGAACTGTGGCGCGATCCGCGATGCGCACCAGTTCCGCAATGCGGTGGCTCACCATCAGAATACTGGCACCCCGCTCCTTGAGTTCGTGCATTTTCCGGAAAAGCCGTTCGGTCGAATCGAAATCCAGCGCGGCGGAGGATTCATCGAGAATGAGAAGTTTAGGACCGGTGAGCAGCGCGCGGGCGATCGTGATCCACTGTTTGATGCTCAGCGGCAGATCGCCCACCGGCGTCTGCAGGTCGAGGTCGAAGCCCAGGAGTTCGCGCATCAGCGCGCCGGCATTTGCAACTTTCTCCGCTTGGCCCGATGCTGGCGCTAAACAGATTGTCTGCGCCTACATAAAGATTGTCGAGCACCGAGCATTCATCGGTGACGAGCACTTCTTGATACACATTGGCAATCCCGAGCGCTTTCGCGTCCACCGGCGAGCTCGCGGATTTTCCAAATATCGATACTTGCCCGCTGTCGGGAATGAGCACTCCGGAAATAACCTTGGCGAGCGTGCTCTTGCCGGAGCCGTTGCCGCCGATGATCGCGTGAACCTCGCCTTCATAAGCGCGCAGGCTAGCACCGTTGAGCGCAACGGTAGGGCCGAAGGTCTTGCGAACCGACGCTATTTCTACTGTGGCAACTGCCATGGCATGTGGGCTCGCGGGTAAATGAAGGCATCCGCCGCGCCCGAGTGCGGGCGCGGCGGACAAGCCGCCCTGAGCCTCAGGGCTTGTAGGCTTCCGGATCCGCCGGACGAAGGAAGAACTGGTCGAGGTAGGCCTTGCCTGCCCACTGCTCGATGCCGGGGTTATACCAGCCGTCGGCTTCCTCGTTGCAATCCTCGTTCACAACTTTCTTAAGATCGTCGAAGGTCAAAATTATGGGCTTGGTCAAGATCGATTCGATCTTTGGGCCTTGCCCCTCAAGCGTTCGCATCATGATGTTCCAGGTCATTTCGACCTCATCGCCCGGGGGCCAGGGCAGGATGGCTTCCGACACGTACTTTGGATTCTTGCGCCAATAGCACAGCGGCCCAATTTCTCCGCCTACCGTAATCGGGACCATTTTTCGGCCCGATTGCTTCAAGGCGCGCATGGCTCCCTGCTCGGAGGCATCCTGAATGATGATTCCGTTCAACTCACCCGGGTTGGTAGCGAGCCACTTCTGGATTTCGCTTTGCGCAACCTGGTCCGTCCACATGCCGGCGAGCGAACCCACCACCTTTATATCGGGGTAGCGCGCGAGTGCCGCCTTGGCGCCCCTGTCTTGCGAGTTCGGAAGCGGACGTGCCCGGAATTCCCTCGACCACGAGCACGTTGCCTTTACCGCCGATTTCCTTGGCCATCCATTCGCCGAGCACGTTGCCGCCCGCAACGAAATTCGCCGAGGAATTCATCGAATAAGGCGAAGTGAGATAGCCGGCTATCGAAAATACCGGCACTCCGCGATCGTGGGCGTACTGGACGGTCGGATTCAACGCGGTAGGGTTGGAGCAGCAGACAATGATCGCATCGACACCTTGATCGACGAGCTGGCGCATTTGCTGAATCTGAACCGAGTCATTCAGATTGGATTGCGTGATGACGACCTCGCTGACCAGGCCGAGCTTCTTCCATTTTGGAATGAGCGTGTTCTGGAGGCGATCCATCACATTGGCGCGCCAAGTGTTGCCCGCATAAGAGCTCGCATAGCCGATCTTCCAGGGCGGCCCTTTTTTAGGCTTCCAATCGCGATACGCGCTCTCAGCGACGGGTTGCATCGGATCGAGCAGATCTTTGTTGTAGAGCGTCTTCTGAATGTCACTCGGCAGTTCATCGATTCCGCCCGCAGCGGCAGAGGCGGTAACCGCCAATATCGCAGCAAGCGCAGCAAAGCTGGTTTTCAGGTGTCTCAATTGTCCCTCCCTTGCGCCGCCATTTTTGAGTTCGTGCGGCAATGGACCGATTACGGCTCACGTACGCAGATGGCTAGTGCATACGTTTGCAAGCGTAAACAAGAAAAAGCCGCTTGTCTAGTCGACCCCCGTCGGCAGGAATTCCATCTAGGCTACGGGCACGATTGGCGCCTGCGCATATGATGTGAGCCGCGCGGAGGCTCTCGGGATGAGGCGTCCTGGCACCAGCACGGTGGCTGGCTCACGATTTGGGTTTGAAACGCGCTCCGCAAGAAGCCGCAAGGTCTCCTCGACCATGCGATTGATAGGCTGCCGGAACGTCGTCAGAGAATAACTCGGCCAGGCGGCGGCCGCGATATCATCAAAACCGACGAGCGAAACATCGTCAGGAACGCGCAGCCCGAGTTCGATGCGGAGCGCATCAAGCGCTCCCAGGGCCATAATGTCGTTTGCAACAAACAACGCGTCTGGCCGGTGCGATGGCGCGAGCAAGTCAAGAGCCGCTCGGTGACCTCCTTCGTAGGTGAAGTCGCCGTGCGCTTTCGAAGGTATCTCACCGGTCCGCGCGAGAATCCGCTCGAAGAAGCCGCGCTCGCGCTCGGCGCTGGTCGAGGCGCCCTCGAGCCCCGCTATGAAGCCGAACCGCCGGTGACCTGAGTCCAGGAGAATATCCGCTACAATGCGGCCTCCGGCGTTATTGTCGCAACAAACAGCGTCAACGGACACTTCGCTAACTACCCGGTTAAACAACACAACGGGCGCATGAGCTCTCTCGCAGAGGTCCCTAACCGACTGTCCGGGCATTGCCGTGGCGATGATGATCCCGTCGACCTGGTACTGCAAAACATAGGGAACCGCCCGATTGATGGGCTCATCTCGAGACAGCCTCAACAACATCACGCGTTTGCCCGCACTCTGCAGGCGACTGGCAAATGTCTCGAGCACTTCGGGGTAAAATGGATTGGTTATATCCCCCATAATCAAAGCAATCATCCCGGTACGCCGAGTAATCAAACTACTGGCGTGAAGATTGGGCACATAGCCGATTTCTTTCGCAACCTTCAGAATTCTTTGCCTGGTCTTTTTGGAGACTTTCCCACCCTCTGTGAAGGCTCGCGAGACAGCGCTTTGGGAAAACCCCGCCATGCGAGCGACATCAAACGAGGTTGGCTTTCTCGGTTGCTTTGTTTGCCGGTGCTCAGATCGACGTGGCATGACACTTCCCCAGAGGGACTTCATTACAACATTCGGACGCGTGTCGAACCCGCCCTGTGGACAAGGGACACAGCGGCAAAGGCGCGGCGAGCCATTCGTCGCAATCCGAGGGGTCGAGAAGCGCGCCCGATGGGCTGGACATTAGCTGCCTTGACCACTATGGGAATGTTTAGCAGATTGCAAACGTATGCATAATGGTCTCGTCGAGGTTGCCGCCTGCGAGCCGTAACTGCGCAGCGCGGCGGAACCGTACCACTGCATTTGTTTTTTGAACCTCAGTGGAGGGAAAACATGTCTCGTTGGCTCAAGCGCGGACTCGATCCAGATCGGGCAAAAATTGCCGACATCAAAGTCCGTGAAGTTGTTGAAAACATCATAACACAAATCGAAGATCGTGGCGATGCAGCGGTTCGTGAATTTTCCAAACGATTCGACGACTGGGAACCACCGCATTTCCGTCTTTCTGAATCCGATATCCAAAAGGCGATCTCGCAGGTTCACGCGCGCGATTTAGAGGACATAAAATTTGCGCAAGCTCAAGTACGCAACTTTGCTCAGAAACAGCGCGAGACAATGCATGACGTCGAAGTAGAGACCTTGCCGGGCGTCATTCTTGGTCACCGCCACATTCCCCTGGATTCAATTGGTTGCTACGTCCCGGGTGGACGCTATCCCATGGTGGCTTCGGCGCATATGTCGATTGTCACCGCCAAAGTTGCCGGCGTAAGGCGCATCCTCGCTTGTGCGCCACCGTTCAACGGAAGTCCGCATCCGGCCATCGTGGCCGCCATGCATTACGGCGGCGCGGATGAAATCTATGCGCTTGGCGGCGTTCAGGCCATTGCGACAATGGCACTCGGCACTGAGGCGATTCCGGCTGTCGATATGATCGTGGGCCCAGGCAACGCTTACGTCGCGGAAGCAAAGCGGCAGTTGTTCGGACGTGTCGGTATTGATCTCCTGGCGGGCCCGACAGAAACTCTCATCATTGCCGACAATAGCGTCGATGGCGAGCTCTGCGCCACCGATCTTCTTGGTCAAGCCGAGCATGGACCAAGCTCTCCTGCAATACTGATTACCGACTTTGAAAAGCTTGCGCGGGAAACCATCGCACGAAATTGAAAGGTTGCTGGCCATCCTCCCCACGCGCGAGGTTGCCCGTCAGGCATGGGCGGACTATGGCGAGGTAATTGTCTGCGATGGGCTGGAGGAGATGGTGCAGGAGGCGGATCGAATTGCTTCGGAGCATGTGCAAGTGATGACGAGGGATCCGGATTACTTTCTCGACAAAATGAAAAATTACGGATCGTTGTTTTTAGGACCGCGCACCAATGTCGCTTACGGCGACAAAGTGATCGGCACAAATCACACGTTACCGACGAGGAAAAATGCCCGATTTACCGGCGGTCTTTGGGTCGGAAAATTTCTCAAGACATGTACGTATCAGAAGGTTCTCACCGACGAGGCAAGTGCAATGATCGGCGAATATTGCTCCCGACTTTGTGTGCTCGAGGGCTTTTCGGGCCACGCCGAACAAGCAAACATCCGAGTTCGCCGGTATGGCGGCCGCAACGTTCCTTACGCCCACGCTGCAGAATGAGCGTTGAACTCTTCGCCGCCGCAAATTTCAGGCTAGACGGTCGACGAGCACTCGTTACCGGCGCCGGGCGGGGCATTGGCTTAGCTGCGGCATCGGCGTTGGCTGAAGCTGGGGCTCAGGTGTGCCTGGTAGCGCGCACGGCGACCGAAATCGCGGAAGCAGCGGAGGCCATCAGAGCGAAAGGTCAACAGGCATCTTCGATCGCGCTCGATGTACGTGATCTCGATGCGGTGCAAAACGCTATCGCCAACCAACCACCATTCGACATCCTGATAAACAATGCCGGCACCAATCGGCCCGCACCATTTGTCGACGTGACCAGCGCCGACTTTGATTTGATATTCGGCTTGAATGTCCGTGCCGCATACTTTGTGGCGCAAGCTGTCGCGCGCCGACTGATCGAGGCAAACAAAGGCGGGGTCATCGTCAACGTATCTTCCCAAATGGGTCATGTGGGCGGGGCAAATCGAAGCGTCTATTGCGCAACAAAGCATGCGATGGAGGGCTTCACTAAAGCCATGGCGATCGAATTGGCACCGCATAATATCCGGGTCAATTCGCTGGCGCCGACTTTCATCGAGACCCCGATGACGCGTCCGTTTTTCCAAAACGAGAGCTTCCGACGGGATACACTCAATCGCATTAAATTAGGCCGGCTTGGTCAACTTCAGGATTTAACAGGTCCGATCTTGTTCTTGGCCAGCGACGCCAGCGCCTTGATGACTGGCAGTTCGTTGGTCGTCGACGGCGGCTGGACTGCCGAGTGAAGCTCGTCAAGGCGTTGGCTTGCGCAAGAACTAAATTCCTACGAGAGAAGCTTGCTCGACGCCTTGTTGGCCAGTGATCGACCGTCCCTTTGGAACCGTGCCGATGGAGTGCGGCCTGCGGTACCCAATCTTACAGCAAGACCTCCCGGCGGCCGTTAGGGGCCGGCGGAACGTCCCTGCGGCCCTGTGGGGCCGGCGCGACATCTCTCCGGCCATTAAGCGGCGAGACCTCCCCACGGCCATGACGGCCCGTCACCCTCGGCGCTGGCAACTCTGCCCGCACGCGGTTCGCCGCCCGCACGAGCGCCTTCAGTTTCTCCAGCGCCACGAAGCGCGGCAGCGCCTTTAGGCCGCAGTCGGTCGACAGGTAGACGCGCTCAGGTTCGATGTACTCGAGCACCTTGTGAATGCGGCTCACGATCTCGTCGTCGGTCTCGATGTAGAGCGAGCGGATGTCGATCACGCCCGCCTGCACCTCGCGGTCGGGATCGAGCTGCTTGAGCGCGTGCACGTCGACCATGTTGCGCAGTGCGAAGTCGAGCGCGAACTGGTGCACCTTGACGTCCTGCCAGCGCTCGAGCACGCGCGGCAGCGCGTCCTCGACCGAGCGGAATGTGTTGCCGTAGCCCGCGCCGAGACACGAGTGCCAGGCGATCTTCGCGTCTACGCCGTCGATCCACGCGTTGAGGATGTCGATGATCCACTTCGAGTTGGGATCCCACGCGAGCTGCCAGCCGCCAAGGTCCTCGATCTGGATGAACTCCGCGCCACGCGCTACCAGGTCCTTCAGGTCCTGATTGAAGATCGGCACGATGTCCTCGGCGAGCTTGCGCTGCTCGGAGTAGCGCGAGCCCGGATATTTGAGGTCGACGTGGAACGTGAGATTGGCCGGGCCGGCGCCGACGCTCACCTTCAGCGGCTTATCGGTCAGCCCGCGGGCGATGTCGTACATCTCGCCGAGCCTGCCTGGGATGCCGCGGGTGACCTTGGCGGTTACCGCCGTGCCGCCCCAATCGTGCATCCAGGCGGCCTGGCTGAGGTCCTCACCGCTTTCCTCGATCCCGCGCGCGATCGGGTTCGGCAGCTTGCTCTTGCTGAAGCCGCCGAGCCGCTCGTACCAGTACCAGACGAACGAGCCGATGGCGCCGCCGTATTGGTCGAAGTGCATCTGCCCGTCGGTCACGATGTCGAGCCCCGCGATCTCCTGGTCCTTGATGCAGGCCGCGGTCGCGTCGCGGAACGCCTGGAAATGCTTCTCGATCTTCCACCACTCCAGGAGATCCGCGCCTGCGACGTTGTAGTCCTCGAACCAGCGCGGCTTGGGATAGGAACCGATCATGGTCGTCGGCAGCATCGTGTCGGTCACTTTCGTCGGCATGCGCCGTCCTTTCCTCGTAGGCTTGCGTTAGTCATCTAGCATCGCGACGGCGCGCACCGGCGAGCCATGGCCGCCACGGATTCGCAACGGAAAACCGAAGAACGTGAACCGGCGGCCGGCGACCTCGGCAAGGTTCGCCAGGTTCTCGTAGTGGGTGATGCCGGACGCGCGGCTGAACAGGTGCGCGGGGTAGATGCGGTCGGCAGGGTTGTCCGGACTAGGCGAGTTGACCCCGAAGATCTTCGGCTTGCGGTCGCGCAGCCAGTCGACCGCGCCCTGATCGAGCCCCGGGTATTGGGTCGTGTACTCCCGCGTGCCGCCGAAGCGGTCGACGGCGCCCGTGCGCAGCAACAAGACGTCACCCTCGCGCAGGTCGACGCTGGCGGCTGCCCGATCAAGGCGGCCGGCGGTGATGTACTCGCGCGGCTTGACGTCGGAAACGTCTAGGCATGTGCCCTCACCGCAAAACTGCGCGAGGTTCATGCGGTCGATCGTGGGCGCGTCCGGACGCGGGTCGAGATGGCTCAGCGCGTCGACGTGGGTCGGCCCGTGGTCGCAGAACGTGATGCCGAGGCTCTGGTACGCAAAGTCGCTGTCGAAGTTCGGCGCCGTGTCCTCAAATCGGTGATGCTGCCAGACCTTGGTCTCAAGGTGTCCAGCGTACACGGGCATGCCCTCATAGATCTCCTGCGACAGATCTACAATTCGCATCAAGACGTCTCCTCCCGTAGTGGCCCTTTTGTTTGCACAGCATACGTATGCACACTTTACCCCACGGATCAACACCATGCAGATGGAAGTCCCGAGCGGCCGCACCAGCGAGCGGATATTTCTCCTTCACACTGCGCGAACCCGTCGGCGTTGTTGGGACAAGTCAGCCCTGGAATTTCTTACCGCTAATGGCGGCTCGGAAACTCGCGCCTGCTCTGGCGACGGGATGTGCCGTGGTGCTCAAAGTCGGCCGAGCAAAACGCCACTAGCGAACCGGTCGTCCCGATTCACCTGCTCCTTAGAGCCCGAATGGATTGGTGATTGCAGGACCGGCACGAATTCGACCATTCCATAACCTGTCATTTTGAGGGTCGACGGACAGACAGCGGTCTACGGAGCCGCTACCACGCCATTTCAAGTATTTCGCGAATTTGCGCCGGGTCGTTGATCGGCCGTGGGTTACTGCGAACAAAAACGTTCTGCATAGCCCCCGCGGCGATCGCATCGTAGTGCTCCTGTCGCACGCCCACGTCGCGCAGTCGGGTCGGTTGTCCGAGAGCCTTAACGAGCTTCGCGACCGCCGTCGCGGCATCACCATCCTCCGCCTCCAAGGCCTGTGCGACCGTCGCCTGCTGAGCAGCATTGACGGATCGGTTCCAGCGCAAAACGCTCGGCAACATTACACACGAGCAGTGTCCGTGAGGCACATGAGCGACAGCGCCAAGCTGATGCCCGATGCCGTGGCTGGCACCCCAGTCAACGCGCCCGAGGCCGGTCGTTGCAAGCCAAACCGCCAGCTGGCTATCAAGACGACCAGCGAGATCTGCTGGATTTTCATGATTAGCCGGCAACGATTTGGACAGCAGCCGTAGTGCATGAATGCAGGTCGCATCGGTAAACGGTTGAGGCCTCCGCGAGCAGATTGTCTCTACCGCATGATCAACAGCGCGAATGCCGGTCGAAAGCCAAAGTCCGGCGGGGGTGTATACCGTGACAGCGGGATCGAGAATGACGACCTGGCCTCCGATCAAGCGCCCAGTGTAGAGGTCTTTCACTTTGCGGACCGGGTCGGTGCACCCGCCAAGATTGGAGAATTCGGCTCCCGACAATGTGGTTGGTATGATTATCTGACGTAGCGGCGGATCCTTGACCGTGGGAACGACCCGCGCACCACTGGCCTCGACGCGAATTCGAATGGCATCAAAACCCGGCTCGTCGGTGATGCCAGCGGCCACAGTCAGCAGCATCACCTTGACGGTATCGATCGGGGTGCCTCCACCGATCGTGACGATGAGGTCGGGCTCGAGCTTGAGCACGACGGCGGCGAGCGACAACACCGAGGCGCGTGGCACATGTTCTATGCATTCGTCGAATACGCCGACGCAGCGCTCGGCCAGCGCAGCTTTAATTTTCGCAACGACGTCGGTTTTGCGGCTGAGTGTTTTGCTGGCAACAATCAGCAAGCGTCGCTTCGCCATCCGATCGGCGGTCTCCACGACAGCCTCCGCCGCCGGCCGACCGAATATCACTCTATCCTGGGGAAGGAATTCGTAAGTTCCCGAAAGCATGCTCTCCTCACTCTCGGCGTGTTGTTAGGACAATCTCAACGCGACCTAGTAGGTCGCTCTGCCGCCGCTCAGGTCAAAGGTGGCTCCCGTGGTGAAGGAATTTTCCTCTGACGCGGCCCAACAGATCAGGCTTGCGGCTTCCTCGATCATCAGCATTCGGCCACGCGGCACCTTTCCGAGGATGTAATTGCGTTGAGCCTCCGACAGCGTCATCGCGAGCGTCGTTTGGGTAAGCGATGGAGTGACGCAATTTACCGCGATGTTGTGGTTGGCCAGTTCCTTGCCAAGGCTCTTCGTCAGGGCGATCTGTGCTGCCTTCGAGGTACTGTAGGCGCCGTCATTGGGATTCCCCTCTTTCCCGGCTATCGACGAGATATTGACGATTCGTCCGTAGTTTCGCGCAATCATGTGCGGGACAACTGCTCGACAACAATAGAAAGTGGCCTCGACGTTTATATGCATCATGCGAGCGAAAGCTTCGGGCGGAAATTCCCACATCTTTACATTTGGTCCGGCGACGCCCGCATTATTGATAAGCACGTCAATTCGATCATAGGCGTTGAGCACGGTTTTGGTTGCGGCTTCGACCGAGGCGAGATCGCCTATGTCGGTCGAAACAGTCAGGACGCGCTCGCCTCCGCCCAACTGTGGCAGCCGCCTGCCTGAGACGATCTTTGTCGACCGCCCAGATGCTGACGTTTGCTCCAGAGGCCAACAGACGTTGCGCGACGCCAAATCCGATCCCTTGTGATCCGCCCGTTACGATCGCCGTCCGCCCGGCAAAATCGAGCTGGTTGCCCCCATTCGACGGCATTGGCGTAGATATATTGACGATCCGCCGACGAGGTTATCGAATAGATTTTTCGCGATGCCGCAATTGACGGTGTGAAGAGTCCCGGTTGGGTCATGAACCAGCGCGTCGGTCACAGGCCGGCGTGGCCGGCGTTCCCCCGACACCTGCCGCGCGGGCGAGGTTTCATGTGCATGCTGTGGGTCGGCAGAACACCACCTGAGACTAAGGGCTGTTGTGGCGTCTTTGCCTCTGCCCGCAAAATGCGCTTCCCAGAAATGGAGACCTGGTTCGCAGAGATCAGGTTCGAATCTTGCAACTAAGCAGCAGGAAGGCCGCGTCCAGCGAATATCAGACCATCATCCCCATAGTGTCGAAGAAGTTTTCCATCGCCGGCGGACAATCATGCAACTGGAATATGATGCCCCCGGTCTTTTTCGGATCAAGAAAAGCCATGCGGACTCCATTCTTATATTCGGACCGCCCAACGATTCCGATCCCTTTCTTCTCCATCTCAGCGATGGTCGCATCGAACTGCGCTCTATTTACGGAGTAGCCGAAGTGCCAGATACCTTCCCCGCGGCTCTCCAGGAACTTCTCAACGATCGGAAATGAAATTGGCTCGAACAGCTCGATGACGATCGGTCCCCACTTGGCCAACGCGACTTTACACCTGTTGGCCATGCCGCCCTCATACTCCCTCATTAGGAAGTCATGTCCGCCATCCTCTTCTCCAAGGATATAACGGCGCCACGGCCCCAATCCCATGTCCTCAAAATTCTTTATGGTCGTGTCTATATCTCTCACAGCCCAACCCAAATGTGCTATGTTAGCAAACGGCAATCCCGGGTTCATTCTGGCATCCATCCTTTGTAGAAGTGAGAAAGTCTTGGAAGGGACATCGCTCCTATTACCCCCCGGAAACAACGGAGTTTTTTTTAGGGTCTTATTCTCCACAGGGCCTAATTTATCTTAGCGTTACGCACGCCGAACAACAAATCAAATCCAAGGCGTTTCGGTCGCGGTCAATTCGACACGTTAGATATACTTTCGTGGCGAAAAAGACGCGAAGGGCCACTCAGCGACGTGCGGAAGTGTCCGGGCGATGTCTGCTCTTTCACCCAATAGGCGACAACGCTCCCTAGGGCGGCGGCTTGCTTTCGCGCGGCGCGGCGCGCCGGATGGCGATTAGAAGGACGGCCATGCGGGCTTCGAGCGGCTCACCGTGCGCGGCGATATCGTGCTGGCCGCCTGCTGGGCGCACACCCGACGCAAGTTCTACGACGTACACGAGGCGACTGGCTCGCCGATCGCTGCGGAGGCGCTACGTCGGATCGCCGAGCTCTATGCGATCGAGACCTCAGTCCGTGGCCGCACCGCCGAGCAGCGCCGGCACGTTCGCGACGCCAGCTCTCGGCTACTCCTCGACGCGATGAAGCCGTGGCTTCAGACTGAAGTTGCGCGCATACCAGGCCGCAGCGCGCTTGCAGAAGCTATCCGCTATGCCCTCGCTCGCTGGGAAGCGCTCTGCCTCTTTCTTGGCGCGGCCGCATCGAGCTCGACAACAATCCGGTCGAGCGCGCGATCCGACCCATCGCACTCGGCCGCAAGAACCATCTCTTTGCAGGATCCGACGGCGGCGGCATCCGCTGGGCCACCGTCTGCTCTCTCATCGCCACCGCTAAACTCAACAACGTCGAGCCGTTCGCCTACCTCAAACGACGTGCTGGAACGCTTGTCCAACGGCTATCCCATGAGAATGATGTGCAATCACGCGACGCTTACTAAGGGTCCATTTCTTACATACTTGTTTGCTTGGGCAGCGACCGCGATCTGTTCTCACCGGCAATTTTGCAGGTGGAGGACGAGATGGCGGACGAGATCGTATGCCGAGTGCGTTATGGCGGGGCCTTCTGGCGGGCGCATCACGAGGCGTGGTGCCGTAGCGATTTGAATCAACGCCAGTATTGCGAATTGCGAGCTTCACCAGATTCCGCTGAAGGCTTTCGGCGACTGGCGTGCGAAGTTCAAAGCGGAGCCGCAGCCAGCGGCACGCAAGCTGCTCTATCGTCGCGGCGGGTTAAGTCACTCTCTAAGTCACTCCTAAGTCACCCCCTGAATCACATGACTTATCTCTCTTCAGGGCAGTCAGGTCCGATTATTCCGCCGGCGCGCGAAGGTCATCGACGCAGGTTCAGCGAAGCGGATAAACGCCGGATCCTCGACGACGCGGCGCAACCAGAGGCAAGCCTCGCCAAGATCGCACGCCGCTATGGGATCGCGCGGCGCGTCCTGTGTCGTTGGAGGCAGGAGCTGGCGGCCGGCCCGGCGTTCGTGACGGTGGAGATGACCGTTGCGAGCGGGCCTCGCGGCGAGGAGTATGCGCCATGACGGCACTGCTTCCTCCGGGCGTGAAGGTACACCTGGCCTTCGGCTACACCGACATGCGCAAAGGCATCGATGGGCTCGCCATGCTGCGAAGCAGGTAATCTCGCCGCCATGGGGTGCTCCTTTGCCGGGCTCGTCAAAGCCCGTTTGCTGAATTCGGATCTGCAGGGTGCACCCCGCCAAATTCCTAGCAAGTTTAGGACTTCACCCTTCACTATTCTATTCTTCTATCGCAGAACTTTTTTCTCCTATAGTTGCTATGTGCGCCGAGCTGCTCTAGGCTGATTTGAACCGCATCAAACACATAGAGATTATGGGCGGGGAGGATGAACGAGTTTAGGCTCGGCCGGGCGGTTCCTCGGACTGAGGACGCGAGGTTGTTACGCGGAGAGGGAAGATATACTGACGATATTCCTCAATCGGATGCTGCCAGTTTATACGTTGTCCGTTCACTCCACGCCGCAGCAAGACTACGAAATATAAACCTCGCCGAAGCGCGCGCGGCAGCCGGTGTTATTTCGGCATTCAGCGGGGCCGATGCCGTGCGCGACGGCCTGGGGACCTTCGCATCCTTCGTTCCAAGAAATCGACCCGATGGGTCAAGCTTCGTGCCGCCGTATCGAGTTCCTGGCGGTCGATCGAGTGCGGCATGTCGGCGATCCCATCGTCGCGATCGTCGCCGAGACCCTTGAGCAAGCGAAGGACGCCGCCGAGCTTGTTACCGTGGATTACGAGACGCTGCCGGCGGTTGTTGATACCGCAACGGCAGCATCTCCCGACCAGCCCGCGGTCTGGGATGATGCGCCCGACAACATTTGCTTTGTGTTTCGGCTGGGCGACACGAAGGCCGTCGAAGCTATCTTCGCGACGGCGAAACACGTCGTCGATGAGACTTTTCGGATCAGCCGCGTCATCGCCAACCCGATGGAGACTCGCGCGGCGGTCGGAAGCTACGATCCCGGACAAGATCGCTATACCTTGTTCGCTAGCTTACAGGCGCCGCATATCATCCGCGACGAGTTGGCGCGGAGCATTCTTAAAGTGCCAGCCAGCCGTTTGCGCGTGGTGTCGCCCGATGTTGGTGGCGCCTTTGGCCTGAAGGCCGGCGCCTTTCCCGAGCTTGGTCTGGTGCTTTGGACTGCAAAGCGGACTGGGCGGACGGTCAAATGGGTCTGCGAACGCAGCGAGGCCTTCATCGCGGATCACCATGCGCGCGATAATGTTTCGCGCGTTCGGCTCGCACTCGACGACCGTGGCAAATTTCTAGCCTTGGGCGTCGAGACCATTGCCAACGTCGGAGCTTATATCGACAGCTTCGGCCTACATTGCCCGACCAACAATCTCGGTGGCCTGGCGGGGCCGTACGCAATCGGTCACTACAGTGTCGATGTTACCGGAGTTTTCACTAATACCCACGCCACCTGCGCATATCGCGGCGCCGGGCGCCCGGAAGCGAGCTATTGCGTTGAGCGAATAATCACTATCGCGGCGCAAGAGCTCGGCATCTCCTCGATAGAACTGCGCCGGCGGAACATGATCCCGCCGGAAGCGATGCCCTTCAACACGGGGCTTGTCTACACCTACGACTCGGGGGCCTTCGAACAGACAATGAATCAAGCCATCGAGTTGGCGGACTGGTCGGGAGCCGCTGCCCGCCGTGAGGCGGCGGCACGTGAGGGCAAACTATACGGCGTCGGCATTGCCTACGCCGTCGAGATTGCGGGCGGGCCGCCGGATGTACCTTTGCCGGAGATGGCGGAAATCCGCTTCGACTCCGCAGGCGACGCGCTCCTTCTTCTCGGCACCCATTCGCACGGCCAGGGACATGAAACGGCTTTCCGCCAACTGACCTGGCACTTCCTGGGCCTCGATCCAGATCGCGTAAAAATCGTCTACGGCGACACCGATCAGATTTATTTCGGCACCGGAACTTTCGGCTCCCGCACGCTCAGCGTAGCGGGGGAAGCCCTGCAGCGCGCCTCAGAAAAGATCATCGACAAGGCCAAGCTCATCGCGAGCCATGTTCTCGAAGCGGCTGTTTCCGACATTGAATTCGCTGACGGTCGCTTCACGGTGGCTGGAACTGACCGCGCGATCGATCTCACGGCTCTTGCCCAGGCCTCGTTCAACACGCGAGTCATTCCACGCGACATGGAGCCGGGCCTGAGCGCTACTGCGGTCATAACGCCTGCCGGTGCTACCTATCCCAATGGTTGTCATATTTGCGAGGTCGAAATCGACCAGGACACGGGTGTCGCCCGGATCAGTCGCTACGCCGTCGTCGACGATGTTGGGCGCGTGGTCAATCCCCTTCTCCTGAATGGCCAGCTTCACGGCGGTATCGCGCAAGGCGCGGGGCAGGCTCTGTGGGAGACAATCACCTACGATACCGGCAATGGCCAACTTCTGTGCGGTTCGTTCATGGATTATTCCATGCCGCGCGCCGAGGACCTTCCATCGTTTGCAGCCGCCAGCAACGAAGTTCTCACCAAGGCCAATCCGCTGGGGATCAAAGGCGCCGGCGAGGCCGGCACGGTTGGCGCGTTGCCCGCGGTCATGAACGCGATCAACGACGCCTTGGCGCCGCTCGGTATCCGCCACTTCGAAATGCCGGCCACGCCGGAACGGCTCTGGCGCGCTATCCGCGACGCACGGAGTGGGAGCAGCTTAATAAAAGACCCGAACGTTCTTCAAAGTCGCGCTGTGCAGTAGGAAGTTCTAGTCGTTCACAACTTGGCCGGTGTCACTTAATCGTTTCACTCGACCAGCAACAAGGGAGAAACGCGAGATGAGGAAATTTTTTGCATTAAGTTCTGCCGTCGTCCTTGGCGTAGCCGCGCTGAGCCTTTTTGTTCAGACGCCCGGTCGAGCGGCAGATGAAGAACTGGTTGCCAAAGCTAAGAAGCTGGTCGGGCAAGCGATAGACGGTCTGGTCGCCACAACGAACCCTAAGAAGCCTGAGCTTGAACTCACCATCGACGATTTCCAGCCCGTCACCGGTTGGGTCGGCCCGAAGACCTCGGCAAAGGCGCCGGAGCACAAAAAAGTGGTCGCTATATCGTGCGCAACCGTCGCGCCCTTCTGCGCGAACGTGACCCAAGGAGCGGTCGAGGCCGCCAAAGCACTTGGCTGGGACGCCACGTACATCGACGGCAAGGGCTCTATACAAGGGTTCGTCCAAGCCTTCGAGACAGCGATTAACATGAAACCGGACGGGATCATCACAATGGCGATCCCGGAGAGCCAACTTGCGACATACATCGCCAAAGCGCATGCTGCAGGCATCAAGCTCGTTGGCGCTTCGTCCATTCCCGAAAAGGTCTCGGTTGAGAACGGGAACTACGATGCCTATGTATCGGTCCGCGAGGATTCGAACACGCTGTTACAGGCCTGGTACACAATTGCCGACTCCAATGGCAAAGCGAAGGTGACCTGGATGTGGGACCCGGGGTATCCCTTCCTAATGACTGCGCTCGATCGATCGAAGAAGATCATTGCCCAATGCTCGGGATGCAAAGTCGAGGAAGTTGGTCTGCGGGAGCTCGAAGCGGCCGCAAACCCCGTTCGCATGCAGGAGCTCGGCGCGGGCCTCCTCGCCCGCAATCCAGACGCCGACTACGTGCTCACTGCCTACGGGCTTAACTCCCATTCCATTGCGCTCGCCGCAAAGGCGATGGGGCGGAACGTCAAGGTCGTAGTTAAAAATGCGGATCCTAATAACGTAGCATTTGTGGCGCAGGGCGAACTGCAGGCGGAGGTCGGCGCCTCGTCTAACTGGGGTGGCTGGGCCGCGGTCGATCAGCTGGTCCGGCTGTTGGCTGGCCAGCCGCCGCTCGAGATCATGGAGGAGAACCAACCCGAGCATATCTTCGTGAAGAGCAACGCACCGGCGGACGGTGTGTTGGATTTCCAGAAGATTTACGACTATAAGGGCAAGTATCTTGAGCTCTGGGGCCACAAGTAGGCGATGGCGGCGACGGCACAATGGTGCTGATCGGACAGGGCGCAAAGACTGATCCTCAGGCATCGCCTACGGGCGATGCCTTGCTGTGCGCCACGGGCATCAAAAAGGTGTTCGGCGGTGCCGTAGCTCTCTCGGACGGTAACCTCTCCGTCCGTGCTGGGGAGATCCACGCGCTGTTGGGTGAAAACGGCGCCGGCAAATCGACACTCATCAGATGCCTCGCCGGGACACCGCCACCCGATGCCGGCGAGATCCGCATTAACGGGCGCACCCTGCCTCAGGGTCACTCCGCGCGGCATGCAGCGGAGGCTGGCCTTGCCTTCATCCATCAAGAGACTTCCCTGATCGAGAGTTCTTTCAGTCGAGGAAAACATCGCGCTGGCCAACGGCTATCAACGTCGCGCCGGTTTGATCGATTGGGGAGAAGTGCGACGGTTTGCAGGTGCGGCCCTGGACAAAATGGGCGTCGACCTCGATCCCAGCCGTTTGGTGGCTGAGTTGCCACCGGCGACGCGTACCGTGCTCGCCATCGCCGCGGCGTTGGCGCGCTCGGCGCGCATCCTTGTGCTGGACGAGCCCACGGCAAGCCTAGGTGCGAGCGATGTGCAGGCGCTGTTCCGGGTGCTGCGTCGCATTAGCGAAGCTGGCAATGCTGTGGTTTTCGTCAGTCATCGCCTCGACGAAGTTTATGAGCTTTGCGACCACATAACCGTTTTGCGCGACGGAGCCACCGTCGGCACGGTAATGCCCAACGAAATCACGAAAGACGATCTTATCGCGCTCATTTGTGGTCATCGTGTCGTGATTGATAAGAAGACTGAGGCCTCTGCGACCGCCGAGCATGTGCTGACGGCTAAAAACTTGCGTGGAACCATTGTTGGACCCGTTTCGTTCACCATTCAAAAGGGCGAGATCGTTGGTCTTACCGGCCTTTCGGATGCGGGTCATTACGAGGTTGGCGAGATTTTGTTCGGGCTCAAGCGGCCACGCTCAGGCTCGCTCACTCTGTTCGGCCGGCCCTTTGCGCCAGCTTCGCCAGCCGAGGCAATGCGGCGCGGCGTTGGCTACGTGCCGCCCGATCGCAACCAGTTCGGCTTGGCGCGGGATATGAGCCTCTCGGAAAACCTATTCTTTAATCCGCTGCGCGGTTCGCCCATCCTGGGCGCGTTAGGGACGGTGTCTTCAGTCCGCGAGCGAACCAGCGCCAGCGCGATTTTGCGCCGTTTCGCGGTCCGCCCACCTATTCCCGACGAGCGCGTCGTCAGTTTGAGCGGTGGAAATGCCCAGAAAGTCTTGGTCGCCCGATGGCTATTCGACGCGGCGCCAGTGTTGATCGTTAATGACGTAAGTGTGGGAGTCGATGTCGGTTCGCGCGAGGAGATTTACCGGGCCATCCGGCGCGAGGCTGCCGCCGGAGCAACGGTACTGGTTATCACATCTGATTTCGAGGAGATCGAGGCACTCTGCGCGCGCGCTCTTGTTTTCGTCCGTGGCGTCTTCAAGGCCGAGCTTTTTGGTATGGAAGTGAGCGTGCCTCGCATCGCCGCCTGCCTCGTCGCCAGCACAGGCACACAAACGGGGAGCGTTCAATGACCATCAAAGACTTCTCTGGCGGCGACATCAACAAGTCGCCAGCGTGAGGAATGGCAGCGGGGGCATCGACAAGTTACGCTCTATGCCGTTCTTGGGCACTATTCGTTGGTTATCGTGCTCGCGCTCCTAGTGGCGGGCTTCTCACTCGCTCGTCCGGAATCTTTTTTTACGATCAACAATTTTCAGGGCATATTCGTCAATCAAATCGTAGTAGTGTTCGCAGCTATAGGACTTATTGGACCACTGATCGTCGGCGAACTCGATCTCTCAGTAGGTTATGTTGTTGGGCTTAGTCAGGCGCTCGTCGTCGGCCTAATGACCCTGCAGGGCCTTCCACCGACGCTTGCCATCGTAATTACGATCATCACCTGTGCCGTCGTCGGCGTCATCAACGGTGCGCTCGTCATAAAGATTGGTCTCAACTCGCTCATCGTCACCCTGGCAACCGGCAATGTGATCTACGGGCTTGTGCTCTGGTATACGGCCGGAACGATCCTATTCCAGGGCATTCCACAGGAGTTTCTGAAGATTTCTAGCGGCTCGCTTCTCTACGTGCCGCTACCGATTTGGTACGCCGTGCTGCTCATTGTGATTGTCGAACTCGTGCTAGGTTATCTCCCGGCTGGCCGCCGTATGTATGCTGTAGGCGGCAACCGCCGAGCCGCGCTTCTGACCGGCATCGCGGTCGACTGGGTCGTCATCGCAGCCTTTACGGCGAGCGGCATCGTCTGCGGTCTTGGTGGCATCATTATTGCCTCGCGGCTCGCCTCGGCGCAGCCGGAACTCGGACCGTCCTTTCTGCTACCGGCCTTCGCCTCGGCCTTCCTTGGCGCGACAACGATTCGGCCCGGCCGCTACAACGCAATCGGCACCGTAGTTGCCGTCTATGTGATCGCAGTGATCGTTGCCGGGCTGCAGCAGATCGGCGTGCCCTTCTGGGCCGAACACGTCGTCTACGGCGTGGCGCTAGCCGGCGGTGTCGCGCTCTCAACGCATTTGACCAGGCTGCGCGAGGAGCGTGCCCGACGCGACCAACTGAAAGCCTTCGAGGAGAGCCGCGAAATGACCCCGGAGATTTCGCACCCTTGAGCAAGTCTGCATTCCGAGTGTCGGCACGTGACCAAACGAATCAGTGAGGGAAAAGTGAGCACAGTCCTGCCTACCACACTTGTCGGAAGCTATGCACAGCCGGACTGGTTGATCGATCGTGCTAAACTCGCAGGCCGCTTTCCGCCCCGGGTACGCTCCAGGGAGCTCTGGCGAGTTGCGCCGGATTTGTTGGAACAGGCTCAGGACGATGCGACGATCTTGGCAATCCGTGACCAAGAGCGAGCTGGCCTTGACATCATTACAGACGGCGAAATGCGGCGAGAGAGCTACTCCAACCGGTTTGCAACCGCTTTGGAGGGTGTCGACATCGATAACCCCGGCTCGGCGCTTGATCGCAGCGGACATCCCAATCCTGTACCGCGTGTCGTCGGCAGAATCCGACGGCGCAACCCCGTGCAGGTCCGCGATGTCGCGTTCTTGCGCGCAAATACAGATCGCATGATCAAGGCCACAGTGCCCGGCGCTTTCACAATGGCACAACAGGCGCAAAATGACTTCTATAAGGACGAGGTAGAACTCGCCATGGATTATGCCGCAGCAGTCCAAGAGGAAATAAAAGATTTGTTTACGGCGGGGGCCGATGTGGTTCAAATCGATGAGCCATACATGCAAGCCCGTCCGGCAAAGGCAAAGCAATATGGCGTCGAGGTGTTAAACCGCTCCGTCAGAGGAATCACTGGGACAACCGCGGTGCATCTGTGCTTCGGCTACGCCGCAATCATTCATCAAAGACCGTCCGCCTATTCGTTCTTACCGGAACTCGAAGCCGCCGATGTACAGCAGATTTCGATCGAAATTGCGCAATCACACCTCGATTGTAGTGTGCTCGCGGCGCTTCCGTCAAAGACGATCCTTCTCGGTGTTTTAGACCTGTCGGATATGGCCGTGGAAACGCCCGCGATTGTTGCGGACCGTATTCGGCGCGCATTGCCGTATGTAGATGCAAGTAGGATCGTAGTCGCACCCGACTGTGGCCTAAAGTATTTGCCGCGCGACGTGGCGTTTAGAAAAATGTGCGCAATGGTTCAGGGGGCACTCGTCGTTCGCAATGAATTAAGCTGAGGACGTAAGGGATGATGTCCGGGCGCATTGGTTTGAACACGGAACTCTTTGTGACGAAGCTTAGCCACATCACTTTCGGCGTTTTGAGCGATTAGACGGCAGGAAGCAGCCTCCGGTAGTTACAGGAAAGCTAAAACAGTGATTATCGAGACGAGAGTTGGTTCGCGCTCCACAAGAGAGCTGATACGAGAGTGCATTAAGTCAAATGCCAACCCAGACCCCGCTTACGAAGCACCTGCATTTTCAGTACAACGCAGTTCTCGCTAGTTCTCCGCTTGGTTTGCTTAGCTCACCGGGACCAAGTGAATTCTACCGACCGAGGATTCCCCAGTCGCTCAGCACGAAGCGGCTCATTGTATCCAAATTTAACCTTCAAAACGGGCGAAGAATGAGAACTAACCAGACATCAAGGTCAACCAAGAAGTGGTCGGAAAAAGCGGATCGAGGGACAGCTAATATTAACAAGAGCTTTGGAGAAATTGTCCGCCAGCTGCGACACAAGGCCGGGATGACGATTGAAGAGCTCGCCCTTGCTTCGAAGGTAAGCCGCGCTATGTTGTCGAGCGTGGAACGGGGGGAGAAAAGTCCAACATTGTCTGTATTAACTGGGATCGCTAGCGGATTGAATGTTCCAATATCTCGTTTGATGGCAGAAGCCACACCTTCGTCGGTAGCCTCGGTTGTCCGTCGCCAGCAGCGTTTGATCTTTCGCGATCAAGAAACGGGAATCGAGCGCCACCTTCTGTCGCCATCACATCTAGACACGGGAATCGAACTAGTGGAGCACGCGCTTCCCTCCGGTCAAAGGTTTGCCGGAGCGCCCCGCCTCGGCATGAGGATAGACAAATATGTCGTCGTGATTGAAGGAGCGTTGACGGTCGAGATGCAAGACGCATCGTATAGCCTCGATGCGTCGGATTCAATGTATTTTCGTATCAACGGAGACTACTGCTTCGTCAACAACAGTGGTCGCCTGTGTCGCTATTATCTGTTCATAGTTCATCGCCGGGAATAACGTGCCTCGCGCGCGTCCCGATCGTCACCAATGTGTGCTGGAAGCCTCGTCCATGCTCTATCGTTGGTTTCGTCAACTCGGCGGTCAGTGCAGCGTGGCCATTCCATAACCTGTCCTTTCCGAAAATCATGTCCGCGCGTATCGATGATGAAGACCCGACAGAATGGGTATGGCGACAATGGTTCCGTTTCGCTGCACCGCCCGATGTAAAGGCGCATCCTTCTTTAACGCCATGTGCGTGCGCGCTTGATTGTAGTACGTCGCATAGGCGGAGAGAATTCGCCGCAGGTGCTCTTCGCCAAAAACCAGCATTTGGTCGAGGCACTCGCGGCGCAAGGTGCCGATCAGACGTTCCGCAATCCCATTTTGCCAAGGCGAACTCGGGGAAATTGGCCTGTCGCGGATGCCCATGAATTTAACCCGACGCCGGAAGACGAGCCCATAGGCGCGGTCGTTGTCTCGCACCAGGTAAGTCGGCGCTGATGCCCACGGGAAAGCCTCGGTGATTTGTCGTGCCAGCCACTCGGCCGTTGGACGCCGCGTCACCTCAAACCACAGCAGGTGTCGTCGGCCGTGCCCGACAACCAGAAAGGCGAACAATCGCTCAAAAGTCAGCGTCGGAACCACGCACATATCAATGGCAGCAATCGCTTCGGCATGGTTTTGAAGAAAGGTCTGCCAGGACTGCGAAGGCGGTTTGCGACCCCGCATCATATATTTGGACACCGTCGACTGAGCGACTTCGAACCCCAGCATCAGCAGTTCGCCATGGATCCGAGGTGCACCCCAGAGCAGATTGTCCCTGCTCATCCGCCGGATTAGATCGCGCAGCTCCCGATCGACTTTCGGGCGCCCTACCCTATTTCGCGATTTCCAGCGCCAAAACGCCTTGAATCCAGAGCGATGCCATCGCAAAATCGTCTCCGGCTTCACCACCTGGGATAGGTCGAGCAGGCTGGGCCAAATCCGAGTCATCCATACCAACAACGCCCGGTCGCTACCGCGCAACCGCAAACGATGTGGCGCTCGCCGCAACGCTATATTGAGCTGATGACGGAGAAACAGGTTCTCGGCTTCGAGCCTGCGCCGCTCGATTCGTTCATCCCAGCAACGCGGATAAGGTTTTCGGCACACACAACGGGTGAAAATGACGACGAAAAACTATCAATACCGCTATCGCAAACCGCGGAATGCGCCCGAGGAGCGCGGCAGGAGACCGCCGGTCTATCGGCGCATCCACGAAAACGAGAATGCGATGATTATCGAACGCGACGTCGCAATTCGGCTGCGCGACGGCGTCACCCTTTACGCGGATATCTTTCGCCCCTCCGACGAGCGTCCGGTTCCGCCGATCATTGCCTGGACGCCTTATGGCAAGCACGTTCCATTCGATCCGCGACGGTTTCTCAGTGCCGGTGTGAAGGAGGGTGATACTTCTGAATACACGGCGTTTGAGGCACCCGATCCGGTGTTTTGGGTTCCGAGCGGATACGCCGTCATTGTTATTGATATCCGGGGCACTTGGTATTCCGAGGGCGTCGCGCATTATTTGGCTCCGGAGGAAGCACAGGATTTCTATGACGCCATCGAATGGGCGGGTACGCAGCCCTGGAGCAACGGCAAAGTCGGGTTATCGGGGGTCTCATACCTTGCACAAATGCAGTGGCGGGTCGCGGAGCTCAATCCGCCGCATCTTGCCGCTATCAATCCCTGGGAGGGCTGGACCGATACCTATCGGGAGACGGCGACGCATGGCGGCATTCCAGATACGCATTTTTGGCCGACTTTGTGGAATCGATGGGGTGCCGCTAGAGGCCAGATCGAAGATCTTGAGGCGGAGACAAAGGAACATCCGCTCTACGACGATTTCTGGCGCTCGAAGGCAGCGGATTTCTCAAAAATCAAGGCTCCCGCTTTTGTGGTGGCGAGTTGGACCGATCAGGGCCTACACACGCGTGGCACGTTCGAGGGCTTTAAGCATATAGCCTCGAAACAGAAATACCTGCTTGCGCATGGTCAGAAGAAATGGGCGCATTATTACGTGCCGGAAAACATGCGGCGCTTGCGGGATTTCTTCGATCACGTGCTCAAGGGCGTCGACAATGACGTAAAAAACTGGCCGAAGGTGCAGATTGAAGTGCGCGATAGGAACGGCGTTGCAAGTGTGCGCGCTGAAAACGAATGGCCGATCGCGCGTACCCAATATACCAAGCTGTATTTGAACGCGGCCAATGGTCTGCTCCAGCCGGTGCCAGTCGCGCAAACAGCCTCAGTCTCTTACGGCGCGGCGGTTCCAGAATTGGCTGAGGCTGAGCGCGCAACGTTTGAGATAACCTTCGATCGCAACACCGAACTGACAGGCTACATGAAGCTGCAGGTTTTTATGTCGTGCACCGAGGGCGACGACATGGACGTTTTCGTTGGATTGCACAAGCTCGACGCTGCCGGCGCAGTTGTCCCTTTTGCCTACTACGCGCAGTTCGACGACGGCCCATTAGCGCTTGGGTGGCTGCGCGCCTCGCACCGCGAGCTTGACCTGAAAAAATCGACAGAATGGCAGCCGATCCATACCCACACGCGCATCCAGAAAATCGCGCCCGGCGAAATTGTTCAGCTCGACATCGAAATCTGGCCGTCTGCAACGAGTTTCAGATCGGGCGAAACACTGCGCTTGACTGTTCAAGGTACCGATATTAACCGCTATCCGAAGGACAAAGTGCCGGTCTATTTCCGCCACGAAGCCAGCGCCAATCGGGGGCGGCACATTCTACATTGCGGCGGCGAGCATGACTCCTACCTGCTGGTGCCGATGATCTGAACGAAGGGCGCGCTTTGTTGCGCGAAACGCGACGCGCGCTGCATGCGCAGATCGCCGACACCCTCAAGCGTCAGTTTGCTGATATTGCCGAGAACCAACCTGAAATCTTGGCGCGTCATTGTGCCGAAGCTGGCCTGATTGAAAACACCACCGCTGTCCCTACCGGAAATCAAATCCGGACGTACTTGTGATGCAATCCTCCCAGGAGCGGCGTGGCAATGATGCTGCCAGTTGCTCGCTCCGTAACGCGCGAGCCGATCGACAATGCAAAGCTAAGTGGGTCTAATCCCTTCAAGCTTGCCGCCGAATCGGGCGGCCTGTTAAATGCGATTTGCGCAAGCTCTATCAAAGACGAGTCGTGGGACTACAGCAAGCCAATTAGCGGTTGCCCGTGCGAAGCAGCCTGAGCGCCGATAAGAGGGTGCCCTTCGCGGATATATATCGAATCATGTGTCTCGCACCAGACCCCGCTGTTAGGCGGATACTAGAGGATATACGGCACCTCCAGCTTGCGGTCTGAATGACGTTGGGGCGATTACGTCAATGCCTCGACGTCCGGCTAGCCGCTCGGCTAAAGGCTGCATAAGCGTCTGTGTTTTTAGCAGACAGTTGACATGTGCGTGCCGTTTGACACGCTTGCCTTTGCTGCCTCCGGTGGATGCAGTATCTTGTGCATTTGTGGAACATGCCATGCCGCTAGAACCCTCCGCAATCAAAGCATACTGGCAACCCGGCTGCACGAGTTGTCTCAGAATGAAGGAGTTCCTGACCAAGCACGGCGTTGCCTTCGTCTCAGTCAATGTGCTTGAGGACCGGGCTGCCTTAGCCGAGCTAGCAGCGCTAGGCATCCGTTCGGTTCCAATTGTTAGGCGTGGTGACGATTGGGCGAACGGCCAGGTGCTGCGCGAGGTGGCACGCGTCGCGGGCGTGGCTTGGGGCGGGGCCCAAATGCTGCCTGTGCCCGAGCTAACCGCGCGGCTCATCGGGATCCAAACGACGGCGCAGCGGCTCTTTGCGCAAATCCCAGACGACGAGCTCAACCGCATGTTGCCGCATCGACCGCGCAGCTACACCCAGCTCGTCTATCACATCTTCAACATCGCTGATGCCTTTTTGGAGCACGAGGTGCAGTGCCTGCCACTCAAGGAAGGCGCCTACGACCGTGTGCCGCCACTGGAGATGAACACCAAGGCCAAAATACTAGCCTACGGACAAGACGTGCTGAGGCGTTTCGAGATCTGGTGGGATGGCCCGGGTCAGGCCGCCGATTTTTCGCGCCAAGCCTTGGTCTATTACGGCGACGTGACGCTGCACGAGTTTCTGGAGCGGACCACTTGGCATTCGGGCCAGCACGTGCGCCAGCTCGTAATGGTACTGGAGATACTGGGCATCGAGCCGGACAAACCACCGCCCAAAGAAATCTTTGCGGGTCTGCCGATGCCCGACAAGGTCTGGGATGACGAGCGGCTCATCACCTGAACCTAACGAGGGCAGTCCTGTGCGTTGACGTCTCGTCGTTTAAGGGAGACCACACGCCGATAAGCACTGGCAGTGGTGTAAGCGCGCTGCGGATTTGTCGACGACGCGGGAGGCGCTCACCTAGATCTTGCGGAAGACAGCTGGAGTATTGTTCTGGCGGCATTGTTGCGCTGCGTGAGTCGGGCTCTGGCCTGTTTCCGGACTTGGCTGAATGTCCTGACTAGAGTCCGTGGTAGTCACTCGGGAGTGACATTGACTAACTGTTGCCGGCCAGCTTCGGTTTATGGGTACACAGCCCGGACAAGGCAGTTAATAGCCCCGGCGGTTGAAACGCGCACCCAGCCCAAGCTTGATATTTTCGATAAGCGGCATCGGAGCGCCGTCCAGGTAGGGAGGAACATTCATGGTGAAGCTATTCTTGTTGCCGTTCGCCGCGGCAATAGCCGTTGCCGCTTTCCCCACGCAATCGTCGGCTGAGACGATCACGGTCACCCATTGGGGGTCGGCCTTCTATGGCGCCCCGTATGCGGTCTCTATAGAGAAGGGCTTCTTCAAGAAATACGGCGTCGATATCACCGGCGTGCTGACATCGCAAGGCGGTGGCACCTCCGTGCGGAATACGCTGGCAGGCGAACTGCCCTATGGCGAGGTGTCGTTGGCAGCGGCCGTTGAGGCAATCAACAATGGCGTGCCACTTCGCATCATCGGCTCCGGGGCGCAGAGCATCGCCGACATTCTATGGATGGCGAAGAAGGGCGCGCCGCTCCATTCTATTGAGGATCTCGTCGGCAAGAAGGTCGCCTTCACCGCGCCCGGCTCGGTGACCAACATGCTGATTTTAATGTCCCTGAAGAAGAAGGCCATCGACCCCAATGCCATGAAACTGGTGCCAGTCGGTGGCATCGGCGCCAATGTCTCGGCGGTGCTTAACAACGCTGTCGACGCCGCCATGAGCTCAGAGCCGGTATGGTCGGAGAACGAGGATAAATTGCAGGCGGTGTTCTGGCCCAAAGATATCCTGTCGCCGAACATGATGCAGACAGTCGGCGTTACAACCGCCGACTACGCGACCGAGGGCGCGGCCAAATTGCGTGGCATTATCGCCGGACGCCGCGACGGTGTGCGCTACATTGAAGATCATCCCGACGAGGCCGCCGATATCACTGCCAAAGCGTTCAACGGCGATCCGGCCGTCTATCGCCGCGTATTCGCCCACTACGTCGCTATCCATTATTGGTCGGAAGGGAAGTTCGACTACGATGCCATGAACCTCATGATTGAGGGGTTGCAGATCGTCGGGAAGCAGAAAGGCCCGGTGGACTGGCCGAAGATGATCAACTCCTCGTTTCTGCCCTCGGACCTGCAGAACTAAAGTGCGCTCAGTGTTTGCGGGTGACGGGCAAGTTGCACACTCCACTTTAAGCGGCGTGACCCGGGTCTATCCCGGCGTCACCCCGGTGCATGCGCTGGGACCGCTCGACCTCGATCTGGCGCGCGGCGAGTTTTTCTCGGTTGTCGGCCCGTCCGGCTGCGGGAAGTCCACGCTGCTGGACGTTCTGGCGGGTCTGAGCCCGCCAACCGCAGGCAAAGTCAGTTTCGAAGGCAGACCAATCATGGGCGAAGTCCCGAACGGCATCGGCGTGGTATTTCAAGAAGATGCCAGTCTCCCTTGGCTGACAGTGCGTGACAATGTCGCTTTCGGGTTGCGCTGTGCCGGCACTGAGCCCGCCGAAATCGCACGGCGGGTGGCCTATGCGATCGGATTCATGGGGCTGGACGACTTCGCCGATGCCTATCCTGCACAGCTTTCTGGTGGCATGCGACAGCGTGTCTGCATTGCGCGCACCTTGGTGCTGCAGCCGCGACTTATTCTGCTGGACGAGCCGTTCGGCGCGCTGGATCAGCAGACACGCCTGTTGATGGGCGACGAGCTGTTGCGGCTGTGGCGAGAGACAGGGTCGACCGTATTGTTGATCACCCACGCGCTGGATGAGGCGGCGCTTTTATCGGACCGGATCGGCGTGATGTCGGCACGCCCCGGCCGGTTCATCGATCTTGTGAGCACCGGCTGGGCGCGCGACCGCGACAGCCGCATCGCGTCCGATCCGGGTTTTGGTGCGATCACCGCCCGCCTGTGGGCGGCGCTGCGGCCCGAATCGATAAAGGCGATGGGACGCCCGGCATTATGACCCGAGTTCGAAACATATTCTGGACGCGCGTCGCGTTGATCGTCTTGGCCGTCGGTCTCGTCGAGCTGCTGTGCCGCCTGGGCGTTATCAAGCCGCTGACCATGATTGCGCCGAGCCAGATGGCGTTGGAACTCGCGCGCATGATGGCCTCGGGTGAACTCACCGCACCCGCGGTGTATACGTTCACAGAGGTGGGGACCGCCTTTGCCGTCTCGGTCATGACTGGTGGAGCATTGGGAGCGGTGGTGCATGCGCAGCCGCGCCTGCGCCGCGCGCTCGAGCCCCTATTGGCCAGCTGGTATGCGGTGCCATTCTTCGTGTTCTATCCATTGCTGGTGGCATTATTCGGTTTGAACGCACTGCCATTGATCGCCATCGGCGTGATATTCGCCGCGCCCGCGATGATGCTGAGCACTCTCGCCGGTCTCGATCGGGTGCCGCGCGTGATGCGAAAGGTGGCGCGGGTGCACCGGCTATCGCGCGTGCAGGAATTGCGTCTAATCACCGTGCCGAGCGCCGCGCCGCACTTGTTCACGGGGCTGAAATTTGCCTTCGCATATTCGTTCATTGGCATCATCGCTGGCGAGTTCATCCTCTCCAGCGGCGGGCTCGGCTACGGCATCGCCTATGCCTATGAAAGTTTCGAGAACCGTACGATGTTCGCGCTTATGCTGTTTGTGCTACTGATCGCGACCGGCGTGAACGGCGCGCTGCATATATGGGACGGGCGCCTGGCGCGCCGCCGCGGGCGGACATGACGCGGCTCTTCGACTTGGTCGCGATCGTCGCGGCGATTCTCGCGATCTGGCTCGGCCTCTATGCCTACGCGGGCGATGTCGCCATCACTCCACCCCTGCGCACCTTCGCCTTCGCGGCGGAGCTGTTTTCACGAGCGTCGTTCTGGAACCATGTTGGGGCGACCATGGCGGCCTTTGTGATGGCGCTCGCGATCTCTGCGCTGGCTGGCGTGGCGATTGGCCTGATACTTGGGATGCGTCGGTTCGCCGGGGAGGTAGCCGAACCGATCCTCGGTTCGCTTTACACTATTCCAAAAGTGACTTTGTACCCGCTGATGCTGCTGATTTTTGGCCTTGGCATGTCGGCCAAGGTGGCATTCGGTGTGATCCACGGCATGATCCCGGTGATGCTGTTCACCATGGCGGCGGTCAAGAACATCCAGCCGGTACTGCTGCGCACGGCGCGCGTGCTGCGCCTGAGCCCGACGCGGACCGCGCTCAGCGTGCTAGCACCGGCCGTGACGCCCGAGATCGTCACCGGTCTGCGGGTCGGCTTCTCCTTGACGCTGCTCGGCGTGTTGATCGGCGAGATGTTCGCCTCCCAGCGCGGCCTCGGCTTCCTCATCATCAACGGCATCGAGGTCAACGACGTGCGCATGACGACGACCGTGACGCTGATCGTGGTTGTATTTGCGGTCGCCGCTAACGGGCTGATGCTGGCGTTCGATCGGCGCGCGCACCACTTCGCCTAAATCCACGGAAGTTCCTTCGCGAACCTGGTTACCAATGCGGGATACTGTTCCTAGTCGGCCATCCGGTGTCCACTGGATGCTGATGGTTTGGTGACGGTCTGTGTTTCGAGCTCTAAGACCGGCCGTGCGCCGACCGTCGTTCCTAGGCCTAGCGCAGTGGTGCCGCGCCCCAGCACCATTGCCAGAAAGCCGGTTTTGAAGCTGTCGTGACAGAAGACGTCCGAGGCTCGGCGCGACCTCCCAACTCTGGATCGGATGGCGTTCTCGACCGTTGAACGCGGGAAGTGTTGTACAACCCTTCCCTGGCTACCGGCGGGTTTCGCCGTTTGCTATCATCCACGCGTTCCGGAGTTCATCCGGGGAGGGTCGGCCTCAAACCAGGGAGTGGAACGATGAATAGAGTAGCTTTAGGGACGGCGGTTTTGGCGTTCAGCGCGCTCAGCGCGCCGGCGGCTTTTGCGCAAAGCATGAGCGTGAAAAGCGCCGAGGTCGCCGACGGCGGGGCCATGGCGGAAGAGCAGGTGCTGAGCGCCGAATTTGGCTTCGGCTGCAAAGGCGGCAATATTTCTCCGTCCTTAAGCTGGAGCGGGGCGCCGAGCGGGACCAAGAGCTTCGCCATCACCAACTTTGATCCGGATGCGCCGACCGGCAGCGGCTTCTGGCATTGGGTGGTGTTCAACATTCCGGCGGGAACCACGTCGATCCCGAAGAACGCCGGCGACGTCAAGGCCAAGCTCATGCCCGAGGGTGCCATTCAGAGCCGGAACGATGTAGGTACCGACGGCTGGATCGGCCCCTGCCCGCCGGCCGACGGAACGTCGCATCGCTACATCTTCACGGTGTTCGCAGTCGATGAAGAGAAGCTGCAATACGCCAAGGATCACAACGTGTCGCCCGCGCTCGTCGGATTCGAACTGCATTTTCACACGCTCGCCAAGGCGATCATGACGGCGACCTACAGCCGCAGCAAGTGATTGCCACGACCGGATCTCCGAGCGTCGATATCGATCCTCTGCGCCTTCACGCTCTACTCGGCCGGTCATCAAGACAGTCGCCAGGCCACAGCGCCCAGGTCTTCGGCCCATAAAAAGCAAAACACCGCTGCCCGGCGGGTGCTGGGCACGGTGGGTGTGAGAGTATTTTGCCGAGTGAAAAGGGTCTCGCCCGCCAGTGAAAAAATATGCGTCTGACCTTAGGTGCTCAAGGGGTGAGGAAATTCAGGATATTTCGAAACCGGTTCGAGTCCTGAATTCCCCCCCGCTATAATGCGTTGATTTTATGAGGCAAAAAGCTGGCTGACGACGCAGTCCAATGCG
>CAWHJE010000029.1:0-89480 GCA_963829465.1 uncultured Alphaproteobacteria bacterium
GGCTAGTGGTCCGCGCGGCCAATTCCGCCAAACGATCCGGGCCGAAGCGGTTCGGACCCTCGGTGCCTTTCTTGCACGCCCAGTAAAGCAGCACGAAGATGCCAATGATGGTCAGAACGATAAAGATCCACCAGCCGGTGCGGTTGATGTCGTGCAAGCGCCGCACGTTCAGAGCCAGGCCGGGCAGGAAGGTCACCAGTTCGAAGATGCCGTTGAGCGGCGAACTGGTCGGACCGGACGACGGAAATAGCGCGGAATCCAAAATTCCGGTCGCAAACCCGCCGATCACGGTGAACAACACCCACAGCCAGTACTCGGATCGGCTCGCGCGGCTGGAAAAGTTGACGTAGTTCGAGAAACCGGACGCAATTGCCTGGCCAAAGTTCATGGCATCCTCTCGCGGTCTCGCTTAACGACTGAGCGGCGCGGCATCGGCCGGCTTTATTTGTTCGCGATGTCGCATGCGCGACGATCGATCCGGTCTCTTCTATGCGCCGACAGCCGGCAGGCGGTCAGGGCCGAACCTGTTCCCGCCGACCGTACCTCTCGAGCAAAACCAGATGATCAGCACGATGCCGCCGATGATTGGGATGAAATGGAGGAGCACCCACCAGCCGGTGCGGTCCAGGTCGTGCAGTCGTCGTATCTGGATCGCAACGTTGGGCAAAAGCGTGAGCAACGCGACGATCGGCGTAATCACCGTAATGCCGAGCACGCCGTCGATGATTTCGGCCACGACTATCGCGAGAACCAGGAACAGCACCCAATACCAGTACTCCGAGCGGAAGGCGCGATCCGAGAAGTTCACGTAGTTCGAAAATCCCGCGGAAATCGCTTGCACGAAATTCATTCGAGCCTCCTGCAATGTCCGGATTTGGAATTACGCGCCGGCTGCCGGTAATTGGTTCGGGCCGAACCTGTTGGCGCCGTCCGTACCTCTCGTGCAGTACGTCCGACCATTCTTGCCTTTACGCCCGATCTTGAGATTTTCGGCCGCCACCTCGAATAGTTTTGACCTTCTGGCAGCCCCTCTTCCTTTTTGAGGCGCCAAACCTCGTGATATATCTCGATGCTACGGGCGCGAGTTAGAAGCCCTTTCCGCCGTTTCCCAGGAAATGGTGTCCCGAATACGTCTTCCCACGAATTGAGCCGTCCGGTTTCAGATACCCAAGACGCTATCTTTAACGCCTTCGCCGCCCACGGCGGGTCCACCGTTCGTCGCATTTATTACGAGCAAAAACGTCTCTGGGGCGAAGCCCCCGAAGACTTCCAAAATTCTCATTAGAACTTTGGCTATACGCACTGCGTCGGCCAACCTAAGTAGGCTTCCGATTTGTTCCAACAACGGAGGCTACATTGTCCCTGGACTTATTGCGTTTCAAAGACCTTCGGCGCCTGGGCGTCGTCAGGTCTTGGCCCCAACTTCGCTACATGCAGGAAAATTACGGCTTCCCGTCCGGCTTGTTGCTTGGCTCGAATAGCCGCGCCTGGCGGGCCACGGAAGTCGAAAAATGGTTGGCCGATCGTCCAACCGGATTATCGCCGGTTGTTGCTGATCGCGTGGAGAAGTCCAGGCGTGCCCGAGGCCGCGCGGCATGAGTGAACTGGCCGACGAAGAGCTGGCGCTGATCGAGCTCAAGAAAGCGACAGACGACCTCTTTGCGAGCGCCAAAACGCAAGAGGAAAGAAATGAGGTGTGGCGATTTATCCTCGAGCATATTCACGAGATTTCAGACGACGACGAATGGGCGAGCTTCAGGAAGCGGCTGGACGAAGCGATGGCCAAAAAGGGCGCTCACTAAAGCTGGAAAAGAAAAGGGGCGGCCCACGCGCCAACGTGACCGCCCGTAGAAGGAATGCACAGTGACTACATACACCGCGCCGTCGGGCGCCGCAATACCGTTTGAGAAATTCCGCGAAGATTGGCAGCGGCAAATCATTTCCGACCCTTCGCTCTCATTCGTCACAGTGCGGGTAGCGCTCGTCATCAGCTGGCACATGAACCGAAAGAAGGGCGGCTTGGCATGGCCGGGCATGAAGCGACTAGCAGAAGTGGCACGCACTACCCCACGCACCGTCATCCGCGCCACCAAGCGCCTAGAGAGTTGCGGTCACTTGCGGATAATCAGGACACACGCTGAGAAGCGCCGGGGACTGAATCGTTACACGCCATTGCTACGTGTCACGGGACACCAACAATCGCGCAATCCGTCACCAGGTAGTGACCAAGCTATGTCCGTTAGACGTGACCAAGCTATGTCACATAAACCTCTGAATGAACCTCCTATGGAACCGCTATCCTATATGGCATCGGTTGGCACCGATGTTGTGTATGGGAAGACTCAAGGACAAGAAGTTGGGCGAGGAAGAAAGGAAAATCACACCCTTCACCGCCAAACCCAACTACACCGCCCAGTGCTTCGCCCTGGTTGATAGGTGGTGGCCGAAGGACAGAGCATTCGTCGCCAAAGCGCTGCAGAAAAATCCCGCCGCCGAGGTTTTGGCCGAGCTCGAAATAGCCGTGCAAGAGGGATACGACCTCAGGGAATTTTTGTCGTCAATGGTGGTGGACTATGGGCGACGCCACGAGCGGCAGCAGGGGAATTAGGGTTTAGGACCTTCGGCGTAGCCATGAGAAGAAATCGAATCGTATCTTCGAAGCTCCATTCCGCTCGGCGACGACGAGTAGCAAGCTCCAGGCCGCACCGGCAATAAGCGAAGCGACGAGTAGCATCCAAAGAGTTTGGTTCAGTGGCGGCATCAGTTGAAATCATACAGAACATAAGCCGACGCGCCTAAGGGTTTGAAGGAAACAGAATGAAACAGAATTTGCTGAAACCGGGTCCGAAACAGCTCCACTCGGCCAATTGGAAGCCTGGACAGTCGGCAACGAGAACGGTCGACCTGTTGGCGTGCGAAATGCGTTCTCGACGGCATTCCTCACCGATTTACGGGATGTCTGGTCCGAGCATGGCCGTTCAGCGATGGAGTTCACTGCCAAGACTCAGCCAGCGGTATTCTTCGCGACCTGCGCCCGTCTTTGCCCGGCCAACGTTCAGCTCTCAATCGAGCAGGCTTAACCCCTCAGGGCTCGGTCCCGACGAGCTGGCAATCTTACGCGCCATCAGGGGGGCCATCCCGGGCGCCGACGATCTCAGGCCTGCTGAGGTACTGAGCTATGTGGCTGATGCGGTCCGGGCTCATTCGGCCACTACTATTCGAGTCCACTTGAAACATGCCCCTTGACGTGTTTCGGACTACACGGAGGGGATCATGCGACCGGCAATTGGCTACATTCGCGTATCGACCACCAAACAGGGGCGTTCCGGGCTCGGCCTTGAGGCCCAGCAGGAGGCGCTGCAGCGGTTTGCCGAGGCCAATGGCTTCGCCTTCCTGGAAACCCTGACGGAAGTCGAGAGCGGCAGCGAAAACAACCGGCCTGAGCTGATTAGGGCCATCGAGCGGGCCAAAAAGGAAAAGGCCCATGTCATCGTCGCCAAGCTTGATCGCCTTAGCCGCGATGTTCACTACATCAGCGGGCTTATGAAACACCGCGTGCCGTTCATAGTCGCCGAGCTAGGGGCCGATACCGACCCGTTTCTGCTCCACATCTATGCCGCCCTGGCCGAAAAAGAGCGCCTGTTGATCAGCCAGCGCACCAAGGCCGCCATGAAGGCCGCCAAAGCGCGTGGCGTGAGTCTGGGTGGGTTGCGGGACAAGGGCGAGGAATTACAGCGCGAAGCCAGGGAGCGCGCTGAGGGACTCCGTAGCGTGTTTGAGAGTCTGTCGGGGCTATCTGCTCGAAAGGCGGCTGAGGAACTGAATGCGCGGGGCGTCCTGGCACCAGCCGGCGGCAAGTGGCACGCGACCCAAGTTATCCGTGTGCGTGAGAGGCTGTCTCAATAGAGGGGGCATCCATGAAGCGTAAGCGTGTAAAGCGCGTTGCCGGAAATGCCGCCAAGGGGCATCAGAAAGTACGCGAATTCGTGGATGCGCTAAAACGCCCGTTTGGAAAGTGGCTTCAATACGCGACACAAAGGATTCTACGTAAGGGGTGCTTACGCGGCGGCATCGGCAATTCGCCGCCCATGCGCTCGTTAGGACGCCCCCTATCCGTGACCCTCTCGACCTAACGCGAATCCTGGAAACAGGCCCCCCCGATTGAGGCGGCCTGTCTCATCGTTCCCTTTGGTGGATTAGGAGGGCCTGTTCTCAGCGTCGCTGTGGCCAGCTTGTCTTACCATTTCATCAGTCAAGAGCCTCTGTAATAACTCTCTCTTGGCCGTGTCAGTTTCTGTGATCAATAGAGTGGTGAAGCGTACGATGTTCTGGCGCCCGACAAACTTTTCCAGGGGAGTCTGCATGCAAGCCTCCATCGCTACCAATAAAGATAAAAACCGAGCGGTGGGCAGTCTGTTCAAAATTGACCACTCGCACACCTGTGCGTCCAATCGAGCTGGGCGCTAATCCTGGAGGCCCGTACGGCAATGCGCGAGAGCCAGCCTAATGCCGGAGACCATAACCAATGAGGCAAGCAGTAAGGAAACCTGCCTCAACGACAACAAGACTGATGAGAGTACCGGTCATGATTTTTCCCCGAGTTCCATCCCATCCCCCTAACGCGCAGATGCGAGGTTGGTTCCGGGTCAGTTCCAAACAGAGAAGCCCCGGCGGCGAGTACGAGACCACCGAGGCTTACGCCACCCCAACGGGGAACGTTAGGAGATGGTGCATTTCGCGGTTTCAGCTGAGTCGATGGCTAAAGCGAGGCGTGCTGCGCCAGCGTCGCGTGTGTTCATGTCCTTTTGAGTAGGTCGGGCAGCTTGGCGAAATTTGTCGCCAGTTCTCGCGCCTCCTCTTTGGTGAGCAGGTCCGAAAGGATCAGTCTGTCGGCCTCGCGAAAGTAGAAATGGGCGAGAGCCATCCCCGTCGCGTCGCGGACGATAAATGAATCGGGGTGCTCGTCGATTGTCCACGGTGGCGTGAAGCGGCGTTGCGTCATTCTGATCCCGCCCCTGTCGGGCGCTCAATCTGGAGAGACTGAATTGCCTAAGAAGCGCTATCACGACCATTTCCCGTCGTCCGGCCTGGTCAAGCAATACGAGCCCTTCATCAAGAAGTGGTGCGCCAATTTCGGCGGCAGTTACCCACATCTGGATATGGCCGACATCCTCTCCGATGCCGTGCTCATAGCATTTCAGGCCGAGAAGGCGTTCAAGCCCGAGCTTAGCGACTTCTCGACATACCTGAGCTACCGCCTCAAGGAGATGCACCGCAACGCCAAGAAGCAGACCGGCGAGCACGAGGCGATGAGCAAGGCAGACTATGACCGCGAAATGGCCTTGGATAACCCTCCTGCGCCATCCCTGGGCCTTCCCAAGGGTAAGGGTGTTCGCCGCATCATGTTTGATCTGAACTGGGCGATAGTCCCATTGAACAATCTCGCGAGATATATCCTGTACCCGAACCGTTCGGGCGACCGTTCACAGGACATTGTCCGAGAGACGGCGGTGACGAGCGACAACTCTGTGTCGTCTCCGCGTCATGCGGTACCCACAACTGATCCAAGAGTTCGAACGCCTGCACCGAAGGCTACCAAAGATCAAAAGTTGTTCCGCCATTGCCCCGAACGAGCCAAGACAGGCGCTTCGCTCAACAATCGTACGGTGCCCTGCCTCCAACAGTGGAACGCCGTCACCGCATCGTGGCCGGGACGGCATTGAAGCGGACCGACAGTGTGCCTGCAATTTACAGGCAGATATCGGCGTTCCTGCACTGGATAATTCAGGATCGTGATCCCAGTCCGCGCTTGGCTGGTTGGATTAGGGCAGGAACGGATCATTTTACACGACGCCAGCGTGAGGCCGACCAAGAGGCCCAGAACCGTCTGCGCGGCGACTATGGCGCGGTATTTCTGGAAGCCGAACCTGTCGCACGTGTGAAATTCGCTCAACCCAAGCGGCCGTTCCGCATGATCAGGCGCTATCTAGGGTTTGTTTCCGTGCAGATGCGCGTCGGTAAAAGCCAACACGACGATGGCGCTCTCTCCATGGGCATGTCCCTGGGCGAGGTCATCCCCGATCCCAGCCCCAATCCAGAAGAGGCCATGATCGCCCGCGAACAGCGCAACACACTTACAGAGGCGGTAGAGGCTGCGATTACCGATCCTAGAGAACGGAAGGTCGCCGACCGAATGCTCAGTGCGTTGGATGGCGTTCGGAGTCATGGCTGGTCCGCAGAACTCGCCAGAGAGCTCGGCATTACCAAAGGGGCCGTGTCCAAGATTCAGGGCCGGGTAGTCGACAAGGTCGCGAACTGGATAAAGGATCGAAAGATAGCCTGATCAATCACAGATGCGTGAATCTCGGAAACTATCTCGATTCTGAATGCAATATATAGGTGAGGAGAGAAATTCATCCCACCTGCCAAGGCCCCCAAAGCGCGCGGGGCCTTTTTTTCATGAAGGATTACCACAATGGATCTGACTATGGTTTGCGGTGGGTTGTTCATCTCGCTCCTGCGCGGGCTCGATCCTGCGGGTAAGGACCGGGCTATCGACGCGCTTCAGCGGCTTGCCGAGCGCGAGAGCTGTTCCAGAAGATTGCCGAGAGTGTCGTCGAGACCTCGCCGGCGCGTGGTCGCCCATTATTCCAGGTGATTGAAGGCGGTACGGCATGAGTGAATTTAAACTGCCCGTTCTCGGGTTCCCATCCTCAACGGTGCAAAGTTCGGTCACGGTCAGATCGACGGAAGCAATTGGCGGGGGACTTTTGAGTGCCCTTTATTCGCCGCCGGAGCCACGGACGGATTACTACCGCGCCGACATTCGCACTGAAAGCGGCCTACGCGAGTATTTGAATCAGCGTCGTGTGCACCTCCTCGATCCGTACGAGCACTTGTATTGGGACACCATTCACTGAGACCCGGCCCCACTTTCGTCTGCGGGCCGGTCAACTGGCTCGCGCTGCTTCGGCTGGCGCGGGCCTTTTTCTCATCACATAAGGACCAAATATCATGTCCACTTATTGGGACAGGCAACCAGCTAGCCGAGTTCTGTTCAATCAGTTCATACAATGTAACGGCGCACAATCATCGCAGCCAAGCACCAACTTTACTGCCCAGACCTATCAGGTGCGGCTGGTCTGGACGACGACCTCAACGGGAGCGATTAACGGCTGTTGGGTTGCGTTCGGACAAGCCGGGCTGGCTGCCACTGCCGGATCATCGGCTATGTATTTGCCGCCCTCGCAGGTTGGGGGTGAATATTTTGCAGTAAGTCCCGGCATGATCCTGGCCACTATCTCGACTTCAACCTCGACGGCTGCATTCCTGAACATTTCGGAAATGACGTGATGCGCGGGCATCCCGGAACTGGATGTCCGCAGCGGGAAGTCGGCGGCTTGCGGCTTGCGGTCGCCGACTTCTTCTCCATCAAACAAATATGGGATTTTCTGAATGAGCGAAGAATTTGAAAGTGGCGCGTTAGACCCGACGGCAGCCGAACCCAGAACGTACGGCGACAGCCAATTTCTCGAAAGCCTGGACCCGCCGAAAGCTGATGAGCCGTTGCCATTTTCCAGCGACCACGAGGGCATAGAGCAGGCCGCTGAGGAACGAGACGCGGCCCAGGAGCGTCACGTTGTCGATGTCATTCAATTTCAGGATGGCAAGGGCCATGTCCAGGACGGCGATAAAACTGCGTCGCCGGAGTATGCCGCCGAAGAGCTTACCAATTATCGTGCCCGAAAGGACGCGCTGGCCCAAGCTCAGCTTGATGCAGACACGCAGGCGGCTCTGGATCAACTGGATGCCCTGAATGCACCTGAGCAACAGCCGCAACCGCAACAAGTTGAGCAGCCCCTGGAATTTCAGCCCCAGCTCGAGACTGCCCCGCCCGAACCGACCGAATTGGACAATCTGCTCCAGGACTTGCCTGTTGAGCGGAGGGCGCCGTTTATCGAGGCGTATAATCAGCAGCTTGTGCAAGCACAGGCGCAAGCACAGGCCCAATACGACCAGCACATTTCACAGGCGCAGGCGAGTGAACAACAATATCGGCAGGGTATCGTTGACGCGGCCGCCACTGCGACGGCGAGCCTTCTGGTAGCGTATCCTGAGCTGAATGGATTACAGACTAACGACCAGCTTGCCGGTGCGCTGCAGACAATGCAGCGGCTAGACCCTCAGCGTCATGCGCAGTTGGCGCTGCATGTGCAGCGGGTGTCAGGCACGCTCCAGGCCGCCCAACAGGTGGCTCAGCAACAGGCCCAGCAGCAGCAAGTGGCGCAACAGCAGGCGTTTAAGCAATACGTCGAGTACCACGACAGCAAGGTGCCGGCTGTGTCCAACATTTCCGAGGTCCAGCGCGAGATTATTTCGATGGCGCAGGAACACGGGGTTTCCCAGCAGGAATTATTGGAAGCCTACAATACCTCTCCGGTGCTTCGCCATTCTGCGTTTCAGCAAATGATGTTGGATGCAGCCCGGTACCGCCTCGCACAGAAGGCTGCCCGCTCGGCGCAAGTAAGGACGGCACCTCAGGTCCAGCGACCGGGCACCAGGTCTGAGGAAGCGGTACGGGAAAGCCGGCAATCTATGCTGGAAGCAAGGTTGCGGAACAGTCGGGCAGGCATCAGCGCGAAGGACGGTGCGGCGATATTGGCTGCCCGTCGTGGATATTAGGAACAACAAATGGCTTATTCAGATCACAAACTAGTAGACGAAACCAAGCAACAACTTGGCGACAGCGATATGACGGACGAGCAAATGCAAGATGCCGTCGACGCCTGGCTGCTTACGGCCACCCCCGAGCAACGTCAGAAAAGCCTAGATAAAATACGGGAGGCTTTATACGAGGAAGATACGTCATCGCAACTCAGCAAAAAAGTGATTCTGCTACAGCTTGAAAGTCGGTACGTCGCGGTTGACAGAAACCTGAAGCGGTTTGGACGGTAATGCTTGTCGAAGACATCGAGAAAGCGCGACAGCGCGAACAAATCAGAAAGTGGGATGAGGGCGAGCGACGACTACGGGACGACCTTCCGCTGCAAATGGCGTCGTTGATGCAAACCGTGCCGCACCTAAACGACACGGAAATTATCATCGAGTCCACGGCCAATGGTTACAACGACTTCCATTCCGTATGGCGCAAGGCGGAGAGCGGCGAGAGTGAATTCCTACCCGTGTTTCTGCCCTGGTGCCTCGATCCTAATTATCGGGAGCCGGTGGACGACGACTTCAGCATGGACGCGGAGGAAAAGAGGCTCGCCGAACTCTACGACCTCGATAACGAGCAGATTGCGTGGCGTCGACTAAAGGTCGGCCAGCTCGGCAACGCGGACTATTTTGCTCGGGAATACCCGATCAATCCGCAAGAAGCCTTCATCAGTTCGTCCTTCGACAGCTTCATCCCGGCCTCGCTGGTGATCGCAGCGCGGCGTGAAGATGTCGAAGACCCCTATGGCCAATTGATATTGGGCGTCGATCCGGCCGGCATGGGCGCCGACCGCACTTCCATCGCATGGCGGAAGGGCCACGCTGTTCTCAAGGTCGAGAGCAGGCGCAACCTGACGACAATGGAAATCGCCGGTTGGGTCGCCAAGCTCATTCGTCAGGAAGACCCCGCCATCGTCAACGTCGACGTTACCGGCATGGGTGTCGGTGTCTATGACCGACTGCGTGAGCAGGGTCATAGCTGTGTGCAGGCCGTGAATTTCGCCGGCAAGCCAGTCGAGCCCGGCCCCATGGGGGAAGACGGCAAGCCAGGCGGCGGCTGTGCCAACCGACGGAGCGAAATGTGGCTCAATCTCAAGAGGGCTTTAGAGGCTGGCCGCTTCTCCTTGCCAGACTCCGACAGCTTGCAAGCCGACTTAGTGAGTTGCGGTTACAAATACGATAGCTCCGGGAAGCTGTTGCTCGAAAGCAAACAGGAAATGGGCAAGCGCGGTGTCGGCAGTCCCGATGAGGGCGACGCGGTTGCACTGTGCTTTGCCCAACCCGACGGCCACCCTCGTGTCGCGAATTTCAATCGAGAACTAGGCTCAGGACCCATTAAATATCTTGCGGATTGGTTGATTGATTGATTTATTGGCGCGGCAAGGAGTTGTCGCCATGGCTGATTTGTTTCTGCTCTCCGAGGCGCAGATGCGCCGGATCGAACGGTTTTTCCCACTGTGGCATGGCATTCCCAGAGTTGATGACCGGCGCATCATCAGCGGGATTGTCTTCGTCATCAAGAACGGGCTGCGCTGGCGCGATGCTCCACGCGCCTATGGGCCACATAAAACCATCTACAATCGGTTTGTGCGCTGGAGCCGTCTTGGCGTATTCAACAAGATTTTTGCGGAACTGGCGCGCAAGGCTGGCAAGCCTCGACGACTGATGATCGATACGACCCATCTGAAGGCGCACCGCACCGCTGCCAGTCTTTTAAAAAAGGGTCTGTTCCCAGACGTATCGGACGCACCAGGGTGGCCTGAACTCGAAATTGCACGCTGTGTGCGATGGCCAGGGCAGGCCGCTGATCATGCTGCTCAGCGAAGGCCAGATGAGCGACTACAAAGGTGCGGCCCTCATGCTCAATGCCCTGCCGCGTGCCAAGGAACTCCTCGGCGACAAAGGATATGACGCCGACTGGTTTCGACACGCTCTCGCCAAGCGTGGCATTACGGCGTGCATCCCGTCAAAATCCAACCGCAAGGCTCCGATCGAACATCACCGCAGCCTCTATCGTCAGCGTCATAAGATCGAAAACATGTTCGGCAGGCTCAAAGACTGGCGACGTATTCATACCCGTTACGACCGATGCGCCCACACCTTCATGTCTGCAATCTGCATCGCGGCTGCCGTCATCTTCTGGCTGTGATCAATGAGTTCTGACCCTAGTCTATCCAAATAAAGGGACCTACTACTGATGCCGGAATACGTCACAATCCAACTCGCCCGACCATCTGAGACCTATTCTGCGGGTTTGATAGCAGAGGGATGGTTTGAGGAGCGCAATGGCGTGGTGCAGATGACGACGCAGGAGGGCGTGGCGCTCTCGGGCAAGATGAATTGCAGGCCAATCGGTCCGGGGGAAACGGGGCGTGAGGTTGCGGTGAGACTGCTGAGGTTCAAGGCCAGGGCGAAACCGCTCAACCCATTCAATAGAAAGCTTCGATACCAAAAACTTGGGTGGTTGTAATTCTGTCGCCGGTGTTTCTCCTAGTTGGCACTCGGGCATGACTAAAAGCGGTTTTTTTCTTTATCTTCCCGACGATCGAGTTCGTGTTCGAGTGCTCTGATTTCGGTCCGGATTTTTTCAGCCGCTGTTGTGCTCGCCTTTATCAATTCACCTCGCCCTGGATCATCTTTTGGAAGTCCAATGGCGCTTGTGAGAAAGAGCTGATATTTTGTGATGGAAGCAACAATGTTATAGCTTTCGGAAAGTGCTAACAAAATCTGCTCGTTCGAAAGCTAAGAGTAGCGCATTCTGAAATACTGCCACGCACCCGCAAGCCCAGTCTGTGCCAAATTGACCATTCCCCCAGGGGCGTTGTGGCAAGTGGCAGTCGCGTGTTTCCAGCGGCCCGGCCGGCCGTTTAACAGGCCGTTAAGGTATCCGGCGGTGAGATATTGAATTCTGTCCGGCGGCTTATGTCCACACGGCTGCCGATGGAAAAGGGGCCGGCATAGGTCGGATGAACACCGTGCTGGCCCCAATCAATCGCTCTAGGTGTTTGTACGTAATTGCACCATCAACTGGGGACTAACTACGTTACGAACATCAAGGCTCGACCGGGCGGCTTCCCCCTCCCCCAGTCCCCGCTGCTCGGCCAGACGCCAATGCTGAGATAACGACTATCCCCAAGCGCGTAATCTGCTTGGGGTGTTTTTTGCCGCCAATTCCTAACTCCGGCACTTCGCGAAGTTGATCGCCATCCGCCGCGCCTCATCGCGAGTTAGCAGACTGGCGACTCCCAATCCGGTCAAAAGTCAACTAGCGCCGCGATGATAGCCCGTCGTTAGCCGAAACGGCAGACCGTCATGCGTCGGTCGCGGCCGCCGCGTATTTTCCTAATAAAATCAGGGGGTGGTGTCGGGGCCAAAACGGTTTGGACCTACGGTTCCGCGGGTGCAGTACCAGATGAGCAGAATGATCCAGCCGACGATCGGAATCAGGCTGAGAAGTATCCACCAGCCGGTGCGGTCGAGATCGTGAAGCCGCCGTATCGCGACGGCAATATTCGGCAGCAGCGTCGCCAGACCGAACAAACTCGTCGTCACCTGGGTGCCGATCGCCCAATCAATGATGCTGGTGACGATGTCGCCGAGAATGATGAACAGGATCCAGTACCAATACTCGGACCGGATCGCCCGACCCGAAAAGTTCACATAGTTCGAAAATCCCGACGAAACCGCTTGCGTAAAATTCATAATGGCCCCCTGGCATGCCTAGTTCCAGCATACCCATGATAGCACGGGAGCGAAAAGCCGCTTTCGGCGAATATCGAGGTTTATTTTGCCGGGCTCGGCACCGATTTTCGCGCCGCCTGCGCGGCCCGGGCGGTTTCGGCGAGCGCGGCGAGCTTGTTCTGCGGATCCTCAACGCCAGGTTGGATGATGCCGGCCGAGATCAGCAGCGACATGGCCTGTTCGACGGTGATGTCGAGGTCGATCACGTCGCGGCGCGGCACGTAGAAGAAAAAGCCGGTCGTCGGATTGGGCGTGCACGGCAGGAACGCCGACACGTGCTCCTTCTGCGGCAGGTGCGCGGCGATGATGGGGCTGGGCGGTTGGGTGAGAAACACCAGCGACCACATGCCCGGCGCCGGGAACTCGACGAGCCCGACGCGGCGAAAGCTCGATTCCGAGGCGGAGAAAAGTGTTTGGAATATCTGCTTGGTGGTGCGGTAGATCGGCCGCACGATCGGCATGCGGTTCAAGAGGCTCTCGCCGAGGTCAACGAGCCGGCTGCCAACCAGGTTGGCGGTTAGAAAGCCAAGCAGCGTCAGCGCGACGAAGGCGATGATCAGGCCAAGGCCCGGAATATTGACGGGTATGTATGTCTCGGGACGATAGGCTACCGGAATGACCGGACGCACTAAATTGTCGACCCAGGTGACGAACCACCAGATCAGCCACAGCGTCACCGCGACCGGTCCGGCGACGACCAGCCCAGTCAAAAAGTAGTTGCGAATGCGGCTCACCACGCCCGACGAAGACCATGCTCCGCCTGCGGAGAACCCCGCACCGTGGTTATTACTGTCCGTCATCAAGTTTGGCCGTATGCCGTTCTTACGGCTGCATCCACGTGCAGCTGCATCTCACTGCGGCCGCATCTATATAGCGAGCCGGCGCGCTCGCCCATAGGGGCCCCCGGCGGCGGTTCTCGCCGCGTTCACTCCACGGTCACCGATTTGGCCAGGTTGCGCGGCTGGTCGACGTCGGTGCCCAATGCGACGGCCGTGTGATAGGCGAGAAGCTGGACCGGCACCGCATAGACGAGCGGCCCGACTGCCGCCGGAACCGTCGGCATCGTCAACGTCACCACCGATTGCCCACCGGCTGCGGCCGCGCCCTTGGCGTCGCTCACCAAAATCAGTCGCCCGCCCCGGGCAGCGACCTCCTGCATGTTCGAAACCGTCTTGTCGAACACGCCGTCGTGGGGCGCGATGACGACGACCGGCATGGTCTCGTCGATGAGCGCGATTGGGCCGTGCTTGAGTTCGCCCGCGGCATAGCCTTCGGCGTGGATGTAGGAAATTTCCTTGAGCTTGAGCGCACCTTCGAGTGCGATCGGATAGCTGGTGCCGCGGCCGAGATAGAGCACGTCGTGGCACTTGGCGAGGTCGCGCGCCAGATGCTCGATTTGCGGCTCAAGAGCGAGCGCTTCCGTCAGGTGCCGCGGCACTTCGATAAGCGCATGCACCAGCTGCTTCTCGTCGCTTTCGGACAAGACTCCGCGCGCGCGTCCCGCCGCAATCGCGAGCGATGCCAGCGCCGCCAATTGGCACGTGAACGCCTTGGTCGAGGCAACGCCGATTTCTGGGCCGGCAAGCGTCGGCATCACCACATCGCTCTCGCGGGCAATCGTGGACGTTGGCACATTGACGATGGAAAGAACGTGTTGCCCGTGCTCCCGCGCATAGCGGAGCGAGGCAAGCGTATCGGCGGTCTCCCCCGACTGTGAAATGAAGATGGCGAGCGCCCCCGGGTTGAGCGGCACTTCGCGGTAACGGAACTCGGATGCAATGTCGACTTCGACCGGCAGGTGAGCAAAGCGTTCAAACCAATACCGCGCCACCATGCCTGCGTAATATGCGGTGCCGCAGGCGGCGATGGAAACGCGCTTGAGCGCGCTGAAGTCGAACGGCAGCGCCATCGGCAACGCAACGCGCCCGGCGACCATATCGAGATAATGCGCGAGCGTGTGACCGACGACTTCCGGCTGTTCGTGAATTTCCTTCGCCATGAAATGGCGATGGTTGCCTTTGTCGATCAGCATCACCGAAGCCTGCGACTTGAGCACGTCGCGGTGAACGGTTTCGCCCTTGGCGTCATGAATTTCAGCGCTGTTGCGGTGAACGACCGCGCAATCGCCGTCCTCCAGATAGCTGACCGTATCGGTGAAGGGGGCGAGCGCGATCGCATCGGAACCGATGTACATGGCATCGTCGCCAAAACCGATCGCCAGCGGCGAGCCTTTGCGGGCGCCGATCAGCAAATTATCCTCGCCCGAAAAGAGAAATGCGAGCGCGAACGCACCGCGCAGCCGTGGCAACGACGCTTCCACCGCCTCGACCGGCGAGCGGCCCTGTTTGATCTCGTCGCTGACCAGATGCGCGATCACCTCGCTGTCGGTCTCGGTCACGAATTTGGCACCCTTGCCTTCCAGCTCGCGTCGCAACTCGCTGAAATTCTCGATGATGCCGTTATGCACGACCGCAACCACGTCGGTCGCGTGCGGATGCGCGTTGGTTTCGTTGGGCCGGCCATGCGTCGCCCAGCGGGTGTGGCCGATGCCGATGGTTCCCGACAGCGGTTCCCGCGCGAGTCTTTGTTCCAAATTCTTGAGCTTGCCCTCGGCCCGGCGGCGCGTCAGCACGCCATGCTCGAGGGTCGCAACGCCAGCCGAATCGTAGCCGCGATATTCGAGGCGTTTGAGCGCATCGATGAGAAGCGGTGCGACCGGTTCGCAGCCGATGATGCCGATAATGCCGCACATCCCTCTAGATGGTCTCCTCAACCGCCGTCGTAACCGAACCCGCTAATTGGTTAATCGTTAGAGCGCAATCGTCACGGACGCCAAATAAAGAAACGTTTCGGTCCGTGACACCGCCCGCTGCACCGCAACTGTACGCATTGACCTATTCGCGCGGCCGCGCCTTCTTTTTGCCGAGCGATTTCAACGAGCGCAAGCGCGCAGCGCCGCCTTCCTTAACGACCTGCCGCCCGCGCGCCAAAGCGAGCGCATCCGGCGGCACGTTCTCGGTAATCACCGAGCCGGAGCCGACATATGCTCCATCGCCGATCTCGACCGGTGCAACCAAGGCGGAGTTTGAGCCGATGAACGCTGCCTTGCCGATCACCGTTTGGTGCTTGGCGCTGCCGTCGAAATTGCAAGTGATCGTGCCGGCCCCGACATTTGCGTCCGCCCCGACAGTGGCGTCGCCGATATAGCTCAGATGATTGGCTTTCGCTCCGGCGCCAATCGTCGCTTCCTTGACCTCGACGAAGTTGCCGACCCGCGCGCCTTCGTCGAGCCGCGTACCCGGTCGCAGCCGTGCAAACGGCCCAACCGACGTTTTCTTGCCGATATGGGCGCCGGCAAGATGCGAGAAGGCATGAATGACCGCGCCATCCTCGATCGTCACCTTCTCGCCGAACACCACATAGGGCTCGACAACCACGTCCTTGCCGAATTTAGTGTCGGCGCAGAGAAACACCGTTTCCGGCGCAATCAACGTCACGCCTGCTTCAAGCGCGGCCTGTCGCAGACGCTCCTGCGCGACGGCTTCGGCTTCGGCAAGCTGGCTCTTGGTATTGATCCCGCGCACATCGTCCTCCTCGACTTCGACCGCGACCGCGTCGAGCCTCAAGCTGCCCGCAATCTCGACCACATCAGTCAGATAAAATTCGCGTTTGCGATTGTTGTCGCCGATCCGATCCAGAATGGCGAGCGCGTGCGCCCCGGCGAGCGCCATGATGCCGCCGTTGCAGAGACGGATCGCCTTTTCACCGGCGTCGGCATCGGCCTCCTCGCGGATGGCGACGAGCTTGCCGCCTTCAATGATGAGCCTGCCGTAGCCTGAAGGATCGGCCGGCCGAAACGCCAAAACCGCAACGGCGGCGCCCGCTGCCAAGGGCGCGCGCAGCCGCATCAGCGTCTCCGCCCGGAGCAGCGGCGTGTCACCGTAGACCACGAGGATATCGTCCGGCCGCCGCTCGATTGCCGGCCTTGCCGCCAGTACCGCATGCGCCGTCCCGCGGCGCTCGCGTTGCACGAAGCATTCGGTGCCTGGCAGAACGCGCTCTGCCTCGGCCACCACCGCATTCTGGTCCGGACCGACGACAACCGCCGTGGCGGCTATTTTGGCTTCGGCGATTGCCGCGAGGATGTGCGCCAAGAGCGAGCGTCCAGCGACCGAATGCAGCACCTTGGGCAAGGCCGAACGCATGCGGGTGCCCTCGCCGGCTGCAAGCACAATCGCAAGGCAGGACCGAGATTTCATCAAACGGCGACCTCCGCGGGCGCTCTCATAGAGCATGCTGCGGAGGACGCAAACTATGCCGGAATTCGCAGCGCTGCCGCCAATACAAGGTGAAGCAGATGGAATCTGCTATTTTTACCATTGATTCGCGTGGGAATACCCGGGAGCTGAAGCAGGATGCTCGACGCAGCACGCCACCCAAGCATGCCGCCAAAGGCCGTCGCGGCGAAGACGACGCTGACCATGCAGCGGCTTCTGGCACCAGTTCGATGCCGAAGCGGCGACGCGGCAGCTCGCCGGTGCAATTCGCGGCCTCAATGAGGACCGCGATCGCCTCACAAAACGGCTCGCCACCCTCGAACGCGACATGGACGACACCACCGGATCGATCAAACGGCAGATTGATTCGATACAAACGACGGCCACGACTCAAAATCCCGCCCCCTGGCCGATCGACGCGCCGCCGGTCCCAATGATGCCGGCGGACATTGCCGCAATGGTCAAATCGATCGCGCCGACGCCCGGCAGCCGCCCAGCCACTACTGCGTCGGTTTCCACGCCGGCCGACGAGGCCCCCTACTCGCCACCGCCATACGCCGTGGATGTCGGCAACGCCTCTTCCATGAAGGGGCTGCAGGCGCGCTGGACAGGTCTTCTCACCGCCCATCCGCAGCTATTTGCAGGCTTGCAGCCGCTCGTGAGTTTGCGGGAAAACCCGCGAACCAGCCGCGCTGAGCTACACCTCGTGGTGGGGCCGTTTTCGAATGCCGAAGCGGCTACTCAATTATGCAGCACGCTGGGCACCTTCCGAACGGCTTGCCAGCCGACAATGTTCGACGGCAGCCGCCTCGCCCTACAATGATCGACGCATTATGATGTCGGCGAATGCTGCCGAGATGATCATGCGCCGCCCGCTATTTCGACCGACCGCAGAGCAGACGAATTGGCTATTGATAGTCGCCTTCCTCTGTCTGGGGCAGGCGATGTATCTGCGCTACTTCGCGATGGAGAACAGCACGGTGTCGCTTGCCTGCCATGCCGGGCTCGATACTTGGCTGTGCAGGTCATTTCGCCTGGCGACCGTTCTCTACAACCATCAGGTTTTCGGCGGGGTCGCGCTGGCGGTGGCATTGCTCAACCTGCTTCGGCCATCCCTTATTCTGGTTGCCGTGTCATTGGCGGCGGCGGCATTCGGCGTGGTGCTGCACAACGCCGATCTCTCCGCGCTTGCGGCAGGCGTACTTATTCTGAGCCTGGCGCGTCCCGCGCCATTGCCAGGATGAAAGCAAGCCCGACCAAGCCGGCGCAAAACCAGACTGACTGCCAGTTGGAAAAACTCTCGTTAAAAACGACGTAAAGGGCCGACAAGGCGAGCGCGCCGGCAGCGACGGTCTCCGCTGCCCCCCGCGGCCCCGCGGGACGTTTCGTCGTCAACAGCAGCACCAGAAACGGCATTGCCGCCGCGGTCAGCGCTGCAAACGGAATATCGCGATAGCGCGGATCGAACACGAGCCCGAGGGCCGCTTCCAAGGCGACGAGCATCAGCGCGATCCGCGTACCGCCCAGCGCCCAGTCAAGGGCATCGCGGCGCACGCCGGTGCCGCCAAGAAGCGACGCGAAGGCTGGCGCCGGCCGGCCCGCCGCACAGACCGCCGCACAGACGATCGGCGCAACCGCGGCAGTCGCCGCAAAGGCGAGCGAGCGGAGCCAGCTTCCCGGGCTGAAGCTCTCGACCGGCACCGTCTCGAGCACCCAGCCAATCAGGATGGCGGGGGCAAGTGCCGCTAGCCCAACTTTGACCCACAAATACGGGGCGAACCCCCTTCCCCGCCCGGCCGCAAACGCGCTGCCGAAGGAGAGCGCGGCCAGGAGAATTCCCGCCAGCGCCTGGGCCCGCCAATCCGGATGGTCGGAGACCGAACCGCCGCCGAAGTTAAATTTCGGCGCACCCGTATCCCGGTCGATCACGCCCCAATAGCCGCCGACGGCGCCTTCCAGCGCGCGCTTCCAGGGCTGATCGAAAGCCTCGATGATGTTGACCTTGATGTTTTCGCGCTGCGCCAGCGCCAGGGTATCGATGACAGCGCGCGCCTGATTGGATCTCGAAGGGCGTGCGCCCTCCCGCATCCGCCCGGCGCTCGGCCAGCCAAATTCACCGATGACAATCTCTTTGTTCGGGAAGGCGGCGGCGACCTGTTTGCGAATGGCGGCGAGATGGGCAGCCGCACGCGAGGCCGGTATCGGGAAATCCTCCCAGTAAGGCAGTACGTGAATAGTGACGAAATCGACCGCGCTCTGCACGTCGGGATAGCGTAGCCAGAATTCCCACACGTCGGCATAGGTCACCGGCATCGGCACCTGCGCCTTGATATCCCGGATCACCGCGATGAGGTCGGCGGCCGTCATTTCGCCGCGCAACAACACTTCGTTGCCCACCACAATCGCCTTGATGACGTCCGGATAGGCCTTGGCATACGCAATCGACGTTGCCACCTGACGGCGCGTCTTTTCCGGGTCGCCGGACACCCACACGCCGTGCAGCACTTTCAATCCGTGTCGCCTCGCGCTCTGCAACACGTAGTCGAGACCATCATCGACCGAGTAAGTCCGCACGCAGTCGGTGTATTTGGCGAGAAGCGCGATATCCTCCTCGATCTGCTCGGGCGGAACCCTGGTCCCCTCGACTAGCGGATCCTGCGAACCGCGGAACGGAGCGTAGGAAACGCAATAGAGCTTCTGCCCGGCGGCGAGCGGCGAGGTTGGCAACTGCACCGGCGCACCGAGCCACCACCACACCGCGCCGACCGCGAGGGCGGTGAGCGCAAATGCCGCGATCGCTTTGCCGGCAGCGGCAAAGTTCGCTGCCTTAGGGCCTGCAGTGTTGGCGTCCTGGGTGCGAGACACCCCCTGCCATTAACCTTGCGGCCGCAGGATGCCAAGCTTGGAAGCGGCATGCGACGTTCGGCGCTGGACAAACCAGCGCGGTTGGGCTGTTGTCGTGCTGGCCGCGCCCGGAAGATGCCGCAATGACAGGTCACTCCGACGGCCTAGGAAGCGTCCGTTCTCGGCTTAAGTCGGCCCGCAACTCAAGTTGAACCATGGTCCAATGTTCGGTCAGCGCTGCCCGCGGAATGCTCGCAGCGTTCGTTATTTTCTCGGCTGTTCTAGGTTCCCCGACCCCATTCGCATTCGCGCAAAGCAACGACGCCAAGCCCGCGGACAAAGCGCCGGCGGCCGGTCAAGAGCCTGCGAAAGAGCCCCAAAAGGTCGATGAGTTCGCCGAGGCCCAGCATGCGATCACCGGGCCTGCCGGCAATCCGGAATGCGTCTGGCTGGGCCGCCGCGTCGTCGGTCTGCTCTGGCGAGACGACCTCGATACCGCCTTTCGCCACCTCGATCTCTACGACCGGTTCGGCTGTCCGGGCGCTCACATCCAGGCATCGTTTCGCTGCCTGATCCTGCACGGGGTCAACATCGACCCGAAAGCCGCCGACACGCTAAATGCCCGCGTCCAGGCCTGCTGGATCAATCCCTCGCTGCCGCCTCCTGCCGCATCCCAAGCCCCGACCGCGGCCGCCGCGAACCCGCCGCCGGCAGCGACCAAATAATCGGGTCGCTCGCCCCGCCGGCGCGCAAAAAAAACTAAGGAACAAAGTCCGTTGTCTTGAATTTGCCACCACTGACGGCTACCTGTAATTTTACCGTTCAGGTCGCCCTATTTGAACCCTTGCTGAACCTTTGGGGACAAGGTTCGGTTGTTATTTCCTCGCCCCGCGTGGTTGAAATTCGATGCGCACCGTTGCCGCCGTGCTCGCGCTTGTAGCGTGCGTGCATGCCGGTTTGTGGGCTTCGCTACGGACCAAGGAAACGGCTCCCGATTTCACTGGGCAGCTGGCCAGTGTTTCCTACGCTCCTTTCGTCAACTCGGCCCATCCCGATTCCGGCGAACGGCCGACCGTCGAGCAAATCCGAGCCGACCTGAAGGCCATCGCGCCCTATACCCGCGCCATCCGCACCTATTCGTCCACTGGCGGCGGCGAACTGGTCCCGCCGATTGCCGCCGAGTTCGGCCTGAAAGTCACGGTCGGCGCCTGGATCGATAAAAATCAGGACCGCAACGAGCGGGAGATCCGTTCGGCTCTCGATCTCGCCCGGCGCAACAGCAACGTGAACGCCATCGTGGTTGGCAACGAAACGATGTTGCGCAACGAGACGAGCGCAGAAGACCTCATAAAGCTCATCCAGCGTGTTAAGCGGTCAAGCCCGGTCCCTGTAACTACAGGAGAAATCTGGACAGCCTGGATCGACCATCCTGAGCTGGCGTCTGCGGTGGACTTTATCGCCGCGCACATTCTGCCCTATTGGGCGGGATTAGATGCCTCAACCGCGGTCGACCGTACCATCGGATTCTACGACACACTGCGCCGTATGCATCCCGGCAAGCGGATCGTGATCGCCGAATTCGGCTGGCCGAGCGCCGGGTATAATTTCCACAACGCCAATCCTGGCCGTATCGAGCAGGCCGCGGTCATCCGCGATTTTGTCGCGCGGGCGGAGGCCTATGGCATCGACTACAACGTCATCGAGGGTATCGATCAGCCCTGGAAGACGGCGGAAGGCGGCGTTGGCCCTTACTGGGGCCTGTTCGACGCATCCCGGCAGGCAAAGTTCGCCTGGACCGGACCCATCACCGACCCCGACTACCTCAAGCGCGCCGGCCTTGCCGTCCTCCTCGGCCTGCTTCTGTCACTGCCGATCCTGACGATCAGTGGGGTAACGATGGCGCAGGCCGTAACGCTCGCGGCGGCGGCCAACCTCGCCGGCGCCTGGTTCGCCGCGATCGTTGCGTTCTGGAAGGGGCACTATTTCGTTTTCGGCGCCGCATTCGCACTTGCGCTCGGGGTCGTTCTCCTGGTGCCGCTCGTCGCCATCGCGCTCGCCCGGATCGAAGAGATCGCCGCTATCGCGTTTGGCCGGCCGCCGCGCCGGCTTGCCAGCTCTCCGCCGTTGGTACCGGACGCGGCCTCGCCCAAAGTTTCGATCCATGTGCCGGCGTGTTGCGAGCCTCCGGCAATGCTTTGCGCGACGCTCGATGCAGTCGCCAAGCTCGACTACCCCAATCTCGAATGCGTGGTGGTCATCAACAACACGCCCGATCCGGCCTTCTGGCGCCCCATCGAGGAACACTGCCGGATGCTCGGTGAACGCTTTAAGTTCATCCGGCTCGAAAATCACAGAGGCTACAAGGCCGGCGCGCTGCGCGTGGCTCTCGAAAATACGGCTGCGGATGCGGAAATCATCGGCGTGATCGACGCCGACTATGTCGTGCAGCCGGATTGGCTCAGGGATCTGGTGCCACTGTTTGCCGATCCGCGCGTTGGTTTGGTGCAGTCGCCGCAGGATCACCGCGATGGCGACCGCTCGCTCATGCACCACGCCATGAACGCCGAATATGCCGGCTTCTTCGATATCGGCATGGTGCAGCGGAATGAGTTCAACGCCATCATCGTGCACGGCACGATGTGCCTTATCCGCCGCGCCGCCATCGACACCGCCGGCGGATGGTCGAGCGCAACCATCGTCGAAGACGCCGATCTCGGGCTGACACTGCTCGAACAGGGCTGGACCGCGCACTACACCAACCAGCGCTACGGCTACGGGCTGCTTCCCGACACGTTCGACGCCTACAAGCGGCAGCGTCACCGCTGGGCGTTCGGCGGATTGCAAATCATGCGTAAACATTGGCAGCAGCTGCTGCCATGGTCGGACGGCCTCTCGCGCGAACAAAAGCGTGAATACGGCCTGGGCTGGCTCAACTGGCTGGGCGCCGAAAGCATTGGCGTCGTCGTTGCGCTGTTGAACATCGTCTGGATGCCGTTCGTCGTCGTCTCCAATCTCGGGGTAGCCGAAAAGATTGCCGACTTGCCGGTCGTCGGCGACATCGCGGTCGCGATGGCCAAGCTCGGCGCGGTGCCCGACCGTATCCTGACTTTGCCGATCCTCGTCGCGTTTGCGGTGGCGGTCGCGCATTTCATCTCGCTGTACCAGCTGCGGGTGCGCGCCTCATTCGGCGAAATGGTGGGCGCCGTGTTCGCCGCCATGTCGTTGCAGTGGACGGTCGCGCGCGCGGTCGGCATCGGCGTATTCAAGGAACGGCTCCCTTTCCTGCGCACCTCGAAGGGCGGCAACAGCCGCAAGGGACCCGATTTCCCGGCCTTTTGGGAAGTCGTGATTGCCGCGCTGCTCCTGGTCAGCGCCGTCACGCTGATCGTCACCAACTATAAGCAGGTCCGCGAGATCAATATTTTCGCGATGGTGCTGGTGGTGCAGAGCTTGCCGTTCCTTTCGGCGGTCGCCATCGCGCTGATCGAGGGAAGCCGGATCAATTCATTCGCGTACTGGCGTGGCATCGAGTTGAGGCTCGTCGAACTGCTGCCGCGGTCCAAGGTCATCGCCGATCCGCCAAAGGTGCCGGCCGAGAACCGCGCCGAGGCGGCACAATAGACTGCAAGAGACTGCAAGCCGTAAGTTGGCGTTCCGATCCGTCCGCGGCATTGCCGCCGCCATTATCAAGATAACTTGTGCCGAACCAGCCGGTGGGAGGTCACAGAATGGCGTTGCTTGGCTCGAGTGTGCTCATTTTCTGGGTCCTGGTTTTCATCGTGGCGGTTGCCAGCCTCCTGAGCTTTTTTACCGTGAGCACGGCCCAGGTCGCGATCGTCACCAGGTTCGGCAAATTTCTACGCGCCGCCGAGCCGGGTCTAAATTGGAAAGTGCCGTTTATCGACCAGGTCGCCGGCAGAGTCAGCCTGCGCGTCAATCAGATTACTTTGACGATGGAGACGAAAACCAAAGACAACGTATTCGTCACCATTCCCATTTCGGTCCAGAACCGGGTCCGCCCCGAAAAAGTTTATGACGCCTATTACAAGCTGGCCGACCCGGCGGCGCAGATCCAGGCCTATGTCGAACAGGTTATTCTCGGTCATGTTCCGGGAATGACGCTGGACGAAGTGTTTGCAAGCCAGTCGGGGATTGCGGCGGCCGTGAAGCAGGAGCTGGATGCCGACATGGCGGCCTTCGGCTTTGAAATCGTCAATGTGCTGGTCACCGACATCGTCCCCGACGCAAAGGTGAAATCGGCGATGAACGACATCAATGCGGCACAGCGCGAGCAGGTCGCTGCAAATGCCAGAGGCGAGGCCGAAAAGATCCTGGTGGTGAAGAAGGCCGAAGCTGAAGCCGAGAGCAAGGCGCTACAAGGTCAAGGCATCGCCAATCAAAGAAAAGCTATCATCGAGGGCCTGCAAGGCTCGATCGAGCATTTTCAGAAAGTCGTCGAAGGCGCGTCCACTTCGGAAGTCATGCAACTGGTCCTGATCACCCAATATTTCGATACGATCAAATCCATCGGCGAAATGGACAAGACCAACACGCTGTTTCTGGCGCACTCTCCCGGAGCCGTGCGCGATATTTCCGACCAGATCCTGCAATCGATGGTGATCGCCGACCGCGCCAAGACGTAAGCGGTCCGCCGGTTTTCCTCCGAAATACCGATCTTTATTCGGCGAGTGCCGTCTCGGCGAGCCGCACCCAGTAGGAGGTCCCGAGCGGGATCGCCTCGTCGTCGAAATCGTAGGCGGGATGGTGAAGCCCCGCGCTGTCGCCGTTGCCGACATAGATGAAAGCGCCCGGCCGCTCCTGCAGCATATACGCGAAGTCCTCCGCCCCCAGCAGTGGCGCGATATTGCTGTTGACCTTGTCGGTGCCCGCAATCTCACTCGCGACCGCTGCGGCAAAGTAAGTGCGGCCTTCGTCATTCACCAGAACCGGATAACCGGGCGTGTAAGTAAAGTGTGCCTTGGCGCCGTAGAGTTGCGCCGTCCCCTCCACCACTTCGCGCACCCGCTTCTTGAGCAGCTCGCGGACCTCGGGAGACAGGCAGCGTACCGTTCCGCCCAGCCGCGCGCGCTGCGGAATGACGTTGACCGCCTCGCCTGCCTGGAACACGCAAATCGAGATGACCGCCGCCTCGATGGGATCGACATTACGCGACACAATCGACTGCAGCTGGTTGACGATCTGCGCACCGACCAAAACAGGGTCAATGCCCAAATGCGGCCAGGCGGCGTGCCCGCCCTTCCCCTCAAGGTTGATGGCGATCGTATCGGTCGAGGCCATCGCCGGGCCCGGACGTATTCCGAATTCACCAACCGGCATGCCGGGAAAGTTGTGCATGCCGTAGACTTCCTGGATGCCGAAGCGATCGAGCAAGCCGTCGCGCAGCATGGCCCTCGCGCCCGCGCCGCCCTCCTCGGCAGGCTGAAATATCACCACGGCGGTGCCGGCGAAGTTGCGTGTGTCCGCAAGATACTTGGCGGCGCCGAGCAGCATCGCAGTATGGCCGTCGTGGCCGCAGGCGTGCATCTTGCCCGGCACGGTCGATCGGTAAGGCAAATCGGTTGCCTCTTCGATCGGCAGGGCATCCATGTCAGCGCGCAAGCCCACCACTTTCGGGCCCGGCTTGCGTCCGCGGATGACGCCAACGACCCCTGTCCGGCCAAGGCCGGTCGCCACTTCGTCGCAGCCGAAACTCTTGAGTTTGTCGGCGACGGACGCCGCCGTGCGGTGCACGTCGTAAAGGAGCTCCGGATGGGCGTGGAAATCCCGCCGCCAGGCGGTGATTTCGGCATGCAGGTCGGCGACGCGGTTGACGATGGGCATCGAATTGTCCTCGTTCGGCTTTTGCCCCGGCCCAGGAAGCACAGTCTAGCAAAATGCCGTTACGGTGCGGCAACGAACGTCATGTATCAAAAGCAACCGGCAGGCTGGAAAAGCTGAAAGCTTTTCAGTAAGGAAGTGCCCGGAACGAGCGCGTAGCTCAGTCGGTAGAGCACGTGACTTTTAATCACGGGGTCCTGGGTTCGAGTCCCAGCGCGCTCACCAGCAAAATCAAGCACTTAAGTCCCGCGCAACCGTTACGCTCGGAAATCTAGGTACGACATAGGTACGGACCCGATAGTTTGTGCGCGAGTAGTTCATTCGCAACAACTGCAAGCGGAACTTCAGCGAAATCAACGCTCAGTCGTAGCGACGCCGCTATGCGCCTTGGCCAATTCTGTGGGATCGTTCGGATCAGCACATTCGGTCGGTGATCGCGGCTACGTCCAGCGTCGCGATCGGGCATGCCGCGCTCGATGCTGCCATCGCGAACTATCCTGATGAGCGGTTCACACTTCGCAACGGGATACTTGTCATTCGGCAGCATTCGCCTTGAGACCCAAGGGTCATAGCGCCGCAGCATTAAGGTTCCGAGTGAACGTCAATTGCGTGTGAGGAGGCGAGCAGTTAAGTGAGCGATAGAAAAAGGCCGACTGGGCGGCACGGTCCCCCCGACACCCCACCGCCCAGTCAGAAGAACCTTAGTTGAGGCAACAACCTGCGATAACCCCGAGCGTAGACTGCTCGGGGTTTCTTTTTTACTGCTAGTCAATCGTCAGTTTGAGATTTTCCCCGTCACTCCCACCGATCCTGATTTAGCCGTGCGAATGAGGCACGAAGTGGGCGGGGAAATGGTGGGGCGCAAAAACGAGAGAAGCCCGAGTGCCCGACCCTGGGGCCCTCGCTCATTTTTAGGCGAGTGCTCATATCAACTTGACATCAGACCTGTCGACTTTTGTTTTGATCTTCTTTGCTTTTTTGGCGGTCTTCTTTGCCGACTTCTTTAACATTTTCGCCAGCTTCTTTTGTTTGCCCATGATGCCCTCGCTTCATCAACATTTGCCGCCGGCGGTTCGTCATTCCTCCGGCGGTGGCAACGCCTCCTCAGGCTCCAGGCCACGAAGCTTCGCCTGAACGTATTCCCCCATCATGATCCAGAAGTCTTCCACTGGGTGCTGCTCAGCCTGATTGTGGATGGCATTCAATAGTAGCTTAAGCGGACCCTTTTTGTTGCCAGTTTGAGCATCGCAGAATTGATCGATCCACTGTTCTCCCAAATGCACCCGCATGCCCTCAGCGTCTGAGGCTGTACGGCGTAGCGCGTCCATGCAAATTCGAAGATGATCCATCAATCGGCCTCCCCCTTTTGCCCCCGGCGCTAGGCTCGCAAGGAACGACGCAAAGAGTTATAATATAAGTATGCACCCCCGAAGCGCCGCGCTGCTATTGTTGATTTTCACAACGCTGCTGGCAGGCTGCGCTGGTTCCCTTCCAGCTCCGCCAACCGCCGCTCAGTCATACCCGGACCGGAGGGCACAAAGCCAACTACTAAAGGTCCGCATGACCGAAGGCGAAGTTGTTGCGATTTTGGGAGAGCCTGCAAACAAAGCAGCTTCAACGTGCGGGCGAACCTTCCACGACCCCTGGCCTTGCAAAAAATGGCCTTACGACGGTGGGAGAGCGGGCAACAACTTGGAAGTCACATTTCGAAATATGAGTGGCGAGAGCTGGACGGTAAGTAGCTGGCGCGTCTACTAGGGGCCCCGCGCGGATCATCGCCATAGGACAAACGAGAAAACCCCGAGCCGTGCGACCCGGGGTTCCTGAGCTCTCGCTCAAATTAGGCAGCAGACCGCGCACGGGTCATCGGGGGGATGGGGCGTGCGGTCAACCAAAACCGAGCGGCGGGTGCCTGTCGAGGGCGGGGATGCCGTACGGCGCGCCTAACGTCCGAAGCTTAGAGCGGCGGCGCTGTCACACTCCATTGTGCCTACGCTTACGCTGCTTATACGTCGGTATCGAGTTTTGACTTTTGCATGACAGCTGCGTGGCTGCGCAAACCGGGGCGTGGCCCACGCTGCCATTTCTGATTGCTGATTGCTTTGCGCAACAGAAAATATTTGCGCACGAATATCCCGTCGTGTGCAGGCAGTGGCCCACCACAGACGCAGCAGGCTATCTCACGACCAGTGGTTTCCGGCTCAGCATCGGCTTTGATGACGTGGTAGAGCGCACTGCAATTCGGGCAGGTGAAAGTCGTGTTTTTGACCACCATAGATGCCCCCAAACTCGCTTTCCCTGGCGGAGGATGTGACCTGACGGATATTTTGGACCAGCGGAATAGAGACTATTGCATCGTATAACTGCGATCCAGGTGAAGCGACAGGGCTTTGGATGTTTTGGGGTGCTGGCGGCCGTTATGCGCAGCCCCGAGAAGACCAGGGAAAGGGTGTGGTCAGAGGGAGCATGTGTTGCGCGTGTGAGGGCATCACAGCGACGAGTGGAAGATCGGCGCACAGGCGTGGGGGCGCACGTCGTAAAGCGTGATCGGTCACAGTGACCTTTAGCGACCAAACAACTTCGCCAAAGCTTCCAAGTTCTGCGGTTTGACGTGGATGAGCCCACGCCTCGGAGCATCAATATCGGCGATAAGGAGGAAGGCTATCGCGATGATAAACGGCAGCACGAAGACAAGTTTTTTCGCGGCTTTGCCATGCCGCGACCGAAAGCCGAACAGCACGTTAGAACACAACGCGATGGCCACCATCAACCACCACACAGCGCGGGGAATTCGGTTCCAGAACGCCGCTTGTGTATAGCCCTGCGAATTGATCACGTCGTTCATGCCGGCGAGAACAAGTGCCGCAAGCGGAGTTGGCTGGGCGGTAGCGGGGCCCCGAATAGCCCCCCACAGATCGGCCTGTAATTTGTTGGTCGACTGATCGATCTGCGTTTGCTTGGCATTATCCTGATTGATGTAGAAAAGGATGCGCTGGTCGAGGTAAGCCGTAAGAAGGCTTCGAACATTTGCCGCGTCCGAAGGCGGCAGAAGGTCAGCGCGCAGCATTTCGGTCCCAATAGCATTGGCTTCGGCTTCCTCTAGCGTCTTGCGCTGATCGAAGCGACTGCTGGCCATGGAAATGCTGAAGCCGATGATCAATGCGAGCAACGTCAGGGTGGCCCCAAGGATCAGGTTGAGATCATCCTCACGCTGCTCGTCTTCGGTGCTGGGGTTACTCCCACGCAGCCACGAACCCGTGACTGAAGCGAGCCACAGCAACAGGAAAGTGCTTGCAAAAATTAGCACGGGGTAGTGGGCCAGATTTTCCATGATCATCGTCCCCTCAACCAAGGCGGCCATTGTAAATGAGGCTGAGGCACTAATACAAATCGCACTGAGTGCGACCGAAAAAACTACCCCTTTGCCGGGCCGGTCATCGATCGATATGGCTCGATCAAATTCCCACAAAACTTGCGAGGCACCGATGCGTATGGGTCGATCGATTTTCCACAAAACTTGCGAGGGGGTATTGCGCGGTCGAAGCGCGAGCGTTTTTGGCCCCGGGGGTGGCCTCAATCGATGCTGGAGCAATGAAGCGGCGCGGTCCAAGAAACTCTAACGATCGACAACAAACGTGATGCGCTGACGCGAACAAACAAATAAAAAACAAATGTGCGACGCGCGTGCGATTTGATTATCAGCTGTGATCGCGCTTGTGTTACAAATAAGCGAAGCCTGCGAGGGATGCGAAACCCCGCAGGCTTCTCACCTCGACCACAGCAATCAGGAGCGAGCTAATGGCAGAGGCTCCCCTAAGCGTATACGAAGCAAAACTCCGATCAAGCATGATCGCTGGTGTCCGCACGATCGCGCGTCAGCTCGCGCGAGACGCGGCCAAGCGCCAGCTGCGTGATCGGGGCTTGAAGGTCAGCCACTTCAGCGCAAAGGAGATTAGCTTGCTGACTGAGGAGCACGTCGCGCGGCACCCCGAATTCCTGAACGAAGCAGCCACCTCGGTTGAGCGTTGGAGAGCGGAAGGGTTCTTCGGGAAGAAAGCGCAGAGCTGCTTTGTGCAAAACTTGCAAGTGATGCACATCGCGCCGAGGCCTGAACCGCAGGGCCTTTCGTTGTGCGAAACTCATGCACAAAATGGAGCTGCGCGATGATAGTCGGCTGCGCGCGTGTATCGACGGACGGGCAGACACTTGATGCACAACAAACGGTGCTAATCGCGGCGGGAGCTGAGCGGGTATTCGCGGAGAAGGTCAGTGGAGCTGTCAGCGATCGAAAGGCGCTAACACGCTGCGTAGGCGCGCTAGAGGCCGGGGACGTTCTGCTGGTGACCAAGCTCGATCGGCTGGCGCGGAGCACTAGGGACCTCCTGAACACGCTCGACACCATCGGCAAAGCCGGTGCGGGCTTCAAGTCGCTGGGCGATCCTTGGGCCGACACAACGACGCCGCACGGAAGGCTGATGGTGACCGTGCTGGGTGGCTTGGCTGAGTTTGAGCGGCACTTGATCCTTGCGCGGACCGACGAAGGGCGGAAGCGCGCGCAGGCGCGAGACGTGAGGTTTGGCCGCAAGCTGAAGCTCACCAAACATCAACGGGAGGAAGCGCTCGCGCGACGTGAGGCTGGCGAGGCTTTGGTCGAGATCGCCAGGAGCTATAACGTCAGTCACAGCACGATCTCGCGGCTGCCTGGCGCAGTGTCACTCTAAAGTCGCACGCAAGAAGAAACTGCGGCCAGTGAAATTTTGTTTTGTGCTGTGACCTGTCCCATCTCTGAACACATTTCTGAGTTTGATTGGAGGCGAAACGGGCCGGGGGGCACGGATCAATGTTCGATCAACTTCAGAAGGCGCGAAACTTTGGCGTGAACGACAAGCCGCCCTGCGCGAATTGCGGCCAGCCAACCTCACTGATCAGACGCAGTCCAGACGACTTCGATCTCCAATACGAGCGGCAGACGTTTGCTTGCTTCAAATGCAGCCGCGAGATTGAGCGAGTTGTGGACGCTGAAGGCAGATTGAGGCACTAGCGGGCTTGGTCGCGGAGTGCGTTCGTGATAGGTTTCAGCTGACGGGCATCGACCTCGGCCCGTCAACCGAACAGCGACTTGGCCCTTGGTGTTCTCCGGCACCGGGGCCTTTTCTTTTTTGCCAAACCTTGGGGCTTGGTGAAACCCGGAACAAAATGGGACGTAAACGTGTTGAGGGAATGGCTCAACACGATGAAATACACGATCGAAATTGTTCGACATGAAGACGACGGCAGCCAAAAGGTCCTGCACCGATTTGTGTCGGATGCGTACAGTCCATCGGTTGTTAGAGCAAAAGCGATGATACTCTTGCAGCGCGCGCGAGAGGCTAATGGCGTCAGAATTGTCGATCGCCATCATCGGAACGTTGTCCTGGAACGCAGGCCTGTCCGACCTGAAAGCGGCCCTGACCGGTGCCAAATAAGGCGTAAACTAGCCAGCCGCCCTCGGATTTGCCGAATGAGGCCAGCCGCCCTTGCTGCGGACGCACGCTGCGTATGGACATCAGGCCGGCGGGGCAACGAATTTGGCTTCGGCAATCGCTTTCTCGATCAATCCGCGCGCCTTCACGGCGTCACCTCCGTCAAGGTACCCGAAGGTGACGACCGGCGCGCCGTTCCGATTGAGAATGCTGAAGCCGACCCCGTAAAAGTCGGTGCCGCGGTCGATCGTTTGGATTTCCCCTAGGCGGTACATCACGATGTTCTCCCTGCATTGCTGGCGGGCACGCCCTGGCTTGCACGATACACCCTATCACGTAGAGGATCGCTAGAGCAGATTGCGAAACAGGAACAAACGCCAAGGGCGAAACCTTTACGCCCGGACAATCCGGCATCTTGTTCCCATTAACCTCTGCGACGCGCACAGCCTAGCGGTCACACCAGGTTTATCCGGGTGTCATGGTGCGAAAGGAAAATGCGCAATCGTTTGTGTTTGTAGAGTGAGCGCGTAACATGAAGCAGCAGAATCCGCTTCCCCGTATTGCGCAATCCATCTTGTCGGCCGCACGTGCGCGCGGCACCGCCGTACAAGACTGGTATCTCAGCGACGCAGAATACGAAGAGTATATGCGAGCCTCGGAGTGTTTGTGCGGCCTGCCGACGATGAAAATCTGCGGCGCTTCGATCCATCGGGCGACCGCGCCGCTTGTTCCCCAGCGACAACCGCACGCCGCGGCGCAACCACCAGAGACAAGCAAACATGATCACCTGGGTTAGGACCGCGCAAACCCTGCCCGGCCGATTTGTTGAAGGGGCTGCATGGGGCAAGGAAATCGCCGTCACGGTCGAACGCATCATTGGAAAGAAATTGATCGTCTGCACCAGCTTCGGCGGAGCGTCCGGCGAGATAGCCTGGATCGGACAGTTCGATAATGCGGGCCAGGTCGAAGAGGCCTATTTGAAAGTGAACGCCGACCAAGACTACCAAGCAGCGCTCGCAAAGGCGCAAGCCATTTTCGTGCCGGTCGCTACCCACGATCAAATGTGGCTTCACATTTAGGCGCGGCCCAAGTTTGAGCGCGGCCGAAGTCCCAGCGGGCTCACTGGTCTAAAGCCGTAGCATCTCGCACCGGGAACCCACCAAGCCTTGACTTAATCGCTTAGCTTGCACATTGCGTGATGTTTGGGGAAACGCTTATGCACATGACGCCGTATCTCTATTTCAAAGGCACCTGCGAAGCCGCGCTCGAGTTTTATGAATCCTGGGGCTAGGCAAGATTTCAGGAGCTCAGGCGATTCGAAGGCACGCCGATGGAGCAGCGCGCTGGAGCCGCGTGGCGCGACAAGATCTTGCATTCCGTATTTGAAGGTTCTGGATTTCGCCTTTGCGCCTCCGATGGTATCGAACTCGGAACCCATGAAGGAATGCGCAATCTTCATTGAGGAGGACGATCTTCACGAGGCGAGGTCACTGTTCGATGCGCTTTCTGCTGGCGGCCGGATCACTGTTGCTTTCACTGAACAGTTCTGGGGCGACCATTACGGCAACTTTACCGATAAGTTTGGCGTCCAGTGGGCGGTAAACTGCCATCCTTCCGGCAAATCCTAAAACTGCGGGGTAGCGCGCAGCTCTGAACGACCGATCGGCAGCAGCGCAAGCAATGCCCCGACCGGCGCAAAGAGCCCGATGTAACCGACGTGATCGTGCGCCAACCCTCCGGCGAGCGCGGCGTCAAAGCGTCAGATAGGCGCGCTGGATATCTTCGGCCTCGGCAAGCTCGGCCATGGTGCCGGCCCACCGAATCTGGCCTTTTTCCAGCATATAGGCGCGATCGGACACGATTTGCGCGAAGCCGACATTCTGCTCGGACAGCAGGATCGAGAGGCCGCGTTTTTTCAGGTCGAGAATCGTGTCGGCGATTTTCTCGACGATGACCGGCGCGATTCCTTCCGAGGGTTCGTCAAGCAAAACAACAAGCGGGTTGCCCATAAGGGTGCGCGCAATCGTCAGCATCTGCTGCTCGCCGCCACTCATGCGGCCACCGGGGCGATGGCGAAGCTCGGCGAGATTGGGGAAAAGCTCGAACAAGATTTCAGGCGTCCAAGCCGGCGCCGGCGTGCCGTCGGCGAAGACCCGTTGCGGTTGCCGCCCGGCGTCGAGATTTTCCGCAACGGTGAGCTCTGAAAATATGCGCCGATCCTCCGGCACAAAGCCAAGCCCGAGGCGGGCGATCTCGAACGGTCGCAGCGTTGAAACATCGCGCCCGTTGACGGCGACGGTGCCGGTTCGCCGGGGCATCAGCCCCATGACGGCTTTCATGGTCGTCGATTTCCCGGCACCGTTCCGGCCCATCAGCGCTACGACCTCGCCGCGCCCAACCGTCAAAGCGACGTCATAGAGAATCTGGGCGGCGCCGTACCAGGCATTGAGGTGTTCAACCGCGAGCGCAGGTGGCGAAGTCATGCGACGCTGCCCGGGCGTTCGATGGTTCGGCCGCTGCCGAAATAGACCTGTCGCACCGTCGGATCGTCGCGGATCGTTTGGGCGTCGCCGTCGGCGATCAGGCGGCCGCGCGCCATCACGACGATGCGATCGGCAAATGCGAAGACCACATCCATGGAATGTTCGGTAAAAAGCACCGAGACGCCGCGCTCAACCACCAGCGTCTTGACCAGCGCGATGAGCGCGTTGCGTTCGCGCGGCGCCATGCCGGCGGTCGGCTCGTCCATCAGCAGCAAGCGCGGATCGCTGGCGAGCGCAATCGCAAGTTCAACGCGCTTCACGTCACCATAAGCGAGCTCGCTGCACGGCCTGTCTGCGGCGTCGCGCATGCCGACCTGCGCCAGCAACTCCAGCGCCCGCGCCCGATGATATGACGTCGCCGGGCGCCATAACTTGTAGGTCTCGCCGGCATGCGCGATGAGGGCCATCTGCACGTTCTCGGCAACCGTCATCGAGCCAAAAGTGGCAGCAATCTGAAAGGTTCGAGCGATGCCGCGGCGGCAAATCTCGCGCGGTGCCAGCCCGGCGATGTCGTGGCCATCGAAATGCACCGCTCCGCCGTCGGGCGGCAGCTGGCCATTGATCAGGTTGAAGCAAGTCGATTTTCCCGCGCCGTTGGGACCGATTAGGGCGAGAAATTCACCATCACCCACGGTGAAGGTTACGTCGTCGACCGCCCGTACCGCGCCGAAATTCTTGTGGAGCGACGTGACGGCTAGCTCGGTCATGCGGCACGCCGGCGTGCGAGTTGCACGAACGCACCCACGAGACCGGATGGAAAAGCCAGAACCAGCACAAGAATGATACCGCCCAGAAGCGCGTGCCAATATTCGGTCTGCTGCATGACGAAATCTTGCAGGACCGCAAAGACCGAAGCGCCGACGATCGGACCGGCGAGCGTCTGAATGCCGCCGAGCAGCACCATGACCAGACCGTCGATGGATCGCCCGATGCTGATCGTCTCCGGAGAGATCGAGCCCTTGGCGAAGGCAAAAATGCCACCGGCAACGCCGCAAACCGTCCCGGCAAGCGCGAAGGCGAGCCAGTGCACCCGCTTCACGTCGATCCCGATCGCTTCCGCGCGCAGCGGCGAGTCCCGGCCGGCCCGCATCGCGTAGCCGAACGGCGCGAACAAGACGCGCCGCAGCAGCAGAACGCCGACGACGACGAAGCAGAGCGTAAGAAGAAAAAACGCCGGAAGCCCGTCGAATGGGACGCTCGGCCAGACGCCGAGTATCCCGTTCGAGCCGCCGGTCAATTCCTGCCATTGGAAAACGATCGACCATACGATCTGCGCAAAGGCGAGCGTCAGCATCGCCAAATAGACGCCCGAGAGCCGCACGGCGAACCAGCCGAACAGCAGTGCACCCAGTGCCGCCGCGACGGGCGCGGCCGCCAGCGCTAATCCCATTGGCGCGGCGAGCCATTTCACCGCCAGCGCGGCGCCGTAGGCGCCAAGGCCGAAATATGCGGCATGGCCGAACGAATGCATTCCGCCCGGCCCCATGATGAAATGCAGGCTGGTCGCGAACAGGACTGCGATCAGCACATCGACACCGAGCACAAGCGCATAGGGCGACGAGCGCGCCAAAACTGGCAGCAAAACGAGTGCAAGGAGTACGACGGCGCTGAACGCGATGAGGAGCCGGGAGGCAGGACGGATCGGGGCCTCCGGGGCGCCGGCGCCGCGTACCGCAACTTGCGGGCGGCCAAATAGACCTTGCGGCCGCGCGATCAGCACAACCGCCATCACAAGAAACTCGGCGACCAGCGTCAGCTTGGAAAAATTGACGGAGAACCCGCCGAGGGAGACGAGGCCGATGCCGATGCACAGCGCTTTGACTTCGGCGATGAGGACGGCGGCGACATACGATCCGACGATCGAGCCCATGCCGCCGATCACCACCACGACGAAGGCATCGGTAATGACCGTCAGATCCATGCCGAGATTCGCCGGCTCGCGCGCGAGCTGCAACGCGCCACCGAGACCTGCCAGCAACGCGCCGAGGGCAAAAACGGCGGTGAATAGCACCGATTGATTCACCCCGAGCGCGCCGAGCATCTCGCGGTCTTCCGTGGCAGCGCGAACCAGGCGGCCGAAGCGCGTGCGCGCAAATACGATGTAGAGCACGCCAAGCACCACCGGTGCGACGACCATCAGGAAGGCGTCGTAGCTCGGCAGCCGGCGGCCGAGGACCTCGATGGCGCCGCGCAAGCCCGGCGCGCGGGGACCTAGCAGATCTTCCGGTCCCCACAGCCACAGGACGGCGTCGTTGATGACGAGAAGGAGCGCAAAGGTGGCAAGAAGCTGAAACAGTTCCGGCGCGGAATAGATACGGCGCAGCAACAAAACCTCGATCAATGCGCCGATGATTCCGACAATGATCGCGCTCGCAACAATTCCACCCCAAAAGCCCAGCGGACCGCCTATCGCCGTCACCAACGTGACGGCGATGTAAGTGCCCAGCATGTAGAGCGAGCCATGCGCGATGTTGATGATCCGCGTGACGCCAAAGATGAGGGAAAGCCCGGCCGCGACGAAGAACAGGCCCGACGCAGAGGCCAAACCGTCGAGGGCCTGAAAGGCGAGGCCTTCCCAGTTCATCGCGTCTTCCGCGACCGTCAATCCGCCGAAGCGGGCCGCAACTTCTTCACCTCGGCGTCGGAGGGCAGCACGCTGGCACCATCGACATATTTGAAATCAACCATGGTGCCGTGACCGTCCTTGAGCGCGAGCTTGCCGACAAAGGCGCCGAGCGTCGCCTGATGGTCGCTGGCGCGATAGACAAACGGTCCGAACGGACCGTCCACCTTGAGACCTCCAAAAGCGTCGACGAGTTTCTCGGTGTCGGTCGAACCCGCTTTGGCGATGCCCGCCGCCAGCGATTTCATCATCAGATAGCCGACGATAGAACCGACCCGGGGATAGTCGTTGTAGCGCTTCTGATAGGCGGCGACGAATGCCTTGTTCTCCGGCGTATCGACTTCGTTCCACGGATAGCCCGTGACGATCCAGCCGACCGGCGCCTCGTCCTTAAGCGGGTCGAGATACTCCGGCTCCCCGCCGAGCAGATCCACCACGACACGATCCTTGAAGGTGCCGCGTGTGCCGCCCTCGCGGACGAACTTGGTCAGGTCGCCGCCGAACAGCGCGCTGAAAATGGCATCGGGCTTGGCGTCGTCGATCGCTTGCGCCACGGCTCCGGCGTCGATCTTGCCGAGCGGCGACGCCTGCTCGGTAACGAATTCGACGTCCGGCTGGTGCGCCTTCATCATGTCCTTGAAGGCGGCTGCCGCAGACTGCCCATATTCAAAGTTCGGATAGACCAGGGCCCAGCGCTTTTTCTTGGCCGCGAGCGCGTCGGGCAGCAGCATCGCAACTTGCATGTAGGTCGAGGGCCGCAGGCGGAAGGTATAACGGTTGCCGTTTGCCCAGGTGATTTTGTCGGTCAGCGGCTCGGCGGCGAGGAAGAAGACCTTCTTCTTGCCGGCGAATTCGGTAACGGCAAGACCGACATTGGACAGGAATGTGCCGGCGAGAATGTTCAGGCCATCGCCGGTCGCGAGCTCCTCGGCCACACGCACCGCATCGCCCGGATTGGCGCCATCGTCGCGGGAAACGACTTCAAGCTTTTTTCCCAGAACACCGCCGGCCGCGTTTATCTCTTCAACCGCCATTTCCCAGCCCTTCTTGTACGGGTCGAGGAAGGCCGGTTGGCTCTTGTAGCTGTTAAGTTCACCGATCTTGATCGTCTGCTGCGCAGCAGCCGGCCCCATCGCCGACATCGAGAACGCCCCGGCGAGAATTGCGATGGCGTAAACGCGCATGGCCTAGTCTCCTGTCCGCAGTTTTCAGCCCCGTCATCGGTCCATATCATGCCGGTCACGCGGTTGCAGCAACGATTGCCCGCATCTTCGCGGCGTCGAGCAGTCGTCCCCGGCTGATCACATGCGCCGGCGGACCGTGATAGCGCAACGCCTCGACCTCGTCCGGCTGGTCCAGTACCACCAGGCTTGCCGGGGCGCCGACGGCCAGACCAAAAGCTTCGAGATTGATCGCCGCAGCCGCATCGACCGTGATCATGTCATAGAGCTTCCCGATTTCTTGCCGCGTCATCATCCACAACAAGTGCGAGGCCAGGAAGGCAACCTCCAGCATGTTGTTGCGGCCGAAAGGATAGTAGGCGTCGGAAATGTCGTCCTGGCCGAGACAAACGCGGACATTCTCCGCGAGCAGCTCCCGCACCCGGGCATGCAGCGGGCCGGTATGCGGGTCGGTGACGACCGCTACGCCGGCGGTCCGCAGAACGCGGGCAAGCCGCTGCACATACGGCATCGGGTAGAGGCTCATGGCCCGGCAATGGTGCGCGAGCGCGCGGCCATGCCAGCCGCGGTTGATCGCTTCAACCGCCATCATTTCCAGTGTGCGGAGATCGGGATCCCCGGCATCGTCGAGCAGCATCGACACGTCGGCGTCGAATTCCTCCGCGAGATCGAAGCAAATCTGCACGTGAGCGGCAGCGTCGGCGTTGGTGAGTTCGACCCACGGGATGCCGCCGACAATGTCGGCGCCAAGACCCATGGCCTCATGCATCAGCTCCGCAGCGCCCGGCTCGCGTACAATACCGTCCTGGGCAAAGGCAACGACTTGAACGTCGACGATGCCGCGGAACTCATCACGCACCCGCATGAGCGCCTTGACGCCTTCCAGACGCGCCTTGGCGTCGACGTCGGCGAAAGCGCGGATATGCAGATTGCCGTGCAGCGCCGCCAGCGCCACGGCGCGGCGTGCATTCTCGACGATCCAGGACTTGGCGTATTTTTCCTTGATCTTGCTGGCGAGCTCGATGCCGGCAAGCGCCTTGCCCATCTGCTCGCCCTGATAGACTTTGAGCGCCTCCTCCTCCATCATCGGCAATGTCCACACCTTGCAGAGATGAAGGTGGGGATTGACGTAGGACTCGGTGACCAGATTACCCCCGGCGTCGATTTCCGTGCTGCCTTTTGCGTCGAGGCGCTCGGCGATCGCCGCGACGCGGCCGTCCGAAATGCCGATCTCAACGAGCGGTTTGCCGGCGCCCCGGAACCGGGCGCGACGGATCACGATGTCGAATTGCTGAGCCATACCTTCAGCATATGATCGAGCGCGGTCCGACAATAGCCCTAAAGCGGTCGCGCCGGCGTCGAGCAGAAAGCGTGGCGACGGGCGCGTCCGGACGGCACGTAAGCGTCACGACCGCCGAGAGAAGATTGCTTTCGCAACGTCGCCGATCGCCTCGACTTTATCGCCGCAGTCCGAGAAGCACAGGATCCGGCAGGGGCACGCTTCCAAACCTTCGTAGCGCCACGGAAAGGCGCCGACAAGGAAACGCTGGTTCAGCACTTTCTCGATGTCTCCGCCGATATTCTCGGCGTGGGTCAGCCCTTCCGAGAAGGCGTAGCTGTGGAACGGGAAAATGTTTTCGGTGACGTGACGGCCCGACTTCTTGTGGACGTAGCTGAACTCGCCGAAGAATTCTTCGCAGGTCTTTCCGACCTTCTTTTCGAAGCGCTTGGCCAGGTCGGGGCGCATCATGCGTATCGACGTATTCATCGAGTGATCGCCGGAACCGCAGTCGATGCCGAACCACTTGATCTTCTTTTTGAGCATCCATTCCAGCAACTCGATCTTCCCGCCGGGATGCATGCAAAAGTAACGCACGAGATCTTGCTGGGGCTGCCCCTCCCAATACCGGTGCCAGCCGGTGTGAATAATGAGAATGTCTCCATCCTTCACTTCTACGGGCGCCGCCTCGATCATTTCAGGGGTAATGACGGCCCAGTCATCCATATGCTGCGAAATGTCGACCACGGCGCCGGGTCCGACCAGGAAATCCAGCGGATAGGAGGCCATATCGCCCATGCCGTCGGTCCCATGCATCGCACCGTCGAAATGCGTGGCGACATGCAGCGATGAATCAATGCGCTGGGTGACGATCATCTTTGTTTGCAGGTTCTGGGCGTAATACATCTGATTGCCGGCATAGCCAACCCAACCCGGCGTGTGGACGTTCATCAGATGACTGAGGTCGACGATTTTCATTGGCGCTCCAAAGGACGCGGTGAAGGAGTATTGACGATAGAGGAGTAACGGTTCAGGCGCTCGCAACCTTCGCGATCTTGCGAGAGGCCGGCACTTCGGCGGCGTCGGCCTGGCGGCGCCATTCTTCGAGCAGGTCGCGGCTTTCGGCGACCAGCCCGATATGCAACGAGATCATTTTCAGCGCCGCGTCTTCCATCTCCGGGTTCGTGCCGCGAACAAGATCCTGGGCGACCGTCACGCGATAACCAAGATTGCTCGCCTCGAACGCGCTGTTGAGGATGCAGCAATCGGTCATGCAGCCATCCAGCACGAGGCGCTTGATCCCCATGTTGCGGAGGAGAAAATCCAGATCGGTCGGATAAAAGGCCGATAGACGCTTTTTTGTTTCGACAACGTGGTCGCCTTCATCAACTTCGGTGACGAATTGCGTCCAGTGGGTCCCCTGAATGGCGTGCTGGTCGGAATTCGGAATCGGCCCGACATACAACGGAAATGTAAAACGCCAAGCCGACTTTATGCCCTTGATGTCGTCGCTGCCGTCGCGACGCACGACGCTCTTAACGTGAATCACAGGCACCCCCAGCTCGCGCGCGGCCGCGTGGAATCGATTGACCCCATCCACGATCTCGCGCGCCCGTGGCGCGGGGCACGGGCAGTCCGGCGTATCGGCCAGATGGCCCCGATGAAGATCGATGGAGACGATAGCCGTCTCCGAAACCGTCAGGAATTCCTCAAAGCCCTTGGGCAGAGCCTGTCGTTTGCCGTACACGAAAGCGTCCATGACGCGCTCCTTAAGATATCGAAAATCGCCGGCGACCTTCCTCGATGCTACACTTAGCAACCGATCAGTGCACCGCCTCCTCAAGCGCGGAATTTGCATACCAGCCCAGATCGGGGTCGACCCAGCCGTCCGGATATTTGACCCGGCCAAGCCGCTTTTCCGCTGCGAAACGCGGCCCTCGGTCGAACATCGGCAGCGCGCCGCGCTGTTCGGTCATTTGACGGCGTAACTGGCTGGTCTTTTCCGAATCCGCCTGCCATTTGCGGCCGGCCTTCACGAGCACGACACCATAATCATCTCGCGCGCTCTCTGGTGAGACAAGTCCGCATTGAACGTCATAGACGACCTTGTCGATTTCTCGCAGCAGCGGATCGCCCCACCCGCCTCCTCCGGTCGTGACGATTCGGACACTCGACCCGGCGGCAACCGTGACCGTGTCGCACATGCCGGGATGTTCAACCGTGACACCGTCGGGCGACGTCACTGCAACCCCGTAAGATTGCCCGGCCTTGCCGCCATTGACGCCATAGCAGCCAAGCACGGAACGGTCGGCGTTGGATATAAGCCGCGCTTCGTCCAAGGAGCGGATTCGTTTGTCATAGCCGAAGCCGCCGCGGCGAAATCCCGGCCCGCCGGAATCCTGCTTGAGACCCAGTTGCTCGACCAGAACCGGATAGCGGGTTTCGGCGAACTCGGCCGGGAGGTTGCGGGAATTCGGCACCACGTGGACCACATCTGAGCCGTCGGCCCAGGGCCTGCCCGGCCCGCCGCCGCCCAATACTTCGCGGAACAAGAAGAAATCGTCCTGCGTCTTACCGCCGGACAGACCCCAAATCCGGATGGTCTCGTGATCGGCGGGCATCTTGCCGCTGGTGGCCTTGGAAAGGCATGCCGCGAACGCCCCGAGCGAGCGCAACATCAAGAAAAAACGCATGCCGGTCGGTCTGCCGAAATGCGGGGTGATCAGGGTTCCCTTGGACGGGAATTTGACCTCAACGACATCGAGCACACCCTCGTTCGAGTCGATTTCCGCGGCGCGCTCAGGCGTCGCGGCAAGAGAACGCAGCGTCGGGGCGAGCCACTTGCGAAAGTAGCGTCCGTCAGCCTCGTCGAGCGCCCAGTTGATCGGACCCTTGGCTTCCGGATCGGTTCCCGTAAAATCCAGCAGAACCTTTTCCGGTGTCTTGGTCATCGTCAGGCGCAGCGTGTGGAGACGCGGCTCATCCACGCCGTCCGCCTCGATATAATCCTCGAAATGATAAACACCGTCCCGGATCTTCGGCAGGATTTCGCGCCGGAAGATCTCGGCCGTGTTTTCGAAAATCTGCTCGAAGGCCATCTCCAGCGTTTCTACGCCGTACCGGGCTGCAAGCGCCTCGATGCGCCGGCAGCCGAGCCGGGCCGCGCCCTGCTCTGCGTCAAGATCGCCCTTGAGATGTTCCGAAAGCCGCGAATTGCGCACGATGATGCGGAATGCCGCTTCATTGCGCTTGCCTTTCTCGTAAAGCTTGATCGGCGGAATGAGGATGCCTTCCATCCAGCTATCGGTGGCGTGGACAGGCAGGCTTCCGGGAACGGATCCGCCGACGTCGTCATGGTGACCGAACACCTGGCTGAATCCGATCAGACGATCGTCGAAAAAAATCGGGACGGTGGTGCACAGGTCAGGGACGTGTCCGATGCCGCCGCTCGAATTGTAGGGATCGTTCCAGAAGAAAACATCGCCGGGATGGATATCGTCGGCGCCGAAATATTCGAACACCGGCTCCACGATGGCTGAATAGGAGCGACCGGTCAGTTTCCGCCCCTTCGCGTCGAACAGCGCGACCCTGTAGTCGTGCTGGTCGCGGATCATCGGCGAACGTGAGGTGCGTTCGACCGCCGCCTCGATTTCGAGCTCGGCGGCGCGAATTGTTCCGTGGATCACTTCGAGTTCGATCGGACCCAGCACACGGCGTGACGGAGCGTGCAGCATCGGCGTTTCTCTCAGCGGCTTCTGGCCAAAATCAGATTGCGAAAACGGTCGGTTTGCAGCGACCAAGCAGGCGGTATCACGATGGTGGAGCCGTATTCCTCGATGATGGCAGGTCCCTCGATACGCTGCTCCAAGGCAAGCTCGATGCGGCGGAACAGCGGCACATCGACCCAGCCCGTTGACCTCCAGTACACTTTGCGTCGGCCGTACGGCACAGCTGGCGCTCGCACGCCATCGGCAGCTTTGATTTGCGGACGATTTTGGGTGCCGACCGCGCGCACACGCAGATTGACAAGCTCGACGTCCTGTTGCCCGCGGTAGTTAAAGCCGAAGGTGCGATCGTGGACGTTGTGAAATTCCTCCCACATGAAGTCCAGCGCCTCGCGGTCCGATAAGCCATGCGGGATCTCGACATGGACCTCGTGACCTTCGCCAAAATAGCGGACGTCGGCAACGAAATGCACCGTGATCGCATCCTTAGGAATTCCCTCAGCCTCGATGTCGGAAAATCCGAGCCGCCCGAGGTCTCGCCAGGCTGCGATGATTTCTTCGGCATCGGCCAAGCTTTGCCGGCGAACGAGGGTCCTGATGTAGTCGCGGGTGACATCGCAAACATGCAGACCGAAAGCGCACAAATTGCCGGGGTCCGGCGGTGAAATCACCGTGCTGATCCCGAGAAAATCCGCTACCTCGGTAGCGAACAGCCCGCCCGCTCCGCCGAACGCTACCATGGCGTAGTCGCCGGGTTCGCGTCCGCGCACCGTCGTGACCTGACGAATGCCGAATACCTGGTTCGCCGCCGCGATCTCGAGCGCACCGGCGGCAAGTTCATCCGGATCCAGCCCGAATTCATGGCCGAGCGAAACGAAGGCCCGCCGCGCCGCGGCCGCGTCGAGCGCAATCTCGCCGCCAACCAGCGCACTCGGCAGCCGTCCGAGTACCACGGCCGCGTCCGTGACTGTCGGTTGCGTTCCGCCCTTGCCGTAGCAGATCGGCCCCGGACTGGCGCCGGCACTTTGCGGTCCGACCTTGAGCTGACCGTATTGGTCCGTCCACACTATTGAACCACCGCCCGACCCCACCGTGACGATGTCGAGCATCGGCGTCTTCACCGGGTAGCTTTCGACCATCGAGGTCGAGGTGTAGCGCGGCTGACTGTTTTCGATGATCGATACGTCGGTCGAGGTGCCGCCGACATCGATGGTAAGAATATCGCGAAAGCCCGCGAGCTGCGCTGTATGGACGGAGCCAAGAACGCCCGCTGCCGGTCCCGACAGCAACATCGTGACCGGCCGCTCGCCGGCGGTCGAGTGCTTCACGATACCGCCGTTCGATTGCATGATGAGAAAGGGTATGGTGCCGGAGCTCGACGCGATTTTGTCGGCGGCCCGCTGCAGATAGGTTCGGCAATACGGCTTGACCAGCACGTCGATCAGCGTCGTCATCGCCCGCTCGTACTCGCGGTATTCGGGCAGGACGACCGATGACAGCGAGACAAAGACGTTCGGAAAACGCTCCGCGATCAGCTGACCGACCCGTCTCTCGTGGGCATCGTTCGCGTAAGAGTGAAGCAGGCAGACGGCGATGCACGTCACCCCGTCTTCAACGAGTTGCTCCGCGGCTTCGATAACGGCCGCCTCGTCGAGCGGTTCAAGCATGCTGCCGTCGTAACGCATCCGCCCCGGCACTTCGCGAACCAGATGGAGCGGCACGAGGCGCCGCGGCTTCACCCAAAAGAATGAATTGCCGTAGCCGTCGGGAACCGACTGCCGCGCGATTTCGATCAGATGACGGAAGCCCTTGGTGACCAGCAGTCCCAGGCCGTCGAACTTGTGCTCCAGAACCGCATTCGTCGCGACCGTCGAGCCGTGCAGGAGCATATGGACGTCTGCGTCGCCCGCGCCGGCCGCAGCCAGCACCTTCTTCACGCCCTCCAACAGGCCGACACTGGGATCGTCGGGAGTTGACGGCGTCTTGGTCGACGTAACGTAACCGGTTGCTTCATCGATGGCCACAACATCGGTGAAGGTGCCACCGGTATCGATCGCGATTCTCAGGCCCATCTTAATATCCACTATACGGATACAATATCCGACTGGTGCATACTGAACGCAAACCGCGTCCCGCCGCAAGTGCTTCCTTCAGCGCCGCTCCTCGCGCACGTGCGGCTGTCCCAGCGCCGCCGGTTCGTTCGACCGGCCAAACTTCGACAGACCGGCCCAGACCATCACAGCGATGGTGGCGAGATACGGCGTCATCAACAGGAAATATTGCGGAACCTGAATTCCGGCTGCAGCGATCCGTGGAATGAGGGCTTCGATGCAGCCAAACAAGAGCGCACCAAACAGCGCGCGCCACGGTTGCCAGCGTGCGAAAATCACGAGCGCGATGGCAATCCAGCCACGCCCTCCGCTGATGTCCGGAACCCAAAGCTTGACATCGACCACTGAGAGATAGCCGCCAGCCAAGCCGATCAGAGCGGAGCCGGCCACGATCGCACTGACGCGGTAGAGTGCGACACTGATGCCGACGGCATCCGCCGCGTCTGGATTTTCTCCGACCGACCGCAGGCGCAGCCCGAACATCGAGCGTGTCAGCAGGTAATTAGCGAAAAAAAAGATCGGGATGGTCAGGAAGACGACGACATCCTGCGTGAAGAGGATTCGACCGACCACCGGAATCTCCGAGAGCGGCCAGACCGCGACCTCGTGCAGACCCGCGATGGCGCGGTTGGTCCAGCCCGCGACCGTCCCTACAAGGCTGGTCAGGCCATGACAGAAGAACACGATGGCGAGGCCGGCAATAACCTGATTGACGCGCAGGAATACGACGAGGATCGCAAACAACAGCGAGACCGCGGCAGCAGCCAGCATCGCGACGATGAGCGCAACGGCCGGATAACCCCCGAGTTCGAGTTCGGTCGCGACGCCCGCAAGCGCGCCGACAAGCATGAAACCTTCAGCGCCGAGCGACAGCACGCCGGCGCGCTCGCTGACGATCAGGCCGAGCGCCGCCAAAGCATAGGGCGCTGCAAAGCTCGGTGTGCCCGCCAGCCAGTTAACCAGGAAATGCAGCACGAATTTCTCTCTATCAACGGACCCAGTGGAGCCGATGCCGCATCAGAAACTCCGAAGCAGCGACGCAGATGACGATGATCGCCTGGATGAGCTGAACCATGGCGAACGGAATCTGATAAAATACCTGAAGGCTACGGCCACTGACGAATAATACCGCCACCAGAACGGCGACAATCATGGCCGCGACCGGATTGTTGCGGGCCATAAACGCGATGAGAATCCCGGAAAAGCCGTAACCCTCGAAATAGGACTGGGTGAGGCGACCCTCCTGCGCTGTCGCAATGACAAATCCAGCGAGCGCGGACAACGCGCCCGACAGTAGAACCGAGACCACCGTCACCGCCCCGATCGGAACGCCCACGGCAAGCGCCATGCGATCGTTGTCGTGGACAAATTTTGTATAGAAGCCGAGCCTGGTAAACAGTACGATCCATGCGGTCAGCGCCGTGAAACTCAGCGCCAGTAGCAGAGCGCTGCTCAGTCCCCATCCGAACTCCGGCAACCGTTCGAAGACGCGAAACTGCGGCGAGTGCGGGAAGGCATCCTTGGGGTCCAGCCATGGGCCATAAAGCAAATGCAGCAGGAAATTGAGCGCCACGTAATTGAGCAGCAGTGTCACGATGATCTCGTTGACCCGCAGCCGCATCCGCAGCCAGACCGGGATTAAGATCCAGGCCATGCCGGCGATCGCCGCAAATATCAGCATGAGAAGCAGGCGCGTGAACGACGGGCCTATCTCATAGAATGAGACGCAGGTCGCGGCGATGCCGCCCCATATCATCTGGCCTTCGATGCCGAGGTTCCAGAACCTGACTCGGAAAGCAACGGCGGCGCCGACGCCGACGAAAATCAGCGGCGCCGCCTGAAACAAGGTGGAATGAAGACTTTCGGAATCGGTGAATGTTTCGACAACGAATTCGTCGTACAGCGCCGCGGGTTTAACCCCGGCGGCAATCAACAACAATGCGGAAATTCCAAGTCCGATGACGACGGCGCTGCCGAGGATCAGCGCCTGGTACCACGCCGAGATGCTCTGGCGAACCTCGAGTGTGACGCGCCCAAGGCGCAGTCTGCCGGCCGTGCTTTCTGCAAGATGCAGGTTCGCGTTGACCGCCGGTGGAATAATCTCATCAAGCATGATGCACCATGACGCGCCCCACCGCCTGCCGGTCCGCTGGTGCCTCAAACTCAGCGGCAATCCGGCCACGCGTCATCACGCCGATTCGATCCGACAGGTTGAGCACCTCATCAAGATCATCGCTGATCAATATGATTGCCGCTCCGCCGGCGCGCGCGTTGAGCAGCCGCTCATGCACCGCCGCGCAGGCCCGAACATCGAGACCCCGGCTCGGACTGTGCGCAATGACGACTTTGGGATCGCGTCCAAATTCACGGGCGATGATCAGCTTTTGCGCGTTGCCGCCGGAAAGGAGCGCCGCTTTCTGACGCAAGCTGCGCACGCCCTGAACGTCGAAACCGCTTACCGCTTCGGCGGATGCCTTGCGCATTGCCGCAGCGTCAGTCCGTGCCCATGAGCCGTAACGGCCGTCGTGCATCTGGCCGACGCAGTAATTGTCGATCACGGACAGGCCTCCGGCCAGGCCATAACCGAAGCGGTCGGCGGGAATGCATGCGACCCCAAGATCGCGCAACCGTTCCGCCGACGCTCCGGTCGCATCCCCTACCCCTTCCAGTTCGACCGATCCGGAAAGCGGCGGCCGAACGCCGGTGAGTGCCTCGACCAACTCGGTCTGACCGTTGCCGCCGACTCCGGCGATGCCGTAGATCTCACCAGCCCTGACGTGGAAAGTCGCGTCCGTGACCGTCATGTGGCCGTCGAAACGCACAGCCTGCAGGCCTTTGACCTCCATCCGGAGCGCGCCAGGAGGCGACGATGCGCGGCGCGGCTCAGCAACAGTTGTACCGACGGCAAGCCGGGTCAGTTCGCCGGCGTTCGTCGCATGCGAGTCGAGTACAGCTACCGCCCGACCGTTTCGCATCACCGTTACCCGATCGGTGAACGCGGTGACCTCGCCAAGCTTGTGGGTGACCAGGACCACCGCGGCGCCGCGCGCCGCGAGCGCTCGAACCGTTGTCAGCAGGCGCACCGCCTCTTCATCCGTCAACACGGCGGTCGGCTCGTCGAGGATCAGAATGCGCGCCCCTGCGAGCAGGACCTTGATGATTTCGACGCGCTGACGTTCGGCGACCGAGAGTTCATCGATGCGGCTGTGCGGATCGATCTCAAATTCAAGTTCGGCCGCCTGCGTACGGATTTGCTGCTCGACTACCCGCAAGCCCAGTGCGTAGCGGCCGCGCCAGTTGGCCAGCAACACGTTCTCGACGACGGTGAAGGGCCGCACCAGCTTGAATTCCTGATGCACCATCCCGATCCGACAGGCCATCGCATCGCGCGGGCCCGACAGCGAGACCTCCTCGCCGTTGACTAAAATCCGACCGGCCTCCGGCGTGTATAGACCGGCCGCCACGTTCATGAGCGACGATTTGCCGGCACCGTTCTCGCCCAGGAGAGCGTGGACTTCACCGGCCGCGGCCTCGAAATCTGCGTCGTTGAGGGCGACAAACCCGTCAAAGGATTTTCTGACCCCAACGAGCTCCAGGGCCGCGACCATCATCGAACTCCAAAATCCGAGCCGAGACGGCGCAGCATGCGCCGTCTCGCCACCCGGTTCACGTTACTTCTTCTGTGTGATGACCCCTGGAACGTACCAATCCATTTTCCACAGGCCCGCGTCATCGAGCACTTTCCCGGCGGCGACGCGTTCCTTGCCGTCTCGATCGCTCAGCGGCCCAGCGTAAACCTGCTTGCCGTTGATGATCGCCTGCCGCTCAGCCATCACCTTGTCCACGACCTCTTTCGGCACGTCGGCGCTGCAGCAAGCGATATCGGTACCGCCGTCCTTGACTTCGATGAAATCACCGTACGGGCTGGTCTGCCAGTTGCCCGCGGCGATCTTCTTGAGTTCCGGTGTCAAATAGCGATCCCACACCCAGACCGACGAACAAAGTGTCGCCTTCGGAGCGAATTCACGGAGATCGCGATGATGCCCGGTACCGTGGATTTTGCGTTCCTGGGCCACGATTTGGACGGTCGGCGTATCGACGTGCTGACCGATCACGTCGATGCCTTCATCCGCGAGTGCTTCCGCCGCGGCCCGCTCCTTGACCGGGTCGTTCCACGCGCCGGTGAAGACTGCCGTCACCGTTGCGTTGGGATTCATCTGCTTGGCGCCCAGTTCGTAGGCGTTGACGGTCCAGTTGACGATGCCGAACGGATTGGCGCCGACGAAACCAAGCTTCCCGGTCTTCGAAACCGCGCCGGCGACCATTCCGCACAGATACTGGCTCTCGTAGGTCCGGCCGTAGAACGATTGCAGGTTCGGCCCGTTTGTCGTGCCCGCGGCGTTGAGGAATGCCACGTCCGGATGCTTCGCCGCGAGTTCCTTGAAGGTGTCCGAATACCCGAACGCGGTTCCGATGATGACGTTATAGCCGCGCTGGATGAACTTCTCCGCGGGCGGCGTGATCTGCGCCGCATCCTCGGCAATGTTTTCCACATATGGGATCTGCTGACCCATGGCGGCCTCGATCTTCGGCCTTGCCTCGTCGAAAGCCTGGGTCCAGCCGCCGTCATTCTTGGCCTTGAAATAGAGCATCGCGATCTTGGGCGGACCTTTTAGGGTGAACCCGTCTGCACTCCAGGCGGTCCCGGCCGCCAGCAGCGCAGCCGCTCCCGCGGCGAGTACCAACTTACTCAGCATTGCTTCGTCTCCCTCTGCTTTAGCCGCCGGCACATGCCACGGCTCACCAAGAAATTTAATGTCGGCTCGTCCGCTCCGATCGGGCGGACAAACGCTACCGGCCGATCCGTTCGAGCGCCTCGCTGACCATCCGTGGGGTCAGTGGAACATGGCGGATCTTGACCGGCCCGAGTGGTCGCAACGCATCTTCGACGCCCGACGCCACAACGGCGCCGACGGCGATGCATCCCGCCTCGCCGACGCCCTTGACTCCGAGCGGATTGAGCGGCGAAGGCGTTTCCAGGTGCAAAATCGATACCGGCGGAATCTCGGTCGCGTATGGAACCAAAAAGTCCATCAGGCTCGCGTTAGCCAGATTGCCATCGGGCTCGTATTCCAGCTTCTCGTAGAGGGCACCGCCGATGCCCTGCGCGATGCCGCCGCAGACTTGTCCTTCCACGATCATCGGATTGATCATGTTGCCGCAGTCATGGATGCACACATATTTCCGGATTTTCACCGTGCACAGATCCGGATCGACTTCGATGATCGCGGCATGAACACCATACGCCCAGGTCGAAGCCGGAGGACTGTAATACTCGGTCGCCTCGAGCCCGGGCGACTTACCCTCACCTAGCGCAGGTCCGTCATGCTTGCTTGCCGGAGCGAACTGCGTCGCCGCCTGAGCGGCTTCATTGAATGCGTAACGCAACGGGTTGCTGGCCGTGGCGATGGCGGCCAAGGGCACGAACCGATTTGAACCCTTGATCCAGGCGGCCGAGTCGTGAAGGTCGATACTGTCGATATCGACTTCCAGCATGTTTGCCGCGGCCTCCAGGACCTGCCGACGCACGGTCACGGCGGCCTTGTGAATGGCATTGCCGCTCACCACCGCAGCGCGGCTGGCGAAAGTCGCGACGCCCCAATCGAACGCTTTGGTATCGCCTTCGACCACGATGACGTCCTCGGGCGAGACTCCGACCTGGTCGGCGACGATCTGAGCAAACACGGTGTCGTGCCCCTGCCCTTGGGACGAGAGGCCAGTATTGACGTAGACTTTTCCTGTAATCGGATGAACGCGGATATGGCCGCCCTCATAAGGGCCGAGCCCGGTACCTTCCACGTAGCAGGCCAGCCCGAGGCCCAGATATTTGCCTTCGGCGCGCGCTTTTTCCTGCTCGGCGAGGAATTTCAGTCCGCCCAGGGCCTCGACCGCCATCCCCAGCGCTCTTCCGTATTGGCCGCTGTCGAGCGTCACTTTCAGCCCGTCGGCAAAGAGCAAGCCTTCGCGCGGATACGGAAACTCCTTTTCGCCGATGAAATTCCTGCGCCGGATTTCGATCCGGTCGATTTTCAACTCCTCCGCCAATTGGTCCATCGCCCGCTCGATGGCGAAGCAGGCCTGCGGACGGCCGCAACCGCGATACGGAGTGACTTGCACCGTTGGCGTATAGACAGCCTTGAACTCGACCCAAATGTTGGGGATGCGGTATGGCCCCGCGATCGAAGTGGAAGCAACCTGCGCCACTGCGATTCCGTAGGGGATGAATGCACCGGTATCGTGAAGGAAGCTGTCACGAAGCCCAATAACCTCTCCGGTCTTTAGAGCGGCCAATTCGATGGCGTGGATCTGAGTTCTTTCCTGCGAGGAGCCGATGAAGTTCTCGCGCCGGTCCTCGATGTATTTGACCGGGTGCCCGAGTTGCATTGCCGCCATGGGGACGAGCAATTCATCAGGATAGAACAAAAGAACTTTCTGGCCGAAGCCGCCGCCAACATCGGGCGCGATAACGCGGACCTTGTCTTCGTCGAGCTGGAATATCGACGCCAGGCCCCCGCGCACGGAGATCGGAGCCTGAGTACCGTCCCACACCGTCAATTCGCCCGAGACGGCATCCCAGCGCGCTGCGACGGCGCGGCACTCCATTGGGGCTGCCGTCGAGCGATCCACTTGCACTTCGATTCGCGTGACGTGCTCGGCGCGCGCGAACGCAGCGTCGGGGTCGCCCGACGTCTGGATGAAGTGCGCCGCGAGATTGTTCGGCACGTCGGCATGAACGAGCGGAGCTCCGTCCCGCAGAGCTTCTTTTAAATCCATCTCGACCGGGAGCGGCTCGAAGTCCACTTCGATCAGGGCCGCCGCGTCCTCCGCCGTGTAGCGGTCCGCCGCAACGACCATCGCGATGGTCTGCCCCACGTAATAAACTTCGCCGCGCGCCAGCGGGCGCTGGGTCTTGGGGTTTTTCATGGACGGGTGCGGAATAAGGAGCGGCATCGTCATATCGAGCGGGCCGATATCGTCGCAGGTATAGACCGCAGCCACTCCCGGATAATTTCTGGCGGCGCTGACGTCGATTTTGCCGATCCGGGCCCGAGCCAAGGGACTTCGCAGGAATGCCGCGTGCAGCGCGCCGCTCAGAGGAATGTCGTCGACGAAGGCGCCTTCTCCGCGCAGGAGCTTCGGATCGATGTTTCGCTCAACGCGAGCCCCAAATGTCCGTGTCGACATACTGCGCTTCCGTCACTCGCGGCCGAGAAGCTCGGCGGCGCGCCGTACCGCCGCGATGATGTTGATGTAGCCGGTGCAGCGGCAAAGGTTTCCCGACAGCATGTCCCGAATGCCATCTTCCGAAAGGTCTAGCGGTTCACTCTCACCGAAGCGGCTCAGGATGTTCATCACCATGCCCGGGGTGCAAAAGCCGCACTGCAAGGCGTGGCATTCCTTGAAAGCCTGCTGGATCGGGTGTAGCGCGCCATCGGCAGCGGCAACGTCCTCGATAGTGCGGACGTTGCAGCCGTTCGCCTGAACCGCGAGCGTGAGACAGGAGCGGCCGGCCTTGCCGTCGATGTGAACCGTACAACAGCCGCAAACCCCGTGCTCGCAGCCGACGTGGGTGCCGGTGAGCCCCAGCTCATGCCGCAAAAAATCGCTGAGCAACATGCGCACGCTGACATTTCGGCGCACCGGCTCGCCGTTGACCGTCAGGGTGACGTCAACTCGCGGATCTTCCGACCGAGCGGAGACCGAAGATATCTTCAGGCGTTGCTTCATTGCTTGCCCTTGTTCGCCTTCATCGCGCGTTGCGACGCGGTGTGAACGAGCCGCCGGATCAAGGTACCGAGAATACGACGCCGCAGGGATGGCGATGTGTTCATATCGTCCGCCTGCGTAACCGCATCCGCCGAAGCCCGAACGGCTGCATCGAGATCGGACGCGGCCAGCGAAGTGCCGTTTAAGGCCGCTTCTGCCGCATCGAGCCTCACTGGACGATCGGCAATTCCGCACGCTGCAAGCCGCAGCCCATGCGCACGGCCAGCATCATCATGCTCGAGAACACATCCAACGCCGACAATTGCAAAATCGCCATGACGGCGGGTCACCTCGTCGAAGGCCCAGCCGGCGCCTCGCGGCAAGACCGGGAGCCGTGCTTCGACCACAATTTCACTGTGATCGCGCGTGGTCGTAAGAAAGGAATGAAAGAACTGGCCGGCCGGAATGCGGCGAGTGCCCTTTGGTCCCTGTGCCACCAGGGTGCCGTCCAAAAGGACGAACAACAGCGGCATTTCCGCTGACGGATCCGCGTGACAAAGACTGCCGACGACCGTGCCTCGATTGCGGATCGGCACATGAGCGACATACTGCATCGTTTCGGCGATCAGCGGATTGGCGCTGCGCACGTCTCGATTAAGCTCGAGTTCCCGATGGCGCGTCATGGCCTTGATGACGATTTCACCATTGGCGATAGCGATGCCCTTAAGCCCTTCGACATGCTGGATGTCGACAAGAATGGACGGGTTGGCAGCGCGGAAGTTCATGGCTGGTACGAGACTTTGGCCGCCGGCAAGCACCATCGCGTCGGGGTCGCTGGCGATGGCGGTGATCGCTTCCGTGATCGTCCTCGGCGCCTCGTAACGAAACAGCGGTGGCTTCATTCCACGCAGCCCCTCGCACCCTGTATCCAATGCACGAATACGATATCGACATACCGGACGCGCTGTCAATAAACCCACACCCGCACTTTGGCGCGTGATAGGATAGTGACATTGCGCCACCTGGGCGTCAGTCAGACCGGGAAACTAATCATGCATCGAGGCCTGCCGGAAAGATCTCAACCTCCTCAAAGGCCCAGAGTGACCCCTATAGGGCGCAAACAAACCAATTCGGCCAAGAACGGGGCTGACCTCGAGGACATTCGCGGGATGTCTCGCTCACTCGCGATAATAGAGCACCTCGCGATACGTCCCGGCCGCGTCGTCGACGTAACCAAGGAATTAGGCCTGCCGTGGGCCACAGTGCATCGCATTATCACGCTGCTCACGAAGGCCAATTTTCTGCAACGCGACGACGAGACCAAACGATACGAAATCGGCCCAGCACTCTGGTTCGCGGGCGCGACCTACATGGCCAACCATCGGGTTCTTCGCGCCGCCATGCCCTATCTGCACAAGGCTGAGCAGATCGAGGGTATCGCCGTGCAGCTGGCGGAGCGCGTCGGCGATCAAGCCGTCGCCATTTATTCGGCGCAGCCGTACGCCACCGACATAGCCAAAGCACAATACGGCTATCACTTTCCACTGCACTGCGGCTCAAAAGGCCGGGTGCTGCTTGCTTACGAAGAGCCCTCTTTCGTCGAGCAGTATTTGCGACGACCGCTCGAAAAGCTGACCGAGCTTACGGAGACCGAACCGGCCGAATTGCGTCGAGAAATGCAAAAAATCCGCCGCGAAGGATATTCGGTCACCATCGCTGACGTGCAGCCGTTTACCGGCTCCATCGCCGCGCCAATCCGCGACGCCAGCGGCCGGGTTGTCGCCTGCCTTTGCTTCATCGCACGCAAGACCCTGCTTCAGAACGACCGCCGTCGGGAAGAGCTCCTGGAGCACCTCCTCCATGCGGCGCACCTCGCCTCAATGGATCTCGGCTGGCGGCCCAGGATCGAGGCTCGAACCACCCGCCGCTCTCAACGCCGTTCCTGATAAGATCCTTGAAGATTTTTGAACGTTTCCACCAGGGCCTCCACTGCCGCAGCGATGAATGCCTTTCCCGCTTCGGCGCTGGCCTTGGTGGGATCGCCAAAGATCGCGGCGTGGCCGGCATCGGGTCGCGGACGGCGCATGTAGGTTCGGGTCGGGTTGGTCGGGGCAACCAGATCCCATCCAACGGGTCCATACTTCGCACCCGCAAGCTCTGCCATTTTCACAAGATGGGGACGTGTCGCCAGTTGAAACGCGGTCTCCAGTTCGCAACCGTGTCCCATGCCGCCTGCAACCGACTTGCGCATGGCATGGATCCGATCTGCGCCCGGCTCCCAATAGCTGACCGCCGAAACGACAAATTCAAAGTCCCTGTCCAGTTCGTCGACCAGATGTCGCGCCACGGCGTCGTTGGCGGTGCCACTGGGGCGGTTGCCGTTCAACATGATGAGGTGGCGAAACCCCTGCCGTATCAAGGCAGCGCCGATCTCAAAAACCATCGTTTGATAGGTCGGGATCGACAGAGAGATCGTGCCCGGAAAAAACTCGAAAGTCTTGGAAATGCCGTAGGCGACCGGCGGCGCGACGACCGCATCGATCCTCTCCGCAAGCTCGAGCGCAATATATTCGGCCTGATGGGTGTCCGTGTCCGTCGGCATATGCGGGCCGTGCGCTTCGGTCGCTCCAGTCGGAAGTATGACGGCCTTTCGGTCCGCGATGACCTTGGCGACTTCCATCTGCGTCATGCTCGACATACGACGTTCCATCTTCCGTCCTCACATTTGACTGATCTCGCGCGCGGAGAGGTGCCATACGTGCGCGGCGGGCGCAACCGATCGCAAATTGAGAGAGGCGCCGCTTGGAGTTCGCCCATATGTTGACTTCAAAAGCCTATGACTGTTTAGCATAAGGCATCCTCAGATCGAACCGGAACGCTCGTAGTGAAACCCGCGCCGTTTGTTTATCACGCGCCGAGAACCGTCGAAGAGACGGTAGCGAAGCTGGCGGAATTGTCTCCACTCGACGGCCGCGTCCTTGCCGGCGGCCAAAGTCTTGTGCCGATGATGGCGTTCCGCATGGCGCGGCCAGCTCATCTGATCGACATCAACACGGTCGCCGGTCTTGATCGCCTTGCGGTTGACGGGGACAAACTTTCGATCGCGGCCTGCGTGCGCCACGCGGCGTTTCATCGGCCGGTCGTTGCCGGACCGACCGGCGCGCTCCTCTCCGCCGTCGTGTCGAATATCGCCCACTACCCGATCCGGTTGCGCGGAACGTTCTGCGGGAGCCTGGCCCACGCCGACCCGGCGTCCGAGTGGTGTCTGACCGCGGTGACTCTCGGGGCGGAAATCGTCGCAGCGAGTTCGCGCGGCCGCCGCATCATCGCCGCGGACAAATACTTCGAAGGCATGATGATGACCGCGCTCGCGGACGATGAATTGCTGCTTGAGGCGCGGCTGCCGCTGTTGGCGCCAAACACCCGCTTCGGTTTCTACGAATTCAGCCGTCGTGCCGGCGATTACGCAATAGCGATGGCTCTGACGACCTTTCGCATGCAGGGCGGGATCATCGTAGAGCCGCGCGTCGGTGTTGGCGGAGCGGAAGGGCGTCCGCGCCGGATCGAGGCGGCTGAAGCCGCCCTCGCCGGCCAAAAGCCCGATGTGGAAACATTTCGCGCCGCGGCGGAGGCAGCCGCGAACGCCGTCGATCCGCTCGAGGACGTGCATGCGGACGCGGAATTCCGTCTCGATCTGGTGCGCGCCGTGACCCGCCGCGCGCTCGAACGGGCGATCGCGTGAACACTCCAACCAAAGGTTCCGGCCTTGCGTGGGCTGGCCGTTCCATCCGCCGCGTCGAAGATCCCGCGCTGTTGACCGGTCGCGGCCGCTTCACGGCCGACCTGCCGGCAGCACACCGGGTCCGCTTTGTGCGCAGTTCCGTTGCCGCGGGCCGCATCGAAAAAATCATCATGCCCGACGACGCGATTGTCGTGACGGCCGCGGACCTTGCCGCGGTGAAACCGATCGCTCCGGCGTTATCCAAGTTCGGCTACGTTCCGGTAGGGCAGCCGGTTCTCGCCTCTGGTGTCGTGAGATTTGTCGGCGAACCGATCGCGGCGGTTGTTGCCGCAAGCGAAGCGCAAGCCGAAGATTTCGCTGATGACGTGTCTGTCGAGATCAGCGAGACCGCGCCGGTCGTCGACGGCCGCGCGGCGCTGGAACACGGCGCGCCGCAGGTCCACGCCGAAGCCACAAATAATCTCGTCGTCGAAGGCAAGATGGAAACGCCGGGCTTCGCTGCTGCGAAGGCCACCGCGCACCGCACCGTCACAATCGAAGCGCGGTCGCGGCGCCAGAATGCCACGCCGATCGAAGCACGCGCGGGCCATGCTGCGTTCGATCCGATTACCGGCCGCGTGACGCTGACCTGTGCCACGCAGATGCCGCACCTGACGCGCACCGGCATAGCCGACTTGATCGGAATGCCTGAAAGCGAGCTACGCGTCATCGCCCCGGATGTCGGCGGCGGGTTCGGGCAGAAAATGTCGCTCGTGCCCGAATATGTCGTGTTGGTTTGGCTGGCCCGAAAGCTGCGAAGCTCCGTCGCCTGGACCGAAGATCGCCGCGAGAACCTGATGTCCTCGTTCCACAGCCGCGATCAGTATATTCGTCTCCAGGGCGCCTTCGACGCCGATGCCAAATTCGTCGCGCTCTCCGCCGAAGTCATCGCCAATGTCGGCGCCTATTCATGCTATCCGACCACTTGCGCGGTCGAGCCGCTGATGGCAATGGCCGAACTTCCCGGTCCCTACGATGTGCGTTCCTATGCCTGCATCGCGCGCGGCGTGCTCACCAACACCTGTCCGATGGCGCCCTATCGTGGCGTGTCGCGGCCGGTCATCACAATGGCGCTGGAGCGGCTGATGGATGCCGCCGCTGCGGAATTCGGCTTGGAGCCGCTCGAAATCCGCCGCCGCAACCTGATCGAGAAATTTCCCCACACGTCGGTTACCGGGCTGGTGTTTGACGAAGGGTCGTATCGGGCGACGCTCGACATGGCGGGCAAAGCGCTCGACCTGCCGGCTTTTCGCAGCCGTCAGGAGCGGGCACGGTCGGAGCAACGCTATCTCGGCATCGGCTTTGCCGCGTTTTCCGAGCGAACGGGCTACGGCACACCGGCTTTCGCCGCCCGCGGCATGGGAATCGTACCCGGGTGGGAAACGGTCGAGCTGTCGATGGATCCTTCCGGTTATCTCGAACTGCGGATCGGAGCGAGCCCGCATGGTCAAGGCCTGCGCACGACGCTCGCCCAGCTCGTCGCCGACGAACTCGGCGTCTCTCCCGAACGGATCAAAGTCGTCCACGGCGACACCGACCGCACGCCCTATGGCTGGGGAACCTTCGCCAGCCGCTCGCTCGTCATTGCCGGAGGCGCCAGCGTGCTGGCCGCACGCAAAATACATGCAAAGCTGAAGAAAATAGCCAGCCACCTCCTCGAAGCCGCCGCGGACGATATTGTGTTGGAAGACGGCGTGGCGCGCGTCGCCGGAACCGACCGCACCCTGCCGATCGAGACGCTGGCGCGCGCCGCCTATCATCAAGCCCATCTGTTCAAAGGCGAACTCGATCCGGCACTTTCCGATACCGCGACCTACGATCCGGCCGGCACGTTCTCGAACGCATGTCATGCCTGCATTGTCGAGGTGGACGTGGACACGGGGCGCGTAACCATCGAGAGGTTCGTGGTGGCCGAGGACGCCGGCCGGCTCGTCAACCCGATGATCGCCGACGGCCAGGTCGTCGGCGGCGTCGCGCAGGGGATCGGCAACGCCCTGCTGGAAGAGATCGTGTACGACGATACCGGCAACATCCTGACGGCGACGCTTGCGGACTTTCTGCCGCCCACGAGCCGTGAGATTCCGCCAATCGAACTGTTTCATCTGGAAACGCTGAGCGATGCGACAATCACTCGATCGAAGGGGCTCGGAGAAGGCGGAGCGATCGGCCCGCCGGCGGCAATTCTCAACGCCATCAACGATGCATTGAGCGTGTTCGGCGTCACGATCAACGAGATACCGGCAACGCCGCAGCGCATCCGCGCGGCGTTGCGGCAAGCAGGAAAGACGGACGCATGACTGAGCGAGGCGAGATCACGCTGACGGTCAACGGGCAGTCCCACTCCATTCGCGTCGAGGCGCGTCGCACGCTGGTCGACGCCATTCGCGAGGATTGCGGACAGACCGGCACACATATCGGTTGCGAGCACGGCGTGTGCGGCGCATGCACGGTGCTGGTCGACGGCGCCCCGGTGCGCTCCTGCCTGATGTTTGCTGTTCAAGCCGAAGGCAAAAAAATTCGCACCGTCGAGGGCCTGGCGAACGGCGAGGAGCTGAACGCGCTGCAACGCGCTTTCATGGAGCATCATGGCCTGCAATGCGGCTTCTGTACGCCCGGCTTTCTCATGTTGGTGACGGGCGCGCTGGAGCGCGAGCCCGACATCAGCGACGAGGAATTGGTTGACATATTGTCGTCCAACCTTTGCCGCTGCACCGGCTATCAGAATATCGTGAAGGCCGTGCGGGCCGCCGCCGGCGAGTTACGGCAGCGTAAAGCAGGATAAGGCCGAGCCAATCGATGGCGCCTCCAACCGCAAAGCCGAAGCTCGTCGGTCAATCGCTGACGCGCTTGGAGGACCGGCCCCTGCTGACCGGCCGCGGCCGGTTTGCCGCCGACATTTCGTTCCCGCAGCAACTCCACATGCGCATCGTGCGTTCGAACTTCGCGCACGGCCGGCTGAGGTCGATCGACGTCGACGCTGCGCTGACCACACCGGGAGTGCACGCGGTGTGGACGGCAGCCGACATAGCCGACATTCCGCCGATCGATTTTCGGCTCACCCGGATCGAAGGGCTCGCGCCGTATCGCCAGCGGCTCCTGGCGAGCGGCTTTGTACGTTACGTCGGCGAGCCGGTCGCCGCCGTGTTCGCGAGCGATCAATATCTCGCCGAGGACGCGGCGGAACTGGTCGTGCTCGACGTCGAGGAGTTACCCGTCATTCTGCGGGCCGACGCCGAGATCGGCGAGTTCGAGCCGGGCCGCTCCACCGAACCCGCCATCGTGCGAAAGGGCTATGGGGATGTCGACGCGGCGTTTGGGGCGGCGCACATTGTGGTCGCGGCCAAGCTTTCGATAGGCCGGCATTCCGGCGTGCCGCTCGAAACCCGCGGCGCCATCGCGCGATACGATGCGGCGCGCGACATGCTTGAGCTTCACGGCGCCGCGAAAGTGCCACACTGGAATCGCGACCAGCTGGCACGCATGCTGGGACGCCCGCCTTCCTCGATGAACCTTTTCGAGGGACATGTCGGCGGCGGCTTCGGCATCCGCGGCGAGCTCTATCCCGAGGACGTACTGGTCTGCGCCGCCGCTTTGCGCATGCAACGGCCGATAAAGTGGATCGAGGACCGCCGCGAGCACCTCATAGCCGCCAATCATTCGCGTGAACAACTCCATCACGTTCGCGCCGCCATCGATCGCGAAGGACGCATTCTTGCGATCGAGGACGAGATTTTCCACGATCAAGGCGCGTATATGCGCACCCATGCGGCAACGGTTCCCGATCTTGCCGCGGCAATGTTGCCGGGCCCATATCGCATTCCGGCCTACCGCGCCCAGGCCCATATCCGCTTGACCAACAAAACGCCCTGCGGGACCTATCGCGCTCCCGGTCGGTTCGAGAGCACGTTCGTGCGCGAGCGATTGCTTGACGCGATTGCAGACAAGCTGGGTTTGGATCGTGTCGAAATACGGCGGCGAAACCTGATTGCCAGACAGGAGATGCCGTATGCCCGCTCGCTCGAGACGCTCGGCACCGAGATCATTTTCGATTCCGGCGACTATGCCGGTCTGCTCGACAAGGCGTTGGCCGCGATCGAATGGCCGCTCGTGCGCGAGAAACTGGCCGCGCGAAGAGCCGCCGGCGAACTTGTCGGCGCCGGTGTCGCGCTGTTCGTGGAAAAAAGCGGGCTGGGGCCGTCCGATCTGGTGAGAATCAGCGTAGACGCAGACGGCATGGTGGAAGTCGTTTCGGGTTCGGCTTCAGTCGGCCAGGGAATGGAAACTGTCATCGCTCAAATCTGTGCCGATGCGCTCGGCGTTGACTACCGGAAAATTCGCGTTACCCACGGGCTTACCGACAGGATCGAATTCGGAATGGGCGCATTCGCCTCCCGTGTTACCGTCATGACTGGTGAGGCGACGCGGATTGCCGCGGCCGCGCTGAAGGACAAGGCGATCGAAGTGGCTTCCGAATTGCTGCAAGCTCCTGCCGATGTCCTCGATATCGTTGACGGCGAAGTCGTTCGCAGCGACATGGCGGCAGGTCCATCGGTCAGCCTGGGTGCGGTCGCCCGCGCGCTGCAGTCCGGCTCGCCGCTGCATCACGGCCGTACCTCCGGCCTTTCGGCAGAGGGATGGTTTCGGAGCAATCACATGAATTATCCGTACGGCGTTCATATCGCGGTGACGCGCGTCGACGGCGACACTGGCGCGGTCGACATCGAACGCTATCTCGTCGCGTACGATGTCGGCAAAGCCGTCAATCCGATGTTGATCGAAGGACAGATCGTCGGCGGCTGCGCGCAGGGTATTGGCGGTACGCTGTTCGAGGAATTCTTGTATGACGAACGCGGCGAGCCGCTATCGGTGACGTTCGCGGACTATCTGATGCCGACAGTTCGCGAGATCCCGCCGGTCGACGTCATCATTTCCGAAGATGCGCCGAGTCCGCTCAATCCGATGGGATTGAAAGGCGCGGGAGAAGGCGGTGCCAACGCGGTGGGTGCGGCAATCGCCGCGGCGATTGACGACGCGCTCGGCAAGCCCAACGCGGTTACGGAGCTGCCGATCACGCCGCAACGGCTTAGGCGTTTGATGCGCCCAGCGACCCGGCGTTAGTGATTTTCAGGGAGGAACACGCATGGACCTCAAGCTTCAAGGCAAGACGGCGTTGGTGACCGGCGGCAGCGAAGGCATCGGCAAGAGTATTGCGCTGGCGTTAGCGAAGGAGGGCGTGGACGTTGCCATGTGCGCGCGTCGCAAGGAGCCGCTTGAGGCCACCGCCGGCGAAATCGCGCGCGCCACCAACCGCAAGATTGTGGCGATCCCGGCCGATTTGCGGAAGGACGCCGACGCGAAGAACTTCATCGCGGAGGGCCACGCCGCACTCGGACGCATAGACATTCTGGTCAACAATGCCGGATCGGCGGCAGGCGGCGTAATCGAGCATCTGACCGAGGACGACTGGGAAAAGGGCCTTCAGCTCAAATTCATGGGTTATGTCCGCTGTCTGCGTTATGCGTTGCCGATCATGGTCAAGCAGGGCGGCGGCCGCGTCGTCAATTTGATCGGCAATGACGGCGTGAAACCGTCCTATTGGGAGATCTGTCCAGGCGCCGCCAACGCGGCAGGACAGAATCTGACTGTCTCGCTCGCCGGCCAATACGGCAAGAACGGGATAAGCTTTGTTGCCGTCAACCCTGGCCCGGTACGCACCGAACGCTGGGCCGGACTGGTCAAGGCCATGTCCAGAGACATGAAGATTTCCTACGAAGAGGCCGACACGCTCGCGCCCGCATCGATCCCGATGGGGCGCATCGCCGAAGTCGAGGAGGTCGCCAACTTGGTGGTGATGCTGGCTTCGCCGCTGATGCAGATGGTCAACGGCACCATGATCGAAATCGACGGCGGCCAGGACAAGCCGTTGATGGACCGCTTCCGCGACAAGAACAGATAGAGCATACTCGCGTTCGGCGCCTCAAACCCGTTGTTGCGGGGCTGAGGCGCCGTTGGCGTTTTGCAATTCGCAGTTGGAAGCCGTTCAGGCGAGATCGCTTGAGTTGATCTTCTTGACGCCGGCCGCCGTCATGTCGGCCCACGCCTTGGCGACCGAGCCGTTGATATCGATGCCGCGACAGGCATCATCCACGACATACACGTTCAGGCCCGCATTGCGCGCATCGATCGCTGTCCACGCGACGCAGAAGTCGGTGGCGAGGCCGGTAACGAAAACCGTATCGATCTTGCGCTCTTTCAGGTAGCCCGCGAGGCCGGTACGGGTTTCCTTGTCGGCTTCGAGGAAGGCCGAGTAGCTGTCGACGTCGTTGTGGAAGCCTTTGCGGATGATCAGCTCGGCATGCGGGATATCGATGCCCTTGGCGATCTGCGCGCCGTCGGTGCCCTGAACGCAATGGTCGGGCCACAGCACCTGATTGCCGTAGGCAAGCTTGATCACCTCGAAGGGCTTCTTGCCCTCATGGCTCGACGCGAACGACACATGGTGCGCGGTGTGCCAATCCTGCGTCATGATCACGTTGTCGAAGTCCTTGGCGATGCGGTTGATAACGCCAATGACCTGATCGCCGTCTTTAACGGCCAGGCTACCTCCGGGCAGGAAGCAATTCTGTACGTCCACCACGATTAATGCGCTTGATGGACCGGGCTTTATCTTGTCGGCGGCGAACGCCACGCCAGCCCGTCCAAGCATGGTTTGCGCAAATGCCACGCCGGCAAGACCGAAGATCACCTCACGCCGTTGCAAACTGGTCATAGTATCCTCCTTCGGATTGACGCCCCGGGCGACCCGCTGATTGAAGCGCAGATTGCGGTCGTTCCGCAATACTTACCGTCAATGGAGCCTGGAATAATTCGGCAGGCCCCCGGTTCGGCCTTGCGCGGTACGCCAAAGGCGGCTGCCTCTTTTGATCAAAGACGTTATGCTTTAAATTCATCATCCGGATCCGAGCGCTGGCCGGCTCTTCCACAATGCCGATATAGCTACCCCATAACCAGGAGCCGTCATGAGTATCTTTGCAGTGAACTATCTGTGCCGTGAGATTTTGCGCGATCACGCCTTTCGCGCGGCGATGAAGGCCGATCCGGCCAAGGCGCTGGCGCCGCTCGACCTTACCGATGACGAGCGGCGGGCGCTCATCGCCGGCGACGTCGGCAAACTCTACCGCATGGGCGTCAACGGCTTCCTCATGGGCTATCTTGCCCGATTTGAGGTCTGCGGCCTCAATGTCGAGATTTACAACGAACGCATGCGCGCGGTGAAAGTCGACGAGATCGGACAGCCGGTCGCTTGATTCCCCTAAGCTACGCCGCCTGTGCGCGCGGTACGGCGGGTCCGGGAATGAGCAACAACAGCGCAACGATCCCGACCGCGGCGAAGGCTGCCCCGTAATAGAACACGGCGACATGTCCGATCCGGTCCCACAGCAAACCGGCGATGACGCTGGCAACGAGCTGTAAAAGCCCGAGCGTCGTGTTGTACCAGCCGATACCGCTAGCGCGCAGCCGGTCCGGCACGAGGCTCGACGCCACTGACTTGCCGGCGGTGCGAAATATTCCCTGATACAATCCGTAGAATACAAAGAAGCCGGCGATCAGCACGACATTCTGCGTGACGGCAAAGCCGACATAGGCGATCAGAAAAATAGCGTAACAAAGAAGCAACGCATTTTTGCCGCCCCATTTGTCGAACAGCCAGCCCGCCGGATAGGAAATCAGCGCCGCGATGAGATTAAACCCCGCGTAGATCGCGATCGTCACCGGCAGCGAGGCGTCAATGTCCTGCGTTCGCAGAATGAGAAATGCGTTGCTGGAATTGCCGAGCCCGAACAGCGCCGTCACCAGGAGAAATTTCCAGTAGTCCGTGGGAAAATGATGCAGGCGGATGTCCGCTTTCGCCTGCGTGGCGGTGGAGCGCTCTTCCTTGACCAGCAGAACCATGGCGAAGGCCAGCAACCCTGGGATGATCGCCAGATAAAAGACCGACCGGATCCCGACATGCACCGCGTAAAGGAGGAACAGGGCGACCAAAGGCCCAAAAAAGGCGCCGGCGTTATCGCCCAGCCCCTCCAACCCGAAAGCGCGGCCCCTGTTCTCTTCATCCACCGACGATGCGATCAAGGCATCCCGCGGCGCCGAACGCGAACCTGCGCCCAGCCGGTCCAGCATGCGGGCACCGAACAAAACCTGCCAAGCCGGAGCGAGCCCCATCAATGGCTTGCTGATCGCCGAAAGGAAGAAGCCGGCGAGCGCTATCGACTTTCGTTTTTGCAGCTTGTCCGACAACGTGCCTGAAAAGCCCTGCACGATATTCTGCACGGCCTGGGCGAAACCATCGATCAAACCGACAATGCTGCCGCTGGCATGCAATGTTTGCGTGAGAAACACCGGCAGCACCGGATAGAGCATCTCGGTGGAGACGTCGGCGAACATGCTGGCGAATGCGAGAAGGAACGTGGTCCTCGAAAGGCCGGCGAAATAACGCTGGAAGGTTCCGCGCGTCACCGGCGTCACCACTTAGCCAGCGCCAGCGCGATGCCGGCGAGCGCGCTCACGACGACAACCAGCAGCGGTGGCAGCCGCCAGACGCTGAGAAGAACGAAACCGACCAGAGCGACGCCGAAATCGCCCGGCGATTTGACCGAGTTCGTCCAGAGCGGATTGTAAAGCGCTGCGCCGAGCAGACCGACGACCGCCGCATTGACTCCGCGCATGATGGCCTGAGCTTCCGCACGGGTGCGGAAGCTATCCCAGAATGGCAGTGCGCCGAGAAGAATCAGAAACCCGGGAAGAAAAATGCCGAACAGCCCCAGCGCCGCTCCGGCTACGCCGTGTGGCGACGGCTTGACCACAGCGCCGAGATAAGCGGCGAAAGTGAATAGCGGCCCCGGAACCGCCTGTGCAGCGCCGTAACCGGCCAGAAACACGTCGTCGCTGACCCAGCCGGGCGCGACAAACGCCTCGCGCAACAGCGGCAGCACGACATGGCCGCCGCCGAAGACCAGTGCCCCTGAGCGATAGAAGGCGTCGAACAGCGCGATGCCGGGCGAGCTTTGCAACGTCTGCAGAACCGGTAGCCCAACCAGCAAAACAAAAAATGCGGTCAAGGCCATTAGCCCGGCGCGGCGCGAGACCGGCATGGCGATCTGGCCCTTGGTCATTGGCGGGGCGTCACGGCAAAGCCAGATGCCCAAAATGCCGCCGAGAAGGATGGCTCCGATCTGGGCGACCGACGAGCTGCTGAACAATATGATCAATGCACTGACGACCGCGATAGACGCCCGCTCCCGGTCCGGACACAGCGTGCGCGCCATTCCCCAGATGGCCTGCGCGACAATTGCGACAGCCACGAGCTTGAGCCCATGGAGCAGACCCTCCCTCGCGGGACCGTGAAGCGCGCCGGCGCCGTAGGCGAAGAAGACCATGATAATCGCCGAAGGCAGCGTGAAGCCGGTCCACGCCGCAGCGGCGCCGGCATAGCCGGCACGCATCAGTCCGATCGAGAATCCCACCTGGCTCGAGGCTGGACCCGGCAAGAATTGGCATAGCGCGACGAGATCGACAAAAGCCTCTTCATCGAGCCAGCGCCGGCGGACGACGAATTCTTCGCGGTAATAGCCGATATGCGCGATCGGCCCGCCAAAGGAGCTCACGCCGAGCTTGAGGAAAACGCGGAAGACCTCAAACGGCGAGCCCAACCGCAAATTTCCAGCCGGCGCATTGCTTCTTTCACTCCCGGCGCCATTCATCTCGCCGGTCCGCCAAGCTCCCGGCAGAGCAGCGCGTCCAGCGACCACGCTCCCGCTCCTTCGATCAGCAGATACAGCGCGCCCAGCAGCATGACGAGATCCGCGCGGGTTTCGTGGAGCATGCTCCAGAAACCGTAGCGCGGCAGATTGGGCATGTGAAAGATCCAGAAGTCATGCCCAAGCAGGATTGGGATTTTCGTGGAGACGATGGCAACGATCATGATCACGATCAGCGGAATAGCCGCCAGCCGTGTGAACAGGCCCAAGATAATGAGCACGCCGCAGAGCGTCTCGGTAACGCCGACAAATGGGCCCAGCAATTCAGGAAAGGGAATGCCGATCTTGGCAAAGCGCCCTGCTCCCAAAATATCCGGAAACATCAGTTTCTGAATCCCCTCCGGGAAGAAAACCGCGAGGCCAACGAGCAAGCGGACGAGAATCGAGGACGCGGGCGCGCGTGTCCCCAAAAGAACAGTCCGCCAATTCTTTCTTACGGCTCCGTTCACGCCCAGCCTCCGCGTGAACTTAATGTTTGAGATAGTTCTTCTTGTAGAAGTCGACGATCTCGCCACCGGTCGTCAGCCACACCTCCTGCCGCGACGCAATGTGAGCGAGCGCCTTGGCAAAATATTTGCTGCGGTGCGGGTAACCGACCAGGAACGGATGCAGGCAAATAGACATCACCCGGCCGGTCTTGGCGCCGTCCTCGTAGAGTACGTCGAACTGGTCGCAGATCATCTGACCGAACACTTCCGGACTCTGGTGCAGGTCAAGGAAAGCCGGGATGTCGTTGATCTCAACCGAATAGGGCATGGCGATCATTGAGCCCTTTTTCACCCGCATCGGGTAGGGCTGGTCGTCGTTGACCCAGTTGCCGACATATTCGATGCCGTTCTCGGCGAGGACATCGAGGGTGCGAACGGTCTCGCTCAAGGCCGGGCTGAGCCAACCGCGGGGAGCCGTGCCGACGCTTTTGGTGATGGTGCCCACGACTTCCTTGATGATCGCGCGCTCCTCCGTTTCCGATTGGCCGTGAAACAGCGTGGAATTATTGGTGCCGTGTCCCATCCATTCCCAGCCGAGTTTTTTCCCTTCTTCGATGATGCGCGGATAGTGCGCGCAAACATCCGAGTTGAGCGCAACGGTGCCCTTCACGCCGTACTTTTCCATCACCTCCATCATCCGCCAGATGCCGACGCGCACACCGTAGTCGCGCCACGAATAGTTGAGGACATCCGGATTGACCGGCAGGTTGGTTAGCCGCGTCGACGGCCGATCGAACAGAAAGTGCTCGATGTTCGGGATCACCCATACGGCGACGCGTGCGCCGTTAGGCCACGTCAGCCGCGGCCGGTCGATGATCGCGGAATAGGCGAAGCGATCATGCTCCATCGGCACGGCGGGCTGCGACGGTGCGGTCTTTGACGCGCCGCGCGGCGCGACAGCTGCGGCATGTGACTTGGCGCGGCGATTCTTGGCGGAGCGATTCTTGGCGGAGCGATTCTTGACGGGCTTGCGCGGCACGTAGTTCTCCCCTCGGCGGACGTGTTATGTGTGGTGGCTTCGCGCCGCTCCGACTAATGTTGCACAAGAACCGTGCGGAAGTGAATGGGACGCAAAGGAGAACGTTAGATGGCCAATATCGTCGCCGGATTTGGCGTGCCGCATACGCCGGTTTTTCCATTTTTCGTCAAGCGCGACGGGCCCAATTGCGAGACCGCCAAATTGTTCGCGGCGCAGAAAGAGCAGCTCGCCGCCGTTCGTCCGGACGTCATCGTGATGTTCGACACCGATCATCTCAATACATTTTTCCTCGACAATCTGCCGATTTTCGCCGTTGGCGTGGATAAGAGCTTTAACGGACCGAACGACGAGCCGCGGGAAATGCCGGTTTACAAAATCCCGTCGGCGGTCGATCTGGCGGCGCACATCCGCCAGTCGAGCATCGAAGCCGGCTTCGACGCCGCGCTGACCCAGCATTACTCCGTCGATCACTCGATCGCCGTGCCGCTGCATTTCCTCACGCCGGAAATGAACGTTCCGGTCATTCCCTTTTTCATCAGCGGCCACGTCCCGCCGCTGCCGTCCGCGCAACGCTGCTATTCGCTGGGCCAAGCGGTCGGTCGCGCCATCGCCTCCTGGCCAGCGTCGCTGCGCGTCGTCGTCATGGGCAGCGGCAGCTTCTCTCTCGAAGTCGCCGGCCCGCGCATGGCACCCGGCCGCACCGATGGCGTACCCGATCCGGATTGGGCATTGCGGATCATCAAACTCATCGAAGAGCAGCAGATCGAGAAGCTCATAACCGAGGCCACGCCGCATCAACTCATGAAGGCCGGCAATGTCGGCGGCGAATTGCTCAACTGGATCGCCATGCTCGGCGCCATCGGCAGCCACAAGCCGACTTACATCGCCCCGCAAATGCAGAATGGACACGCATACGGTGTGTGGCGATGGAATTGAACGCTGAGGCATTCCACCAGCGATAAACCGCGCGTGGTTGCGTTTTGGGTGGGCCGAGGCCATCATCGACAAAGAGCACAAATCTGACAACGGCCTTTCAAAGCTCGGGCCAACAAGGAGGAATACGCGTATGCGATCAGGAACAATCGCCTTTTGTGCCGGCTTAGCTGCGGCGATCGGTTTGGCAGTGCCGCAAGCCTTGGCGGAAGGCGGAAAGCGGGTGGCCTTTCTCGATGGGCCGATTGCCGACAAATATATCGGCGGCATGACCAGAAGCTTCACCGAAACGGCCAAAGCCAACGGCCTCGATGTTTCGGTGGTGCAGAGCCCGTTCGATCCGGCGCTTCAGGCGCAGCAGCTCGACGATGCGATCGCCAAGAAAGTCGACGCTATCGTCATGATGATCATGAGCCAAAAGGCCCTCATTCCGGCACTTACCCGCGCTAAGGCGGCCAACATACCGGTAATACTGATCAACACACCTATTCCTCAGGAGGATCTCTACACGGCGTTCGTCGGCGAAGACAGCAAGGCGCTGGGAGGCATGGCGGGCACCGCGATGGCCGACGGTCTCGCCAAGAGCGGGCGTACGTCCGCGAAAGTGGCCGTGATCGCGGGCAGCATGGACGAAGGGGTAGCGCCTCCTCGTGCAGAAGCCTTTAAGCAAGCATTGGAATCGCATCCTGGCTTTAAAGTCGTCGCCGTCGAAGAGACCCATTGGGCGCCGCCCGAAGCTGAGCGCGCCGCCGGCCAATTGCTTGCCCGCTTTTCGGGACAAGGCGGGTTAGACGGCATTTACGGCATGAACGATCCCCTCGCTAACGGTGCCGTCCAGGGCGCCCTGTCGGCTGGGGTAAAGGTAGGGAACGGCAAGGACGAACTTGTCGTGGTTGGGGGCAATTGCCTGGCGCCGGGAATCCAGGACATCGAGCAAGGCACCATGTACGCGACCGTCTATTGGACGCCGATCAACATGGGCCGCGATACGGCGAACACGGTGACGAAGATACTCGCCGGCGAGACCGTCCCGAAGAAACAGTCGAGGCCGATCGAGATCATCACCAAGGCCAACCTCGATAAATATAAGACTGAGTGCACGTTCTAACTGAACATTTTTTGATAGCGGCGCGGCGTTACAACGCCGCGCCGGTTTCTTTTGCGCCGGAGCTATTCGGCAGGCGAAGTTTCGCGCGACCCGAGCCGATCGTCGCGCCGAGAGAACAATTCCGCCCAGTAGCGCCTGATCGCGAATAAGCGTGGATCGAGATCGACGGCATCAGCGATCGCGACCAGGAACAAGACGCCGCCGGTGACGACATCGTGCACCGCGGGCGGCGTGCCGATGGCGTTAAGACCCGAGCTCAAAAGACAAAGCACCAGCACGCCGCCCACGATGCCGATCGGCGTGCCTCTGCCTCCCATCAGCGATACGCCGCCGATGATCGCCGCCGCAATCGCCGGCACCAGCACATCGGTAAGCGCCACGCCCGAAGCGGCCGCCAGGCTGTAGCTCAGGAGCGATCCAGCGAGCGCGGCCAGCATGCCCGAGCATGCAAATACCGCGGGAATAATCGCAGAGGTGTTGACGCCGGCTATCATCGCGGCCCGGCGATCGCTGCCCGTCGCATACACATCGCGGCCGACCCTCGTGCGCGCCATGAAGAACGCGGCCACCAGGAAGGCGGCGAGCGCAATCAGGCTTCGCAGCGAAAAGATGTGCAGCACCGGTTGGTTCACCGCGAGAGCTACATCCATTCGCGGATAGCTGATCGACAGATTTCCCGTGACGACATAGGCCAGCCCGCCAAGCGTCAGCAACCCGCCGAGCGTCACGCCGATGGACCCGAGGCGCAGCCAAACCATGATTGCGCCCTGAAACAGGCCCCAGGCCATGCCGAAGAGTACCGCCAGTGCCACGCCTAACACGGGGTTGCTCGCTCCGGTCAGAACGGCGATGCAACCCGACAGGCTCATCATGCCAGCGACAGACAGGTCGATCTCACGGATCAGCATCGAGAGGCCGAGACCCAGCGCAATCAACCCGATGGTGGCGAACTGCTGAAGCACGCTGAATGCCGTCGACGTCGTGAAGAACACGCCACGACCGCCGTCGAGAATCCACAGCACCACGGTAATTGCGACGAGAAGCAGATAAGGGCGAACGGAGCGATTGGCCAGGAATGAACGCATGTCTGACTAACCGTCCGCCAGCGTCTGCAGCATGATCACCAGCAGCACGATGATGCCGATCGCCAGATATTGTATCTGCGTGGAAAATCCGTTTAGCAGCAGCAAACCCTGACATACCGCGATGATGAACGCACCCGCGAGGCTGCGGATCGCGGACCCTTCGCCGCCGGAGATCGCGGTGCCGCCTACCAGCACGGCACTGATTGCGCTGTAATCGTAGCCAATGCCAAGTTCCATGTCGCCGCTGGAATAGCGCGCCGCCATCAGGATGCCGGCCAGCGCCGTACATAGACCAGCCGCGACATACGCACCGAGGACGACACGCGCCGGTTCGAGGCCCGCCGCCAAAGCGGCACGCCAATTGCTGCCCACCATGTAGAGCTGGCGACCGAACTGCGTAAATGTCAGGACCACTTGCGCAACGATCACGGTGAGGATCAAGGCGGCGACCGGCATGGGAACGCCGAACACGCGGCCTTTCAGGAGTGCCGCGGCATCTCCTTCGGGATAGACGCCGCGCCCTTGCGTGATCAGGGTTGCGCAACCGGTAATAAGCGCCAACGCCGCCATGCTGACGATGATCGGATTGGCGCGGAAGTAGCCGATCACGAGTCCCTGCGCGGCCGTTAGAGCGGCGCCAAAAGCCAACGCCACGATGATCGCGGGGACGAGGCCGAGCGGCAGGGCGGCCATGAACACGATCCCGCTGGTGGAAAGCGTCACACCAAGCGCAAACGACATGATGTTTCCGCTCAGCGTGATGAACGTCATTCCCACCGCAACACAGCCGATGAAGGACGTGGTGTTCAACAGCGAGAACAGGCTGACGGTCGTGAAAAAGCCGGGCGTGGCGAACGCCGCCGCGACGAGCGCCAGCAACGCGGCAAAGCGGATAACTACCAGCACGCGCCCCCGCGCCGAATGCGGCACCGGCATGCGCCAGTATTCGCGGAACGCAGATGGCAAAGACTCGTCGGTCATGGCCGGCTCACGACGGCACGTCCGCGGGGTGCGTGATGTCGGCGACGATACGGTGCATCGTGACCTCGCTGCGCCGATATTGCCCGACGATGCGACCGCGATAGAGGGTGATGACGACGTCGCCGACACCGACGATCTCTTCGAGATCGCTTGAGGCCATCACCAGTGCGTAGCCTTCCTCGCAGAACGTTCGCATCAGCCGGTAGATTTCGGCGCGCGCGCCAACGTCGATGCCGCGCGTCGGCTCGTTCATCAGGAGGACGCCGTTCGCCTGCCGCTCGATGCTGCGCCCAAAGGCAAGCTTCTGCTGGTTGCCGCCGCTCAAATCCTCGGCCCGGGACCCCAACCGCCGCCCGTCGATGCCAACGCGCGAGGCCAACCTTCCGGCCGCGGATTTCAACGATCCGCCATGCAGAAATCCAAAAAGCGAGTGATCGCCAAGCCGCGTCGCCACCAGATTGTGCAGTACGCTTAGCCGGCGAAACACGCCTTCGGCGGCGCGATCGCCGGAGACGAACATGATGCCGAGACGCGCCGCCCGCGCCGACGAGCCAAGTTTCAACGGCCGGTTGTTGACCGTGACTTGCCCGCTCGCGTCATGCACCAACCCAGACAGCGCGCTGACAATCTCCGCGGCTCCCGAACCCACCTGCCCGGCTATGCACATGATTTCGCCCCGGCGAACCGTCATGGCAAAATTTTCGACCGCACCCGGGAGCGTCAGCTGTTCAACCACGAGCGCCGGCGCTCCGCGAGCGCGTGCCTCTTCGGGATACATCTCGCCGCTCGGCCGCCCCAGCATCATTTCGATCAGCGCCGCGCGGTCGAGACCATCAAGAGCGCTCGTCGCGACCAGTTCGCCGTTGCGCATAACCGAAACCCGGTCGCAAATTGCGTAGACCTCCGCCAGCCGATGGGTGATGTAGAGGACCGAACGGCCCTGCCGCTTGAGAGCGACGAGGGCTGCGAAAATGCGTTCGATCTCGACGTCGGTCAGTGTTGCCGTCGGCTCATCGAGGATAAGGACGCGCGCATCGCGGGTAAGCAGCCGCGCGATCTCGACCAGTTGACGTTCGCCCATGCTCAGCGATCCAACCAGCGCGTCGAGCGCTATATGGTCGGCGCCGAGCAGCACAAGCGCCTCGGCGGCACGCCGATGCAATTCCGGGCGCTTGTGCAGAAACGGAACGCGGAGCGAGCCCAGCCAAATGTTGTCCTCGACCGACAGATCGGGACACAGGCTCAGCTCCTGCGACACGATGGCGATGCCCAGTTCCTGCGCCTGGCGCGGCGTCGCCACGGTCACAGTCTTACCGCCGACAAGGACCGCTCCCTCGTCCGGCCGGTACACCCCGGTTAAAATCTTGACGAGCGTGCTCTTGCCGGCACCGTTTTCGCCGCAAATGCCACGGATTTCCCCCGCGTCGATGTCGAGCGAAATGTCCTTGAGCGCTGCAATCGGTCCGAAGCTCTTGGACACGTGGCGGACACCCAGAACCGACGATATGCCATCGCCGGGTTCGAGAGACGTGCCGTCACCGCCATCAGGCGGCGCGGAATGCTCCATCGCGCTCAAGCTCGTCGTCGCATTCATCGAGGCTTGCCGCTCGGTGAATCACGCCACACCGGCCACACCCGGAGCATGCAAGCAGATCCGGGCTTCGTGGTCGCCAAGTCGCGCCCTCCCTAGTTTCACCAAACGGGCGGGTGTTTTTGTTGCGACCTTCGCCCCCAAAGCACAATGATAATTGAACTGAGACAAAGCGCAATCGCGCCGACTTGCGCCGCGTTTGGAACCAAACGTAAACGTCACGTCGTGCGCGTGAGGCCGCCGTTGACGTAAAGCGTCTGCCCGGTAATGAAGGCCGCGTCCTCGCTGGCGAGAAACGACACCGCGCCGACGAGATCGGACGCAACCTCGCCACGCTTGATCGATTGCATATGGACCATCATCTCGAACAGCGCTTCTTTGGACATTCCGCCGGGAATCTCCTTGTCAGCCAGCGTACCCGGCGTGCGGGTCAATCCCGGTGCGATGGCGTTGACGTTGACGCCATGTTCGCCGAATTCGGTCGCAAGCGAACGGGTGAATCCGATGACTCCGGCTTTGCTGGAGATGTAGTGGACCAGGTTCGGGACGAGAAGGCTGACGGTGTCCGACGCGATATTGATGATGCGGCCCCATTTCCGCTGCCGCATGCCGTCGGCAAAGGCCTTTGTCATCAGGAACATCGAATCGAGGTTCACGGAAAGAACGCGACGCCAGTCATCGAAAGTGATCTGGTCGAAGGGCTGCATCGGATAGATGCCGGCGTTATTGACGAGGATATCGCAGCGGCCGCCGTCCTTCTCCACCGCTGCCTTCAAGGTGGCGACGCTTGCCGGATTGCTCACATCGCACTGGACCGCGGTCGCCTTTCCGCCGGCGCCGGCGATCAATTGCAACGTCTTTTCGGCTTTGTCGCGGTCGGCGATGACGATCCGGGCGCCGTCCTCCGCCAACCGGAGCGCCGACGCCTGGCCGATGCCCGAAGCAGCTCCCGAAATCACCACCGTCTTTCCCTCGTGCCGTCTCGTCATTTAAGTCCTCCAGTTTCTTGCCGCGCGATTGTTGGCATATAACAGGTACACTGGTGAAGGCAGGTTAGCCGAAACCACGCGAAGAAAGAGGGAGCATTGATCGTGACCAGCGGCAAGGACGACGAGGAATTCTTTCGTCAACGGGGTTTTGGCATCAAGATCGGCTTTGGTGAGCGGCCGGCGTTGATGATCATCGACATGATCAAGGGCTTTACCGATCCCACGATGCCGCTCGGCGCGCCGCTGGAAAGCCAAATCGAAGCGCAGCGACCCCTGCTCGAAGTCGCTCACGGGCGCGACATTCCTGTCATCTTCTCAACCGTGATCTACGAGGAAGAGGATATCAGGGACGCCGGCGTCTGGGCTCTCAAGCAGACAGGCGCACGTACGCTCACTGCCGGCTCGGAAGCCGTCAAGATCGATCCACGGCTCGGCATGCAGCCCAAGGATATTTTGCTGATGAAGAAGTACGCCTCGTGCTTCTACGGCACTGACTTGGTAGCGCGCCTCAATAGCCGGCGCATCGATACGTTGATCATCACCGGCTGCACTACCAGCGGCTGCGTGCGCGCGACGGCGGTCGATGCGGTGCAGAACGGCTTTCGGCCGATGGTTGTCCGTGAAGCGGTCGGCGACCGTTCCGCAGCAGCACACGAGCAGAGCCTGTTCGACCTCAACGCCAAATATGCCGACGTGGTATCGGTTGACGAGACCCTGCAATATCTGAAAACCGTCGGCCACAACCGGCCGGCGAGCTAAAGCGCAATCCGAAAAAAGCCCGCCCCGGACCTGATCCGGGGTGGACCCCGGTCTTTCGGAAAGAACCTCGAAGGGGATGAAAGCGCGGATGGCCGGGACGAGCCCGGCCATGAGCATTTCAGCGGCGCAGATCAGAACATCGGATAGGCAGGGTTCAGCGGAAGGCCAAATTCCGTCCGTCCGAAGTTTTCCGCCGGGACGTCCCAGTTCATCACCACGTGCGAAGAGATGGCATGTACGTCGCGCCAGCAGCGTTGCGCCGAATTAGTTTCCATCAAACCGCTCGATCCGGCGATCTTGATCAGCGAATCCATTGCATCGCGCAGCAGGCGCATGGCGTAGGCAAAGTCGCGCCGCAACAACGTCCGCGTTTCAATCGTCATGCCCGAATAGTCCTTACGGGCCGTTGCGAGCGAGCGCCGCGCCAAGAGCTCCGCGGCGTCGATCTGCGCGGCAAGCTCCGAAACCTTGAGCTGCACCGGGACATGGTGGGCGATATTGAGCTGCGTGTAGGTCAGATACCGCTCCCGGGTCCATTGCACGAAATCGGCATAACCGCCGCGTGCCGCGCCGAGCGCGGGCCCCAACAATGCGTAGGAATGCACCGCGATAAAGGGGGTGCGATAGATCGGGTTCGTATTGACCTTCGAGCCGGGTGAGCAAGCGTCCCGCAATAAACCAAAGGTTACGGTGCGGTGCTCGGGTACGAAAACATTGTCGCAGACGGCCGTAACCGAACCGGTGCCGCGTAAACCGGCGCAATACCAGGTATCGTCCAGCTTGATGTCGGACACCGGCACAAGGAACAGCCGCATATCCGGATGATCTTCGCCTTCGCGGAATATGAGACCGCCAATCATGATCCATTGCGAATGCCGCAGACCGCTCGACCAAGCCCAGCGACCGTCGAGACGGTAGCCTCCGGGCGCCAAAGAGACCTTCCCCGTAGGCGCTGCCGAAGTTGCGATGCAGGCGGCCTTGTTTTTACTCCAGACGTCGTGTTGTGCCTCTTCGGGGAAATGCGCCAGGATACAGGCGTGATCCGTGAAATAATTTAGGACCCAGGCCGAAGAGGTACAGGTCGATTTTCCGAGCTCGATGGCAACGTCAAAGGCGACCTCGTGGTCGTGCTCATAGCCGCCCCAACGCTTCGGCTGAAGCGTGTGGATGAGACCCTCGGCGATATATTCCTCAACCGACTCGCGCGGGATGTTGCGGTCGTGCTCGGCCTTCAGAGCGCGCTCGCGCAGCTTCGGCGCCAGTTTCCGCGCCCGGCTGATCAACTCGGCGGCGCTCGGAATAAAATCGGCTTTCGCAGCCGGACGCGCTTCGGCAAGGCTCATTTTCGTTTTCCTCCCTTTGACGCCAGATTGCGCCAGCGGCACAATGGAATCAAGCGGCGGCCCGACCGTCGCGGCGAGGCCACACAACCGGCCTTCAGGGGGGGAATATGCGCCTCGGATTTTTTATGATGCCGGTGCATCCGCCGGCCCGCTCGTTCACCGAAACGCTGGCCGAGGATACCGAGAAATCGCTCCTCGCCGACCGGCTGGGCTTTACCGAACTTTGGCTCGGCGAGCATTTTTCGGCGACCAGCGAGCCGATCCCCTCGCCGATGATGTTCATGGCCGGGCTCGTCCCGCGCACCAAAAATTTGCAATTCGGCACCGGCGTCATTTGCCTCCCCAATCACGACCCGGTCGTGGTCGCGGCCGAGGCGGCGCAATTCGATCACATGAGCCGCGGCAGATTCATGCTTGGCGTCGGGCCGGGCGGTCTGGTTTCAGACTTCGAGTTGTTTCGCCACACCGACGTTGGCGTGCGCAACCGCAAGGTCGTGGAATCCGTCCGCATCATGCAGCAGATCTGGTCGCAGGATCCGCCCTACAGCATCGACGGCGAATTCTGGAATGTGCAGCTGAAAGATACAATCGTCCCCGAGCTCGGCATCGGCTACATGCCGAAGCCATTCCAGCAAGGCGGTCCCCCCGTTTCGCTCTCGCTCGCCAGCCCGCATTCCTCGTCCGCGCGCACGGCGGCGCTCAACGATTGGGGCATCCTCTCGGCCAATATCGTCCCGACTTATTCGGTCGCGTCGCATTGGTCCATCTACAGCAAGGCGCGCGCCGAAGCCGGCAAACGCGTCTCGGGCGACCAATGGCGGGTGGTGCGTAACGTCATGGTCGCGCCGACCGAAGCGGAAGCTTACGATCGCGTCTTCGGCGAACACGCCGCCAATCGCTATTTGTTTGAATATGTCCGCACGGTGCTCGAAAGAGTGGGGATACTGGTCGTCATGAAACCACGGCCGGAAATGTCGGACGAGGAGGCAACCGTCGAAGCGATCATCGATGGTTGCACGCTGTACGGCTCGCCAAAAACCATGCTCGACAAGCTCGTCGCCTTCAGGGAGGAAGTCGGACCTTTCGGAACGCTGCTGATGACCGGGGTCGACTGGTCGGGGCCCAACGAAGCGTGGGAACGGCAGTCGATGCAGCTTCTCGCCGACGAGGTGATGCCGAAGTTCCGTCAGCATGTGCTCGCGGAGGCCGCGGAATAAAAGTGGTTCCCCGCCAACTCCGCCGGGACTAAGGCCGGCGCGCACGCCGGCATGTGCGCAAACGGCGCGGCCTGTGCATTCTGTGCAGTTTTAGAAGAGTTTCGGCGCGCGATCGTTGTTCTATCGGCAGAAATCGTTGCTCGACGGGGATTTCGGTCCACGAGAGTTTCATATTCGCGTCGCAGCGTCGCCATAGACCTCGCGCAACATCACGGCGTATCGGGACAGATCGGGGTGCGGTGAGGGAACGTCGAGGAGGTTTCGACGATGACCATGCAATTCGCCTGCGACGCCTCTGAGCCTGTAACCAACGAGTTTTGCCGACCCAAATGCCCGCGCTGCGGCAGCGTCATGCTGATCGCCGAGGAATCTGCGTTCAATCTCAGAGGTCGCATCCGCCATGCCTGGTCGTGCGACGACTGCACGCACAAGTTTGTGACCTCAATTGCGTTGTGGCCGCGTTAGGCCCGTTCGGGTCTTAGGCCGTTGTCAGCGTGAGTGCGAGTTCGTGTCAGTCTTTGTCAGCGTCAGTTGTCAGCGTCAGTAATGCGTAAAATCGCGAGTACCGCGCATTGCCGCCGCATCTGCGCGAACCCGGTCGTCATGAAACTGAAAACCGCGACCGCGGCTTGATCTCGCGAGCAGGTAACCGCGCCCGCTCGTTGCGTTAGTAGAGCGCGAAGTAAGTGACCCGCCGACCCCGCGTATCCTGCGGTCGGCGGGTTCTTTTTTCAGATATTGACGGCGTTTTGATCGCGGATATTCAGATCATTCTTGGCGATCCATTGTCCTTTTGTTGCATCGCGAAAATCGGCGAAACGGCCGGCGCCGATGGCTGCTCGCGCGCCCGCCATGAGGTCCTGATAATAGAAAAGATTGACGATCGACAGCAGCGTGCCCCCGAGCGCCTCGCCGCTGCGGAAAAGGTGATGCAGATACGCGCGTGAAAAATCTCGTGCCGCGGGGCAACGGCTTTCAGGGTCGAGCGGCCGCGGATCCTCCGCGTGATGCGCGTTCTTGATGTTGATCGGACCGAAGCGGGTGAAGGCGAGGCCGTGCCGCCCGTTACGGGTCGGCATCACGCAATCGAACATGTCCACGCCGCGGGCGACCGCTTCGATAAGATCGGCAGGCGTGCCGACACCCATCAGATACCGCGGCCGCTCGGCTGGCAGCGCGGGCGCCGTCTCGGCGACGATCTTGAGCATTACCTCCTGGGTTTCGCCGACGGCGAGGCCCCCAATCGCGTAGCCGGGAAATCCGATCTCACCCAACGCCCGCGCGCTCGCGATCCGGAGCGTCAGATCGTCACCGCCCTGCACAATGCCGAACAACGCGCGGCCGGGAGCTGCGCCCTCGAACGCGCGCTTGCATCGCTCAGCCCACCGCAACGACAGCTTCATGGCGCGCTCGATCTCGCCGCGCTCGGCCGGCAGCCGCACACATTCGTCGAGCTGCATGGCGATATCAGAGCCGAGCATGATCTGCACGTCGATCGCGCGCTCCGGCGTGAGTTCGATCATCGCGCCGTCGATGTGGGATCGGAAAGTCACGCCTTGCTCGGTGATCTTGCGCAGCGGCGCAAGCGACATCACCTGGAAGCCTCCTGAAATCGGTAAGGATCGGATATGGCCAGCGCATGAAAGTGTGCAGGCCGCCCAGCGCCGCGATGCGCTCGGCGGAGGGTCGCAGCATCAGGTGGTAAGTATTGCCGAGCAAAATCTCGGCGCCCGATGCGCGGACGTCGTCATGATGGACGCCCTTGATGGACGCCTGCGTGCCGACCGGCATGAAAGCCGGCGTATGCACGACGCCATGCGCGGTCATCACCTCGCCGGTGCGCGCAGCTCCGTCGGTCGCGGTCAGGCGGAATGAGAATGGCTCGGACATGACTTCTAGCATGCACGAAACAACAGGCAGGCGTCGCCATACGAGTAAAACCGATAGCCGCGCTCGATCGCGTGCGCATACGCCCTTTGCATCGTATCAAGGCCGCAGAAGGCCGAAACGAGCATGAACAAGGTCGAGCGCGGCAGATGGAAGTTGGTTAGCATCACATCGACCGCGCGGAAGCCGTAGCCTGGTGTAATGAATAAATCCGTTTCACCGGAAAATGCCTTGAACGAACCGTCTTCGGCGGCCGCGCTCTCCAGAAGCCGCAATGCGGTCGAACCAACCGCAACGACCCGCCCCCCTCCGCGCCGCGCGTCATTGAGCGCCGCCGCGGTCTCGGCGCTCAAGCCTCCCCATTCCGGCTGCATCCGATGGCCCCACGTGTCTTCCGCCTTCACCGGCAGGAACGTGCCCGCTCCCACATGCAGCGTGACCCGGTGCAGCGTGACCCCGCGCAAATGCAGGGCCTCAACGACCGTGTCGGAAAAATGCAGTCCCGCCGTGGGCGCCGCAACGGAGCCTTCCTGGCGGGCGAATATGGTCTGGTAATCGACGTTATCCTGCGCATCCGCAGGACGGCGGCCGGCAATGTAGGGTGGCAACGGCATGCTGCCCCGCTCGGCTATTGCCTGATCGAGCACGGCACCGTGGAACGCGAAGGCGAGCGTAACTTCACCGCCCTCTGCTTTGGCTTCCACCGTCGCGTCGAGCTGCTCAAGAAGGCACACGCGGCCCTCGCTGCCGAAGCGCACCACATCGCCGACCGCGAGCCGCCTGCCCGGTTTTGCCAGTGCGCTCCAGCGCGAGCCGTCGAGCCGCTTGATCAGATTCGCCGCAATCGCCGGCTCATGGTCGCCGCGGCCAAGGCGGCGGCCATGCAACCACGCCGGGACGACCTTGGTATCGTTGACGACGAGCGCGTCGCCGGGCCGCAGCAAGTCCGGCAAATCGCGTACGGTCCGGTGCTCGAACGACGCCGCCGCGCCAGGATGCACGATAAGGAGCCGCGCGGTGTCGCGGGGGGACGCCGGCCGGAGCGCGATACGATCCTCCGGTAGCGCGAAATCGAACAGGTCGGTTCGCATGGTCGCCCGCCCCGCCGCGCCGGCGCTCAACGCCGGTCCCTGACGACGTCCTTCGTCAAATTGTGCGCAAGGCGCGTCCGCTACGGAGCACGCGGCGATCTCAGGACTCGGCGTCAGCCGCCACCTGCAGCTTGACGATGCGATCTGGATTGCTCGGCGGTTCACCGCGCTTGAGCTTGTCGACGACGTCCATACCGCTGACGACCTCGCCGACGACCGTGTACTGGCCGTTGAGAAATGCACCTTCGTCAAACATGATGAAGAATTGGCTGTTCGCCGAATTGGGATTGCTGGAGCGCGCCATGCCAACGGTTCCCCGGGTGAATGGAACATCCGAGAACTCTGCCTTCAAATTCGGGTGTTTCGAGCCGCCGGTACCGTTGCCGTGCTCCCCGTCGCCGGTCTGCGCCATGAAGCCTTCGATCACACGGTGGAACGGCACGTCATCGTAGAATTGTTCGCGCGCAAGCAGCTTCATGCGCTCGGCATGACCGGGCGCTACGTCGGTGCGCAATGCGACGACGATTTGCCCGAGTGTCGTCTCGATGATGAGCGCATTGTCCCGATCGACTTCTGTAGGTGTTGCGGAAGTTTTGCTTGATTTGGACACGGTAGAACTCTCTTTTGTTTGCTCGCATTGGAACTATTGCTGAATCGTGGCTTTCTTGATGTAGTCGAGCAAGCCGAAACGCTGCGCCAGATAGGCGTTACCCTCGGCTTGCAGCTTGCCCTGGTCAGGTCCAAGTCCCTGCGGCGCACCTTCTCCGTAACCGTTATAGAGGGAGTCGACGACCTTCATTCCGGACACGACCTGCCCGAACGGCGCAAAGCCCTGGCTGTCGAGATTGTGGTTGTCGCCGAAGCTGATGAAGACCTGGGTCGTACGGGTATTGGGACCTGCGGTCGCGAACGTGACAAACGTTCGTTTGTTGCTGATGCGCACCGGATCGTCCTTGATGCGCGCCTCCCGCCACACGGCGGAAAGCTTCGGATCGCCGTTGATGCCGAACTGCACCATAAAACCTTCGACCACCCGGAAAAAGCGGGCGTCGTCGAAAAAGCCGTTCTTGACGAGGTTGTAGAATCGATCGGCCCCATTGGGCGCCCAGTCGCGATGGACCTCGATGACGAACGAGCCCTTGCTGGTGTCGAACGTGACCCGATAGGTCGGCGGTGATTGTTCCTTCAATGCCGCCGGGTTCATAAGAACCTGGCCCCAGCATTGCGAAACGCTCGCGATTACGAACAAAAGAGCGAGAAAGCGAGTCATGTCATCTCCCGAATAGGGCCTCCTCAAGCCTTCGCGAATTTCTTCCTAAGGCGCGCAGCAATCTGGGGGGGCACGAAGGCGGAAACATCGCCGCCCATGCTGGCTATTTGTCGCACCAAGGTGGCGGTGATCGGGCGGACTTCGGGTGAGGCCGGCAGAAACACGGTCTGCACGGCCGGCGCCATGGCTGCATTCATGCCCGCCATCTGCATTTCATAGTCGAAGTCCGCGGCGTCGCGGACACCCCGGATCAGGATCGTTGCCCCTGCCCGCTGTGCGGCCGAAACGACAAGATCGCCGAACGTTTCGCAGACGATCTCGCAGCCGGCACTGCGTCCGAGCGGGCCGCAAATCTCCTCGAGCATCGCAACACGCTCTTCGGCCGAAAACAACGGCGCCTTCCCGGGATGGATTCCGATGGCCAGCACCAGCCGGTCGGCGAGCCCCACGGCGCTCCGCACCACGTCAAGATGGCCGTTTGTGATCGGGTCGAACGACCCGGCGAAGAGCGCAACACGAGGCATGCGTGGGTCTAGCCTGCGCTTAATCCAATCGCAAGACGAGGCGATCGCGGCGGCCGCCGCGAAAGGACGAAGCCGCCCAAGCCAAATGATTTAAATGCGACCGCCGCGGAAGTCAGCCGATTAACGATGATCCCCGGAAACATCGGCAAAAACCTCCTATTTCCCTGTGTGTTTTCAGAGCAATAACGAAAGCGGGGTAAGCGTGCCGCGCATCGAAGAGGGCCGCGCCGGGAAAAGAAAGCCGGTCGCCAAGCCACAAGACAATCAGCGACCCCACACAGATGCGGGCGCGAAGCAATCACGGGAATTAGGGCGCCATGTTGAAGACCGTTTACGCCGTAGCCGCGGCGGCGATCGTTGGGGGTGCTTGCCTGACAACGTTGAGCATCTTGCCGCAAGTCGAAGCACGCGGGCCGGCCCCGGGCGTCAACGCTGATCGGGCCGACACGCGCGCCTCGGCGCGAGATTGCTCGCAAAACGCATGGCCGTATATCGAGGCCTCCTGCCTGCGGGACAGACGCAATCCGCTCGGCCAAGCCGGCAACGCTCGCATCGTATCGACGGATCAGCGCAACCGCGCGCGTTGAAGCCTCAGCTTCCGCGCAGGAAATCTCTCTTGATGCGCATGCCTTCCAGAATGTCGGTATCGACGGGGATCATTTTTTGCCCGTTGGCGTCGTCGGCGTTGGTCACCTTCACCGTAACGTCGGCGTCGTAGAAACCCTCAAGCTGCTTTGCGGTCTGCGGGCTAAACAACCTCGGTGCGACCGTTATGGGCACCGCGACGCCGGGCAGCAATCCACGCTCGAATTTGTAGTTGAGACCGGCCGTCACCCATTTGCCGACGCGGCCGTGGACCGTCAACACCCCGCTCACATAGATGCGGGAGAGGACATCTTTGCTCCCATTATAGAGCGAAAACTCTATGGTCGGCAGATTGCGGCGGTGATCCCAGTAGTATCTGGGATGATCTACCGCGACGGCAGTCAGCAACTTGTAAGCGGCTGCCGACCGCGCATCGCTACGTGAGATTTCGCTGTCGAGATCGGAGGCGACACGCTGTATCACTTCCGGCCCGCTTCGACCGCCGATGGCGGGACGGACCCTGTCGAGGTAACGCATCGGATCGGAGACGGTAGCGAGCGTCACGAGATCGTTGAGCGCCTTAGGGGTCGCCGACTGCAGCCCGTTGCTTTGCGCCGTGTTGCCGAGCGCCAAAGTCAACAATGCGATCTGCAGTCTCCGCTGATCCTCGGCGCTGAGCTTCGCGGTGATTTCGCCGAGAGTCTTTTGATACGCGGCGGGGCTGGACGCATCGAATGTCGGATCGTGATCGCACGCGGCGAGTGCGAGGCACGCCAGCAGGGTGAGATGCGATATTCGCATGACGGTCACGCGGTCCGGGGCCGGCCAGGGGGTTGTCCTCCGCCGGCGCTTGGTCGCTGCCTTAGCGGGCGATGATCAAGAAATGGTTGTGCGATCGGGGGAAACATTCCCGATGATTAACGGGCCGTAGGCGCCGACCGGCCGTTCGCAACCAAGCCTGCTGGACCGCGTCGTGGGTCTAGCGGCCCCTTCGTGATCGCGGTAAAGCGTAAAGCTGCGTGGGGAGGCCTACGATAACGAAAGCTCGCTCGGTGATTTGCCTCATCGACAACTATGACAGCTTCACTTTCAACCTGGTGCACTATCTCGGTGAACTTGGTGCGGACGTGCGCGTGCACCGCAACGACAAGATCACCAGCCGTGCGATCGCTGCCGCCGAGCCGGAGGCTATCGTGCTTTCGCCCGGGCCCTGCACTCCGAAAGAGGCAGGCATCTGCCTCGATCTGATTGCAGCCGTTGCCGGCAAAGTCCCGATCCTCGGCGTCTGCCTTGGCCATCAGGCCATCGGGGACGCATTCAGCGGCAAGGTGGTGCGGGCGCCAATACCGGTGCACGGCAAGCTCGCAGTGATCCGCCACGAGGGCGCCGGCATTTTTCGCGGCATCAACGCGCCGTTCCAGGCGACGCGCTATCATTCGCTCGTGGTCGATCGCGCCAGCCTGCCGGACGATCTCGTCGTCACCGCGGACACCGAGGACGGTCTCATTATGGGACTCGCGCACCGGCGCCTCCCCGTGCACGGGGTGCAATTTCACCCGGAGAGCATCGCCTCCGAACATGGTCATCTGATGCTGAAAAACTTTCTCGACATCGCCGCATCCTGGAACGCATCGAGCGGACGGCGAGCCGCCGCACCGCAAAAGCTGCACGCCAACGTCCATTGAGAGCTTGATCGTGACCGACGCATTCAAGGGGCTCCTTGCCAAAACCGCGACCGGCGCCTCGCTCACGCGCGAGGAAGCGTCGGTTGCGTTCGAACAGATGATGTCGGGCGAGGCCACGCCCTCGCAAATGGGCGCCCTGCTCATGGCGCTGCGCGTGCGTGGCGAGACGGTCGATGAAATCACCGGCGCTGTGTCCACAATGCGCGCCAAAATGCTGCGCGTCGCCGCGCCGCCTGACGCCGTCGACGTCGTCGGTACCGGCGGCGACGCCTCTGGCTCGTTCAACATATCGACCTGTGCGTCGCTTATCGTCGCGGGCGCCGGAGTGCCGGTGGCCAAGCACGGCAATCGCGCGTTGTCCTCACGCTCAGGCGCCGCCGACGTGCTTACCGCGCTCGGCGTCAACATCAACCTGACGCCCGAGGCGATCGGACATTGCATCGCCCAGGCCGGCATCGGCTTCATGTTCGCACCGGCCCATCATCCGGCCATGAAGAATGTCGCTGCAACCCGCGTCGAACTTGGAACCCGCACGATCTTCAATCTGCTCGGCCCGTTGTCGAACCCGGCCGGTGTGCGGCGGCAAATGATCGGCGTGTTCTCCAAACAATGGACTCAACCGTTGGCGCAGGTGTTGAAGAATCTTGGCGCCGAGCGCGCCTGGGTCGTGCATGGATCCGACGGGCTCGACGAGATCACGACGTCCGGCCCGACTAGCGTCGCGTCGCTCGAGGACGGCCACGTCAAGACTTTCGAGATCTCACCGGAGGAACTCGGTCTTCGTAAGGTCAAGCCCGAAGCATTACGCGGCGGCGACGCCGAGACCAACGCCAAAGCGGTGCTGGACGTTCTCGAAGGCAAGCCGTCGGCCTTTCGCGACGTGGCGCTGATCAATGCTGCCGCCGCGCTTGTCGTTGCCGGCAAGGCCAAAGACCTCAAGGATGGACTTCACGCCGCCGCTCACTCCGTCGATTCCGGAGAAGCCGAAGGACGGCTCGATCGCCTGATCGCGGTTTCGAACAATGTCTGACATTCTCACCAACATCGCCGCCTATAAACGCGAGGAAATCGCGGCTGCGAAGCGTCAGCGTCCGCTCGGTCAGCTTGAGCGCGAGGCTGTGGCCGCGCCCGCCCCTCGCGGTTTTTTGGCGGCGATCGAACGCCGGCTGGCAGCGGGCCACTTCGCGCTGATCGCCGAGATCAAAAAGGCCAGTCCGTCGCGGGGGCTGATCCGCGAAAAGTTCGATCCGCCATCGCTCGCGGCCGCTTACGCGGACGGCGGCGCGACCTGCCTGTCCGTGCTGACCGACGCGCCCTCCTTTCAGGGCTCGCTCGATCATCTGCGCGCCGCGCGTGCGGCGTGCACGCTGCCAGTGCTGCGCAAGGATTTCATGTACGACCCCTACCAGGTGACGGAATCGCGCGCGGCAGGCGCCGACTGCATTCTCGTCATCATGGCTGCGGTCGACGACGCCGCCGCCGCCGAGATCGAGGCGGCCGCGTTTGCGGTGGGCATGGACGTTCTCGTCGAGGTCCACGATGAGGCGGAATTGGCACGTGCGCTCCGGCTCAAGTCGCGGCTTATCGGCATCAACAATCGAAACCTCAAGACCTTCGAGACGACGCTGTCGACGTCCGAACGGCTGGCGGGATTGATCCCGGCCGGCCGTGTCCTGGTCGGCGAGAGCGGCATATTCGTTTCGGACGATCTGGATCGGCTCGCCAAAGTTGGAATCTCGACATTCCTCGTCGGCGAAAGCCTGATGCGGCAGAATGACGTCGCGGCGGCGACGCGCGTGCTCCTGGCCCGCAGTCCCGCGCTTGCACCCGCCCGGTGAATTGTGGCGTCACGGAAAAAACTCACCCATCTCGGCGGGCGCGGCGAAGCCCGCATGGTGGACGTTTCGGCAAAGCCCACGACCGAGCGGGAAGCGGTAGCCAAGGGATGCGTGCTGATGCAGCGCGCCACGCTCGACATCGTGCGTAAGGGCGATGCGAAAAAGGGCGACGTGCTCGGCACCGCCCGCATCGCCGGCATCATGGCGGCGAAACACACGCACGACTTGATCCCGCTCTGCCATCCGCTCGCGATCTCGCAGATCGAAGTCGATCTCACGCCCGACGCGAAATTACCCGGCATCGAAGTGCGGGCGCGGGTAAAGGTTGCGGGAAAAACCGGCGTCGAGATGGAAGCGCTGACCGCTGTCGCCGTTGCCTGTCTCACGGTCTACGACATGGTCAAGGCGGTCGACCGCGGCATGCGCATCGAAGGCATCCGGCTGATCGAGAAAACCGGCGGCCGCAGCGGCCATTATCGCGCGGAGGAGTAAATCGTGGCAGCGTTGCTGTCGGTCGCTGACGCGCTGAAACGCGTGCTTGAACACGCCGCGCCTTTACCGGCGGAAGAGGTGCCGCTGTCCAAGGCCGCCGGTCTCGTTCTCGCCTACCCTCTCAAAGCACTGCGCACCCAGCCACCAGCCGACCTGTCGGCGATGGACGGTTATGCGGTGCGCGCCGGCGACATCGCCAAGACCCCGGTGCGCTTGAAAATCATCGGCGAGGTCGCGGCGGGCCGGCCCTTTGCTCAGAAGGTCGGATCGGGTGAGGCGGCGCGCATCTTTACGGGCGGCGTGATGCCCGACGGCGCCGACGCGATAGTCATTCAGGAACATACCAAACGCGACGGCGATGTCGTCGAGGTGGCGAAGTCATCGGCGAAAGGCCGCCACATTCGCACGAAAGGGCTCGACTTCACGGCGGGCGACGCGCTCATCCCCGACGGCCATCGGCTTACCGCCCGTGACCTTGCGCTCGCCGCCGGCATGAATCATCCGCTTGTCCCCGTGCACCGGCGGCCGAAAGTTGCGCTGTTCGCCACGGGCGACGAACTGGTGCCACCGGGAGCACCACTCGCGCCCGGCCAGATTGTTTCATCCAACAACTTTGCACTCGAGGCGCTCGCCCGCGCCGAAGGCGCCGACGTGGAAGACCTCGGCATCGTCGGCGATCGCCTCGACGAAACCGTCGCCGCCGTGCGGCGCGCCCGGCAAGGCGGTGCAGACATCCTTGTCACGTCAGGCGGTGCTTCGGTCGGTGAATATGATCTCGTGCAAAAAGCGTTCACCGCCGAGGGCATGGAACTATCGTTCTGGAGACTGGCGCTGCGGCCCGGCCGCCCGCTCATGTACGGCCGGCTTGGCGCAATGCACGTGCTCGGCGTGCCCGGAAATCCGGTCTCGGCCTTCGTTTGCGGATTTCTGTTCCTGGTGCCGCTGATCCGCTGTCTCGCCGGGCGAAGCGATGTAAGGCGCTCGACCGACGAAGCGGTGCTCGGCTGCGACCTCCCCGAAAACGACGAGCGTGCCGATTATCTGCGCGCAATGCTGACGGAGGGCCCGCAAGGACTCGTCGCAACCCCCTTCATGGTCCAGGACAGCTCCATGATGGCGCCGCTGGCGAAAGCCGGCTGCCTGGTGATCCGGGAGCCCTTCGAGCCGGCGGCGAAAGCCGGCAGCCGCTGCACAATTCTTAAATTCGAGCGTTAAGCGGGTGTTTTGCGCGATCCCTGCTTTCTTCACCTCAAATTAAAAGGTTGCGGAACACATATGGAACGGATAGTGTCCGTTCATGATTTGTTTCGGCCGCCGGGACGACCAAATGGGGAAACGTCGATGCTGACGCGCAAGCAAGCTGAGCTCCTCCGTTTTATCCATGAGCGCCTCAAAGAGGCAGGAGTTCCGCCGTCCTTCGACGAGATGAAGGACGCGCTCGACTTGCGGTCCAAGTCGGGCATCCATCGGCTCATTACGGCTTTGGAGGAACGCGGCTTTATCCGTCGCCTGCCCAACCGCGCGCGAGCTATCGAGGTGATCAAGCTGCCGGAATCGGTGGCTCATGGGATGGCGGCGAACCGCACCCGTGGTTTCACGCCGAGCGTCATCGAAGGCAATCTTGGCCGTGTGCGCGCCGGATCGGAGGAAGACGGCGGACGTCCGGTCGCCGTTCCGGTCATGGGTCGCATCGCCGCCGGCACGCCGATCGAGGCGATCCAAACCCGCAGTCACACCATCAACATGCCGTCCGATCTTCTGACATCGGGCGAGCATTTCGCTCTTGAGGTGCGCGGCAATTCGATGATCGAGGCTGGGATTCTCGACGGCGACGTGGCGCTGATCAAGCGCAGCGATGCTGCTGACACCGGCGACATCGTCGTCGCCCTGATCGACGACGAGGAAGCCACCCTCAAGCGCTTCCGTCGGCGCGGCGCCTCGATCGCGCTTGAACCGGCCAATACCGCATACGAGGTCCGTATTCTTCCGCCCAACCGCGTGCGCATCCAGGGCAAGCTGGTCGGGCTTTTCCGCCGGTATTGATTTTCTCAATCGTCCGCCTGGAGATCCTGCGGCGGCGGCGTCGCATCGCGCGGCGGCGCAGGGGCGGTCGCGTGCTTTTCGGTTGCGGTATCGGAATTGGCGCGCGGCGACCGCGGCGCCCAGGGCCGATCGAAGTTCGGTGGCCGCGCCAACTCAATCACGAAGCCCGGGCCATCCCGGCGCAACGCTAATGCCCCCCGCTCGTGCCATAGGCTGCGGCCGATCACCGTCGCGGTACAGTCGGGCGGCTCATCGCGGGTGGAGATGATCACCGCCGCTCGGCGGCAGTCCTCTTCGAATGCGTCCGGCGCCACCACGTGGGACACGAGCCGGCCGTCGCCAAGCTTGCCGACGCAGGCCAACGGATCGCAGGCGATGCCGTCGCCGAGACCGCGATCGGTGACGTCGCGGCCATCCGCATCGGCGGCCAGCCATTCCCGGATGGCGAAAGTATCGCCGCCGGTGTGATGAAAGGCGAGCTTGCCGTCCCTGCCCCGCACCCCGAATGTGCGTCCATCGGCGGAGACGAGAATGTCCGGGACCGGCGTACGTGCCGCGAGCACAATCGCAACAATCACGAACGCCGCGCCGCTCCAGCGCAGTGGCGTCTTGAGCAGCCCGATGAGAAGAAGCCTGGCGGTCGCCAGCAACAACGGAGCAGAACCGAACGAGGTCACGCGGCCGAACGCTCCGGGAAGGCTTGCGACCCAGAGCGCAACCGCGTCCATCCACGCGATGCCGTAACCCATTTGCCGCCAGAATTCAGCGTCGAAGCCGAAGGGCATGGCGAGCACGCCGAGAATACCCATCGGAATCACCCAGGCGGAGACGATCGGCATGGCGAGGAGGTTGGCGAGCACCCCGTAAGGCCGAAATGAAGCAAGATA
>CAWHJE010000030.1:0-115305 GCA_963829465.1 uncultured Alphaproteobacteria bacterium
ACTTAGCAGGCGGCGGTCGAGTTGGCGCAAGCCGCCGTGGGTACGGCCGAAGAACAGCTCGGCTATGCCGAGCTGAAGGCCGGTGTGACCGGGATCATCACTGCGCGTAGCGCCGAGGCCGGCCAGGTCGTGCAGGCCGGGCAAACTGTCTTTACCGTAGCCCAGGATGGCCCGCGTGACGCAGTGTTCGACGTTCACGAGGCGCTGCTGACCGACCCGCCGAGCCGCGACGTGCAGATTTTCCTGCAAGCCGACACGAGCGTCACCGCGACCGGAACCGTCCGCGAAATCTCGCCGACGGTCGATGCCGCGTCCGGCACGGTGAAACTAAAGGTGGGATTGGACAGCGTACCGGAGGAAATGTCGCTCGGTGCCATCGTGGTCGGCGTCGGCACCTTCAAAGCGCGTCCGGCAATCGTGTTTCCGCGCAGCGCTCTATTCCGCTGGCAAAATTCGGCGGCTGTCTGGCTGTTCGATCCGAAGTCGCGGACGGTAACGCCGAAGATCATCGCTATCGAGCGTTACGCCGACGAACAGCTCATCCTGTCGGACGGCGTCGCCTCGGGCGATACGGTGGTGACCGCCGGAATCCAGTTTCTCCGTCCCGGGCAAATCGTCGGCATCGCGAAAAAAGAACCGGCACCATGACGTCGATGACACCTCGATCGTTCCTCGTTTTCTTCTTCTGCTTCCTGACCGCAGCCGGTCTCGCCGGCTGCAACAACGACACAGCCCCCCTGCCGCCGCGGCCGGTACTGACGATGACCGTCACGCCGGTCACGACCGAAATCTTCGGGCCATTTTCCGGAACCGTCCAGGCCCGCTATCAGACGCAACTCGGTTTCCAGACCTCGGGCCGCATGGTGGCGCGCGACGTCTATGTCAGCGATCTCGTCAAAAAAGGACAACGGCTCGCCGCACTCGATCCGACCATAGCGCGGTTCGTCTCGATTCCTCTCGTTCTCGCCGTCACTTTCATTGTTCTCGACATCTGGGGCATATCACTGCAACGCATCTCGCTCGGCGCGCTCATCATCGCGCTGGGCCTGTTGGTCGATGACGCCATGATCACCGTCGAGATGATGGTGGCGCGGCTTGAAGCCGGCGATACTAAAACCCGCGCGGCGACCTTCGCCTACACCTCAACCGCGTTTCCGATGCTGACTGGCACGCTCGTCACGGTCGCGGGCTTCCTGCCGATCGGCTTCAACGCCAGCGCGGCCGGCGAATACACCTTCAGCCTGTTCGTCGTCATTACCGTCGCGCTATTGATCTCGTGGATCGTTGCCGTGCTGTTCGCGCCGCTGGTCGGGGTAGCCTTGCTGCCCGCGACCATGAGACAGCATGGCGATAGGCCGAGCCGTTTCCTGACGCTGTTCCGTGCGCTCCTCATGACTGCCTTGAGTTGGCGCAGGTTCACCATCGGCATGACCCTCGCCGCGCTCGCGCTTTCGATTTTGGCCTACTTTATGTGCAGCAGCAGTTTTTTCCCTCATCCGATCGGCCAGAAATCCTGATCGATCTGACATTGCCACAGACAAGCTCGATCGCCGAGACGTACAGACAAATGGCCCGGTTCGAGGAACGTCTAAAAGACGATCCCGACATCGAGCAGCGGAGCTCCTATGTCGGGCGGGGCGCAATCCGCTTTTACCTACCGCTCGATGAGCAGCTCGAGAACGCGTTCTTCGGGCAGTTCGTCATCCAGGCCAAATCGCTTGAAGCGCGCAACCGCCTCATTCCGAAACTTCAGCAATTCAGTCGCGAGCATTTCGTGGGCATCGACGTTTTCATCCACACGCTGGACCTTGGGCCGCCGGTCGGACGCCCGATCCAATACCGGCTGAGCGGACCGGACCCGCAATCGGTCCGCGAACGGGCGTTGAGCCTGGCCGGGGTCGTCAGCACAAACCCACACGTCGCCCCGCCAACATTCGACTGGAACGAGCCGGGCGAAGTCCTACGCGTCGAAATCCTGCAAGACGAGGCGCGCGCTCTCGGTATCACCTCGCAGGACATTGCCAATTTTCTCAACGGCGTGGTCGGCGGCACGACCATTACTCAGGTGCGCGACTCGATCTATCTGGTCAACGTCGTGGGCCGGGCGCAGGCCATGGACCGCTATTCGCCGGACACGCTACAGACGCTGCAAATCGGCCTCGCCAATGGCCGCATCGTACCTTTGCTCGCCTTCGCGCGGATCAACTATGACATCGAGCAGCCGATTGTTTGGCGCCGCGACCGCTTGCCGACAATCACCGTGCGCGCCAATATTCTCGACGACACCCAGCCGGCGACTGTCGTCAATCAATTAACGCCGTCGATCGACGCCTTCGCCGAGGCGCTCCCCACGAGCTTTGCGCTCGCGACCGGCGGGGCGGTCGAGGAAAACGCCAAGTCGCAGGGGCCTATCGCGGCCGTCGTGCCGGTGATGCTGCTCGTCATGGCGTTTCTGCTGATGGTTCAGCTGCAAAGTTTCGGCAAGCTCGCGCTCGTCGTCAGCGTCGCGCCGCTTGGTCTTATCGGCGTCGTCTTAGCGCTTTTAAGCTTCAACGCGCCGCTCGGCTTTGTGGCGCTGCTCGGCGTCCTTGCCCTTATCGGCATCATCATTCGCAATTCGGTGATCTTGGTGACGCAGATCGACGAATTCCTCCGTGAGGGCCAGGCTCCCTGGGACGCCGTCGTAGAAGCGACCTGCCACCGTGTGCGGCCGATCCTGCTCACCGCCGCCGCCGCAAGTCTCGGCATGATCCCGATCGCGCGGGAGATTTTTTGGGGGCCGATGGCCTATGCAATGATCGGCGGCATCCTCGTCGGCACCGTGCTCACCCTGATCTTCCTGCCGGCGCTCTACGTCGCCGCGTATCGGATAAAGCCCGCGCCGGTCGGCAAGAAGCCGTTCGGCTAATCCGTCCGGCGGCTTCCAGCTCACGATCGGTCGAACGCCAGACTGTGATCTTTTGGTGGCGAGTTAGCAGCTTGGATGGTTGGCAGATGATCAAGTTCTCTATTCTTCTGGTTCGCAATCGCTGACCCACGACGAATTCGTGGCGCACCACAAGCAAGCCCACGCGAAGCTGTTCAGACGCCGCCTTTGCTCGACATCTGCTTCGACGAAGTGATAAGGATCCGCAGTGCGCTGACGAACCTGCAGTCCCGTCGGCGAGCGAAGATGATTTCCGTGCGATTTGCGAAATTTCCGTGCAAAGTACGAATACCTCCTGGCGGCTTTGGCTTCATGAATGTTGCTCCAAAAACCCTGGAGGACCCGACATGAAGTTATCTCCCTCATTCGCGACCGCTCGTTTAGGAGCGGTGCTCGCGGCACATGCGGCCTGGATGCTGCCTGTGATAAGTCTCGCCGTTGCTCAGGCGCAGGACGACAAAAGCGCCAATGCACCGTTCGAGCCGAAGGCTTGTTCGCTGCACGTGACCCCGGCGCCTGCAAACGTGGCTGACGATCCCGATCTTGCTCCCAGAGTCCGCAAGCTTCTGGTTCAGCTCGACAAGGATCCCAGCCCTTTCTGGACGCTGCCGCAACCAAAGCCGCAGGAAATTCTCACCGAGCTGCAGAACCAGACCAAGGTCGACGTGTCAGGCGTGACCACGACCGAGCACACGCTCACCGTCGACGGCCGCACCGTGCAGCTCTTTGTCATGAAGCCTGACCGCATGGAGGAGCGTCCGGCGTTATTCTGTTCCTGCATGGCGGCGTTTGGATTGTCGAACAACTTCGAGAACCACAAGCGCCTTCTGCGCGATCTCGTGTCGAATCGGGTCAGCCCGCGGTGTTTTGTCCTCTTTCTGACCTCGCCGGCTTATGCGGAACTTGGGCCTGACCTGGAAAAGCGCGGTCTTTCTTTCGCGCATACGCAGACGCCGACGGCGGTGCTGCTGCCGGACGGAAGCCATGCGGTTTTAACCATGGACCGCAAGGCGAATGTTGCAGCGTTCGAACAATTGGCCGCCGAAACCCCTCACCTAACGTTCGCTGCTGCCGGGATGATCAGGTTTTCAGATTTCTTCTGGGCCGCACCGAGCAGCAAATGCACAAAGCAGTAGCATTAAGGTGGCCGTGTTGCCGCCAGCGCCGCTCCGAAAGGGAGTTACAACATGTTTGATGTCACGCGTCGTCAGGCCCTCGCGACAAGCGGCGGCTTCCTTGGTTCGCTGCTTTTGCCTTCGCGCTTTGCGAGCGCCGCAGTCGGTGACACGCTCAACATCGCCTACTTTGTGAATTTGCCCTCGTTTGATCCCAACACTGGACCTTCGTCGGTCAACCCGACCCTCCAGTCGATCTACCGAACGGTGTTCGACAACTATATCAACCAGAGGCCCGACCTCTCCTTCGAACCTGGCCTGCTCACGGCGTGGGGCTGGAACGATGACAAGACCAAAGTGTGGATGGATGTGCGCGAGAACGTGGTTTGGCACGACGGCACCCCATTAACGCCTGAAGACGTGATCTGGTCGATCAAGCGCAATGCCAGTCCGGACGGCGGCAATCCGGTATCGTTCGTTTGGGCGGGCATCGACAACTTCAAGGTGGACGGAAAGCGCATCACCGCCGACGTGAAGCAATACGATCCCGTCATTTTCAAGTGGATGGCGTTCCTTACCGGCTACGTGCTGCCCAAGGCCTATTTCGAGAAAGTCGGCCCTGCGGGCTTCGAGAAAAAGCCGATCGGATCCGGTCCTTATATGGTCGATGCTTACGAGGGCAACGCCTATCTTCGGCTCAAAGCCAACCCCAAATACTGGGGCGGCAAGCCCCCCTTTGAGACGGTCGTGTTCAAGTTCGTGACGGATGCGACGAGCCGTGTCGCCGAGATCGAAAGCGGATCGTCCGACGTCGCCCTCGAAGTGCCTTACGAAGAGTACGACAGGCTTAGGATCAAAGCCGGATTGAACGGCGTCTGCAAACCGACCTGCGACGTCGGCCTGCTCTTCATCACCAATGGCGGTGTAATGGACGACAAGAACGTCCGCTTGGCGATGTGTCACGCGGTAGACAAGCAGAGCATCATCAAACGGCTGCTGCGCGGCTACGGCGTTGCCCTCGACACGCTCGAGGGGACGGAATACGACGCCTACGATCCCTCGATCAAGGTGCCGTTCGATCCCGCTCTGGCGACCAAGCTGCTGGCCGCCAGCGGCTTTTCGAAGGAAAAGCCGGTCAAGTTCACCGTCCAGACGACGCGCGGCTTCAAGCCCAAGGATTACGAGATGATCCAGGCGATCGTCGGCATGTGGCGCAATGTCGGCATCGAAGCCAATATCGAGGTCTACGAGGTTGCCAAGCATTACGAACTGCGCACGACGCACAAACTTGCGCCGGCAGCATTTTATAACTGGGGCAATTATATCGGCGATCCGTCGACCGCGACCGGTTTTGCGATGTGGAGCAAGTCCCCGCACTCGGCATGGCATTCGGACGATCTGGACGCCAAGATCGGCCCGCTCTGGGGTGAGAAGGACGAGAAGAAGCGCATTCAGGGCTATAAGGATGTGGACCGCTACATCGCCGAGCAGGGCTACGTGCTGCCGCTGCTGCAATACGCGCAACCGATCCTCTACAAGTCGGATCTTAAGGTGACCCCAAGTACTGCGGGGGCCTTGCTGCCGGCGACGTTGATCTCGAAGGCCTAAATCGGATCGTCGAAACTGGCCGCCGCTGCCCCCGGGCGCGGCGGCCTTCGACATTGGGATTTTCTTGACACCGCCTGGGCGCTCCGTCGGACCGCCTTCCCATTTGCAGCCTCATTTGCTTCAATGGCGAACGCGACGCCTCGTGCTGCAAGTGCATTCTATCCAATTCATGGCCTACAAAATCCACCCGCAATGAACACGCCGACGCTATCGACGCGATTCGACCCCCGCTCAACCGAGCAACGTGAGAATCCCTTCGACGTCCTGGCAATGGCCCGTCGCGAACAGCCGGTATTTTATGTGCCGGCCCTCGATCTGTGGGTCGTCACTCGCTACGACGACGTGCTTGCGGTTCTCAAGGACCACGAGACTTTTTCGTCGGCCGGAGCGCTGAAGTCGTCCACCGCGCCCTTGCCGGACGAAGTGGCGGCCGTGCTCGCGGAAGGATACCGCGAGATGCCTTACATCATCGAGGTCGACCCGCCACTGCATGACCGGATCCGCGGACTGGTGACGAAGACCTTCACGCCGCGACGGATAGCGGCGCTCGAGCCGGTTATCCGTCGCATCGTCGACGAATTGCTCGACGCCTTGCCCCCGTCCGGCGAGATCGACGTGATCGAAGCGTTTGCCTGGCCCCTGCCGCTGCGCGCGCTTGGTGAATTGCTTGGCCTGCCACAACAGGATCTGGAGCAGCTGCACGTCTGGGGCAACGACTGGATCCTCGTCCAGCAGGATGGCCCGCTGGCGAAGCGGCTTGGTCATGCAAGAGGAACCGTGGCGCTGCAGCACTATTTCCTCGATGCGGTGCGACGGCGCGAACGCGAGCCAACCGACGATCTGATTGGCGCGCTGGTCTCGGCCCGTTTCGATTCTGATCCGCCGCTGACCGATCTCGAGATCGCGGGCTTGCCGCTAGACCTGATGGTCGCCGGGCATGTCACGGTGACCCGCGCCATAGGCAACGCATTGCATGTCCTCTTTTCGAGGCCGGACCTCCGCGAGCAACTGCTTGACCCCGAGCGGGCCCCGCGTGCCATCGAGGAAATCCTGCGGCTCGAATCTCCGGCCCAGGGCCTGTTTCGAACGGCGAGGCGGGAGGTCGAACTTGGTGGCGCGACGATCCCGGCGGGAGCACGGATCATGGTCCACTTCGCTTCGGCGAACCGCGACCATTGCGTGTTTGCCAACCCGGATGCGTTCGACTCCGATCGGGCCGATCTCGGACGCCATATCGCCTTCGGCAAGGGCATCCATTTCTGCATCGGATCGCCGCTCGCCCGACTTGAGCTTGGCATCGCGTTGCCGGCGCTGCTCGAACGCCTGCCCGGCCTTCGGCCGGGCAGTGGTCCTTGTGTGCGCGAGCCGGCTTTCTTCGCCCGCGGCTTCTCGCAGTTCCATGTCGCCTGGGGTGGTTGGTCCTGACGATGGATATAGTGATCGTGACCGGCGCAGCCGGCGGCATCGGCCGTGTCTATGTGAAGGCGCTCGCGGAGGCGGGCTACGGTGTCGTGGCCGCGGACCTGGTGCCGGCCGACGACCTTGTCGCGGAAATCAAGGCGTCGGGTGGCACCGCGCTCGCAGCCGAGGTCGACGTCAGCAACCGTGCCTCGACTGAGGCAATGGCCGCGTTGGTCCTCGATCGGTTCGGCCGAATCGACGGCCTCGTCAACAATGCCGCCTACTACACCGCGATCGTAAAAAAGGACTTTACCGAACTGAGCGATGACGAGTGGGATCACTGCTTTGCCGTCAACGTGCGCGGCGCCTGGCTCTGCGCCTGCGCGGTGGCGCCGACGATGAAAGCACGGCGGCGCGGCAAGATAGTCAACGTCTCCTCGATGACTGTACCGACCGCGCCGCCCGGCTTTGCCCATTACATCTCCTCCAAGGCCGCGATCATTGGCCTGACTCGGGCGCTGGCCCGCGAACTTGGCGAGCACCGCATCTGCGTGAACACGCTCACGCCGGACTACATCGCCTTCGATCGCGACTACGACAACCGCCAGTCGGAGATGAGCCCGCTGCTGACGGCGCAGCGTTGCTTCCGACGCGAGGTACGTCCGGAAGATCTGCTCGGAACGCTGCTTTATCTGCTCGGGTCGGGATCCGACTTCATCACCGGCCAGGAAATCTGGGTCAACGGCGGCCGCGTGTTCGGGTGAGCGGGTCTGACCCTTGTCATTGCCGGTGCTCGCCCACGAGTGAGTATCTCAATTGGACACCCTGATGTGGCGGAGGGAGCTGCCATTAGGCGAGGCCTCATCGAAGGCGCCTCTCCACCGGCAACCCGCCACCGCAGCCATGGCAAGCCTGCAGTCGCTCGACGGATATTCGATCTACGAAGCCCGAGCCGTGGCAGCCGGTGCGGCCTTTTGCTTTACCGCCGCCATCAGCGTCTTCGCGGCAGGGCCGGAGGAAGCTGGATTCTGTCCAGTGATCAGCAGGCCGTCGCTGACTACGTGAACCTCCCAGTTCGCCTTCTTCGAGAAGACGGCGCCCAGTTTCAACATCTCATCTTCGACAAGGAAGGGCACAACTTTAGTGAGACCCATCTCTTCCTCTTCGCCGTTGGTGAAGCCGGTAACTTCCTTGCCTTGAACCAAAAGCTTGCCGTCCGTCGTCTTGACGTGACGCAGCGCCCCCGTGGAATGGCACACGATGCCGATTGGCTTGCCGGCAGCGATGAAGGACTCGATCAGCTTGATGGAATGCTTGTCTTCGGCGAGATCCCACATCGGGCCATGGCCGCCCGGGTAGAAGACGGTGTCGAAGTCTTCTTGCTTGATGCTATCGAGGCGAATGGTCTTGTCGAGCTGAGCTTCCGCAGCCGCGTCCTTCTCGAACCGGAGCGTGAGATCGGTACGGAATTCTGGTTCGTTGCTCTTGGGATCGAGCGGCGGACGGCCGCCTTTCGGGGATGCGAGCGTGATCTCAACCCCGGCGTCCTTGAAAACGTAGTAGGGAGCCGCGAGTTCTTCGAGCCAGAAGCCCGTCTTTCGTCCAGTGTTCCCCAGTTGGTCGTGGGATGTGATAACCATCAGTACTTTCATGACCTTCTCCTTTGTTTACGATCATAGAAGGAACCGCCACCTGGTTCCGGAAGCCACTTGCTCGTGCCGCTTGCGACGGCAACGATCCCGGCAGTGACTGAGTTCCGCGGCGTGTCTCCTTCGGCTTTCGCCCCGACCGACATTGGTTGAAGCGGACATCAGCGACTTCGCTGACGCGGATCGTCGCGTGAATCCAAATATTCAAGGCCCAACGGGCCTATGGCCGTTATCTGGCTGACGTACTCGCCGGATTTTGCCCAGTGAAAGCGTGGTGTGTTGCCGGGGAGAACGATGACGCTGCTGGGCGGATAAGCCTGCAGCTTATCGGCATTGATGACCTTATCACGCGGCGCGGATTGCCGAACGCTCCCGAATGAAGGCGAGCAGTGCTCCTTTGATCAAATCCTTGTGCGCGGTGCACATCTTGCCCGCAATGCGCCCCACAAACGTGTGGGGTTCCGCGTCCACGAGTGTCGGAGAGTGCGCGATCTCTAAACAACGGTAGACGAACGGTACGATAGAGACCGAAGACTTGCCGCGTAAATAGCTGAAAAAATAAATAGATTCTGAGACAGTCAGAGCATTCCATCATCGGCGCAATGGAGAATTTGCGCGCCTGATCCATCACTTCGGAAGAGTCTTTCGCTAGGCTGCCAAGGCCACAGCGAAAATTGGCCGCACAGTCGCCCTCGGGATTTACCACCTCACCCATGACCGATTGGGCTATGACCCGTTCGGGGCTACGACAAAGAGCACGCCATGATCGCAGGTACGGTCGCCATTCTGATCCTACTGCTCCTTGCCGGTGTGCACTTCTATTGGGCAGCCGGCGGCAAGGCCGGCAAAGGCGCCGCCGTTCCCGCCGTCAACGGGCGTCCGGTCATCAAGCCGTCTGCGTTCAGCACGATGATGGTCGCTGTCGGCCTTAGTGCGATGGCGGCGGTGCTGGCGCTGCGGACCGGCTGGCTCGATCTGCCGGAATTGCCACGGGAGGGCAGCATCGTCAAAATCGCCACGTGGCTGATCGCGGCGGCGTTCGCGCTCCGCGCCATCGGCGATTTTCGTTACGTCGGGTTCTTCAAAAGGATACGAGACAGCCGTTTCGCCCGGCTCGACACGATTGCCTATTCGCCTCTCTGCGCGTGCCTTGCGTTCCTCGTCGGCGTTGCCGCCAGCACATGAAATCGCGCCAGGATCTCTAAATCACTTCAGGAACCTCGCGCGCCGGGATTTTCGAAATGCACGACAAGGAAAAAGCCGCGCTCGGATCGATTGCCGCGTCAGCGGGATTAACCGCGGCAAAGGCGGTTGTCGGTTTCCTTAGCGGCTCGCTGGCCATCCTCTCGGAAGCCGCCCATTCTTTGATCGATCTTGCCGCAACCGTGGTGACCTACGCCGCCGTGCGCGTGTCCGGCAAGCCTGCCGACGCAGAGCATCAATACGGCCATGGCAAGGTCGAAAGCGTGGCGGCGCTTGCCGAAACCGCGCTCCTGTTCATTCTGGCCGTGGGGGTCGCCTACGAGGCCGCGCAGCGCTTGCTGGGCGGACATGGCTACGAAGTCGAAGCGACAGTCGCTGCCTTCTCCGTCATCGCCCTCTCGATCGTCGTCGATTTTTTCCGTGCGCGCACGCTCAGCCGCGTTGCCGAGAAAACCTCCAGCCAGGCTCTCGAAGCCGACGCGCTGCATTTCAGTTCCGACATGTGGTCGTCGATCGCGGTGCTGGTCGGGCTCGGCGGCGTGGCTTTGGGCTATGCCTGGGCCGATGCCGCGGCGGCGCTCGTAGTCGCAGTATTCATCTGCATCGCCGGCTGGCGGCTCGGCCGGCGGACCATCGACGCCTTGACCGACACGGCGCCGGCCGGCGTGAGCGAGCGTATCGCTGCGATTGCGCGGCGCGTGCCGGGCGTGGTCAGCGCCGAACGGGTGCGCGCGCGCCCGGCCGGACCGGTGCTGTTCGTCGAAGTTGCCGTCGGCGTAAGCCGCACGCTGCCCCTCGAACGCGTCGCCGCGATCAAGGAGCGGCTGACCCGCGCCATCCGCGACGATATCCCCGAGGCGGAAGTCACGATCACGACCGAGCCGCGGGCGCTCGACGACGAGACGATCCGCGAACGCGTCATGCTGATCGCCCGCAACTCCGGTCTCGCCGTCCATCACGTTGCCGTGCAGGCGCTCGCCGACCGCTTGTCGGTATCGACCGATCTCGAGGTGGATGGAACGTTGCCGCTTTCGGCCGCGCACGAGACCGCGAGCCGGCTGGAGGAGGCGATCCGCGAGGAGCTCGGCCCGAACGTCGAAGTTGAAACGCATATCGAGCCGCTGCCGGCCGCGATGCTTTCGGGCCGCGATGCTTCGGCTGCCCGTGTCGCGGAAATCGGCGAGGCGCTGGTAGCGCTGGCGGCCGGGCTGGCCGACCTCGGCGAGGTGCACGACGTGCGCGTGCGCGAGACCGCCGAGGGTGAGATCGTCAATTTCCATTGCCGCGTCGATCCGACATTATCGGTGAGCGCGGTCCACGATCTGGTCGACGGTATCGAAAGCGGTCTGCGGCGGCGCTTTCCAACCATCGCTCGCGTTATCGGCCACGCCGAACCGCGACGAAGCCCATAACGTTTCCGCGCGTGATATTGACGCGGCTGACGCGCTCGGGCCCATTGCGGACGACCATATCCTCAGCTTTCAATTTGGCGGCAAAACTTCTACATCACTTCCCATGATGCGCACCGAAGAACCTCGTCCCGTCCGCCTGAAGGATTACCGTCCGCCCGACTGGCTCATCGAAACCGTGGCGCTCGATGTTTCGCTCAACGCAACCGCCACGACGATACGTTCCAAGCTCACGATCAGGCCGAACGCCCAGGGAACGCCGGCGCCGCTTGTCCTCGACGGCGAGGAACTCAAGCTCAAATCGCTGGCGCTCGATGGCAAGCCGCTGCCCAACGGAAGCTTTCTCGCCACGCCTGAGCAGCTCACGATCGCCCAGCCGCCGAACCGGCCGTTCACGCTCGAAATCGAGACGGTCATCGACCCCGAAGCCAACACCCAGCTCATGGGGCTTTATCGCGCCGGCGCCACCTATTGCACCCAATGCGAGGCCGAGGGTTTCCGCCGCATCACCTACTTCCTCGACCGGCCGGACGTGATGGCGGTGTACACGACGCGCATCGAAGCCGATAAAAAAGAGGCGCCGATTCTGCTTTCAAACGGCAACCTCATCGAGCAAGGCGACGTTCCCGGCACCAACCGGCATTTTGCCGTGTGGCACGATCCGTTCAAAAAGCCCTGCTATCTGTTCGCGCTGGTCGGCGGCAACCTGGCGTGCGTCGTCGACAGCTTCACCACGATGTTTGGCCGCGAGGTTGCACTCGCCATCTATGTCGAGCCGGGCAAGGAAGATCGCTGCGCCTACGCCATGGACAGCCTCAAGCGCGCCATGCGCTGGGACGAAGAAGTTTTCGGGCGTGAATACGATCTCGACATCTTCATGATTGTCGCGGTTTCAGCCTTCAACATGGGCGCGATGGAGAACAAAGGGCTCAATATATTCAGCGACAAATACGTGCTCGCCTCGCCGGCAACCGCAACCGACACCGACTATGCCCATATCGAGGCGGTCATCGCGCATGAATATTTCCACAATTGGACCGGTGACCGGATTACCTGCCGCGATTGGTTTCAGCTTTGCCTGAAAGAAGGCCTCACCGTCTTCCGCGACGAGGAATTTTCCGCCGATCAGCGCTCGCGTGCGGTCGAACGGATCGGCGACGTGCGCGCCCTGCGCTCGCATCAATTCGTCGAGGATGCCGGGCCCCTCGCCCATCCGGTGCGGCCCGAGCTCTATCACGAGATCAACAACTTCTACACGACCACGATCTACGACAAGGGCGGCGAAGTCGTGCGCATGATCAAGGTGCTGCTCGGACCCGATCTGTTTCGCAAGGGTATGGATCTCTATTTCGCCCGGCATGACGGTGAGGCGGCAACGGTCGAGCAATTCGTGCAATGCTTTGCCGACGTCAGCGGCCGGGACTTCTCGCAATTCATGCTCTGGTATACGCAAGCCGGCACGCCAGAAGTCGTCGTCGCATCGCACTATGATTCGCGCGCCAAGACCTACCGGCTCGACGTTGCGCAGACCGTCCCGCCAACGCCCGGGCAGCCGAACAAGGCGCCGATGGTGATCCCGCTCGCGCTCGGGCTGGTCGGCAAAGATGGCGGCGATCTGCCGCTGACGCTCGACGGCCGCCCGCTTGATCGCAACGTGATCGAGTTGACGGAACCGAGTCGCAGCTTCGTTTTCACTGACATTGCCGAGCCGCCGATCCCATCCCTCAACCGCAATTTTTCGGCGCCGGTCAAACTAACGCAGCCGGTCGAACCCGACGCCCTGCGTTTCCTCGCCGCACACGATCGGGATCCCTTCAATCGCTGGCAGGCGGTGCAGACGCTGGCGATGACACTGTTGACGGAGAATGTCGCCGCGCTGCGCAGAGGGGCGGCGGCGCGCAAGGACGCCGGTCTGATGGCCGCACTCGGCGCCATCCTCGCCGATGCCGCGCTCGAACCGGCCTTCATCGCGCTTGCCCTCACGCCACCGAGCGAACCCGACATCGCGCGCGAAATCGGACGCGACGTCGATCCCGATGCGATCTTTGCGACGCGGCGGCAGTTGCGCATGACGATCGGCGAGCGGCTCGGCGGCGCGCTTGCCGACAGCTACCGGCGGTTGATCACGCCGGGCCCCTATCGGCCGGATGCCGAGAGCGCAGGACGGCGCGCGCTCAAGAACGTCTGTCTCGGTTTCTTGGCGGCGACGCGGCAAAACCAGGCGATCGCTCTTGTGCTGGCGCAATATCAGGGCGCCGACAATATGACCGACCGGATGGCGGCGCTGGAAATCCTGGCGCAGCACGATCGGCCGGAGCGCGCCCAAGCCCTGGAGGACTTCTATACCCGCTACGCCGACGATCCGCTGATCATCGACAAGTGGCTCGCCCTTCAAGCCGCCATACCGGAGGCGGCGACGCTCGATCGCGTGCGCGCCTTGACCTCGCATCCGGCATTCTCGATGGCCAATCCCAATCGCGTGCGCGCCCTCATCGGCTCGTTCGCACAAGTCAACCACACCCAGTTCAATCGCATTGATGGCGCCGGCTATGATTTTGTCGCCGATGTCGGGTTGATGCTGGACGCGAAGAACCCGCAGGTCGCCGCACGTCTGATGGGTGCATTCCGTTCCTGGCGCGCGCTCGAGGCGACCCGCCGCGCACGCGCCGAGGCGACGTTGCGCCGCGTCGCCGCGACGCCCTCGCTCTCGCGCGACGTCCATGACATCGTGGCGCGCACCTTGGCGGATCGTTAAGGCGGCGACGCATAATTTTCGACAATGCGGATTAGGCTGGCGATGGCGGTATTGAAATCATCGCGCGCAAATGTCCTGATTCTGAAGTTCGCTACCAGCCTGCTAGGAACTTCAAACTAGCGCGGAATACCCGAAGATGAGCGAGACGCAACCGACAAAAGTCCGCAAAAGAGTCAGGGCGCTGCTTTTGAGCGACCGCATCGACACCTCTAACCTCGAACACGACGGAGTCGTTTCGACCGCGCCTTTGACTTACAAGTTCGGCGCCGAGGGACTGGTGACGTTGTTCCGCTACGGCGTCGCCGTCATCGCAGGGCTTACCGCGCAGGAAGAGGAGACAGTTCTGCAAGGCTTGCGGCCGCGTCTGGTCCGTCCAGTATCGCAGCGCGAAGAAGAATCGGTGCTGATCGAGATCGTTCCCGACAAGGACGATCAAATCCTGCCGGGTGGACCGATTACGCTAAGGACGCTGACGCCCGACCACTTGATCGTGATCGCCGATGCCTTGTCCAAGAGCGTCGTGCTGGCGCGCGACGAACGTGAAGTCACTGCCGTTTTCGAGTTGACCGAGCCCTTTGCGCGGCAGCTCGCCGAACGCGGCCGTGCCGCCGCCGGCCGCCGCACCATCCTCAAGCACATCGGCAATGCATTGCTGGTGCAACACCGCGTTTCCGGCGGCGTGGCGGTTGCCGAAAAACCGGACGTCGTCTGGGATCGTCCCGATCTGGACCGGCTCTATGCGCGGCTGGAAGACGAATACGAATTGAAAGAGCGCGCCGAGGCATTGACGCGCAAGCTCGCGGTCATCGCCGATACCGCGGAAGTGTTGACCGACATCATCGACACCAAGCGGTCATTCAGGCTGGAAGTCATCATCGTGGTTTTGATCGCGGTCGAACTCCTCATCGCCGGTTACCAAACGCTGCATTGACGGGTGCACAAAAAATTCGGCCTCCGAATCGGAGGCCGAACATCGATTATGTCATGAAATTCCGGCCTGGCGCGCGCCGCTCAGGCGGTGCAACGTCTGAATATGTGCGCCTGACGCGGCTCAGCGATCCTGCTAAAAGCCGAGTCACAGCCGAACGGCGGTGACGAGCGCGTCGATGCGACGGGCGACGGGGCGTTCACGCGGGGCTTTGACGCCGCAACTGAAACCAACCGATCGCCCTTGCCGGTACGATCGACGGAGAGCGCCAACGAAGTCCCGCTTTTGGTCGCGCCAAGCGCCAGCACGGCGCTGACGCCGCCGGCGACAAACCATGCAAGCGCGGCTATTGCGACTATTTTCGTGAGAGCGTTCGGAACCAGGCGACCCACGGTATTCCTCCGAAAGCTGCCTAGTGCCGGGTTCGCGGCGCGCGTTCCGCAGCGGCACGATCCATGGCGACGATTCGGGCGACACGCGCTTTGCCATTCGCCCGGCGGCTGTCGCGGAGACAGTTTTGGTCGTAGTGCGGCCAGCCTTGCGTGCAGGCCGTGGACGGCGCCGCCAACACCGGAGCCTTTTTCTCGGTATCCGCGACATTCGCCTGCGGCGTTGCGGCAACCACGACATTGGCCTGTGGCGCTTTCGCTGCAGAAGCCGGCTCCGGAGTCGGAATGAAGGCGACGATCACCGCGGCGCCGGCAGCGGCGACGATGACGGCGAGCAATTTCCTGTACATGCGAGGCCCTTCCCGAGCGCTAGTTCAGCGAAGACTTGCTGAGAACGGCGACGCCTGCACGAGACGCGGATGATTCATCGGCAGCACCACGACCTTGGTGCCGACGCGAGTACGCGAATACAGATCGATCACATCGGCGTTGAGCATGCGGATGCAGCCGCTCGACACATGCTGGCCGATCGACGAAGGCTTGTTGGTGCCGTGGATGCGATAAACCGTGCCGCTGAGATACATCGCACGTGCACCCAGCGGATTGCCGGGACCGCCAGCCATGAACCGAGGCAGATAGGGTTGCCGCTCCAGCATCTCGGAGGGCGGAATCCAGTCCGGCCACTCCGTCTTGCGCTCGATCGACTTCACACCCGACCAGGTGAAACCGTCGCGACCCACGCCGATGCCGTAGCGGACGGCCTTGCCGCCGCCGAGCACGAAGTAAAGGTATGTATGCGGAGTATCGACAACGATCGTGCCGGGCGCTTCCGACGTCGGATAATCGACCACCTGACGGTGCAGCACCGCTGGAACAGCCGACGCCTCGCCGGCTGAAACCGCTGCGTCCTGGCTGGCGAGCGCGCTGTGCGCGATCGATCCGGCGCTCGGATCCAAAACCATCGCGAGCCTTTGGGCGCTCGCGTCCGTTGCAAAGAGCACCGCTCCGGCCACCACGAACGCCGCCGCGGCAAAGCGTGCAATCCGATCGGCGCTCGATATCGCGCCACTAGCGATGTTGTTCTGCATAGTCCGACTCCCCCACGTATCGTCGAGGGGGACACTAGGATGGTTGTTTCAGGTGCCTCCATTGCACAATGGTTAACGTTTGATATCGAAAGTGACGGGTTCTTTTATACGTTCGTATACGCGCCTTAGGTCCCGGCTTTTATCTGTTCAGCGCGGCCGAAGGCGGTCGGCAGAAGCGGCGCAACCGCTGTATTGCGGGCTTGCCGGGACCGCAAGATACGGTTTCGGTTGAACTTTCCGGCTCGCCAATGGCCGCATTTCTTGCAAATATAAGGTCGGTTCACGGCAAGGGGCCGATGGGCCAGGGGATGGTTATGCAGGAGCAGTCCGAGGCGAACTCGATCGTCTTTGTGGTCGACGACGACACTTCATTGCGCGAAGCGCTGAAAAGCCTATTGCGATCGGTCGGGTTGCGGGTCGAAACATTTGGTTCGGCCGCAGACTTCCTGACTCACAAGTTTCAGGACGATGCCGCCGCCTGTCTAGTGCTCGACGTCCGGCTGCCCGGCTTGAGCGGGCTCGACTTTCAAGCCGAACTCGCCAAGGCGGGTATCCAGATTCCCATCATTTTCATCAGCGGACACGGGGATATCCCGATGACTGTGCGCGCCATGAAGGCGGGCGCGATAGAATTCCTCACCAAGCCGTTCCGGGATCAGGACCTCCTCGATGCGGTGCAGATTGCGCTGGAACGCGACCGCAAGCGCCGCACCCAGGACAAGGCGGTCCACCAGGTCCGCGCCCATTTCGAGGCGTTGACCCCACGAGAACAGGAAGTCATCAGCCTTGTTACGGCGGGCTTGATGAACAAGCAGATCGCTGCCGAGCTTGGCGTCAGCGAAATCACCGTCAAAGTGCATCGCGGCAACGTCATGAAGAAAATGGGCGCGCGGTCGTTGGCCGATCTGGTCCGAATGGCCGACACGCTGGGGATTCGGCGCACCAAGACTTAGCGCCTCCAGCCTGGCCGGCCTAAACCTAGGTATATTTTACTTACTAGTTTTGACCGGGAAGCCTTCCTAACGTTCAGTAGAAGCTCCAGTCCGCCGCCCTCTACAAATGACGTCAAGGCTGGCGGGGGTCACAAGCGATCCACATGTCCGGCCTCTAGAAGACGGCCGAGACGGGAGAGCTTCAATGAACTACTCGATATTGACCGCCGACCGGAATACGCATCTCAAGATTGTAACTTTGGCGCTGATTGCAGCGCTCACGGTTGCGGTGGTCGGCCTTAATGCTCGCGTTGAAGAAGCGGGGAACCAAGTTGCTACAGCCAAAACCAATGGACCGGTCGTCAAGGCCAACAAGGTCATTCAGATTACCACGAGCGATGGTTCGGAAGTTCACTGATCCTTCCACAGGATCGGCTTGTAGATTTGCGTTGCTGCCGTTCACGCCAGCGTAGAGTGGCTGCCCATTAAACCTTTGTATAGTACGCCCTGCACCTTAGTGGTGCCGGATAAGCGCATGTGTTGACTTGGATTGGCGTTTAAGGGCGTTCTATCCTTTGGTTTGCAATTCAGCGGACTCGAGGAGCGTGAAATTGGAGAATCTCCCGGTGATCTCAATTGTTGACGATGACGAGTCCGTGAGAGAAGCAACAAAATCCCTCGTCCGATCGCTTGGCTACAAAGCCCTGACGTTCGAGTCCGCCGAAGAATTTCTGGAATTGTCGCAGATGATGGCTACTACCTGCCTCATCACCGACGTTCAGATGCCGGGTTTGAGCGGCGTAGAATTGCAAGATCGCCTGATCGCCGACGGCCACAATATGCCGACCATATTCGTGTCCGCCTTTCCTGACGAAAGGCTGGAACGACAGGTCCTTCGGAGCGGAGCCATCGGGTATTTGCGCAAACCGTTTAAAGAAGATCACTTGATCGATTGCATAGACGCAGCGTTGAAAAACCACAGCGACTGAAGCGCGTCCGGGCCCTAGCAACCGCTGAAAGCGCCCGGCCCCAAGACCAAGCCCCAAAAACCAGCCCCAAAACCCGGCCGAGTCGGCCGGAAGACCTAGGCTGGCCCGTCTCTCCAATCAATTCCGCGGGAGCCCGGCGCACCGACCCGGGTTTTCACCTCCGCGGAGGAGAACCGGCCGCCCCGTGCGACATTCCCGGCATTGCACGCCCGCAGCGGCAATGCGAGATTGTTCACGAAGGTTGCGCGGCCGATTGCAAGGCGCCGGGGCGATTTTCCAGGTGAATACGGATGGTTTCATCGAACGACGACGAGCCGCCCGACGCCGCAGACCTCTCGGGGGTGCGCGTCCTCGTAGTCGAGGATTCATGGCACATTGGCGTAGCCCTAAAAAGTCTGCTCCGCGCCATGGGCGCTGAAGTCGTCGGGCCCGTTGCCACCGCCGCCGATGCCGACCGGCTGATCTCGGAGCAAATTCCGGACGTCAGTATTGTCGATTTTAATCTGCGGGGCGGGGAACTGGCTCACGGCCTTATCAGCAGGCTCAACGAACGCGGCATCCGCGTGATCGTGATTTCTGGCTATTCCGAGGTTCCGCTGGCCCCGGGAGCAACCGCGATTGTCTTGCAGAAGCCCATCGTCGAGGCGCAGCTTCTCGCCGCCTTGCGCCCGGTGGCCGAGCAAAAGGCAGCTCGCTAGCACCATCTCCGCCATTTTACAGGCGATCGAGCGGAACCCCAATTTTGCAGCCGACGCCGTCGCTGTCGAACTCGAGGTCGACAGTACCGCCAAGTTCGTGAGGGATAAGATCGCGGATAAGGCTGGTGCCGAAGCCGGAGCGAGCCTGCGCCGTCACCGGTGGGCCGCCGATCTCGCGCCACTCGATCGTCAGCAACGCGCCCGAGTTCCCGTCAGCCGGCTTGTCCCACCCGATTGATACCCTACCTCCCGGCTTCGACAATGCGCCGTATTTCGCTGCATTCGTTACCAGTTCGTGCAGCACCATCGCCACCGCCTGCGTCGCCGCCGCGGAGAGCATGATGTTCGGGCCGCTGATCTTGGCGTTTGCGTCCGTCGCGTAAGGCGCGAACTGGTCGCGGACGAGGTCGGCAAGACCGACGCCGTGCCAACGGCTTTGGCTCAGCAGCGAGTGAGCGGCCGCCATCGATTGAATGCGGCCATCGAGCGCCTTGACGAATTCACTCATCGAGGTGCTGCCTTCGCGCGTTTGCATGGCCACGACGGCGACACGCGCGAGCACGTTTTTGACGCGGTGGTCGAGTTCGGCGATCAGGAGATCCTGGCGCTCCTCGGCGTGTTTTCGCTCCGTCATGTCGACGGTCAGGCCTTTGATGCGTTGCAGCCGCCCTTGCGGGTCGAACTCGCCTTTCGCTGTTTGCTCCAGCCATATCTCGCGGCCATCGGGGCGTACGAACCGGAAGGTGACCTCAAACGAGGGAGCATCGGGGCTGATCTTGCGCACAAGCTCGGTCAGCCGCGAGCGGTCGTCCGGATGAACCAGCGCAAGGAATTTCGCCCCGCTGAGGCTTTCTTTCGGATCGAAGCCAAGGATCATGGCCGCGTTCTCGCTTCGCTGTGATTGGTCGCTGCGAACGTCCCAGTCGAACGCGGTGACGCCACCGGCCGACAGCGCTTCCTGTAGCCGTCCCTCACTCGACGTGAGATCGGCCTCATGCTTGCGGCGTTCGGCAAACAGCGCTGCGAGAACGTAGGCGCAAAGCGCCACTGCGAGGATGCCTGCCTGCGCGGACAGGACGCGTTCGCCAATCGGGAATGTGGCGTCGCCGAAAATGCCGATGCCGAACGTCGTGGTCCAGACGATGGTGAGCGCGACGATGAAGGCCGCCGCCGCGGAGAAAACCGGCCGGCAGCGGGCGGCAAGCCACAACAACAACGGGAACAGCGAAGCGATCGGCACCACGGTCGCCCACGGCTCTCGTGGCAGGTAGATAATTACGCCGCTCAACAAGGTCAGCGCAAACAGCGCAGCAAAACCTTCGCTGAGTTCGGGACGCGGCGGCGGATCGCGCACGGCTGAGAAAATGCCGATCAGCAGCGGCGCCACCGTGACGATGCCGAGCGCGTCGGACGTGAACCAGTGACGCCAGATCGTCAGCAGCGGTGCTTCCGAACTATGGAACATCGCATAGCCCAGCGTCCCGCCGATCCCCGAGATCGCGGATCCGGCAATCGCCGCCAAAAGCAGTCCAAGAACCTGGCGCAGCGTGTTCAGACCGAAGGCTTGGCCGAAATAGCGTTCGATCAGACCCGCCACGATCACCGCTTCGCCGGCGTTGCAAACGGCAAATATCGTTGCACTCCAGATCGACCGGTCGCCGAGGAGATTGGCCACGATGGTTGCCGCCATGGCGCCCGCCACCACGGGCCACCGTGCGCGGGGGCCGATCGCGACGAGCAAACCGGCAGCGACACCGGCGGCCGGCCAGAACACGGCTACGCCGTCGGGCTTTGTCAGGAGCGCAAGGCTCAATCGCGCGGCCAGGAAATAGGCGACGCCGAGCCCGGCCGCGAGCGCAACCCAGTTGATCCAGGGCCTTGATTCGGCGAAGGCGGATACGCGGCGTAGCGTCTGCCCCTGCAAATCGTACAGCATGAGGTCCCCCCCTCAGCCGACAAATTGTGCCACGCCATATCGGGCGAGTCGACACATAGGCGGCCGGCGACGGGGTCCCTTCGCGCGGATTGGCTTCCAAAGGGTCGGATCAGGCGAAAATGGCGGCACCAAACCTCGGACCCGATGGCGCACCCTATACGGAGGTACAGGGTGACCCCTCACTTCCGATACCACGTGCTTACCAAGGTTCAATGGAGCTATCGAACGCATTTCCCTAGGTTACCGTCATTAGGCAGACCCGGCGGCGCCCCATCCCCCCCGACACCCCAGCCGCCAGTCTCACAAGCCTAAATTGAGTGAACTCAAGGACCCCAAGCGCGTATCTGCTTGGGGTTCTTTCTTTTTGGGGCCGACACGCATTTTTCCGCCAGAACGTCGTCACCGAGCCGCGCCGGCCATTCCCCAAAATGAGCTGGATAACGCGGCGAAAAATATTGACTCCTGACCCTCGACAAACCGATTCGCATCGATTCTTATCGAGGGTGATTTGGAAAGAGATGCGGCAAATCTTCCGATCGCGGGTGCAGGGGATTGTCCGAACGGAGGCTGGCGATGGCGCGCGCCGAAATGGCGAGTGCGTCTTTACGATCGGATTTTATCCAGGGCTTGGCCAAATCAATCGCCAAGCCCGCCTACGGACGGCTGTTGAGCGCTGAGCCGCTGCTGCGGCGGGCCGTGCCGGTCCTCATCATCGCCTTTCTGATAACGATCAGCATCGGCGCTGTCGTACAGGTGCTCGAGCAGCGCCGGCAAATCATGCGCGACGCCCGGCAAACCGTCGAGGCGCTGGCCGATGAACTAGCCATCGCGCTCGATAATCCTCGACGCGAGGCGAGAGCCGGGATGACCGCACGATCGTCCACGGCGCTGGAGCATGCAGTGCCGGCATGGGCCGCTATGCAGCAGCGATCGATCCTCGTCGCCGACGCTTACGGCACGATTGTCGCCAGCTCTCCGAACGATCCGCAAACGCTTGGTCGCCCAATTCTCGACCTCCTCGGACTGTCGCAGCCGTTGACGACGTTCGGCGCCGCGGCCGGTACGCTTGAAATCACTCTTCCCGACGGCACCGCCGCCCTGGCGACAGTGCGTGCGTTGCGAAACCCGCTCGGCGCGGTCGCCGTGATCCAGACCGCAAGTGACGCGCTCTCGAACTGGCGCTCGACCACCGCGCTCACCATCACACTGTCGGCGACAACCGGCTTCGTCGTGCTGATCCTCGGCTTTGCCTTCCACTGGCAGGCGACGCGGGCGCGCGAAGCGGACCTCATCCACGACACCGTCCGTGGCCGCATCGACACTGCGCTCAACCGTGGCCGCTGCGGGCTATGGGACTGGGACCTCGCACGCGGCCGCGTGTTCTGGTCGCGCTCGATGTTCGACATTCTCGGCCTGCCGGCGCGGGATGATCTGCTCACTTTCGGAGAACTCAACTCGCTCGTTCATCAGGACGATATCGACCTTTACGGCCTCGCCAGGCAACTCGCGGACGCCGAAATACAGTCGATCGATCACGCTTTCCGCATGCGCCACGCCAACGGCCGGTGGCTGTGGTTGCGGGTGCGCTGCGAATTGACCCGGCAGGACGGCGAAGCCGGCCTTCATCTCATCGGCATCGCCGTCGACGTGTCCGAACAGAAAAACCTGGTCGAGAAAACGACGGCTGCCGATCTGCGGCTCCGCGACGCCATCGAAACCATTCCGGAAGCCTTCGTCTTGTGGGACGCCGACAACCGCCTCGTGCTTTGCAATTCGAATTTCCAGGAACTGCATCGCTTGCCCGACGAGGCTGTCGTTGCGGGCGCGCCCTATGAAGCGGTCGTGGCCGCGGGGAAGAAGCCGATCGTGCGCACCACCAGCGTCAACGAAGACGGCCAGCCCCAAGGCGCACGCACCTTCGAGGCGCAACTGAACGACGGCCGCTGGATGCACATCAGCGAGCGCCGCACCAAGGATGGCGGTTACGTTTCCGTCGGCACCGATATCACGAAAATCAAGCTGCATGAGCAGAAGCTGGTCGAGGGCGAGAAACGGCGCATCGCGACCATCAACGACCTGCGCCATTCACAGCAGGAGCTGGAGCGCCAGACCGGCGCGCTCGCCGACCTCGCGGAAAAATACGCGGAGGAAAAGACCCGCGCCGAAGAGGCCAACCAGGCCAAGTCCAAATTCCTGGCCAACATGAGCCACGAATTACGCACGCCGCTCAACGCGATCATCGGTTTCTCCGAGATTATGGAGTCGGCGATGTTCGGGCCGCTTGGCGCGACCAAGTACACCGAGTATTCGCGCGACATCCGCGAAAGCGGCCAATACCTGCTCGACGTCATCAACGACATCCTCGACATGTCGAAGATCGAGGCCGGCAGCGTTCATTTCAACCCTGAAAGCGTCGAGCTCGATCACATACTCGCCGACAGCCTGCGCGTTGTCGGCGGACGTGCCAACGAGAAATGCCTGACGCTGAATTCCCAGATCGCGCCCGGCATCACGCTCAATGCCGACCGCCGCGCCCTCAAGCAGATTGCGCTCAATCTCCTTTCGAATGCCGTGAAGTTCACGCCGGACGGCGGCACCGTAACGGTGCGCGGACGCGCGCGCGGCGGTATGGCCACGATCGCCATCGAAGACAACGGTATCGGAATTCCCAAGGATGCCCTGCACAAGCTCGGCCGCCCGTTCGAGCAGGTCGAAAGCCAGTTGACCAAAAGGTATCAGGGATCCGGCCTTGGCCTCGCCATCGCGAAATCGCTTGCCGAGATGCATGGCGGCGCGATGCGTATCCGCTCGCTGCTCGGTCGCGGCACGACGGTCGTGGTGCGGCTGCCGCTTGAAACGCCCAGCATATTTCCGCGCAATGTCGGAGATGACCACGGCTCGTCAGACGTCGCCCCGAACACTGCGACCGTCGATTTCTTCGGCGAGAAGGTCGCCGTCTAGGCGCGCTGCATTTGGGCGCAGCTTCCGGTCATGCTAAACATCCCTCACCTCGCAAAAGCGAGGAGAACACCGGACCGGGCGCATGCCGCAAAAAATCACGACCGGGTACCGCACGCTCGTCGATGCCGCCGAGCGTGAGATCGAAACCCTGACGGTTGAGCAGGCGCTTGCGCTTTTCGGGCGCGACGACGTAAACTTTATCGACATTCGCGACATCCGCGAACTTGACCGGGAAGGACGCGTGCCCGGTGCCTTTCATTGCCCCCGCGGCATGCTCGAATTCTGGATCGATCCGGAAAGCCCCTATCACAAACCGCTTTTTGCCGCCGACAAACGCTTTGTGTTCTTTTGCGCCGGCGGGCTGCGTTCGGCGCTGGCGGCGCAGACGGCGCATCGAATGGGCCTGCGTCCGGTCGCCCATATCAAAGGCGGATACGGTGCGTGGCGCAGAGCGAATGGCCCGCATGAACTGCCGGCAGCGAAGCCAGGCCCCGCGTAGCGGCCAAGTCCCGGACCCCTCGCCCGCGCCGATCGAGGCGAAGATGCCGGCGGCAATGGAATGTGGCAGCGTTTAACTTGCTGCTTGCCTAAGCGAGCGATGCTGGTCTTGGATAAAGGGCATGGATTCAATAGAAAAATCGGTCAGCCGGGCCACGGCCCCGCGCCACCACGCATCCCGCGCGAATAGACCCAAGCGATCTGATGCCAAGCGCGACAAAATAGTCTGGGCCGCCGCCAAGCTATTTCTTGCCAAGGGCTATGACAGCGTCTCGATCAACGACATCATCATCGCTGTCGGAGGATCGAAAAGCACGATCTATTCCAAATTCGGCAACAAGGAGAAACTGTTCGAAGCGGTGGTGGCGCAGATGTGTTCTGAGGTCACCATTCAGATCGACACGCGGCCGGAGGGTACTCTCGACCAACAGCTGACACGTATCGCGCATTCCTTTTTGTCAAAAGTGCTATCGCCACAAATCCTGTCCTTCCATCGTCTAATCACCTCGATAGGTCGGTCTTTTCCAGCCACCGGGCGACTGTTCTACAATTCCGGGCCGCGGACGGTTCATCGGATTATCGCGGAGTGGATCGTTCTGCAGCAAGAGGCGGGCAACATCCGAGACGACGCAGATCCGCGCGACCTCGCGATTCTATTTCACGACATGCTGATCGGCGACCAACAACTGGGCTGGTTGACATCGACCTTCAACGAGAAGGACCGCGCCCGGCTCATCAAGCAAAAAGTGCGGCTTTCCGTGGACGTCTTCCTGCTAGGTTGCGCTGGTGGCAAGTAGCCCTGGCCGGACAAACAATAAGCCAACAAGGTTTGCGACGGCTCACAACTGAAACAAATCCCGGCAGCCGTCAGTCGGCCGTTCCGCCGCGAACGGCCCCGGATACGAGCTTAGAACACTCCCGCAAACTTCCCTTTTCCGTTGCGTCCCAACGGGTTGCAATCTTGATTTGTCAAAAATGACTCCGGGGTGCAGACTGCAAACCTGTAACGATCGTTACACTTTCTGGGAGGAAAAGGAAAATGCAAACGGAAGCCAGGCTCCAGGCCGTTGGTAACAAGGCGGCCGCACGACCTGAATTCGCGGAGATACTCAACCGCATAGTCAAGATGCGCCCCGAGATCGCTGCTCGGGCCCTTGCGTCGGAGAAGGCAAAGCGCGTGCCTGCCGAGACAATGGATGCGCTTCGCGACGCCGGAGTATTTCGCCTGATGCAGCCCAAGCGCTTCGGCGGATATGAGTATGGCCCGGCCGAGCTCGCGCAGGTCGGCTTCGAACTAGGCCGCGCCTGCGGCAGTACCGGGTGGTGTGGAACACTCGCCGTCTGCTTTGGCTGGATGACCGCCTTCTATCCGCTCGAAGCTCAGCAGGAAGTCTGGGACAACACGGACAATCTCCTCGCCGTATCCTACGTACCAACTCCCAAGGTCGAGGCCGTCGACGGAGGTTTCAAAATTTCCGGCAGCTGGCCCTGGGCCAGCGGCGTCGATAGCGCGACATGGCTGATCCTGGCCGCGATGCTTCCCGGCAAGGACGGACCGCCATCCCTTGCTTGGTGCCTTGTGCCAGTCGGCGATGTGATCGTCGACCACGGCAGCTGGAACGTAAGTGGGCTTGAAGGCACCGGCTCAAAAACCGTCGCCATCGACGATCCTGTATTCGTACCGAACCATCGTGTGCTGCCACTGGGCAGAATTTTCTCCGGAAAAGTTCCCGGGCTTGAAGTGCCCGGCAACGATCAGGCTCGCTTCGGGTATCCGACTTTCGGACCGACAGCCCTGGTGTCTCCAATCGTCGGGATGGCGCAAGGCGCGCTCGATGCTTTCACCGAAACGGCACGCGGCGCCCGGCGGATGGCCCGGCCCGGCGTGTTCGAACAGGTCGCCGAATCCGCGCTCATTCAAAGCTTGGTCGGACGGGCGTCGGCTCACGTCGACGCTGCGCGAACTTTGATGCTGACCAGCCTGCAGGAAGGCCAGGAAGTCGTCCGGACCGGCGGAACGCTGGAGATCGAACAGCGGGTACGCATCCGCCGCAACCACGGTTTTACCGCGAGGACCTCCTCCGAAGTCGTCAATGACATATTCGCAAAATCCGGCGCGGCCGCAGCGGACGAGAAGAACCGCGTACAGCGGTTCTGGCGGGACGCCAATACGGCCGCGCTGCACGCGAGCATCGATTGGGATACTCTTTCAGCGCTTTACGGTGCCCAGCAATTGGGGCTGCAGCCCCAAGGGATATTCTGAGAGGGCACGGGGCGGCCCGCTGGCGCGGAAGCTGCTTGAATGGTTTCGGCGCGTCGGGCGTAAACCCGCAACGCGCCGCGTCAGGTCTCTCGACTACCCTACGCGGTCGGGCGTACCGGGCACGTGCGTCCTTGGCGGCAACATTACTTCATCGAAGGTCTGGATGAACCTCGCCGCGGCAAAGAAATCGACCGCGCGCAGGCCCGTAACGCATTTTGCCAGGGCCTGTGCGCTAGGCCGCGGCTGTTCCTGCCACGGCTCAACTTTGCAAAAATGCAGCCAATTCGTTGGCCGGTTTTGGCATGCAGATGAAATATCCCTGTCCCTCCCCGCAACCATGCCGCCGGAGAAACGACAGTTGCTCAGCGGTTTCGATGCCTTCGGCGACTACATTGATGTGGAGATCCATCGACAGAGCGATCATGGATTTTACAATCGATGCGGAGCCGAGATCCGTGAGCACCTCGCGGACAAAAGACCCATCGATCTTGATGCAATCGGGAGAAAGCTTTCGCAGGTAAGTGAGGGACGAATACCCCGTACCGAAATCATCGAGAGCAATCCGGATGCCCAGCTCACGAAGCGCATTCAAGTTCGAAAGAACGTACGCGCTTTCGTCCATGAATGCGGTTTCGGTAATTTCAAGTTCGAGGCGCTTTGGCCGCAGCTTTGACTCTCTCAATGCATCGATGGTGCGTGACAAGAAGCTCGTCTCGCGCAACTGAAGCGGCGAAACATTCACCGCAACCCTCATATCATTCGGCCAAGAAGCGGCCGTCCTGCAGGCTTCATGAATAACCCGATTGCCAACTTCGTGAATAAGACCCGTTTCCTCAACGATATTTATGAACTCCTTCGGTGATCTGACGCCGAGGGTCGGATGCCGCCACCGCAGCAAAGCTTCACACCCTCCGATCCGATCGGTGTCGAGTGCCATGATGGGCTGGAAAACAAGGAAAAATTCTTCTCGGCGGAGAGCATCGCGGAGATCGCGCTCCACGCTGCGGCGGCGCCGGTTATGTTCCTTGGACCCGGAATTATATAGCTGAATTGCTCCGCCGACGCCGCGCTTCGCGGTATAAAGAGCTTCGTCGGCGCTCTTCAAAAGCGGCTCCGGGCTTGCTCCATCCGTCGGCGCGAGCGCTATCCCGATACAGGCGCTCGAGAATACCTCGACGCCTTCAATTGAAAACGGAACGTCGAGGCAGCTGACAATTTGGCTGGCCAGATTGGCGGCATCGCCGGAGCTTGTCGGCTGCGCCACGATCACGGCAAACTCGTCGCCACTCAATCTCGCGACCAGATCACCGTCTCGCACGCACGCCATTAGGCGCTGGCCGACCTGAACCAGCAGCTTGTCGCCGATTACATGCCCGAGTTTGTCGTTGATATTCTTGAAGTCATTAAGATCGAGGTAGAGAATCGCAAATTGCCCGTTCAGCCGGGCAGATCGTGCGAACGCACTTTCAAGACCTTCAAAGAAGGCCAGTCGGTTCGGCAGATCCGTTAGTTCGTCCAACCTGATCTTTCTCTCGGCCTGAATCTGCTCGCTGACTCGCCTGGCGATCTGCGCGGCATAAACGAATACACCTCTCAACAAGACAGCGATGTAACTGATCATCAAAAGTGCGACGAGCAGGTACGCCGGATCGCTGCTGCGTCCGATCGCTATCGCGGAGCCGACAACGATGGGTATCGTGAATGCGATCGCCGCCGCCGGAAGACTGGCAAAGGCGAAGGCGCCACCGCCCAGCATGCCCGCGCAAAGGCATGCGATGATGATTTGGCCGCCCGCCGATGCGTTCGCAAAGAACAACAACGGCAGCGTGGCCCACATGCTGCCCAGTAGCAGGGCATTGCGCGCGGCTCGAACGATCGCTCGGCGCGAGACATACGACGGCCTTTTTACTTTCACACCAAGATTTTTGATCCCGTGATATGTGACGAAAGCCACAATCACGGCAGCCCATACAACGGCCAATTGCCGTTGCGGCGACGGCCAAAGCGCGACGACGAGAACCAGCGCGTTGAACGCGTTTGCCACCGTTATTGAGAATAGATAGCGCCGGATGCTATTCAGCTGTTCGGCGCGAATGCGCCCCTCGACGGCATCGTCTGCTACCATGCTGCGAGGATGGCGGAGCGTGCCGGAAAGGTAATTGCGCAGGACTTGCAGCCAGTTCCGCACTGGAATTTCCCAATGGAAGAGCGATGACGACTGCCGAGCCCCGAACGTCGATCGTCCTGCCCAACGTAGCTTTTCTCTCTTGAAGAAGCATGAACTCCGCAATCCAGGGTTTCAAATAAGGTTCGAGCGAACTCGTTTGGCAGTTATTAACCACGGCCGGCACGGGGACGAACGGACTGGTCGGGGTCGAGGCTGCTCCCTTCAATCGATGGAAGCGTCTCCGGTATCAATGCCGCCGCAAGCATTTCACGGCCGGGCGGGTTGATTCAGATCAATGGAAAGATTGCGCTTTTGATGCCTTTTGGTCTCAGAGGTGCAGAGCCCCCTTCCCGCATGGAAGAGCTGGTAAATGCGCCCCTGCCCCGGTGCCGAACTCGGGACCCCACGTTTCTCCGGCAGCCGGTTGACACAACAGGACACGACCATGTCGACAGACGAGCAACAGTTTTTCAAGGATTTGGGGGCGACAGCGGAAGAGGCCGTGGAGCAGGTTCGCGGGGTCGAAAAGAACTATTTCAGCATGCTCCAAAACACGGCTTTCGCCGTTCCGTGGATTGTCGACCTGAGCAAGAAATTGCAGAGTTCCGCCGATCGAAACATCGCCGCTGCCCTCGACTTCTCGCACCAGTTGAGCAGGGCGACGGGATTCGTCGACCTGACTCGAATTCAGATTGAATACACGCAAAAGCAGTTCGAATCGTTTGGCGAGCAGGCCAAGGATTTCGCAGAATCATACGTCAAGCAATTCGACCCCCATCGACTGCCGCATTGAGAACGCATAAGTCACAGACGATGCGTTAAATCTGAAGGCGGCTCGGCCGCGGAGGCCACCATCGATGTTGCGGGACAGGACATTCACTTATAGAGGACACACGTTCCAAATCCGGGCCAGCACCACGGAAAAGGGTTGGGCGGTACAGGTCTATGAGCATGGAAAGCCGATCGCCCCGCCATACAAAGTAACGCATGATACGGCCATCGATTTCAGTACGGCCGGGTGGGGGCATGCCGTCGCGGCACTGATGCACACCGCCCAGAACGACGTTGAGGAAGAACATCTTCCAGAGGCAAAGAAGCTTTTCCATCCGAAATAGGCAACGATACCGCCGTTGCACTTTGGCGCGGATGGAAAGGGCCTAGGGCGCTTTACCTAAAATCCGCACGAAGCATTCCCGTACCTGACGCTGCGTTTCCACGACATACGCCTGAAGGGCGGGGAAATCCGGCAGATCGGCTGCACGTGCCAGCAACGCCAGCACGCCGGCATTTGCCGACTTCGGATCGAACGCACTTGGATCGAACGCGCCCGGCAGGCAAAGCCGCAATATCTGCGTAAGGTCGTGAAACAGCAAAACCGCCGGACGCAGCACGACCGCTTCTTCGGGCTTCAAAATACCTGCACGCGCCGCCTTCTCCAGCATCCGGGCCGTCGACGTGTCGAGGATTTCCGGCGCGGCCGCGCCATGCACCAGTTGCAGATATTGAGCGATGAACTCGATATCGATGAGCCCGCCGGCGGCGTGTTTGAGATCCCACGGATCGGCATCGCCCTTTTCCGCAGCGATCGCGCTGCGCATTTCGACGACGTCGGCCGCGACCGCGCTCGCATCGCGCTTGCGGCGGATCGCGTGGCGGATCGACGCTTCGATCCGCGCGGCGAATGCTGGCGATCCCGAGACGACGCGCGCACGCGTCAGCGCCATATGCTCCCAAGTCCAGGCCTCACGTTCCTGGTAGACGACGAAGCCCTCGATATGCGTGGCCAATGGACCGGAGCGACCCGACGGCCGCAGCCGCATATCGACTTCGTACAGGACGCCGTAATTGGTCTGCACGGTCAGCGCGTTGATCAATCGCTGGGTCAATCGGGCAAAATATTGACCGCCATAGAGCGGACGCTTGCCGTCTGAATTCGGATGCTCCGCGTCGAAATCGTAAATGACGATGAGGTCGAGGTCGGAACTCGCGGTCATCTCGCGCGCCCCGAGCCGGCCCAGCGCAACGATGGCAGCCTCCTGACCGCGCACGCGTCCGTGAACGGCGGCAAAGTCGGCCTCGACGCGGGTATGCAGTACCCGGATAAGCAGGTCGGCCAATCCCGCGAACACTTCGCCGGCCTGTTCCGCCGAAAGCGATCCGGACAGAATGCGGGCGCCGATCAGGAACATGTGCTCCTGGCCGAACAGCCGGATCGCGTCGAGCATTTCCTCGTAGCCGCGACTTTCACCGAGCGATTCGGCGAGATCGTTCTCGAGCCTTTTGGCATCGGGCAGCGCGCCGAAGAAGCTCGGGTCGATGAGCGGATCGATGACGTGCGGATGTTGTGCGAGAATCTCGGCAAGCCTCGGCGCGGCGCTGAGAATAAGCGCGATGAAACGAATGAGTTCCGGATTTTGCCGCAGCAGCGAGAGCAAGCGCCCGCCGGCGCGCAAGCCAGCGAGAAACCGGTCAAAAGCGGCAAAAGCCGCATCCGGATTTTCCGCGCGCGCGAATTGATCGACGATGACGGGAATAAGCTCGGCCAGATTTTTCCGCGCTTGCTCGCCGCGCAAGGCGCGATAACTGCCGTCCTTCCAGCGCAGCACGGCGGCGGCGGCTTCGCGCGGCTGGCGAAAACCCAGTTCCGCAAGCCGGTCGAGGGTCTCACTGCGGGCGTCGCCCTCGCCGGCCGTGAACGACAGATTCTGCTGTTGCGCAAGCAAGGCCGGCGCGCTTTCAAACAGCTTGACGTAGTGCCTCTCGACCGTGCGCAAGTGGGTCAGCAGCGCCGCGGCGAATTCGTCGCGGTTCTTGAAACCGAGAAATCGGGCAAACTCGGCAAGTGCCTCGCGCTCGGCAGGCAGCGTGTGCGTTTGCTCGTCCGCCATCATTTGCAGACGATGCTCGACGCGTCGCAGGAAATCATACGCCACCGCCAGTTCGTCGCGGGCCGCGGCGTCAATCCAGCCGCCGGCGGCGAGCGCGCCGAGCGTCGCGACGGTTGAGCGCCCGCGCAGGCCCGGATGTCGGCCGCCGGCAATGAGTTGCTGCGTCTGCACGAAGAACTCGATTTCGCGGATGCCGCCGCGGCCGAGCTTGATATTGTGACCCTCGATCGCGATTTCGCCGTGCCCCCTGTAGGCGTGGATTTCCTGTTTCATCGCGTGAACATCGGCGACCGCGGCATAGTCGAGATACTTGCGCCAGATGAACGGCGCGAGTTGGCGCAGAAGCCCATCCCCGGCGACAGCATCGCCAGCGCACGGGCGCGCCTTGATCAGCGCCGCCCTCTCCCAGTTCTGTCCACGGCTCTCGTAGTAATCGAGGGCGGCTTCGGTGGAGATGGCGATCTGGGTCGAGGATGGGTCGGGCCGCAGGCGAAGGTCCACGCGGAACACATAGGTGTCCGCCGTACGTTCCTGCATGAGCTTCACCAGATCGCGGGTGAGGCGAACGTAAAACGGTCCGGCGTCAACGTCAGGCGCCAGCGCTTGAACGGCAGGATCGAAAAAGACCATGAGGTCGATGTCGCTGGAAAAATTCAGCTCGTAGCCGCCCATTTTGCCCATCGCGAGCACCACATAGCCGGAGCCCGCCTCGGGATTTTGCGGGTCGGCCGGGGCGAGCTTGCCGCGGGCTACGGCTTCGCGAAGCAAATGGCGAACTGCGGCGCCAAGTGCGGCGTCGGCAACATCGGTGAGCGCAGCGGTCACCCGCGCAACCGACCACACGCCGCCGATATCGGCGAGCGCGATCAGCAGCGCGGCTTCCGCCTTCATTCTGCGGAGAGTACGCATCAAAGCCGCAGACCCCTTCGCCGCGGCAGCGGCCTGCCGCGCAGTGGCGAGCAGCGTGACAAACTCCCTTTCGACGTCCCCGTTCAGCAGGCGAAGCAAGCGCGCTGGATCCGCGCGAACGAGATCCCAGAGATACGGGGCCGCGTCGGCGACCCCCGCGAGCAGGTTGGCGAGCGGCGGATGCGTCGTGACGAGTGAGGCAATCGCCTTGCCTGCCGCCGGTCGCGCGATCCCCGAAAGCCATTCGGCTACGCGTGAACGGCCCAGCGCCGATGGGCGCGGCAACGCCCCGGTCAGTCGCCAGACCAGAGCAGCTTCGTCGGGGGTTTGTCTTGGCCGCCGCTTGCCGGTCGCGGGCGGCCGCATCACGCACCCGCCGGTCCGGCGCGCGGCAGAGCGATGACGCTCTTCAAGCCCGGATGATTGTCTTCAAATTTCAACTCCCCGCCGTGCAGACGCGCGACGGCGGCGGCCAGGCTAAGTCCCAATCCCGACCCCGGCAGAGACCGGCTTTGCTCCAGCCTCACGAACCGTTCGACCACGCGGCCGCGATCGGCATCCGGAATACCGGGACCGCGATCCGCCACTGTCAGCATGATACGCTCGCCGTCGGTGCCCACCCCAACTACGATCTCGGCCGGCGTACCGTTGACTTTGCTCGCCTCCGGTCCGGCATATTTGATGGCATTGTCGATCAGATTGGCCAGCGCCTGGCTTACAAGCTCGCGATTGCCGCGGACCGGCGCCGCGAGCGGCGCATCGACTTTGAGTGAGAGCCCCTTCTCCTCGGCCAGCGGCTCATACAATTCGCCGACATCGTGCGCGATCTTCACGGCATCGAATTCGACCATGTTGTCGCGTGCGTGCCCAGATTCGGCGCGCGCGATCATCAACAGCGCGTCAAAGGTGCGGATCAATTCGTCGGACTCGCCGATAGTTGTCTCAAGCGCGGCGCGATAGTCCGCCTCGCCCTTTGCGCCGCGCAGCGCCTGCTCACAGCGGTTGCGCAGGCGCGTGAGCGGCGTTTTCAAGTCGTGGGCGATGTTGTCCGAGACTTCCTTAAGGCCCCGCATCAGCGCCTCGATGCGCTCCAGCATGACGTTGACGTTTTCGGCGAGACGATCGAGCTCGTCGCCGGTGCCGGCGACCGGTAGCCGGCCGCTGAGATCGCCGGCCATGATGGTGTGCGCCGTTTCAGTCATCGCATCGATGCGCTTGAGCGCGCGGCGGCTGACAAAAAAACCGCCGGCAAGCCCGAACACCACGACCAGCGCGAACGACCAGCGTCCGGCATTGGCGATGATGCCATAAATGCGCTCGCGCTCCTCGAGGTCGCGCCCGACCAAGAGGCGAAAGCCGCCCGGCAAGTCCACGACTTGTACCAGGGCACGACGTTCGATCCCATCGGACGCTTCGATGCGCTTATACGAGGTTTCGATCCAGCCAGGATGATCGAGAGCGCCGGGCTCGAGCGAACCGACATTGCCGGCGAGCGCCTCGCCGTTCGGCGTCGTCAGCAGATAAAGGCTCGAACCCGGCCGCCGCGCTCGCAGATCGAGGACAAGAACCAATCCCCTGAGGCCGGCCTCCAGGTATTGCTCGCGCAAACGGCCGATTTCGGCATTTACGGTGCGCGTGATCTGCTCATTGATGAGCCGGCGCGTGTTGAGAGCGAAGTAGCCCAACAGCGACGCGGCAAACAGGACAAAGACCAAAAGATAAACCAGCGTCAGCTGGAACGCGGTCGTTCGCAGAAGTTTTCCAAGCGCCGTCACGTTTCAGATGCTCTCACGTTGCAAGCGCAAGAGGCGCCGCAATATCGCAGTCGCCGCGATCGAATGCCCGGCGACGAAATGCGGCTTCCCATCGACAAGAAGCCGCGCGCTCCCTCTTTGCCTTTGCCAGACTAGCTCTCCGAACACCAATGAAAAACAGGTAAGATTTAGGATCGAGTCCGCACGAATGAACCAACGCCGGGCATCCCTAATCGGCGCCCGAGGGCGGCCGGTCCGGCCTACGCGGATGCAACACGGGTTGTCGCGGCCCGTTAGGCGCGAACCGGAGCGTGGGGGAAAGGCGTAGTGTTCGGCCCGGCGGCAATTCTGGGCTGAACGGGCTTGATTGCGTTTAGCCTTTTCTGACCATATTCAGAAGCACCCGAGGTGATGTGGATTGCGATGACTGGACCTTTGGCGGGCTTTCGCATTGTCGAGTTCGCCGGCATCGGTCCAGCACCGATGGCGGCAATGCTGTTTGCCGATCTCGGCGCCAGCGTCATTCGCCTCGATCGGCTCGCGCGAAGCGGCCTCGGCATCGACATGCCGACGCGGTTCGATCTCCTGGCGCGCTCACGCCCGTCGGTGGCGGTCGATATGAAACAACCCGACGGAATTGCGCTCGCCCTTGATCTGATCGGCAACGCCGACGCGTTGATCGAAGGATTTCGGCCCGGCACCATGGAGCGCCTCGGCCTCGGCCCGGATGCAGCGCTCGAGCGAAATCCGCGGCTGGTCTACGGCCGGATGACCGGTTGGGGACAAACGGGTCCGCTTGCGCAAGCCGCAGGACATGATCTCAACTATCTGGCGCTGACGGGGGCACTGGCCGCGATCGGCCGCAAGGGATCAAAGCCAACGCCACCCCTCAACTTGGCGGCGGATTTCGGCGGCGGCGCCCTCTTTCTCGCTTTTGGTGTCGCCTGCGCGATGCTCGAGGCACAGCGATCTGGAGAGGGACAGGTCGTGGACGCGGCCATGACCGAAGGCGCCGCATCCTTGATGACGATGTTTTATGGCTTGCACGCCGCAGGGCTGCATTCGCTCGAACGCGGCTCCAACCTCCTCGATACAGGATCGGCGATCTACGAGGTGTATGAGTGCGCCGATGGACGTTTCATTTCGATCGCGCCGATCGAACTGAAGTTTCGTGAAGTGCTTTTCGAACGGCTTGGCCTGCCCTACACCACCGACGACGGCGCCGAGCTTCGCAACAAGCTCGAAGAGCTTTTCAAGACTCGAGGCCGAGACGATTGGTGCGCACTGCTCGAAGGCACTGATGCCTGCTTCGCGCCGGTGCTCACGATGGAGGAAGCGCCGCACCATCCGCACAACATCGCCCGTGGCACTTTTGTCGAGCTCGATGGAGTGCTGCAACCGAACGCCACGCCGCGCTTCGGCCGGACCCCGTCCGCCAAACCGAAGCCGCCACAAGAGATCGGCGCAGGGACCCGATCCGCACTCGCCGCCTGGGGCATTCCGGGCGAGAGAATCGAGGCGCTGTTTGCGAGCGGAATAGTCGGGGAGCCGGCGCCCGATTCCAGCGGCGCCTCGAGGAAGTAGTGATTCAATCCAAATCGACTGCGCTCCAGGCGCCGTCCTTGCGAAGAGCTACCGCGCGTCGTCGCGGATCATGTAGCCGGCGCCGCGCACGGTGTGCAGGAGCGGTTGCGTAAAGCCCTTGTCGATCTTGGATCGCAGCCGCGAGATATGCACGTCGATGACGTTGGTCTGCGGATCGAAATGATAGTCCCATACATTCTCCAGCAGCATCGTGCGGGTCACGACCTGGCCGGCATGGCGCATGAGGTATTCGAGCAGGCGGAACTCGCGCGGCTGAAGCTGCAGCTCCTGCCCGGCGCGGCTGACCTGATGCGAGAGCCGGTTGAGCTCGAGATCGGCAACGCGGTAAAGCGTCTCCTCGCTGCGGCTACCGCGCCTGCGCGCCAACACCTCGACTCGAGCGAGCAATTCCGCGAACGAGTAGGGTTTCGCCAGGTAATCGTCGCCGCCCGAGCGCAGGCCCTTGACGCGGTCGTCGACCTGACCGAGCGCCGAGAGGATGAGCACCGGCGTCTCCACCGTCTTGGCGCGCAACGTGCCAATGACCGACAGTCCGTCGAGCTTCGGCAGCATGCGGTCGACGATCAGGACGTCGTATTGGCCGTCAAGCGCCAGCGCCAAGCCTTCTTCGCCGTCGATCGCGCGATCGGCGATATGACCGACCTCGCGAAAAGCCTTCACGAGATAGTCCCCGGCGTCGCGGTCGTCCTCGATTATGAGAAGGCGCATGGGTAGTTGCCGTGCTGACAAAACGGCCGAACGACCCGGCTGGTGGGCCTCCCGACTGGTGACATCGTTGCGCACGACTCCTCCTACGGCAAGATCGCAAAAAAACTGAGGGGGCGGCGGGCTAGCCCACCACCCCCTCGACCTACTCCACACCGGCGGGGGCGACGGGGTGCCGGGACGCAGAGTTGGTATTTAGAGGGGACGGGCCTTGCGGCCCATCCCCCAGGGTACGCCCGCCAGCGGGGGCGACGGATGCCGGCGGTTCGCCCCATTACTCTTGAGTCGGCCGGTTCCCATCGATCGGAACCGGTGCTCTTAGTCTTGGTTGGCGCGTGATCCTTTCCGCTACCGACGTTCGGGATCCGTGCCTCAGGCGTTGCCGAGCGGCAGGGCGACGAAGCGCGTCCCCTCGCCTGACTTCACGCGAAACAGCAGCGCATGCTTGCCGTCCTTGCGGGCGTCCGCGACTTGCTTGCGCACGTCCGCCGGGTTGGCGACCGACTTGCCGCCGACATCGAGGATGACGTCTCCGACCTGAAAGCCGTGATCGGCGGCAACACCACTCGGGTCGACTGCGGTGACGACCACGCCGTTACTCGCGGCGCCATCCTTGGTGCTTTGCGCGAGCGTGAGCCCGAGCTTCGGCAAGTCGGCGTCGGGCGCAGCGTGCTTGCTGTCCTGATTCGAAGCCGCCTTCTCGTTCGGCAGCGTGCCGAGCGTCAGCGTCAGGGTCTTTTCCTGGCCTTGATGCATCACTGCGAGCTTGACCGAGGTGCCCGGCGCCATCATGCCGATGCGGCGGGCGAGCTCGCGAGCGTCGGCGATGGAGTTCCCGTCGACGGCAGTGATGACGTCGCCGCTCTCAATTCCTGCCTTGGCCGCAGGGCTGTTAGGCTGCGGCTCGGAGACAAGCGCACCGACCGCCTTCTGCAAGCCGAGGCTCTCGGCGATTTCCGCGGTCACCGGCTGAATTTGCACGCCGATCCATCCGCGGGTGACGCTGCCCTTCTCACGCAACTGCGCGACGACGCTTTTCACCGTATCCGCCGGAATGTCGAAGGCGATGCCGACCGACCCGCCGGACGGCGAGAAGATCGCGGTGTTGACACCGATAACATTGCCGTCGACGTCGAAGCTCGGGCCGCCGGAATTGCCCTTGTTGACCGGCGCATCGATCTGGATGAAGTCGTCATACGGACCGGCGCCGATATCGCGGCCGCGAGCAGAAACAATGCCGGCGGTCACGGTGCCGCCGAGCCCGAACGGATTGCCGACCGCCAGGACCCAGTCGCCGACGCGCGGCGCAGCATCGGAAAGCTTCACGAACGGAAAGTCCTTGCCGTCGACCTTGATCAACGCCAGATCGGTGCGCGAGTCGGTGCCGATGACCTTGGCGAAATAGGTCTTGCCGTCATCAGTCGTGACCTGCACGTTCTCGGCATTCTGCACGACGTGATTGTTGGTTACGGCATAGCCATCGGCGGTGATGAAGAAGCCAGAACCCTGGCCGGTAACCATTTCATGGCCGCCGTGGCCGCCATTTTCACCATTGGGTGCACCGAACCGTTTGAAGAAACGATCCATCGGCGAACCGGGAGGAAACGGATTCTCGTCGCTGCTCGGGGAAGCCGTGGCTGGCCGGTCGATCTTGACGCGGACCGAGATGACCGCGGGCTTAACCTTGGCAACGATGTCGGCAAAGCCCACAGGATGCTGTTGCGACAAATTCTGCGCATGCGCCGGCTCTGCAAGGAACGCTGTATTCGGCGTCAGGCTGGGCGCGACAAAGAACGCAGCCGCGCCGAGACCGGCAATCGTTGTCGCCAGAAGCCCGAAATCGCCGCACGGAAAGAATGCGGCGGGCGGGTTGAGTGTAATCGTTCATTACCTTCTCCAAATCGTTGCCCGTCTCGTGACGGAAGGTGGCTCGTCCGAAGCCCCTTATCTGCAAACGAATGTGGGACAGCCCGCCTTACGGCGCTCTGTCGGCAGGATTAAAACTTCGTAATGTGGAAAGCGGGCTTTTCGTTCTCGAGCCGAGCAAAGCGAGGAATTCAGCCCTTATCGCGCAACAGTTCCGACAGCCGGGCTTCTTCCGCGGCAGTCAGATTCGCGACCTCTGCCGGCGGCGCATTGCGTCGCCGCCTCACCACGAAGACGATCGCCGCAAGGCCGACGAGCAGCGCCGCAGGCGGCAGACCCCACAAAGCCGCGGTGTGCCAGGCGAATGGTGGCCGCAGCAGTATGAACTCGCCGTACCGGGCGACGAGAAAATTCATAACCTGCGCATCGCTGTCGCCCGCCTTCAAACGCTCGCGCACGAGCACGCGCAGATCGTGTGCGAGCGGTGCGTCGGAATCGTCGATCGACTGGTTCTGACACACCATGCAACGCAATTCCTTGGACACAACCCGCGCGCGCGCTTCCAGCGCGGGATCTGCAAGCATCTCGTTCGCCTCGACGGCGAGAAGCCGCGAGGCGCTCAACAAGAGCAGACAGAGCCCGACGACGACGGACATCTGCGGGTGGCGCGGATGAAATACTCTCACCGCATTCACTCCGCCGGCTGTAATGCCGCCGACGCCTTCGCGGGCCGCGGGGCACCGATGCGCAGCCGCCTGTCGGAGAGCGAGAGGCCGCCGCCGACGAACATGATCAGCGCACCGAGCCAGATCAGGAGCACCTGCGGCTTGAAATAAAGACGCACCGGGACGGTGCCATCGGGGCTTGGATCGCCGAGCGAAAGATAGATCTGGCTCACGCCGCGCCTCATCAACGACGCTTCAGTAGTCGCCATGTTGCGGGAGGGGAAGGTGCGCCGGCTCGGCTCCATGACGCCGAGCAGATCGCCGTTCGTACGCCGCACGGTGAAACGGGCGACGACGTCGCGATAATTCGGGCCGGGCCGATTGAAGATGCCGTCGAATGAAAGCCGGTAATGGGCGATGTCGATCGTCTCGCCAGGCCGCACCGAAGCAATGCGCTCGGAACCCCATGCGGTGACGGCGACGATGCCGAGGAGCGTGACGCCGATGCCGAAATGCGCCGCAGCAGTGCCCCAGGCCGAGCGCGGCAATCCCGCCGCACGCCGCAGCGCCGCCCCGAGCGGCACACGCAGGACCATGGTGCGCTCGGCGATGTCGACGAGCGCACCGGCCATGACAAAGATCGCCAGTCCGATGCCAAATGGCGCCAGGACGGGACCGCCATGCTGGAACGCGAAAGCGGCGGCGATTGCAATCGCCGCAACAATCGCCGCTGCGACGAGACGCTGGGCCGCACCGAGAAGATCGCCGCGTTTCCACCCGAGCAGCGGCCCGAACGGCATGGCCAGCAACAGCGGTACGAATAACGGCCCGAATGTTGAGTTGAAGAACGGCGGCCCGACGGAGATCTTGTCACCGGTCAGCGCTTCAAGCGCCAGCGGATAGAGCGTGCCGACGAAAACGGTCGCGCAGGCGCAGGTGAGAAACAGGTTGTTGAGGACGAGTGCGCCCTCGCGCGAGATCGGTGCAAACAGCCCGCCCTGTTTCAGCAGCGGCGCTCGCCACGCGAAAAGAGCCAGCGCTCCACCGATGAATACGATCAGAATGCCGAGGATGAAAACGCCGCGCCGCGGGTCGGTGGCAAAGGTGTGGACCGACGTAAGCACGCCTGAGCGCACCAGGAAGGTGCCGATCAGCGACAGCGAGAACGCAACGATCGCAAGAAGAATAGTCCAGACCTTTAGCGCGCCGCGCTTTTCCATCACCACGGCGGAATGCAGCAACGCCGTGCCGGCGAGCCACGGCATGAGAGAAGCGTTCTCGACCGGGTCCCAAAACCAGTAACCACCCCACCCGAGTTCGTAATAGGCCCAATACGAGCCGCCGGCGATTCCAACCGTCAGGCACATCCAGGCGCCAAGGATCCACGGCCGCACCCAGCGCGCCCAGGCGGCATCGATGCGACCTTCGATCAACGCTGCGATGGCGAATGAGAAGGCGATCGAGAATCCGACATAGCCGAGATAGAGGAACGGCGGATGAAAGGCGAGGCCGGGATCCTGCAGGATTGGATTGAGATCGCGGCCCTCGAACGGAGCGTCCGCGATACGCAAAAACGGATTGGAGGTCGCAAGAATGAAAAGCTGAAACGCGGCGGCGATCCAGGCCTGCACCGCAAGCGCGTTTGCCTTCAACTTTACCGGCAAGTTGTTGCCGAAAGCGGCGACCAACGCACCGAAGAAGGCGAGGATCAAAATCCACAGCATCATGGAGCCTTCGTGGTTGCCCCAGACGCTGGTCAGACGGTACATCAACGGCATCGTCGAATTCGAATTCTCGTAAACGTTGAGCACCGAGAAATCGGAGCTGGCATACGCGGCGGCGAGCGCAGCGAACGACAGTGCGACGAAGGCGAATTGGGCCAATGCCGCAGGCGCCGCGATGCTCGTGAGCGCCAGGTCCCCGGTGCGGGTACCGACGACCGGCATCACCCCCTGGATCACCGCCAGGCCGAGCGCCAGCATCAACGCGTAATGGCCGATTTCGGCGATCACTTTCCCGCTCCCGCGACCGGCTTCGCCGCCCGCTGCGCATAATCATCCTTCCAATGCCCCGACTTCTTCAAGGCGTCGGCCACTTCCTTCGGCATATAGGTCTCGTCGTGTTTGGCGAGGATCGTATCGGCATTGAACAAGCCCGACCCGTCGAGTGCGCCTTCGGCGACGACGCCCTGCCCTTCGCGGAAAAGATCTGGCAGCACGCCCTGATAGGCGACCGGAATCTCGTGGCCGCCGTCGGTGACCTCGAAGCGGACTGTCAGATTGTCGCCGCGCACCAAAGTTCCGGCCTTCACCAATCCGCCCATCCGAATGCGGGTGCCTGCCGCGATATGCTTCTCGGCTATGTCGCTCGGCGAATTAAAAAACACGATCGAATCGCGAAAGGCATTGAGCATGAGCGCAACGGCGATTGCGAGCACGCCGAGCCCACCGCCGATCAGAACCAGGCGTCGCCGTTTGCGGGTCATGATAGTCTTTTCACCGGCGTGATCCTTCGTCAGCCATCGAGGCCGAGTTCTTTTATCAGATCGTCGATACGCCTGGCGTCGTCGGGACGGTCGCCGAGCGCGCGCTTGGCGTCGGCGCCGGCGTCCTTGGCCTTGTCGCGCTCGCCGAGCACGACATAGGCCCGCATCAGGCGGAGCCAGCCGTCCACATCGGCGCCATTGCCGTGCAGCCGATCGGCAAGACGCGCGACCATGCCGCGGACCATGTCGCGGCGCTGGTCGTCGCTCAGATCGGAAGCCGCGGCCACATCGTTGGCGCTTGGACCGGCGGTAGCGACCTGTGCTCCGGTCGTCCTCGCCAGCGCCTGACGCACGAAGTCGACCCATTGCGCACCAGCAGGCGCGTCGGCCAGCAACGCGCGCCACATCGCGGCAGCGTCTTCGCTCTTGCCGTCCTGCTCGGCGGCAAGCCCGAGAAAATAGCGGGCCTTCGGCTCGTGCGGGTCGTGGGAGATAGCACGCTCAAATGCTGCTTTGGCCTCGACCGTCACCACACCGTTCGCGGCGGCGGTCTCGGCTTCGCCGAGGTCGGCTTCGCGCGTCGCGCTCTCGCCGTTGAGCTTCAGCGCTTTCCTTCGTGCTTCGACCGCATCGTCGAAGCGGCCAAGCCGCATGTAAACCGGGGCGAGCACTTCCCAGCCCGGGCCGTCGTTGGGATTCTGCGCCAAGTGCGCCTCGACCTTGCTGACGAGTGCGGCGATCAACTCATTGCCTTGGGCGGTACGGACGCGGGCGAATGCCGGCTCGCCCGGAAGGTTTGGCGTGCCGAGCGCGACGTAGAGGCCAAGCGGCCCTAACGGCAACACGACCAAGGCCGCGAGCGCCGCCCAGCTACGCCGGCGCCCATGAAGCGGCGCGTCAGGCGTAGTGGCGCTCGGCCGGGTCGCTGCGGCCGCGGACAGAAGCCGACGCGACACCTCAAGGCGCGCAGCCTCAGCCTCGGCTTCCCCGATCAGCCCGGAGGCACGATCCCGGTCGATCTCCTGCAATTGATCCTTATAAACGACAATGTCGCTCCCGCCGCTAACCGGACGGGAAGCCCGCCCGAGCGGCAGCAACACGGCGACGATTGCCACGGCGGTCATCAATGCAAAAATGATCCACAAGATCATGGTGCTATTTCAAAACCGCGAATTGGGGGAAGCCGCAGCGAAGCGGCGTGCCGTCGCGCCCAGCCGTTACATCACCACGGCGTCATTGCGGCGGCAATGGGAGCACCGGCGCGGCAATTGCGCGCTGTTGCGCAGTGGCTTTGAGGCATCATCCGGCTACGCGCGGGCCGACTTGCGCTCGGCCGCCGCGGTCTGCACCGCGATTTCGGCCGCTTTGGCCAACAGACCCGCGTAATCGCCGCCGAATACGACCCGACAGAAGCGAATTGCGGCATCCATCTGCGATTGCCGGAACGGCCGGTCGGCATCGCCGGCATGGCGGAGGGCATCGAGCAGCACCTTGGTACCGCTTTCGAGGTAGTGCTGCAGCTCGGAATAGCTGCGCACGGTTGCCTCGTTGACCGCAAGCTCGTTGGCGTAGGTCCGGCAGGCGCCAACGAACTCGACCAACAACTCGGCTTCGCTCACATCCATGGTGTCGAGTATCGAGCCTGCCGGTATTTCCTTGATTGGCCGAGGCCGCAGCAGCCGCCGAACGCGGCCTGGCGCCGAATTCGATTTCCGCTCTCAGCACGTTGGAGACTTCGGTGCGGACGGCCGTGAGCTGGCGGCTCCACGGCGAATCGCCGGACAGATCGATCTCGCTGCGCAGTCCACGCGCCGCGTCGTGAATGCCCTTGAGCAGGGACGTCACCGGCCGATGCGCTTTCAGTTCGGTGCGCAAATCACTCACCATGCATTCGACTTCACCGAGGACGATGGTGACGGCGACCGCATATGGCGTTTCGGCAATGCGGGCGGCGGCATCGCTTTCCGCTGCGCGGGCGGAGATGCGGATAAGCTGCCACGGCGACGCCAGCCGGCCCATAACCAGGATGAGGCCGTAAAGAAAAATGTCGGCCTTGCTTGTCGAAGCGGATGCTGGCGTTTTCTGCGTCGTCGCCGCATCGAGAAGCGCTTTGACCGGATCAATCTGCTCGCGCTCAAAGGTGCGCAGATGGTTCGGGAGCCGCCGCGCCAGATCGGACAGCACATCGCGGCAGCCGAGGATGCCGGCAAGCGCTGAAAGATCATCGAGCGCCCGTGGCGTGCCAACCTGTACGGCCAGACGCCGGCGTGCTTTTTCATCGCCACTGACCGCAGCCACGGCTTCCTTGACGTGCAGGAGCGCGCGATCGTGCAGGGCGCGGATCAACTGCTCGGCCTTGGCCTGATCCGAGTCGAGCAAGGCGCGGTTGATGTCCTCGCTCAACGCCTTTGCTTCAGCGGGCATCAGATCGCGACCGATCCAGTCCCAGATCGGTTCAAGCGATATGCGCGCAAGACGGCCGATGCGCTTGTGGTCAGCGGCATCGTCGATGAGGAACGGTTCGACCGGCATAAAGAACATGCGGGCGGCATCGCCGATACGCCTTCCCGGTCGTCTCTCGAGGCGGGTAGCGCGGCGCAATTCCTGAAGAATGAGTTCGCTGCCAGCCGACTCATCGCCGCGCAATAAACCGCGTTCAAGCTCCGCAACAAGCATCGCGCGAGCCTCCGGCTTGAGCGTCCGGAGATAGTCGCGTAGCCGTTCGACGGATTGTCCGTCGCTCGCCATGAGGGCCATCACCCTTACCAGGAAGGCATTGATTACTTTTAATCATCGGGCGCTTAAGAAGGAGTTACGCGAAATATCGGGAATTCAGCCACATAAGCGCCCGTGAGGGTGGGCGGAACTGCTTTTTTACCCTTTCCCGCAGGCGCGCCCGACCTCTTTCAACCCGCCGGTAACGCGAGTTCGGCCCGTAAGCCCCCTATGGGCGCAGTGCCGAGGGTCAGCACGCCGCCATACAGGTTGGCGAGTTCGACAACGATAGACAGGCCGAGGCCAGACCCCGGCTTGCTTTCGTCGAGCCGTTGCCCCCGCAAAGCGACCCGCTCGCGCTCGGCGGGCGAAAGGCCCGGCCCGTCGTCGTCCACGATAACGCGAACCCTCGGGCTGTTTTCGCCGGCCGGCGCGTCCGCCAGCACCTCGATCGCGACCCTCGCCTGCGCCCATTTGCAGGCATTGTCGACGAGGTTACCGATCATCTCTTCCAGGTCCTGCTCCTCGCCGCGGAAACGAGCGTGTTCCGGCACGTCGATGGCGATGGCGATGTCGCGCTCACGATGCAGCTTCTCCATCGTGCGCGCCAGCGCCGTTACGACGGGAGGAACGTCGATCAGCGTGCCGACGACGGTTGAGCGCGCCGCAAGCCGCGCGCGCTCAAGCTGTCTCGCCACCTGGTCGCGCATGATGTCGGCCTGCTCGAGCACTTTTTGCGCCAGCGGATCGCCCGGCCTCGCGCCCGCCTCGTTGACGATGACAGACAAAGGGGTCTTCAGCGCATGGGCAAGATTCCCAACATGGGTACGCGCCCGCTCCACGATCTCGCGGTTGGCGTCGATCAGCGCATTCGTCTCGCGCGCCAGCGGCTCGATCTCCACGGGAAATTCGCCCTCCAGCCTTTCCGCGCGGCCGGAACGGATGGCGGCGAGGCTCTCGGAAATTCGTTTCAGCGGCGACAGCCCGAAGCGGACCTGCAACGCCGTGGTCAACAAGAGTGCGCCCGCCAACGCGGCAAATATCGCGCCGATGGTGCGGTCGAAGCTCAGCATCTCTTCATCGATTTCGGAAGCGTCACCCGCCACCTGGATCAGATAACGGCCTTCGTCGGCGAGATCGACGTTGCGCTCGACCAGACGCAGGCGCACATCGTCGGGGCCCTGCGCGTAGCCCTTGCGGTACCCGCCGGCGGAGGCGTCTTCGGTGCCCGGCACTCGCGGCAAATTCGAATCCCACAACGAGCGCGAGAAATGCAGCTCCGGTTTTGGCGTATCGAGACGGGTGACCTGCCAGTACCAGCCCGACAAGGGCAGCTCGAACAGCGGTTCGCCGATCGTTTGCGGGAATTTTTCGGCGCCTTCATCGGGCGAAGCGACGTCGGCGACCAGCGTGCGCAGATAGACGTCGAGACGGAGGTCGAAAGCGCGCTCGACGGCGTGGCGGTACAGCGAAGACAGGGCGACGCCGGTGACGATCAGGACGACAACGGTCAATCCCGTCGCCCAGAGAAACAGGCGGAACGCGAGCGAATTAGCGCGCATCGGGAGGCGTGAGCAGATAGCCCAGACCGCGCACCGTCTGGATCACGTCAACTCCGAGTTTTTTCCGGATGCGTCCGACAAAAACCTCGATGGTGTTGAAGTCGCGGTCGAAATCCTGGTCGTAGAGATGCTCGACCAGTTCGGTGCGCGATACCACGCGACCGGTGTGGTGCATCAGGTAGGAAAGCAGTCGGTATTCGTGAGAGGTGAGTTTGATCGGATTGCCTTCGACCGCTACTCGTCCGGTGCGGGTATCGAGACGGACTGGCCCGCAAGTGAACTCGCTTTTGGCGTGACCGGCGGAACGGCGCAGCAGCGCACGCACCCGCGCCAGCACTTCTTCGAGGTGGAAAGGCTTGGCGACGTAATCGTCGGCGCCGGCATCGAAGCCTTGCACCTTGTCACTCCAGCGATCACGAGCGGTAAGGATGAGAACCGGCATGGCGCGGCCGGCGCGCCGCCACAATTCCAGCACCGCGATGCCGTCCATCTTCGGCAAGCCGATATCAAGTATTACGGCGTCGTAAGGTTCGCTCTCGCCAAGGTAATGGCCCTCCTCGCCGTCGAACGCGCGGTCGACAACGTAACCGGCGTCCGTCAGCGCGGTCGCCAGCTGCCGATTGAGATCGGGATCGTCCTCGACAACGAGAAGGCGCAAAAATTAGCTCCGCTCAGCGCTCGCCGACCAGCGTGCCCTTGACCGCGTCGACGACGACGCGCGTCACTTTGCCATCGTGGCTCAACACTGTCAGCACATAGGCAAACCCGTCACCCCGCCGGCAAAGCCGCGCGCGGATCAAGGTTCCGGGCAGGCGGCTGCGCACCGCATGCACGGCGGCTGCAAGATGCAGCACCGTGCCGTTCTCCACCAGCGTTCGACGCTCCTTCTGATTGAGGCAAGCGCGCGCGGCAAGATCAACGCCCCCATGCGAAGTCCGAACGGGATCCTCGGCATGGGCCGGGGCGAATGCAACGGCTAGCATGAGCAGCGCGGCGGCGGACGCACGTTGGGCGGAACCCATGCGCCATTTCCTAGGCGTTTGCCAGTGAATATCACCTGAACGGCCGTTTCAGGGCAGCCCGGAGCACTCCCGTAGGCGCGGTCGCGCTATTCGGCCGCAGGGTCCGTCAGGCGCACCGGCCCGTGCAAGGGCCGCTCCTCGACCAAAAGCACGCAGCCGAGCGCGATGGCGGTAAAAATTGCCCCGGCGATAAATACCAAACGAAACCCTGGCGCAAAGTCGGCATGACCTGCGGCCAGCTTTTCCAGCGTGACGACGGCGCTGCCATTGCCTGTGCTGCTAAGCACGATGGCACCGAACACCGCGACGATGACCGCCCCACCGAGCAGCCGGAAGAAATTCAACGTACCGGTCGCCGTGCCAAGCTGATGCGGCTTTACAGCGTTCTGGGTCACGATGGTGCTCGTCTGAAACATCGGGCCGATCGCTACGCCCAGCACTCCGAGCAACAAAGTGAACTCACCGAGCGACAACCCTGTTATTTCGATGGCAAGCAGGGCAAACGTAACGATGGCCACGGCGAGCCCGATGATCGGCGGGCGCATGTAGTGGGTCAGCCGAACGATCAGACGCCCCGTGACCATGGAGCCGAGTACCGTGCCGGCCATGAACGCGATCAAAGCAACGCCGGAGGAACTCGCCGAGGCGCCCAACACCATCTGGCAGTAAAGCGGGGCAAAGATCGTTACGCCGATAATGGTACCGATGCTGAAAAACGCTGCAACGGTCATCGCGCTCGTGATCCGGCCGCGCAGAATGGCCAGCGGAATTAACGGCTCGCGCGCGGTGAGAAGCCGCGCCGCGAAAAGCGCCCACAGCACGACGGCGCCGGCGATAAGCGAGATGATCTGCCACGACATCCATGGGTAATGCGTGCCACCCCAGTCGAGCGCCAGCAGCAACGCCACCGACGCGGCGACCATCAGCGTCACGCCGGGAATATCAAGCTTGTGCGGACGGTCGTGCCTTGGCAGGCGGCGCAGCGCACGCGCCGTCATCACCAGCGCGACGGCGCCTAGCGGCAGATTGATCCAGAAAATAAACGACCAGTGCAGGTAATCGGTGAGCAATCCTCCGAGCACCGGCCCAAGAATGCTTGCGCTCATGAATACAACGGACGTGTAGCTCTGCGCGATCGGGCGCTCGCGCGGTGAAAGAAGGTCGGCGATGATGGTTTGTGCGATGGGGATCAGCCCGCCGCCGCCGATCCCCTGCAGGACACGGCCGACGACCAGAATCCAGATGTTCGATGCAAGCGCACAGGCCAGCGAGCCGACAATAAAAATGACGATCGACAGCAGCATGATGGTGCGGCGACCGTGAATGTCGCTGAGCTTGCCGAACAGCGGTGTCGCTGCGGTCGCCGCGATCAGATAGGCGGTCACGACCCAAGAAAGATCGTCAAGATTGGCAAGGCTTTTGCCGATCGCCGGCAACGCCGGCGCGACAATGGTCTGCTCCAGCGCGGAGAGAAACATGGCCAGCATGATGCCGGCGATGATCGTCCGGATCGCGGTGTGATCGAGCGGCGGCAGGACGGTGGCGTCGTTTGGGCCTCGGGCAAATGCCGCCGAGACGACCGCGGCTTGCGCCGCGCCTTCGCTCGCACGCGCAGAAACGCCGTCATCGCCCGCCATGTCGGGGGCGATGCTATGAGCGTCGTCAGGGGTAACTTCCCGAGGCATATCCCCTGTCATGTCGCACGTTCTATCGCGTGGTAAATCCGGTGCCGGCGGGGACGGCAAGGTCCTCGGGCCCGGCATTCCCTTCGCTCTTGACGCGACATAATGCAACCGTCGCATCCGCAGAGCAGGGCTGTGGCTGCCTAGGCTAGATTGCGATTCCCCCCTCCAGCCGGCAGGCGCCGGCCGAACGGCACCCAGTGCCGAGCGTTCATTGTCCGGACGGCCTTGGTCCAACCTCGACGTAATTCGTATCGCTTGGCCCGTTCCCGGTGATGTAGACCGTGACCGCTTCGTCCTTCGTCTCGGCGAAGTGGGGCTCACCGGCCGGTTCGGTATAGAAGCTGCCCGCCGGCAGCGGTTTGAGCGCCGAGGGCTCGTGACGGGGTCCGTAGCCGAAATACCAGGTTCCCGTGACGACGGTTGCTATCCTGTCGTCGCGGTGGGTGTGCGCCAAGATTACCGTGTGAGCGGGAATGCGGAGCGAGATCGTGTAGACGCCGGGCTTTGCCGGATCGCCAAACAACACGGTCGTCTCGATGCTTTGGAGTCCGGACGTTCCGGCGCCGGCGGAACCACGCGAGATGCCGGCCACGTCGGCTGGAGACAATCGCAGCTGAGATTCACCGACCCGCGGCGTGCGCCGTAGAAATTCGGCAATGGCGGCGACCGTGGCGGCAGGCTGTTCTTCCATCAGCCAGTGCCCCGAACTCGCAACGACAATGCCCGTGACGTCGATGGCAACGAAACGAATTTCGTCAGCCATCGCCGTGCCGAAGGATTTCTCCGCGCCAATGGCGAGCACCGGCATCGTCAGCTTGCCATTGGCCACGAAAGCCTTGTTGTCCGTGGCGTCACGCGAAAACGCGGCGAATTGTTCAAACGCTGAATGCATTGCGCCGGGCTGGGCATAGATTGCCGAATAATGCTCGCGCGTCGCCTCGTCGATCGCTTTCGGATTGGCTGACAATTCGTTCCAGAAACGGTCCAGATAAATGCGTTCGCGGCCATGCACCAGGCGTTCGACATCGGGCCCGCGGAAATTGAAGTGCCACAGCAGCGGGCTCAGAACTATTTTGTCCCAATTGCCGATGCCCGGCAGCGGAGCATCCATGGCGACCCAACGCGTGACGCGATCCGGAAACTGCGCCGCGAACGCGTAGCCAACCATATTGCCAATGTCGTGAGTCACGAGATCGGCGCGCCGGATGCCGAGCTTGTCAAGAACGGCGGCAACGTCGTTTGCTTGCGTCCTTTTGTCGTAACCACCGGCGGGTTGCGACGAAAGGCCCATGCCGCGCAGGTCCGGCACGACGACAGTGTGATCCTTCGCCATTTCGGCAGCCAAAGGCGCCCACATGTCACCGCTATCGCCGAAGCCGTGCAGCATCACGACCGCCGGGCCATGCCCGCCGACGCGTACATGGATGACGGTGTCCCCCGCCTTCACGTCCTCGGTCCGAAAGCTTTGCGGGAACGGCTCGATAGCGGCTTTTGCTGAACTCAGAAACGAGAGCGACAAAAGGACGCCCACGCACACGAAAACGGATGCAACGCGCGCAACAGGGAACATTTTTGCCTCTGGATTGATCAAGGACAATCGCGCCGTTTCCTTCGCACAGGAATTTAGCGTTTGCTGTTACTCTCGGAGCCGCCGCGCTCGCTTTGGCAGCTTCAATGGCCAGCTTACGATATGGTGTTCGAGATCTTCGTCGGGCACGTTCTTTTCGCTGGCGAGAGGATGAGAACGCACTGAAACGCCAGCCGCGTGCACCGTTTCGGGATCGCCGGAGACGAGCGGATGCCACCAATAAAGGTCTTTGCCTTCGGCGAGCAGCACGTAGGCACAAGAGGGCGGCAGCCAAGTGATGGTTTTGAGGCTTTCCGGCGTAAGCTGTACACAGTCGTCCACTTGGTCGAGCCGATTCGCATAGTCATGGCAGCGGCAGGTCTTGGCGTTGAGCAACCGACAGCCGACGTTGGTATAGTAGGTGCGGTCGGTCCCTTCTTCTTCCAGTTTATTAAGACAGCACCGGCCGCAGCCGTCGCAAAGGCTCTCCCATTCGGAATCTGTCATTTTCTCCAACGGCTTACGCCGCCAGAACGGGACTTCATCCAATTTCTTATCGGTCTTCATCAGTCTTCCGGCCGCGCCAAGATTCGGCTGAGAGCGGTTTACGCCCAATTTGCCCCCAAATTCCATTCACACTGTCATTGACACTACATTGGCCGCAGCCCCCTGCTCGGCTAAATCTCCTCGCGGACAAGAACCAAGGACGGACGCCTGAACCGTCCCCGGGAGTGTTTGAGGCGTGACCGATTTATTCCCCGATCCAGGACCCAACTGGCGGATCAAGTTCAAGCGGGTGCTGCTCGATCTGGACGCGCGGATCGATTTCGCGGTTTACCAGAGCGGGAAATGGACCCGCGAGCTGTATGAGCGGTTCACCGCCATCATGGACGGTTTCCATGTTGCCGGCTGGCGGCGTTGGCTCATCGTCGAGCCGATGTCGGAAGCCGCAACGCTCGGCACCGGCGGCCTGTTGCTCATGCTGGCGCTTGCCATCCCCGCCTTCCGCGATACTTCGGACGAGGACTGGCTGAAGAAATCCGAGCTCGCGGTCACCTTTCTCGACCGCTACGGCAACGAGATCGGCAATCGGGGCATCAAGCACAACGACTCGGTGACGCTCGAGGAGATGCCCGACCACCTCATCAAGGCGGTGCTGGCGACCGAGGACCGCCGTTTCTACGAGCATTTCGGCATCGACTTCCTCGGCACGGGCCGCGCGCTTGTGACCAACGCCAGGGCTGGCGGCGTCGTGCAAGGCGGCTCGACCATCACCCAGCAGCTCGCCAAGAACCTGTTCCTGTCGAACGAGCGCACCATCGAGCGCAAGATCAAAGAGGCGTTCCTTGCGCTCTGGCTCGAGACGCATTTGGCGAAGAACGATATCCTCAGGCTGTATCTCGATCGCGCCTATCTCGGCGGCGGCACCTTCGGCGTCAACGGCGCCGCGCAGTATTATTTCGGCAAATCGGTGCGCGATGTGACGCTGCCGGAGGCCGCGATGCTCGCAGGCCTATTCAAGGCACCGAGCAAGTTCTCGCCGCTCGTCAATTTGCCGGCAGCACGCGCCCGCGCCAACGTCGTGCTCGATAATCTGGTCGAAGCGGGCTTCATGACCGAAGGCCAAGTCTATGGGGCCCGGCGCAATCCGGCGACGCCGATCGACCGCCGTCGGGAGGACGCCCCGAATTACTATCTCGACTGGGCTTTCGACGAGATGCGCAAGCTCGTCGACAAATTCCCGAAATCGGTCACCGAGAGCTTCTTTATCGTACGCACGGCGATCGATCCCAATCTGCAACGCTACGCCGAGCGCGAGGTCGAATCCGCGTTGCGCCAATACGGCCATGACTACGGCGCCGGTCAGTCGGCGCTCGTCGTCGCGGATCTCGACGGCGCGGTGCGGGCCATGGTCGGCGGGCGCGACTATGGCGCAAGCCAGTTCAATCGCGCCGTGGACGCGCTGCGCCAACCGGGCTCCTCGTTCAAACCCTACGTCTATGCCACGGCACTCGCGAACGGCTTCACGCCGCAGACGATCGTCGTCGACTCTCCGGTCTGCATCGGAAACTGGTGCCCGCACAATTATTCCGGCGGCTATTCCGGCTCGATGACATTGACACAAGCTATCACGAATTCGGTCAACATCATCCCGGTAAAGCTGTCGATCGCGCTCGGCGACGGCAACCCGAAGCTCGGCCGCGCGAAGATCATTCAGACCGCGCGCAATTTCGGCATTTATACGCCGTTGCCCGACACACCCTCGCTGCCAATCGGCGCCGACGAGGTGAACGTGCTCGAGCACGCCGTCGCTTACGCGACGTTCCCCAACCTCGGCAAAGTCGTGGTCCCGCATGCGGCGCTGGAAGTGCGTACCGGCACCGGCGAACTGGTGTGGCGCTTCGATCGCGACGGCAAGAGGCCGCAACAGGTGATCTCACCCCAGGTCGCGCTGGAAATGATCGGAATGATGAACTCGGTCGTCATGAACGGCACCGGCCGAAGGGCGCAACTCGATGGCATTCAGGTCGCCGGCAAGACCGGCACGACCAACGGCTATCGCGACGCCTGGTTCGTCGGTTACACCGGCAATTTCAGCGGCGCGGTCTGGATGGGCAACGACGACTACACGCCGACCAAACGTATGACCGGCGGCACCATCCCGGCGCTCATCTGGCACAACGTCATGGCCTATGCGCACCAGGCGGTGGAATTACGAGCGCTGGCCGGCCTGCCGCCGCCACAACACGCACCGGCCGTCACCGATGCCGCACTCCAGGGCGCGCCGGCGCCGCAACAAATCCTGCTGACGCGAAAGGGAACCGAAGCGCTGGTGCGCGTCGAGCATCTGCTCGACGACGCAAACCGCGCCATGCCGGCGCTGACCGCTCCGGCGGGCACCCTCGGCGCGCTTGGCGACCGCGAGCGCCGAGTCAACACCCTGACGGCGGCCAGCGAGCAGCAATCCGCCGGAGTTTCCCACGGCAACTAGCCGCCCTACCCGCGTGTTATCACTGCCAGTCGATCGGATCGAACGTGCGATTGTTCTTGGGCTCCTGCTTCACGTTGATACTCGCGGCGGCGATTGGGCTCGGCGCGACGTGGTTGACGCTGACGCGCGGGGTAGCGTTCGGCGCAATGACCATCGGCGCATGGACGGCGTGGCCGAAGAGCGGATCGATCGACATCGATCCGTATGCGCGCGCCACCATCGCCCGAACCGGCGAGCTGCCGGTCGGAACCGGCGACGGTGTGGCATTTTATGCCCGCACCGACGACACGGGTGATGCGCTCGACGGGCGCTGCACATTTGTCATCAGCGGCATGACGCCCGCGGCGCGCTACTGGACGCTGACGCTCTACGATCGGCAGGGTCGGCTCGTCGCCAACGCGATCGACCGGCACGGCTTCACCAGCGCCGAAATTTTGCGCGACGCGACCGGCCGCTTCGTCATCAATGTCGGCCCGCGCGCCCGCTCGGGAAATTGGTTGCCGAGCGGCGGGATCGAGCGCTTCGTTCTGGTTTGGCGGCTGTACGACACGCCGATCGGCGTCGCCTCGCTGACGACGAAGGAAGGGCCGATGCCGGCCGTGGTGCGAAAGAGCTGCTCATGATCCGCTTGCCGCTGTGGATTCTCGGCGCGCTGCTGCTCGGCGGCATCGTTCATCTTTCAACAGTGCTGGCGATGCCGCAGGCGGCGACCCAGGACGCATATTCGCGGCTCGCGCAATTCACCCCCGTCAACACCGTCGTGCCGCTGGAGGCCCCGTCCGCGCCGAAAGCGACCATGCCCTTCATGGATCCGGCGTTCGCGGTGGCAGTATGCCGATACGATCTTTCCACGGGCCCGCTCAAGCTCAGCGCGCCGCTCAGCCAAGCCTACACTTCCGTCACTTTCTACACGCGCAACAGTGTCGCCTACTACGCGATCAACGACCGCGCCGCTGGCCGGCGCGCGATCGAACTCGACCTCATGACGGAGGAGCAGCATGCGCAGATTCCCGAGGAAGAGAACGTCACCGCGGCCGACCGCCTGATCATCGAGTCGCCGACCCAGCGCGGATTGATCGTATTGCGGGCGCTTGCGCCGGAACCCAACCTCATGGCCATGGCGCGTCGCGCGCTGGCCGGCGCGCAATGCCGCATAGAGCCGCTGCCGGCGCGATAGAGGTTTTTTGAAGCGGGCCTTACCTGATGGCCGGTACCGGCTGCGCCGCCAATGCGACCGGCACTTCCGCGAATGCCGGCGCCGGAACGAGCCGGTTCGCCGCAATTTGTTGCTGCAACAATTTCAGCGAGAGGTCGACTTGCGTCGCCAACGCTTCAGGCTCGGACACGACGAGATGATTGAGTGCAAAGCGGTAACCGGCGCAGCGGTGCGCCAGCGAGGCTTGCACCCAGGCGATCGTCAAATTGTTCTCGCCGACGCGCGCCAGGGCGTTGATCCGTTCCGGCGGGGAAATATCGGGAAGGATATCCATGGTCGCCAGACGCTTGCGGTCGGCGTCGATGACGCGGTGCGCCAGATTGAAGAACGGACCGATGCGCACCACGTCGTTGCGAACGTCGTCGTTTAACTGGTTGTAGCGGCCCGCCGTCGAGCGGAAATCGGCGGCCAGCAGATGCCAGTAATAGGCGGTCGGATCGACCACCCACAAATCGCGCCGGAACTCGCGCTTTATGCCGTATTCATAAAGCAAGGCGTCCCAGCGTATGCGATCGTAGGGCGGCTGGATCAGCGGAAACCCGAGATCGCGCAGCGCGCGCTCGTCGTCGGTGAGATTGTTCAGCGAGATCGGTCCGCCGGTACGTGTCGCCGCTTCTTGACCGACCCAAGAGTGGATGTTGTCGGCGACGAGCGGCGGCTGGAGCCGGCCGAAGTCGCCGATGCTCGTGCAGCCGCCCAGCGTCAGAACAACGAGAACAGCCAAGAGCGGCTTGGTTTTCAAGAACGGCGGCATGGCGCGGCCGCTCAGCGGCGTCTCAGCCGGCGACGACCGCCCTTTTCCGCCGGTGGAGGACTGTGAGGTTCGACATCCCCGGCAAACGGCGCGTCGTGGCGTTCGATACGCACCACCGGGAGAATGATGACGGTTGCGGATTCTTCCGCAGCGTCCATGCGGCCGAAGCGCACGATGCGCCCTTCATCCGGGAACTTGACAATGGTGCCCATGTTGGCCGCCCAGCCCGTTGTCCGCTGCCCCGCAGCGGACCCCCTGCTCCGACGCACCCCCGCGTCGGGCTTCGTCCTAAGTAAGCCGCATGCAGGGTTAACGCTCCGCTAACGGCGACGAATTAGGCTGATGACAAATCTCGGGACAATCCGACGGGCGTTCTTGGTTGCCGGTCCTTTGGATCCGGTCCCGTCTCGGTGGTTGAGTACGCGTAATGGAACCTCAGAACTTCTTGGGCCTCGGCGGTCTTGCCGATCTCGGCGCCCGCAGCGAGATGGATATGCGTCCGACATTGTTGCGTGTCCTAACCGATCTCTACGTACATCGGCTCAGCCATACGCCCGATGAAGAACGCCACTACACCGAGCTGGCGCTGCGCATGCTTGAAGTCGTGGACGTGCCTACCCGCATAGCGGCGGCCAAACGGTTTGCGCGGTATCCCTCGCCGCCGCTGCGGGTTCTGCAATGGCTGGCCCGCGATTTGCCGGACGTCGCCGCCGAGCTGCGCTCGCACCCGCTGTTGCAGCCGCCTGCCCCAGCGGTAACGGCACAGCAAGACATCCGCCCGACTCCGATCGCCGGACGCCCGGCGCCGCGCGACGACGAACAGCGCGCCGATCTGTCCGCCGCAATCGACTCGGCCAGAGCCCACGAGCTCAACGATCTTTTCTTCGCAGCAAACGCCGACGAGCGGCGGCTCATCTTGCTCAGTCTCGACGTTATCGCTCCCGTTCCAGCCGCGCGCACCCACGTGGCGCACGATCCGTCCGTCGGCCTGCTCCTCGAAGCGGCGGTCCTCTCCGGCAAACGCGACGACTTCGCGCATCAGCTCGCCGGCACTTTGTCGATTCCGCGCGAGCAGGCACATCGTATCGCGCGCGATGAATTGGGTGAGCCGGTTGTCGTAGTCGGCAAAGTTCTGGGAGTGCCGCGCGACGTGCTCTATCGCATCTTGATGTTCGTCAATCCCGCAGTCGGTCATTCGGTGGAGCGGGTTCACGCGCTCGCCGTGCTTTATGACGAGATCCTGGTCCCCGCTGCCGAGGAAATGCTCGCGATCTGGCAGGCTCTCCACCACCACGAACGTACCGCCGCCAAACATCAGCCGCTCGCCTGGGACGACGAAACCCACCGGAACGCGCGGCCAGCGGCACCGGTGCACCGGCACCCGGCGGTGACCCCGCGAACCGGCGAGCGTCGCAGCGCGTCCTAGAGCGCAATCGATTTAGCGCGGCTCAACCGGCAACGATGTCGAGAAAGTTGCGTCCGGCGCGATCTTCGACCTCGACGATCCAAACGTCCGGATCGAATTTCAGCTGCCGCGCCAGATAAGCCTCGACGTCGGCGTCGGGCGCCGACTGCGTGGCGAGGCTCGGAGCGAATGCGCGCGCCGATTCTTGGGCGGCATCGAACGCACTCTGCGGCGCCGGGCCGAACAAATCCGATGTGCCATCGAGCCTGCAAATGCGAACGAACACGGCGCCTGCTTCCTCCGCGCCGCGACGACGCACCACCGCAAATATGCCCTCGACGTGACAGCGCCGCAGATAAGCGGCAACCCAAAGCGCGGTCTTGAGACGCATGGCCGTCACTCCAGCCGCCGCGTGAGGCAAGCACGGAACCCATAACCACAAACGATGGGGATTGCGACAGTTGGGATAAATATATGCCGCTGCTGCCTTGCGCCGCGCAGCAAGGGGGCCGTTATTCGACAGGATGCCCGGTCATGGCGGTAAGTTCGCTTAGAAGGCGGTCGGAGAGTCGACCGGTTACGGGCAGCATTCGGTCGGCCTCGAACTTCGCGATCGCCGCGCTCGTAGGCTCGTCGAGAACGCCTGACGGTTTGATCTGGCCATAGCCGTAGTCGGAGAGCACGCGCTGCACCGCCATGACGCGCGAACGCGATCCGGTGGACGATGTGGCAGCCGTTCCGATGAGATCGGCGATGGGATCGTTGCGCCGCGCCGACGCCGTTTGAGGCGCCCGCAAACCCGCCGCCGGGCGCGGGGGTGCCGCTTCCGGCAGCTTCTGCGCCGGAGCGGCCGGCGCGGCAGGACGAATGTCGAGTGGCGGCGGCAATTCGGCCGGGTTGGCGAAGAACGGCGCCGGGTGTACGCCCGATTGCAGGAACACCGCATTGACGACGATGATCAAGCTCGCGGCTGCCGCGCAGGCGATCGCCATCGAATTGACCGGACGTTGCGTGGCCTTCGCCCAAAGCCGCTGCCCTACCGCTGCGGCAGCGCCCGACGGCCCGGCTGAGCCCCCGCGGGCCCGCTGACTGTTGCTACGCTCACGCACTTTTCTTCACCCGAATATCGATCGGCGCCGAAGCGCCTTCTGAACCGGTTGTCGCCGTGCTCGGCCGCACCGCGGAGCTATTCGACGAATAAGCCGCCAAGTAGCTCGTCACGTCGGCCGCAGGCTTCGCCGCGCGCCCTTTTGCATGTTGCACGCGCTCGCAATCGAGCGGCAGGCGTACGCTCACGCGCGTGCCGGCTCCGACGCGACTGCGGATATCCATTTCGCCGCCGTGCAGCCTTACCAGGCCCTTGACGATCGACAATCCAAGACCGGTTCCACCGTAACGGCGATCGTAGGACGCGCGCGCCTGAAAATAGGGCTCGCCGACGCGCGCCAGATCTTCATCACTCATCCCGACGCCGGTGTCTTCGACGACAAAGTTCATGTGGCCCGCTTCGGCGCGGGCGCTGAGCGTGACTTTGCCGCCGCGATCGGTGAAGCGGATCGCATTGGAAAGCAGGTTGAGCAGTATCTGATTGAGCGCGCGCCGGTCCGCGATCATCTCGGGCAGGTCGCCGGTCGGCATTCTTTCGAGCGTGACGCCCGCCTCGTTGGCCCGCAGTGTCAGAAGATCGCAGCAACCGGCGATGACCTGCGCCGGCGCGAAAGGCTCGGGCGTGATTTCGAAATTATCGGTCTCGATTTTCGACATATCGAGGATGCCGTTGATCACCGCGAGCAGATGATGTCCGGAATCGTTGATCAGTCCGGCATATTCGCTGCGGCGGGAGGAATCGATCATCAGCGCGGTTTCTTTTTTCAGCATGTCGGAGAAGCCAATGATGGCGTTGAGCGGCGTGCGCAACTCGTGGCTCATGGTGGCGAGGAAGCGGCTTTTTGCGGCATTGGCCCGCTCGGCCTCGGTGCGCGCGTCCTCAAGCGCCTGTTCCTGGCGCTTGCGCTCGGTCACGTCGCGGAGCACTGCGACAACCTCGCGACGATCGTAAATGCCTACATTCGCCGCCGGCTGTTCAATCGGCCGACAGCGCATTTCGATCCAAACAAATTGTCCGGCCGGGCCGCTGGGGACTTCGGCGCCGTCGCGCCGGACCCGGAACTCGACAGATTTACTCTCGCCGAGCGCCGCCGTATCGCCCAACGCCTTCAGGTAAGCCGGCCGGTCGGCGACATGAACGCGGCCGAACAAACCCTGGCCGTGCAAATCCGCAATCCCGCAGCCGAACAACGACTGGGCCGCAGGCGACACGAACATCACCCCGCCATCACGGCCGTGCCGCGTAATCACGTCGGTCATGTTGCGCGCCAGGAGCCGGTATCGATCCTCTTCCGCATAGAGCAACCAGAAACTGGTGCGCGCGAGCGCTTCGGCGCCGAGCGCAATCCCCGCCCCGTACAAAACGGCCGACACGATGCCGACGGTGGCGAGCGCGATGGGCGCGCCCAAATGGCCCGCCGGCAGCACGTTAAGTTCACTGCCAAGCACCAGCAGACCGGCGGCCGTGATCGCAAAGGTGGACGCGATAGCGACGACGCGGCGCGACGCCGAAAGCGAAGCTTCGAGCGGCACGACCACAAGCCAAATGGCGGCGAAGGACGTGATGCCGCCGGTCAAAGCGGCGACCGTCGTGACGAGGCCCGTCAGCGCCAGCGACGAAAGACCATGAGCGCTTTCGTAGCGACCGGTGCGGGAAAGAAAGTAGGCCGTCAGGATCGGGACGACCAGCCACGCGAACACGATCAATTCAAGGGCGTTGGGCGCGCCGCGCGTGATCAGATAGGCCGGAAGCGCCGCCAGGACGAAAATGCTGCCAAGAAGCCGCGGCGCGATGAAAGCCCGGTGACGCGCGGCGGTCAGCGCATCCTGCTGCGCCGTCGGATGCACCAGTGTCGCGATATAGTCTCGTACTGGCGCGAACAGGCCCACGGTCCCAAATGCACGCCCGACTTTGCAGACGCGCTCCCCTTTTTTCTGTCCGCGGATCGTGTCAGACGCCGCTTAAGCGAACACTAAAGAGGTCGTGTGCGCGACGCACCGGAGCATCGCCGTACCGGTCGGCGTGCGCGTATGAACGAGGGATTCCCCCATCATGGTGAACGGGCCGTTGCCAGCGATCGGGATCGCACGGCCCTTCGGGCGGAACCGGAACTTTGCGACGCGCGTCCTTCGCGCGTCGTCGCAGGATCACGGGCTGTTTGCTCAAATTTTAGGTAAATTCTAGATTTTCAAATTGTACGAAAATTTGTGGCGTATTCTGTTCGATTATGAGGCAAATCGTTCCTGCATCACCAACGCGGCCTTCAATGATGTTTGCTAGGTTGAGCTCACAAGCGGCAATCAAGGCCGCAGGGGATGCGGGTCACATGTTCTTGCTTTTGCGAATGGCATTCTGGCTCGGGCTGGTGCTCGTGCTCTTGCCTATCGGCGCCGCACAGCGGAGCCCGTCGGGCGGCGAGGTCAGCGCCACCGAAGCGATTTCCGCGGCTTCCGCCACCGTTGGCGATTTGCGCGGCTTCTGCGAGCGTCAGCCTGACGCCTGCACGGTCGGCTCGCAAGTCGCTACCGCGATTGGCTACCGGGCCCAGGCCGGTGCAAAGATGCTTTATGAAGCGTTGAGCGAGGCGATGGCGCCGCGCGAAACCGGGTCGGTCACGAACGGGAAAAACAGCAGCAAATCGGCGTTGGACAAGTCCGGCGCAGAACGGGCCTCGCAAAGCACCCTGACGCCCGCCGATCTTGCGCCCGCCTGGCGGGGGCCGGCGCCGCGTAAGGACGCCAAACACTCAGCCTAAATCGGCTCGCCGCAACGGCGCCAGCGAGAACATCGACCTCGCCGGCTCGGCGCTCTATATAGAGGGCGACGAGGAACCGCCGCCGCATGCCGGAAATCGACGAAATCATCGAAAACTTCGCGGTTCTGGAGGACTGGGACGACCGCTATCGCTATCTGATCGAACTGGGGCGGGAGCTATCGCCGCTGGCGGCCGACGCGCACAGCGACGTCAACAAGGTGCACGGATGTGCGAGCCAGGTCTGGCTGGAAACCGACGTGCGGCCGAATGGCACAGGCGGGCCGATCCTCACATTCGCGGGTGATAGCGATGCGCACATCGTGCGCGGACTGATCGCGATCCTGTTCGCAACATTTTCGGGCAAGCACGCCAAGGATATTCTCGCGACCGACGCGCTCGCGTTGTTCGAGCGGATGGGTTTGCGCGAGCATCTGACGCCGCAGCGTTCGAACGGCTTTCGTTCGATGGTGGAACGCATCCGCTCCGACGCGCGGGCGGCCTTGACCACCGCAGCAGTGACCGACGCGTGACCGCTCACGCGGCAAGCCGGGTTCTCAGTGGTGGAAATGCAAGATCCGGTGGGAATCTGGCCACGCGTCCGATCGTGTTGTAAGTCCATACCGGGCCGGCAAATCGCGGGGGAAGATCAACGATGGCCGTCGATACTGTCGGGGCAGGCGGCGTGCTGGGCAATCAAAAATTCCGCGCCGCGCTCACGGATGTGTTTGCCGGGTCGGTTTGCAGCATTCTGTCGGTCGCCTATTGCCTGTCTTACGCCGCGCTGATTTTCGCCGGTCCGCTCGAGCACTCGCTTGCCGTCGGCGTTGCCGTGACCTTTCTTTCAGCCGCCATTGGCGGCGTGATCGTGGCGTCACGCAGTTCGCTGCCTTTTGCGATTGCCGGCCCTGACAGCTCGATTTCCGTCGTGTTAGCCGCGATGGTGGCGACCGTCGTTCAGCGTCTGGCACAAAGCGGAGCCGATCCCCTCATCCCAACGCTCGTCGCTCTTGCCTTGACCACGGTGCTCACCGGACTGCTTCTGTGCGTCCTTGGATTTACCCACGCCGGACGCGCTATTCGGTTCATCCCATTTCCCGTCATCGGCGGCTTTCTCGGCGCTACGGGTTGGCTGATGATCACCGGTGCCATGCAGGTGGTTACCGATCAGCGGCCGATTCTCGCCAATATCGGCGCCTTCGTCGACGTCGCGACCGTAACCAAGGTCGCCGCGGCATTGGTCGTCGGGGTGGTCCTGCATCTGGCACTGCGCCGCTCCAAAAGCCCATTCATTATGCCCGGCGTTCTTCTGGCCGCGTTCGCCGCGACCTACCTGGTGCTGCCGTTGATCGGCTCTTCAATCGGCGAAGCGCAAATTCACGGCTGGATGTTTCATCCGCAGCCCGACGCCCAGCTCATCTCGCCGTGGCAACCAGGCACCTTGCAAAGCTTCTCGTGGACCTCCTTCCCGGCTCTGGCTGGCGACCTTCTCGCCGTCATGTTCGTCACCGTCATCAATTTTCTGCTCAACACGACCGGGATCGAGATCGCGACCCGCACCGATGCCAACATCGATCGCGATCTGAAGGTGCTCGGGGTTGCCAATATCGTGTCGGCGGCGTTCGGCGGCTATATCAGCTGCACTTCGCTGAGCCGCTCCATACTTGTGCGCACGGCCGGCGCGACTGGCCGCCTGTCCGGGATGACCGTCGCTGCGATCTCGGCTGTTCTGCTGTTCGCCGGCCCCTCGCTGGTCGGCTACGTGCCGAAATACATACTCGGCGGCCTGTTGCTCTTTCTTGGCGGCGGCCTCGTCTATCAATGGCTGATCCAATCAGCGCGTCAATTGCAGCGCATTGACTATTTGTCGCTGATCGCGATCGCCCTGCTCATCATCAATTGGGGTTTCATAGCGGGCGTGCTGACCGGGGTGGTGATCGGATGCGCAACGTTCGCGTTCAGCGTCAGCCGCGTGAATGCGATCAAGTTCAGTTTCGACGGTTCGGAATACCGCTCCTCGCTCGATCGCGGAGCGCAGGAGCAGACTCTTCTGACCAATCACGGCCGGGAGATACAAGGCATGGCCTTGCAGAGCTATTTGTTCTTTGGCTCGACCAACCGGCTTTACCAGCACGTCAAATCACTGCTGGGGCAGCATCGGGAATGCCGCTTCCTGATTTTTGATTTTGACCGCGTCACCGGGATCGATTCGTCGGCTACGCAAAGCTTTGCCCAGATCAAGCAGGCGGCGAGCGAAACGGGCACCCGAATTGTTCTCGTCAGGCTGACGCCGGATTTGGAGCGCGTGTTTCGCAACGCCGGCTTTATTTCGGACGACATCGTGGTTGCGTCCGATCTCGATCGGGCGCTCGAATCGTGCGAGCAGGCGATCATCGAGGCCCACCTTGCCGAAGTAACCGACCAGCGGTCGTTGCTCGCATGGCTGTCCGAGGCGTTCGGCGATGCCCAGCTCGCCGAACGCATGGCGGAATATTGCCGCCGCCTTGAAGTTCAGAGCGGCAACGTCATCGCGCGGCAAGGCGAACCGGCGGCATCGATGCATTTCATCCTGGAGGGCCGGGTCGGCATCATCGTCGATTTGCCCGAGGGCCGTACCGCCCGTGTCCGCAGCCTGGGTCGGCACACGACCGTCGGCGAAATGGGCTTGATTACCCGGAGCCCCCGCAGTGCGACGATTCAGGCCGAGACAGCAAGCGTGCTCTACGAGCTCGATGCGGACGCCTTCGAACGCATCAAGCACGAGCAACCGGCGCTGAGCCAAGCCCTTTTAGCATATGTTATCCGGGTCATGACCGAGCGACTCAGCTTTGCGAACCGCCTGATTGGCGTTCTCCAGCGCTGAACCGGAGAAACGTCAGCCGCGGTCGCGGCGACGGCGCCGCTGCTGACCGAGGCCCATCTGCTTGGCAAGCTGCGAACGGGCCGCCGCATAGTTGGGCGCAACCATCGGATAGTCCGGAGGCAGACTCCACTTCGCCCGATATTGGTCAGGGGTCATGTCGTACTGTGTCCGCAAGTGGCGTTTGAGCGATTTGAATTTCTTGCCGTCTTCCAGACATACGATGTGTTCGGCCGTGATCGACCGCTTTATCGGCACGGCCGGCTTGAGCGGCTCCGCCGGCGCGGCTACAGGGCCGCCGTTCGAAACGCGCGTCAGCGCCGCGTACACTTGACCGATCAAAGCGGGAATCTCGCCGCTGGAAACTGTATTGTTGCTCACATAGGCGGATACGATTTTCGCGGTGAGCTGGATGTAACTGGTCTCGGCGGAGTTCTCAGCCATGTTGCGCCTGAAGTCTCACGAGCAACCTCGCCGCCGTGTCCCGATACGCGCTGCCCCGTTGCGCGCGCCACAGCAGCTACTTGCGAATTATTCCAAGATAAAGCTGCTAGCTGATAAATTAAAGCAATAAATTTCGGCAGCCATGAATATCCAAGAAATGTTTCGGGCCAATACAAAATATTTCCGACCAATACAGAATTGCGTGGCCGCTGAACTTGCCGGGCTTGGCAATTTCGGAGCGAAAAGCTTTAAGCGCCCGGAACGAGACGACCCTGAAGTCGCCGGCGCTATTATTCGTGGAACGAGAACAAACGGGCGGCCCAAACGTGCTGCAAGGGCGACAGCATGATCCCGGGTTACGGAGTGCTCTCGATATGATCGCGAAGCGCGCTGATCGAGCCAAACCGCAACGTGCCCTGAGGAAGGGCCGCCTCGATCGAACCGTCCGAGTAGAGCGTATAGGCCATTCCTTCGACGACGCCCGTTTTGAGGACGGTCGGAGCGGCAGGTGCAACGACCGGAGCCGCCTCCTCGACTGCCGGTGACGCGGAGACGGGCGGCGGCACGGTCGCAGCAGAGTCCGCCGCCGTCGCCCGGCTATCCCGCAGTGGCCCGACGGGCCAGAAGACTCTGGGGCTCGAACCATTTGCTTTTTCGGGAGCCTGGCGCGCCGTCGGCCGCGGTATCACGCGGGAGGACCCGGAGGCGCCGTTTGCGGCGCGGCTTGAGACCACAACGCTTGTCGCTTCCGCCGTGTCATCTTCCAGCGGAGCGGTGACTTGCGGCGACAATAGCACCTCTGGTCGTTCTTCGAGTGGACGCTCTGCGCGTCGGGTAAGGGGCGGAAACTTCACTCGCACGCGTTCAGGCGCCACCTCATCGCGCGACGCCGCGGCGTCAGCCGGAGCCACCTCGGTCGCAGCCGGAGACACCAGTTGCGGCTCCGTTTTTGGCTTCGACGGAATTGGCAATCGCACGGTCGCGTCCGGCGCATCTCCGGTGACGGTCATCGTTTCATCGGTGGCCGTGACACGCGGAATCGGCCGTGGCGCGAGCGCCTGCTCGATTCGCTGCAACTCGCGAACCGCCAGGCTAAGTCCGACGAGGAGAAGGCCGCCAACGGCGGCGATCATGCCCGGAGTCAGAATCTCGGCATCAAACGTGCCGTCGCGAATCGGCAGACCCGACGCCATCAGGACCAAACCCATGGCGGTCGTGACAAGCCCTACAACCAACAAAACCCGTGGCATTACGCTCAGCATTACGCCCGTCCCTTGACCCTCACCCAAACAGGTGGCGATCAAAACCATTTTGGCGGGCAACCTGTGGTGGCGCAAGGACTTAAATGGCTGTGTGCAACCAAGGTTCCGCCGTTGGGCGCCGGTCGCCTCTGGTATTCCGACGCTCGGCAGAAAACCTTCAGAAAAGTAGCAGAAGCGCCGGATAATCCCTTGCAAAGCATACCGAATTTGGTGCGATCCGCATACGCGGGCGGCAGCTTTTTAGCCCCCTCTCGGGGACATTGCCGAAGGGTGCCCGTTAAGCCTATTTAGAGGAAACCTTGTTTCGGTTACGCCGTTTTACGCACACGCGCCCCGCCTCTGCCGCCCTTATCCGTTTCACATTGAGGAGTAGACCAATGGCATTCACCCTACCAGAGCTGCCTTACGCCTATGACGCCCTCGTACCGCACATGTCGCGCGAGACGCTCGAGTTCCACCACGATAAGCACCACCAGGCTTACGTGACCGCCGGAAACAATCTGGCCAAGGGCACGGAGTGGGAGAACAAGCCGGTCGAGGAGGTGTTGAAGGGTACGTTCGGCAAAAACCAGGCTCTCTTCAACAATGCAGGCCAGCACTACAATCACATCCACTTCTGGCAGTGGATGAAGAAGGGCGGCGGCGGCGATAAGCTGCCCGGCAAATTGGAAAAGCAGATCACCAGCGACATCGGGCCGATCGCAAAATTCAAGGAAGACTTCGTCCAGGCCGGGGTCACGCAGTTCGGCTCAGGCTGGTGCTGGCTCGCCGTCAAAGACGGCAAGCTGACGCTCATGAAAACGCCTAACGGCGAAAACCCGCTCGTGCACGGCGCCAAGCCCATCCTCGGCTGCGATGTCTGGGAACACTCCTATTACATAGACTATCGCAACCGCAGACCCGATTACCTCAAGGCATACCTCGATCATTTGGTTAACTGGGACCACGTGGCGGAGATGTACGAAGCGGCAATGAAGTAGATCGCCTGGTTGGCGCATCCTGCGGATGAGCGGGGCCGTCCGGCCCTGCTTGTCCGCCGGGTGCCGCGTCCTCATGTCAGCCGCGGCCGCCCTCGATTTGACATTGTCGGTGCCGAAAGGAGGATGTATCAGACCTCGCGGCAAAGCGGTGTAAATCGGCATGGCCAATCCGGTCGCTCGCCTCGCCCGCGAAGTTTATGACGCACTTGGAATTAGCCGAAAACTCCCCTTTTAAAACAACATGATAGCCAATTTGGAGGAATCGCCAACGGGGCCCGGATCGAGGCGGACGATCACCGCTTCGTCGCTGTATCGCCGATTATCGATCGCCGGTATCGGATCCTGGGATTTGATGTTCGCCCTTTTGGTGGTGATCCTTTTCGTACTGGTTCTTGCGACCTTCAGAGAATATGCGATTTCAAACGATGAAGGCCTCCAGCAACACTACGGCGACTTGATCATCGCCTATTACCGCAGCGGCTTTACCGACAGATCGGTTTTTGATTTTAGCAATCTTTATCTCTACGGCGGCCTGTTCGACATAATCGCCGCTCTGCTCGCGCATCTTCTGCCGTTCGATCTGTACGACATTCGCCATGTCATGAGCGCCGTCGCCGGCATCGGCGGCGTGATAGCGACCTGGGCAACCGCGCGAATGATTGCCGGGCCGCGCGCCGGATTGATGGCGGGTGTCGCGTTGGCCATTTGCGGCGTTTGGTACGGCGGGATGTTCAACCATACCAAGGACGTGCCGTTTGCCTCCGCCATGATGGGCGCGCTGTATTTCCTGATACGCGCGGGGCGTGATTTTCCCAATCCGCGTCGCGTCGATATCTTCTGGTTCGGGATATTGCTGGGCGCCGCACTGGGCCTGCGCGCCACCGGCTTGTTGATGGTCGGGTATGCCGGAATAGTAATTATTCTTTATTCGCGGCCGCTTCCGCAACAAAGCTGGAGCGACGCGGCGAAGCAGGCCGTTCGCTCGTTGGTGCGTTTCATTCCCGCTTTCGTCATCGCCTATGTGATCATGATCGCCTGCTGGCCGTGGGCTTCGCTCGAATTTTTCAATCCCATTCGCGGCATTTTTGCCTTCGCCCACTTCCACTATCCGATCCGCGCCATCCTTGCTGGCCAAGTTTATTTCATGAGCGAGGTGCCGCGCTGGTACGAGCCGGATTATCTGGCGATCAAACTGCCGCTTTTGGTGCTGCTGGGCGCCGCCGCGGCGCTGCTGTCGGTGCCTTTTTCGGTGTTCAGACGGACTGGCAGCGCGCCCGCAGGCACGCCGTTTCTGGAAATCGGCATTTTAGCTTTCGTCATTGTTTTCCCGTTGGCCTGCCAGGTTGCAGGTCACGGGCCATCGTTCAGCGGGATGCGCCATTTTCTGTTCGTGGTGCCGCCGATCGCGGCGCTCGCGGGCGTCGGAGGACACCTTTTCCTGTCTGGACTTGAAGCAAAGCGACGCGCCGTGGGCTTCGCCGCCATCGCGGCGATGGCGGCCATTTGCGTTTGGGATGTCGTGACGCTGGTGCGGCTGCATCCCTATGAATATTTGTTCTACAATTCCGTGGTCGGCGGTCTCGAAGGCGCGTCGCGTCGCTACGAGACCGACTATTGGGTCAACATCATGCCGACCGCGGTCAAGGACCTCGAAGCCTATCTGGACAAGACGGATTCACACACCGACGGGACCGCCCGCCTCGGCTACACGGTGGCGGTTTGCGGGGAGCAGGTCTCGTTCGAGAATGAAGCAGACAAACGCCTGCATTTCACGCGCGATTGGAGCCACGCCGATTTCTTCATCGCGCCCACGCACATGAACTGCGATCGCGTATTGCGCGGCAAGACCGTTGCCGTGATTCAACGGCTTGGGGTCCCCATCGGGGTGGTGAAGGATCTGCGCGGCATCGGCGCCCTGGCGCGCTGGGCACCTGTCGAACTCGCTCATCAATTCCCAACCGCTACCGATCCCAACGGCGAACCGCACGGATAGAGCATGATCCGGAAAAGTGGAAGCCGGTTTTCCGAAAAGATCATGCTCCATCAAAATGCTAGAGCGCCAATCGAAACGATCGCTTTAGGTTCTCCCGGCGGAAGCTTTAATTTACCGAAGCGGGGCCGCACGCGCCGTCAGCGAGCGTCCGCGTGCGCATATTCCCAGTATAGCTCACGGGCCCGGCGGGAGACGGGGCCGGGCTGCAAATCCCGCTCATCGATGCGCGTGATCGCCGCCACTTTGGTGTAGTTGCCGGTGGAAAAAATTTCGTCGGCCGACTGAAAATCGGAATAGCGCAGCGTCGCCTCGACCACCGTGGCCCCGGACGCGCGCAGCAGCGCGATGACGCGACCGCGCGTGATGCCGGCGAGAAAAGTGCCGTTCGGCGCCGGTGTATAAACGACACCATCCTTGACCATGAAAATATTGGCCGTGCCAAGCTCGGCGATATTGCCGAGCATGTCGCACAACAGACAATTGTCGAAGCCGCGTCCGCGCGCCTCGATCAACGCCCGCGCGTTGTTCGGATAGAGCGAGCCCGCCTTGGCGTCGACCAAGGCCGTCTCGCGCGTCGGGCGACGATAGGGCGACAGCGTGATCGCGGTTCCTGTCGGCTTGGGAAACGGCGCGACATAGAGGGTAAGGCACCAGCGGGTAGAATCCGGGTCCAGCCGCACGCCGCCGGGAGCGCCCTCCTCCGCCCAATACATCGGCCGGATGTAAATCTCCGCGCCGTGATCGAAGCGTTTCAAGCCCTCGCGCGCGAGACCAATCCAGGTTTCGGGCGAAACGAGAGGCTTAAGCGACATCACCTTGGCCGATTCATTGACGCGCGAACAATGCAAATCGAGATCGGGAGTGGTGCCCTCAAATGCCCTGGCACCGTCGAATACGGACGTGCAAAGCCAAGCGGCATGGGTACGCGGACCCATGATCGGCACATTGCCCTCGTGCCATTCGTCCTCGAAAAAAGTCACGGTCCTGGACCAGGCGACCGGTCGGCTCATCGAATCATCTCCTTCGGCCTATTGTCCCCCCCGCCCGGCCTTTGTCACTATGATCGCCCGGGGGACCCAAAAATGGTGAGCAATTACGTTTTCGACGCCTACGGCACGCTGTTCGACGTTCATGCCGCTATTGCCCGCCACCGCGCGGCGGCCGGCGCCGAGGCGGATCGCTTCTCTGATATCTGGCGAACGAAACAGCTCGAATACACCTGGACTTTGACGCTTGCCGGGCATTACGCCGATTTCTGGACGCTTACCGAGCGTGCGCTGGATTTTGCGCTGGCACGGGTGCCCTCGGTGGATCGCACGCTGCGGCCGAAACTGCTGGAGGCCTACCTCAGGCTTGACGCGTTTTCCGATGCCCGCACTGCACTGTCCAATCTGAAGGCAGGCGGGGCGCGGCTGGCCATCTTGTCCAACGGCACCCCGCGCATGCTCGATGCAGCGGTCCACGCCGCGGGCATCGCCGAACTCCTGGACTCCGTACTTTCGGTGGATGCGGTACGGCAATATAAGCCACGGCCCGAGGTCTACGCGCTCGTCACCGCCGCGCTAGTCGTTAGGCCGGGCGATGTTGTTTTCGTTTCGTCGAACCGCTGGGACGTGATGGGCGCGGTGTCCTTCGGTTTCAAAGGGGTTTGGGTCAACCGCGCGCGCATGCCGGACGAGTATGCCGATCAGCCCCCGCTGCGGCAGATTCCAGATCTCGCGGACCTGCCAAACCTCGATCTATGATTGGCGCGCGACGGCTTCCGCGTGAGGGCTTCGCGTTATGCCCGCCGCAATGGCGCTTGAGGACGCGACCGGACTTCTCCACCGGCGCGGTGGCGGCATCAAGTGCCTCGATGCGGCGATCGATTTCGCCCACGACAAAACGCGAAAAAGGACCCAGATGCGTGTAGAGCGTCATCAACGACAAGATGAGGCGTAGTGCGGCCGGGTTTTTGCTGCGGCAGCTCTTAAATACGTTCCAAAACGGCTCGCGCGCTTCGGGCACCTTACTGAGAAGGGCGTGCACGAATTCCAGCGAGATAAAATCGCGCCGGCGATCGCCCACCGCCAGTTCGGTCGGCCGGCCGGAACGGTCCAGCATGCCCGCAAGGCGTTCGAGGCGGCCGGCATAGGCGATGGGATCGTAGATGCGCGCCAGGACACGCCGATAATCGAGCAGCACGTCGCGTTCGGGGCGGCGGCTATCGTAGTTGAGGCCAAGCGTGCACTGATCGCCGGTCTCCTCCGCCATCCGGTCGTGATTGGCGTGAAGCCGGCCCTCCTTTTCCAAACGCCGCGCCAGCTGAGTGTTCGGCAGGGCGTATAGAAGACCGACCATGGCGACCGGAATCGCTGCTTCCTCGATCAGATCCGCCATAGCGTCGGCGATCGAAACTTTCTCGGTGTCGAAGCCGACGATAAACCCGGCGGTAACGAACATGCCGGCGGCATAGACCTTGTGGACGCTTTCGGCGATGTTGCGCCTGGTGTTCTGCTTTTTCTTGGTATGCACCAGCGTTTCCGGATCCGGGCTCTCGATGCCGATGAAGACCGCGAAGAAATTTGCCTTGCGCAACAGCTCCATCAGGTCATGGTCGTCCGCAAGGTTGAGCGACGCTTCGGTGGAAAACTCGAACGGATAACCGTGCGCTTCCTGCCACGCGATCAAGTCAGGCAGGAAAATCCGCAGCGACTTGCGGTTGCCGATCAGATTGTCATCGACAAAATCGACATGGCCGCGATAGCCGAGGTCGTACAGCGACTGGAGTTCGGCGAGCATCTGCTGCGTCGTCTTGGTCCGCGGCACGCGGCCATAGAGCTCGATGATGTCGCAGAACTCGCAGGTGAACGGACAGCCCCGCGAATATTGCACGCCGACATACATGTAGTCTGCGGTCTTGAGCAGATCGAAGCGCGGTGCCGGCGTTCGCGTTACGTCGATGGTAAATTTCTCCGCGACAAAGGAGCCGCTGCGCTCGCCGGCATCCCATGCCGCGACAAATTGCGCGAGTATCTCCTCGACCTCTCCGAGCACGAGGAAATCCGCGTCCTGATAGATGCCGGGGCTCGAAGTCGCGTCAGGACCGCCGATGACCACGGGCTTGCCGTGCTTGTGGGCCAACTGGATGATGCGCAGTGTATCGAATTGCTGATTGATCATCCCGCCGGTCATCACCATGTCGGCCCAGGCAAAATCCTCCGCCGTGACCTCTTCAGTATTGCGATTGATGAGACGGAAGTTCCAGCTCGCCGGCAGCATCGCGGCGACCGTGATCAGGCCCAGCGGAGCGGTCGGGTAGCGCGCGTTGAGGAGCTTGCAGGCTTCCGAGAAATTCCAGAACGTGTTCGCCTGAAAACGCGGATAGATCATCAGCACGTTGCAGGCGCGCGACACCGATAATTTATCTTGCTGCTGTTGCACGGAATCCCCACGCCGCCTCCGCTTCGGACGGTTGCACAGTATGGCGGTATTGGCTGACAATACAAGAACAAAGCCGACTGCGCGCAAACCGGAATTCCCCCGACCGGACAATGATTTATGCCGCCAGTCGGGGCCGCCAACCAAAAGCGGGTGAAGGCGCTAAGACATGATCCGGAAAGAGCCTGCCCCGGAAATGATCCGGGGTGGAAGCGGGATTTCCGAAAAAGATCACGCCCAGCCAAAAAGCTAAGGCGCTATTCGCTTCAATCCAAAACGATCGCTCTCTAAGCCGCGCTGTCGCGCGGCTCTGGGAAGCTCGGGCTCTTCAGAGCGGCAACAATCTGTTGTTTGGTGAGCCGCGTGCCGTCATCGCCTTCGATCAACAAGGCGACCCGGCCGCTTTCGTTGACGTGCCGCGCCCAGCTCATCGCCTCATCGAGCGCAGCGAACTCCTTATAGAGGTGACGATCCTTTTCCAGCGGAGAGATCGATTGCGAGCCGCGCGGGCCGGAATAGACTCGATAGGTCATCGGCGGGCCTCCTCTTTCAAAGCAAGCATCGCCGCTGACTATCGGCCGAAAATGCGCCAACTATGTGGGCCATCGGAACGGCGCGGCGCGTTGTCGCGGCCCGCTATTTCTGCGGTGCGAAGGACTGATCGCTATAGGGCAGCTGCGTTGGGCGCTGAATGACGATGAACGCGTGATCCAGCAAGCGGTGGCAGGAACTGCAGCCGGCGGAAAGCTGGTCGAAACCGCGCGTAAATGCCTCGCGGTCCTTGGCCTCGATCGCCTTATCCAGCGCGGCGATGGGTGCACCGACCGCCTGCTCCACAGTGCCGCCACCCATCAACTTGTTCACGGTGTCGAAACCTTCCTTCAATTTATCGATCTCGTAGTCGGCGAGAGGCCAATTACCGGCACGGCCCGCGAACCAAAGCTTGATGTGACGCATCTGCTGCAACACCATGATCTCGCCGATGTCCTCCTCCGGAGGCTCGCTGGCGGCTTCTGCGTGGGTCGATGCGTCGTGCGCATTCGCCATCGGCGTCGCAAGCAGTGCCGCCGCGACCCAAACCGCGATCAATAATTTCATCGGCGCCTCCCTCGACGACACAACATGCCGGTGCGCAATTGTCTTCAGCTCGCGGGGGCGAGCGCCTCGCTGCACTGTTTGGCAAACGATTCCTGGCAGCCTTTGTAGAGAACCGGACAGGCCTTGGCCGCCGCCAGCGCTGCGTCGATGGTTTTGAGCCGATCGCCTGCCGCGCGAGACTGGCCGTCGTAGGTAAGGACCGCATCGGCGCGCTCGAGCCCGCGCTCCATCATCAGGAATTGCTCCGCCCCGTCGAAGAAAGTCGTCGCAGCCTTGATCGCTTCGGTCAGCTTCTTGGTGTATTCGGCGTTGACCTTGGGATCGGGTTTGACGACGCGAGCGCGCACGGCGATGTCGGTGTAAAGGGTGTTGAGCTTGAAGTAGATACCGCCGCACTGGGCAAGAGCGAGCCAATAAGGATGCCCGTTAAACGCACCGGGCATCGCCACGACGCTGTCGCGCTTGTCGATCGACACGGTGGGGGTCGTCGGCTCGGGCGCGGAGCGGGGGTCGCGTTTTTGCCGCGTGGCCTGCGCTTGCGCACCGGTCGCGGCAACCGCGAGAGCCAGCGCCACAATCGCCCCCTTTGCGAACCCGTCCAACATGGAACGACTATGGCTGGGCGTCAGGATCGGTTTCAAAACCGCTCCACCCACGGCCGCAACTCGATCTCCCACGCCCAGGCGCTGCGTTGTTGTCGCAGGAGATCGAGATAGGTTTGCGCGATGGCGTCGGGATCGAGCATGCTGTCCGGCTTGTCCGGCGGCTCGGCGCGGCCTGCACTGCGAATGCCGCCGTCGATCACGATATGGCCGACATGGATGCCTTGCGGCGACAGTTCGCGCGCCATGCTCTGCGCCAGGCCACGCAGTGCGAACTTGCCCATCGCGAAGGGCGCCGACTGCGCATAACCCTTCACGCTCGCCGACGCGCCGGTGAAGAGGATCGCGCCGTGCTTGCGTGGCAGCATGCGCTTGACGGCTTCCTGCGCCACGAGGAAGCCGGCGAAAGCGGAGACAGTGAGTGTCTTTTCAACTTCGGCTGGAACGAGTTCCACGAAGGGGCCGCGCGTGCGGTAGCTCGCGTTGTAGACGATCACGTCAGTCGCGCCGAACGCCGCTTCAACGTCGGCGAAAAGCTTTGCAACGTCGGAATGCCTGGTCGCGTCGCAGGCAAAGGCCTTGCCACCGATTTCCTTCGCGAGCGGAGCGAGGTCGGCAGCGCGGCGCGCGGCCAAAGCCACTTTCATCCCGGCTTTGGTGAAAGTCCGCGCCACGGAGGCAGAAAGCCCACCGCCGACCCCGACGATGAGCGCGGTGCGATACGCTAAATCGGCCATGCGGATCTCCGGCTAAGGCAACGGCTGAGCGGATATGGGGGGCCAAAAGACACGGCGTCAAGCGGCATGCAAAAGGCCAAATGAGTTCCGTCAATCGACAACGGCAATAGCGTTGATTTCGACAAGGCAGCGCGGGTCGGTGGCGAGCCGCACCACTTGCACCGTCGTGGTCGCCGGTTTGGCGTCGCGGAAATATTCGGCCCAGACGCGATTGAGCGCGTCCTGGTCGGTAAGGTCCGTGACAAAGCGATCGGCGGTGACGACGTCGGCGAACTTTGCGCCCACGGCATCAAGCCCGCGCTTAAGGTTCTCAAGTGCCGCCCGCGCCTGCCCCGCCATGTCGCGCGGCATGGCGTCGAACTCTTCCGGCCGATGCGGATGATGATGATAGACCGGCGCCGCCGTGACGCCGGCGAGGTAGACGGTCGTGCCGCCCTTTACCCTTGATCGCCGGCGCATACGGCATCCACAGATCCGGCGCGTCCGGCCAATGAACGTGTTCGACGGTCTTGGGCATCGCCATGTTCTCCTCATCACATCCGGAACACGCCGAACTTCGTCGGCGGGATCGGCGCGTTCAGTGCCGCCGAGAAGCAGAGCGACAAAACGCGGCGCGTTTCCGACGGCGCGATGATGCCGTCGTCCCAGAGCCGAGCGGTCGCGTAATACGGATCGCTCTCGGTATCGAACTGGTCGCGGATCGGCTTCTTGAACGCCGCCTCCTCGGCTGCCGACCAGGTTTTGCCGGCGGCCTCGATATTGTCGCGCCGCACGGTCGCCAGCACGCTCGCCGCCTGCTCCGAGCCCATCAGCGCCACCCGTGCATTCGGCCAGGTGAAGAGGAAGCGCGGACCATAGGCGCGGCCGCACATGCCGTAATTGCCGGCGCCGTAGGAGCCGCCGATCACCAGCGTGATCTTCGGAACCTGCGCGCACGCAACCGCCGTCACCATCTTGGCGCCGTCCTTGGCGATGCCGCCGGCTTCGTAGTCGCGCCCGACCATGAAGCCGACGATGTTTTGCAGGAACAGAAGCGGGATGCGGCGCTGGCAGCAAAGCTCGATGAAATGCGCGGCTTTCAGCGCGCTCTCCGAGAACAGGATGCCGTTGTTGCCGAGAATGCCGACCGGAATGCCATGAATATGCGCAAAGCCGGTGATGAGCGTCGCACCGTACAGCGCCTTGAACTCATCGAACTCGGAGCCGTCGACAAGCCGGGCGATGACTTCGCGCACATCGAATTGCTTCTTGAGATCGACCGGCACGATGCCTTCCAGCTCGTTGAAGTCGTATTTCGGCTCGACCGGCGTCGCGAGCGGGATATCGATCGATTTTTTGGTATTCAGGTTGGCGACGATGCGGCGGCAAAGCGCCAGCGCGTGGCGGTCGTTCTCCGCATAATAGTCGGCGACGCCGGATTTTCTCGCATGCACGTCGGCGCCGCCAAGGTCTTCGGCCGAGACCACCTCCCCGGTGGCTGCCTTTACCAGCGGCGGCCCGCCAAGAAAGATCGTGCCCTGGTTGCGGACGATGATGGTCTCATCCGACATAGCGGGCACGTAAGCGCCGCCCGCCGTGCACGAACCCATCACCACTGCGATCTGCGGAACGCCCGCAGCCGACAGCGTCGCCTGATTGTAGAAGATGCGACCGAAATGCTCGCGATCGGGAAATACCTCGGTCCATTGCGGCAGGTTGGCGCCGCCCGAATTGACGAGATAGATGCAGGGCAGCCGATTCTCGCGGGCGATCTCCTGGGCGCGCAGGTGCTTCTTCACCGTCAGCGGATAGTAGGTGCCGCCCTTGATGGTGGAATCGTTGCACACGATGACACATTCGCGTCCCTCGATCCGGCCGATACCGGTGATGAGACCGGCCGCGCGAATGGGGTCTTCGTACAAGCCGTCGGCGGCCAGCGGCGACAATTCGAGGAACGGCGAACCGGGGTCGATCAGGGTCATCACGCGATCGCGCGGCAGAAGCTTGCCCCGTGACAGGTGACGTTCGCGCGATCGCGGGGGGCCGCCCTCCGCAGCCGCAGCGCGCCGCGCCTGCAAGTCGGCGACCAGCTCCCGCATCGCTACCTCGTTGGCGCGAAACTCCGGCGAAGCCGCGTCGATATTTGATATAAGTGCGGTCACAAGCCCCCCTCGCCGATTTCAAGCTCCCGATGCCGCAAACCGAAGCGCTCCGGACATCAGTCAGAGTTCAAGCATGCTTCTGAACGTGCGAGCCTGATCCTATCTGAAACTCGGACCGGGCCCTAGGCTCGCACTTCCTGACGCTGGAAAATCACGTAGCCGATGACGAACAGCACGATCGCGCTGGCGATCATGCCGACGATCTGCGGCCAGGCGATCAAAATGCTCTCGACGAGCGGTAACGGCGCACCGAGCACCGCCCCCTGAAGCTGGCTGAGATAGATCGGCCCGAGCGATCGCGTGGTCGGATCGAGCAACGCCAGCACCGTTTCCGCGAACAGCGTCGACGGCGACAAGCGGGCGAGGAATAGCTCCGTCATCGCAGTCGCGGGGGTTTGCGCTCCGATCGCGAGATAGCGCGGGTCCGGCGGTGCTACGATTTGCGCGACCGCGCCAGCCAGCACCGGCCAGATGAAGGTGATGAACAGCCACAGCCCCAGCGTGACCAGCGCCGCCGTCGCCGCCGATCTAAACAGGATGGAAAACAACATCGCCAGCGCCAGCCAGACGCCGGAATAGATGATCGTCACCAGCAGAAACAGAAAGCTGCGGCTGATCTCCTCGGCGCCGGGCGGGATTCCGATCAGCAGCAGCCCGAGCCCGATGACGAGGAGCCAAAGCGAGACCAGGCTGATCGCGAGCGTCATCAGCCCGGCCAGAAATTTTCCAAACAGCAGCGCGTCCCGATAGATCGGCTGGGCAAGGATGCGCGACAGCGTGCGCCGGTTGTATTCGCTGTTGACCGCGTCGAAACCGAGCCCAATTGCCATCAGCGGCACGAGGAACGACAGGAACGAGACGAACGAGGGCAGCGGTTCGCGCGATGTCGTGAACAGCCGCAGGAACAGGAACGGGTCCTGCGCAGTCGTCTCCCTGATTTGCTGGATGGCGCCATAGAGCGCCGCCAGCGCCACCAGCACCACGAGCCATTCAAGCACGCGCATGCGCACGCTGGTGAGGTGGTCCGAAAGCTCCTTGAGCATGACCACGCCGAGGCCTTGAAACGCCGAACCCTCACGCCGCATCGCGCGTCCCCTCTTTGGCGCTCTTCGTTTCGTCAGGCCGGCTCTCGAAGTAGCGCGTGTAGATGGCATCGAGGCTCGGCTCCTGAACGCCGAGAAATTTCAGACGGCCCTGCATCGCGACCACCTCGACCGCCGCCTCCGAACGGACGTCACGATCGGCGTGCAGTCGCAGCTTGCCGATGCCGGTCTGCTCGACGCCGCTGACCCCGGGAATGAGCGCGAGCCGATCGGCAAGACCGGCGCCATCGGCTTCGATGTCGACCACGTAGCCGCCGCCAAGAACCTCGCGGCCCAGATCGACGACCGAGCCCATCAGCGCGATGCGGCCGCCGCTGAACAGCGCGACGCGATCGCACACGCTCTGCACCCGCTCGAGCAGGTGCGACGACAGCAGCACCGAAACCCCCTCGCCCCTGAAGCCGCGGATGATGGAAAGCAATTCCGCCGTGGCGTGGGGATCAAGCCCCGATGTCGGCTCGTCGAGAATGGCGATCTGCGCGCCCTTCATCAAAATCTCGGCCAGCCCGAGGCGCTGCCGCATGCCGCGCGAAAATGTGCCGACGCGTTTGTCGGCGAACTCGGCAAGGCCGACCCGATCGAGCGCGTCCGCGATCCTTTTCTCGCGATCTACTTTCTTGAAGCCGATCAGGCGCGCGGTGTAGCGCAAATTGTCGGCCGCCGTCATTTGATCGTAGAAACCAACCGCGTCGGGCATGTAACCGACGCGGCGTTTCACCGAAAGCGGCTCGCGCGCCGGATTAAAACCGAGCACGCTGACCGCACCATCGGAGATCTCGGTAAGGCCGAGCAGCATCAGAATGGTCGTGGTCTTACCGGCGCCGTTCGGCCCGAGGAGTCCGAAGATTTCCCCGCGCCCAACGGTGAACGAGATGTGGTCGACGGCGACGGCGCTACCGTATTTTTTGGTGAGGCCGGTCGCCTCGATGACGTTATCCCCGTTCATCGCCGGCCGAACCTGGCGACCGCTCCGACCATCACCAGCAACGCCACGCCGATGATGCCGACGCCCGCGATCCCCCACATGGTGGAGGTCGTCACGGTGACGCGAAAGGTAGTGGATGCCGACTCGCCGCGGGCTGCTGCGCGCATCGTCGTCACATAGTCACCGGCAATGGCCTTCTCCGTCGGTGTAATCAGCGCCTGGACTTCCTTGTTTGCATTCGGCGCCAGGTGATCGAGCGTCTTCGGATCGAAGGTGAGCTTCCAGCCACTCGGCGCCGAACCGCTCAACTGAACGTCATCGGCCGGCGCGGTACCGGTATTTGTGATGACGACCGGCACCGAAGTCTCTTTGCCGGCAGAAGCGCGGGTCGAGATGAGACCCTCGCGGCCACTGATGTCGAGCTTTGGCTGACCGGTGATATCCATCGTCAGGTCGGCCGTCGCGGAGGCGTCCTCGGCGGCGACGCGCGCGACGACCTTGTAGCTTCCGGCCGCGGCCGTATTCGGCGGCGTCACTTTGAGCTTCACGTTCTTCGTCTGGCCGGGATCGACCGGCACCGCGTTGAGTTCCTGAGCGCCGTACCCTTCAGTAAACGTGGCGTCAAAGTTCTGCGGCGTCTGAGCCGACAGGCTGACAGTTAGCTTCTTGCCGCTGTCGTTCTTGATGGCGAGCTGATACTCGAAGCTCGACTTCGAGGTGCCGCGCAGGTCTGGAAGTTGTGCGGTCAGCGATAGCTTTGCCGGCAGATCCTTGGCCAGCGTGACGGCAATCGGCAGCGTTGCGTTGGTCGAGCCTCCGGTCGCGGTGACGGCGAGCGTTTCGGTGCCGATGGCGGCATTCTTCGGCACATCGAGGCGGAGTTCCAGCGCCACGCTGGAATTGGTCGCCGGCATCGCCGCTGCGACCGGCTGGCCACCGCCCATCAATGTCGCCGTCCAGCCCGACGGCACGCCGGAAACCGACAAGCCGAGCCGCTCCGGCGCCAAATCGTAGTTCTGCAGCTTCAGATTGATCGTTGAGGTCTCGCCGGGGCGCAGCGTGACCGCCGGATAGTCGCTCATCAGATAAAGGCCCTTGACGTCCTTGGGAGCGTCGTCAGCCTTGGCGATGGGCGGGATCGGAGCCGCAAAAACGGCAAGAACAGCAGCAAAAATGGCGATAAATCGATATCGCATTGGCGTTGGCTCCCATGCAGGATTGGTCGTTGTGCCTCCTCCCAAGGCGCGCTCTACGAGCATGGGCGAGGAAGCCGGCATTGTGGGCTCAATCGTGACAAAATGATGCAGACGAGACCGCATTTGGCAAGACCTGTTTAGAAAAGACATGCGGTAGAGGGCCGCAGTTTTGGCGGTAAATTACACAAATGCGCCGCAGGGCCGAGGTCAGCGCCGGTCTTCTGGCATTCCGTCGCCGGAATGTCCTGGAAGTGCTGCTCGCACATCCGGGCGGACCATTCTGGGCGAAGAAAGATGAAGGAGCTTGGACCATTCCAAAGGGCGTCGCTGAAGGCGACGCCGACCTCCTCGCCACGGCGCAACGGGAATTCACCGAGGAAACGAACCTCGTCGCCAGCGGCGACTTCATCGCGTTAACGCCGGTCAAGCAGAAAAGCGGCAAGCTGGTGCACGCCTGGGCGTTCGATGCCGATTTCGATCTTTCCGCGTTCGCCAGCAATACATTCGAGATGGAATGGCCGCTGCGATCAGGACGCCGGCAAAGTTTTCCAGAGATCGATCGGATCGCTTACTTCCCGGTGCCGATCGCCATGACCAAGATCATCGACTACCAGCGCCCGTTGTTGGCGGAGCTGCAAACGTCGATCGGCGGCCGATAGGCCGGTGCATTCGTAAATCTTAGAAACCAATGTCCGCACTGCATCTCACCGCGCACTCAACCTGGACATCGCCATGTCCGACAAGTGCCAAAAACAGACATCGCCGGCTTAGTTTGAAGAAGGCAAAGTCGACAACGTTTGAGCGCGGCGGCGGGAGCCCGCGTAACGCATAGTGGCATATTGGACCAGGAATAGCCCGAGCTTGCTAAAAATGCCGTACACCGACATGAACGACGCCCAGGTCACCACGCTGAAGTTCAGCGCGACGATCACGTTCAGTACGGCGGAAAAGAACATCAGGGCGGACCAGATAAATCCGAAAATGCGGACAACGTCGGGTATTACTTCAATGGCCACAGGTGGCATATAGCGGTTCATCCATCCCGGCTTCAGCATCACCACGCCGACGATCGTGTAGATCAGGCTCGGTTTGATCATAACAAAGCGGGGGTCGTTGGTAAGCAGAGTGATGCCCCCAAAACACACCACCAAAAACAGGCTCATCCACTGCATGGTGCCGATCGGGCGTTTACGGACGAACTCCCAGCCGACCTGAGCGACGCCCAGCGCCATGCCGAGGGTAACTGACAAAGGAATGCTGTTGGTCAGAAGATATACGATGAGGAAAACGAACGTCGACGCCAAGTCGAGGACCAGTAGCTTCCCTGAGTTGAATAAATCCTTCATCGGTTGGTCAACTCTGTGTCAGGCGCCGACAATGTATTTTTGTTACCGACGCGGCGCAAACGTCTGGTTCTCAGTGGTGCGGAACGCCGCCGGGCAGCGCTCGCGCAGCCCATGCGGCGCAGATCGCTGCCTCGCTGTCAGTCCGCCTTCCACCAACCGTGAAAACTGATCGGCAGGCCGTGAGGCAGACGCAGGCGCGCGATCGGTCCTGCATCGACATGATCGGCATCGAACAGGGCAAAGAAGGCTCGTTCGGTGCGACCATCAAGGCACTGAACGATCAGCCAGCCATCGTCGCGGTCGCCGCCCGGGCGCGCGGCAAAGACGGGCTCTCCGGCCGCTACGTCAGAGCCAAAATCGAAGAATTGGGTCTTGCCGCTCAGATAGTCCACGCGCTTGACGCCGCTGTTTGCGGCAGAATGACCACCGGCGCTCAAATAGGCGAAATCGTGCTTCTGCATCGCGACGCGCGGATCGACCATCGGAAATTCATGCGTCCCCGAATCAATAATCTCTTCGCGCAGTGAACGGCCGGCGAGGTCGATGCGATAGCGGCGCAACGTACCGGGCGCCTTGGCGACGCCCATCTGGCCCTGCATCAGCTTGTAGAACAAGGCATCGTGCGGCGCGAAATGATCCGGGGAGTCATAGCCAACGAAATCGGCGATGATCTCGTCGCCCTGGCTGTAGGCGTTGAGTGCATGCCAAATGTATGCCCCAGGTGCTTCGAAGAGTTTTGGCGTACCGCCGCCGCGTGGGACGACCATCACCTGATTGCCATCTTGGGGCTTCCACGACAGCGACTCGATAAAGGTTGCTTGCCCGGCCAGGAGACGCCAGGGCGAAAACCACATCGGGTGCAAGACAAAAATCAGATGCTCGCGCGTTGCGAAAAAGTCATGGATGTATACCTGCCGGGGAGAAGGAATAACGTGATGCGTTTTCAGCGCGCCATCCGCGCCGCGAATAATGGCGTGCAGTTTCATCGAGGCGCCATGGCTTACTCCAAACAGGAGCCACTCGCCGGTCAGCGGATCAAATTTGGTGTGGGCTTTGATCATGAATTCTATGGTCGGATCTCCCAAAATCTGCTCGCCCAAAGTTTGCAGCGTTTCGGGATCAAGGCCGAAGGCCGGACTGACCTCGTCGAAGGCGTAGAGAAGGTCGTTGAACGGATAGACAGTAACGCCCGCCTGGGAACGCGGCGAACCACCGCCGAGGTTGGCGAGTAGACCGCCCGGACGCCGCATCGACCAAGTCGCCGAGGTAAACGTGCCAGCCTTTTCCTCGGCAATGAATTTCGGCGTGCGCACGAATTCATTCTGATAATGTGCCGTGCCGTCGGCGAATGATAAGCGCTGAACCAACCCGTCGCCGTCGAGCAAGTGTGGTTTGCGCAAGCCCCCACGCTCGAAAAGACCCGGGCCATTGCGATAAAGCGATCCCTTCAATTCGCGCGGGATTTTACCTTCGATTTCGGGCGTTTCGTTGCGACCGCCCTGCTCCGAAATTCCGAGAAGCACAAGGCACCGCGGCGCCGCCTGCGTTGCATCCGTGCTGCGCTCAATCGTCATTGTCATCGCGCCTCTCCCATGGTCAATCTTAACGTTGTTAAGATACCGCATATCTAAACGATGTCAAGATTCCGATGGAAAGCCCGGCAACTTCGAACTATCATATTGAAATGTTGGAGAAACCGCGCAGAAAGCGCCTCCCGTCCTACCATCACGGCGATCTGCGCGATGCCTTGATCCGGGCCGCGCGGAGGATATTGGAAAAGGACGGATTGGCGGATTTGTCACTCCGCCAGGTCGCACGCGCCGTAGGCGTGTCGCCAGCCGCTCCCTATCATCACTTCGCCGACAAACACGCATTGCTCACTGCGGTCGCGACGCAGGGCTTTGCAGCTCTCAGGTCGGAGATGCTCACGCGGATGGCTAAAGAAACTGACCCGCTTGCGCGCCTGGACGCGAGCGGCGTCGGCTACGTGGTCTTCGCCGTTGATAATCCTGCGCTGTTTCGGTTGATGTTCGGCGGCGAGGAATTGTCCGCGAACGCGATTCTGGCCGAGACGGGTAGAGAAGCTTACGGAGTGCTTGAGGCAGCGGTCGCCGATACTTCTCCTGAAGGAATTGCGGACCCCCTCGCCTGCCTCCGTTTGTGGGCGCTTGTGCATGGGATTGCCAAACTTATTGTCGAGCATTGCATCAAACCTTCCGACTATGGCTTGAGCAGCAGCGAAGCATTGGCAACAAGCCTGCTCCGGCGCGACTGAACATTCCGCGTAACCGGGCATCACGGCCTCAAGAGCACGGATGTGAAACAGCCTTGGGGCCGCTACTGCCACCCGGGCACGCCATCCACGCGCATCGTCTCGAGCTCGGGGAGGTCGAAGCCGAAGTGCTGCGTCACGAGTGAACGAAGCGCCTTGCGGTCAGGCAATTGCGCGGGTTCGGCGACGCCGTTGCGGACGACGTTCACGTCCTGGTTCATGACGTTGACGCGGCCTTCGTCGGTGACCGCGCTGGCGAGGATGTTGTGGGTGAAGAAGGAGGCCGGGTGTGAGGAAATGTAGTAGTTCATCATCTCGAAATCGACGGGGTGCTCCTCCTCCATGGTGGAGATCCAACCCTGGATCGGTTGGCCATCCCTCACGACGTAGAGGACCCAATCGCTGCCTTCACGGGCGAGGCGGTGCGTTGGCTCGTTGCTCGGGACCGCTGTGCCGTCGACGGGTATCGGGACAGAGCAAGCGAATGGACCGAAGCCGGGATCGACCACGTAGGTGACGCCACTGATCGTGACGGTGAGGAACATGTGCTGGCGCACGCTTTCATGGCGCGGTTCGAACAGCACGACGCGAGAGGCGTGCCGGACCGGGGCGAAGCCGATCTTATCGAGCGCCGCGTACATCAGGCTTCCGTGTTCGAAGCAATAGCCGCCACGGCGGCGTGTGACGATCTTGTCCTGGAGGCCTTCTGGGTCGAGCCGGATGGGCCGGCCGAGGAGAACGTCGAAGCTCTCGAATGGGATGCTGGCGATGTGAGCGCTGAGGATACCCGCCAAGGTGTCGTAGGTCGGCGCGCGCGGCCCCTTGTAGTTGATACGCTCGAGATAGGCCTCGAGGTCAAAGGGTTGCGCCATCGCGAACGGCTCCTTTGCCGGATTGTTTACGAAAACAATATCGCTGAGGTCGGGGCCCGCAGGCAAGCTGAGAGTCCCGACCAGGTACGGACGATCGCGTTGTCATACGAGGGCGGCCATCTCGACCTCATAGCCGCCTCTGGAAATGGCGACGCCTGCCGATTTCGTCGATGCGCGGATGCGCATAGCGGAACGATCCGCCTGCCTGGTGGGATCATCCTTTGGCAACTGTCACACGGATGAAATGTTAGGCGTCTTTGCTACGGGGCTCGACGGGCACGCCACACAAATAAGGACGCGCGACACATGCCGGACCAAATTGCGGAATTCGATCGAATGCAGGGCGCGTATAAGGCGGCCGTGGAGGAATGGATAAGCGCGATCAGGCACGAAGAGGCTCTGGCTTCCGTCAATCATACGATCGCGCAGGTCGACGAGTGGGAGGCAGCTCATTTTAAAGAGGAAGAGCTTCGCAGCAAAGCCAAGACCGCGAAAAAGCAATACGAGGACGCGCTACGGCGCAAATTTTTTAACTTTTAGATTCGTAAAGCTGGAACTGCCTGACGCGTCGGGCGCTCCCGCGCCGGCGTGATTCTTTGTTGTGCGAAAGCCTGCCGCGCGGCCATTAACCGGCTCTGCCCCGGAGTTCTGCCAACGCCGCTTTGCCTGCTCGGGTAGCTTCGGACATCGTTTCGAAAAAATCGGATTGCTGCACCGGCTTGCTCTTGCCCGCAGCGTAAATCTCCCATCGCCAGGATTTGGGCGGGCGCCCCTTATTCTTCACGGCGAGAGAGTACTCAAAGGCTTCGAAACTGGGCATCTTTTCCATCGGAGCAATATTGGGATTCTGACCGGCGAAGTGCAAGTCCTGAAGGGGGCATGATCTAATATCACTTTGCACTGTTCCGCGCACTGCCCCTTTCACGCACCGTCACGCAACCTCAAATCCCCGCCATACGAGAATCTCACGTAAATCCCGGGTCGCCGCATCCACCGGCGTCGGGCAAGTTGGTCTTGTCATCGGCGCCAGACTGCGCACGACCGGGAGCCGTGTTCATTCTCGACGTCCTAATGACCCACACGGAAAGGGGATAATTGTTGACTTAAATCAATAAAGGTGCGGGACTAAACACAAAGCTCGTAAAGACCGTCAGGGGATCAATTCTGCGCCCTCTGACGCAATCACTCGAGGCGCCCCAACCCATCTGTTGCCGAAGAGGACACCACAATGGCAAACGAGAAAATAGCAGATTGGCACATAACACTCGATCAGTTTTTGGAACAGATCAGATTGGAAGCTCTCGGGTCAATGGATAAATATCTCGATATGCTTCAGAAGACGAGTTCATCGCACCCGTTCGTCGGGACGGAGTTAGGCGACCAAGCAAAGCACTTTGCCGATAAGAACATAACTACTGTTCGTGACTACGTGCATAAGCTCAGTCAAGCAAAAGATTTCCTGGAGGCAGTACCGATTCAGACCGAGTTCATGCAGTCTCAGTTGAAAACATTCGGCGAACAAATTAAAAGTCTTGGGGAAACCTACACCAAAGCAGCGACGGAAATGCTCAACACTCCTATAAAAAATGTCGGTTGATTGGGCGACGCTTCTGTAGCTGCACCTTTCACGGTTTCATGACCCGCTTTTACGAACCAGACCTCAGCGTCGATCCAGATAGTCCATTTGTGCGGGACGCGGCAAATAAGCTCGTTCGGCGCTCCTACTGGATGGACATGAATGATCGAACGCTGGTGATGGTGATGGTCAACGGTATTGGCGCGCATCTAACGAACGACGAGAAAAGAGCGCATCTAGCCGACTTGCGCCGGGGCCATCTCATCGACGACGTCTGCATTCAGGAAATTCTTCCGCCCGAAAAATGATGATGCGCCCGGGCTTGAAGCATTTGCCTTGAGTTGGCTTCTCCAGCGCGCGTGTGAGGAAGCGTCCTAGCTCTTCTCCCGCTTGACCTCCGGCCAATCGACTTCGTCGTGCGGCAGCAGCCAGGTCTCCCGAAGCGCGGCCTCACGCCACTCGCGCCATGCCGGCAGCGCCATAAGGGTATGCATATACTGACGCGAAGCGGCGCTCACTTCGACCGCATAGGTGTGGAAGCGCCAAACTACCGGCGCATACATGGCGTCGGCCGCACCGAATGGGCCGTAAAGAAACGCCCCGCCCGCGCCGAACCGCGAACGGCATTCGCTCCAGATCGCCTCGATCCGCTCGACATCCGCCAACGCTCCGGCATCGAGCGTGCGTGGCAGCACTGGGCGCCAGACATTCATGGGCAGCAGCCGGCGCAGCGGCAGAAAGCCCGCGTGCATTTCTGCCGCGACCGCCCGCGCATGTGCGCGCGCCGCCGGATCCTCCGGCCATAACCCGGCGGTCGGGAATTTCTCCGCCAAATATTCCAGGATCGCCAGCGATTCCCACACGCGCACATCACCGTCGACCAGCACCGGCACCCTGCCGGCGCCACTCAACGCCAGCAGCCGCGATTTGAAATCAGCCGCCTCGAGCGAAATCAGCGTTTCGGAAAACGCTATCCGGGCGACCTTCATGGCGAACCATGGCCGCAACGACCAGGACGAGTAATTCTTGTTGCCGATGATCAGTTGGAGCATCGATCGCCCGCTGCCGCCTTGGAGACGGGAGATCAGCACAGGGCCGGCATAGGCGCAACGACGCAGCCGCCTACGTCAAGCTGGTCATCACCGCGATGTAAGAAACAAAAAGAACCGCCGATGCGGCGAATATGACCGCGACGGCCGATTCGATCCATTGACTGGCCGCTTGTTCGGCCGTGACGGCCGTTGCCGCGACGTCGTGCACCAGCGCGGCCGGAAATTCGATTGACATGGTGTTCTTCCCCCAGGACGGCGCGGGCGGCTTTCGCATTGGTCAAAGACCCAAAACGAAGAATTCCGGCGGGAATCCAAGATGCGGAACCCCTTATTGCCGGACGGGAAGTATTCCGGCACATGCTAAACAGTTGGTTAACGGCGACGCCGTCAGGGGGCGGGAAACAGATCGGCCGTCTTGCCGCCGAGGCGATAGGCGATGAGGCCGATCCACTCGTGCACCGCCGCATCGGTCCGCTGCAGACCCCCGGCAAGCGACGAAAACGGGACGATGGCGTCCACCGGGCCGCGCGTGCGCCAATCGACCGGATAGGCCTCGATCGGGAAACCGGCCGCCCTGAATGCCGCCATTGAGCGAGGCATGTGCGAGGCCGAGGTTACCAGCAGCCAGCGCTCGCCGGGTTTCGGGTTGGCGAGAAGGCGGGAGAACACCGCGTTCTCGATGGTGTTGCGCGACTGCTCTTCCGCCGTCATCCGGTCGTGCGCGATGCCCAGCGCTTCCAGTTGCCGGACGGCGAAGACCGCCTCGATCTCCTCGTCAAAGACCAGCGCGTTGCTGCCGCCGCTGAGGATGATGCGCGCATCCGGATAGCGGCGTGCCAGTTCGGCGGTCGTGGTGAGGCGTTCGGCGGCCTCATCGAGCGCCACGCTGCCGCGAGCGGCCGATACGTCCGGCGAAATCGCGCCGCCGAGCATGACGATGCCATCGGGCGGTCCACGCGAAGGGTCCCAGGCCGGAAAACGCTGTTCCAGCGGCAGGATCAGGGCATTGCCGAGCGGCGACAGTCCGGCGACCGCAAGCAGAACAAGACTGATCGCCATCAGCCAACGGGCGAGCCTGGTATACCGCGTGCAAAGAAGCACCACGCCGACGAGCCCGATCGCAATCAAAACATTCGACGGCACCGTGAAGAAGCCGAAGATCTTTGAAAGGGTGAAAAACATCCGCGCCGCTACGACCGGTTCGCGATCACGATCGTGATTTCCGCCAGGCCGCGTAGCGTGCCTTGGCCTCGTCGTTCGGCGGATAGAGGCCGGGCAGCCTCAGGCCATTCTCGACTTCGTTAAACACCCAGCTTTCATAGAGCTCGTGCTCGGCGCCCTCCTGCGCCACGAATTCCAGCAACGCCTGCGGAACGACGACCGCCCCGTCATCATCGGCCACGATGATGTCGCCGGGAAAAATCGCGCATCCGCCACAACCGATCGGCTGCTGCCAGCCGACGAACGTCAATCCATTGACCGAAGCCGGGGCGGCAATCCCCGCGCACCAAACTGGCAAAGCACTCGCCAGCACGCCGGTGCGGTCGCGCACGACACCATCGGTGACCAACGCCGCAACATTTCGTTTTTTCATGCGGGCGCAGAGAATGTCGCCGAATATCCCGGCGCTCGGCACACCCATGGCGTCGGCAACGGCAACGGCGCCGTCGGGCATTTCTTCGATGGCCGCGCGCGTAGAAACGGGATTGCCCCAGCTTTCCGGGGTCGCGACGTCTTCACGAACGGGAATAAACCGCAAAGTGAACGCTCGCCCGACCACACGCTCACCTTTCGGCACCAGCGGTTTGGGGCCGGTCATCCAGGAACGCCGGATTCCCTTTTTCAGAAGCATGGTCGTGATCGTCGCGGTCGTAACTTTTCGCAGAATGTCGAACAGCGCGTCGCTCATTGCCCGCCTCGCTTCGTTCAGATTTTTCCAAGCCAGTTTCCGATGCGCTCAACCGCTTCGCGCATTTCTTCGCTCGAGCCGGCGTAGCACAGACGCAGGAAATTGCGGCCGCGCACAGGATCGAAATCGACGCCGGGCGTCGTTGCCACGCCCGCCTCCTCCAGCATCCGCGTGGCAAACGCAAAACTGTCGGTCGAAAACCGCGACACATCGGCGTAGAGATAGAAGGCGCCGTCGGCCGGCAAGAATGAATCAAGGCCCACGCGCGGTAGTCCCGCAAGCAAGATGCGGCGGTTCTCCTCGTAGCCACGCCGCACTGTTTCGAGCTCTGTCCGCCCTTCGAAAGCGGCTTCGGCCGCGATCTGCGAGAGCGTGGGAACCGAGATCGCGAGGTTCTGCTGCAATCGCTCGACGGCCCGCACCAGCATCGCAGGCACCACCAGCCATCCGATCCGCCATCCGGTCATGCAGAAATATTTGGAGAATGAATTGACGACGATCGCGTTCGACGAGATGCGCGCCGCGCACTCGGCGGTGAAGGCGTAATCGAGGCCGTGGTAGATCTCATCCGAGATGACGACGATGCCCGCTTCTTCGGCGGCTTCGATCAGCGCCGTGAACGCGGCCGTTGTCATCATGGTGCCGCTCGGATTGGCGGGAGAGGCAACCACGACACCCTGCAGCGGCTTTTCCCGATGCTGGGCCAGCAAGGTCTCGGCGGTCATCGACCAGCGTGTCGCCGGGTTTGTTTCGATCCCAACCGGCTCGCAACCGAGCGCCGTCAGAATGTGGCGGTAGGGCGGATAGCCGGGCAGCGCCACCGCCACACGATCCCCGGCATCGAAGGCGGCGAGGAATGCCAAAATAAAGCCCGCCGACGATCCTGTGGTGACGACGATCCGCGCCGGATCGATGTCGATCCCGCGCCATTCGGCATAGGCTCGGGCAATTCGTTGTCGCAGCGACGCCGCTCCGAGCGTCTCGGTGTACCCAAGGCGCGCGGCCCCGAGCGCCACGCGCGCCGCGTCGATGGCCGTTGCCGGCGCACCCGCCGCGGGTTGGCCGACCTCCATGTGGATGATCCGGCGGCCCTGCGCCTCGAGGCGGGCCGCTGCCGCCACGACGTCCATCACCATGAAGGGCGGCACGGCGCTGCGAGCGGATGGCCGCAGCAGGTGTTTGGCTTTCTCAAGCACTATTGCACCTTCGCGTGCTGACCGGCTTCGAAAGGGCGAACGCCCCGGTGCTGCCGCATTCCCCGGGTTTCGTGCCGCCGGCTTCCCTGAAACGCTTCGGCCGTGCCTTGACCACAAACTTCTTGGCCATAAACGGCTCCATTCACGGCCTTGGTCCCCGAACCGAGGGACTGATATTCTGTCCGAGATGATTGTCGCCAGACCTCCTAGCAAGCCACGCCCGACGAAACCAGCGTGGCGCATCGTTGCCCTGACTGCCGCGATTGCGGTCGCGCTGGCGGGCGCGCCGGCGCGGGCCCAGACCGGCTCATCTGCCGGCATCCCGATGATTCGCGACGCCGAGATCGAGCAGCTGATGCGCGATTACACGGCGCCGATCTTGCGCGCCGCCGGCCTCGGCCAGCAAAACGTGCAGGTCGTGATCATCGGCGACAAATCCTTCAACGCCTTCGTCATGGACGCGCACCGCATTTTCGTAAATTCCGGCGCGCTGATGCAAGCAACCACGCCCAATCAGATCATCGGCGTGTTCTCGCACGAAACCGGACACATCGTCGGCGGACACCTGTCGAAGATGCGTCAGGTGCTGGCCAACGCGCAAACGGCTGCAATCGTTGCCATGCTGCTGGGCGTGGGCGCGGTGGTGGCCGGCGCGAAGTCCGGCAGCGCCGATATGGGCAACGTCGGGGCTGCCGCGCTCAGTGCGCCGCAGGCCTACCTGCAACACACCCTGCTGGCCTATCAACGCGCCCAGGAAGATCAGGCCGACCGCGCCGGCGTCCGTTTTCTAACCATGACCGGCCAATCGGCCAAGGGCATGTATGAAACGTTCAAGAAATTCGCCGATGAAATGATGTTCTCGGCGGCCTATATCGATCCTTATGTGCAAAACCATCCGATGCCCGCGGAACGCATGGCTGCGCTCGCCGAACTCGTAAAGACGCCGTACTGGGACAAGAAGGACCCGCCGGAACTCCAATTTCGGCACGACATGATGCGCGCGAAACTTTATGGCTTTACCGAGCGGGCCGACACGGTGATGCGGCGTTATCCTTCGTCAGACACCAGCATGCCGGCCCGATACGCCCGCGCCATTTCGGCCTATCGCTTCGGCGACGCACGCTCGGCGCTCGCGCAGATCGACGGTCTGATCGAGGCGATGCCAAACTACCCGTATTTTTACGAACTCAAAGGCCAGGCGCTGCTCGAAAGCGGGCACGCGACGGAGGCGCTCGTGCCGTTGCGCCGTGCCGTCGAGATGGCCCCCAACCCTGCCCTGATTCAGATCCTCCTGGCGCAAGCGCTTATCGCCACCAACAACGCCAAGATGACGTCGGACGCGATTCCGCTTCTGCGTACCGCCCTCGCCAAGGAGCCCGAATCCGGCGACGCCTACGAGCAGCTTGCGATGGCCTATGGCCACGGTGGCGATCTGGCCGATGCCGATCTGGCTTCGGCGCAAGCCGCCTTCGCACGCGGCGACAACAAGACCGCGCGCGAACTCGCGGCGCGCGCCAAGACGCGGTTTCCCGTCGGCTCGCCGGGCTGGGTTCGAGCCGACGATATTGTCGCCTTCAACAAAGGAAAGAGCCCGCTCCGGGCAGGTCAATGATTACAACAAGGACAAGACAGATGACGTTCAATGCGCGCGCTAAAATTCTGGTCGCAACCGCGGCACTGCTGGCCTCGCCTGCCCTCGCGCCGGCACACGCGCAAACGTTCACCGCCGACCAGCGGCAGGAAATCGGAGCCATCGTCAAAGAATACCTCCTCGCGCACCCGGAGGTGATGCAGGACGTGATGGCGGAAATGGAAAAGCGCCAGCAAGCCGCTGAAAACGAGAAACATCGCACCGCCGTCGCCGAAAACAAGGCAACGCTGTTCAGCTCGCCGCACCAGGTCGTACTCGGCAATCCCCAGGGCAATGTCACGATGGTCGAATTCTTCGACTACAATTGCGGCTACTGCAAGCGCGCCATGTCCGACATGCTCGATCTCATAAAGACCGACAGCAATCTGAAATTCGTGCTCAAGGAATTCCCGGTTCTCGGCGAGGGCTCGGTCGAGGCGGCGCGCGTCGCGGTCGCCGCGCGGATGCAGGACACCACCGGCAAAAAATACATCGAATTTCACCAGAAGCTGTTGGGCGCCCGCGGCGCCGCCGACAAGACGCGCGCGCTTGCCGTCGCCAAGGAAGTCGGCTTCGACATGGCGCGGATCGAAAAGGACATGAACAGCGACGAGGTCAAGAAGACCATCGACGAGAACCTGAAACTCGCCGACGCGCTGGGCGTCAATGGAACGCCGAGCTATGTGATTGGCGAGGAAGTCGTGATCGGGGCGGTCGGCATCGACGCGCTGCGCGAGAAGATCACCGCCGAACGGAAGTAGCCCGCGCGGTTCAACCGAGGGCGATGAACGGCGCAGCGTCGCAGAGCGCGTTCTCCGGTTCGTTCCGGGTCGTCGGATCTTCATCGGCGGCGGGAGCGCCCAAAAGACGCAGCTGTAGCCACGCTTTCAGCTCCGGCCGACGCGGGATGGCATAAGAGTGAGAATGCCGGAGCAGCGTCCAGCCGGCGTCAGCGAACGCTTCGACGCGCTTGAGCGCGCCGATATGACTGGCCTCGCGGGGAAACCCGCGAATGCAGCCAATGGTGATCATCGCATATCGAGGAGGCCCCTATGAGGCGGATTGTTTTCGTGCTGGTTGCAGTGGGAGCGCTGGCCGGCGTGGTTGCCTACATGGCCCCAGCATCTGGACAGGCCGACGGGGAGGCCGCTCCGATCTACGGAGTCCACATCCCTCCCGGCTACCGCGATTGGAAAATGATCGCGGTGGACCACCTGGTGACAGGCAAGGTCGACCAGTTGCGCGTCCAACTCGGCAACGAGATAGCGATCAACGCCTTTAAGGAAGGGAAGCTTCCGTACCCGGACGGCACCATCATTGCCGCCCTGCACTGGAACCGCGTCTCGTCGGAAGCCAACAACAAAGTCTTGGCCGGTGCATTCCCCGGCGCTCAATCTTTCGTTGTCGGGCCTGCCGCGAATGTTCAGTTTATGGTCAAGGACTCAAAGAAATACGCGGCGACGGGCGGCTGGGGGTTCGCTGACTTTAAGGACGGCAAACCTGGCGACGAGGCGCTGCACAAAACTTGCTTCTCCTGTCACGAGCCGGCCAAGGACCGCGATTTCGTCTTCACCCATTACGCACCCGCGCCTTGAACTAAAGCGCGTTGCGAACTCGCGCCAATACGGGTTTCAATTTATGAGAGGCTGCGGCGGTTCATTTTTGAAGCGCAGGCGGCCTACTTTTGCAGCTATCACCATACCTCCCCCGTTTCCGGGGGAGGATTTCTTGTTGGTCCGGCCGGTTTATTTCGCCAGATAGTTTCGGTGTACCCATACGCCGTTGGCCCGACGCGTTTCCGCGTAGAGCGAACCGCTGCCCTCGCGTGTCGCCAAGCTCACGTTGCTGTTGAGCACGCGTTCGGACTCCGGGGCGCTTTCGATGGCCTTAATGAAGGCCGCAAGCTGGTCGACTGACGGCGGATCCGCGCTTACGGCATCCTTGTTGCCGATCGCCTCGGTCACGCTGGCAGCCAGCAGTTTTGGCCACATTTTGCGGAACAGTTCGGGCGAGGCATAGACGTCGCCTCCGCTGATCTTGCCGTTGATCGCGGCGATGTAACCGACAACGTCGTCGTCGACTTTGCCGTTTTGCAGCGCCGTCATATATACAGCCTGCGCAGTTATGAGTTTTTCGCTTTCGAGCGAAAGCTGCAAACTCGACGGCGAAGCCGGCGCGACGACCGGTGCGCCGACCGACCGCGCGAGGCGATCTTGCGTCGCCTTCACCATCGCCCAGATTTTCTGCTGGCTCGATCCGGTGTCGGCGCGTGATGGCTCGGCCGCGTAGGGTCGCCCGGCGCCCGACGAAGGCGGTGCAGCGGCTGCCATGTAGGTTCGCATCGCGAGCTTTGCATCGTGCGACGGCATGGCCGCGGCGGCGGTCGAGAATTGCCGCGCATCCTCTTGACCGCGAGCCGTCCAGCGGCCGGATTCGACGCAAAACGCCGCGATCGGAACGACCCCCGAACGCGGCGGCAACAGCAGGTCGACGGACAGCACGCGGTCTTGCCGTCCGCCTTTGACGATGTCGCCGGCCTGAACGAACACCTCGCTGTCGCCGACATTCTCTACGGTGAGTTCGTTTACGTTGCCGGTCTCACGCACCTTGACGCGCCCCTTGGCGAGCGCCTCTTCCAGGCTCATGGGAACGGCGCCCCCGGTCGCGGAGCCGTGCAGATAGTAAATTGCCAGGTTATCGTGGACTATTGGGCCAGAGACGCGGACACCGTCGGCAGCAGCGACAAGAGACGAACCGACGGGCAGCAATGCAACACAACACGCAACCAATTCGATAAACGTTCTGCGGCGCATGGAATCCCCTCCATTGTTCACGTCGCGCCGACAGCCTCCATCAGATCTGTGGCCCGCCTTGGGGCTCGCCGAGTCCAATTCTGGGTTTCATCAAGGCGGATCGCGCGCCCCCCAAGCCGCCGTTCCGGCTTCCCCTTTGCGGACGCCTTCCCTATAAACGGCTTCGTAAAGCTTGCTAGTAACAGGCTCGCTAGTAACAGGCTTGCTAGTAACAGGCTTGCTAGTAACAGGCTTGCACGTAAACAGGCTTTGGCGCGGCGGGCTCTTGCCTCCGCGACAAATGACCGCCGGGTGTTGTCAGCGAGATGCCAAAGACCATTCACGTCCTCAATGGACCCAATCTCAATCTGCTCGGCTCGCGCGAACCGGAGATTTACGGCCGCGCGACGCTCGCTGACGTCGAAAAGCTTTGCCGCGCGACGGCGGAGCGTCACGGGCTTAAAATGGAATTTCGCCAATCCAATCACGAGGGCGAGATCATCGACTGGATCCAGCAGGCAAGCGCCGAGAAGGTGGCGGGACTGGTCATCAATCCAGCCGGATATAGCCATACATCGGTTGCAATTTTTGACGCGCTCAGTGTCGTGGACGCGCCGGTCATCGAGGTGCACATCAGCAACATTCACGCCCGTGAACCGTTTCGCCGACGCTCCTACGTGTCGCAGGTCGCGCGCGCCGTGGTATGCGGTTTCGGTATCGACGGCTATTCGCTGGCCATCACCGGCCTCGCCGCCATGATCGAAGCCAAGGTTTGATCGTGGCGCGCAAGTCCGGGAGTCCGCCAATGTCGAAAACCCCCACGATCGATCACGCCGCGATCCGTGATCTGGCAAAGCTGCTGGAAGAAACCGGCCTTTCGGAAATCGAGATTCAACGCGACGGCGGGTCTATTCGCGTTGCGCGAAATTTGAACGCCGGGGGTTCGCGGGCGCGGGCGGCGGAAGGATCCGCTGGCGCCGGCCCTGTCGCGACGCCGGTAGCGATGCCGGTCGAGCCGGTGAACCACCCGGGGCTGGTCGCCTCGCCCATGGTCGGCACGGCTTATCGCGGTCCCGCCCCGGGCGCGCGACCCTTCGTCGACGTCGGCAGCCAGGTAAAGGCCGGCGAGACGCTGATCATCATCGAAGCGATGAAGACGATGAATCAAATTCCCGCGCCGCGTTCCGGAACGGTCGTCCAAATTCTGATCGAGGATGGCCAGCCGGTGGAGTACGGCGAACCGCTGATGATCGTCGAGTGAGATGTTCGATAAAATTCTGATCGCCAACCGGGGGGAGATCGCGCTCCGCGTGTTGCGCGCATGCAAGGAGCTCGGCATCCCGACGGTGGCCGTGCATTCGACCGCGGACGAAGACGCCATGCATGTGCGGCTCGCCGACGAAAGCGTCTGCATCGGTCCACCGCCTGCCAAGGACAGTTACCTGAACGTCCCGGCGCTGTTGGCGGCCTGCGAGATCACGGGCGCCGACGCCGTGCATCCCGGCTACGGCTTCCTCGCCGAGAACGCCCGCTTCGCGGAAATTCTCGCCGAGCACAACGTACAATTCATCGGTCCGCGGCCCGAGCATATTCGGCTGATGGGCGACAAGATCGCGGCCAAGCGCGCGGCGGTGGAACTCGGCATACCGACCGTTCCCGGCTCCGAAGGCGGCATCGGTTCGGACGAAGAAGCGGCATCCCTTGCGCGCGACGTTGGTTTTCCAGTCATGCTCAAAGCAGCCGCCGGCGGCGGCGGCCGCGGCATGAAGGTCGTTCGCGCGGAGAACGAACTGGCTGCCGCCATCAGCATGGCGCGCGCCGAAGCCAAGGCGGCCTTTGGCGACGACACGCTTTATCTCGAAAAGTATCTGGATCGGCCGCGTCACATCGAAATTCAGGTGCTCGGCGACGGCAAGGGCCGTGTCATACACCTTGGCGAACGCGACTGCTCGCTGCAGCGCCGTCATCAGAAGGTCTGGGAAGAAGGCCCCTCACCCGCTCTTAATGCATCCGCCCGCGACCAGATTTGCGAGACCGTCGCGCAAGCGATGCGTGAAATCAAATATCTCGGCGTCGGCACCGTCGAATTCCTGTACGAGAACGGCAAGTTCAACTTCATCGAGATGAATACCCGCATTCAGGTCGAACATCCGGTGACGGAAATGATCACCGATATCGATCTCGTGGCCGAGCAAATCCGGGTCGCGGCCGGCAGCGATCTCGCGCTTACGCAGAGCGACGTGAAATTCCACGGCCACGCGATCGAATGCCGCATCAATGCCGAGAACCCGGTCTCGTTCCGCCCGTCCCCAGGCAAGATCGTCCACTATCATCCGCCGGGCGGCCTCGGCGTGCGGATCGATTCCGCCGTCTATCACGGCTACGCGATTCCGCCGTTTTACGATTCGCTTGTCGGAAAGCTGATTGTTCACGGCAAAACGCGCGGCGAATGTCTGATGCGCTTAAAGCGCGCGCTCGATGAATTCGTGGTCGACGGCATTGAAACGACCCTGCCGCTCTTCCGCGCCTTGGCGCGCGAAGCCGAGATCATTGACGGGGATTATAATATCCACTGGCTCGAGGAGTTCCTCGCCCGCGGTGCGATTGAACAGTAGCGCTTGAAACGGCTTGCCGCTGGCAGATAAACGGGACATATGGCCAATCGCGAGTCTGCGCTCGTCGACATTACGCCCGAGGTCTTGCTGAAGGCCTATGCCTGCGGCATCTTTCCAATGGCCGAGAGCGCCGAGGACCCTGCGCTTTATTGGATCGAACCGGAGCGGCGCGGCATCATCCCCCTCGACCATTTCCACGTGTCGAGCCGTCTCGCGCGGACCGTGCGTTCCGATCGCTTTACCGTTGCGGTCGACCGCGATTTTGACGCAGTGCTCGATGGCTGCTCGGAACCGATGCCGGGTCGCACCCGGACCTGGATCAACGGGCGGATCCGCAATCTCTATCGCAAGCTCTATGAGCGCGGCGACTGCCACACAGTCGAGGCGTACGAGGACGGCGAGCTGGTCGGCGGGCTCTACGGCGTCAGTCTCGGCCGTGCCTTTTTCGGCGAGAGCATGTTTCACCGCGCGCGCGACGCGTCCAAGGTTGCCTTGGTGCATCTTGTGGCGCGGCTCAGGGCCGGCCGCTATCGGCTGCTCGACACGCAATTCGTCACCGAACATCTGCGGACATTCGGTGCCGTCGAGGTTTCCCGGCCTGCTTATCACAAGATGCTCGACACGGCGCTCGTGGGCGAGGGAGATTTTGGTGCGCTTTCGCTCAATCAGCCGGTTGCCGGCAGCACGACTTTGACTCTACTCAAGACTGATTGATTCCTGCTGGGCTAGATCGACCACCGTGCTCGCGACGGAGAGGGAAAATGATTTGGACTCTGCGAATTGCGCGGGTGGTGCAATGGAGCCTGATCCTCGTCGGGTTGGGCGCTCTTGCGATGACCGCACTTCTTGCCTTCCCGGTTTCGCCCCCCGCTCCGCTTGAAACGATCCGGGCCGGAGCCCTTGCAGTCAATCAGTCGGGAAGACCGGATGTTTCGCGTTTCCATGCCAGCGACGGCTCTACGCTGGCCTATCGGCTCTACCCAGCCGCGAACGGCGATGCGCAGAACATTGCAATCGCCATTCACGGCTCGGCCGGTCACTCGGTTGGCATGAACGAAATCGCCAAACGCTTGGCGGAAGACAACTTCACCGTCGTGGCCCCCGACATACGAGGCCACGGTGAATCGGGCACGCGCGGCGATATCGGTTATTACGGCCAGCTCGACGACGACCTCGAAGACCTCGTCGGCGAGTTGCGGCGGCGGTATCAGAATGCACGTTTCACCTTACTCGGATTTTCGTCCGGCGGCGGTTTTGCGCTGCGCGAGGCGGCGGGGAAATTATCGCCCGTTTTTACCCGGCTAGTGCTGCTGTCTCCCTATCTCGGTTATGATTCACCGTCGACGCGCAGCCGCGGCAGTTCGGCAACCTGGGCCGCTCCGGACATCCCGCGTTTTGTCGGCCTGCGCATTTTGCGCCGGCTCGGTCTTCGATGTTGCGAAGCGCTGCCCGTCATTGCATTTGCCGTCAGCCCGGGCAGCGAAAAATACGTAACGTCGCAATATTCCTACCGGCTTCTGACGAATTTCGAAGCACCACGCAATCTTGGCGCGGCATTTCGCCGGCTGAAAATTCCGACAACGATCGTCGTGGGTGGCGCTGACGATTTGATGCTGCCTGACAAATATGCCGACGTCGTTCGTGGCGTCGAACCCGCCGTCGATGTGAAAATCGTGCCGGGCCTGGGCCATATGGACATGCTGCATGCTCCCGCCGCGCTCGACGCGATCAGCGACGCTTTCAAAGGAAAGTGACGCGCCGGAGGCGCTGCGGCGTTATTGCGGCTGCGGCGGTGCGAGCGGCGGAGGCTGAGGCGGTTTCGGCACAGCCTGACGTGCCTGACGGGGTGGCGGTCGAGCACCCGGTGTGGCTGCCGCCGGTGTTGGCTGAACCGCCGGCTCGGCGACCTTTGCCGGGGCCGGCGAGGAGCAGTCGGTCAGCCAGACATCGTAGATGGGATGCTCGACGGCATGAAGACCGGGACTGGCGGCGAACATCCAGCCGTTGAAGATGCGTTTGATCTCGCCCTGGAGCGTCACTTCGTCGACTTCAACGAACGAGTCGGTATTGGTCGCCTCGGTCGGGGGGCGCGTGTAGCAAACGCGCGCGGTGACTTGCAGGGCGCCGAATTGCACGGTTTCGCCGACCGCGGCGTCGAACGAGATGATGCGGCCGGTGATCTTGTCGAGCCCGGAAAACACCGCGCGGGCATTCTCGATCTTTTGCGTCGGCATCTCGGTGATGATGGCGCCGTCGGGCGGCGGGAGTGCGACGGCATCCTGACCCGCTGGTGGTGGCTGACCGGCCGGCTGGGTCTGCTGCGCCGGGGCCGGGCCACCGGGGGGTGGCGCATTGCGCGCCCGCTGGGCGCCGGGCGCGGCCTGGGGAGCGGCCGCAGAGCCGGGAGGGGGTGGCAACGGCTGCGCCTGGATCCCGGATGGCTGCTGCCGTACGGGAGGCTGGGATTGGCCCGGTTGCCCGTACTGCACCGGTGGCGGCTGCGGTGGCAGTCCGTTGGGAATGTTGGCCGGCGGACGCGGGGGTGAATCGCCGAAAAAAGTCCCGGGCTGCTGCGCCTGGGCAGTTCCCGCTACGATCGTTCCGCCAAGCAGGACCAAAAGAGCAACAATTCGAAGCATGGAGCCTGGGGCGCGATGGGGTTGGCGCTTCATCGCGCCCTGCCGGTTAACATGCGGAATGCGGCGCGGGAAGGGCGAAGCCCTTGCCTCCGGCAGGGGCGTCTAGTTGCTTGGCGTCCAGGCCTTGTAGTCGCCTGTCGCCTTGGGGCGACGCCCGATCGCCAAGGTGGAGCCGCTCGGCCGATAGGCTCCGGGCGTTCCCGTGAGGTTGGGCCGGTGCGGCTTCTCCCACGGATGCGGTTTGGTCTTGCTCTGCGGCGGCGGCACGTCGACCACATGGTGCATCCAGCCGTGCCAAACCGGAGGAATCTTGGAAGCCTCCGCGAGGCCTCTGTAAATCACCCAGCGCCGCTCGAAGCCGAGTGTCGGATCGATCTTGCCGTTCTTCGTCCGGTAGTAACGGTTGCCGAACTCGTCCTCGCCGACGAATTCGCCGTAGAGCGTCGTCCACAACTGGGTGCCGAAGGTCTGACTGTTCCACCAGGTGAAGAAACGCAGCAGGAAGGTTTTCATCGCCTCGATCGCCGATCGCGTTTTGGCCGCCGCAAGTGGCGCGTTGATGCCATTTCACGTCCCTGCTGTCCAGAGATTGGTGGCTTGAGCCGGCAAGCCCATGCGTCGCTTCCGTTTCATGTTATCGTTGCGGCATGTGGCAAGCCGCGGTGGAGCAGCTACGCAACGGTTTCGGCGGGAAGCTGCCCTCACTGGCAGGCTGGGCATATTCGGCCGGCATTCTCGCCGCCGCAGCGATTGCGGCGCTGCTGCTGTATGCCGTCGCTCTGATGCTTGTCCGCCGGGCGATGGGTGGGCGAAATCCTTTCGTGCGAACGGTTCTCAGCGCGACGAAGGGGCCGATAAGGCTTGGCCTGTTGCTGATCGCGCTGGCCATTGCCCTGCCGGCGACCCCCCTCGACGCCGACATCACGGAGATACTCGCGCGACTGCTCGGGCTGGCCACGATCTGCCTGCTCGGCTGGATCGCACTGACCGCGTTGCACATTGCGGCCGACCTTTACCTCATGCGTTTCCGGCTCGATGTCGAGGACAACCTGCTCGCGCGCGAGCACGTCACTCAAGTCCGCGTGCTCCAGCGCGTGCTGGAAGTCGTGATCGTGCTGGTCACCGTCGGCTTTGCCCTGATGACCTTCGATGCCGTGCGGCAATTCGGCGTCACCTTGTTCGCTTCGGCGGGCGTCGCCGGCATCGTCGCCGGGCTCGCGGCGCGGCCGGTGCTGAGCAACTTCCTTGCCGGCGTGCAGCTTGCCGTGGCGCAGCCCATTCGCATCGACGACGCCGTGATCGTCGAGAACGAGTCCGGCAATATCGAGGAAATCACTTTCAGCTACGTCGTGGTCAAGCTGTGGGATCTGCGGCGGCTGGTCGTTCCGCTCAGCTACTTCATCGAGAAACCATTCCAGAATTGGACCAGAACCGGCGGCGAGCTGATCGGCGCCGTATTTTTCTACGTGGATCATACCGCCCCGGTCGATGTCATCCGCAACAAGGTTGTCGAAATCGTTTCACAATCCAAGTTGTGGAATGGCAAGGTCGTCAGCCTCCAGGTCAGCGACTGCAAGGAAACGACCATCGAGCTGCGCGCGCTTGTGAGCGCAAACAACGCTTCGGCGACTTGGGATTTGCGTTGCGAGGTTCGCGAGAAGCTGGTCGAATTCCTCCAGCGCGAATATCCCTCCGCGCTGCCGCGGCGGCGATACGAGACCGCGGCAAATGCGGAGATGAAGTCAGACGAAGCCCCGGAGATCCGCACGGCGCGCGGGCGCTGATCGCCTGCGGCGCTTACCACCATTTCTCAGGAGAGAATTTTCCGGCCGCCTGCTCGATGACGGCGCCGAGCGCGAACAGCGTCTCCTCCTCGAACGGTCGTCCGATGAGCTGCAAACCAAGCGGCAGCCCCTGTGCGTCGAGACCGCTCGGCACGGAAATTCCCGGCAGACCGGCCATGTTCACCGTCACGGTGAAGATGTCGTTGAGGTACATTTCCACGGGGTCTGCGCGGCCCTTTTCGCCGATGGCGAAAGCGGCAGAGGGCGTTGTCGGGGTGAGGATGGCGTCCACGCCCGCGCCGAAACACGCCTCGAAATCGCGCTTGATCAACGTGCGTACTTTTTGCGCCCGCAGGTAATACGCATCGTAATAGCCGGCCGACAAAACATAAGTCCCGATCATGATGCGGCGGCGCACTTCCTTGCCGAAACCCGCCGCGCGCGTGCGCTCGTACATTTCGACGATGTCGCGGCCGGCGACGCGCAGCCCGTAGCGCACGCCGTCGTAACGGGCGAGGTTGGAAGAGGCCTCAGCCGGCGCGACAATGTAATAGGCCGGCAGCGCATATTTAGTGTGCGGCAACGAAATCTCGACCGTCTCGGCACCGGCATCCTTGAGCCACTGGGCGCCGCGCTGCCACAGGGTTTCGATCTCTGCGGCCATGCCCGGCATCCGGTATTCCTTCGGTATGCCGATACGCATTCCTTTGACCGAGGCGCCGATGGCTTTCTCGTAGTCCGGCACCGGAACATTGGCGCAGGTGGTGTCCTTCGGATCGTGACCGGACATTGAACGCAAGAGGATCGCGCAGTCGCGCACGGTACGCGCGAAGGGTCCGGCCTGATCGAGCGAAGAAGCAAACGCGACGATGCCCCAGCGCGAGCATCGGCCATAGGTCGGCTTTAGCCCCACGATGCCGCAAAAAGCCGCCGGCTGGCGGATCGACCCGCCGGTATCGGTGCCGGTGGCGCCGACGCACAAGTTGGCGGCGACCGCCGCGGCCGAACCGCCCGACGAGCCGCCGGGCACGAGCCTGGCGTCGCCGCCGCCCCGCCGCCACGGCGAGGCGACCGGGCCGAAGTAGGACGTCTCGTTCGATGAGCCCATGGCGAACTCGTCGTTGTTGAGCTTGCCGAGCAGCACCGCGCCGTCGCGCCACAGATTGGCGGAGACGGTCGATTCATACGCGGGAACGAAGTTCTCCAGGATATGCGAGCATGCCGTGGTGCGGATGCCGGCCGTGCAGAACAAATCCTTGATTCCGAGCGGGACCCCTTCGAGGACGCCGCCCTCACCTTTTGCCAGACGCACATCCGCGGCTCGCGCCATACCGCGGGCGTGGTCTGGCGTTTCCAGCACAAACGCATTGAGCGCGCGCGCGTTCTCGATCGCGGTAAGGTGTGCGTCGGCAAGTTCGGTCGCGGAAAATTCCTTCTTGCGCAGCGCGTCGCGCGCCTGCGCAAGCGTCAGGGACGTAAGCTCGCTCATCCCGCAGGATCGTCGGAGGAAACGTTGCCTTGCTCCGCAGGCTTGCTCGCGGGCTCTGCCTTCTTATCGTCCTCGGCAGCCGGCTGATCGACCGGCCCGGCCAGAGATGGCGGCTCCTCGACCAAAAAGCCCTCCGGCGTGATGAGCCCCTTCCGCCGCAAATACGCGAACCACATCGCGTCCTGTTCACAAGCGATGCACATCATTCCACCACTTTGGGCACGAGAAAAAATTGATCCTCACGCGCCGGCGCATTCGCCAGGATCGCGTCGGCGATGCCGCCGTCGGTGACTTCGTCCATCCGCATTTTCATCGCCATGGGCGTCACCGACGTCATTGGCTCCACCCCCGCGACATCGACCTCCGAAAGCTGCTCGACGAAAGCCAGCATGGCGTTGAGCTCACCCGCAAGGTGCTCGATCTCGTCCTCGGCAACGGCCACGCGCGCAAGATGCGCCACCCGGCGGACGGTTTCGGCATCAACGGACATGGGGTCGCTTCGGCCTTTTTGCTACCTTCAGTCACGCCTATAGCAGAGCGCTCATTTTCAGCCAACCGCCGTCCTTTCAGCGGCTTTGGGCTCGAAATCGCCGACATTGTGCGGCCCGAGCGCCGCGCTTAGGTTGAGACCAATGACAAATGCCCAACCACCGGCCGATCTCGCGCCTATCCATGTCATTGGGGGCGGCCTGTCGGGTTCCGAGGCCGCCTGGCAAATCGCGCGCCGCGGCGTCCCTGTGGTGCTGCACGAAATGCGGCCGGTTCGCTCGACTGCCGTGCACAGGACCGCAGACTTCGCCGAGCTTGTTTGTTCGAACTCGTTCCGCTCCGACGATGCGGAGGCGAGCGCCATCGGTCTCCTGCATGCCGAGATGCGCCAGCTTGACTCCCTGGTGATGCGGGCCGCCGACGATCACAAGCTACCGGCCGGCGGAGCACTGGCCGTCGACCGGAACGGTTTCGCCGCGGCGATCACCGCATCGCTGGAATGCGAACCGCTCGTCGACATCCGACGCGAGGAAATTTCACTGCCGCCGCCCGACTGGGACAGCGTCGTCGTTGCCACCGGTCCCCTCACCTCGCCTGCGCTCGCGGATACAATCCGCGGACTTACTGGAGAAGCTGCGCTGGCCTTCTTTGACGCGATTGCGCCGATTGTTCACCGCGAGTCAATCGACTTCGATGTCGCCTGGTTTCAATCGCGCTACGACAAGGCCGGACCGGGGGGCTCAGGCGCCGACTACATCAATTGCCCGCTGAACCGGGAGCAATATGATGCCTTCGTCGATGCGCTTCTCGCTGGCGAAAAAATTGGCTTCCGCGATTTCGAGACGGCGACACCTTACTTCGACGGCTGCCTGCCGATCGAAGTGATGGCGGAGCGTGGGCGCGAAACCCTGCGACACGGTCCGATGAAGCCTTTCGGCCTCACCGACGCGCACCGGCCGTCGGTAAAACCCTACGCCGTCGTGCAACTGCGCCAGGATAACCAGCTCGGCACGCTGTTCAACATGGTCGGCTTCCAGACCAAGTTGAAGCATGCGGAACAGGTCCGCGTCTTCCGCACGATCCCAGGCCTCGCCAACGCCGAATTCGCCCGGCTCGGCGGCCTGCACCGCAACACATTCCTCAATTCGCCGAAGCTTCTGGACGAGACGCTACGGCTCAAGGCGGAATCGCGCTTGCGCTTTGCCGGACAGATCACCGGTTGCGAAGGATACGTGGAATCGGCGGCGGTCGGCTTGCTCGCGGGCCGTTTTGCCGCGGCGGAGCGGCTTGGCGAGCGCCCGCATCTGCCGCCGCCGACGACGGCGCACGGAGCGTTGCTCGCCCACATCACCGGCGGCCATATCGAGACGATCGACGCCGGACCACCTTCCTTCCAGCCGATGAATATCAATTTCGGCCTTTTCCCGCCGCTGGGCGCGACGCCCGCCTACGATCCCAACGGCCGCAAATACGGCCGCGGATCGGCCAAAAACGTGGCGCGCAAAGGCGCACTCAGCGCCCGCGCCCGCGCCGATCTCGATCGCTGGATAGGCGGCGCTCGCCACGCTGACGCCGCGGAATGATTGGGGCGTATACCTGTAAATCGCAATAATCGGCCGGCACCGATTGATGTCCGCTTTGGTGCGCATGGCGGACCGCACGCAGACATCGCGTCATGTCTGCTCAGTGCAACTAGCGGAAGTCGGCGGCCCCAATTCAACCCCTTCGCCGGGACGGTAGACGTTCTACCGCACGCGAGACAGGTCGCTGGTCAGTTCGGAACCGACGGCTTCAACATTGTTGGCGCAGGGGGCTGCTCGACCACGGCTGGCTCTGTACGCCGCTCGACCGTTGCGGCGCGGTGTAGGTTGGGCTCGATCGTCGTAGTAACGTCGCCGAAGCGCTGGCGATAGACCTCCAGGTTTTCCATGACGCGCTCGACGTAGTTGCGCGTTTCAGCGAACGGAATGCGCTCGACCCAATCGACGGCGTCGATCTTGGGATCGCGCGGATCGCCGTGCTGCGCCATCCATTGCGCGACCCGGCCGCGGCCCGCGTTATAGCCGGCAAAGGTCAAAATGAAAGAGCCGCGATAGTCCTTGAGTAAGGCGGAGATTTCGCCAGCGCCCAATTGTGTATTGTAGACCGGGTCGGACACGAGGCGCTTCCAGTCGTAGGCCACGCCGAACCGCTTGGCGGTGTCGCGCCCGGCGCCCGGTGTGACCTGCATCAGTCCGACCGCCTTGGCCGACGACATGTCGCCCTGATTGAAGCCACTTTCCGTGCGCACGATCGCGTAGACGATGCAGCGATCGAGTTTGGCGCCGATCGGGTTATAGTTCGGCACGCCGATGTTTGGAAAAGCGTACACATCCATCGGCGCACCTCTTGCCAAGGCCGTCTTGCCGACGAGCAGCATCGCCTGGGCATCGTTGTGGCGCGCGGTGACCGCGCCGAGCCCCGCGATCACGGCCGGGTCTTTGCTCTCTTCTGCGAGGTCGGACACGAACGACAGGGCGAGGTCGCCCTCACCGATCTCATAGAGAACATTTGCGGCGCGTAGCAATTCGTGCGCGTTGCCATCCGCCGGTTCCGGCGGCGATCGCAGCACCACCATCTCGTCGAGACCAAGCCGAGCGCGTGCCAACTGGCCGTAATAGGCAGTGGGATAGCGGGCGGCGACCTCGTATTGCGCGTGCATCTCCTCAAGCTCTCCGGCTGCCTCGGCGGCGCGGCCGCGCCAATAGGCAGCACGCGCGAGGGTAAGCGGATCAGTCATGCCGTCATCGACATGGGCGAAATGCTTGAGCGCCGTGGCCGGATCGGCGAGAAAGCGCAACGCGATCCAGCCAGCCATAAAGTGGACCTCGGCACGGTAATAGGGATTGGCCGGAGGCGCAAAGTCACGCGCCACTTGGTAAGCGGTTGTCGCATCGCCGAGGTCGAGAAGCTTGCGTGCCAACGCACGACGCTCGCGCCACCATTCGTCCGTGTCTTGATGCTGCAAACCCTCGCGTGGCGCGGCGAGCGTCAGTTTGGCGGCAGCCGCAATATCTTCCTTGGGTGTCACGATGCGGCCGTGAAGATTTGAGCCGGGCGTATCGTTGCGTAGCAGCCAGTGAACACGGCACAATGCGTAGCCTAAATCCTCGCGCGCGTCGGCGGGGACCGCATTGAGCAGCGCGCCGCCTTTGGCGGATTTTGCCTCCGCGGCGGCGCACGCCTTGACGATCGCGACTTGATCGCCGCCGACGCGTTTTGCCGCACGCATTGCAGCGCCAAAATCCTTGGCGCCGATGCGCCGATCCATGCGCGCCATGTGGTCGGTGCGGGTCAGCACGTCGGGGAAGGCGGCGAGGACGGCGGCCTCCAGCTCTGCCGATAGTTGCGCCGACTGCCAGACCGCGCGAACGTTGGTTTCGGCGTTGCCGCGGTCGCCCGCCTCCGCCGCCTCGACACGTGCGAGCGCGAGCCGGCCGATGGCGCTGGCCGGTTCTTGGCCGACGAAACGGCGTATTGTGGCGCCGTCACGCCGCTCCTGCCACAATCTCGCCTCTGCGCGTCGGCGTAGCAGCGGCATGCTCGGCCAATCGGGATTGGCCCGGACAAAGGCGCCGTAGCGGTCGAATCCCGCTGCGCTGTCCGCGTTGCGCAACGTTGCCCATTCGACGAGCTTCGCCGCTACCGGATCGCCAATCGATGCAGCGAGATCGGTTGCGTCCTTCGTCTTACCTCGGCGAGCCAGCCCGATCGCCAGCTTTGCCGCGGCAAGATCCGGCGGCAGCGGCACCGCCGCCCCATCCTCAGCCGTGGGTTGCTCAATCACGTGCTTGTGCTGGGGCACCTCAACCGTCTTCTTCCGGTGTGGCGACACCGGCTTGTGGCGTGGAGCGGACCACGCATCGGCGGTGCCGAGCACGGCGAGGGCCGAAGCGAGCACGCACACCAAAGCACGCCGGTGCATACTCCGGTGATGGCCTTCGAACTCCAGGAGCTTGATCCGAAATCGACTTTCGCAGCCGGCGAATTTTCGCAGCTTCATGAGCTCTCCCCGGAGTCGAGGATCCACTCCGGTACTTTGCTGATTACACCATAAGCGTTCCGGAAGTCACCAGCCCAATAGGCAAATTGCGTCGGCTTTGGGTCTTGGTTGTGTAGAAACGCCTGGGGAGAGGCCACACGAGGACGTCTCGGTTGTTGAGGCGCGTTGGTTTTTCGGATCGATGCTATGCCGTCATCGCCGCCATGAGCGGTCGGACCCCCATGATGTTCATCACCCGGGTGAGATTGTAAGCCAAAACGTGTAGCGCCATCTCGGTGGCAACCTTCGGCAGCGTCTTCATCAGGAAGTGGGTTGCACCCATCCGGGCCTTGATCGTGCCGAAGGGATGCTCGACCGTCTCCCGTCGCTGCCGCATCTTCTCCGGGTGCTCATCGAGCCGGCGTTGCACCACCTCGATGATGTACTCATGCTCCCATCGGGAGATTCGTCGCTCCTTGCTCTTGGTGCAGCTTTGCTTGATGGCGCAGTGCCGGCAGGCCTTGGTCGCGTAGCGGTGCACGACTAAGCCTTTGTCCTCGGTCGTGTGGGAGTAGGCGAGCTGTTCGCCGGCAGGACAAACATAAACATCCTCCTCGGCGACATACCGGAAGTCCTGCTTGCCGAAGCGGCCTTCTGCCTTTGAGTTTGAGGTCATCGGCTTTGGCAGCGTGACCGTGATGCCAACCTCCTCGCAGGCCAGGATCTCCTCGCCGTTGAAGTAGCCGCGATCGGCGACGGCATCGAGCTGCTCCACGCCCAGTACCGCCTTTGTCTCGTTGGCCACATGGGAGAGCTGCGAGCGGTCAGTGCCGTCATTGGTTACCTCATGCATGACGATCAGATGATGCTCGACTTCGACGGCAATCTGGACGTTGTAGCCGACGACACCCGAGCCGCGGCCGCTGGTCGCCATCGAGCGGGCATCGGGATCGGTCAGCGAGATCTGCTGGTCCGGGGTGGCGAGCATCTCCACCCTGAGACCCTCGAGCCGCCGCATCTGCTGCTTCAGCGTCTCGATCTTCTCTTTGAGGCGGTTCGTCTTGGTTGTGAGGACCTCCGACGGTTCCTGCCGGTCGGCAGTGTCGAGCTGTTCAAGATAGCGCGCGACGCTCTCCTCGATCTGCGCCATGCGCCGCTCCATCTTGGCGCGCGTGAAGTTCTTGTCGCGGTTGTTCACCGCCTTGAACTTGCTGCCGTCGATCGCGACGCTGGCTTGCATCAGCAGACCCATCAAGCGGCACAGTGCAATAAACCGGGCGCAAACTTGGCGGATGGCACTGCCATTGTCTTTGCGGAAGTCGGCAATCGTCTTGTGATCGGGTACAAGCCGGCCCAAAAGCCACATCACCTCGACGTTGCGCCCAGCCTCATGCTCAAGCCGCCGGCTCGATTGAACCCGATTGAGATAGCCGTAAATGTAAAGCTTCAGCAGGACCGACGGGTGATACGAAGGCCGGCCGGTTGCTTCTGGGGCGACCCCATCGAACCCAAGCCCAGCCAGATCGAGTTCCTCGACAAAGGCGTCGATCACCCGAACCGGATTATCCTCGCCGATCCAGTCCGCCAGGCACGCCGGAAACAGCGTTGCCTGCCCGCGATCCGTGCCCTCAACAAAGCGCCTCATCCGATCCTCCGCAGCAGCAAAATCACAGTGCAGAGTGAATCACAGGCGGCGCGTTTTTACACACCCAGGGTCAGAAGCGGAAGTCGCCGCCAACTGATGCCTCGTCCGTTTTGCCCCCGACGGGGGACATCAACTCCGACATCGCGTCATGCCTGCTATGTACCAGGAACGGACTCGCGCAGTGCCGCAAATTTGGGGGGGAATAAATCGAACAATTCCGCCGTCCATGCGGTCATGCGGCGCGTTCGATCGGAGTGTCGATCTCGGACGTCAACTCACATATTGTGCGCCTCCGGCTCTATCCAATGGATCAGCATAGCGAGAGAGGATGAACATGCGACGGATTGCGCGTTGGACTTGGGCCTGCACGGCTGGCCTCTTTCTTATGTTGATCGCGATGGCGGTCCATCCAGCGGTCGCGCAAGTGCCGCGAGATGCGCTGCTGGTGTTCGAGGAGAACGTCAAATGGGAGGCCGTGTCGAACGACTGGGCCGGGCAACGCGACGCCTGGGTCAAGGCCGTCAAATCCGCCAGAGGGCCGGCCGACGTCGCCGCGCAACTGCTGGTGCTCGAAACCGCGATGGGATGGCAGGCGGTTGAGGAGTCATGGCGCGGTCGGCGCGACGGCTGGGTCTCCGAGATGCAAGCGGCACGGACGAGCGCCGCAGTCGCGCACGGGCTCCTTGAGCTCGAAACCGCGACCAAATGGTCGGCGGTCGAGCCCGCCTGGCGCGGGTTGCGCGACGATTGGGTCGCCCGCCTGCAATCCGTCCGGTAGCAGGTCGGCGCGCGAGCTACCCGCGCGACTACACTATGCCGGCAGCCCCACCGAGCACACCGCTTCCGACAAGGCCGCTGCGAGAGATGGCACGACGCCAACTGCGGCGCACTGCCGGCCGATACTAAACGTAGGCTGCAATTCTATTAGTCGCGCCGCTGCTGCTTTCGCCTCGTCGGTCCGCCCGAGCCGTGCGAGCGCCGCCACCAGACACATGTAATTGATGCTGAACAAGGGATTGACCTGGATCGCCCTCCGCGCCGCGTCGGCAGCCTCGGCATCGCGCCCGCGCATGAAATGGCCGAGCGAGATCCCGTCAAATGCAAGAAAACCGAGAGGATCGAACGGGCTCAAACGCACCGCGCGTTCGCCCCAATCGATCGCACGCTCGGCCTCCCCGGCCCAACCGAATAGTGTGCTGCCGAACATATAGGTGAAAGCCGACGATGGGCTGAGCGCCAAAGCCGTATCGAAAGCCTGAAACGCTGTCGCCCGATCATGCTCGATCAAACCAATGCAGAATCCCGCGACCGTTAGTGCCGTCGCGTCATCGCGCCCATGAATCAGCGTGGCATGCGCGTAGCGGCTCATGGCAAGACGGTTTTCTTCGCGAAAGCCGGCGCGCAAGAACAAAATTTCCTGGCACCACGCGGCATATGCGAGTGCAGTCGCGTAGTCCGGTTCGAGTGTCAATGCGCGCTCGAGCAGCGGCAAAGATTTCAGCGCCCCTTCTGGCATTAAGGTGAAAACCTGCGGCAGTGCGCGCAACACCAGATCGTAGGCATCGAGACTGTCGGGCCGTTTGCGTTTGACGCGCTCGATCTCGGCCCGGCGCAAGCTCGGTTCGATTGCCGCGACCGTGCTCATCGTAATGTCGTCCTGCAAAGCAAAAACGTCATCGATTGCGCGATCGTAGCGCTCGGCCCAAATGTGATTCCCGGTTTCCGCCTCGACCAGCTGAGTTGTGATCCGCACGCGGCCGGCAGCCTTTCTTACGCTGCCTTCAAGCACGTAACGTACGCCAAGCTCCCGCCCGACCTGGCGGATGTCCGGCGACGTGCCCTTGTACGCAAAGCTCGAATTGCGGGCGATTACGAAGAGCCACCTGATGCGCGAGAGACCTGTGATGATGTCCTCGACCATACCGTCGCAGAAATAGTCCTGCTCCGGATCGCGGCTCATATTCTGAAACGGCAATACCGCGATCGAGGGCTTGTCAGGCAGTGTTATTGCGGTGGCGGCCAGCCGTGCGGCGCCGCCGTCGCCGATTTCGAGGCGATAGACCCGCACCGGCCTCGCAATGTTCTTCAGGCTTTGCTCGCCGGCATCGATGAAGTTGGCAGCTACCTTGCCTTGCACCTGCCGCCACGCGTCCTCGGAGATCGAGATGCCGCCGGGTTCGGCGATACCTTCGATCCGGGCCGCAATGTTGACGCCGTCGCCAAGAATGTCCTCTCCTTCGATAATGATATCGCCTACGTTGATCCCGATCCGAAACCGGATCGGATCGACTTCGGGGCCACCGGTATTGCGCTCCCGAAGCTGCTTCTGAATTTCGATGGCGCAGGTGACGGCGTTCACGGCACTCGCGAATTCCACCAGCGCGCCGTCGCCCATAAGTTTGACGATACGACCGGAATGGGCGGCAATCGCGGGGTCGATCAGGTCACGCCTCAAGGCATTGAGCCGCGACAGCGTCCCGGCTTCGTCCATGCCCATTAGGCGTGAATAACCGACCACGTCGGCCGACAGGATCGCCGCGAGCCTCCTTTGGAGGGGTTCACCGGCCATGCGCACCGCTTTCCCGGAAAGGCCCGACCGATTCGAGTTTATGGCTCGCTAGGCAGGGTGTCTATTGCGGCCGCAGGGTCCGCTCCGGGTCAAGAGCGGAAGTCGCCGCCAACTGATGCCAACTCCGCCTTGCCCCCGATGGCCGGACATCTACTGCGACATCGCGTCATGTGTGTTTTGTGTCACATCCTCGCGCATTCACCGCACAATATGGTTGGCACGACGGAGGAAGCTGGCTGCGACTCTCGCGGGTGTTAATTAACCGTGGGGGTGTAAAGTGGGGACGATCCGCCCGTTCCCAGTCGTTTGTTGCGTCGAGATTTCCCCGTCTGGCAGAGCCCCGAGACAGTTGAACCGGAGCAGGTATGACAAATCGATTCACGACGGCACAATCCACGGTGGCGATACGGCGATGGGCGGCTCCCGCCTTGGTGACCCTCGCGGCTGCGTTGGCGACGCCGATCGCGGCGCTGCCAGCCGATGCTGCAGCTGTTCAGGCCCGTCCCGCGCGCCCTACCGAGGCGACGGCCCCGCGCGATCCAGGTGAGCCGCTCATGGCCATCGTGTCGATCAAGAGCCAGCAGGTGACCATCTACGACGCAGACGGCTGGATCCTGCGCGCGCCGGTGTCGACCGGCACCAAGGGACGCGAGACCCCGGCCGGCGTCTTCAGCGTCGTGGAGAAGGACAAGGACCACCACTCGAACCTTTATGACGATGCCTCGATGCCGAACATGCAGCGCATCACCTGGTCGGGCATCGCGATGCACGGCGGCCCGCTGCCCGGATATGCGGCCTCGCACGGCTGCGTGCGACTGCCCTATGACTTTGCGGAGAAGTTGTTCGACAAGACGCAGGTCGGCATGCGGGTGATCATCGCGCCGAACGACGCCGAGCCGGTCGCGTTTTCTGATCCGGCGCTGTTCGTGCCGAACGCGGAAGCTATCGCGGCCGCGCCGACGCGCGCCGATACGCTCGCCCGCGAGGCATCGGAGGCCGCCAAGATGGCCAGCGAGGCGAAGATCGCTGCCGTCGCGGCGGCGCGCGCGACGGCCCCACTCGCGGCATCCCTCCGCAAGCTGGAATGGCTCAAGACCCGGGCCGACGCCGAGCTAGCGTACGCCGAGAAGGCGCTCGCCGCCGCCAAGACGGACGAGGCGAAGGCGGAGGACCTGAAGCAGAAGGCCGCCGCCAAGGCTACGGAAGTAGGAACGCAACTCGACGCCGCCAAGGCCGACGCAAAGTCGAAGCTCGACGCTGCCGCGGCGGCGCAGACTGTGGCCAAGGCGGCCAAGGCGGCCGAGGCAACGGCGCGGGCGGAGGACCTGAAGCAGAAGGCCGCTGCCAAGGCCGCCGAGGCGGCAACGCAGCTCGACGCCGCCAAGGCCGACGTGAAGTCGAAGCTCGACGCCGCGGCGGCGGCGCAGAGCGCCGCCAAGGCGGCCGAGGCCAAGCGGACCGACGCCGCCAAGGCGGCGCGCGATGCAAAGCTCGCGCTCGAGCCGGTTTCGATCTTCATCAGCCGCAGTACACAACGGCTCTATGTGCGCCGCGGCGTCGAGTCGACCCTCGAGGTCCCGGTCACGATCCGCAATTCCGACAAGCCGATCGGCACGCATGTATTCACGGCTGTAGCGCGCGCCGACGGAGGGCTGCGCTGGACGGCCGTTACGATCGATAGCGGGGACGACGCCAAGGCCGCGCTCGAGCGCATCAGCATTCCGCAGGATGTGCTCGATCGCATCGCGCCGACCGCATTGCCGCGATCCTCGCTCGTCATCTCGGACGAGCCGCTGAACCGCGAGACCAACTATCGCACGGAGTTCGTCGTGGTACTGAACAACCAGCCGCAGGGCGGCCTTGCGATGCGCCGGCCCTCGAGCGATGTCCGCGTCGCGGGCCGCAGGGGCTGGGACGACTTTTTCGGCTGGGGCAATTCGGAATCCCAATACGCCTATACGCGCCAGCGCGGCGGCCAGAACTACTACCAGAACTATTATCAGCGGCAGTGGTGAGGAGCGATGGCCGCGGGCCGAAGCTGAAGTCCTGCCTTATCGCTCGCCCGCCTGAAGCACATCAAATTCTCCGCCCAGCACGAGATCGAGCCGGCCGGTGCGCCATTTGCCAGTGGCGTCGCGAACGAGTGGCGGCCGTTCGCGATAGCGCCGCACGACCGCGTTAGGTCGTGGCGCCGCGTCGAGGGCCGTAACGATGAGTTTGCGCTCCTTGGCCGCGGGTAATTCGCCGAGCGGCACCACGGCAACGCACACCCGCGCGGTTACACGGCCCGCCGCTCCCTCGGACGGCTCGAAAACATGCAGCCCCGCCTCCGGCGACAGAACGCGATGGGCGCCAAAGCCGCTGACCGTCAGGATCGGGACATTCTTGTCTGTGCCGCTGCCTGGAGCTTCGGCGATCTGCATGCGGCGCTTGCCGGCCCAACCACGATACATCGACCGCAATCGATCGCACCATGCGAGTGTCGCGTGCCGGTCACCCGCGCCGTCGAACACCGGTTCAATCGCCAAGACGAGTTCGACGGGCGCATTGTCGAGCGCGTCCCTGATGCCTTCCCGGATCAGGTGCAATTGCAGAGCCAAGCGGCCGCTCAATTCGGCCGAATAGCGCGGCGGCGAACGATTGTATTTCTCCAATCGCCGACGCAGGGCATTCGCCGTTTCGGCGGCCGCCTTGACCCGGTCCAGTAACGCAAAGCGGGCAAGCGTATCGAAGCGGTCCACCCGGCTCCAAAAATCTCCCGCCGACATTTCTTCCGACAGTTCGTCCTTAAGGCCGTTCCATTCGCCGGACTGCAGCGTCCGCTCGATATTGTCATACTCGTCCTGCAGCATCTGGAATTCCGCGCGCGTCCCTTGCGGCGAAAGGATCGCGGAAGCAAGCGCTGACGGCGCAGCCGAGCCGGCCGGCACGGCAGCGAGCGCTTCCTCGGCCGTCGTCGCGTCCGCATCCGGATCGACAAACTCGGCCTGGATGCCCTGGCCGTCGCTGCGCACGAAGAGGAATTGTTCGCCTTCCGGAAAACGTTTCTCGACGATGATGCCCGCCAGCGGCGCGACGACGTATTGATCGATCGCCCGCTTGAGCGGCCGGGCGCCCATTTCGGGAGAAAAGCCTCGTTCGAGCAGAAATTCGAGTGCGGAGGCTTCCCATTCGATCGCCCAGGCGCGGTCTTTCAAGCCGCGACGCTCAAGCAGCGCGGCCAGTTCCTTTTTGAGAATGCCGCGCATCAGCGTACGCGTCAGCGGACGAAACACGATGACCTTGTCGAGCCGGTTCTGGAATTCCGGCCGATAGGTCTGGCTGATCGCACGCAGCACCTGCTCCTTGCTGAACTCGTCCGCTTGCGGCGCAAAGCCGAGCCCAAGCGTGCGATGCGCGGTCGCCGCCAGATTGGAGGTCAGAATAATCAGGCAATGGCGCAGGTCCGCGACTTGTCCCATCGCGTCGGTCAGCCTGCCCTCGTCGAACGCCTGCAGGAACAGGTCCCAGATCATTGGGTGGGACTTCTCGAATTCATCGAGCAGGATGACTGAAAACGGCTGCTTGCGGACGCGACTGATCAGTGAGTCGGCTTCTACGGCCGCCGCCGCGCTTTGCCCGAGAATCTTGCTCATCGAATTGTGCGTCTGGAATTCGCTCATATCGAGCCGGATCATGCGCTCGATCGAGCCGAACAGGAATTCCGCGACTGCTTTGGCGAGTTCGGTTTTCCCGGTGCCGGTCGGTCCGGCGAACAAAAAGACGCCGATCGGCTTGTTGGGATCGTTAAGTCCCGCTTTGAGCATCGCGATGCGGTCGACGACGGCAGCGACCGCCTCATCCTGGCCGAGCACGCGGGCGGCGAAGAAATCTTTGACGGCTCTGAGATCGAGCTGTTGCTTGGTGTCGAGAATAGACACCGGCAGGCCAGAAATTTGCGACAGCGTTTCCAACACCGCACCGGAAGCAATCGGCTGCGTTGTAGATTCGGCCCGCACCGCGGTCAGCTTGAGCAGGAGCAACGCCGAGCCCGGCAAGGTGCCGCCGCCGAGATACTGGCAGGCGGTATCGAGCGCGA
>CAWHJE010000031.1:0-122633 GCA_963829465.1 uncultured Alphaproteobacteria bacterium
ACTTCGGCGCAATCCGCATCGAAGCGAATGTCGGTCCTGGCCGCTGTTTCATCGATCACGTCGCGCGCCAGCGACAACGCCTCGGCAGGAGACAGCGGCTCGATCGTGATGGTTTCAAACAGGCCGCGCAGCAACGGCTTGAGCCGCACCAGCCTGGCGATCCCCTTGGGTGTCGCTTCGGCCCAAACCACCAGACGGCCGGCGCCGATCGCCGGCGTGATCTGGTCGAGGATGGTGGCGCTTTGCCCCGAATGCGTGCCGCTGAGCGCGAGCTGCACAATGTCGGGGATATACCAGATGATCCGGTGTCCCTTGGCCAATTCGTCGACCACCCGGCGGAGGCGGCCTTCGAGCTGGCCGATATAGATTTGATCGGCCTGCAAATCGGCGCCGCTTGCCTCGAATACGGTCCAGCCATCCGGTTCGATGAGCTTGGCGAGCAGTCGCAGGAACGACGTCTTGCCGACCATCGGCTCGCCGGCGACGAGCATCGAACGCCCCGGGCTCTGCGCAAGCGCCGCTCGGGCAAGTGCGAACGGTTTGGTCCAGCCGTCCGGTTTGACGAGGACCTCATCGCGCGTTTGATCCCGCCAGAACCGACCGACGGCGTTCAACGCGGCGGTGTTCTCAACCGTCGCAACCGGCGGCGCCGGGAGCCCGATGTCGTCGATTTCCTCGATCAGCGTTGCCGCCGATGGATGATTGATGGTTTGCAGAAATCTGCGGACGAGTTGGTTCGGCGAGGTACCCGCGCTCCACAGCGAGCTGCCGAACATGGCGGCGTCGCCGCGCTCCGCGCAGCGAGCCAGATAATCGCGAAAAATATTCGGCATCCAGCGATTGTCGATCCACCACTCCTTGGCATAGGCGATGGGTGCCCCGACCGGGACTCGCGGTTCCGCGTCGAACAGAAAATCGAGTGCGAAATACATCGCCCAGGGAGAAAAATGCGCGCACTGCTTCAGTACAGGTTCGGCGGCTTTGTCCCGCTCCGGACGGCGTTTAAGCGCCGCCAGCGCCGCGCTCGACAGCGACCAGCTGTTGCCCTCGACATACTGCAGCAGCGTGGCGAGCGGCACGTCCGGCAAAGCGAGGAGTCTGACAGCCTCCCCGAAATCCGCCTGCGCATGGAGATCGCTCGGATGCGCGGCATCGGACCCGAATGGACCGAATAATTTGTCGAGTTCGTAGAGCCGGCTGGTCAGCGCCCTCAGATCGAGCGGCTCGGGTGAAATGACCTCAATCGGAGTGGCCGGCTTAGCGGCCGATTTGGGCCAGCGACGAAACCGCGCGCGCAGTTTATTGCGGAACAAAAATCCGAAGACGAGACCGGCCACAACGAGGAATCCTACGCCGCCCGAAGAGTCCACGCTGCCAACTCCGCAAATTCCCACGAAGGCGATTGTACCGGCTCGATCCGCGCTGTTAAGAGGGGTTGGGTGCAACTTCGGGATACAGTCAGCAACAGCCGCGCGAAGTCTGGATTGGGTCAGTAGCGGACATCCCGCAACGGCACCGTCATGCCCGCATACCCCGATAGACGCGCTAGTTTGCGATCCGCGCCGGATCGCGCGCCGCCCGCCAGATCAGCCACTGCCGCCGCCACGGCGAAATCTCTTTAGGCGCAAACGGACCAGCACGCTCCAAACGATCGAGCGATGGCCGCACCAGCGTCAGCGGAAGGAAAGCCGGTAGCGCGCTCGGCGATATCGTCATCATCGGTTCGCGCGCCTCATCGAGATGCCGGCGCGCAAGGTTGCGCAATTCCGCAAGCGCCGCCTCGAGCGCTGCCGAGGGCCGCCCGGCAAAAAGGTCGGCCAAGACCACCTGATGACGCTCGAGAATGTCCGCCGGCACATAAAGCTGACGCCGCGCGATGTGGAGCGGAAACGCCCGCAGAAGGCCGGCAATGCCGGAAGCGATGCCGGCGGGCACGGCGGCGGCTTCGCTGTCGGCAGCGCCGAGAATCTGCGCCGCCAACGCAAAGAGCGACGACGATGTTTGCTTCGCGTAGCTTTCCAGCTCGGCCAGCCCCGCCATCGCGTCGTCGTAGAGATCGAAACGCCGCGCCTCGATCAGGTCGAGCAGCGTGTGCGGCTGGAGCTGATGGCGCTCGATGGTGGCAAGGAGAGCCGCGGCGACGGGGTTGGCGCTCGCCTCCCCGTCCCGCTCGCGATTGATGACGTCGCTCCACCATTGCAGGCGGATTTCGCCGGGAAGCGCCTCGCGCGCCACGTCGCGAACCCGCGCCACTTCGACGTTGAATGCGTAGAGTGCGTGCAGCGCGCCGCGCCGATCCGGCGGCGCGAACAGCGTGGCGATGAAGCGGTCGCGGTCGGCCGTGCGGACCAGATCGGCGCAATGGGCGAACGCATCCTGCATGGCCGCCAGCTTATCAGGATTGGAGCATGATCCCGAAAACCGGTCGCGGGTTTCGGAAAGGATCATGCTCAAACCAAAACTCACGCCGCGATCAGACCGGCGCCGACGCGGCGGCTCTCCATCAGCATGACGTTGTAGGTGCGCACCGCCGCGCCGGTCGTCATGACATCGAGCGAAATCTGCGCCGCGCGAAAACGCGCGCGAAGCGGCTCCGGCGCGATCCAGGGCTCGCTGCCGGCGCCGAGAATAAAGAAATCCAGACTGCCGGAACGGGCGAAAACCTGCGCCAGTGTAGCCGCCGTCATCGCGTCAATGGTCGTGACCGGCCACGCCCAGATGCCGTCCGGCAGGCAAAGCAGCGAGCCACGATGCGACATGCCGGCAAACCGGAAGCCGCCATGTTCATGGGAGTCGATCACCGCCTGGCGCGGAAGATGGGGATCGTCCATCAGAGCATGATCCCGAAAAAGCCTGCCCCGGACTTGATCGGGGGTGGAAGCCGGTTTTCGGTAAAGATCATGCTCCAATCAAACATTTAGACCGTCAGCCGATTAAACTGATCGGATCCCGGTCTAGCGGCGCGACCGCGCCCGTTGCCGCGGCGGCGACGGCTTCGAAGATCCGGACGGCGACGGCGCCGCGGGCGCCGTCGGCGGTGCCTCGGTCTCGGTATCCTCGGGCTCGCCCATCCGCGTGCGGCCGACGCCGAGATAGATCAGGATCGGCGAGGCGATAAACACCGACGTGTAGGTTCCGACCAGCACGACGCCGAACATCATCGTCGCAGTGAAGCTGCGGATGGCCTGCCCACCGAACAAGAGCAGCGCCAGCAGCGACAGCGACACCGTCAAATGGGTGACGATCGACCGCGACAGCGTGGCGTTGATCGATGCGTTCAGCAGATCGGGCATCGGCATGCGCTTATAGCGGCGCAGCATTTCGCGGATGCGGTCGTAGATCACCACCGTGTCGTTGAGCGAGTAGCCGAGAATCGTCAACAGCGCCGCGATGCTGGTGAGATCGAAATCGATGCGCGTCAGCGACATGAACCCGACCGTCAGCACCAGATCGTGCACGTTGGCGATCATGGCGCCGAGCGCGAACTGCCACTCGAAGCGGAACCAGAGGTAAATGAGAATCGCCCCGATCGCGAGCACCAGGCCGATGGTGCCGTAGGAGAGAAGTTCGGTGGACACGCTCGGTCCCACCACTTCGACCCGGCGGTATTCGACGTCGCTGCCGAGCGCATCGCGGACCTTCTGCACCGCCGCCTGCTGCGCGGCGTCGCCGCCCGGCTGCTGCGAAACGCGGATCAGCACGTCGTTCGGCGCGCCGAACTGCTGGAGCTGAAAATCGCCGAGCTGCAAGCCGGCAATGGTGGCGCGCATCTTGGCGAGATCGGCGGGACCGGCTTTGGTCTGCACCTCCATCAGCGTGCCGCCGACGAAGTCGATGCCGAAATTCAGGCCGTGAAAGAAATAGAGCAGGATCGCCACAATCGACAGAATGGCGGAAATGGGAAAGCTGATGCGCCGAAAGCGCATGAAGTCGAATTTGGTGTCATCGGGAACGATGCGAAGGAGGCGCACGTGCTCACACTCTCAAGAGTTAAATGGGGACCGTGCGCGGCCGCCACATGCGCACCCAATAAGCCACGATCAGTCGGGTCAGCGTGAAGGCGGTGAACAGGCTGGTGAGGATGCCGATGCCGAGCGTCACGGCAAAGCCGCGTACCGGGCCGGTTCCGATATAGAACAGGACCGCCGCGGCGATGAAGGTCGTGATGTTGGAATCGAGAATGGTCGCAAGCGCGCGCGAGAATCCGGCATCGATCGCGCTGATGGCGGTGCGGCCGGCGCGCACCTCTTCGCGAATGCGCTCGTAGATCAGCACGTTGGAATCGACCGCGATGCCGACGGTCAGCACGATGCCGGCGATACCGGGAAGCGTAAGCGTGGCGCCGAGAAGCGACAGCACGCCGAAAATCATCGCGACGTTGATGGCAACGGCGATGTTGGCGAACAGCCCGAACAGGCCGTAGGTCACCAGCATGAAGACAACGACGAGGGCCGCGCCTACATAGGCGGCGCGCTCGCCGGCATTGATCGAATCCTGGCCGAGCCCCGGCCCGACCGTGCGCTCTTCGATGACGGTCAACGGCGCCGGCAGCGCGCCCGCGCGCAGGAGGATGGATAGATCGTTCGCCGACTGAACGGTGAAATTACCGGATATCTGTCCCTGGCCGCCGATGATCGGCTCGCGAATGACGGGCGCCGAGATCACCTTGTTGTCGAGTACGATCGCGAACCGCTTGCCGACATTTTGCTGGGTCGCTTCGGCGAACTTGCGCCCGCCGGAGGAGTTAAAGCGAAAATTCACGACCGGCTCGCTGGAGCGCTGATCGAAACCCGGCTGGGCGTCGACGAGATCGGCACCGGAGACCAGCACCCGTTTCTCAATGAGATATTTCTGGCCGCCCTCGCCGTCGAGAATTTCCGAATCCTGCGGCGGGTGCGACTCCGCCGCCTGCTCGGGTGTCATTGACTCGTCGACCATGCGGAAGTCGAGCTTCGCGGTCTTGCCGAGAATCTCTTTCAGCCGCGAAGGATCTTGCAGGCCCGGCACCTGGACGAGAATTCGGTCGGCGCCCTCGCGCTGTATGGTGGGCTCGACCAGGCCAAGCTCGTTGACGCGGCGCTCGATGATCTGGATCGATTGATCGACGGCCTGGCGTACGCGCTCGATAAGCGCCGCGTCGGATGGCGTCAGCGTGATCAGGCCGCCGGTTTCGGCAATATCGACGCTGCGCTGTCCCGACGAGCCGAGTATGCCGGACAACGGCTGCGAGAGTTCACGCAGCTTGCTGACCGCGTTGTCGACGTCGCTCTCGCGGGTAATGCGCACCTCAACGCTGTTGTTGCGGATGGTGCGTCCGGTAAATGGAATGCGGTTCTGGCGCAGGATACGCAGCACGTCGTCGGCGACGCCCTGGAGCCGCTCCTTGCGCACGGCGGCGGTATCGACCTCAAGCAGGAGACTCGATCCGCCTTGCAGGTCGAGGCCGAGCACGATGTGACGCTGTGCCCAGCTCGGCCATTTGCGCAACGTGTTCTCGGAAACGAAGTTCGGCAAGGCGAACAGACACACGACGAGCGCCGTGAGCAGGATACCCGCCGCCTTCCACCGGGTGAAAAACAACATCGACTAGATTGTCCTCGTTGCGATCGCGCTAGTGCAGGAATTTCAAATCCGCCGCACCAGCCGATCAGCTCGCGCTATCGTCCTTCACCGGCTCACCCTTGGCGCGCACCTCCGACACCATCGAGCGCATTTGCCGCACGCGCACTCCGTCGGAAATCTCGACCTCGATCTGGTCGTCATCGACGACCTTGGTGACCTTGCCGACGATTCCGCCATTGGTCACGACGGTGTCGCCGCGGCGCAGCGCCTTGACCATCGACTGATGCTGTTTCACCCGCTGCTGCTGCGGCCGCAAGACCAGGAAATACATGATCACGACGATCAAGATCAGCGGCAGCAGCGAGGTGATCATGCCGCCGCTGTCGCCGCCCAAACCAAACGGCAAGTTTTGCGCATACGCAGGCGTGATCAGCATTGCTCCTCCGGGTCCGCTTAAGCGACCACCGGCCTTAAACCCTAAGAGCCGATTTTGCTCGTGAAATCGGCGCGGACTATAGCGGCCGGTAGCCTAATTGCAATGTTTCGGCTTGGGCGGGCGGTGCGCTTGCGGGGGTTCCGGCGCCCCGCTAAGGGAGGACGTAAACTGGTGAAAGCATGGCAAAAAACAAGCATCGCGCCGGCAAGACGGCACCGGACAAGCGTGACGGCGGCAGAAAAGGGCAACGCGCCCCCGATGGGGGCGCCGATGATGTTCTTAGCCGGATCGCCGACGCCTTGGAGCGGCTTGCGCCTCCGCCTCCTGCGGAGGCTGACTTTTTGGCTGCCGAGGCCTTCGTCTGGCATCCAGAAGGCCGACGCCTCGCAGCGGTCGCCCGCGTCAATCGCGTGGATATGTCGATGCTCAAAGGCATCGACCGGGTGCGCGATCTGCTGGTTGAAAACACCGAACGCTTTGCGCGCGGCTTGCCGGCGAACAATGCGCTCCTGTGGGGAGCACGCGGCATGGGAAAGTCATCGCTGGTTAAAGCCGCCCACGCGGCGGTCGGAGCCGCGCATCCGGCGGCCGGACTGCGGCTCATTGAAATTCACCGCGAAGATATCGAGTCGCTTCCGGAATTGATGACGCTGCTTCGCCCCGCGCGGCAGCGTTTCATCGTGTTCTGCGACGATCTTTCTTTCGACGCCGACGACACGTCGTACAAGTCGCTCAAGACCATGCTCGAAGGCGGCATCGAGGGGCGCCCGGACAACGTCATCTTCTACGCTACATCGAACCGGCGCCATCTCCTGGCTCGCGAAATGGTCGAGAACGAACGCTCGACCGCGATCAATCCCGGCGAGGCCGTCGAAGAGAAAGTCTCGCTGTCGGATCGGTTCGGCCTGTGGCTTGGCTTTCACCGTTGCAGCCAGGACGAGTACCTCTCCATGGTCGAAGGCTATGTCGGCCATTACCGCATACCTTTTGCTGGCGAAGAACTGCGCCGCGAGGCGCTCGAATGGGCGACGACGCGCGGCGCGCGCTCGGGCCGCGTGGCCTGGCAATACGTGCAGGATCTGGCGGGACGGCTTGGCGTCGCGCTCGACGGCTAGAGCGCGATCCGCAACAGCGGCAATCGGTGTTCCGAAAAGATCAGGCGCCGCTGAGATACTGGGAAGGGTCGACCGGGGTCGAGCCTTTGCGAATCTCGAAATGCAATTGCGGCGAGGTGACGCTGCCGGTCTGACCGGACTTGGCGATCACCTGTCCACGCTTCACCGTGTCGCCGCGCTTGACCGTGATTTCGCTGGCGTGGGCGTAGGCGGTGACGAAGCCGTTGCCGTGGCGCACCAGCACGAGATTGCCGTAGCCCTTCAACTCGTTGCCGGCATAGGCGACCACGCCGTCTTCGGCCGCCTTGACCGGAGTGCCCTCGGGCACGGCGAGATTGATGCCGTCGTTCTGCAACCCGTTAGGCTTCGGGCCAAAACCGGCGATGACCCGGCCGCGCACCGGCCAGCGGAACGATGGCAGGCTGCCAACCGCTTCAGCGGCTTTAACCGCGCTTTCCTGGCCGTCCGGCGCAATCGGCGCGGCAAGCCGAGCGCTGTGGGGAGAGTCCGCGCTTGCGACCGCGCCGACGCCGCTTTCGCCGCGCGGCGCGACGGCCGCCATCGGCGCGGCGGGCGGTGGCGCTGCCGCAACCGGCCCTCCGGCACCCGGGACGGTGATGCGGTCGCCGACCTTCAACATCGTGTTGGGCGGAATGTTGTTGGCCCTGGCGAGAACCATGACCGGCTTGCCGTAGAGGCGCGCGATGCTGTGCAGCGTCTCCCCCGGCGCCACGACGTGGACGCTCGCGGCCGGCGCAAGAGCGCTACGCGGCGAACCGACGGGCGCACCGGCCGCCACCAAAGGCGCGTTCGAGCCGATGCGCGTATCCGGCGCCGCGAGCGCTGACGCGGGGCCGCGACGGCGCGGGATGACCAAATGCTGCCCTGGACGCACGGTGGCGGGATTGGTGATGCTGTTTGCGTCCATGATGGCGGCGACGGGCACGCCGTACCGCCGTGAGATCGTTTGAAGCGTCTCGCCCGGCGAAACTACGATCGGCGTGCCGCCTTCCCAGGTGAAGGCCGGCGGAGGCGGCGCTGCCGGAACCGAGCCGGTGACGTCCCCGCCACCCGGCCGGTAAGAACCCATGCCATGACCGCCGCCGGACGACCCATCCCTCGAATTGCCCGACAGGTGCGGCAGCGGATGGGTTTCGACCTGGTTGGTGTTCTGAGGAATAGAGCCGGTTGCGTCGCCGTGTGGCGCGGTGTCAGCACCAAAAAATTCAGCAAAGCGGCCAGAGTTGCTGCTGCAACTGGCCAACCCCAAACTTATTAACGAAATGGCAACCACTTTCGACCAACCGGCCGAACTACGCGACGCGCACATCATCACTCGCTCGCACGCAACTACACCCGTGAGCGAATAAACAGCGTTGCGGTAAACAGGCGTTTAAGTACCGGAAAACGAAAGTCAGAATGCCGTAAGGATAGTATTATGGTTACAATTCTCGTGCCCGGCCGGGCAGCAGCGGTACGAAACGCACAGCAATCAGCGTTTGTCGGGTCAATTCGCCCGCCGTCTTCGTTAACCTGACGATGTGCTGCGTACCGTCGCGCGGACCGACCGGCATGACGAGCTTGCCGCCTTCGGCGAGCTGATCGACGAGCGCCGCCGGGATTTCCCCGGCGGCCGCCGTGACGATGATGCGGTCGAACGGCGCCCGCTCAGGCACCCCGGCAAATCCATCGCCGGCGATGACCATGACATTGGCGTAGCCCAGCGTCTTGAGGCGCTCGCGCGCCGCGTCGGCCAGCGTCCGGTAACGCTCGACGCTCACGACTTCACGGGCCAATCGCGAGAGAATGGCGGCCTGATAGCCGGAACCGGTACCGATCTCAAGAACGCGCTGGCGCGGTTCGACGTCGAGCTGTTCCGTCATGTAGGCGACGACATAGGGCTGGCTGATCGTCTGTCCACAGGGGATCGGCAGCGCCTGATCGGCATAGGCATTGTCGGAAAGTTCCGCGACGACGAAGTGTTCGCGCGGAACCTCATCCATGGCGCGCAGCACTGCTTGATCGCTGATGCCGCGCCGGCGCAGCGCCAGCTGAAATTCCATGCGCGCTACGTCGGTGGCGTTAATCTCGGCCACGGTGATTTGCGCCCTCATCATAACGGCAGACCGCTTTCTAGCATTGTATGAGGTGGCGTGTAGCGCAAATGCAAACGCCATCGGACACGCGGGTCTTCACGGCAATCCGCCTTGTTCCCGGTCGAACCGGCGCCCGGAACCGATCGCGGTTCGGCGGCGTTAATAAGCGCGCAAGCACTTCAACTACGCCATGTTGCAGCCAGCGGGGGCACGAACGTATGCTTATGCTTCAGACACGGGGATTGCGGATGGCATCTCAGAGGGACTTTGTCGCGGGCAAGCGCGTCCTCGTGGTCGAGGATGAGTTGATGATCCGCATGCTGCTCCAGGACATGCTGACCGACCTCGGCTACACGCTTGCCGGCGAGGCCGGCCGGATCGACGAGGCCCTTGAACTGGCGAAGGCGGGCGACTTCGACATCGCCATCCTCGACGTCAATCTCGACGGCCGGCCTATTTCACCGGTGGTCGAGGTGCTCATCGAACGGGGCCTGCCGTTTGTATTCGCCACCGGCTACGGCTTGCGCGGCGTGCCCGAGCCGTATCGCCGGATACCGACCCTGCAGAAGCCCTTCCAGGTAGAGGCGCTGGCCGAGGCGATCGAAGCGGCAATCCCCGCCGCCTAGGGCGTGTACTTACAATGCCCTAACTGCGCGCGGCGTTTGCGCGGCTGACAGGCGACATCGCGCCTTATCGGGTGATCAAAAATATCTAGAATCGAGGTCTATGGTCGAACTCGATACCGAGTTGATCGAAATTGGACTCAAGCCATTGGTCGGCTCGGGCGCGCCCCATGTTGTAAAGGTGCTGCAAGAAGTCCCAATCGGCGTTCAGTCTGCTTGACCACGAAAATGCTCTAATAAGCTCCTCGGCTTCGATCACGTGCATGAGCATGCGCTTGCCGCCGCCCATCCTGCCCTGCTCAATGAGCTTGTTATAAGATGCAATCATCCGCATTTCACGGATGAGAGAGGTATTGGAGCTGATCTCTTGCATACGGTTCATGATTGCCGGCGAGGTCGTCGGCAGGCCGGGGCGTTCGGCGGGAGTGATGTGGACCAGCAGAATGTCACGTGACTCACATTCATAGACCAGAGGATAGATCGCGGGATTACCTGAATACATGCCGTCCCAATAATACTGGCCATCAACCTCGACGGCCTGCATCAAAAGTGGCAGGCACGTCGAAGCAAGCAAGTGCTCTACGTGAAGCTCCTCTCCGGTGAATATCTTTACTTTAGCGGTCTGAACGTCGGTGGCGCACACGAACAATTTGAGCGCTGTTTGTCGGCGCACCCGCTCGAAATTAATGGCATCCGCCAGCATGTTCTTGAACGGATCGTAGTTGAGCGGATTAAGCTGATAAGGAGACGCGAAGTGGGTCATCGGTTCAAGGAACCGAAAGCCGGGAGAATATTCGAGTCCGAAATCGGGATTCCCTCCGACGATCAAAGGAGGCTTGAAAGGTCCGCGAGACCAGAGCTCGGACACTTTTTGCCAATATCCTCGCAATGCTTGCTTCGCCCCGTCGCGGCCGCCAGCGGCGAAACCATCGGCGAGCACGACAGCGTTAACTGCGCCGGCGCTCGTTCCGGTAATGCCCTCGAAGTGTAGGGTTTCTTCTTCAAGCAGGCGGTCGAGCACACCCCAGGCAAACGCTCCGTGGCTACCGCCACCCTGGAGCGCCAAGTTCACGACTCTCCGTTCCCCCTCCTGGGCGTTCTGCCGTTCAACCCCATCTGCCTTGTCGAGGAACGTCATTGCGCGTTGTCACGAGGCCGCGAGCGGCAAGAGTCACGGCCTGCTTGAGGGGCTGTTATACAATGCGGAAAGTCTGCTGCTTCCATTCGAGGCAAGTTCATATCCGAATTTTCTGATGTGGTCGACCCAGGCTCGTCCGTCATGTCGAGCTGTAGCGGCGTAACCGCGATGCAGTGATCTTCCGGCGCCGCAAGGTCGGCGCCCTCTTCCGCCGGAGCAAAGCCATGGCGCGGATGCGGCGCGATGTCCGCTTCTCACCCATCGCGACCGTTTGATGCCATACTTGGCGCTAGGTATATGTCCCATCAAGCGGGCTCGACCGTTGATCAGTGGCAGACGCGATGAGAATTTTTCTAAGCTATGGACACGACAAGAACACGCCTATCGCGCAGCGGATCAAGAAGGACTTGGAAGCGGCCGGTCATTCCGTCTGGATCGATAGTTCGGAAATCAAGGCAGGCGACGATTGGCGCCGCTCAATCGTCAACGGGATATCGAACTCCGACTGGACGCTGGGCTTGCTGTCGAAGCATTCGGTGCGCACCCCAGGTGTCTGCCTGGACGAACTTGCCATCGCACTTCACATCAAGGGCGGGACTATCGCTACGGTGCTGGTGGAGTTCTGAAGCGGAGGTTACACCTCCGCTTTCTATCAGCTCGATCCAATGGCTCGATATGCACGACTGGGCCGAGCATCTGTCAAGCGGTGGTGAAGACGGCGAAAAATGGTATCGGTCGCGGTTCGAAGGAATCTTGCGCATTTTAGCCAGTCCGGCAGCTCAGCGGTTCGCCGGCGAGATTGAATACCTCGAAGAAAAGCTACGCCCAATTTTGCAACAAGCCGACATCGGCGCATTGGTCGATGGCTTCGTCGGGCGCGAATGGCTGAAATCGCTGCTCAACGATTGGCGGAGGAATGCGCGGGAGTCGAGACTATATTGGATCAGCGGCGCGCCGGGAACTGGGAAGAGTTCCTTCGCTGCCTGGCTAGCCCATCGCGGTGATGTCAACGTCGTCGCTCTAAATCTTTGCCGATATAATATTGCGGAACGTCGCGATCCCGCGCGGGTGCTGCGCACGATTGCTTTTCAGATCGCGACGCGTCTGCCCGATTACCGCCAGCTGCTGATGGATCGTTTTAAAAAGCAAGATCCGAACGGCACCGATCTGGATCATAGGAGCGTCGCGGGACTGTTCGACTGGTTGCTGGCAGAACCTCTGCGATTTGCGATCGACGGCGGCCGTAGCAGTGACCGCTACCTCATTGTCATCGACGCCTTGGACGAAACGATCAGCAATGGTCGCAGCGAACTGGCCGAAGTATTGGCGGAGTCGTGCCAAAAACTTCCGGGTTGGATAGCCATGGTCGTCACGAGCCGCCCGGAGCCCTCAATCCTGCGCCAGTTCGCCGGCTTCAGGCCGCAGACAATCGATGCCGTGTCAGCTGAGAATTTAAATGATCTGCGAGACTATGCGCGCCGCTGGCTTGGGATCGAAAGCCGGGGCGCCGGCCAGACCGAAGCGCGGGTCGAAACGCTTGCCGACGAGACAGCAGTTCTGGTGATTGATGAGACCGGCTTCTTGAAGCAAGGCAAGGCGTCGTGCGGGGTTTCCCGCCAATACACGGGCTCGGCGGGCAAGATCACCAACTGCCAGATCGGCGTGTTTGCTTCCTACGTGTCGCGCCATGGCCATGCCTTCATCGATCGTGGGCTTTATCTGCCAAAGGAGTGGACGGGCGATCCCGACCGCCTGAAGGCGGCGCATGTACCAGACGATGTGGGGTTTGCAACGAAGCCCCAGATTGCACGCCGAATGATTGCGCGCTCGCTCGTCGCAAAGGTGCCATTCGCCTATGTCGCGGCGGACAGCGTGTATGGCACGGGTGACATTGAGACCATGCTACGCAAGGCAGGCAAGGGGTATGTGCTGGGCGTCGCCGCCAATCATGTGTTCCGGTCCTGGGGCAAGAAGCAGCTTATCGGTGGCACCGCCGCCAAGATCGCGCAGAACCTTCCCAAGAGCTCTTGGCGGCGCCTGTCGTCCGGCGAAGGAACCAAAGGTCCACGCCTGCACGAGTGGGCCTATCTCGAACTCGCCGACCTCGATGCCGCTGACTACAACAGCGCCCTCACCGGGGAGTGGACGCGAGGGTTACTGATCCGCCGCAACATTGCCGATGGTGCTCTGGCCTTCTTCTCCACCTGGTGCCCGCGGGGCACGCCTAGGGAAAAGCTGGTCTCAGTGGAAGGTCATCGCTGGGCTATCGAGGACAGCTTCGAGACCGCCAAGAACGAGCTCGGCCTCGATCACAACGAGACCCGCTCCTGGCATGGCTGGCATCGGCATGTCTCGCTGGTCATGCTCGCCTTCGCCATGGTGGCCGCCATCCGTCATCACGCCAATCACGTGCCGCTCAAAAAAACACTGCCACGTCTTCCGAAAAGGCGTCGTTCCTGATCTGCTGGTCGATTCAAGAAATCCGCCGTATCGCGATCAAGCTCGCACAACGGCGCATCCATCCCGCCCATGTCATCGCCTGGTCATTCTGGCGACGCGCTCACCAGGCTGAGGCCCGCAGCGCTCATCTCAAAAGAAAAACGCAACTGTAATGCTAGCTGATCCGCTCAGGCGAACAAGGCGGCGAGCTGGGTCATGTAAGGCTCGTCCGTCATGTCGAGCCGTAGCGGCGTAACCGCGATGCAGTGATCTTCCAGCGCCGCAAGGTCGGTGCCCTCTTCCGCCGGCGCAAAGCCATGGCGCGCGTAAGCAATCCAGTAATAGGCATTGCCGCGTCCGTCTCGGCGCTCGTCGATATGCAACCGCTCCTGCTTCCGCCGCCCCTGAGTAGTGACCGCGATGCGTCTGACACCATCCGGTTCGCAGTCCGGAAAATTCACGTTGATCAGCACGTCGCGCGGAATGCCTGCGGCCATGGCGCGGCGGATGAGGTCCGGCCCGTGGCGCAAGGCCGTCTCCCAATACGGCTCACGCCCGCTGCGCCCGGCATAGGCCTGCGACAGAGCAACCGAAGGAATGCCTATCACGGTGCCCTCGACCGCCCCGGCAACGGTGCCGGAATAGATCACGTCATCACCGGCGTTGCGGCCGCGGTTGACGCCGGAAAGGATGAGATCGGGACCCTTGCCGTCGATCACATGGCGCGCGCCCATGATGACGCAGTCGGTCGGCGTGCCGCGCACGGCATAGCGGCGCTCGGCGACCTGCCGCAGCCGCAGCGGGTCGTTGAGCGAGAGCGAATGGGAAACGCCCGACTGATCGTATTCGGGTGCGATGACCCATACGTCGTCGGACAGCTCGCGCGCGATCTTCTCGCACACCTCGAGCCCCTCTGCGTGAATGCCGTCGTCGTTGGTGACCAAAATGCGCATTGCTTCACTGCTTTTCTATCTTCTTCATGCCGCCCATGTATGACACGAGCGCTTCGGGAACCGCGATCGACCCGTCCTCTTGTTGATAGGTCTCCATCACGGCGATGAGCGCGCGGCCGACGGCGACGCCGGAGCCGTTAAGCGTATGCACATGGCGCACTTGGCGGCCTTCCCTGGTGCGGTAGCGGGCGTTCATGCGCCGCGCCTGGAATTCGCCGCACACGGAGCACGACGAAATCTCGCGGTACATGTTCTGGCCGGGCAGCCACACCTCGATGTCATAGGTCTTTTGCGAGGCAAAACCCATATCGCCGGTGCATAGCGTGATCACGCGGTAGTGCAAACCCAGCCGGCGCAATATTTCTTCGGCGCAAGACAGCATGCGCTCGTGTTCGTCTTTCGACTGCTCCGGCGTGGTGATGGAAACAAGCTCGACCTTGGTGAATTGATGCTGGCGGATCATGCCGCGCGTGTCCTTGCCGGCGGCGCCGGCTTCGGCGCGGAAGCACGGCGTGCAGGCGGTCAGCCGCATCGGCAGTTGCGCTTCGTCGACGATGGATTCGCGCACCAGATTGGTCAGCGGAACTTCGGCGGTGGGGATGAGCCACCGACGCGCGTCCCCTTTCATTTTTGCAAATTCTTCGGCGAAAACAGCGCTTGATTGCATTCTCCAATACCCGAGCAGTAGATCATTCCGATCCGACGGTTCGACGATGTTCCTTTCGGCGACACCACGCCATTCTTCAAAACCTCTGTCCAGATCGTCGGACTGAAACACAATCATCTGCTGGGCAGCTAAAAATGCAGCTTGGTACATTTGGCTTTCGGTAAGGCCAGTTTGAAATTGATCTTCTTCGAACTTCGGCAGCTGCGCAGTTCCAAACATTACATCATCACGCACCAACAACGGCGGCGCGATCTCGGTGTAGTTGTGCGGCTCGCTGGTATGCACATCGAGCATGAATTGGCCGAGCGCGCGTTCGAGCCGTGCGAGCCCCTTTTTCAGCACGACAAAACGCGCGCCTGACAATTTTGCCGCCGTCTCGAAATCCATCTGGCCGAGTGCTTCGCCGAGCTCAAAATGCTGCTTCGGCTTGAACGCGTAGTCGCGCTTGGCCCCGAAACGATGGCGCTCGACGTTGTCGTGCTCGTTCTTGCCGTCGGGCACGTCGTCGAGCGGCAGATTGGGGATTTCGGCAAGTGCGTCGTTCAAATCCTTCGACGCATGTTTCTCGTCGGCCTCCATTGCCGGAATCGATTCCTTCAGCGCGGCAACCTCGCCAAGCAGCGCTTTGGCTTTTTCCTCATCCTTGTTTTTCTTCGCCTCGCCGATTTCCTTCGACGCTGCGTTGCGGCGTGCCTGCGCGGTCTCCGCGGTTTGAATCGCGACACGGCGTTTCTCATCGAGCGCGATCAGCCGCGACGATTGCGGCTCAAGCCCGCGCCGTTTGAGCGCAGCGTCGAAGGCGTCGGGATTGTCACGGATGAAGCGGATGTCGTGCATGCGGCATTCCCGTTCGGCGTCATGGCCGGACTTGTTCCGGCCATCTACGTCTTAGGCGCTCAAGACGTGGATGCCCGGGACAGGCCCGGGCATGACGAATTAACAGTCCAGACGATACGCCTCAATCACTCAGCCGGCTTGGTGGATGCCGCCGCGGCGGAAGCCGCTCGCTCGGCCGCGATCCGCTTTTCCACCCAACGCACCGACCAGATCGAGCCCTCGTAAAGCGCGACCAGCGGCAGCGCAAGCGACATCTGGCTCAGCACGTCCGGCGGCGTGAGGATCGCCGCGATCACGAAAGCGATGACGATGAAATAGCGGCGTTTCGATTTGAGCTGATCGGAGGTGATGATGCCGACGCGGCCGAGCAGCGTCAGAACCACCGGAAGCTGAAAGGCGACGCCGAACGCCAGCACCAGCTTCATCATCAGCGAGAGATAGTCCTCGACCTTCGGCAACAGCTCGATGCTCGCTTGGCCCGGACCGCCCAGTTGCTGCATGCTGAGAGAAAAGCGCGCGAGCATCGGCCAGACCGCGAAGTAAACGACCATCGCGCCCATCAAGAAGAAGATCGGCGTAGCGACCAGATACGGCAGGAACGCCTGTTTCTCATTGCGGTAAAGTCCGGGCGCGACAAACATGTAGATCTGGCTGGCGATCACCGGGAAGGCGATGAACGCCGCGCCGAACATCGCGAGCTTGAGCTGCACGACGAAATACTCGAGCAGACCGGTATAGATGAATTTCGAATTCTCCGGCCCGGCAACCCAGATGTAGGGCCAGGTCAGCACGTTGTAGATCTGCTTGGCGAAAAAGAAACAAACCACGGCGGCGACGGCGAACGCGGCGATCGCCTTGATGAGCCGCCCGCGCAGCTCGATCAGGTGATCCATCAGCGGCGCCTTCGTCGCTTCGATCGCCTTTTCCTCGTCCTCGGTGCTCATTCGGCTTGCCCAGGCGTGTCGGGCTTGGCCGCGCTCTCGACCGCTTCCGGCGTGGCCGGTCCCACCCCGGCGCCGACGAAATCGCCTTCCGGCATGGCGACGCTTGGCTCAGGCGCTGGCAATGGCGGCGCCGACTGGTCCACGGCTTCCGGAGTGACCGGGGCCTCACCGGTGGCGACCGCGTCCGGCGCCAGCGATTGTGGGGCCTCGGTCATCAGCGCGGGCTTTTCCTCGAGCGACGACTGAATGTCCTTGCCGGCAGCTTCGACGTCGGCGCGCACATCCTTGAGCGGATCGTAGCTCTTGATATCGTTCGCGATGTCGTCGACCTGCTTCTTGAGGTCGGCCATTTCCGCTTCGCGCATCGCTTCCTGGAACTGGCCCTGGAAATCGGCAGCCATGCTGCGCACCCGCCGGGTCCATTGTCCGAGCGTGCGCAGGACCGCCGGCAGTTCCTTCGGCCCAATCACGATCAGCGCGACGACGCCGATGAGCAGGAACTCGGTCCAGGAGATATCAAACATGGAAATTCTCCGGCCGGCTTAACCGGCCGATCCGCGTCGGGCGCCTGGCGAGCTTCCGGCCGGGCCGCAAGGAAGCCTAGGACACCTTGCTTTCGGCCTCGGCGCGCCGCTTGACGTCGCCGGCCTGCAGATGATCGATCGACTTCATCGACGCGTCGGACTTCGACGCGTCGGCGGTCTCTTCATCGGACATGCCCTTCTTGAAGGCTTTGATGCCTTTGGCGACGTCGCCCATCATGTCCGAAATCTTGCCGCGTCCGCCGAACACCAGCAGCAAGACCGCGCCGACGATCAGCCAGTGCCAGATACTAAAGGAACCCATGAAACCCTCCGTGCGCAGATGCGCCAGCGTCCACCCCGGGACCGCAAATTCAGCCTGAAGCTAGGCGTCGAAGGCGGCAAAAACAAGCTTAACCGGGAGGCGCGGTAAAGACCCGCCGGCAGCGGGCGCAAAATCGGCGTTTACGGCTACTCCACAGTACGCTCAACCGGCGGGGCGAGCCCTAAATCGAGGTCTCCCGGCTCCAGGGGGTCCTCATCATCCCGCAAGGTCGGATCGTCGGAGGGCACCGGGACCGAGAACCCGGCCGGCAGGGATTTATCGAACAGCCCCGCGCCCTTGAGTTCATCGATACCGGGAAGATCGGCAATCGCATCCAGGCCGAAATGCGACATGAATGCCTCGGTGGTGCCGTAGGTTACCGGCCGGCCGGGCGCCTTGCGCCGGCCGCGCAGCCGGATCCAGCCGGTTTCCAACAATACGTCGAGCGTGCCTTTCGACGTGGTCACGCCACGTATCTCTTCGATCTCGGCGCGCGTGACCGGCTGATGATAGGCGACGATGGCAAGCGTCTCGATGGCGGCGCGCGAGAGTTTTTTGGTGACCACCATTTCACGCGTCAACAGCCAGGCGAGATCGCCCGCGGTGCGCAGCGACCATTTGCCGCCGACGCGAACGAGGTTCACGCCGCGCGGCGCATATTCGTTTTGCAGTTGCACGAGCAGCACACGCACATCGACGCCGGCAGGCAGCCGCGCCGCCAGCGCCTTTTCGTCGAGCGGCTCGTCGGCGGCAAACAGCAAGGCCTCGAGGATGCGCAGCTCTTCGGCGCGCGCCTCGTCAGTCATTTCGCCGACGATAACGCGCATCTCCGCTACATTCCCGACCATCCCAGCATCCCCCTCATCCATTCCCATTCCCGGATTCCACCACTACGCGTTCGCCCTGTTCCTGCCGCTTGCGAACATAAAGCGGAGCAAAAGCACCCTGCTGATGCATTTCAAGACGGCCTTCGCGCACCAATTCGAGCGCGGCGGCAAAACTCGACGCCCGCACCGTCGCGGCATGCGAAGGCTCGACCATATAAGCGATGAGATACTCGTCGAGCACATGCCAATCCGTCGCGTGACCGATCAGCCGTTCGATCGCTTCGCGCGCCTCGGCGAGCGACCAGACCGTGCGCTTCGGCAGGCGCACATAGGCCCGCGCCTGTTTCTGCCGCTGTCCCGCGTAAGCCGAAAGCAAATCGTAAAGCGTCGCCGACCATTCCGGCTTCCTGATCTCGGCGATCGGCTCCGGAAAACCGCGGGCAAAGACCTCGCGGCCGAGTTGCGGCCGGTTGAGCAATTGCTCGGCCACCTGCCGGATCGCTTCAAGCCGCCGCAGCCGCTGCGCCAGCGCGGTCGCCAAGTCCTCGGCGCTCAGGCCGTCGGGCTCGTGCTGCTCGGGCAGCAGCAGCCGCGATTTCAGATAGGCTAGCCACGCCGCCATCACCAGATAATCGGCGGCGAGTTCGAGCCGCAGTTTGCGCGCCTCTTCGATGAAGGTCAGATACTGATCGGCCAGCGCGAGTATCGAGATCTTGGCGAGATCGACCTTCTGCTGGCGGGCAAGCGTCAGCAGGAGGTCGAGCGGACCTTCAAAGCCCTCGACATCGATCACCAGCGCCGGCTCATCCGCCGCCCGCTCCGAGAGATCGGTTTCGAACTGCATATCTTCGGCGATCATGCGTATCCCTGCGCCGGCTGCCAGGTTCCGGCCATCAGTCTGTTGAATTCGGCGCGGCCGGCGGCGAGATCGAACGGCCTCGGCTGTTTCCGCGCCGCAAGCGCCGCCGCGGACCGCTGCGCCGCCTCACCGGCGAGCGAAGACGTCTCGGCGGCGACCGCGAGCATTTCCGGCATTTCCCCGTTGCAATGGAGCACCAGGTCGCATCCCGCCGCGATGGCGGCGCGCGTTCGCTCGCCGAGCGATCCCGACAATGCGCCCATGGAGATGTCGTCGGTCATCAGCAGGCCTTTAAAACCAATCGAATCACGAATCACGTCACGCACTATAGTTGCCGAAACGGTAGCCGGTGCCACCGGGTCGATAGCTGTAAACACAACATGTGCAGTCATTGCGATGGGAAGTGCCGCAAGCGGCCGGAATGCGGCAAAATCTGTTGCTTCTAGAACTGCGCGGTCGGCATTGACCACCGGCAGCTTCGCATGGCTGTCGGCGGTCGCCCGGCCGTGGCCCGGGATGTGTTTGAGCACGGGCCGAACGCCGCCGTCGCCCAGCCCTTGGGCAATAGCGCCGGCGATAGCCGCCACCTTGCCCGGCTCCGCGCCATAGGCTCGATCGCCGACAACCGGATCGGCGCCGGCGACCGGGACGTCCGCAATCGGCAGGCAATTGATATCGATGCCGAGCGCGGCGAGGTCTTGCGCGATTAGCCGGGCACCGAGGCATGCGGCAGCGAGGCCCAAGCGGCGATCGCGGTCGTAGAGCGCGCCGTAGGCGGCGCCGGGCGGATAAGGCAGCCAGTGCGGTGGACCGAGCCGCTGCACGCGTCCGCCCTCCTGGTCGATCAAAGCCGGCGCTGCGCGGCCCAGCGTGGCGCGCACCTCCTCGATCAACCGGCGCAGTTGCTCGGGCCCGGCAACGTTGCGGCTAAAGAGGATGAAACCCCACGGCTGCGCTTCGCGGAGAAATGCGCGTTCCCGGTCCGAGAGTTCGGTTCCGGCCAGGCCGGTTATGAAAGCGCGCATCGCGGCCGCTTAGCGCGCGTGCTGCGCCAGGGTCAAGCGCACAAGGCTTAATTTCTTTGGACGATGCAGCTGCCGCCTGCGGCTTTAAGGCCGCTGCATAGTTCAGCCGCCTGTTCCGAGGAGGAGAAGGGACCGACCAGGGCTCGATAGAAGGTGCCCTTGGCGCCGAGATCCGCGCGCCGAATCATCGCCTCGCGGTGGCCCAACTGATTGGGGAATTTGGCTCGAAGTTCCCGGAACGAGGCATGAGCCTCGGCCGCCGTGCGTTGCGACGTGATCTGCACTGCGTAGCCGCCACCCGAGGACGGGCCGGCCTGCACGCCGGCTTCCGACCCGGCGCTCGCCACCGCCACCGGTGCTGCCGCGACCCGCGCACGTTGGGGAGGGGGCGCCGCGGCCGCCGAACCGCCCGAGCTACCCGGAACGATCGACAAAGGAGCACTCGCCCCGGCGGGCGACGGACTTGCCGCAGGATTTGACGTTGGCGCCGCGTGCGAGGGGCGCGTCTGAGCCCGCGCCGGCCCGCCAACCGGCACCGGTGCGCCCACCTGATCGGACTTGATGGTGACCGTGTGGACTTTCTTCGGCTCTCCCGCAGCCTGAGCGGGCGGCGCCGCAGGCGCCGGGACCGGCGCGGCAGCCGCAGCCGGCGCGGGCGCAGGTGGCGGCGGAGCCGGTAGCCCCGGGGAATTCTGGACAGCCGCATCGGCCGCCTGCGCGGGCGCGGCGGGTGCGCCTACGCCCGGCGGAAGCGAACCCTGCCCGGTTATGATCGGAATGGTCGCAACCACGCGCGGCGCCGCTTTCGGCGGCTCAATATTGACCGGCTGCTCCTCGCGCGAGACGAGATTTTCGGCGGACCCCGAATTCACCGCGCCGGGTTGAGCTGAGTTATTGGCCTGGGAATCGCCGTAAGCAGGGACGATTTTGTTAGGACCGTTACCCGCCTTGATGATGGGCGGAAGCGTCGGCAGGACGGAGCCGCCGAACATAGCGCGATAGCCGAACGCTCCGGCGGTGCCGATAACGGTCAGCGCAAGCACGGCCATGATAACGAGCAATCCGTTGCGCCGGCGCGGGGCCGGCGCCTCGTCGAAATAGTCGTCTGCCGCGTAACTCTCCCCGCCCTGGTATTCGGGGTCGTCGGTTTCATATTCGTGGTGAGGATCGTTATCGTGATGTGTGGCGACGGCACGGCCCGGCGGCGTCCGCGCGGGCAGAGCCATCGACAGTTCGTCACGTTCGTAGGCGTCTGCATCGCCGCCAAAGCCGCTAAAGGTCGCCGCGGGCCCGGAAAAATAACGGCCGCCTTCACCGGCAGGCGCTTCGTCTTCATAACCAGGCTCTTGTGGAACATAAGGCTGAGGCGAGGCAGCAAGCGGCGGCGCGTAATGGTCGTCGGTGCGGCTGTCGCGCGCGGCGTAGCGGTCTTCGGGCGCCCAATCGACGCTGGGAGCCGGCGTCGGTTCGTGCGACCGCCCGGACTGACGGTCGTCGCGATAGTCGTCGCGCCGATCGGCTTCGGGATAGGCATCGCTCTGGCCAATCAGCCTGGCCAACTCTGCAAGGGGATCGCTCGCCGCTTGGCGCGAATCGTCCCATGCGGGCGGATCGCGGCCGCGGTCAGATCGGATATTGCTGTCAGCCATCAGACTGAGCTCCGCCTCAGGCGTTAAATTCCCATCGGCGAATTCCCCGCACCTGCTCTTGCCGCCCCCCGGCGGCAGGGATTACCGCATTTCATCCGGCGCTCGGACGCCAAGTAACGCGAGCCCCGACGCGAGCACCGTGACCACGCCTTTTACAAGCACCAGGCGGGCCAACGTTAGTTGTCGATCATTATGGATAATGAAGCGTAAATGTGGCGCTGAATTGCCCAACGTCCATAGCGCATGAAATTCGCTCGCTAAGTCGAACAGATAAAAGGCTATTCGGTGCGGCTCATGGGCGGCCGCGGCGGCCTCGACCGCCCTCGGATAAAGGGCGATATGCCGCACCATCGCGAGTTCAGCCGGGTCGGACAGCAGTTCCAGGTTCGCAGCTTCGAGCAGTTCGAGCCCATCCGTGGGCAGATCGGGGAAGGCGTCGCGGGCGTTGCGAAACACCGATTGGCCGCGCGCGTGGCCGTACTGGACATAGAAGACCGGATTGTCGCGTGACTGCTCGATCACCTTGGCGAGGTCGAAATCGAGCACGGCGTCGTTCTTGCGAAACAACATCATGAAGCGGACGGCGTCGGACCCCACTTCATCGATCACCTCGCGAAGGGTGACGAACTCACCTGCCCGCTTCGACATTTTGACCGGCTCGCCCGCGCGCAGCAGCTTCACAAGTTGGACGAGCTTGACGTCGAGTTCGGCCTTGCCGTCGCTTAGCGCGGCGATCGCCGCCTTCATGCGCTTGATGTAGCCGCCATGATCGGCACCCCAGACGTCGATCAGCGTGCGGAAGCCGCGCTCCAGCTTGCTGCGATGATAAGCGATGTCGGAGGCGAAATAGGTATACGACCCGTCGGACTTCTTCAGCGGGCGATCAACATCGTCACCGAAAGCGGTCGAGCGAAACAGCGTCTGCTCGCGATCCTCGTAATCCTCGATCGGCGCGCCTTTTGGCGGCGGCAAGCGGCCTTCATAGACAAAACCGCGTTCGCGGAGCCAATCGATCGTGCGAGCCACCAGATCGACATCGCCGTGCACCAACGACCGCTCGGAGTAAAAGATATTGTGAGTTATGTTGAGCGCAGCGAGATCGCCGCTGACCATCGCCATCATCATCTCGATCGCTTTGGCGCGCACGATCGGTAGCCATTCAGCCTCCGGCTTCTTTTCCAGCGCGTCGCCAAACTGCACCGCGAGCGCCGTTCCGACCGGCTTGAGATACTCTCCAGGATAAAGCCCGTCCGGAATGGCGCCGATATCGTCGCCGAGAGCCTCGCGGTAGCGGAGGAACGCCGAACGCGCCAGCACGTCGACCTGTGCGCCCGCATCGTTGACGTAATATTCGCGCGTCACCTCATGGCCGGTGAAGCTAAGCAGACTAGCCAGCGCATCGCCGAACACCGCGCCGCGGCCATGGCCGACATGCATGGGCCCGGTTGGATTGGCCGAGACATATTCGACGTTGACGGGTTCATCGTGACCGACGTCGCTTTTGCCGAAATCGGGACCGAGCCGAACGGCCTTACGCAGGGCATCGATCCATGCCGCCGGCTTCAGCGTGAGATTGATGAAGCCCGGCCCCGCGATCTCGACTTTCGCCACCAGATCATCGGCCCGGAGCTTCACGGCATAGGCATCGGCAAGATCGCGCGGCTTTTTCCCGGCGTCCTTGGCGAGCACCATGGCGACATTGGTCGCCATGTCGCCGTGGGCCTGATCCCGGGGCGGCTCGACGGTTGCCCGCGACAGATCGATGCCGGCCGGCAGATCGCCAGCCGCAATCAATTCGTCGCCCAGGCGGCGAATACGGTCGAGCATTTCGGCGAAGACGTTATGCGCGGCCATCAGATTCCGGTTGCGGAGCGCTCATGCAGGCGCCGCGCGCCTAACGCAATTCCGGGGTCGAGTTCAAAAAGCCGCTGATACTCGGCAAGCGCGTAGCGGTCGGTCATGCCGGCAATGAAGTCGGCAATGCGCCGGGCGCGGGATGCTTCGTCGAGCTCTGTGAACCCTGCCGTCCACTCCGCCGGCAAGTCGTCGGGATGGGCGCTGTAGCGTGCAAACAGTTCGCGCACCACGCCCGACGCCTCGTCCATGACGCGCTTTACCCGCTCATGCCGGTACATGCGCGTTTCAAGAAAACCCTTGATGAGCCGCTCGGCCTCCGCGATCGGCGGCGAGAAGCCGACCACCGCCGACGGCGCCTGCCGCACGTCGTCCGCACTTGCCGGTGCGAGCGCGGCGAGGCGCCGTCCGGTCTCGGCGACGACGTCCTCGATCAAGAGGCCGATCAGGCGGCGGACGAATTCGTGCACGAGGCGTCCGGGCTCGAGATCCGGATACGCCGTGCGGATACCGGCGATGATCTTGCCCGGCAGGGCGACCGCGGCAATCTCGTCCAGGCTGAACAATTCCGCGCGCAAACCGTCGTCGATGTCGTGAGCGTCGTAAGCGATGTCATCGGCGAAGGCAGCCGCCTGCGCCTCGACGCTGGCGAAGTTCCACAACTGAAGATCATGCAGCCTGACATAGTCGCGGATCGTTTCGGGCACACCGTGCTCCCGGTAGCGGGCAAGCGGCTTGCCATCCCGGTCGGTGAGCGGGCCGTTGTGTTTCACGAGGCCTTCGAGTGTCTCCCAGGTAAGGTTTAATCCGTCGAAGGTCGGGTAGCGGCGCTCCAGCGCCGTCACCACCCGCAGCGACTGCGCGTTGTGGTCGAAGCCGCCGAAGGCGCTGAGGCAGATGCCGAGCGCGCGCTCACCGGCATGGCCGAACGGTGGATGGCCGAGATCGTGGGCGAGCGCGAGGGCCTCGGCGAGATCTTCGTCGAGGCGCAGCGACCGGGCGAGCGCACGCGCCACCTGCGCGACTTCGAGCGTGTGCGTCAGGCGGGTTCGGTAGTGATCGCCTTCGTCGAACACGAACACCTGCGTCTTGTGCTTGAGGCGGCGAAACGCGGTCGAGTGAATGATGCGGTCGCAATCGCGGCGAAACGGGCTGCGGCCTTTGCTGGCCGGCTCCGAATGAAGCCGGCCGCGGCTATGGCCCGGATCGCAGGCATAGGGCGCACGGACGGTTGCGGCGTCGATCGCCATCGGTTTGCCCGCAATTGACCTCAGCGTGGGCCGCACTTAACTATCGGGGTGTGGCCGTGGCAATCGGCGCGAACGCCCGGCTGGAGAAGATTTATGACCACCAACGTCACGGTAACCGAACGCGCGGCGCTCCGGATCGGCGAGATTCTGAGGCAGGAGCCTTCAGGCACCATGCTCCGCGTCAGCGTCGCAGGCGGTGGCTGCTCGGGCTTCCAATACAAATTCGACACCGACCGGGCCAAAGCGGACGACGATATCGTCATCGAGCGTGCCGGAGCCACGGTTCTGATCGACCCGGTCTCGCTCGACTACATGGCGGGGTCCGAGATAGATTTCGTCGACGATCTGATCGGATCGGCCTTCAAGGTCAACAATCCGAAGGCGACCGCCTCCTGCGGCTGCGGCACGAGCTTCGCGCTCTAACTTCCCTCCGGACCAAGTGTAGTCCTCCATTCCGTCATGGCCGAGCTTGTCCCGGCCATCCATGTCTTTAAGTCGGGATACGCTTCAAGTAAGACGTGGATACCCGCGCCATATGCGAGCGCGGGCATGACGCGAGTTAATGCCCGTGCGCATCGCGACCTGGAACGTCAACTCGATCAAGCAGCGTCTCGACTCGGCGGTCACCTGGCTCGCCGAGCGCAAGCCAGACATCGTATGCCTGCAGGAAACGAAATGCGTCGACGACGCGTTTCCGCGCGAACCGTTCGAGGCACTTGGCTATAATATCGCGATCCACGGACAAAAAGCGTTCAACGGCGTCGCTTTGCTCTCGAAATTTCCGTTCGACGAAGTGAGCAGCGGCCTGCCGGGCGACCACACCGACGATCACGCGCGCTTCATCGAGGCGGTGGTCTCGACCGCGAGCGGCGCGTTGCGGGTCGCGAGCATCTATCTGCCGAACGGCAATCCGCCGGATACGGAAAAGTACGCCTATAAAATGGGATGGATGAAGCGGCTGTTTGCCTATGCCCGCGAGCGGCTAACGCTCGGCGAGCCGCTCATCATGGCCGGCGACTATAACGTCATTCCGAGCGCCGCAGATGCTCGCAACCCGCAGGCCTGGCTGGGCGACGCCCTGTTCCTGCCGCGCACGCGATCCGAGTTTCGCGGGCTCATCAATCTCGGACTGACCGATGCCGTCCGCGCCGCGAGCGATGAGCCCGGCCTCTATACCTTCTGGGACTATCAGGCCGGCGCCTGGCAGAAGAACAACGGCATCCGGATCGACCACTTGCTGCTTTCACCGGAAGCCGCCGATCGGCTTACCGACGTCGGCATCGATCGCCATGTGCGCACCTGGGAAAAGCCGTCCGATCATGTGCCGGTGTGGCTCGATCTGGCGATCGAGCCGCAATAAGACCATCCGCCGCGTTCGACGACGGCTAAGCCACAAAGTCTGCGGCGGCTAAAGTCTGCGGCAGCTAATGAGCGAGGAACTTGAAGGGCTCGGTCGGGACAAACTTGTCCGATGCCTCGCCTGAGAGAATAGGCCGGCCGCTGAGGTCGAGCCTTGCGGGCGCGGAGCCCGGCGCAAGTTTCAGCTTCGCCAGGTCCACCCAAAAGATCGTTGGACTATAGGCGGATTCGAAATAGTAGCGCCCAGCAGCGACATCGGACACCGACCGCCAGATCGTCGCGGCGATGTTGGGCTTGTTCGGGTCGGCCAGGCCAAGCGGAACCGAGATGGCGCGGATCAGCGAGAAGGCGGTTGCGACCGCGAGCCGGGGATCTTTTTCCCTCGGAGCCGCGCCCAGGCTCCAACTCATGCGGACGAACCGATCGGCGGAGCTGATGGTTCCAGGCAGGAAGTTAAGGCCGTTGATGCCTCTCCAATAAGTGTCGATCGCGAGTTGTTGGTCGAACGTCGGAGAGTTCGTCATCACCGTGTATTTGCGGTCGTGGTGGATGACGAGCTTGCCTGCAATGTACTCGAAGATTGCGCTGTCGCCCGAAGCGTCTGCGAGCGAGAGGTGAGCGCCGGCCTTGCGTCCATTGGGCAGCTCTGGCGCAACGATGGCGAAGGGCTCTTTGCCGAGCGCTTCAACGGCTTCAGCCACGGTGCCGTAATTGTCGAGCGCATATTGGGTCCAGGCGCCGATGGAGATCAGCGGCTTTCCCGAAGCCTTGGCACCGCCGTAGTCGGCCTCGACGAGGTAGAGCGCGTTGGCCACGAGGCCGGCGTCGTTCATGCCGTCAACTGTGCCGATATTGTAGAACGAGGCGATGACCGAGCCGTATTTCGCCGTCCATTTGATGGAGCCGGGACCCGCGCCGCCGTCGCGGTTCAGACCTTTGGGAAAACTCCAAAGGTCTGTGCCCGGATCTTCCGCCCAATCCATGGAACGGCCGACGATGTAACCCTTCGTTCCGGTTTCATAAAGGAACCGGGTGCAGGCCTGCGCCTGAAAGCTCGTTAGTGCGATCGCGGCGGCTGTGGCCAGGCTGATAAGGCGCGCGCTCATCAACGGTCTATCTCCCCAATGATTTTTTGAAGCCGGCAAAACATCACGCCCAGCGGGCGGGCCATCACGCACGCTGACAGGACGCACTCGGACAGGACGACGGGCAATACTCGCGTTCAGCGAGTTCGCGTCAATAAGATGCGGCTAACGTGGTAACGAGACCGCTAACTAATCTCTGCGGCCCTTAAGCCAGTCTTCGAGATAGACCAGCGCCATCGCGCGCTCATCGTCGTTGGCGCGATGGAAGGCGTTGTCGTAGAGCGGCTTGATCCAGTTATCCTCGCCGCCGGCGCAATCGCGGCCGAGCGTGAGCCACATCAGGCCGCGCGCCGCCTGGCGCGGCACGCGCTGGCCTTGAAACAGCATGTCGCCCAGCACCGCCTCGGCACGGCAATCGCCCTTCGACGCCGCAAGCTGGAACCAGCGCGCCGCCTGGCGTGGATCGCTCGGCGAGCCGTCCAGATAAAGGCGACCGAGCTGATACTGCGCGTCGGCGTCGCCGAAATAGGATGCGGCGTAGGCGAACATCTCCCGCGCGCGGCCGGCATCCGCCGCGACGGTCGAGTTAGGAATGCCTTTCAAGTAATAGTGGCCCAGCGCCACGAAGGCATTGGCGACGATGCGTGCCTGCGCGGTACCCGGAGGCTCGTCCGGGTGAGTGTTGGCGATCTGACTGAAATAAACAAAGGCGCGCTGATCGTCCCTGGGGACGCCATCGCCCGCCGCATACATACGGCCGACTTTCCATTGCGCCGCGAGGTGGCCCTGATCGGCGGCGTATTCGAGCGCACTCAGCGTTTTGGCTTTTTCGCCGCTCTCCGGCGTGGCAACGCCGGCCGGGCTGCGCAGCCCGTCGCTTGGTGTCAGCGACGCTGTGCTCGGCGCGGCCGCCCCGTCGAATGGCAAAGCCGGCCCCGGCAGGACAGCTAGTCCAACCAAGCCGATAACAGCAACCAGGATGCCGCCCCTCGCGACGCCGGCCACTTGCCTAGATGTCCGCATAGCACTCATTCTCAACCGCCCCGCCCGGATGGGTGACGGCGCCCAGACGCGCCGGCCCGACTTGTTGGACGTACTTCCACAAATACCCAGAGGTGTATTCCTCACCGTGCGGCTTGCGCTCGCGCGCGCGCTGCTCCAGTTCGGCCTTCGTCAATTTGACGTCGAGCGTCCCCTTGTCGGCGTCGATTTCGATCACGTCACCGTCGCGCAGGAGCCCGATTGGCCCGCCGACCGCTGCCTCCGGCCCTACATGGCCGACACAGAAGCCACGGGTCGCCCCGGAAAAGCGGCCGTCAGTGATCAGGGCGACCTTGTCGCCCATGCCCTGGCCGTACAGCGCGGCCGTGGTGGCAAGCATTTCGCGCATGCCGGGCCCACCCTTGGGCCCCTCGTAGCGGATCACCAGCACTTCGCCTTCCCTATAAGTCTTGTTCTTCACCGCCTCGAAGCACGCTTCTTCGCCGTCGAAACATCGCGCCGGGCCGGAGAAACGCAAGCGCGCCATGCCGGCAACCTTAACGATCGCGCCGTCGGGCGCGAGATTACCCTTCAGGCCGACCACACCTCCGGTCGCCAGCATCGGCTTGTCGGCCGGCCGAACCACGTCCTGATCGTCATTCCATTTCACCGACTTGAGATTTTCGGCAATCGTACGGCCGGTGACGGTGAGGCAGTCGCCATGGAGAAAGCCATGGTCGAGCAGCGTCTTCATCAACAGCGGAACGCCGCCAGCCTCGAACATATCTTTGGCGACATAGCGGCCGCCCGGCTTCAAATCCGCGATATATGGAGTCTTTTTGAAGATTTCGGCCACGTCGAAGAGGTCGAACTCGATGCCGCATTCGTGGGCAATCGCCGGCAGATGCAGGGCGGCATTGGTCGAGCCGCCGGTGGCTGCGACTACCGCCGCGGCATTTTCCAGCGCCTTTAGGGTCACGATATCGCGCGGCCGGATGTTCTTGACGATCAAGTCCATGATCATCTCACCGGCCAGCATGCAGAACTTGTCGCGCATCTCGTAAGGCGCTGGCGCCCCGGCCGAGTAGGGCAGCGCCAGACCGATCGCCTCCGAAACCGTCGCCATCGTATTGGCGGTAAATTGCGCGCCACAAGCTCCGGCCGACGGGCAGGCGTTTTGCTCGAGAATATCGAGGTCGCCATCCGACATCGCCCCGACCGAATGCCGGCCGACCGCTTCGTACACGTCCTGAATGGTGACCGGCTTGCCCTTGAAGGTGCCGGGGAGAATCGAGCCGCCGTAGATGAAGATCGAGGGCACGTTGAGCCGGCACATCGCCATCATCATGCCGGGCTGCGACTTGTCGCAACCGGCGACGCCGACCAACGCGTCGTAGGAATGGCCGCGAACCGTCAACTCGATGGAGTCGGCGATGACCTCGCGCGACGGCAGCGACGATTTCATGCCGGCATGGCCCATGGCGATGCCGTCGGTCACCGTGATGGTGCAAAATTCCCGCGGAGTGGCGCCAACGGACACGACGCCCTTTTTCACCGCCTGCGCCTGCCGCATCAGCGCGATATTGCAGGGAGCGGCTTCGTTCCAGCAGGTAGCGACACCGACGAACGGCTGATGGATCTGCTCGCGCGTCAGCCCCATCGCGTAGTAAAAGGCGCGGTGCGGCGCTCGCGCCGGCCCTTCGGTGGCGTGGCGGCTTGGCAACCTCGATTTTAGATTGGTCTTTGCGTCCATCTTACTCATACGGGCCAACAACGGCCCCCTCGCCCCACACGTCCGACCCGAGCGCCTTGGGATCGGATCAAACCAGAATGCCGCCTATCGTCTGCAGCCAGCCCACGGCCATCGATGTCGAAAAAACCTATGGCCAAATAGCGGCGCTTGGCGACGTTGCAGTGCGAGAAGGGCAAATGTTCCCGCGCTGTTGCCAGTTAGTCACAGATTTTGGGCCGGCGGAGGCTTTCTTTAACTCTTAGTTTACCAACCTCGACGTGCCCTGCCAACAATTGGTCCATGCCGAAGCGACTTAGCCGAGCCTTTTTCAGCCGAAGCGTGCATGAGGTAGCGCCCGACCTGATCGGCGTGACGCTCCTGTTCAAAGGCGCCGGCGGACCTATCGTCGAGGTCGAGGCCTATCACCACACCGACCCTGCGGCGCATAGTTTCCGCGGCCCGACGGCCCGCAATGCAGTCATGTTTGGGCCGCCCGGCTACGTCTATGTCTACCGATCCTACGGCATTCACTGGTGCCTGAACTTTGTCTGCGAGGCCGAAGGCTCGGCCAGCGCCGTCCTGGTTCGGGCGATCGAGCCGGCCGAAGGCCTGCGCGCCATGCGGCGCCGGCGTGGGCTTTCCGACGAGAGGCTCCTTTGCGCCGGTCCCGGGCGGGTCTGCGAGGCTTTGGGCATCACGCACAAACAGAACGGCATGGCGCTCGACGCCGCGCCATTCACGTTATTCGGCCGAACTGGCGAAGTTGAGGTCGTGACCGGACCGCGGATCGGCCTCACCAAGGCGGTCGACAAACCTTGGCGCTATGGCCTGAAAGGGTCGAGATATCTCAGCAAGCCCTTTAAATCGAAAAAAACATAGACCGGCGAGAAGGTGATGCTCGCCCGTCAGCCGGCCAGCCTGAATGCCGGATCGAAGCCGAGCTCCCTTCGAGCCTTTTCCACAGAAACGGCCCCATCCTCGTCTTCGGCGATGTTGTAGATGCCCGGCGCCCCGCGTGTGACGGCGAGCAATGCCGCCCGGGCCGCGGCATCGACATGGAGCGGCGCGCGGGCGTTTGGCGCGTTCCAGGTACCCGGACCGTAGAGACGACCGTAACGCAGCACCACGCCCTCGATGCCCGCCGCGTTCATGACGGCCTCCTCCAGCGCGCGCACGCCGCGGACGCTGATGGCGCTCGGCTCGTTGCCCTCCCCCGCCGCCAGCGCATCGGTCTCGGCATGCGGCTCGGGACCGTCGGCATAGGCGAAGGCGATGCTCTGCGCGATCAGCCGTCGAGCTCCGGCCGCGCGGGACGCAGCGACCAGATTAGCCGTGCCCTCGATGCGCAAACGCGCGTTGCGCATCAGCGCGCCGCCAAGCCCCGCCGGATCGAGAACCTGCGGCAGATCGGTAAGCTGGTGGATGACCGTGTGCGGGCGGGCGCCAACGACGGCGTCGCGGACGGCAGCCGCGTCGAAAACATCGACGACAATGGGTTCGATACCGCGTGCCTTGAGCGCGGCGGCTTTATCGGCCGAGCGTGTCGTACCGGTCACGTGATGTCCGGCGACAAGAAGAAACAGCGTCAGCCGCCGTCCGATCGCGCCGCTCGCTCCGGCAAGAAAAATCCGCATGGCGATTTATCTCACGCCTTTCGCATGACGATAGTCGGCTCACGATCGAACCGGATCGTTGGCGCGAGCAGGATCGAGGGCAGCACAGCGAGCGCGATCGGCAAGAACGCAAACTGTGCCGTGCCGGTCAAGTCCCACACGGCGCCGCAGAGAACGGAGACAAGGACGGTGACCGCGTAGCTGATGGTGAACATCGCCGCCGATACGCGCGCGACTTCGCCCGGCGTGCTCAAGAGCGGCGGCAGAGTAAGACCGAGTGCAAACGCGGCGCCGGCGGCGAATCCGAGCACGGCGGCGCTTGCCACCGTGACCATGCTCGCCGTGGCGGCGACGCCGGCAAGACCGGCAAGACCGATCACCCCCGCCAGCACGAACGGCCAAGCCCGGCTTTCGACGCGCCGCGCAAATCCCATCAGCAACAGTGAAGCGGGAAACTGGCCGAGATTGAGCGCCGTCAGGGCGGGACTGATGAGGTCGGGCCGGCCGGCTTCGCTGAGATAGCCCGGCAGAAAGGCGTTGCTGGCGAAATAAAGCGGACCGACGCCGCCGAAAATCAGGCCGAGGCGCCAGAGATCTCGTGCCGGCCAGTCAGGCCACCACCGCGATGATGTGTCGGCGCGCTCCCGCTGCTGGCGCGGCGCCATCATCAGGACCAGCAAGGCTATGGCGGCGATCGGCACCGCCCAAAGAACGAAAGTCGCTCGCCAGCTCCCGCCGAGTGCGGGAAACAGAACGGGAAACAGTGCGATCGGTAGGATTTCGCCCATCAGCAACCCGTTGGTATAAACGCCCGTCGCTAGAACAATCCGATCGGGCAGCCAGCGGCCGACCAGCGCCGGGATGGCCGGCTGCGTCACTGCAACGCCCGCGCCCATGACGACGGTGGCGACGAAGAGACTCATCACATGGGACGCACCACCGCGGCCGGCCGACCCCGCTGCGGTCAACAGCAATCCCGCGATGACCGCCGCCACGACACCGATCCGCGCCACCAAGCGCGAGCCGACAAGAGCCGCAATTCCGAACACGACGATCGGAACGCCGGTGAGGATTCCGATCTCCGTGCCTGAGAGATGAAATTCGTCGCGAAGCGCCGGTATCACCGGTGGCACCGCGAGTATCGCCAGCCGCAGAGCGATGCCGATGAGCCAGAGCAACGCGAGCAAGACCAGCGGAGATCGAGACTGCACCACGATGTGTCCTTCGGGTTTCGAGCAAACTACGCCTGATGCCGGGCTCGATCGCAAACTCTCAGCGCGTGCAGCCGATCCCGATCACCGCGCCGTAAACGCACCGGCCACGGTACGAGATAGCTTCAACGTTTCGGGGGTTTACGCTACGCTTGGTCCCAGCCCCGCATTCGGTAAAGCATCATGAGCCACATTGACAGTGCCCGGCGCGATCCGCCGGCCGATTGGCGCGAGCGGCTAGTCGCCGTACTTTCTTCCGACGGCATCACCGAATTGCCGAAGGTCGCCAAATGGAAAGGCTTCCTCTTTGGTTTTGGGAAAGTTCTCGGATGGATTCTTGTCGCCATTCTCGTTTGGCTGCTGATTGCGTTCGGCGGCAGCCTGATCGCTTCCATTCCGTTCTATGTTTTTCTTCCGCACGAGAATTTCGGCTCATACATTAACGGACTGGCGCCTGTGTTCGCGCTGATCGGCTTCGGCACGATCGCGTGGTTCGTCTATCCGCGGATGCGGCGCGCCGCGCGCGAACTGACACAGGTCAGGCTGGGGCATCGGCCGACCGAAGTGTTGAGGCGGGCAAAACACGCCCCGGTACTGTTTCTGCGCTCGTTCAATTTCGACAGCATTACCTCGTCGGTGCCGGGCTGGCAGGAGCGCCTGCCGATCACCGGGGTAACAATGCCCACATCGGAGCTCAATCTGGTGCAGATGATATGGCGGCATGCGCCGGTGCTGGCGATCGGACGCCCCGGCGAATCCACTCCGCCCGTCGGCGCGGTACGCTTCTATGCCCGCCAGGATGTCTGGAAGCAGTCCGTCGAGGCCATCGTGCCGTTGTGCCAACTCGTGGTGTGGACGACCGGCCATACCGAAGGCTTGCGCTGGGAGATCAAGCATTTGCTCGAAACCGTGCCGCCGCGGAAGTTGTTACTCTGGCTGCACGTCAATATCGGCAATTGGAAAAAGGCCGAACGCGACAGCGAATGGGAAAAATTCCGCGAAGCCTATCGGGACGTTTTTCCCAAGGAGCTCCCGGCCGACGCCGCCACGATGCGATTTATCGCGTTCGAGGACGACTGGACGCCAATTCCGATCCCGGGGCCGAATTATCGCCCGTCGCTTCGGGAATATATCGCGTCATGGCCCGCGACTTACGGTCTTGTACCGTTTCTCAAAACACGGCTGCACTGAGAAGCCTACGCCGATGCTCGCAGCCGCTCCAACGCCTCGGATATCTTGGCCTTGCGCGCCGCCGCCTCGTCGCGCTTTTCTTTTTCTTCTTCGACCACCTCTTCGGGTGCGCGCGCAACGAAATTGGGATTGCCGAGCTTGGCATCGACGCGCGCGATATCCGCGTCGCATTTCGCCATTTCTTTCGCGAGCCGCGCGCTCTCGGCGGCAAGATCTATCACGCCCTTGAGCGGCAGCGCGGCAATCTCGCCACGCACCACCAGTTGCACGGCGCCTTGCGGCGCGGTCTCGGCGAAGGAAATGTCGGCGACGCGAGCGAGCCGCTGCACGAATTCGGTCCAGCGGCCGGCGCGGGCGCGCGTCTCGCTTGAAACGCCGGCGAGCACCAACGGCAATTGCGTCGCGGGCGGTACGCTCATTTCCGACCGAACCGAGCGGATCGCGGCGACAAGATCGATAACCCACCCGATCTCAAGTTCGGCACCCGTATCATCCAGCCCATCGTGCATCGGCCAGGAGTCCAAGGCCAGCATATGGTCGCGCTTGGTGCCCTGCTCCGCGGTGACGCGCCAAAGCTCCTCGGTGATGAACGGCATGAATGGGTGGAGCAGCTTGAGGATTTCGTCGAGCGTCCAGGCGGCGGCGGCGCGCGTTTCGCTCTTGGCCGCGCCGTCGGGCCCGCTGAGCACCGGTTTTGCCAGCTCCAGATACCAATCGCAGAAGATATTCCAGACGAAGCGGTAGAGCGCGGCGGCCGCGTCGTTGAACTTGTAGGCCTCGATCGCCGCGGTCACGTCTCGCGCCGTCTTCGCGGTCTCGTACGCGATCCAGCGATTGAGGGTCTCGCCGGCGCGGCGCGGATCGAAACCGGGATCACGCGCGCAGCCGTTGATCTCGGCGAAGCGGGCCGCGTTCCAGAGTTTCGTTGCGAAGTTGCGATACCCCTCGACGCGCTGCGCCGACAGCTTGATATCCCGGCCCTGCGCCGCCATGGCGGCAAGCGTGAAGCGCAGCGCATCGGCGCCATATTCGTCGATCAATTCCAGCGGATCGATGACGTTGCCCTTCGACTTCGACATTTTGGCGCCGGTGGCGTCGCGCACCAGCGCGTGGATGTAGACGGTATGAAACGGCACCTCCTTCATGAAATGGAGGCCCATCATCATCATGCGCGCGACCCAGAAGAAGATGATGTCGAAGCCCGTGACCAGCGCGGTGGTCGGGTAGTAGCGCTCGAGGTCCGGCGTCTCGTCCGGCCATCCGAGCGTCGAGAACGGCCATAGCGCCGAAGAGAACCAGGTGTCGAGCACGTCCTCGTCGCGGCGCAAATATTCGTTGGCGAAGCGCGCGCGGCGCTCCGGATCGGCAGCGATGTCGTGCCCCTCCTCGACCGTGATCTCCTCGATGTCGGTATAATGCGCGAGCGCATCGGCGACGACATCGTCCTCGTTCTCGTCAACGAAAATCTTTCCGTCCGGCCCGTACCACGCCGGAATCTGATGACCCCACCAGATTTGCCGCGAGATGCACCACGGCTGGATATTTTCCATCCAGTTGAAGAAGGTCGCTTCCCACTGCGCCGGCACGAAGACGGTGCGCCGCTCGCGGACGGCGGCAATCGCAGGCTGCGCCAGCGTCTTGGCGTCGACATACCATTGATCGGTCAGGTAGGGCTCGATCAACGCGCCGGAACGGTCGCCGTGCGGGACAGTGTGGACCGTCGGCTCGATTTTCTCGATCAGGCCGCGTGCCTCGAGGTGTTCGATCATTCTTTTGCGCGCCGCCAACCGATCGAGACCATGCAGGGATAGCGTTTCGTCGAGCGCAGGCGATGGCTCGACGCCGTCCAGAAAGCCGGCATTGTCTCTGAGATCGAGCTTGGCCTCGTCGTCGAACACATTGATAAGCGGCAAATCATGCCGCTTGCCGACCTCGAAATCGTTGAAGTCGTGCGCCGGCGTGATCTTCACCGCGCCGGTGCCTTTTTCCGGGTCGGCATAGTCGTCGCCGATGATTGGAATGCGCCGCCCGACCAGCGGCAGGATCGCCATCCTGCCGATCAGATGCTTGAGACCCTCATTCTCCGGATGGACGGCGACGGCGACGTCGCCGAGCATCGTTTCCGGCCGTGTCGTCGCCACGACGATGAACTCGTCGCTGCCTTCGATCGGATATTTGATGTGCCAGAAGTTCCCCTTGACCTCGACCTGCTGCACTTCAAGATCGGAGATCGCGGTCTTGAGCTTCGGGTCCCAATTGACGAGGCGCTTGTCCTTGTAGATGAGGCCCGCGCGATAAAGCTCGACAAAGACTTTTGCCACCGCCCGCGAGAGGCCTTCGTCCATGGTGAAGCGCTCGCGCGACCAGTCGCACGAGGCGCCGAGCCGCTTGAGCTGACCGATGATGGCGCCGCCGGATTCCGCCTTCCATTCCCACACGCGCTCGATGAAAGCCTGGCGGCCCATCGCGCGGCTGCCGGGCTGCTGACGCTCCATCAATTGGCGCTCGACCACGGCTTGCGTGGCGATGCCGGCATGGTCGGTTCCCGGCTGCCACAGCACGTCCTTGCCGCGCATGCGCTCAAAGCGGCACAGGATGTCCTGCAACGTATTGTTGAGCGCGTGACCCATGTGCAGCGAACCGGTCACGTTGGGCGGCGGAATGACGATGCAGTAGGGTTGCGCCATGGCGCGCTCCGGCCGTCCGGCACGAAACGCGCCGGAGGCCTCCCACGCGGCGTAAATGCGGCCCTCGACCGCGCCGGGCACATACCTGTTTTCAATCATTGCTGTTTCGCTGCTGCCATTTCGCGCGCTAGTGTCCTGCTTCTGAAGTTCGCAAGCACCACCGGCACCTCTCGTGCGAACTTCAGAAGCTGAAAGGACACTAGCAATCTTGTGATTCTAGTGTGGTTTTTGGATTTGAAGTTCCTATCCGAGTTTGCCGTTGGATCGTAGGAACTTCAAATCCACCACACTAGAAAGCCCGCGTGGCGCAAAGTGTCAACGCCGCCGTCTCACCTCGGTCAACCCCGGCTAATTCAATCGTGTCATCCGCCACTCCGACGGCGCAGCCCGAGCGCAAAACCCCTGTCCGTTCCATCGCTCTGCTCGCGGCGGCCGGCTTTGCCAGCCAGGCGCAAGTGCGCGTGACCGACTCGCTGCTGCCGCAAATTGCCCTCGACTTTCACACCACCGTCGGCGTCGCCGCGATCGTCGTCACGTCGTACGCCATCACGCACGGAACTATGCAGTTCATTGCTGGTCCGATAAGCGACCGCTTCGGCAAATACGGCACCGTCATGGTCGCCAGCGCCGTCGCCGCCGTGATGGTGGCGCTTTGCGGCCTCGCGCTGTCGCTCCAGCAGCTTGCGCTCGCACGGCTGGCGACCGGCGCGGTTGCCGGCTGGGTGATCCCCGTCTCTATGGCCTATCTCGGCGACGTGACGCCCGCCGCCCGCCTGCAGCCGATCCTTGCCCGCTACGCCTCGGGCTACATTTTCGGCCAATTGTTTGGCCAGGCCGCCGGCGGCGTGCTCGGCGATCTGTTCGGTTGGCGCATTGTCTTTTTTGCGCTCGGCGGAATGTTCGCTCTGGCGGCTGCCGGTCTTGTATTCGAGTTTATAGCAAACCCGCAAACGCGCGGACCGAGCCGAAGCGGCGTGCGGCCGCGCAGTTTCGTCAGCGGTTATGCTGCGGTCCTGTCGAACCCCTTTGCGCGCACGATCGTCGCGATTGCGTTCTTTGAAGGCGCAGTGGCGTGGGGAGCGTTCGCCTATATCGGGGCAAATTTGCACCTGCGCTTCGGCTTGAGCTTCACGCTCGTCGGACTGACCGTTGCGTGTTTCGGCGTCGGCGGACTGATTTACGCAGGGCTGGTGCGGCACTTTGTTTACCGGCTCGGCCAGACCGGCCTCATCGTGGTCGGTGGGTTGACTATCGCGGCGGCTTACGTCGCGCTCGCAGTCGAAGCGGCGTGGTGGGTGGCGCCGGTCGCGGTCACCGCGATCGGGCTCGGCTTCTACATGTTCCACAACACGCTGCAAACCAAGGCGACGCAGATGACGCCCGAGGCGCGCGGCACAGCGGTCGCTCTCTTCTCCTCCTCGCTCTATTTTGGACAGACGGCAGGCGTCACCGCGGGCGCGATCGTGATCGATCGCCTCGGTGCGACGCCGCTCTTCATCGGCACCGCGGTGGCGTTTCCCGCGGTGGCGATTTGGTTTGCGTATGAATTATGGAAGGCCCAGCCTCAAAGTTGAGGCCGGGCTTTTCGGTCTGTCGGCCGTCAGGCTTTGACCAGCGGCACCTTGGGCACCGAACCGCGGCGTGGCGGGGAATTGCCGCCCGGACCGCTTCCCGGCGGCTTACGCCGCGAAGACGACCTGCGTTTCTTGGCGCGGCGCGGCTCCGGCAGTTTCTCCGGACGCGGCTTTACCGGCCCTTCCGGATACTCGAAACCGAGCTTGTTCTTGCCGGCCTCGTCGGTGATCACGACGACGCGCACATGACCGCCCGACTTCAAGCGGCCAAACAGCACCTCGTCCGCCAGCGGCTTCTTGATGTGCTCCTGGATCACCCGCGACATCGGCCGGGCGCCCATCAACTCATCGTAGCCGTTCGCGATCAGCCATTGCGACGACTCGTCTGTCAGCTCGATGGTCACATCGCGATCGGCGAGTTGCGCCTCGAGCTGGAGGACAAATTTCTCCACCACCATCGCGATGACTTCCTGCGACAGATGCGCAAAGGTGATGATCGCGTCGAGCCGGTTGCGGAATTCGGGTGCGAACAGCCGCGTGATCGCCTCCATGTCATCGCCCTCACGCTTCGATCGCGTAAAGCCGAAGGCCGCCTTCGCCATGTCGGAAGCACCGGCATTGGTGGTCATGATCAGAATCACGTTGCGGAAGTCGACCTGCTTGCCGTTGTGGTCGGTCAGCTTGCCGTGATCCATGATTTGCAGCAGCACGTTGAACAGGTCCGGATGAGCCTTCTCGATTTCATCGAGCAGGAGCACGCAATGCGGATGCTGATCGACGCCGTCGGTCAACAGCCCGCCCTGATCGAAGCCGACATAGCCGGGCGGCGCGCCGATCAACCGCGATATCGTGTGGCGCTCCATGTACTCCGACATGTCGAAGCGGATGACCTCGACTCCGAGCGTGGCCGCGAGTTGCCGCGCCACCTCGGTCTTGCCGACACCAGTGGGCCCGGAGAAAAGATAGCAGCCGATCGGCTTCTCCGGTTCGCGCAAGCCCGCGCGTGCAAGCTTGATCGAAGCGGACAGCGCCTCGATCGCCTTGTCCTGGCCGTAGACGACGCGCTTGAGCGTATCCTCCAGATGGCGGAGCACCTCGGCGTCGTCTTTCGAGACCGCTTTCGGCGGGATGCGGGCCATGGTGGCGATCGTCGTCTCGATCTCCTTGATGCCGATGGTCCGTTTACGCCGGCCTTCCGGCAGCAGCATTTGCGCCGCGCCCAATTCGTCGATCACGTCGATCGCCTTGTCGGGCAGCTTGCGGTCATGGATGTAGCGCGACGACAATTCCACCGCCGCCTTGATCGCCTCGTTGGTGTATCGAAGCTTGTGGTAATCCTCGAAATAGGGCTTGAGCCCTTTGAGGATTTCGATCGCGTCGGGAATCGTCGGTTCGTTGACGTCGATTTTCTGGAAGCGGCGCACCAGCGCCCGGTCCTTCTCGAAATATTGCCGGTATTCCTTGTAGGTGGTCGAACCGACGCAACGCACGGTGCCGGACGCCAACGCGGGCTTGAGCAAATTCGAGGCGTCCATCGCGCCGCCGGACGTGGCACCGGCGCCGATCACGGTGTGGATCTCGTCGATGAACAGGATCGCGCCGGGATACGCCTCAAGCTCCTTGATGACCTGTTTGAGCCGCTCCTCGAAGTCGCCGCGATAACGGGTGCCGGCAAGCAGCGTTCCCATGTCGAGCGCGAAGACGGTCGCATTGCGCAGCACGTCCGGCACCTCGCCATGGACGATGCGGCGCGCCAGTCCTTCCGCGATCGCGGTCTTGCCGACGCCGGCCTCGCCGACGAATAGCGGATTGTTCTTCTGCCGCCGGCACAGCACCTGGATGGTGCGGCTGATTTCGGAGTCGCGGCCGATCAGCGGATCGATCTTGCCCTCGCGGGCCTTCTTGTTGAGGTTGACGCAGTAAGCGTCGAGCGCATCGCCCTTCTTCTTCGGCTCGTCGCCGCTCTTTGCATCGGCGTCCTCGTCGGCGCCGCGCACCGGGCGGGCTTCCGACATGCCGGGCCGCTTGGCGATGCCGTGGCTGATGTAGTTGACCGCGTCGTAGCGGGTCATGTCCTGCTCTTGCAGGAAATACGCGGCGTGGCTTTCGCGTTCGGCGAAAATGGCGACCAGGACGTTGGCGCCGGTGACCTCTTCGCGGCCCGACGACTGGACGTGAATCACCGCGCGCTGAATGACACGCTGGAAGCCGGCCGTGGGCTTGGAGTCTTCCGCGCCGTCGGTGACCAGGTTGTCGAGTTCCGATTCGAGGTAAGCGACGAGGCTGCGGCGCAGCTTGTCCAAGTCGACATTGCATGCCCGCATCACCGCCGCCGCGTCTTGATCCTCGATCAGCGCGAGCAGCAGGTGCTCAAGCGTAGCGTATTCATGATGGCGCTCGTTGGCGAGCGCTAGTGCCCGATGGAGCGACTGTTCGAGGCTGCGCGAGAAGGTGGGCATTCACTGTCCCTTCATTTGAATTGGCCGTCCCCCGGAATCACTTCTTTTCCATGATGCATTGCAAAGGATGCTGATGTTTGCGGGCAAAGTCCATGACCTGCGTCACTTTGGTCTCGGCCACCTCGTAGGTGAAGACCCCGCACTCGCCGATGCCATGCTGGTGAACGTGCATCATGATCCGATGTGCCGCCTCCTGGTCCTTATTGAAGAACCGCTCAAGGACATGGACCACGAACTCCATCGGCGTGTAATCGTCGTTGAGCAGCAGGACGCGGTATAGGTTCGGCCGCTTGGTCTGCGGCTTCGTCTTGGTGATGACCGCCGTACCCGGCCCGCCCTGATCGCTCTTGCGCTTGCGGTCATCGTCCGCCAAGCGGCTGGGTATGTCTGCCCTGGAATTGTCGTTCGATCGCATGGCTTCGTCTATCGTTCAGAGCGGTTACGGCGCGATCGGAGGTTCAAGCGGACATCCCTATCCCAAGGACCTCGATCCCGCTAACTCCGACAGGTTATCATAAACACGGAACGGACCGCTTTCCAGATCGGCAAAGCCGTCGCCAATCGGGAAAAACACGCACCCTCACCTTCGCTCCGTGACACACTCCCGCAGTTGTGCGGTTACGTTTGCTTGCATGTTCGGTGCCAACTGCAGGCCGCAAGGCGACAAAACGTCGGTGCCAATGGAACGCACCAACCTTGGTACGCGCAAACGCCCAACGCTCATGAGCGACGTTCGGCCTAAACGCCTACGCCCGGGATGCCACCGTGAATGCCGAAGCACTTGGGGAAGACGTGAACTCAGATAGGTGTTCGTCCGGCGTGATCAAGCCGGACCAAACCACGCTCGCCGCGCGCCGCTACTTCATAATGGGCGGCTTCCCCAGAACGCCTTCGAACGGCTTGTAAGCTTCCTTGGCCAACCCAGTGTAAAGCTCACTGATCCTGGTCGACTGCGCAACGAAGTTTTCGTACGAGCTTTTGAGATATTCGCTCTGCACGGCCATCGCCGTCTCGAGGCTCTTTGCTCCCATGAGCTTCTCCATCGCGACGGCGGAGTCCTCGAAATACTTCTTGGAATAGTCGGTCAGCTCGGTCGCGATGGCTTGCGCGTTCTTGGTCCAGGCGCCGAAAGACGCCATCGCCATGTCCATGCCTTCTTTGCCGAACTTCTGCATCGGATCGGTGCTCATAATGCTCTCCCGGCAGGCCTGCTGCCTAATGGCTGGGGTGATGACGACGTTAAGTCGGACCTCTTGCCTTGAAAAGGCCTTCTCGGGTGTCAATCATTATTATAGTGCACTGCACCAATAACTCAACGGGTGTCGACGCAGTGCGCACTTGGGGTGAAGCGGTAACTGCTTATTCGCGGGCCGCGGGCTTAACGCTTTCGCAACTGCGTTCGCCTAGCGTGCTTGACCGTGTCGTCCGTGCGACGACCGATCCTTGGTCGGGGTAGAATACCTCGCCCTTGAGACGACGGGTGGCCGAAACCGAGACGGCCGCTGACCACGGGGGACGCGTCGTCCCGAAGGAGCAGACAGGGTGGGCTCCCACCGGGAGCTCCATGCGCGTCAGGGACGGGGTGCGTAATGTGTCGAGTGCGTTCTGAAGCCTCCTTTGGGCTTCGCAGTTTCGTTGTGGGTCTTGCCGCCGCGGTGGCGGCCGTCACTTTTTCCAGCGACTCAGCCGACGCGCGGTATCGCCGCGTTTACGCGCACTATACGCGGCACGCGATCATCGCGCCCCGCGCGGCGCGCGCCTATCGTCACGTTCACGCCGAGAGCTATTCGCCCCCGACTTCCGCGATCGTTGTCGACGGCAACACCGGAGCGGTGCTGCACGCGTCGAACGCCGACGCATCGCGCCATCCGGCGTCGCTGACCAAGATCATGACGCTTTATCTGCTGTTCGATCGGCTCGAGGCCGGCAAGATCAAGCTCGATACGCCGCTCAAGGTTTCCGAGCACGCCTCGGAGCAGGCGCCGACGAAACTCGGACTGAAGCCCGGCCAGACCATCGCCGTCGAGGACGCAATCAAGGCCGTGGTCACCAAGTCGGCAAACGACGCAGCGGTGGCGATTGCCGAAAATCTGGGCGGTGACGAAGCGGCTTTCGCCAAGCTCATGACCGACAAAGCGCATGCGCTGGGCATGACCCGCACCAACTACGTGAACGCGTCCGGCTTGCCGGACGACGATCAGGTGACAAGTGCGCAGGATCAGGCGCTGCTGGGGCGCGCCATCCAGGAGCGGTTTCCGCATTATTACAAATTCTTCTCGACGGAAGCGTTCGTCTATCACGGTATCGCGATGCGCAATCACAACCATCTGCTTGGCGTTGTTGGCGGGGTCGACGGCATCAAAACCGGGTACACGCACGCTTCGGGCTTCAATCTCGTCACCTCCGTGCACCGCGACGGCCGCTACCTCGTCGCGGTCGTCCTCGGCGGCCGTTCGTCATCCGAGCGCGACGCGCATATGCGCGAACTGATCAACGTGCACATCAAGGAAGCGTCGCTGCGGCACAGCGCGCCGGCTATCGCGGAGAAAGCCGAGCAGCGCAGCGAGACCAAACCGGTAGCGTTCGCCAAGGCCCCGTTGTCGGCAGCGCGTGCCGAGCCGGCGACGACGGCAACGCTGACGCCGAAGGCAGGCGGCAATGCGACGGCCGGAAGCAGCGATCCGATCCAACCGCTGCAGGTGAAGACGATCACTTACCGCACGGCGCCGCTGCAGGCTTCTTCGCTCGCGCCGTTGCCGGCGCTGGTGCCGGCTCCCCGTTCGCAGCCGGCTGCCGCGGCGCCGGTCCGCACGGTCCCAGTCGCTCAATCGCCCGCACCGCAGACGACGGTCGTCGTTGCATCCAACGAGCCCGCGCCTATCGCCAGCGCGCCCAAGGCCGAGCCTGCCAAGCCCGAAGCAGCAAAGCTCCAGGCGGCCAAAGCCGAAGTGGCGAAGCCCGAAGTCGCAAAGCCCGAGGCAAAACCCGAGGCAGCAAAACCAGAGCCGGCGAAAACCGCTCTGGCAAGCCTGGAGCCGACGCCTGCGCAGATCCGCGCACGCGGTGGCTGGCTCATTCAGGTCGGCGCGTTCGAGGGTGAAGACGAGGCCAAAGAACATCTGAGCGATGCCCGGCACAAGGCGCAGGCCACGCTCGCGTCAGCGGATCCCTTCACCGAGCGCGTTCAAAAGGGTGACAAGGCCCTCTACCGGGCGCGCTTCGCCGGTTTCGACAAGTCGACGGCCGAGACCGCCTGCAAACAACTCAAGCGCAGCGATATCGCCTGCATCACGGTCAAGTACTGAGCATGAACCCGAACGGCGTATCCCGCATTTCGGCAGCGAACATGCTCCAACAAACAGAGCCGGGACAAAGCCCGGAAGTACGACGGGACGTCACTCACGGACGGGATGCCGCGCGAGGATCCTCTTTGGGAATCTCAGCGATGGCGCCGAAGCAGAACATCCTTGGCTTGATTGACGCGAGCCGCAAGATACGTCGACCCCCCTTGGTCGGGATGCAATTTCTTCATGAGGGATCGGTGGGCGCGACCGATTTCGGTGGCGTTCGCTCCGGGCTGAAGGCCAAGGACCTGATAAGCCTCCTCTTCCGTCATTTTGCCGCTGGGCGAAGCACCCCCGCCTTGCCCCGATGCCGCATTACCCTGCGCGTTTTCACGCCAGCGGGGTTGCCGGCGGTCAAGATAAGCCATCAGTAATTGGCGGCTGTCGTCGTCGACCTCGCCGATGAAGGCGACAAGCGCCGGCACGTCGAGCGCATCAAGCGCGACACCTTCATAGCGTCCGGCAATCACCCGGCCGCGCATCGCGCCGCTGTCGTGATCGAGTTCCATCTCGAGAAATGCCGAGCGCACGCGTGAGGCCCGGCCCGGAGATTTCTGCGTGCGCCCTCCGAAACTTGGTGGCCATAGCGAAAGCCAGCCGAGCAAGCCGAGCCCGACCGTTCCGACCGGGATGGCGATGCCGATTTGACCGCGAAACAGCAGAAAGGCGGCAAACAGCAGGGCGCCGCCGCCGCCGATGGTGCGCAGCAGGCGCGCCGCCTGTTTCGGATCGGCCTTGGAGAAGGCGCTGGCGGCCCACAAAAGCAGGATGAGAACGGCAACGCCGAGAATAAGGGGCATGACTATCTGAGCTGTTCGAGCAGCCTGAGTGCGCCAGATGAGCGCCGTGCCTGAAGCTCGGCAAGGGCTTTCATGCCGCCGGCGGCGTAAGCGGCAACGGCGCGCAGCAGTTCGCGGAGTTCATCGGCGGCGCCTGGGGCGAAACGGCAATAGGCTCCATGCGTGAGCCGCACTATCTCCCGGAACGCTTGTTCGCAGACCGGATCGTAGCCCTCCTGGAACATGAAAGCCGGGACACCGCGCAAGCCAAGTTCGCCCGCACCGGAACACAGAGCGTCGAGTGATTCCTCCATGGCGTCGCCGACGAAGACGAGCGCGCTGATCTTGGCGCCCATGTTGGCGCCCATGTTGGCGCCGGACTTCCCTTTGTCGCTTTCGTGGCGGGCATGGGCGAGAACTTTTGCGATTTGGGTTTGGCCGCCGCGGCAATCGATATGCGACATGAGTTCGCCTAGCCGCTTTGGCTCCGCCACCCAGGACGAGGCGCGGCATTCCGCCAGCCCGCGATAATAAACAAGCTGAACGTCGAGACCACCGGCGGCCGAGGCCTCGTCAAACATGTCAGCCTGGAGGACGCAGGCCTGGTCCCAGGTCGGCTGCCGGCTCATGGTAGCGTCGAGCGCGAAAATGAGCCGGCCGCGCCCGCTCGCGCTGGCGGCCGGGCCGAGCGCTTTGACTTGATTGAGGAAGGCGTCGAGGTCCGCGCGCGATGACGGCGCGGGATTCCCGTCGGGCACCTTGGCGTCGGCCGGGCTAGCGCTCGGTGCCGGCGTTTGGCCGGACCGGTTCTTGCTCATTGCGAACCTTTGCGGCGTGGATCAAAACCTCGCCATAAGGTGGCCCCCTCCGAGGGCCGGTGCAATGGCCGGGTTACCGCCAATCGCGTTGGCGCAATTCGGCGCAGTCAAGCCGCACAAGAGCGCGGCTCCGCAAGGTTGGACCCCTAATCCAAGGTCTTTCCGGATAATAGTGCCGGTTCGGCCAGCGAGGATTGCAGCAGGCCCTCGACGCGCGACGCTTCGACGCCGCGGGCATCTGCTGCATCGGCAAGCGCGCGGGGCGACAAGCCTTCAAAAAAACTACGATATCCCACGAGCAATTCTCGGCCGGGCGCGTGGCTGTTCACCACGAGGCGGACAATGTCTGGTCGCGCGTAATGCCCAGCCGTGTCGACGATCGATTTGACGGCCTTGATCATCCAAGCCTGCAGTTCGCCACGGACGATTTGCGGGCCCTCGGCCGGAGGTACCAACGGAACGCCAAGCGGCGCGATGATGGAGCTGCCGCCACGCGCGTAGCGGATGTTCATTTTGCCCTTGTGCGGGAACTCATCGGGAATGTCGCTTTCATCGATGATACCGCACGCCGAGAGCACGAATGCGCCGGCTTCCATCGCGTGGGCGCGTACCGACGAATGCCCCCAGAACGATGAATGATCGCCGTCCCACTCTTCAAGCTCCGGACCGGTATGGAGCGAAAATGCGCCAGGAAAGACGGCGATGTGAATGTCTTCCCCTAGTCCGATCATGGTTGCCCGCATCAGGGTCATGATGTGCTCGCCGCAAATGAGGCCGCCGAGGCGCCCGATGTCGGTCTCGAACACCCGAAGATCCCCGGCATCGCCTTGGCCCCAAAACAACCGTTCCGAGAATGTCGGCATCGTCTTGCGATGCCGCCCCATCAACCGTCCTTCGGGATCGAAGAACAACAGGGAGTTATAGATCGTGCTCACTTCAGGACGCGGGTCGATTTCGTTGCAGCCCATGACCACGTACGCATTGGCACGTCGGGCGGCCGCGCCCAAACGCTCGGTGTCTTCGCTCGGAGCAAGTACTGCGGCATCGCGAAAAGCGACGCGACCGCCGACCCAGGCTGGCAGTGACGAATCCCAACCTTCCGTCCAATACGGATAACCCGCCAGCCAGACTTCCGGAAAGACGATGAGTTCGGCGCCACCGGTTGCGGCTTCCGCGATGTAGGCTTCCGCCAGCGTCAACGACGCTTCCTTGTCAAGAAATCGCGATGCCTTTTGAACGATGGCGACATTCACGACTTCGCGTCCGCCCAGAACTTTTTTCTTGCCAACGCCCATGACAATCTCCTGATTTGGTGCGATCCTTGCTTGTTCAGGATGCCGTCAGGTCCTCTAAAGCGCATGCACAACCGGGTCATTTCGCTTGATCCAGCCGGACATGCACGATGCAACGCACGCCCGCCCTCCAGATAACTTCAACCGGCTCGTTTCAGGGCCCCGACAGGTTTTCTTATTGGGCTGACGTCGTCACCCAGACATTCGTCCCGCTGCAATGCGATACGCCGGATCGCGGCAGTTTCCGCGGCGACCTTCGTCATCGGCAAATCGGCCTTGTTGGCATCACCGATGTGCAGGCTTCCCCGCTGCGTGCGGCCCGGACGCTGGCGACGATTGCCCGCGCGCCGCGCGACGATCTTATCGTCGTGCTTCAAATCGGAGGAACTTGCCACTCCAGTCAGAACACCTCAGCCGCCAGACTTCTCCCGGGCGACGGGGCCGTCGTCACCACGGACGAATGCTATTTTTTTGAATTTCCCGGAGATTTTCGCCAACTCGTTCTCAAATTGCCATCGTGCCTGATGGCGCAAGAACGGATCGGCCGACGGCGTGAACGATCGCTGTTGCTGTCCGATGGTCCGGCAAAGCTGCTACAGAGGCTCGCGCTTTCCCTGCTCGAAGAGCCGGTGGACGTTTCTGCCGAAGAGGAGGTTGGGATTGAGCACGCATTTGCGGACCTCCTGCGTTCGGCGGCACGCCCATCCGACACGAACGAAGGACGATCCGAAGATTCGGTTCGGTATGTTGCGGCGCGTCAGTTCATCAGGCAGCAGCTTACCAATTCAGCGTTGAAACCTGCCGCTGTCGCCGCGCACGTCGGCATGTCGACGCGCAACTTGGCGCGGCTGTTTGCCCGGCGCGGAACCGCGATCGAACGGACCTTTTGGACGGAAAGGCTAGAAGCCGCGCGCCAAGATCTCGTCGATCCACGACTTCACGAATGCTCGGTCACCGACATCGCATTTTCATGGGCGTTCAACGACGCGGCGCATTTTTCACGCCGGTTTTCAAGAGCCTATGGTGTTGCGCCGACAGCATACCGGGCAGCGCACCTGCGCCGTCCCCTTAGGCCGACTTAATCGGCGAGGAAACCGTGCGTGTCGAGCGGTTTGTCGGCCGAGGCGGCCCATTCGGCCCGCGCAGCGGCGCGGCGCTTGCCGCGTTCGTCCATCGGCAGCTTCAGCGCCTCGATCAGGAGCTTGACCTCGTCGCGTGCGGTGAAGTGCGAGGGGGTCGAGCGCGGGCCGAGCGTGGCCTCTTCCATCTCGTCCAGGGCCGTCAGTCCGCGCGGGAAATATTCGCGATAGACAACCCGCTCGGCGAATCCGTCGACGGCGCGAAAACCAAGCTGTCTCGAAAGCGCTTCGACCCCGGCGCCGACCAGCCGCTTGTTGCGCGAGCCGAGCGAGGACAGGCGATTGCGTACGATCACCCAATCGGTCAGGCCACCGTCGACCAGCCGGCGTTGCCGTCGCGCCTCGCTCACCATTTCCGCGTAGTGGCTGATGCCGATGAGTTCGAAGGTGGTCGGGTCGACCATACCGAGCACGTCGAAATCGACGAAGCTGTCGTTGAGCGGGGTGATCAGCGTATCCGCCATCGAGTGGGCGAGCCGCATCAGGTACGAATCGGCCCCCGGGGTATCGATGACGACGAAATCATGGGATTGCTCGACCGCGCCGATCGCGTCGGCAAACGCGCTGAATTCCTGCAACTCGATTTCATCGAGCCGCAGGCCAAAACCGCGCGCTACGCAAAAATGCCGAGGATGATCGAGCTTGACGCCGGCGCAATTCGCCCAGTCGCGGCGGTTTTCGACGTAGTGGGTAAAGCTCTTCTGGCGCGAATCGAGATCGATGGTTGCAACGCGCTGACCCGCCTGTAAAAGCGCGACAGCAACATGCATAGCCGTGGTCGACTTTCCAGATCCGCCCTTTTCATTGCCAAGGACAATGACATGCGCCGAGCACGGCTTGCCAACATCCGCTTGCATCAACATGGAAACGCGACCTCTGCGTGGCGATCCGTTCTCCAGCTTGCATCGAGCAGGGTCAAGATACAGCATCGAGCGCGGCAAGTTAATCATTAACCACGTGGCGCGCGACGAATGCGCACAGTGTGTGTTTGCCCTGCAACGCAAGACCAGACGCCAGGACCAAACGCCAAGACCGACGCCAAGACCGGAAGCGATGACCAGAGGCACATCAAGATCGGAACCACGCCACCTGCAAGTGGTCCGCACCTTGCCGGCTTTAAACCGGGTGCTCGATCAATGGACCGCGAGGCGCGATCGCATTGCGCTCGTGCCGACCATGGGCGCGCTGCACGCCGGTCACCTCGCCCTCGTGCGGCGGGCGCAACGCCGGGCCGATCGCGTCATCGTATCGATCTTCGTCAATCCGGCCCAGTTCGCCGCGAACGAGGACCTCGGCACCTATCCCCGGACGTTCGCCGCCGATGTCGCGGCGCTCGCTGCATCGAAGGTGAACGCGGTCTGGGCGCCATCCGCCGCGACCATGTATCCACCTGGTTTCGCCACGCGAATCGTACCTGAAGGTGCGGCGACTGCCGGCCTGGAAGATGTTTCTCGACCGCACTTCTTTGGCGGCGTTGCGACCGTCGTCGGCAAGCTTTTCATTCAGTGCCGGCCGGACTTCGCGTTGTTTGGCGAGAAAGACTATCAGCAACTTAAAGTGGTTACGCAGCTTGCACGCGATCTTGGCTTAAAGACCCGCGTCATTGGCGTACCGACAGTACGCGAGCCCGATGGGCTCGCGCTGTCCTCCCGCAACGCTTATTTGTCGCCGCCAGAGCGCGCCACGGCGCCCGCGCTTTATCGCGGACTTGCCGCCTGCGCAAAGCGGATCGTCGCCGGCGAAGCAATTACAGGCGTCCTCGATGACGGCCGCACCGCGATCGGGCAAGCCGGCTTCGTCCTCGATTACCTCGAAGCCCGCCATGCCCAGACGCTCGAACCGATAACCTCACGGAAGGACGGCCCGATCCGCCTCCTCGTTGCCGCGCGCATCGGCAAAACGCGGCTGATCGACAACGTGGCGGCCTGACGGCCGGCGCGGTCACTTGCCGCCGGCGGCCTTCATTGGATCCCCCACGGCCGGATAAGTGGCAAACTCCATGCTGTAGAGTTGGCCGTTCACTTTCTCGACCTTGCGGATGTAGATGTTCTGCACGATGTCGCGCGTCTGCGGGTCGATCGAAATCGGCCCCCGCGGGCTTTCCCAGGCCATGCCCTTCATCGCATCGAGCGTGACGTCGCCATCGGTGTTTCCGTTCGTCTTCTTGAGCGCCTCATAGATCAGATGCAGGCCGTCATAGGCGCCGACCGAGACGAAGTTGGGACGAAAGCCGAATGCCTTTTCGAACCCGGCGACATAAGCCTTGTTGAGCGCGGAATCGTGGGCGGCCGAGTAGGAACCGGACGTGATGATGCCGAGCATCTGGTCGCCCATGGCGTTGAGATTGTCGTCATCTGTCAGGTCACCCGGGCCGATGATCTTGATGCCGGATTTTCCAAGACCCCGCTCGGCGAATTGCTTGGCGAAAATACCGGCCTGCGTGCCCGGGAAATAGATAAACGCGGTGTCCGGATTGATGTCGCGAACGCGCTGCAGGAACGGCGCGAAATCCGGATTGGCGAGCGGAATGCGGATCGATTCGAGAATCTCTCCACCTTCCTGAAGGAAACGCGTCTTGAACGCGGTTTCCGATTCGATACCCGGCGCCCAGTCGTTGACCAGCGTCACGACGCGCTTGCTGCCGTTTTTGGCCGCCCACTCGGCCATGATCCACCCCTGCTGACCCTGGAGGAACCCGGCTCGCACCATGTAAGGAGATTTCGTGACGGTGACGGCCGCCCCCGAACTCATGACCAAAGTGGGAATCTTGGCTTCGGTCACCAGCGGCGCGATGGCCAGCGCCGTCGGCGTGATGCCGATGCCGAGAAGGCTGACCTTCTCGTTGACGATCATCTCCTGGACGATGCGGCGCGCATTGTCGGCGACGCCGCCGTCGTCGCGCACAATGATCTGGAGTTTTCGCCCGGCGACGACGTCGCCGTGCTCCTGAACATAAAGCTTGAGCGCGGACGAGAGTTGCCGACCGACGGCGTTAAACCCAGCTCCCGTCAGCGGGATGCTGACACCCATCTTGAGGACTTCCTGGGCGGCTACGCGGCCCGCGCCCAGGCCGGCGGTGGCGGTGGCTGCCAGCCCTTTGAGCACCGTTCGACGTAACATTGTGTTCCCCCGATCTTTTTTTGACGCAACCCGCGACGAATCTATTTCAGGCCCGTTCGAGATGCGGAATTTGTGGGCGTTCCCCTTGAGCCTTGCCGGTGATCGGCGCCCGCGGCAAGCGCGCTTCTCCGGCTTCCATGACGAAGTTGTGCGTGAGCGAATACCATGGCGGCTTGACGTCGGCGGCGGGCGCCGGGCCTTCGTCGTGCCGCACAAAATTTCCCAGCAGGTGACGCGTGACGCCGAACTGCACGTCGCTGTCGATGTATTTGTCATCGGGCGGATAGATCTGCGAGATCAGCGTCTTGAAGCCGACCTTGTAGGCCAGGAAATGCAGATGCGCAGGACGCATATTGTGCCGTCCCTGAGCGCGCAAGAGATCACCCACCGGGCCGTCGATCGGAATCGGGTAACCGGACGGCTTGACGCTGCGGAAACCGAAATGCCCCTCCGAATCGGTGATGAATTTGCCGCGCAGGTTCATGTCGGATTGGATCGGGTCCTGGTTCTCGTAAAAACCTTCCGGCGATGAATGCCAGACGTCGACCTCCACTCCCTCGATCGGCTTGCCGCGGACGTCGCGGTAGTAAGCGTCGACAAAGAGTGCGGGACCCGGCGTTGGCGATCGCACAATGGAATCGCCGCTTTTCACTAGCGGCGAATGCATGCGCCAGAATGGTCCAAGCTGGCTCGCATCGGTCTCGGTTTGACCTTGGTCGCCGTTGTTGAGGAGACAGACCAGGGCCGAGAGGCCAAGCGACCCGGCCATCAGCACCGCTTCATTGTGGTTGTCGTTGGTAAGCTTGCCCAGCGCATTGACGTAGGCGGCGGCGGTCTGGAACTCCTGCTCGGTCAACTTCACCTCACGCGCGAAATCATGCAGGTGCCGGATGAAGGCCGACATGATCTCGCGGAAGCGCGGGTCCGGCGCCCGTTCCAACTCGCTCAATACCGCCTTGGTGACGTCCGCCTGGCCTTCGATGATCATCGTTCCGCTCCCGCAACCGCGCCTTTCGGCTCTCCCGAGCGGCGCACTTTACGTGATCGCTTTTAGCCGCGCCATGCGGCTAAGGCCTTGAAGCATTGCCTCAATCACATGAGGCCGAGGTCACGAAGCTCCCGGCGCAATTTCTCCGGCATCGCCGCGGCGCCCGGCGCGGCCTTGTCGAGATCGCGCGGGGAATCCTTACCTGCGAGATAGCGCCAGCCTTGAAAAGCGCGAAACGGGCGCGGGGCAACAAGGACGACTTTTGGGTCCAGCACGAGGCCGCAGCGTCCGACGCCCTCCTTGTCGCGATAAGGCCTGACCTCACGGATGCGCTGGCGGCAAGCGATCTCGCCGCGGATTACCCAATAGAGCGAGCCGCCATCGACCAGTTCCGCGGCGCGTTTCGGCACCATGCGGGTTCGATGAATATGCTCGGGTTTTTCGCCGCGCTTCCGCTTTTCCTTGAGCCGCAGCTTGATCCAACCCTCGAGATCGGTGATCGAGTCCGCGCCAACGCAAAGCTTAATGAGATTGAGTGCCATCCGGCGAGTTTATCCCTCCGATGCCGGTTCGATCACCATGATCCGCGCACCTTCCACAACTTGCGTGCCGGCGGTCGCCGCAACGTCGGCGACAATTCCGGCGAACGGCGCGCGCAAGGTGTGCTCCATCTTCATCGCCTCGATCACGGCGAGGCGCTGACCGTGCGTGACCGCAGCGCCGGCATCGACGAAAAGTTCCAAAACCTTGCCGTGCATGGGTGCCTTGATGACGCCATCGCCGCCGCCGGCTTCGGCAGCGACGGCGGAAAAATCCTTAAGCCGCACCCGGGTCTGGCGGCCGCCACGCAGAATGTAGGCTTCGGCATGCGCCTCGAACACCTTGGCATCCGCAGCCGGAACCGCCCCGGCAACGCTGACGCTCATCCCATCCTTGCCATAGGTGACGGTGGCCTCGGCGCCCTGCCCTTCGATCAGAATCGGTACAACGACCAAACGGGCGCCACTGAGCTGAAAGCCGTCGCGCACATCCCATGGTGAAGCTTTCTCGTCGGATTGCTCGACCGAAGCCGCCCCATCGCGCAGGAGCTGCGCGACTCCGGCAGCTGCCGCGGCGTGATCCGGGGCGTGCGGCACCGCGCCGAGCGCGGCGAGGTGGCGATCGATAAAGCCGGTGTCGACATGGCCTTCGCGGAAATGCGGCGCACGGCAGAGCGCGCCGAGAAAAGCGACGTTGCTGCGCACGCCCGCAACCCGTGTACGGTCCAGCGCGTCCACCATCCGATCGAGCGCGGCCGCGCGCGACGGCGCGTGCACGACGAGTTTTGCGATCATCGGATCGTAGAACGGCGTCACGACCCCACCGGCCTCCACACCGCTCTCCACGCGCACATCAGCCGGCAAGTCGAGGCCTACGATCGGGCCGGTCGAGGGCAGAAATCCATGTTCGGGATCTTCGGCATAGACGCGCGCTTCGATCGCGTGACCGTCGAAACGGACCTGCTCCTGCATGAGCGGCAGCCTTTCGCCCGCCGCGACCCGGAACTGCCAGGCAACGAGATCGAGCCCCGTGACCTCTTCGGTGACGGGATGCTCAACCTGGAGCCGCGTATTCATTTCGATAAACCAGAACCCGTCCGCCCGCAGTCCCTTGGTGCCGTCGGCAACGAATTCCACAGTGCCGGCGCCGACATAGCCCACCGCGCGCGCGGCCTCGACGGCGGCTGCGCCCATTCGCGCCCGCAATTGCTCAGTCATTCCAGGCGCCGGCGATTCCTCGATGACTTTCTGATGGCGCCGCTGCAACGAGCAATCGCGCTCGCCGAGATGGACGATGTTGCCATGCCGGTCGGCGAATACCTGGATTTCGATGTGGCGCGGCGCGGCGACGTATTTTTCAATCAGCACGCGGCCTGAGCCGAACGCCGCCGCCACCTCGCGCACCGCGCCTTCGAGCTCAGTCTCGAAATCGGCCGCGTTGTCGATGCGGCGCAACCCGCGGCCGCCGCCGCCGGCCGCCGGCTTGATCAATATCGGATAGCCGACGGCGCCGGCCCGCTCCTTGAGGAACTTCGCGTCCTGTCGTTCGCCGTGATAGCCGGGAACGATTGGGACGCCGGCCTTTTCCATCAGTGCCTTGGCGCGATCCTTGAGCCCCATGGCGCGGATCGCGGCCGCGGGAGGACCGACAAACTCAACACCGGCTTGCGCACAGGCTTCGGCAAAATCGCCGCTCTCGGACAGGAAGCCATATCCGGGATGGATGCATTCGGCGCCGGAATTCCTGGCGACTTCGAGCAGGCGTTCGACATTCAGATAGCTTTCGCGTGGTTCAGCAGCGCCGATAAAGTGAGCCTCGTCGCAAACGCGCCGGTGCAGTGCGTTGGCGTCGGCGGCCGAATAGACGGCAATCGTGCGCATGCCCAACCGCTTGGCGGTGCGAGCGATGCGGCAAGCGATTTCGCCGCGATTGGCAATAAGAACCGATTTGAACATGATGAAGAACCGCCGGAGCCGCTCGGGCTCGCGCTGAAATCACTGAGTTCGAGCAGCCGCGCCGGCACTTGCGTTAGGTGGAGTGAGCTGAACCGGCGCCGCGGGCACGGGCGCCGCTGCAGTTTGCGGGGTTGGGGAAACGGGCGCCGGTGGTACGGGCTCCGGCCAGATCGGTTCCACCGCGGCTGCACCTGACGGGGCGGCCTGGGCCGCGATCGGCGCTGCGGGAGCGATGGTTTGTTTTCGGGAGTGGCGCGACGGAGGCACGCCACCGGTCGGCGGGTTCGGATTAGACGCCGCGGCTGCGGCCGCACCCGGCACGACCGGTCCCGAAGGCTCGGTATTCATGATGCTCACCGCCGGAATCGAGGCCGCGGTCGGGAAATCGATACTGATCGGCCTATGCGGTGGTTGCGGGGCCTGCGGCAAGGCCGCCTCCGCGACCGCGGCATCAGAGCCCGCACCCCAATGCGCCGCATGATGCTCCACATACCGATCGAGTGTCGTGTCGTTCAGGTTGGCGCGTAAACGGTCCGCATTGCGCAGAAGCGTAAACGCCTTGCAGTTCTGGCTCGTACATCCATCGCGGATCGCGAGCACATGAGCGACGAAGCCAAAACGATCGGCTTCGAGCGAGCGCCGCAACGACGCGAGCATGTCTTCGACGTCCGCGCCGCCACGCCGGGCGTAGCCGGCCAAGCTCGAGAGCAGCGTCAATTGCGCGGCGACATAAGAAGATGCGGCTGCGACGCTTGCCGGCGATGCAAACAGCGCCTTTTCACAAGCCGTCTCGACGCCATCGCCCGCCAAAGCGTTGAGGCAGGCGAGTGGCGAGCCGGGAGCCATTGCTTGCGTGCCCAGTTGCTCGGCGCGCGCCTCGAAGGCGCGGCGTTCGGCGCCGCGGTCGCCTGATCCACCACGATCGAGAAACGCCCACGAGATCACCGCGCCAAGAAACGCACCCGCGATCACGAGGCCGGCACGCCGCACCGGGCTCGAAACCAGTTGCAGCTGCGTTTGAAAAAAAGCGAGCGCGCAGAAAAGGACGAGCAGAGCAGCCGAGCCGGCCGCGAGCCACAGACGCAGCACCGAAGCTCCTAACTCGGGGTCAATGCCGAGCATCCGGCGTCTCCGCTAGAGGCAATGCCGCCTCCCCGGGAAGTATGACCCAGGGGGCCTGATGGCGCCAGTCCTCGGCGATTTTGACACGCGCGTTCGGCGTATGATGCGCGAAACGAGGCGCAACTAGTGTTCGAGTTCCAGCTGGCTTTCTTTAGCGACGCGCTCGAACGCCTCGCCGGCATTTTTGATGCGGTACTGATAATCGTCGCCGTCGGACGGCAAGAGCTTGACGACTTCGTACGAGCCGCTGGCGCCCGGTCGGCTGATCGGGCTCGAGGTGTAGAGCACCGTCTGGCCGACACGAAATCGGTGCGCCCGCAACCGCGGTCCAGGCATCGATATCTTCTGCGCAACGGAAACGGAGGGAATCTTAATCGTCTTCGCCGGCTCCGTCTGGGCAGAAACTCGCCGCGAAACCGCCTTGCGAAGAACTTGATTGCGGCTTGCTTTCGCCGGCCGACTTTTGACTGAACGCTTATTCATAGCGTGACACTATATAAGCAATCTACGTCGGGGAGCAAAAAATATGGTGTCGCAAATAGGCTTTTGAAACACTCGCTTAACGCCAATGACTAATGCGGAAAATCATTATTATTTAATATGATATGGCGAAGACTTATACCAGCTCCGCATGCCTGCTCAGGCCTGCCGGCGCCAGCCGCCTTTTTCATCAGCTTGCCAGTAGGTCACCTCAAAACCGGCGGTTTTGGCTTCGCTCCAGCGCGCCCGCGCAGCATCCAGGGCGTCGGGGTCCTCGCCGTCGAAAAGAAGCACGACGCGCTGATAAGCCGCAGCATCGCCGGGCATGGCCGCACCCTCGACAAGAAAGCGTATGGCGGCGCCGTTCGGGTTGTCGTCTCTGACGGTCAGCAGGATCGGGTGCTGGGTCGCTTCGGCATCCCGCCAGGTCCCATGCGGAAGAAAGGAATCGTCGCGCCACGTCCACAAATGCGCATCGAGCGCCTCAATGCGCTCTTCAGAGGAAGCCTGCACCACGACCCGCCAGCCACGCTCAAGCGACTTCTGCAAAAGCGGCGGCAACACCTGCTCCGGCGTCTGTCCCTTGAGGTGATAGAAGAGGATTTCGGTCACGTGAGGCGCGCGTGCTCGTCGTCGCGATGGGTCCTCCGAACATGGTAGCATAGGAAATCTTCAGCAAGGGCGGCGCGCCATGAGCGGCGACATCAATCACCAGATCAAATTGGCAGCGCGGCCGGTCGGCTTACCAAAGCGCAGCGACTGGCAGTTCACCGAAGCGCCGTTGCCGGAACCCCGCGACGGCGAGGTAGTCGCGCGGGTTTTGTATCTGTCGCTCGATCCGGCCATGCGAGGCTGGATGAACGAAGGCAAATCGTACATCGCCCCAGTCGGTATCGGCGAAGTCATGCGGGCGGGCGCTATCGGTACAGTCATCGCGTCCAGGCACCCGGGGTTCGCAGCAGGCGACCACGTCTCCGGCTTGCTTGGCGTTCAGGAATACGCCGCCCTCGACGGCGCGCGGCTCTTCAAGGTCGATCCAAAGCTTGCGCCGCTGCCGATGTTTCTCAACACACTCGGCATGCCCGGCATGACCGCTTACTTTGGCCTGCTGGATGTCGGCGCGCCCAACGAGGGTGACACCGTGGTCGTTTCCGGCGCCGCCGGCGCGGTCGGCGCGACCGTCGGGCAAATCGCAAAAATCAAGGGATGCCGCGCGGTCGGCATCGCCGGCGGAGCGGCGAAGTGCCGCTACCTCGTCGACGAACTCCGGTTCGACGCGGCCATCGACTACAAGGCCGAGGACGTTCGCAAGAGTCTGCGCGCGCATTGTCCCAACGGGATCAACGTCTATTTCGACAATGTCGGTGGCGAAATTCTCGACATCGTGCTCACCCAGATCGCGCGTCACGCCCGCATCGTGGTGTGCGGAGCCATCTCGCAATACAACAACACGACGCCGATCAAGGGGCCGAGCAATTATCTCTCGCTCCTCGTCAATCGCGCCCGGATGGAAGGCATGGTCGTGTTCGATTATGCCTCGCGGTATCCGCACGCAATCAACGATATCGCCGGCTGGATCGCGGCTGGCAAGCTCAAGTCCCGCGAAGACATCGTTGAAGGACTGGAGAATTTTTCGGAAGCGCTGCTGAAACTGTTCAGCGGCGAGAATTTCGGCAAGCTGGTCCTGAAAGTCGCGGACGCTTAGCGGGCGGCGCGGCCAACAGACCGCGCGGTCAGCGCTCGTAGTGGTCCTCGACGAGACGGTCGAGCAAGCGCACTCCCCAACCCGAGCTCCAGCTTTTGTTGATGTCGGTCTGTGGCGAGCCAAGCGCGGTGCCGGCGATGTCGAGATGCGCCCAAGGTGTCTTGCTGACGAAGCGCTGCAGAAATTGCGCCGCCGTAATGGAGCCGCCGTTCCGGCCTGCGCTATTTTTGACGTCAGCGAACTTCGAATCGATGATCTTGTCGTATTCTGGTCCAAGCGGCATGCGCCACACACGTTCGCCGGTCGCCTCGCCGGCCTTCGTCAGGCGTTCGGCCAGTTTGTCGTCATTGGAAAAAAGTCCGGCATATTCCTGCCCGAGCGCAACAATGATCGCGCCGGTGAGCGTCGCCAGATTGACCATGAATCGGGGTTTGAAGCGCTTGTTTACGTAATGCAGCAAGTCGGCCAGCACGAGGCGCCCCTCGGCGTCCGTGTTGATGATTTCGATGGTCTGCCCCGACATCGACGTGACGATATCTCCTGGGCGCTGCGCCTTGCCGTCGGGCATGTTTTCCACAAGCCCGATGGCGCCGACGACATTGACCTTGGCCTTTCGCGCCGCGAGCGCGTGCATGAGTCCGGTGACGCACGCGGCTCCGGCCATGTCGCCCTTCATATCCTCCATGCCAGCAGCCGGCTTGATCGAGATGCCGCCGGAGTCGAAACACACGCCCTTGCCGATAAACGCAATCGGGTCGGCGCCGCGCTTGCCGCCGTTCCAGCGCATGACAACCAGTTTCGGCTCATGCACCGAGCCCTGCGCGACGCCAAGAAGCGCGCCCATTCCGAGCTTGCGCATGGCCGGTACGTCGAGAATCTCGACGATGACGCCAAGCTTTCTGAGGCTGGACGTGCGGCGCGCGAATTCCGCCGGATAAAGCACGTTCGCGGGTTCGTTGACGAGATCACGCGCCCATACGATGCCGTCGGCGAGACCTTGCGCGGCGGCGGCGCAAGACTTCTCTGCCGCGGTCGGATTGGTGCAGGCGAAATTGACTTCGACCTTGGTCGCCCGCTCGTCGTCTTCCTTGCGTTTGGTTTTGTAGCGGTCGAACCGGTAGGCGCGCAGGCGAGCGCCGAGGACGAGTTTGGCGATCTGGTCGCCCTTCATCGCGCCTGAGCCCAACTCGGCCATGATGGTCGCCTGCGAAGCAGATTTTGGGATCCTGCCCATTACGACGCCGCCGAGCTTGACCAGATCGCGATCCTTGAGGTCGCGCTCCTTGCCGGCACCGACCACGATCAGGCGTGACGCGTCGAGACCCGACGGCGCGAGGATCTCGAGAGCCGAGCCGCTTTTGCCCGTAAAGTGATCCGCGGCCGCGGCGCGGCGAAAAAGATCGCCGATCGGCGACAGCGTCTTTTGGCCGGCCGATCCGAATTTGAGGCCCTCCCCGCAGAACATGACGAGAACACCCTTTACGCGGCCGAAGGGGGTGAAGCCGATTTTGAGGGTCTCGGGCATTGGCGATCCTTGAGAGCGTCCCGTCGTCAGCGGGTTACGGGTTCCGGCCGACATATGACCCGGACCGGGCGTTCCGCCAAGCGCATTGTGGCGACGCCAAGCCGGCAGCACTCCCATGGAGTGAAACCATTAACCCTTAGCAACCGTTAGCATCACTTAGCTTTGGAAACTCAATGGCTTTGCCTTGGCGAGGCCACTTTGTGAAAGCATGAAATCCCTCGGGGAAGCTCGGCCTTTTGGGGCCGGAATGGCCGTGGGGCCCGTCTGGGGAAAGTTGAGTCCGATGGGGTCGATCGGCCGCTACGTGTTTCGTACCACGATGGCTGCGTTCACCATAACCCTCGTCACCCTGACAGTGGTGATGTGGTTCACGCAGGCGATCCGCGAATTCGACCTGATCACCAGTCAGCGGCAAACGCTTCTGGTCTTCGTCGGTATCACCGGGCTGCTTATCCCACTGCTCGTTATGATGATCGCGCCGATCTCGCTCGTGCTGGCGACGGCGCACATTCTCAACAAGCTCAGCTCCGATTCTGAGATCATCGTGATGAATGCCGCGGGTGTCTCGCCCTGGCGCCTGCTCCGTCCGCTGCTGGCGGCGGGCATGGTGGTGTCGCTCCTGGTCGCCGCCATCGCCGTTTATGTTTCACCGTGGAGTCTGCGCGAACTTCGCGACTGGGCGACGGAGGTTCGCGCCGACATTCTCACCAACATTGTGCAGCCGGGACGCTTCACCACGATCGGCGGCAATCTCACCTTCCACATCGCCGATCGGCGGCCGAACGGTCTCCTGGAAGGCATATTCCTCGACGACCGCCGCGACCCCAACGAGCATTCCACCTATCTCGCCGAGCGGGGTGAGATCGTGAAGAACGACAGTGGATCGTTCCTGGTGCTCGAAAAGGGCAGCGTACAACGTATCGAAAGCGGACAGCGCGATCCTCGCATCGTGACGTTCGATCGATACCCGTTCGATCTGTCGAAATTCACCACGGGCCCGCAGAGCGTGACCTACAACACGCGCGAGAAATACCTCTGGGAACTTATTTGGCCTTCGCCCAACGATCGGCTCCTGACCGCCCAGGCCGGCGAGTTCCGGTCGGAAATGCACGATCGTTTTGCCACTCCGCTCTACCCGCTGGCATTCGTGATCCTGGCCTATGCCTTTCTCGGCCCGCCGCAAACGACGAGGCAGAGTCGCACGCTTTCCCTGCTGGGGCTGATCGGCGCGGTGTCGGTGTTGCGCCTCGTCGGCTTTCTCAGTGTCATCCTCGGCGTGCACAATCCGAGCGCTATCGTTTTGCAGTACGTCGCGCTCGGCGGCTCGATGGGCGTCGGCCTGTGGATGATTTCACGAGGCCAAGCCATCGAACCCGCGGCGGCGGTGTCTAGAATCGCAGCCGCGATCGGCGAACGGCTGGCAAAAGCGACGGCGAGTTGAGGAATCGAGATGATCGCCGGAACGCTTTCACGTTATTTCGGATTGCGCTTTCTCAAAAGCGTCGTCGGCTCGTTCTTCGGCGTGGTCGCGCTCGCCGCGATGATCGACTACGTGGAGTTGTTGCGTCGCAGTTCAGACTGGCCGAAAGCGACCGCCTTTATCCTCGCCGAGATTTCCATTTTTCGCGTGCCGCAACTTTCCGAGCGCATCATGCCGTTTGCGGTGCTGGTCGGCGCGATGTCCTGCTACCTGGCGCTGTCCCGCCGTCTCGAACTGGTGGTTGCGCGCGCGGCCGGGGTTTCCGCATGGCAATTCGTGGCGCCGTCGATGGTCGCGGCGTTTCTGTTCGGCCTGGTCGCCACCACGGTCTACAATCCGCTGGCCGCGCTCATGCACGAGCGCTCAAAGCGCCTCGAATCCGAGATGATGGGCGAGCTTCCCGCCTCATCGGCGCGGGAAGGCAACGGCGGCTTGTGGGTGCGTCAGCGCAGCGCCGACGGCGCGGCCATCATCAACGCCAAGTCGAGCCGCGAACAAGGTGTCCGGCTGAGCGGCGTCAGCGTTTATACCTTCGACAGCGACGGCCAATTCCAGCAACGGATCGAGGCGAAATACGCGGCGCTTGAGCAAGGATATTGGCGCTTCGACGATGCCCGCATCTATACGAGCGGCAAACCGCCGTTGCTTCAGGAATCCTATCGCCTCACCACCGATCTGACCCCCGAGCAGGTGCGCGAAAGTTTTGCCACGCCGGAAACCGTCCCGTTCTGGCAGCTTCCTTCCTACATCGAACTGGCAGATCGGGCCGGGCTGGTCGCGGCCGGCTACCGGCTGCAATATCAGCAGCTGTTGGCGCGACCATTCTTGCTGACCGCCATGGTCCTGCTCGCCGCCTCCGTAAGCTTGCGCTTTTTTCGTTTCGGCGGCGTGCAGAAGATGGTCCTCGGCGGAATCTCCGCCGGGTTCATGCTGTTCGTCTTGTCGAAATTCACCGAGGACATGAGCAAGTCGGAAATTCTGTCGCCGGTCATGGCGGCATGGATACCGGTATTGGTCGGGAGCCTCACCGGATTTGTCGTGCTGTTGCACCAGGAGGACGGGTAGTGGCGTATTCGTTCCGTCCTTGTGATGGTGGCTTACGCGTTCGTGTCCGGGCGGGCGTAGCGTTCCTCGCGGCGCTTCTCGTCTTCGTCGGCGGCGCCTTGCTCACGCCTGAGCGATCGTCGGCCCAGACCGCGGCCAACTTGCTGCATTTCCCGCCGCGGCCGCCCGCGACGAAGGCGCCGCCGCTGCAACCCGACGCGCCGATGCTCTTGCAGGCGGCGGAGATCAAATACGACTATACCAACAATACCGTGTCCGCGGTCGGCAACGTTCAGATCTATTTCAACGGTGCGACGGTCGAAGCCGACGAAGTGATCTACGATCAAAAAACCAAGCGATTGCAGGCGCGCGGCAATGTCAGGATCACCGAAGCCGACGGCAAGATCGCCTATGGCCAGTTCATCGATCTGACCGACGACTATCGAGACGGCTTTGTCGATTCGCTGCGCCTCGAAACCGAAGACGATACGCGCTTTGCCGCCGCGCGCGCCGATCGGGTTGGGGGCAATTACACGGTCATGCAAAACGGCGTCTACACCGCCTGCGAGCCGTGCAAGGACGATCCGAAGAAGCCGCCATTGTGGCAGATCCAAGCCGCCCGGATCATCCACGACAACGGCGAGAAGATGGTCTACTTCGAGGATGCGCGCATTGAGTTCTTCGGCGTACCGCTGGCCTATTTTCCGTTCATGTCCTCGCCCGATCCTTCGGTCACCCGCAAAAGCGGCTTTTTGTTCCCGAACATCACATATGGCACCGCCTACGGAGGCGGGTTGGAGATCCCTTATTTCTGGGCGCTGGCGCCGAACTACGATTTGACGGCTTCGACGATGATCACGACGAAGGAAGGCGCGTTGGTCGAGGGAATTTGGCGTCAGCGCTTGATGGAGGGTTCGTACTCGATCAAGGCCGCCGGCATCTTCCAGACCGACCCGGGATATTTTGCCAACCGCGATGGCCCAGCCAGTCCGACAGCGAATGTTTTCCGGGGCGCAATTCAGACTGCCGGCCAGTTCGCGTTAAGCGACAAATGGGTATGGGGCTGGACCGGCCTCCTGATGACCGACAGCCAGTTCCTGTTCGACTATCAGCTTGGGCAATTCCTCGGATCGTTCGATCCCTTCCACACCGGCGTTGCCGCGGAGGGCGTGTCTCAGCTTTACCTCACCGGCGTGGGTGACCGCAGCTATTTCGACATCCGGTCGATCTACTATTACGGCTTCTCGGGCCAAGACGTTCAGGCTCAAATCCCGATCATTCACCCGGTGCTGGATTATTCCAACGTGCTGGGACAGCCGGTGGTGGGCGGCGAGTTCAGCTACAAGGTCAATTTGACCAGCCTTACGCGGCAGCAGGCGGAATTCGACGCCATCACCCAGAACGCATCGAATAAAGGGCTGTGCTCTTCGAACAACGCTGCCAACGTCAACGCCGCCAATTGTCTGCTGCGCGGCATCGCCGGAACTTACACGCGTTCTTCGGCCGAGTTTGACTGGCGCCGCACCTTCGTCACCGACACCGGCATGATGATCACGCCCTTCGCCGGCGTGCGCGGCGACATCGCTGCGATCGAGATGCAGAACCAGACCGGCACCTCGAACTTCATCAACCCGGCCGAACGCGAGGTTGCCCGCGCGATGCCCGACGTCGGCGTCGAATATCGCTATCCGTTTGTCGACGTGGAGCCGTGGGGCACGCAGACCGTCGAGCCGATCGCACAACTCATTCTGCGGCCCAACGAAACTCAAATCGGAAGGTTCCCCAACGAAGACGCCCAGAGCATGGTGTTCAGCGACGCCAACCTGTTCTCGGTAGACAAATTTTCCGGCTACGACCGGGTCGAGGGCGGCGGCCGCGTCAACGCCGGCTTCCAGTATACCGCTCAGGTGAACCAGGCCGGCTCCTTCAACGTCCTGTTTGGTCAGTCCTACCAGATCTACGGAGTGAACTCCTTTTCGACGGCCGATCTAACCAATACCGGATTGCAGAGCGGCCTCGATAAGACCAAGTCCGACTATGTCGGGCGCGTCACTTATCAGCCCAACCAGGTCTATTCGTTCACCGCACGCGGGCGCTTCGACGAACAAACATTCACACCGCAGCGGCTCGAATTCGAAACCAGAGCCAACTTCGATCGCTGGACGGTGCAGTTGATGTACGCCGACTATGCAGCGCAGCCGGACATCGGCTTTTTGACGCGCCGCGAGGAAATTCTGGCCGGCGCCTCGGTCAAAGTGACGCAGAATTGGGTGGTGCTCGGCTCGGTTCGCTACGACCTAGCGGTCGGTCAATTCGACCAGACCCGGTTCGGCATCGGCTACACCGACGATTGCCTGCTGGTTTCGTTGAACTATATCACATCCTACACCTATACCGGGACGACACCGACCCCCAACAACACCTTCATGTTCCAAATGAGCCTGAGAACTCTCGGCCCGGACGCGCTGGCGCCGATTGCTTCCCAATTCTAAATTCCGTCTCAAGAAGCTAATATCGGGGCCGTCAGGAAGTTGGGGGATTCGGAGGAAAGGACAGTGCACTGTTGCCTAAGGGAGAAACAGAGGTGAGATCGCTAATCCCGCCCCATGTCCGTTGGAAAGTTCTTACCGTGGCCTGGCTCGCAGCCGCGATCATGCTCGCGATGCCTTCGGTATCCCGCGCTCAGCAGGTCGTCGCCTTCGTCAACGGCCAGCCGATCACAAACCTCGACATCGAGCACCGCGCCAAGTTCATTCAGATGAGCACCAAAAAGGTGCCGGCGCGCCGCGAAGTGCTCGACAGCCTCATTGACGAGATTTTGAAGATAACCGAAGCGAAGCAATTCGGCCTCGACATCCCCGACTCGGATGTCGATAGATCGTATGCCGACGTCGCGAGCCGCATGGGCTTTGATGCACAGAAGCTGACGCAAATTCTCGCCACCGGCGGCGCCAGCGAAGACACCCTCAAGCGGTCATTGCGTTCTCAGATGGCCTGGGCCGGTCTTGTGCGCGGCCGCTTCAAGGCGAGTCTCGAGATCAGGGACAAGGACGTCGAAGCGCAACTGGAGTTGCACAAGAACGAAGAGAAGAGAGCCGTTGCATATGAGTACATCATGCGGCCGGTTATGTTCATCGTGGCGCGCGGCTCGCCCGATGCGGTCTACGAGGGCCGCAAACGCGAAGCGGAGGCATTGCGCGCGCGCTTCCTCAGCTGCGACGAGGGCATCACCTTCGCGCGGGCTTTGCCGGACGTCGCCGTGCGCGACCAGGTGTCGAAATTTTCCGCCGACCTCGCGCAGCAACTTCGCGACATTCTGGACGGAACCGCCGCCGGTCACCTGACGCCGCCAGAGCAAACCGCGGAAGGGATACAAATGTTCGCGGTCTGCGCGAAAAAGGAAACCAAGTCCGACACGCCGGAGATGCGGCAGATTCGCGACCAGATGTTTCAGCAGAAATTCGGCGCGCAGGCCAAACGCTACCTCGAGAGTTTGCGGCGCCAGGCAATGATCGAATACAAACTGCCTGAAGACAAATAGGCGACCAAGAAGAAAAATCGTGCAGCCATTGGCATTGACGCTCGGCGAGCCCGCCGGCATCGGACCCGACCTTGCCCTGGCTGTCTGGCATCGACGCGCCGAACTCGCACTTCCGCGCTTCTATGTCGTCTCCGACCCGGAATTTCTTCGCCGCCGCGCCGCGCGGCTGGGACTTGATGTTCCGATCTCGGTCGTCTCGCCGGTTTCCGCCTGCGCGGCGTTTTCGTCGGCACTGCCGGTGGTGCCGATTGACGTCGCGGTGACCGCCGAGCCGGGACGCCCGGACGGCTCCAGCGCCCCGGCCGCCATTGGTTCCATTCGCCGCGCGGTATCGGACGTCCTGGCCGGCGCGGCCTTGGCAATCGTCACCAATCCGGTGGCAAAGAATGTGCTGTACAATTCGGGGTTCGCCGAGCCCGGCCACACTGAGTTCCTGGCGACGCTGGTGCAGGAGAAGACTGGGCGGCAATTGCGGCCGGTGATGCTGCTGTGGTCCCCCGAGCTTGCCGTCGTGCCGGTGACGATCCACCTGCCGCTAAAGGAAATCTTCCGGCATCTTTCCACCGAGCTTGTGGTCGAGACCGGACGCATCGTCGCGCACGACCTTGCCACGCGGTTCGGCATTCCGCGCCCGCGGCTGGCCGTCGCCGGGCTTAACCCGCATGCGGGCGAAAACGGCGCGCTCGGCGAGGAAGACCACGCCATCGTCGCGCCAGCGGTCGCCCGGCTCGTCGCCGACGGCATCGACGCCAGGGGTCCGCTGCCGGCCGATTCGCTTTTCCACAAGCAGGCACGCGCGACCTACGACGTTGCCTTGTGCATGTACCACGACCAGGCGCTGATCCCGATCAAGACACTTGCCTTCGATCATGCCGTCAACGTCACGCTCGGTCTTCCCTTCGTGCGAACATCGCCGGATCACGGCACCGCTTTCGACATTGCCGGCACCGGGAAAGCCGATCCGACAAGCCTCATCAACGCGCTAAGGCTGGCGGCGCGGCTCGCGATGGCGGACATCCCTGCCCCGCTTGCTGCGTCGTGATTGCTGCACCGGACGGCCTGCCGCCGTTGCGCGAAGTCATTCGCCGGCATGGTCTCATTGCCAAGAAATCGCTCGGACAGAATTTTCTGCTCGACCTCAACCTTGCCGCCCGTATCGCCCGCGCGGCGGGAGAGTTCGCAGGCACAACGGTCGTCGAGATCGGCTCCGGGCCGGGCGGACTTACCCGCGCGCTACTCACGCTCGGCGCCGATCGGGTCATTGCGGTGGAGCGCGATGAGCGCGCGATTGCTGCTTTGCACGAGATCGCCGAGCGATATCCCGGGCGCCTTGACGTGATTCCAGCCGATGCCCTGACGTTCGACCCGCGGCCGCGCCTCGATCACCGGCCAGCGCGCATCGTCGCCAACCTTCCATACAACATCGCTACCGCCCTGCTCGTTTCGTGGGTTTGCGTCGAGCCGTGGCCGCCTTGGTACGACGCCGCGATCCTGATGTTCCAGCGCGAGGTCGCCGAACGCATCGTTGCCGCCCCCGGCTCCAAAAGCTATGGGCGGCTTTCCGTGCTGGTGCAGTGGCGCTGCGAAGCCCGCATTCTTTTTGACGTAAACCCCTCCGCCTTCGTGCCACCGCCCAAAGTTACATCGTCGCTGGTCCGTCTTCTGCCGCGCGCCGCACCGCTGCACTGCGATCGCAAGCTCCTTGAAAGCGTAACGCAGGCCGCGTTTGGCCAACGGCGGAAAATGTTGCGTCAGAGCCTGCGCTCGCTCGGCGTCGACGTGCCGGCGCTTCTGGCCGCGGCGGATTTGAGCCCGACGGCGCGCGCCGAGGAGATCCCAATCGAAGGCTTTGTGGCGCTGGCGCGTGCTCTCGCCGCGCACCGCGGTCTGAGGCATGATGCCGACGACGCCTGACGCCGTGGAGCGACGACCGACATGAGCAAGATGCACCGCCAATCGCTGGTCGCTTATGGGCAGCCACTTTGCGAGACGATCGTCGACTGTCCAAAGCCGCGCGGCAGCGAAGTGCTGGTTCGTATCGAGCGTTGCGGCGTATGCCATTCCGACCTGCATCTGCAGGACGGCTACTTCGCGCTCGGCGGCGACAAAAAACTCGATGTCAGCGCCGGGCGGGCGCTTCCGTTCACTGTCGGTCACGAGATTGCCGGCGTGATCGAAGGCGCGGGCGAGGACGCGGCCGATGCCAAGATCGGCCATCGCGTCGCGGTCTATCCATGGATCGGTTGTGGGGTCTGTGCCGCGTGCCGCGGTGGCGAAGAGAATTTATGCTCAAACCATCGTCACCTCGGCATCGCCGTCGATGGCGGGTTCGCCACGCATGTCCTTGTTCCGCATTCGCGCTACCTGCTCGACTACGCGCCGCTGCCGGCGGCATTTGCCGGGCCGCTGATGTGCTCCGGCCTGACCGCGTACGCAGCTCTTAAGCGGCACGCCAGCCGGCCGGAGCGCGGTCCCGTTCTGCTGGTCGGGCTCGGCGGCGTCGGCATGATGGGCCTTGCCATTGCGCGCACTCTTTTCCGCACGCCGCCGATTGTCGCCGATATCGACGCAGACAAGCGAAACGCCGCGATCGCGGCCGGCGCGGCCGAAGCTTACGACCCGGCCGTCCCGCAGGCGCGCAAGGCGGTCATGAAAGCGACCGGCGGCCTGTTGGCGGTGTGCGATTTTGTCGGCTCCGACAAGTCTCTGCAATTCGCGACCGGGGTGCTCGCCCGCGGCGGCCGCGTCGTCGTGACGGGGCTCCTTGGTGGTGATTTTTCGATCGCCGCGGCCATGTTCGGAATCAAGGCAATGACGATCGAGGGCACGTTGACCGGCACGCTAGCCGAGGCGCGTGAGCTTCTCGATCTGGCGCGATCAAAAAATATCGCACCGATCCCGACCCGCGATCGGCCGCTTGCGCAAGCGCAGGCCGCGCTCGACGACCTCCGCGCCGGCCGGGTTGTCGGCCGCACGGTGCTGACGGCATAGATAACGTCTCGATCGCGTTGGGGTTGTTCCAGGCCGCAATCCATTCGTCGGCAAACGGTCGGACATCGTCATCAAGAATCAAATACCCTGCGCTCAGCGTGTCACGGGACCTTCCGCTTGCGTTGCGGGTACGATCGCGGCGCTTGCGGCCGCTCTGACGGCTGCGGGCAAGGCAACGGCCTTGCGCGCGCGGCGGTCGATGTGAACCGCAGTTATCTCGCAGACGGCGGCGACTTCTCCCGTCTCGGCATTGCGCATTTCATGGACAAATCGCAGGGCCTTGTCCCGGACTTCGAGAAAGCGGCTCTGGATTTCGACAATTTCACCGGCGAGCAGCTCGCGCTTGTAGGTGATGTTCTGTTGCACCGCGGCCATGCCGCGCTCCTCGGTGCGTAGATAGGTCGGTGTCAGCCCGACGCGCGCGAGATGATTCCAGTTCGCCTCGTCGAATTTGCCGACGTACCACATGATATTCATGTGACCAACCTGATCACACTGCCAAGGATAGACACAGCCTTTATAGGTGACCGAATCCATAGCTCCGCTCCGGGTGCCGGACGGACTTCGCAAAGCCCGCATCAGACAAAAATGATACGCTACCGTATCACGGGACACAGGCGCTATCAATACGGTGGCGTATCGGAGCACACCGGGACGACGTGGCGATTAAGAACATGGCGATTAAGAACATGGCGATTGAAAACAAGGCAATCGAAGACGCAGCGACCGACGACAAGGCTGCGAAATGGATCGAAGCCGGCCTGGTGGCGCTGGCGCGCGGCGGCGTCGAAGAAGTACGCGTGGAAGTCCTCGCAAAAGACCTTGGCGTTACCAAGGGCGGCTTCTACCGCCGATTTGCGGACCGTCGCGCATTGCTGGAGGAAATACTCGAGACCTGGGCCCGGGGCCGGATCGCCGCGATCGAGAAGCACGCCCATCTCGACGGCCTTTCTGCCCGCGACCGTCTGCTGGACCTCATCCGGCTTTACTCCGAACGGGTCAACGCGCGCGGTATGGCTATCGAGCTTGCAATCCGGCAATGGTCCCGCGCGGACGAGGCGGCGGCTCGAATGGTCGCTCAGGTTGATAGCGCGCGGCTCGAAAATGTCGCCCGCCTCTATGTCGCCATGGGCATGGCCCAGGCCGACGCGGAGGCCCAGGCTTTCCTGTTTTACTCGTTCATCTTTGGACAGAGCTTGCTGCAGACCAGGCACGGCTCCCGGCGTCAAAGACAGCTGGTCGCCACCTGCGCCGATGCGTTGACAAGTACCGTGACCGGCAAGCGCTGAGTTCGCGCGGCAGACCAGCCACTCAATGCGCCAAGACGTTTTGCGGGCGAAAAGAATTTGCTCTCTTTTTCGAACACTCGAACCGCGCTAGACGGCAGCCGGAGCAGAAGCACCTTCCCCCGACGGACCCCTGCCAGCGAACCACGCTCTGAAAAGAACAACGAATACCGCGCCGATCAGTCCGCCGCAGGCGATGACGATCATGATGCGATCCGCGGTCCAGCCGGCGCCGAGCAAAATTCCCGCCAGTAAGGGACCGACAATCTGGCCGAAGCGACCCATGGCCATGCCCCAGCCGACGCCCGTTGACCGGATCGACGTCGGATATATCAACGCCGAGAGGGCTATCACTCCGCCGGTTCCGAGCCCCATGAAAAGCCCGATCAGCCCGATGAAGGTCGCAGCCAGTGCGACCGAAGATGGGCCATAGCCCAACCCGACTGTTGCTGCCGATCCAAGCACGAACGCCGGAATTAATATGGGCCCAATCCCGAACCGCTCGATCAGGCGCCCGGCGGTCGACTGGCCGATAAAGCCGCCCAAACCGTTGAACGCGACGACGAAGGCGGTGTTGGCCGGAGAAATGCCGTTAAGCCGCAGCAAAGCCGGCGTCCACAATACGGCTACGGTGAGAATGCCAAAGCCCATGAAAAATGGCACCCATAACAGCAGCGTGCCCAAAGCGCGGCCTTCGGTGAACAGATGCCGGATCGACGCGCCGGCCAAGCGTTTCTCTTCTACGACAAAATGGGCGTCGTCGCGGACAAGCGGAAAGCGAAACCGCGCGACGATCCGCCGGACGGCGTCGTTGTCGCTTCGTCGGACCAGAAGAAACTTGATCGACTCTGGAAGGTAAAAGAACAACAGGACAGCCAGCAAAAGCGGCGCGACACCGCCGATATAGAAGATCGCCCGCCAGCCCATCTGCGTAATGATGTAGGAATTCAACAAACCTCCCACCATGGCGCCGAGCGGAAACGCAGACCACATCAGCGTCACGAGAGTCGCTCGCAGCCGCGCCGGGGCGTATTCCGACGTCAGCGCGATAAAGCACGGCGTCGCGCCGCCGAGCCCGACCCCTGCGAGCAGCCGGAACAGCAACAGCACGGGAACGGAGTTCGCCGAAGCCGTGAGGATCGTGAAGACGCCGAACAGGACAGCCGCAATGATAAGGAGTGTCTTGCGGCCGAGGAGATCGGCAAGGGGACCGAAAGCGGCGGCGCCAATCGTCGCACCCAACAGCGCCGCGGAGAAGACAATTCCAAAATCGGCGATCTTGATGCCGAGCCCCTCGGCGATGAACGGCGCCGCGACGCCAATCGACTGGGTGTCGATGCCGTCCAACGCGCTGACAAGCGCGCAGCAAACAATGGTCCCGATCTGAAAACGGGTCAGCGGTCCCTCGTCGATAAGACGCGTGACGTTGACTTCGTTTGTTGGAAGCGCCGTCTGATTCATCGCCGGGCCCGATCTTACAGTTTCGATTGCAGACCGCGCACAAACGCGGACAGTCCAATCTGCCGCTCGCGCTTGAGCCGTTCGGCGGCGAGAACGGCCTGCACTTCGGCGAAGGCTTCGTCCTTGTCGCGATTGACGATAACGTAGTCGTATTCGGGCCAATGGCTCATCTCGCCCGCCGCCTTCGCCATCCGCGAACCGATGACGGCGCGGCTGTCCTGCGCACGGCGTTGCAGCCTTCGTTCCAGCTCCTTCACCGTCGGCGGCAGGATGAAAACGCTGACGAGATCGTCGCGAGCTTTCTCGCTCAGCTGCTGGGTACCTTGCCAATCAATGTCGAACAAAACATCGCGGCCGGATCGCAACGCCTTTTCCACCGGGCGGCGCGGCGTGCCATAGCGATGACCGAAGACTTCGGCCCACTCCAGCAGCCTGCCCGACTTCACCATGGCGTCGAAACGGGGCTGATCGATGAAATGATAGTCGCGGCCGTCAACCTCGCCCGGCCGCTTCGGACGCGTCGTCACCGAGATCGAGAGCTCGACGCCGCGATCCGCCTTCAACAACATGCGCGACAGCGTGGTCTTGCCGGCGCCCGAAGGCGAGGACAGAACGAGCATCAGGCCGCGCCGCGCGACGCGCGTTGAATGGCGACCGGCGGGCTTCATGCCCTATTCCACATTCTGCACCTGCTCGCGGAACTGCTCGACAGCGGCCTTGAGCTCGAGGCCGATATTCGTGAGTTCGACATCGTTCGCCTTGGCGCACAGCGTATTGGCTTCCCGATTGAGTTCCTGCGCCAGGAAGTCGAGCCGGCGGCCTATCGCTCCGCCCCGATCGATGAGAAGCCGAGCCTGCGAGACGTGCGCCGCAAGGCGGTCGAGCTCTTCGCGCACATCCGCCTTCGTGGCGATGAGGATGGCCTCCTGATGCAGCCGGTCCGGATCGAAACGGTCGGACTGCGCCAACAGCGCGGCGACCTGCTCCGCGAGCCGCACGCGAATAGCCTCCGGCCGCCGGCCGGGCGTGAGTTCAGCACGTTGCGCCAGCGCTGCGATCTCGCCAAGCCGGACCGCCAACACGCGGCCGAGCGCGGCGCCCTCGCGTTGACGCATCTCCGACAGCGAACCGAGCACTTCGGCAAAACTGGCCGTCGCCGCCGCCTCGGCGCTCTGCCGCTCTCCCTCGATTTCTTCGGCGTCGCTCACTTCCATCACGCCTTTGAGCGCCAGCAAGCCATCAAGCGACGGCGGCGACGCCTCGACGCGCGGAGCAAGCTGCCGCACCGTGGTCAAAATCGCTTCGAGCACGGCCGCGTTGATGCGGACCACCGGCGCAACGCCGCTGCGATCGACCGTCAGGCTTGCCTGAATAGAGCCGCGCGAAAGTCGCTCGGCGGCTTGGGCGCGAACCGGCGCCTCGATCGCATCCCAGCCCGGCGGCAGCCGGAGGCGCAGATCGAGACCCTTGCCGTTGACCGATTTGACCTCCCAGGCCCAGGCATACGAGCCGCTGACACCATGGCCGCGAGCAAAGCCCGTCATGCTCGACAGCACCATGAACCGCGATCCCCCCTGGAAAAATCCGCGCCGAACTTAGCGGCGGCTTCCGGCGGTCACAAGTGCGAGGAGGCCCTGGGCCGGCCCGCGCGCACAGGAACTTCGAAAACTCCAAGCCCGTACCCGTTCCTCATTTGATTTTTCGGTCAGGTCCCGACGAAGCCGGTCCAACGCCTGGCAAACGGCCGGACGGCCGACGCCCGATGCGGGTCCTTTCCCGGAGCGCGGCTAGGCGATATTTGCATCCCCCTCGATCGCGCAGCGAATCCGGTCATAATCCACCTGCAATCCGCTTACACGCCACGATCCCGCCGGTTCACCGTCGGAAGCCACTGCGAGTTCGGCGCCCGGCTGCGGGAAATCCGGCCACCCGCCGGCGCTGTTCGTCACTTCGGTTGCAGGAAGGTTTGCTGCTTTCCGATAATCCACAAGATTCCACCCATGCCAGTCGACAAGCTCGCCACCATCCATGCTGGCTGACGCGTTGGACCGCGCTGATGGAAAAATCAGCGCATTCACGCCGCTGCTGCGTATCCACGATCCGATAGCGTGGGTGACATCCGTGCCTCCAAGCGCGGGATGCATGAGAGTCGGAATCAAATCATAGAACGCGCGAGCGGTGCCCCCATTCTTGATCAGGAAGTGCCCGTCCCCGTCCTTGAAGTGGTCAAAGAACCATTCCTGGGTGCGTGGCAAGCGCAGATCGATGACGTTCTCAATCGTGCATTCGTCAACTCGGGTTTCAAACGCGATCAGATGGACCGGCCTTTCGGCGCCACCCAACCGGCTCAACAAGTCGCCATAGATCGCATCAAAAATCACCTTCTGTCCCGGCTGGTCGGGGGCGAACAGAAAAACGTACATCGCGCAAAATCCCGGCCTAACCGCTATCGAGTTGCCAACCACGGCGTTCAATCGATCACTGGTAGAATCGCCGACGAAGACGCCGCCGGGGACGCGCTTGTCAACGTAGGCGAGAAGCTCGCGGCTCAACGTACCATTGTCACTACCGGCGGCACCTTTGCAGACGGACGAATAACAGCCTCGCGGCAACAAGCCGTCGCCACCGGAGTACCGGCGATGGCGCCGCAACTTGACTTGTTTGCCCGCCTTCAAAAATTCGCTGAGAGTGGCAAGTTCCGCGAGATCTTCCGCCGACAGCGCGACATCAAGTGCAGCGAGCCGCTCACTGCGCGCCGCATACTGCTCGGGCGTCGGCTCGCCGAACATTGGAAAAACGCTCTCCATCGCAACCCTGCCGGTCGAGTTGAGCGTCGACGGGTCATGTTGCTTGAGCCAGCCGTGAAAAGTCGTCAGCGGTAATTTTGCGGATATAATCGGTGTAAAACCTGCAGCGAACCTTGTGCGTTGCATCGTCACCTTATCGCCGGAGATCTCAGCAACGCTTTCAGCGTCTTCTATCGCGGAAATATCGAGGCGCCAGGATGCCGCATGGCCAAAATGCCCACCACTGGCCGTCTGTTTAAGTAGCTCGACCGAGACTGGGTTGCCCTCCTTTTGAAAAATATACTGGAGATTTTGTACGATGGCGGAGATGTCCTCATCATCCTTCGATTTTTTCAAATACCAGGCAAGACACGTATATAAAATTCGCTTGGCAAATTCTGCGCGATCGCATTTCCAAAGCAGGAACGAGGTCTTCGTAAGTTGGCCCATCGCTGCGGGCAGAAGAGCTTCAGGCGCGCCATCCAGTTCGGCGATCAGCCTTGCCAGGACGGCGTTGTCACATACTCCAGCTTCAAGTTGTCTATTCAGGGAGGGAAGCAGCTCACGCACCGAGAGAGATTGTGCCTCGGACCTTTTCCGCAGTACAGCTTCCCCACCGCCATCCTCATCCGTCTGAAAGATATCAGGTGAGGCTCGGTCCTCGGCGCCACGGAGGTGCTGCATTAAGGCGCCGATTGTCACTGCAATATTTTTCTCGCGGTCCTGAAACAGATCAATAAATTGGGGCGTCGCTAGCTGGTATTCTAATGCTTTTGAGGGTGCAGCGTTTTCGATGCGAACCGGCAGGACGAAAAGCCCATATTTTCTTGCAAGTGCGAGTTCCCTTTTGATCTCTCCGGAGTCGTTGGCGTTCCGGGAAAACACCAGAACCATTGCACCGGCCTTTTCCAAGGCTGAAACAATGGCGTCTTGAAAATTTTCACCGATCGGAACATCCCGACATGAAATCCAGCATTTTAAATTCGCCGACTCCAGTCGGCTCACGATATTGAGGGCTTCCGTTTGGTCGGCGCCAGAAAAGCAGACGAAACTGTAGGCGGCTGATCGGGTTCGCATACGGCGGAACCTTGCGATTGCGACTGGTAATCCGGTCGTTGACGTTGGGCCAGATCGGAGTTGCCTTCAAGTCACTTTCAGACAATCGGGCTGTCCGCCCAACGCGCGCTGCGGTCACATGCCGACGTCGATTCCACAGCAACACCACTTCCGGCTTTCGCCGAAAAGCGAAAATCAGCCGACGCATGCCGGCAGGGCATTTTGTTGCCCGTCTTGCGAGACGGCGCCCTAGTGCGTCGTTGTCGGCGGGTTTTGGTTGTGCCGGGTGGTCGTGCGGCGCTGTTGCGATGCGGGAGGGGTCGCAGCGCCCGCGGCCGGTGGCGGCGCAGACTGCTGGGTATCGCTGGGCGCCTGATCCTTTTGCTCGGCTCTTTGATCGGCTTCCATCGCCCGCAACCGGGCGACGTTCTTCTGATGCTGCTCGTAGGTTTCGGCGAAGGCGTGACCGCCGGTGCCGTCGGCGACGAAATAAAGCTCGCGGGTACGGGCCGGGTTGGCGGCCGCCTCGAGCGAGGCGCGGCCCGGATTGGCGATCGGACCGGGCGGCAATCCTTCTATCTGGTAAGTATTATAAGGCGTCGCCTGCTCGATCTCGCTCTTCATGATCGGCCGGCCGAGCGTGCCTTTCCCGCCGACCAGTCCGTATATGATCGTCGGGTCCGATTGCAGCCGCATTTTCTGCTTGAGCCGATTGACGAACACGGCGGCGACGCGCGTACGCTCGTCCGGCTTGCCGGTCTCTTTCTCCACGATGGAGGCGAGGGCCACGAGTTGCTCCGGCGTCTTGATCGGCAGATCGGGCGAGTGACGCTCCCAGACTTCCTTGACCATGCGCTGCTGCGCCTGCTGCATGCGCTGGATCATCTGCTCGCGCGTGATACCGCGGGTGAAACTGTAGGTATCGGGCAGCAGCGTGCCTTCACGAGGGATTTCTTTGATGTTCCCGGTGAGGATATCGTCCTCCAGGAGGCGCGCGACTATTTGCTCGGAAGTCAGACCTTCCGGGATGGTGAGCTGGTGCGGCACCACGCGGCCCTCGACGATGGTAGCGACCACATCGCGCAAGCTGGCATGCGCCTTGAATTGGTATTCACCGGCCTTGAGGTCCTCGCGCGCCTTGAGCACCAGCACGCCGCCAATAAAGACCCACGGCTGATCGATGACGCCGTCGCGCGCCAGAACGTCGGCAATGTCGCGGAAACCCGAGCCGCGCGGGATATTGACCACGCGATCTTCAGCCAACGGCCCTGCAGCCTCGAACCTCTGCTTGCCGGCGACCAGCGCGATCGCCGCCACGATCGCTACAAGCACAAAAAGGCTGAGGATCGCGTTGCCGACGACGACAAAAGGATGCCGCGCCCGCGTCGAGCGCTTGGTCGGCATTTCGACCGCATCCGGCTCGAGCGCGGCACGCGGGCTGCGCGGCGCGATGTGCGCGGGATTTTTTGATCTCGCGAAATCGGCGCCGTTACCGCTCCCGGGCCGATCTGAAAGCGCAGGATGCGGCTCGCCGGAAACGGACACGGCTTTGCCGGGAGTTTGCGGCGCTATGCCGCGCGCCGGCGGGCGTTCGGCCGCAGCCGCGCGCGCGGCTGCACCCGCTGTTGTCGCGGCCGGGACCGCGCGCACGGTCGAGGCGGTTCGCGGCGCTCCGCCGTTGCCGCTTGCCGGCCGCGGCGCGTTTGGCTTGGCAGCCTTATCCCCACCCGTGGCGGCAGGACGCGGATTTTGCGCATTGGAAGCTGCCGGCGTTGGCTTGTTGGCGATCGGAACGACGGCCGGTCGCGGCGGCTCTTGCCGGGTCACGGGTTTTGCCGTCGCCGGAGACGGGACTTTGGCGGACTGTCCGGCCGAAGGTGCGGGCGGTGCAGGTTTTTCCGCGCCACGCGCTGGCGCCACGCGCGTCGGCGGCGTCGCCGCACGGTCGCTCTTTTTCGGCGGTTGGTCGGAGCTGCTCACCGCCGCGTTTCCACTTTTTTACCGGGCATGAATCAACAAGGGGAATGAGCCTTCGCAGGCGAACCGAAGCCTGCCGGTTTCTTCCGAAGCCGCCGACAGGCGCGACGTCGACCTTACAGTGCATTGCAGGCGAGTGCGGAGCAAATATGGCGAAAGGGTGAATGTACCCCGCACCGCCCTTAGTCCAGCACCCGGCGAAACACGAGCGAGGCGTTGGTGCCGCCGAACCCGAAGGAGTTCGACAGCACCATATTGACCGCGCGCTCGCGCGGCTTGTGCGGCACGAGGTCAATCGCGGTCGCGACCGAAGGATTGTCGAGATTGATCGTCGGCGGCACCACCTGATCGCGAATGGCCAGCAGGCAGAAGATTGCCTCGACCGTTCCGGCTGCGCCAAGCAGATGACCGATCGATGACTTGGTGGACGACATGCTGATATTGCCGGCGGAATTGCCGACCAGCTTCTCGACGGCCTTGAGCTCGATTTCATCTCCGAGCGGCGTCGAGGTGCCGTGGGCATTGATATAGTCCAGGTCACCGGGAGAAATTTCGGCGCGGCGGATCGCGGCCTTCATGCAGCGCAGCGCCCCGTCGCCGTCGTCGGCCGGCGCGGTGATATGGAAGGCGTCGCCGGAAAGGCCGTAGCCGACCAGTTCGCCGTAGATGCGGGCGCCGCGGCGCTTCGCATGCTCGTATTCTTCGAGCACGACCGCCCCGGCGCCTTCGCCCATGACGAAGCCGTCGCGATCCCGGTCGTAGGGACGCGAGCCGCGCTCGGGCGCATCGTTGAATCCGGTCGAAAGCGCGCGGCAGGCGGCAAATCCGGCAAGCGACAGACGGTTGACAGGAGACTCCGTTCCGCCAGCGACCATCACATCGGCATCGCCGAGAGCGACGAGCCGGCCGGCGTCGCCGATGGCGTGAGCGCCAGTGGAGCAGGCGGTGACCACGGAAGAATTCGGCCCCTTGAGCCCGTGTGCAATCGATACATAGCCCGAAGCCAGATTGATGATCCGGCCGGGAATGAAAAACGGGGATACGCGGCGCGGACCCCGGTCGCGCAGCAACAAAGCCGTTTCCGCGATACCTTCAATGCCGCCGATCCCGGAGCCGATCAGGACGCCGCTCGTGATCTGGTCTTCGTATTCGCTGGGATGCCAGTTGGCGTCGTCAAGCGCCTGTTGCGCCGCCGCCATGCCGAAAAGAATAAAGTCGTCGACCTTGCGCTGCTCCTTGGGCTCCATCCACTGATCGGCGTTGAAACTGCCGTCGGAGCCGTCGCCGCGCGGAACCTGGCCGGCAATCTTGCAGGGAAGATCCGAGACTTCGAAATTCTCAATACGCGCGATCCCGCTTTCGCCGGCGAGGAGCCGATGCCACGTGGACTCGACCCCGCAAGCGAGCGGCGTCACCATGCCAAGACCAGTGACGACGACGCGTCTCATCGATCAGCGCTCCGGACAGACCCTTGGACAGACCTTTGGGCCCATACCGTGTCGAATGCCGTCTCGGCGAAACCTACCGCCGCGCCGCGTGCTCGCCATCGCGGCGTACAGGCCTCACGCGTGCGCGTGCCACCCATGCTGCGTTGCGGCGCTCGTGTCGGGTTCAGCTCTTCGCGTTTTTTTCGAGAAACTTGACCGCGTCGCCCACAGTAAGAATTGTTTCGGCGGCATCGTCGGGAATTTCGCAACCAAATTCTTCCTCGAAAGCCATGACCAACTCGACCGTGTCGAGGCTGTCAGCGCCGAGATCGTCGATGAAACTGGCGTTTTCTGTAACCTTGTCGGGCTCGACGCCGAGATGCTCAACGACGATTTTCTTCACCCGCTCGCCAATATCACTCATCGTTTCCAACCTCTTCTTTCAACGCGACCCGATCAATAATTTCTCGGCGCTGCCCCATCTTGATTTGACCTGGCAGCGGCGGGTCGACACCGATCAGAGGCGGACATCCCCCCGCTCTCCGGCTTAACGGGCGCCCCCCAAGCCAACTCACGGTCCGGTTACCACACTTCCAAAGCGTTGGCCAGCGCGGCCGCACGGCACCGTCGCGCGCTCTATCGCATTCAAATCATGGCCATTCCGCCGTTCACATGCAACGTCTGCCCAGTCACATAGCCGGCCTCGTTGGCGGCGAGAAACGCGACCGCGGCCGCAACTTCCTCGATCGTTCCGGCGCGGTTTGCGGGAATTTTCGCAAGGATGCCTTCGCGCTGCTTGTCATTGAGCTTGTCGGTCATCGGCGTGACAATGAAACCCGGAGCGACGCAATTGGCGGTGACGCCGCGCTTGGCATATTCCTGAGCGACCGATTTGATCATTCCGGTGATGCCGGCTTTGGCTGCGACATAGTTGGCCTGACCGGGGTTTCCGGTCGCTCCGACAACCGAGGTGATGGCGATGATGCGACCGAAGCGCCGGCGCATCATGCCGCGCACCGCGGCGCGCGCGAGACGGAACGTCGCGGAGAGATTGATCGCGATCACCTGATCCCAATCCTCGTCGCGCAATTGAACGAACAGATTGTCCTTGGTCACGCCGGCGTTGGCGACAAGAATATCGAGTTGACCCATCGTCTCCTCGGCGCGCGCGACCAGAGCGTCCGTCTCCGCGGCGTCGGCCAGGTTGCACGGCAGCACGTGGACGCGTTCGCCGAGATCGGCGGCAAGTCGGTCGAGGATTTCTCGCCTGGTGCCGGATACTGCCACGGTCGCGCCTTGCGCGTGCAAAATCCGGGCGATGCCGCCGCCGATCGCGCCGGTCGCCCCCGTGATCAATGCAGTCCTGCCGGTGAGTTCAAACATGGTAATCCTCACGACCGTGCGATGTTCGGGAGCGCCGCTTTGAACTTGGCGACGTCCTCGGGCGTACCAATCGACGACACATTGACCGTGTCGGCAATGCGTTTGATCAGACCGGCGAGCACCTTCCCGGCACCAATCTCGTAGATTGTCGATACTCCGGCTCCCGCCATGAACTGGATCGACTCGCGCCAGCGAACGGTGCCGGTCACTTGTTGGACGAGCGAACGCACGATCGCGGCCGGATCCGCGATCGGTCGCGCGAGCACGTTGGCGACCAGCGGCGCGGTCGGCGGCTTGACCGACACGCCGGCCAGCGCTTGCGCCATCGCGTCGGCTGCCGGCTGCATCAGCGCGCAGTGGAACGGCGCGGACACCGGCAGCAGCATCGCCCGCTTGACGCCGCGCACCTTGGCGATTTCGACCGCGCGCTCCACCGCGCATTTGTCGCCGGACAACACGACCTGCCCGCCGCCATTGTCGTTGGCGGCGGCGCAGACGCCGGAGGCCGCGGCTTCGGCGGCGATCGACCTGGCTTCGTCAAGCTCAACCCCGATAAGTGCCGCCATGGCGCCGGCGCCGACGGGCACCGCCTTTTGCATGGCGCGGCCACGGATGCGCAGAAGCCGCGCGGCGTCGGCGATCGTGAGAGACCGTGCAGCTGCGAGTGCCGAATATTCACCGAGCGAGTGGCCGGCGACAAAGGCCGCATCGCGGGCAATATCGACGCCGGCTTCGGCTTCCAGCGCGCGCAAGGCGGCAAGTGAGACTGCCATCAGCGCGGGCTGCGCATTCTCGGTGAGCGTCAGCGTCTCGCCCGGTCCATTCCACATCGTCTGGCTAAGCTTCTCTCCGAGCGCGGCATCGACTTCCTCAAAAACCCGCCGCGCCGGCGCAAAGACCTCGGCCAGGCCCTTGCCCATACCGACCGCCTGACTGCCCTGGCCGGGAAAAACGAAAGCGATCGTCATGCCTTGCCTTCTGGAAAGAGGGGCGAAAGATACCGCGACCGCGGCTGAGTCAAGCCAAGATCGCCCGGGTAACAAAGCGACAACCCTGCGCCGGTAGTGTGCGGGAGGCCAACCAAGCATCGTTAACATTGGCCGCGAGCCCATTTTGATGAACCCGTTGCCGCAGATCACCGAAGCCGAGCTAATGCGGGCGCGCAATGATCCCGCGTTCCGGCAAAGGCTTTTGCGGCAAAGCCTCGATGCCCTCCTGGGCATCCTTCAAAGGGAAAACCGGCTATCCCGCGCCGCCACGGGCGACGAGCGGATGCGGGAAGGCGTGAACTTGGCAGTGCGGCTTGCGGAACTGATCCAGACCGCCGGCGACCCGGAGCGCGGCCCCTGATTCGCTTGCGTTTCCCGCCGGTCCAAGTATAACGCCACTCTTTCCGCTCGACCCCGGCCGGGGGCTGAACGGACGGCCGAGCCTTTCGGGGCCCGGTAGGACCATACCGGTCCGGCGTCCGGTGTTCCCGCCTTCAGAGCATTCGAGCCTTTCCCGAAGGGTTCGAGGGGCTTCGCGCCGAGGCGAGCGAGGACAACAAAGGAAAGGGCATCTATGCCGCTCTATGAGCACGTCTACCTTGCGCGCCAGGACGCCAGCACGCAACAAGTGGAAGAATTGACGGCGCATTTGAAAACCGTCGTCGAAGGATTGGGCGGATCGATCGCCAAGACCGAATATTGGGGAGTGAAATCGCTCTCCTATCGGCTGCGCAAGAACCGCAAGGCGCATTTCACGCTGATGAATATTGTCGCGCCGCCTGCCGCGATCAACGAGATCGAGCGGCTGGAGCGCCTCAATGAAGATGTATTGCGCTACCTGACGATCCGGGTCGACGAGCACGAAGAGGGACCGTCGGCGATGATGCGTCGCGCCGAGCGCGACCGCGACCGCGACGACCGGCGGGGCGATCGTGGCGACAGGTTTGATCGTGGCGACCGGTTTGACCGTGGCGACAGGTTTGACCGCGGCGACAGGGGCGACCGGGGTGATCGTCCCCGGCGGCCACGCGATGCGGCCGACGATGCCGAGGCGCCCGCGGCAACGGCAGTGGAGGATTGATCATGGCTATGTCACCGCAAGGCGGCGGAGCACGCCGTCCATTTTTCCGCCGCCGCAAGAGCTGCCCTTTCTCGGGCTCCAATGCGCCGAAAATCGACTACAAGGACGCAAAGCTGCTGCAGCGGTTCGTGTCCGAGCGCGGCAAGATCGTTCCGAGCCGCATAACCGCGGTTTCGGCAAAGAAGCAGCGCGAGCTTGCTCAGGCGATCAAGCGCGCACGCTTTCTTGGGCTGCTTCCATACGTGATCCGCTGAGCAAGGAGGAACCGAGATGGAAGTGATCCTGCTCGAACGGGTGCCCAGACTGGGCCAGATGGGCGAGGTGGTGCGCGTCAAAGACGGCTTCGCCCGCAATTTCCTTTTGCCGCGCGGCAAGGCATTGCGCGCGACGGCGGATAATCGCACCCGCTTTGAAACCATGAAAGGCGACCTCGAGGCGCGCTCGCTGGCGCTGAAGTCCGACGCCGGTCAGATTGCCGAGAAGCTCAACGGCAAGAACTTCACGATCGTCCGCCAGGCGGCGGAATCGGGTCAGCTCTTCGGGTCGGTCTCACCGCGCGACCTCGTCAGCCTGTTAGCGACATCCGGATACAATGTCAGCCGCAGCCAGGTCGCGCTAAACACGCCGATCAAGACGATCGGCCGTCACGTCGTGCCGATCTCGTTGCATCCGGAAATCGAAACGACAGTCACCGTCGTCGTCGCCCGCAACGTCGAAGAGGCCGCGCGCATCGAGCGTGGCGAGGACGTTTCGCGGCTGCGTGAAGAGCAAACTCCGGAGGAAGAAGCGGTGCTGGCCGCCGAAGCCTTCTTCGAGCCCGAGGCTGCCGAATCGGTGCGTTCCCGCGAAGGCGAGGATGCGGAGGAAGCTTCGGCATCGGCCGATAAGGAATAACGGCCGGACTGCTTAATCGGGAACGTTGTCGCGCGGCACCGGCTCGCCGGACCCGCCCGATGCCGGTTCCACCGGCGCGGTCGCTGCGGCAGACGGCGCGGTTTCCGGACTAGGCTTCTCCGGCCGCACGGCCGGCTGCGGTTCGGCAATGGCCGGGGCAGGCCCGTGCGCAAGCGCGGCAGGTTCTTGTGCCGGTTCCGCAGCGGGCGGCTCCTTGCGGCGGTTTCGCGTTGACGCTGCCGGCTTTTCTTGCGGGCTGGGCTCGGGCCGGACGATTGGGTTCATAAAGCTCGGCACTTCGTCACGAGACTTGGCGTTCGCCTCTGCCGGCTTGGCGTGGCGCTTATCCTGCTTCGAATCTTCCGTTGTCGCCCCGGCGTGTTCCCCCAGCTTCCTGCCCGGTCCCGGCGACGCAACGGTGTCCCGCCCTGCTACGACGTAGGCCGCCAGCGCCGCTGCCTGTTCGCCACTCGTCGTGTAATGCTCGCGCAAAAACTCAGCGACGGCGGCGGCGCTTTTGCCCTTGGCAAGTCCATGCGGGGCTTTGTGGCATTCTATACAAGCGGACGAAAAGAGCTGCGAAGCGGACTTGCCCCGGTCGAGGTTGGTCTGCGCATGGGCTGTCACCAGCAGCAGCACACCCGCCAGCAGGCCAATGATAGGCGCAAAACCCCGGATCACCCTTAACTCCTCGGACATTCGCGGCTCGGGGGTCTTCATTACCCCAAAATCGGCCGCATGCAGCAACGTTTCGATGGGCATCCGGCGGGGTAAAGACCGCTGTCGCCCGCATTGCTGGTCAACGAGGATTTTGTTTTAATGACGGCAAGCGGACGGGTGCTGGGGCTAAGTGACGCGCCGACCGCCGAATTTATGGTGGCGAATGTAAGCCGGGCGTGGAGACGACATTGGACCAGTTGCTATCGATATTCTTGCGGCGGTTCGTCCGCCGCGGGTCCCTGACGGTGACGACCGCAGCGGGCAGGCAATTCAAGTTCGGCGACGGCAGCGGGCAGTCGATCGCAGTGCGCTTCGCCACCAAAAAGGCGCAGCGCGCGGTTCTGTTCAATCCGGAACTGCGCTTGGGCGAAGCCTACATGGACGGCACGTTCGTCATCGAGCAAGGCTCGATCGCGGATGTGCTGGCACTTTTGTTTCGGCAGGAACAGCTTGCCATACCGAAGTGGGCGCTGCCGTGGCGGTTTGGGCGCTACCTGATCCGCCGCATACATCAATTCAATCCACGCTCCCGATCGCGGCGCAATGTCGCTCACCACTATGACCTCGACGGAAGGCTCTACACGCTCTTCCTCGATGCCGACCAGCAATATAGCTGCGCGTATTTCGAGACTCCGGACCAGTCGCTCGACGACGCACAGCTCGCCAAGAAGCGTCACCTTGCCGCCAAGCTTCGTGTCGAGTCGGGCGCAGCGGTGCTCGACATTGGCTGCGGCTGGGGTGGCCTCGCGCTTTATCTTGCCGAGATCGCCGGGGCTCACGTCACCGGCATCACCCTCTCGCAGGAGCAATACGCGCGCGCGCAAGAGCGGGCGACCGAGCGGGGCCGGGCGCAGGATGCGATCTTCCGGCTGGAAGACTATCGGGACGTCGCCGGTCATTTTGACCGCATCGTCTCCGTCGGCATGTTCGAGCATGTCGGCGTCGGCTTTTACGACAAGTATTTCCGCCGCTGCGCACAGCTTCTCGACAAGGACGGCGTGTTTCTGCTGCATACGATCGGCCGCAGTGGCTCGCCGAGCGTTACCAATCCCTGGATCGCGAAATACATCTTTCCCGGCGGCTACATCCCTGCCCTCTCGGAGGTCTTACCCGCCATCCAGCGCGCACAGCTTGTCGTCACCGACGTCGAAATACTGCAACTCCATTACGCCGAAACGCTCAAGGCCTGGCGCGACCGCTTTCTTGCACACCGCGAAGACGTCGAGCGGCTGTACGATGCGCAGTTCGTCCGCATGTGGGAGTTTTATCTCGCATCCTCGGAAATGGCGTTTCGCGAGAGCGACATGGTCGTGTTCCAGATCCAGATGACCAAGCGGAAAGGCATCGTGCCGGAGACGCGCGACTACATCGGGCACGAGGAAGCGCGGCTACGGTCGCTCGAAGCCGGCTATTCCGAGCCGCTGCGTCTCGCCGGAGAATAGGCGAGAAAAAGACGTAAAGGCGTCAAGCGCCATCGGCGCCCGTTACCGCCGGCGCACGGCATACGGTGTGTAGCGGGGAAAGCCGCAACGAGCGTTTCCCATCGGGCCCGCGCTCGACTATCGAAAAAGTCCTCGTGGTTTGTAAGTGCAGCGGCTGCAATTTCGAAAATCAGCCGCCGTCGTTGAGTGATCCGCGATGTTGAGTGTCCGCAAATCGGCCACATGCGAACCCCTTGATCGGGACCATGGCAGCATTCAATTCGATCGCACGCAAGCAGCCACCCGCGGAACCGACATTCCGCGCGCCGCCGCACAACATCGAGGCCGAGCAGGCGCTGCTGGGGGCTATTCTCGTCAACAACGAGGCGTTCTATCGCGTTTCCGATTTCCTTGAGCCGAAGCACTTCCTCGAAGGCATCCATCAGCGCATCTACGAGCTTGCCGGCGGGCTGATCCGCGCCGGAAAGCTGGCGACGCCGGTGACGCTCAAGACCTTCCTGCCGCCGGACTTCGACATTGCCGGGCTGACCATCAATCAGTATCTGGCCCGGCTGGCCGCCGAGGCGACGACCATCATCAACGCCGAGGACTACGGCCGCACCGTTTACGACCTGTCGATCCGACGCGACCTGATCGCCATCGGCGAGGACATGGTCAATCTCGCCTACGACGCTCCGGTCGAGGCGACGCCGCAAAGCCACATCGAAGACGCCGAGCGCAAACTTTTCGAGCTTGCCGAAACCGGACGTTACGAAAGCGGTTTTCAGCGCTTCGCCCAGGCTCTCACCACCGCCGTGGACATGGCGGCGCGCGCCTATCAGCGCGACGGCAGCCTGTCGGGACTGGCCACGGGGCTGACCGATCTGGATTCCCGGATGGGAGGTCTGCAGTCCTCCGACCTCGTCATCCTTGCCGGCCGCCCCGGCATGGGCAAAACCGCGCTCGCCACCAATATCGCCTACAACGTCGCCAAAGCGTTTGTGCAAGGCGACGTTCGCGCTGCCGATGGGCAGAGAGAAACCGTCAACGGCGGCGTCGTCGGCTTTTTCTCATTGGAAATGTCGGCGGAGCAACTCGCCACCCGCATCATCTCCGAGCAGACCGGCATCCCGTCGAACAAGAATTCGGCGCGGTGCGATCGACGAAGCCGATTTCGAGAAGATCAAGGACATTTCGATCGAGCTGCAAAGCCTGCCGTTCTACGTCGACGAGACCGGCGGCCTTTCGATCGGGCAGTTGGCGGCGCGAGCGCGCAGGCTCAAGCGGCAACGCGGACTCGATCTTTTGGTGATCGACTACATCCAGCTCCTGCAAGGCTCGAGCAGGCGCTCGAGTGAAAATCGCGTCCAGGAAATCACCGAGATCACCACGCGGCTCAAGGCGCTCGCCAAGGAGCTCAACGTTCCGATCCTCGCGCTTTCGCAATTATCGCGGCAGGTCGAGACCCGCGAGGACAAACACCCGCAACTCTCCGATCTGCGTGAATCGGGCTCGATCGAACAGGACGCCGACGTCGTGCTGTTCGTGTTCCGCGAGGAATATTACCACCAGATGCGGAAGCCGATGGAAATCGAACCGCGAAAAATTTGACGAGTGGCTGGCGGAGGGCAACCGCGTCGAGGGCAAGGCAGAAGTGATCATCGGCAAACAGCGCCACGGTCCGACAGGAACCGTTGAACTGCAATTCGACGCCGCCGTCACCCGCTTTGGCAACCTCGACGCCGCTCACCGCTCGGGCTTTTAGCCGCCCCTGCCCTCACCCGGCTTTACCGCCGCCGCAACCGCCGTCATAACGCGGGGATGGCATTTGCAGAACCACTCCCCGAAACGGCCGAAACGCTCGCGGATCCGGAAACCGGCGGTACGCTGACGGTCGATCTCGATGCCGTCGAGGCGAACTGGCGGACGCTGACGCAAAGGCTCCTCACCGTCGAATGCGCCGCCGTGGTCAAAGCCAATGCCTATGGACTTGGTCTTGAGCCGGTCACCGCCAGGCTCGCCAAGGCCGGCTGCAAGAGTTTCTTCGTGGCCGACATCACCGAGGCCCGGCGCGCGCGCACACGCGCGCGCGATGCCTCGATCTACGTGCTCAACGGATTCTCGCCGGGAGCAGGAATGGCGTTCGCCGAACTCAGCGCCCAGCCGGTAATCAACAGCGCCGCCGAGCTCGCCGAGTGGGACGCCTTCGTCACCGCTCAGAACTGGCGCGGCGGCGCGGCCATCCACGTGGACACCGGCATGAACCGCCTCGGCATGCCGCTGGACGAAGCGGCTGCACTGGCGCCGCGCGTGCAGAGCGAGAATCACGGCATCACGCTTTTGATGAGCCACCTCGCCTGCGCGGAGATCGCCGACCATCCGCTCAACTCAAGTCAGATCCGGCTCTTTCGCGAGCTGCGCATGCTCTATCAGGGCATTCCGGCCTCGCTTGCCAACTCCTCCGGCATCTTCCTCGGCGAGCCCGCGCATTTCGATTTGGGAAGGCCCGGCGCCGGGCTGTACGGCCTCAATCCGACCCCAGGCAAACCCAACCCGATGCGCGCCGTGGTCGAATTAGCCGGACGCATCCTGATGGTTCGCAAGGTGGCGCAAGGCGAGACCGTCGGTTACGGCGCGGCCTGGACGGCGCGCCGCGCCTCGCGCATCGCCGTCGTCGCGGTGGGGTACGCTGACGGGCTCCTGCGCGCCGGCAGCGGCATTGACCGCAAGCCGGGCGGCACGGCGATCGTCGCCGGCAAGCGCTGCCCGGTCGTCGGCAACATTTCCATGGACCTGGTCTGCGTCGATGTCACCGATATTGCCGACCGTCCGGTTCACCGTGGCGACACCGCAATCCTCATCGGCGAGAACATTTCGGTCGACGAGGTGGCCGCGTCTTCCGGCACGATTGGTTACGAAATCCTGGTCAGGCTCGGCTCGCGCTGCCATCTCGTCTATCGCGGCGGTTGAGAACGGCTCGATGGTCGCGCGCGCACCGAACTTCGTCTGCCAGAACTGTGGCGCCGCGTCGGCGCGCTGGGCGGGCCGCTGCGAAGCCTGCGGCGCCTGGAATACGCTTGTTGCGGAAGGCGCCGCCACACCGGGACGCTCGTCGCGCAAGGGCCGCCTGTTCGTCATCGAGCCGCTCAAGGGCCAAACGCTGGAAGCCCCGCGGCTCGCCTCCGGCGTCGCCGAATTCGATCGCGTGACCGGCGGCGGGCTGGTGCGCGGTTCGGTGCTGCTCCTCGGCGGCGATCCCGGCATCGGCAAGTCGACATTGTTGATCGAAGTCGCCGCGGCGTTTGCGCGCCGCGGATCCCGCGCGGTCTACATCTCCGGCGAGGAGGCGGTCGCACAAGTGCGGCTGCGCGCCGAGCGCCTCGGCCTCGGCGACGCGGCCGTCGAACTCGCCGCCGAGACGTCGGTCGAAGATATCGTGGCGACTCTTTCGCAGACGAAGGTGCCGCAGCTTCTGGTCATCGACTCGATCCAGACCATGTGGACTCAGACTGTCGAGTCGGCGCCCGGCACGGTCACGCAAGTACGCGGCTCGGCGGGCGAGCTCATCCGTTTCGCCAAGCGTACCGGGGCCGCCGTGATCCTGGTCGGGCACGTCACCAAGGACGGTCAGATTGCCGGTCCGCGCGTGGTCGAACACATGGTCGATGCCGTGATGTCGTTCGAGGGCGAAGGCTCGCAGCAATTCCGCATCCTGCGCGCGATCAAGAACCGATTCGGCCCGACCGACGAAATCGGCGTGTTCGAAATGACCGGCGCCGGACTGCGCGAGGTCGCCAACCCGTCGGAATTGTTCCTCTCGGAACGCGATCTCGGCAGCCCGGGCACCGCCGTCTTCGCAGGCATCGAAGGAACGCGGCCGCTGCTCGTGGAAATCCAGGCCCTGGTCGCGCCGACTTCGCTCGGTACGCCGCGCCGCGCCGTCGTCGGCTGGGACCCGAGCAGACTGTCCATGGTGCTGGCGGTGCTTGAGGCGCATTGCGGCGTGCGCCTCTCCGGCCACGACGTCTATCTCAACGTCGCCGGCGGGCTGCGCATCCAGGAGCCGGCGGCCGACGTCGCCGCCGCCGCCGCTCTTGTTTCATCCCTCGCCCGCGCGCCGCTGCCTGCGGACGCCGTCTATTTCGGCGAAGCCTCGCTGTCCGGCGCGGTCAGGCCGGTGGCACAGACCGCCGCCCGTCTCAAAGAGGCGCAAAAGCTCGGCTTTGGCCGAGCGATCGCGCCGGAAGCCGCACGCAACGAAGCCCCCGATGGCTTTGCCCTCTCCACTATCGGCACGCTTGCCGATCTCGTCGCCGATATCGCGCGCGACGGAATCCCGGCGCAGAAGCGCGGCGGCGATCGGGACGGCTAGAGTCTGGTGACTCTGTCTGTGGACAAGGCGGGTGACGGAAGCGCCCAGCCCGGCTATACACCCACCGGGCCTTATCCTTAAGCACCCTGCGCACACCGCCGTTCGAGGCGGGAATAGCGAGCGGACTAGCCGACAATGCCGATTACGTTGCTCGATATCATACTCATTGTCGTGATGTTGATTTCGGGCCTGCTCGCCATGGTGCGGGGCTTCATGCGCGAAGTGCTCTCGATCGTCGCCTGGGTGCTCGCGGCCGGCGCCACGCTCTATGCCTATTCCAAGCTTTTGCCCCTCGCCAAACAGTACTTCAACAACGACATCGTCGCCGCGGTAGCCGTAGTCGGCGGCGTATTCCTGCTGACGCTTCTGATCGTTTCGATTGTGACAGTTCGGATCTCCGACGTTGTGCTGGACAGCCGCGTCGGAGCGCTCGATCGCACGCTGGGCTTCCTGTTCGGGCTCGCCCGCGGCCTGGTGATCGTCGTGGTCGCCTTCATGTTTTTTAGCTGGCTCGTTCCCGATCGCAGTCAGCCGGAATGGGTCAGAAGTGCCAAATCGCGGGTCGTTCTGACCGGAACGGGCCAATGGCTGATGTCGATGTTGCCGGAAGACCCGGAGAACACCATCTTAAAGCGGCTGAAAAAGCCGCGTCCTGAGGACACCGAAACGCCGGAAAATACTCCACCGGATCAGCATAGCGGGCTCGACAAGCCAGGGAGCGGGCCGGGCAACACCCTGCTCATTGGCCAAGGTACGGGGAATCGTGCATTGAGATGATCGTGGACCGATGATCATGGCAGAAACTGCACTCCTCGACCTCGATGAAGACCGGCTACGCGAAGAGTGCGGCGTATTCGGTATTTTCGGTCACCCCGACGCCGCCGCGATCACGGCGCTGGGCCTGCACGCTCTCCAGCACCGCGGTCAGGAAGCCGCCGGTATCGTCTCGTTTGACGGCACCCGCTTCCACTCGGAGCGCCGGTTGGGGCTCGTCGGCGATACCTTTTCCGGACGCGAAGTCATCGATCGCCTGCCGGGCAATGCCGCCGTCGGCCACGTTCGCTATTCCACGACCGGCGAAACCATCCTGCGCAACGTGCAGCCGCTATTCGCCGAGCTCGATGCCGGCGGTTTTGCCATTGGGCATAACGGCAATCTCACCAATGGGCTGACGCTCCGTCGCCAGCTCGTGCGCGAAGGCGCGATGATGCAGTCGACGACGGATACGGAGGTCATCCTCCATCTTGTCGCCCGCTCCACCCGCAACCGCTTCGTCGATCGGTTCATTGAGGGGCTGCGCCTGCTCGAAGGCTCTTACGCCTTCGTCGGCCTGACCAACAAAAAGCTCGTCGGCGCCCGCGACCCGCTGGGCATCCGGCCGCTGGTGCTGGGCAAACTCGACGGCTGCCCCATCCTCGCCTCGGAAACCTGCGCGCTCGATATCATCGGCGCCCAGTATGTTCGCGACGTGGAAAACGGCGAGGTTCTCGTGTTCGACGAGGACGGCGCTCACTCGCACAAGCCGTTCCCGCCGAGTGCGCCGCGGCCCTGCATTTTCGAATACGTCTACTTCTCGCGGCCCAATTCGATCATCGATGGCCGCAGCGTCTACAACGTCCGCAAGACCTGCGGCGCGGAGCTGGCCCGGGAAGCTCCCGCTTCCGCCGACGTGGTGGTGCCGGTTCCCGATTCGGGAGTGCCTGCGGCGGTCGGATACGCACAGGCTTCTGGCATTCCCTACGAGCTCGGCATCATCCGCAACCATTATGTCGGCCGCACCTTCATCGAGCCGACGCAGCATATCCGCCAGCTCGGCGTCCGTCTGAAACACAGCGCCAATCGTGCGGTGGTCAACGGCAAGCGCATCGTGCTGATCGACAACTCGATCGTGCGCGGCACCACTTCGGTAAAGATCGTGCAGATGATGCGCGACGCCGGCGCCCGCGAAGTGCATTTTCGCATTGCCTCGCCGCCGATCACGCATCCTGACTATTACGGCATCGATACGCCGGAGCCGGACAAGCTCTTGGCCGCTACGCACGATCTCGAAGGGATGCGGAAATTCATCGGCGCCGATTCGCTGGCGTTTCTTTCGGTGGAAGGCATCTACCGCGCCATGGGCGAAAAGGGGCGCGATGCGGCGCGTCCGCAATTCACCGACCATTGCTTTACTGGTGAATATCCCACCCCGCTGACCGACCGGACGGCGCAGGACGCTCCACCACATCAGCTCTCCCTCCTCGCCGAGGCGAGCTGAGGAATGCCGCTTCCTCTTGCTGATCGCATCGCGCTCGTCACCGGCGCCTCCCGGGGCATCGGCTATGCCGCCGCGCTCGCGCTGGCGCGCTCGGGCGCGCATGTGATCGCCGTGGCGCGTACGGTCGGCGGTCTCGAGGAGCTTGACGATGCGATACGCGCCGGAGGCGGATCGGTCACATTGACGCCGCTCGACGTGCGCGACTATCCAGGCATCTATCGCCTCGCTGCCGCGCTGAACGAGCGCTATGGGCGGCTCGATATCCTCCTCGGCAACGCCGGCCTCGCCGGCGTGCCCTCGCCGCTCGACCACATCGAGCCAAAGGCCTGGGACAATTCAATGGCGGTGAACGTTACCGCCAACTGGCATTTCATCCGTGCCATGGGCCCGCTGCTCAAGCGCTCCGATGCTGGCCGCGCCGTTTTCGTCAGCTCGGGAATAGCGACGCTCGCTTACGCTTACTGGGCGCCATATTCGGTGTCGAAGGCGGCGCTCGACGTGCTAGTGCGAACCTACGCGGCGGAAACAAGCTCTACGTCGGTGCGGGCTAATCTGTTTAATCCTGGCCCGACCCGCACCCGCATGCGCGCCCTGGCCATGCCAGGCGAGGATCCCATGACGTTGCCGTCGCCCGAACAGGTGGCGGAGAAAATCCTCGATCTGTGCCTGCCGGGTTTTTCCGAGACCGGAAAGATTTACGATTACCGCGCCGGCAAGCTCCAGGAATTCATGCGCCCCGCCTGAAGCTACGTCCTGGTCACGCGCCACGCGAGAATGCCGGCGACAGCGATCAGGAGTGCGGCGATCAGAAATGCCGCTCCCGGCTGCTGCCATTCGCGACCGGTTCCGATCGCGAACGCGAAGACCTGCGCAAAAAGTGCCGGTCCGAGCAGATTGGCAATACCGGTGACGCTTGAATTGGCGCCCTGCAGTTGGCCCTGCTCGGAGGGACCAACGCGGCGGCTCATCAACGACATGGTCGCCGGGCTTTCCAGGCCCCACAATGCCAGCAGCGGGATACCGATCCAGAACACCGCTCCGGTTTGTGCAAATGCAGAAACGAGAAAGCCCGCTACGCCAAAGCCAAGACCGATCATCATTGCGGCTCGCTCGCCGATGCGTTTGGTGACCGGCGCGGCAATAACTCCCTGCACGACGATCGATGCGACGCCGACGCCTGCGAGCGTCAGGCCGACGATGCGTTCGTCCCAGCCGTAGCGATAAAACATGTAAAGCACGCTGATGCTGGGCAGCACCACATGGGCCAGATTGCCGAGGAAGTTGACGACGGAGAGCCCGAACAATTCGGCGTGCGAACGCAGCAGCGTCAAGGCGCCGATCGGATTTGCCTTCTTCCAGCTAAACCCGGTGCGGAGCGAACGCGGCAGTGATTCCGGCAGCACCAGAAAGCCATAGAGGGCATTGGCCAAACTCAACCCCCCGGCGATCCAAAACGGCAACCGCGGTGAAATACTGCCGGCCAGTCCGCCGAGCGCCGGTCCGAGCACGAACCCGGCGCCAAAGGCGGCGCCAAGCAGACCGAAGCGTGCCGCGCGCTTGTCCGGCGCAGTGACGTCCGCGACATACGCATAGGCGGTCGAGATGCTCGCCGCGGTGATGCCGGAGATAACACGGCCGACAAACAGCCATCCGAGAGTCGGCGCCAGCGCCATCAGCACATAGTCCAGACCCACGCCGAAATTCGAAATCAAGATCATCGTGCGGCGGCCGAAGCTGTCGGACAGCGCGCCCTGCAACGGCGAGAACAGGAATTGCATCAAGGCCCATGCGGTGCCGAACACGCCCAAAATCTTCGCCGCTTCTTGCGTATCGCCGCCGACGAAGTCGACGACGAGCTTCGGCAGCACCGGAATGACGACGCCGATCGCAAGCATGTCCAAAAGAACGGTCGCGAAGATGAAGATGAAGGCGGCTTCGCGCCGCACCACACCGATTTTTTCTTCCGGCTCGTCTACGGACCCTTCCATCAACGGCGCTTCCGGCCGGCGTAGGGATTGGCTTTGGCGCGCAGCGTGAGCCGGATCGGCGTGCCCGGCAGCTTAAACGTCTCGCGCAAGCCGTTGATCAGATAGCGGCGGTAGGTTTCGGGAAGCGCTGCCGCTCGCGACGAAAACAGCACGAAGGTCGGCGGCCGCGATTTGGCCTGCGTCATGTAGCCGAGCTTGATGCGACGGCCGCGCACGGCCGGAGGTGGATGCGTTTCCGCTGCCTCGGACAGAAAACGGTTGAGGGCTGCGGTCGGAACGCGCTTGTTCCACACGGCGTAACTTTCCAGCACCGCCGCCATCAGGCGATCAAGTCCTTCGCCGGTGCGCGCCGATAATGCGACGACCGGCACCCCCTTGATCTGCGGCAGGACGCGGTCAGTCTCCTCGCGCAGGCGCGGGCGCACCCCCGGCTGCCGCTCGACCAGATCGACTTTGTTGAAAGCTACGACGACGGCGCGTCCTTCCCGTTCGACGAGGTCAGCGATCCGAATGTCCTGCTCTTCAAACGGCGCGGTCGCGTCCACGAGCACGATCACCACTTCGGCGAACCGAATGGCGTTAAGCGCGTCGGCAACGGAGAGTTTCTCCAGCTTTTCGGCGACGCGCGAACGGCGGCGCAGTCCTGCGGTGTCGTGAATGCGCAAATGCCGTCCGCGCCAGTCAAGATCGACCGCAATCGCGTCGCGCGTGATGCCGGCTTCCGGTCCGGTCACGAGCCGTTCCTCGCCGAGCAACCGATTGATCAGCGTCGATTTGCCGGTATTCGGGCGGCCGATGACGGCGATGCGGATCGGCTTGTCCTCCGCCGCGGCCTCCGGGGCTTCGTCATCATCATCCACGGCCGCGGTGGCCTCGGGCAGTGCCTCGCGCAGAGCCTCATAGAGACCGGCCAATCCCTCGCCGTGCTCGGCGCTGATGGCGATCGGATCGCCCAGCCCAAGCGAATAGGATTCCAGAGCGCCCGCCTCGCCGGCCCGCCCTTCACTCTTATTGGCGACGAGGATCGCGGGCTTGCCGGATTTGCGCACGAGATCGGCGAAGGCGCGATCGGCGGGGGTCGCGCCGGCGCGCGCATCGACAAGGAAGAGCACCGCATCGGATTGCGCCACGGCGGCCGCGGTCTGGGCCTGCATTTTTCCGGACAGGCTTTCCGCTGCGGCATCCTCGAGGCCCGCCGTGTCGATGACCCGAAACGACAGGTCGCCGAGCCTTCCCTCACCTTCCCGCCGGTCGCGGGTAACGCCCGGCAGATCGTCGACGAGCGCGCGGCGAGCTCCAACCAAACGGTTGAACAGGGTTGATTTGCCGACATTCGGCCGACCGACGATGGCGACGGTAAAGGACATGGAGCGATCTGAGCGTGCGGTGGGTTGTACGGCGCCACGCGCCGCGTGCCGCTCTTTATCCCGATCCGGCCGGCGAAGATATATCAGGCCAGACCGGCTGCGGGGGTTTTACGCCTTACTGCGTCTGGCGCGGAGGCGCCGGCCAGTTGGTCTGGGCGGCGGACCCCTGTGCCGGCTGGCCGGGCGGCGGCCAATTAGTCTGTGCGGGTTGGCCGGAGGGCGGCGGTGGCCAGTTGGTCTGCGCCGGCTGTCCCTGCGCCGGAGAAGATTGCGCCGGCGGCCATGGCGCTGCGCGGGACGCTGCCGGCGGGGTATTGGCAACCTTCGGCCTAGGCTTCGGTTTGGGCTTCGGCGCCGCAACGGGCTGGGACGCCGCATTGCCCTCGCCGATAACCGCCTGCTCCGGCGGTGGTTGATAGCCCTTCACCAAATCCGGCGGTACTCCAGTCTCTGCGCCGGGCACGCCCTGCGGGAAGAGCGGCTCGCGCTCGCCCCGCAGCTTTTTCTTGGTGCCGAAAAGGTCTGACGAAAGTGCCTCGGTCGGATCGAATTGCCCACCGGGCGTGCAAGCACCGAGCACCAGCACCAGCGCAACCACCGCGCCGGCGCCAAACAAAGAAGGAAAGCGTCGCGCCGGCATCCGCTCAGCCCTTGCCGCTCGCGGCGATCAGTTCGCTCAACACCTCGGCGCGGCTCCGCGCGCCTGCGGGTGTTTGAGGATCAGAGATGATCAGGTTGGTCCATTGCCGCGCCGCGCCCATGTCGCCTTGTTTCCAGGCGCGAGAGCGCGAGCAATTCCCGTGCGCTGTATCGGAAAGGCCGTTCCGCACCCGTCAGTAGTTCGAGCCGTGCGCGCATGTCTGCATACGAGGCGGTATCAACAAGAAGAAATCCGGTGCGCAGGGTAGCGATATCCTGCATGACTTGGCCGTAACCGCGGTCAGTCGCGATCTCATCGTAGACTTTGACCGCTGCCTTAGGATCCGTCTGGGCCAGTTCGGCAGCCTCACGCAACCGCGCCAGCACGCGGTAGCCGGCGGTGCCGTCGGTAGCGAGCTTGGCGAAGGCTGCCTCGGCCTCCTGCGCTTTGCCCGCTTCCGCAAGCGCCGCCGCCTGCTCGAATGCCGCTCCGGATTCGGCCGCCCGTTTGGTCTCCCACCATTCGTATCCGCGCCACGCACCGACGCCGGCGATGACCAGAATGCAGGCGGCGATGATGTAATTGCCGTATCGCTGCCACAGCCTTTTCAGCTGTTCGCGACGGACTTCCTCGTCAACTTCCTGGAAGATATCCGACACAGACCTGCCCCGACACGAGCCCAAGCTCGGAATAAACGCGCGGTCCCGCAGGCGCCGCCGCAAGCCGGCATTCCGAACCGAGGATCGACAAAATTAAGGAATTCCGGGCGGTTAGGCTCGGAAAACCTCATGCGGAGCTAGAATAGTCATATGGCGCGAGCAAGGCAAAGCCCTACTGCCGGCAGCAGCGATTGGCTGATGCTTAGGTTACCGGCGAGGCCCGCGGCAAAGTGACCACGCCGCTGGGCCGGTCCCGCGTTAACTTTTCTTCTTCCGCATGGGATAGACATTATCGGGACCGGGAAAACTGCGGGCGCGCACCTCGTCGGCGTAGCCCTTTACAGCCCGCTCGATCGACGGTCCCAGCTCGCCGAACCGTTTGACGAATTTGGGCACGCGCGGTGAAAGCCCAAGCATGTCCTCGAGCACGAGGATCTGGCCGTCGCAGGCGACGCTGGCGCCGATGCCGATGGTGGGGATCTCGATCGCGCCGGTAATCCGGCGGGCGAGTGGTTCAGCAATCGCCTCGAGCACGACGGCAAACGCCCCGGCGTCGGCGACGGCGCGTGCGTCAGCTTCGATCGGCGCCCAGTCGCTCTCCTCACGACCCTGCGCCCGGAACGACCCGATGGTGTTGATCGCCTGCGGGGTCAAGCCGACATGACCCATCACTGGCACGCCGCGTTCCACCAGGAAAGAGATCGTCTCAGCCATGCGCACACCGCCCTCCAGCTTGATCGCGCCGCAGCCGGTTTCCTTCAAAACCCGCGCGGCGGAAGCGAAGGCCTGCTCTTTCGATGCCTCGTACGAACCGAACGGCAGGTCGACGATCACCAGCGCCCGCTTCGAGCCGCGCATCACCGCGTGACCTTGCAGGATCATCATGTCGAGGGTAACTGGAACGGTCGTTTCGAGCCCGTGCATCACCATGCCGAGCGAGTCCCCGACCAGGATCACGTCGCAATAGCCGTCGAGGATCCGGGCGGTATGGGCATGATAGGACGTCAGGCAAACAATCGGCTCGGCGCGCTTGCGGGCGCCGATGTCCGGCGCGGTAAGCCGCCGGATGTCCTCATGCACCGACATTGCTTTAGTGTCCCAGCGCCGGCGTCCCGAACGCCGGCAGCCCAACCACGAGCGGGTGGAACACAAAGCCAAGGGCCAGATAGAAGACCGTGCCGACGACGATCGCGATGATGTCGTTGCGCCGGCCGCCGATGGGAATTGGAGGAGCCCCGGCATCGCTGCGCCGCTTCAACGAAATCCGGTCGTACACCGCCCAGGCGAGCACCGAGCCGAACAGGATGATGCCGCCGAGATCGCCGTTGGCGCAAAGGTGCGCGAAGGCCCAGATCTTGACCCCGACCAACATCGGATGCTTGAGCACACGCTTGAGGTCGCCTGGAATGTAAGCGGCGACCACGGCAATGCTTGCCGGCCACATCAGCGCGACCACGATGTGGCGCGTCCACGGCGGCGGATACCACAACGGGATGATGCCTTCGGCGCGGTAGCGGGCAAAGCCGTAACCGATCAGCACGAGGCCGACCACGGCGACCAACGAAAACAGCCCCATATAGGGACCGCGGCCGATCCGCGAAATCAACGCGTCGCGCCGGCCGCGCATGGAAACAAACACATGCGCGCCGAGGAAAATAACAAGCCCGATGATTTCGACAGCAAGGCCCATGATTGAGGCGCCACTCCGCAGTTGCGATTTCAGCGTCGTCGGATGGAGGCGCGTCCCGGCCCCGATTGCACGGCGGGATCATGACGTGCAACGCGCTCTTGTCAATGACGGCAGGGCCAGCCGCAACCGCGTCATGGCCGAACTCGTTCCGGCCATCCACGTCTTTCTACCTGACTTCAGACTTTGAGCCGTGGATGCCCGCGACATAGGCGAGCGAAGCGACGCCGTTCTTCGAACGGCTATGCGCTGGCATGACGCATGAGGATTTCTGGCCGCAGCCCTCAATCTTAAAGCGTCATGGTCCGCCGAAGCGGAAGTTCAAACCCGCCTTGATTTCCTGAACGTTGAGGCTGGCGTTCGACGCGTATGACGGCGTCGTCGCCGTCGTGAAATTCAGCCCCTGCGAGCCGAAGCTGAGATAGTCGTATTCGATCTTGGCCGACCAGTTCTGGGTAATGCCGTATTCAAGCCCGACGCCGGCGGTCCAGCCGGTGCGCGTGAAGGCGTTGCTCGCGCCATTCCCGGCAAGGTCGGTAAAGCTGCTCTGATCGCGGGCGAAGGCGACGCCGCCCTTACCGTAAATCAGCAGGCGATCGAACGCGGCGCCAACGCGCCCGGTGACGGTCGACGTCCAGTTCGTGTTGGTCGCGATGGTATTTCCAATCGAATCGGTGCCGCTGCCGCGCAGTTCGGTCCAGCTGAAATCGCCCTCGACGCCGAGCACAAGCATGTTCAGCTGATAGTTGCCGCCGATTTGGCCGCCGCCGAGGAAACCGGAACCGCTGTTGAACGCGTTGTTTGCTCCGGTGAAAGGGTCGCTCCACGAAGAGCGACCGAAGCCGCCGCCGACTTGGCCGCCGATATAGAAGCCGGTCCAGCTATAGATCGCGGCCGGCGCATACGCGACGGGCGCCACCGGAGGCGGCGCCTTTGCAAGCGGCAGATCGGCGGCTGCCGCCGCCCCGACGCACACCGCTGTCGCGGCAGCGAATACCACGCCGCCCACCAACGAACGAAAAGTCATTTCGTCTTCACCCACGCCCCAATGCGCTCCTCAAGCCAGCGCATCACCGGGCACCCATCTTCCCTTCCCGGTCGCAAGAAGCCGCAGGTCTTCGGACAAAGCGTGGTCGGACAATGGCGGCAAAATGACGCCTGACTTCTTGATTAAGTTTCTTGATTAAATTTCTTGCTTAACGGCCCCGGGGAACTTGGCCTCAGTCGCTGCAGCGCGATTTGCCCCCCTCCCGAAAAACTACTGGCTCGCGAATGAGCCGCGGTCTTCGGCGCGCCGCAATCTACGCAGAGCGCATTGCCAAGGACAATCGAGCCTGTATCATTCCGGTGTCTTCAACGAACAAGCAATTTGAGGGATGAGGGAATGACCAGCACGCTAGCCCAAGGCGTATATCAAATCGGTATTGTGGTGCCAGACATTCACAAGGGAATGACTTTTTTCAAGGACAAGCTCGGCGTTCCCGAATTTCTATTTATCGAAAAGCCGGAGCTTCAGGACGAGACCTATCTCGGCAAGCCCGCTCCCCTGCGCCTGCACCTCGCCTTCGGCTGGTGCGGCGATACGCAGGTCGAACTGATCCAGCCGATATCGGGCGTCAGCACCTACTCCAAGTTCCTCGATCACAATCCGAAAGGCGGCATGCACCATTATGGCATCGAAGTCTCGAACTACACGCAGGGCGTGAAGGAGATGGAATCCCAGGGCTACGCGCTGGTCCAGGGCGGCCGTCACAACGAAACGCGGTTTGCCTATTTCGACACGACCGGCGTCATCGGGACGTTGACCGAAGTCGTGTATCTGCAGCCGGAAGAACGAGCGTTCATGCACTCGCTCAAGCACAAGAAGTAATGCGCTTTCTCGACTGCTTCCCCGCGTCATTTGAAGTATGTGAAGGCAGCGAGACGGTCGATGTCATTTCAGCCGAAAGACCCAAACTTCCAGGATCGCGTCCGCGCGAGCTTCGCCCGGCAACCGACAATGCAAACCCTCGGCGTTGAAATCGCGCGGCTGGAGCCGGGTGAGATCGAACTCACCATGCCGTATCAGCAAGCTTTTACGCAGCAACACGGCTTCATACATGCGGGCATTATTTCGACCGCGTTGGATAGCGCCTGTGGTTATGCGGCCTTCTCGCTGATGCCTGCCGACGCCGCGGTCTTAACGGTCGAGTTCAAGACCAATCTCCTGGCCCCGGCGCAGGGCGAGCGTTTCCTTTTCCGCGCCCGGGTCGTGAAGCCTGGGCGGACGCTTACGGTGTGCGACGGGCAGGCGCTCGCGCTGACCGGCGGAGACGACGGACGTCTCGTTGCGACGATGACCGGTACGCTTATGGCGCTGTTCGGGCGGCCGAATGTCGCGCTATAGCGATCGGGAATTCGTCAGTTCCCGGCCGCGACGACCCGGCTGTACTCCTCCGGAGCGAAACCGACCAGGAGTTTGCCGCCGCCCAGTTCAACAACCGGCCGTTTGATCATCGACGGCTGAGCGAGCATCAACGCCAGGGCTTTTTCGGCGTCGAGATTGCTTTTGTCCTTGTCCGGCAGCTTGCGGAAGGTCGTGCCGTTGCGGTTCAGCAGCGTTTCCCAGCCGACTTTCTTGCACCATCGCTCGAGCCGTTCGCGCTCGATGCCAGCGGTCTTGTAGTCGTGGAACGAATAGTCGACGCCATGTTTCTCCAGCCAGGCGCGCGCCTTCTTCATCGTGTCGCAGTTCTTGATACCGTAAATCGCGACCGGCAAAGCCACGCCCCCCGTGATCGTCGCGGTACGGTCTTCACGACATTTCTGACCGCAAATCAAGCCTGACTGCAAATCAAGCCTGACTGCAAAGCAAGCCTTGCCCGACGTCATCCACCGATCGTCAGAGGGGCGCTGCACCGAGGTCTTTCCGGGCCGCCCGCGTCCACCCATGAAGATCCGCGCCTTTGTGATTTTCCGGCGCGAAAACTCAGGAAACCGGTCCTAACACCGACGAACGCGAACCGGATTGAACCCCAACATTGGCAGCCGGGGCCGATTTTCCGTCCGGTGGCCGCGCTGGAGCTACCGCTGCGTGTCCGAAGCGGTGCTGCTCGATATCGTCGCCGCAGCCTCGCTCGGACCCATCCGCGAGGCGTTCGTCGTGGTGCGTTCGGCGGCAGCCGTGGGCGCGTCCTGGCCTGGCGTCTTGACGGCCTCGCCAGGATGCTCAACGCCGCCCAATCGCGCCGGATCGACAAGTTGCGATCCGCGCTTTTCGGCGCCGGGAGTGACACTTGTGAGGGCGGGATCCCGGCGCATCATGTTCTCGCTGGGCACGAAGATACGCTTCAGGCTGGTCGCGCTCTTGCCGACAGCCGGATCCGGCACGTCCTCGGACCTTGCAGCCACCGAAAGCTGACCTAAAATCGCTCCGGCTAAAGCAATTAGAACAAACGATCGCATCGTCGTCATCCTCTTACCCTAAGTCGCACCCCTATGCGGCGGTGAATAGATGACAAATGCGGCGTTTCAACGGGAGCCGGCCGACCGGCACCTCACTTTTATTTCATCTGTGGTTGACCGCGCCGCCGTGCGGGATGTGGGGGCCGTTACGGAACGCTGGTGATATTGAAATTCTGGAACGTCCAGGTCGCGGGAGCCTGATCCACGCGAGCGGCCCCCAGTCCAAAGAATCCGCCCACCTTGGGTGCGCTGATCGTGAGTTGGGCAATCTGGTGATCGTTAACGTACAGGGTGGCTTTCGCGCCGCCGATCGTTACGCCAAGCGAGTTTTTTGCTCCGACCTTGGTGTCTAGTCCCTGAATCTTTTGAGCCGCCATGGTCACGAGAAACTTGTTGGCGCTGTTGGACCATTGCAAAACGCCGGCCGTCCCGTTTTTCGGGCTGATCCAAAAAAAATAGAAGCCGACATAGTCCTCGTCGGCAAATATCAGGCCGGCCTCCCCGTCCGGCAGGCTGGACCCGCCGCTGGCTGCCGCGTCGACGCAGACGTCGGCCTGGTCATATACGTCACCTCGATAGAAGATGAAGGCGTAGTGCTCCGGCTGAGGTGTCAGCTTGAGCAAGCCGCCACCAATGGCGACGGTAGTCTTGTCGTAAAGCCCCCATCCAGGATCGGCGGCCGTGAATTTGTCGCGGAAAAACACATTTTTCCCGTTGCACGCGACCGCGGGAGCTGACGCCGACAGTGTCACGGCTATGGCCAAGCCCCAAATTCTCCACCTCATCACGCCCTCTCCCAGCCGGCCTGCCGGCGTTTTTCAAGGCAGATCGGTCACCTTGAAATTCTTGAAACTCCACGTGACCGGGGCGGTTGCGCCGCCGTCCACTTCCAAGCCTATCAACCCGCCCCCCTCGCTCGCATTGATCAGGAAATCGACGATCTTGTTGTCGTTGACATAGGCCGTCGCGTGCGCGCCGTTGAGGGTGAGGCGCAGGGTGTTCTTTCCCCCGGGCTTTGCGACTATCCCCTCGACCTTGCGGGGCGGAATCGGATGAAGCCACTTGTTCTTGAGCAACCGCGAGATCGACGCAGTCCCAAACGCCGGACTGACATAGAACGCATAGAAGTCGTCGTAGCCCTGCCCTTCAAAGATCAGACTGGGGACCCCCTGGTTGTTGGGATCGCTGACGTTTGGCACTATTGTGTCGACGCAAATATCTCCCTTGTCGTACGCATCGCCCTTATAGAAGACTGCGGCGATATGTCCGGGAGTTGCCGTGATCTGCAAGGCCCCATTCTGAATTTTCGTCTGGTTGAACAAATCCCAGGCCGGATTGACACTCGTAAAACTGTCCTCAAACAGAACGCTCTTGCCCTTACAGGCGAACGCCGGACTAGCCGCCAACACCGCCATAACAACAGCCCAAGCCAAGGTTTTGGAAGCCACCTGCATCCTCCAAAGAAATTCACAGAACGAAGTGATTATGGGAGCGAAACGTCAAATTTGTCGGCCCGTCGACACTACCGCAGCGGCAAAGGGTTTCCAACCTGCCGAGTTAAAAAATTGCAGCCAATGGTCGAGCGGTTTAATTTAGGTCATAATCTCAAGTAAACTGCGCAGAACCGATTGCAAATCTGCACATACGGAGGAATCCAATGGTCAGGCCGGTAGCGCTGCACGCAACGGCGATTGCCCTCGCCCTGCCTCTTGGCTTGTTCGGCGGCGCCGCTGCGCCACTTGCCCTAGCGGCGGAGGACGGACCGGCTGTTGCCATGGCGGCGGAGAATGGACCGACCGTCGTTCCGAAGGAGCAATTTCAACCTCGGATCATGGAAGGCTACCCAGCCTCGTACGTTGAGCGCCTCAAACAGAGGGATCAGAAGATTCTGGATGATCTCGGCGAAAAGCGCGGCTTGAGCGTGGTCCCGTCGGCGCTCATCATCCTCAGAACGGACCAGTGGGCTCCGAACGGGACGATTACCGTCGCGTTCAACGGGGGCAATCCGCGCCTGCATGCGCTCATCGAGCGGATCGTGTCGGAGTGGCCCGAATACGCAAATATCAAGTTTGACTTTGGACGCGATGCAAGCGGGCATTACAGGACATGGAGTTCCGGCCGACCGTGACTACAAGGCGGACGTGCGCCTGGCATTTCAAGGTCAGGGCTTTTGGTCGGCGGTCGGCAAAGACTTCATCAATCCGGACATTAATCAGCCCGGAAGTCAGACGATGAACCTGCAAGGGTTCGATACCAGCCTGCCAATGGACTACGAAGGCATTACTCGGCACGAGTTCGGTCACGTTCTTGGCCTCGAGCACGAGCACCAGAGCCCGCTCGTCGCCTGCGATTTCCGGTGGAACGACGATCCGGGATATGTGCGCACGACGGACCAATTCGGGCAATTCGTCGCCGACAAGCAGGGACGCCATCCCGGAATTTATACTGTTATGGAAGGCCCGCCGAACAACTGGTCCAAAGGCCAGATTGATTTCAACTTGCGTCAACTCACGGTCATAAGCGATACGCCGGCCTCAGACTATACCGTCGGCGCCTTCGACAAACTTTCAATCATGAAATATTACTATGAAGACTGGATGTTCGCTTCGGGCAAAAACAGCGTGTGTTATTCGCCGAGCGTAAACTACGATCTGTCGGCCGAAGACAAGAAGCTGATCGCAAGCTATTATCCAAAAAATACGGCGGCAGCGGCCGTCCAATTGGAGCAAAAGCGGAAAGCGATCGAAACGGTGCTTTCGCAAGTGCCGCAATCGTCATTGCTGGCAAAGCAACTCCAGCTCAAACAGCAAAAGCTTCAATAGGCGGCACAGCGACGGAAAATCTCGAGTTCTGGCGCCCTCTCCCTGGGGCGCCGGACGGTGTTGTTCCCTTCGGATGTCCGCCAGGCCCCGCGACAGCCTCCTCGCGAATTGCCCAACAAATGAGCTTGCGCGCCGGTACGGCCTTTGCCGACAATCCAGCGGGGAGCAAACTTCATGACCGCAGACAACAACGCCGCCTACGATCTCGTCGAGCTCAACAAGGAACAGACCTTCGGCGGTCTCGGCGCGACCAAAGCGCGCGACGTGCCGCGCATCGATATGAGCGGTTTCGACGCGCGCAAAACCGAGATCGCGGATCAGCTATGGCAAGCGTCGACCGAAATCGGCTTCTTCCAGCTCGTCAATCACGGCATTTCGCAGGAGCAGATCGACGGAGCGTTCACGAAGACGGAGCGCTTCTTCGCGCTGCCGCACCAGACCAAGGCGCGTTACCCGCTCGGCAAGGGTACCAATGCCGGCTGGGAATACAAAAGCCAGGTGCGCCCTTCGACCGGCACCGCCGATCAAAAAGAATCCTATCAGATCACCATGCCGCGGATGGCGGGGCTCTGGCCGACCGGCGGCGAATTGCCGGGCTTCAAGGCAGGGATGCTCGCCTTCGAACGCGCCAACTGGGCGCTCGGCATGAAGGTGCTATCGTGCTTTGCCCTCAAACTCGGCTTTGCGCCCGATTTCTTCACCGAGTGCCACGATCCGCTGTCGAGCGAGTATCAGAGCACGCTGCGGCTGCTGCACTATCTGCCCATGGTGAATGCAAAGCCTGCGGATTTCACCGGCTGGCGCGCCGGCGCCCACACCGATTTCGACTGCCTTACACTTCTGCATCAGCGCACCGGCCAAGGCGGATTGCAGCTCTGTCCCGGAAAAGAATTGGCCGAGATCGCCTGGACCGACGTCGAGCCGCTGCCCGGCGTCGTCACCTGCAACATCGGCGACATGCTGATGCGCTGGAGCGACGACAAGCTTCTGTCGACGCTGCATCGCGTGCGCATGCCGCGGACGGACGAATATCTCGGGCCGCGCTATTCGATGCCGTTTTTCTGTCAGGCCAACAAGGACGCGGTGATCCAGGGCCCGGCCAAGAGCTATCCGCCGATCACCGCGCACGACTATCTGCAACAGCGGTTCGCCGCGAATTACGCGAAGTAATTGGGCACGCACACGGTCTGTCGGCGTGGCCGCCGCGCCGAATAAATTCATATCAAACCGATAGAAGGTGTAGCGCGAGCCGATAGACGCACGCGCGGAGCGCCTCGCAGAGGACGCAAAACTCGACTATAACCTTGGCGCGATGACATGTTCTCGGGGGCGATACGTGTTCACACGGGTGCTGCGGGCGACCGGATTGTCCATTTTGTTATCGGCGTCGCTTAGCTCAGGCGACCCGGGGTTTGCCGCACCTCCTTCGGATACGAACAAGCCCCGCATCGAAGCCGCGCTCCACAACATCCTGACCCTGGACAGACCCGCCCAAGATGGATTTGCCACCATCTGGGATGGCAACAAATATGTCCAATGCGGGCGGCTACGCGACAGCAGCCTGCGGTGCGAAGCGGCTGGAACGCTCATGCAACCGTCACTGGATCACGTGCTCACTCCTGAACGTGTGAGCCGGCTCGCAGCACTTGGCTGGCGTCTCGATCCAAGCTTCGGCAATTATGTGCAGATGTTTCCCGCCGGTGCCGCGACGAGCGTGGTGGCCGACAAGATTTTGCAGGTGCTTGTCGAGGGCTACGACGCCAACGCGGCCGATCTTGAGGCCCAGAGCACGTGGGTCAAAAGTGAGCCTTGCCCGCCGCGCAACGGGCCGACCCAGAACCTCGCCGGCATTGTCAACGATGCGCCTTCAATGTCGGCCACTGCTGTTCATGCTTGCGCCTACAAGCCGAAACCGGATCTGGCACTTGGCCGACCAGCTGGCTCAGCAGCAGAGCTATTTGATTTTTATGGAACCAGAGTAACCGGCGAAGTCGGGCGGCTGCGGGTGAATATAGATCGTCGCGTATTTGCCATATTTCAAGCCGGGATCGGTTATGTCCAGTGCCAGCCTACCCCACCGCCCGTAATCTATTGCGAAGCGCAATCGGCCGATAGCTGGGAGGCGCTGGCAAGCGTTCTCACTCCCGATCGCGTCTCAATATTGCATACGGCCGGATACGCCGATCCCGGTCGAGCGCCCAACTATTGGAAGAAATATCCGGCGGATCAAGCCGACGACCAAACGATAGCCCGCGAGCTGCTTGCGATCCTACATGATGTCTATGGCTATAACGGTCTGCCGAAACTCGAGGTGATAACCGAAGGTACAAGACAACAAAAATGAGAGGTCACCAAAATCCATTTCTCCCACAGAGACGTAGCGGTCCGAGCTTCGCTGCTGGCGGCTCGAATTGATACGGCGCTACATGCCGAGCTATCATCGTTGGGCTTCCAGCGAACGCGCCCGCGACATTGGATCGACAATACAACGCCGGCAATACGCAAGATTTTTGAATTTCAACCGCTCAAAGATCAGAGTTACTCGGCCCGCTGGGGATTTTCACTCGATTTCGTGCCAATCCAAAAAAGCGGTTGCCTGCGTTGGAAACGCACAGCCAAAACCGATCAGTTCGATTTATGCATCGATCCGATTGATACTGAGAGGAGCCCGCATGACTGGTGTTCGGTTTCCCTCTTCACCTTTCCCGGAAAGACATACGACTGGAGTAAGGTCACGCGCGCGGTGAAAAACACGACCGCCGCAGCGAGGCCAGATTTGGCTCGAGTCAAAACCATTTCCGATATCGCTGCATTCTTCGAACAAAGATCCTCAATGAAGTTTCACCGCTTCTCACCGGAAAACTACGTGCAGACGCATCTCGCGTGGGGGCTCTGCCTCAAGGCCATAGGTGATCGCGAAAAGGGCGAGATGCATCTTCAGGAATACTGCAATCGGTTCTCGATCGCGCGCGACGATCGCATTCTTCGCCAGGCTGAACAGGACGCGAGAATGGCCTTTATTACTTGGCAACGAGAGCCGATTCCTCACTCCCACTCGATCGTTCCCGGCGGCTTGCTTGTCACGTCGTAAACGACGCGATTGACGCCCTTCACCTCGTTGACGATGCGGGTAGCGACGGCGCCGATAAATTTCATGTCGAACTGATAGAAATCGGCGGTCATGCCGTCCGTCGAGGTCACCGCGCGCAATCCGACGACGAAGTCATAGGTGCGGAAATCGCCCATCACGCCGACGGTGCGCACCGGCAGCAGCACCGCGAAGGCCTGCCAGATATCGTCGTAAAGCCCGGCGCGGCGGATCTCTTCGATGAAGAGTTCGTCGGCGAGCCGAAGAATATCGAGCCTCTCGCGGGTGACCGGGCCCGGGCAGCGTATGGCGAGACCCGGCCCCGGAAACGGATGACGGCCGACGAAAGCATCGGGCAGATCGAGTTCGCGGCCGAGCGCGCGCACTTCGTCCTTGAACAATTCGCGCAACGGCTCGACCAGCTTCATGTTCATACGCGCCGGCAAGCCGCCGACATTGTGGTGCGACTTGATCGTCACCGACGGCCCGCCGGCAAACGACACGCTCTCGATCACATCCGGATAAAGCGTGCCCTGCGCGAGAAACTCCGGCACGCCTTTGCCATCATTTGCGACTTTTTTTGCTTCGCGTTCGAACACGTCGATGAAAAGCTTGCCGATGATTTTGCGCTTCTCTTCCGGATCGTCGACGCCCTCGAGCGCCTTGAGAAAAATATCCTCGGCGGAAACCTGCACCAGCGGGATATTGTAGCTTTCGCGAAACAGCGCGACCACGCGCGCGCCTTCGCCGAGCCGCAACAGGCCATGATCGACGAACACGCAGGTGAGCTGGTCGCCGATGGCTTCGTGAATGAGGACCGCGGCGACGGCAGAGTTGACGCCGCCCGAAAGTCCGCAAATCACCCTGCCCTTGCCGACCTGCTTGCGGATTTTGTCGATCGCCTCGTCTTTGAACGCGCGCATCGTCCAATCGCCGGAGCAGCCGGCGATCTTGCGCACGAAATTGCGCAGGATCGCAGCGCCGTGGGGGGTGTGCATGACTTCCAGATGGAATTGCGTCGCGTAAAACTTGCGCGCCTCGTCGGCGATCATCGCGACCGGCGCGTTCGGCGAGGTCCCGGTCGCGACAAAGCCTTCCGGAAGCCTGGTCACGCGGTCGCCGTGGCTCATCCACACCGGATAACGCTGCCCGACTTCCCACACGCCCTCATAGAGGGCGGACGGAGTGGTCACTTCGACTTCGGCGCGGCCAAACTCGCGGTGATGGCCGGCCTCGACCTTGCCGCCGAGTTGCTGCGCCATCGCCTGTTCGCCGTAGCAGATGCCCAGCACCGGCACGCCGGCCCGATAGATCGCCAGCGGCGCGAGCGGCGCGTCCTTTTCAAGGACCGAGGCCGGTCCGCCCGAGAGGATCACGCCCTTCGGCCGCAGGCCGCGCAGCGCTTCCTCGGCCGTCTGGAAAGGCACGATCTCGCAATAGACATTTTCCTCGCGGACCCGCCGCGCGATCAGCTTGGTGACCTGCGAGCCGAAATCGACGATCAGGATGGTGTCGTGCATGGCCGTTGAGCACGGTATGTGCGGCGGCTACCTGCCGGGGTCAAGGGTGCGATCGCGTCTTCCACCGTTCTGCGGGGCGTCTTCAGGCTTACGTCTTGCGCATGACGGCTACGTAAAAGCCGTCGGTGTCGGTCCGCCGCGGTGTCATCAACAGCCCATGCTCCGACAGCAGCGCCGCGTGGCAGAACATCACCGCGCGTTCGCCCAGCGCTTTGGCAGCGACCTCCGCGGGCGGGACAACCGCAAATTCTCGATGCCCGGAGAGGAAGTCCCGAACCTGGTCGCCGTTTTCCTCTTCCAGAACCGAGCAGGTGACGTAGGCGATGCGGCCGCCGGTCTTCACCAGCGCCGCGGCGCGATCGAGCAGTTCGGCCTGCTGTTTGAGCCGCTCCGCCAGGGCGCCCGGGCGCACGCGCCACTTGGCATCCGGGTTGCGCCGCCAGGCACCGGTTCCCGTGCACGGCGCGTCGATCAACGCCAGATCGATCCTGCCGGCAAGATCGGCGAGCACGTCCGCCTCGCCTCTCGGCGTCCGAACCTGAATATTGCGTGCGCCGGCGCGCGCGATGCGTTCGTGGATGGGCGCCAGTTGCCGCTTGTCGATGTCGGTGGCGTAAATCTGGCCGCGATTCTCGGTCGCCGCAGCCAGCGCCAGGGTTTTGCCGCCGGCGCCAGCCGCGAGATCGACCACCTGCTCGCCGGGTTTGACTCCGGCGAACAGTGCGGCGAGTTGCGAACCTTCGTCCTGAATTTCGATCATGCCTTTGAGGAAAGCGGGCTCGGCGTGAATGGCGGGATTTTTTGCATCCGCCGAAAGCCGTACGCGCAACCCGAGCGGCGACCAGCGCGTCGGCTCGGCGTTCAGGTGCGCGAGTTTCGGCAATACCTCTTCACGTTCGGCCTTGAGCGTATTGACGCGCAGGTCGAGCGGCGCGCGGCTCGCTAGCGCGGCGCCCTCCGCGGCGCGGTCTTCGCCGAAGACACGGGAAAAATGCGGATCAAGCCAATCGGGATAATCGCCGAGAACCGGCGCCGGCGCGCTCGCTAGCCTGTCGCCGGTCAGTGCGGCCCGCTCGGCTTGCGTCAACGGCGTGGGAGCAAAACGCTCGCCGCTGCACAGCGCTTCGATCCCCGCCACGTCGAGCCCGCGCTCCCGGTGCAGCATGCCGATCGCCGCGGCGCGCGGACCGGCTTCGCCCATCAGCCACGCGGATGATGATTTACGCCGCAGCGTGTCGTACACGAGACCGGCGATCGCCGCACGATCCGACGAACCGGCAAAGCGATGAGCAAGACCCCAGTCCTTCATCGCATCGCCGGCCGGCCGCCGCCGCGCTTCGACGTCAGCGACGACCTCGATCGCGGCGGAAAGGCGAGCGGCAGGCGTCATGCGGTCACTCGGCTGCAGCCGACATCATTGCATCGCCCGCACCGGCGCAACGCCGTCGTCCACGGGATTACGCCGGAGCGCGGTCACACAATCACGCCAGTGAATACCTCGACGATATAGATCCCCCACATGACCATGAGCACGACCGCGCCGACGATGTAGAAAGCGCCGCGCCGCCGCACTCTGTTGCTGGTCACGTGGACATACGCTTGCAGCAGACGGCAGATCACGAAGATCCAGGCGAGAGTGACGAAAGCATATCCGGCATGCCTGGTGACCCATACGAGTATGGTCAGCACATAGAACAAAACCGGAAGCTCGAACTGGTTGGAGAATGAATGGGCGACCTGCGTCGTGCGCGCCGGCCATTTTGGCTCGCGCAGCGCGATGTCCTGCGGCCTGACGGCACCCGAGCTGTAGTCGTCGTTGCGCAGCTTCCCCATCAGAAGCATGAGCGCGAAGGTGAGAATGACCTCGACGAATAGCGGCGACAGAACGGCTTGCAGCGACATCGGCCAACCCCCGAAGCTGCACGTCCTTATCACGACGTCTTCAACGCCGCCAATGCCGTCAATTTACAACTTGACGCTGATCGCCGTTTCGCCGTCGTCATCGACCAGTGCGCTGCGCCAGGATTTCCCGTCGAACAGCGCCTTCGCCACCGCGTCGGCTGTTCCGCCGTGGTTCAGGTTGGCGGTGATCAGCACGCCGCCGGTCCGCAACAGCTTGCGCACCGCGGTGTGCAGCGCCGGCACCGGCGTGTGACCGTCGAAGAAAGCGAGGTCGTAACCCGGATCCAGCGTCGGCAGCACCGCCGCGAAATCGCCCTCGTGCACGGTGATGCGATGGTCGAGTGCGGCGGCGGCAATGTTGGCGCGCGCAAGCTGCACATGCTGCGGGTCGCGCTCGACCGTATCGACAATCGCGTTTGGCGCGCCGTAGGCGAATGACAGCGCCGTGTAGCCAAGCGCCGTCCCGAGTTCCAGGATGCGCCGCGCCTGCACCGTTGCCGCCAGCACGCCAAGCAAGGGACCGTTGCCGTAGGGATGGGTGCCGCAGCCGTGACGTGCGCGGTGCTGGGCAGTTGCCTTGCGGACCTCGTCAAACGGATCGGCAGACGACCTTTTCATGACCCAGATCTTTTCATGCCCCAAACCATTTCATGCCCTAAGCTTACTCCTGGCTCGGATAGTTGGGGCTCTCGCGCGTGACGGTGACATCATGCACGTGACTCTCGCGCAAGCCGGCGCCCGAAATGCGCATGAATTCGGCTTTGTCGCGAAATTCGGCGAGGTTCTTCGCTCCGACATACCCCATCGCCGCGCGCAATCCGCCGGCAAGCTGATGCAGCACGTTGGCCACCGGCCCTTTGTAAGGCACCTGGCCCTCGACGCCTTCTGGCACGAGCTTGAGCGAGTCTTTGATCTCTTGCTGGAAGTAGCGGTCGGCCGAACCGCGGGCCATCGCCGTGACCGAACCCATGCCGCGGTAGGATTTGTAGGAGCGGCCCTGATAAAGAAACACCTCGCCCGGAGTTTCGTCGGTGCCGGCGAGGAGCGAGCCAATCATCACACAATCGGCGCCGGCCGCCATCGCCTTGGCGAGGTCGCCCGAATATTTGATGCCGCCGTCGGCGATGACGGGCGTGTTGCTTTGTTGCGCCGCCTCGACCGCGTCGGTAATCGCCGTAAGCTGGGGCACACCGACACCGGCGATGACGCGCGTCGTGCAGATCGAGCCCGGGCCGATCCCGACCTTGATGGCGTCGGCGCCGGCGTCGATTAGGGCCCTGGCGCCTTCGGCGGTCGCGATGTTGCCGGCGACCACCTGGACGGCATTGGACAAACGCTTGATTTGGGTCACGGCATCGAGCACGCGCCGAGAATGGCCGTGGGCGGTGTCGACGACGACAAGATCGACGCCCGCTTCGATCAAAGCCTCGCTGCGCACATAACCGGCGTCGCCGACGCTGGTCGCGGCGGCGACACGCAGCCGGCCTTGCTCGTCCTTGCAGGCATTGGGGTTGGCGACCGCCTTCTCGATATCCTTGACCGTGACGAGGCCGACGCAGCGGTAGTCGGCGTCGACAACGAGAAGCTTTTCGATGCGGTGCTGGTGCAGCAGCCGCTTGGCTTCGTCCTGGTTCACACCCTCGCGCACGGTGACGAGCGCGTCCTTGGTCATCAGCTCCGAGATTTTTTGGCGGCGATCGGTGGCGAAGCGGACGTCGCGATTGGTGAGGATGCCGACCAGCTTGCCGGCGCGGCCGTTGCCGGCGCCCTCGACCACCGGGATGCCGGAGATGCGATTCTCCTGCATCAGCTTCAGCGCATCGTCGAGCGTCGCGTTGGGTTGAATGGTGACGGGATTCACCACCATGCCCGATTCGAACTTCTTGACTTGACGCACCTGCGCCGCCTGTACCGCCGGCTCGAGATTGCGGTGAATGACGCCAATGCCGCCGGCTTGCGCCATGGCGATTGCCATATGCGCCTCCGTCACCGTATCCATGGCCGAAGCAACGATCGGGACGTTAAGCGCGATGCCGCGGGTGATTTGGGATCGGACATCCACCTCCGAAGGCAGCACGTCCGATAGGCCGGGCTTGATAAGCACGTCGTCGAAAGTAAAACCTTCGCGCGGATTGTTCTTGAGCATTGCCAACTCCGCTTGCGCCCGCGCGCTTTCCGCGGGCTAATTGTGCGGGCGAGTCGAGAGTTGACGGTAAAGACACTACCGCCCGGGTTGAGCATTCGCCCTTCCCGCCTCTCGCCACTTCAAAGACCCGCTTTTGGGTTGGCGGCGGCTTCTAGCATGTCAACGCCCGGATTGATAGATGGTGACCCGCGGCTTGGCCGGCCAGTGCACAGCGGAGTAGGTTGACTGCAACCGAGACGGAGCAATGCGCGCTAACATGAGGCCGTTCGTGGCGGGCCAAACCGCGATGCCACGGCCATTTTCGCTCTGCCCCTCCCCTGCACGGCTTGCGCTACTCTTTGCCGCAATGCTGGCGTTGTCCGCCACCGCACGGGCACAGGAGGGACCTGACGAGCGCCGCTGCACCGGGCAATGGCGTGCCACCAACGAGGAGCGAATTGCCTCCTGTACTGCCCTGATCGATTCTGGCCGCTATCAGCAGGCCAATCTTGCCATCCTGTATCACGATCGCGGTGTGGCAAAGCGGGCGAAGGGCGACCTCGCCGCCGCGGTCGGCGACTTCGCGGAGGCGATACGCCTGAATGCCGATTACGCCCGCGCCTATGCCGATCGCGGCAGCGCGCGATTGATGCAGCACGATCTTGACGGCGCGGTCGCCGATCTCGACACCGCGATCAGGCTCGATGCCAACGACGCCGGCGCGTTCATGACCCGCGGAAACGCTTTCGACGAAAAGGCGGACTTCGACCGCGCCATCGCCGACTACAACGAAGCCATCCGGCTGTCGCCGAATTATGCCGCGGCGTACTTCAATCGGGGCCTTGCGTTTCGCCGCAAGGGCGACTTCGACCACGCGATCGCCGACTACGATCAGGCGATCAGGCTCGACGCGAGGAACGTCTTCGCGCTGAACAATCGCGGCATCGTCTGGTTCGAGAGGGGCGATTTCGACCGCGCCATCGCCGATTACAATCTGGCGCTGCGCACCGACGCAAATTTTGCCCCGGCTTACAACAATCGCGGCGACGCCTGGCGCGCCAAAGGCGACTTGGTGCGCGCGCTCGCCGATTTCGACCGCGCCATTCAGCTGTCGCCGCAATTCGCGCTCGCTTTCAACAATCGCGGCCTGGCCTACTACCAGAAGCGGGATTACGACCACGCCATCGCCGATTTCGACGCGGCGATCCGCTTCGATGCGAATTACGCCGATGCCTACAGCAACCGCGGCAACGCCCATGAAGACAAGGGCGACCGCAATGCCGCCATCGCCGACTACAACGAGGCGATCAGAATCGATTCCACCAAAGCACGGTTCTACTATGATCGCGGCATCGCCTTCCGCCGCGATGGCGACCTCGACCGCGCGATTGCCGATTTGAGCGAGGCATTGCGGCTCAATCCGCAGCACGCCGGCGCCTACAATGAGCGCGGCTATGCTTTTTACCAGAAGCACGACTTCGAACGCGCCATCCCCGATTACGATCAGGCGATCAAGCTCAATCCGAAATTCGCCGCCGCTTATAATAATCGGGGCAATGTTTTCGACGACGACGGCGATCCCGATCGTGCCGTCGCCGATTACACCGAGGCCGTCCGCGCCGATCCCGCCTACGCGGCGGCGTTCTACAATCGCGGCATCGCCTGGCGGCACAAGGGCGATCTCGATCGAGCGATTGCGGATTACGATCAGGCCGTCAGACTCAATCCCACGGCTGCGGCCTATAACAACCGCGGCAGCGCCTGGCTCGCCAAGGGCGAGATCGAACGGGCATTCATCGACCTTAATCAGGCCGTCAAGCTCGATCCGCGCCTGGCCGACGCCTATATCAATCGCGGCAACGCCAAGCGCGAACATCTCGATTTCGCCGACGCCATTGCCGACTACAACCGTGCCGTCGAACTTGCGCCGAACGCGCCGCTTGCCTTCTACAACCGCGCCTGGGCCCACTTCCTCGCCGGCGAGAATGTCCAGGCGCTCGCCGACGCCGATCGCGCCATCGCGCTCAACGAGCATTCGGCCAGCGCTTTCTCGACTTCGCGGGCTTATTCGGGAGCGGCTATCCGACAGCGCCGGCGCCATCGCCGATTTCCGCAAGGCGCTCGAGATTGCGCCCTCATTCCAGCAGCCCGCCGAAGGATTGCAGCGGCTCAAAGCAACCCGATAGCGGGCATGCCGGTCAGTCCGCCGCCGAACTCCTTTGACCGCATCGTTCCATTGATCGTCGCTGTCGCGCTGTTCATGGAAAACATGGATTCGACGGTGATCGCGACGTCGCTGCCCGCGATCGCGCGGGCGCTCGACACCAATCCGCTGGCGCTGAAACTCGCGGTCACCTCGTATCTGCTCGCGCTTGCGATTTTTATTCCGGCGAGTGGCTGGATGGCCGACCGCTTTGGCGCCCGCAACATCTTCCGTATCGCGATCGGCGTGTTCGTTCTCGGCTCGATCGGCTGCGCGCTGTCGCGCTCGCTCGATCAGTTCGTCCTGGCGCGGATTCTCCAGGGCGCCGGCGGGGCCATGATGACGCCGGTCGGCCGCCTCATTCTGCTGCGCACCATCGACAAGCGGGTTCTGGTCAATGCGATGGCGCTGGTGACCATACCGGCGCTGATTGGCCCGATCTCCGGTCCGCCGCTCGGCGGCTTCATCACCACGTATGCCTCCTGGCATTGGATCTTCATCATCAACGTCCCGATCGGCTTGGTCGGCATGGCGATGGCGACCCGCTACATACCCGACCTGCCCGTCCAGCGGCCGCCGCAGTTCGATTTTATCGGCTTCGTCCTGTCGGGCCTCGGCATCGGCGGGCTAGCCTTCGGTCTTTCGGTCATGGGCCTTGCCTTCCTGCCGAACAGCATCGTCGCCGCGCTCATCGGCGTCGGCGCCGTTTCGACCGCGGCATACATCCTTCACGCCCGCCGCGCACTGGCCCCCATTCTCGATCTGCGGCTGTTCAGGTACGCCACGTTCCGCCTCAGCATTTTCGGCGGCTTCATGTTCCGGCTCGGCATCGGCGCGCTGCCGTTTCTGATGCCGCTGTTGCTGCAGATCGGTTTTAACCTGACGCCGTTCCAATCCGGACTCATCACGTTCACCGGCGCGCTGGGTTCGATCTTCATGAAAGCCGCCGTCGCTCGCGTACTCAAACGTTTCGGCTATCGCACGGTGCTGGTCTACAACAGCCTCATCAGCGCGGCGTTTCTCGCTGCGTGTGCGGGTTTCCAACCCGGCGTGCCGTTCGCCGTCATGATCGCCATCCTGCTCGCCGGCGGCTTCTTCCGTTCGTTGCAATTCACCGCCGTCAACACGATCGCCTACGCCGAGATCAAGCCGTCGCTGATGAGCCAGGCCACCGCGATCGTCTCCGTCGCCCAGCAATTGGCGCTGTCGACCGGCGTCGCCGTGGGCGCGCTGGTCGTCGAGATCATGTTGCAGCTCAAGCAAGCCACAAGGATGGACGCGGCGGATTTCCCGCCGGCCTTCCTCGTGGTCGGGGCCCTCACCGCCGCGGCGTGTCTGGTGTTCCTGTGGCTACCGCACGACGCGGGCGCCGAACTTGCTGGGCGCGCCGCCACCGAACCGGCGGAACAGGAAAAGCGGCCTTGACGGCCGATCTCAGTCCGCAATCTGCCTTTCGCTGCCGGCTGCTTCGATGCCGCGAAAGCCCCGAGCGAGCAGATAAAGCTCCGCGGAATCGGTGCGGCTTGCCGGCGGTTTGATATGCTTGACGTTTGCGAAGTCGCGCTTGAGTTCGGCAAGGAGCGCCGCTTCGGTTCCACCCTGCAGTACCTTGCAAAGAAAGCTCCCGCCCGGACTGAGCACTTCGAGGGCGAATTGCACCGCCGCTTCGGCCAGCGCCATGATGCGCAAATGGTCGGTCTGCCGGTGACCGGTCGCGTTCGCGGCCATGTCGGAGAGGACCACGTCAGCCTTGCCGCCGAGCATGCCTTTGAGGCGTTCGGGCGCCGTAACGTCGAGGAAATCCAGCTTGAGGAATTCGACGCCCGCGATCGGCTTCACATCGAGAATATCGAGCGCGACGACGCGGCCGCTCGCTCCGACGCGCCGCGCGGCGACTTCGCTCCAGCCGCCCGGAGCGGCGCCGAGATCGACGACGCGCGTTCCCGGCTTGAACAGATGAAATTTGTCGTCGATTTCGGCGAGCTTGTACGCCGCGCGGGAGCGAAAGCCTTCGCGCTTGGCACGCGCTACGTAAGGATCGTTGATCTGGCGTTGCAGCCAAGCCCGCGATGAGGGCTTACGGCGCTTGTCACCCTTGAGCCGCTCCATGTCGTGTCAGGCTTCGCCCCAAGCGCCATCGGCGCGCATCATCTCGACCAGCATGCCCTCCCGCAGGCCGCGATCGGCGACCCGCAGACGCTCGCAGGGAAAATAACGGCGAATGGCGTCGAGAATGGCGCAGCCGGCGAGCACGAGATCCGCGCGCTCGGCGCCGATGCAGGGATTGGCCGCGCGCTCGTCAAAACTCATCGCAATGAGTTCCTCGACGACGCGCGAAACCTGATCGTCGGACAGCCAGCAGCCGTCGACGCGCCGGCGGTCATAACGCTTTAGCCGCAAGAATACGCCGGCGATCGTCGTCACGGTGCCTGACGTACCGAGCATGTGGAAGCCGTTTAGGTCGTTGCGGTGTGTCTCGGCGAATTCCGCAAGGAAGCCCGCGACCTCATCGACCATGGCGTCGTAAATCTCGCGCGGCACGGTGGTGCCACCATAGCGCTCGGCAAGAGTGACGACTCCGACCGGCAGCGACGCCCAACCAACGATATCGGGTTGCGGCGGTCCGCGGTTCGAACCATTGGGCCGCCCTAACCGCACCACTTCGGACGATCCACCGCCGATATCGAAGAGGATCACACCGGACGCCCCGGGATCGAACAGTTCCGTGCAGCCGGCCGCCGCCAGCCTCGCTTCGGTTGCGGAATCGACAATCTCGAGTTCAAGCCCCGCTTCCTCGGCGACGCGGGCGCGAAATTCCTCACCATTCTCGGCGGCGCGGCAGGCTTCCGTGGCGATCAACCGCGAGCGGCGCACGCCCCGCGCGCGCATCTTGTCGCGACAGACGAGAAGCGCATCGACCGCCCGCTTGGTCGCCGCCTCACTGATGCGGCGGGAAGACGCCACCCCCTCGCCCAGACGAATGATCCGCGAGAAGGCGTCGACGACGCGAAATCCGTCCTCGGTCGGACGCGCAACCAGCAGCCGGCAATTATTGGTGCCGAGATCGAGTGCCGCATAGGTTCCGTCGGCCTCATTGCTCGCGGACGCCGCGACGTCGGCGGGGCGGCTACTCTCGCGGCGAATCCCATACGGCGTGCGGCGGGGCCAGCGCCGCCTGGACGCTCCACGGCCATTGAGCCCGCCGGGCGGCGGCGCTCCCTCGTTCATCCAATACCTTCCCGCCGCGCCGGAGCCATGCGGCTCGACGGCGGCGACCTAGTTCCAGCTCTGATCGCAGCAAATGTAGCAGCCGCCGGCGTGATGGCCAATACTGCGCTTTTACCGCCTACGAGCCATGTTTAAGGCCGCCTTGTCGCGCTGCACCAAGTCCATTATGTCACCGCAGACGCGAATCTTTGCGAGATTGGGATAGCGATGAATTTGCACCAGCCTGCCGGCCGACAGGCGGACCAATCGGATTTGACGACCGAACAATTGGCAATCGAGAAATTTGCAGTCGGCCAGTCGGTGCCGCGCAGCGAAGACCCGATGCTGCTGCGCGGCGCGGGGCGCTATACCGACGACATCAGCCTTCCGGGCCAAGCCTATGCTGTGATGGTGCGCAGCCGCAACGGCCACGGCGTCATCCGCGCCATCAAGACCGACGCGGCGCGGAAAATGCCGGGCGTACTTGCGGTCTATACCGCCGCCGACCTTGAAAGCTACGGCCCGCTCAAGTGCATCGTGCCGCTGAAAAACCGTGACGGCTCGCCGATGAAGAAGCCTTGGCGCGGGGCGCTGGCGAAAGGCAAGGTTCGCTATGTCGGCGATCCGGTAGCCTGTGTCATCGCCGAAACCGTCCTGGCCGCGAAGGACGCCTCCGAAGCGGTCGAGGTCGAGATCGATCCGCTCGCGGCGGTGGTAACGGCTGAAGACGCCGCGCGCGAGGGCGCTCCGCTGCTCTACGACGACGTGCCCGGCAATGTTCCGCTCGACTATCATTTTGGCGACGCTGCCGCGGTCGAAGCCGCCTTCGCGGCCGCCGCTCATGTCACCCGGCTGAAGCTTTTGAACAGCCGCGTGGTGGTCAACGCCATGGAGCCGCGCGCCGCGGTCGCGGCCTATGATGGCAGCCGCTTTACATTTTATGTCGGGTCCCAGGGCGTCACCGGCATGCGCGCTCAGGTTTCCGATGCGCTCGGCGTCGACGCCAAGGCCGTGCGCGTCCTGACCGGCCAGGTCGGCGGTTCGTTCGGCATGAAGGGCGTGTTGTTTCCGGAATATGTCTGCGTGCTGCACGGCGCCCGTGCGCTTGGCCGACCGGTGAAATGGACCGACGATCGTTCCGGCAGTTTTTTCTCCGACAGTCATGGCCGCGATCAAGACTTCCTCGGCGAACTCGCATTGGCCAAGGACGGGACGTTCCTCGCCGCGCGCTTTACCGGCTTCGCCGATATGGGTGCATTCCTTTCGCCGATGGGACCGTTCCCGGGAACGCTCAACATCGTCAAGAATGTGCAGAGCATGTATCGAACGCCGTTGATCGAGGTCTCGGCGAAATGCGTGTTCACCAATACGTCGCAGATCGGTCCCTACCGCGGCGCCGGACGACCCGAAGGCAATTATTTCATGGAGCGGCTGATCGATACGGCCGCGGCCGGGATGGATATCGACCGGGTGGCGTTGCGCCGGCGCAACCTGATCAGTTCGCGCGACCTGCCGTACAAGACGGCGTCAGACATGACCTATGACAGCGGCGACTTCGCAGCGTTGACCAAGAAGGCGTTCGAGCTTGCCGACGGCAAGGGCTTCGATCGCCGCAAGCGCGAGAGCCGCAAACGTGGCAAGATGCGCGGCCTTGGCATCGGCAATTTTCTGGAAGTCACCGCGCCGCCATCGAAAGAGCTGGCCGAAATCGCCTTCAACGCCGACGGCAGCGTGACGCTCGCGACCGGCACACTCGACTTCGGCATGGGCCACGCTACGCCCTTTGCGCAGGTGCTGAGCCAGAAGCTCGGCATTCCGTTTGAGAAGATCAAGCTCCTGCAAGGCGACAGCGATCGTCTGCCGATGGGCGGCGGCAGTGGCGGATCGAAATCGATCATGCACAGCGGCACCGCGATCGTGGAAGCCGCCGCGAAAGTCATCGAAAAGGGCAAGGACGTCGCCAGCTACGTACTCGAAGCGGCACCCGCAGATATTGAATTCAGGCAGGGACGCTTTGTCATCGCCGGCACCGACCGCTCGATCTCGGTCATGGAGCTCGCGCAAACCCTGCGCAACGGCGGCGCCAAGTTGCCGGCGGAAGCGCCGCAATCGCTCGACGTCACGCATATCAGCGACGGTCCCGGCGCCGCGACTTTCCCGAACGGCTGCCACATCGCCGAAGTCGAGGTCGATCCCGAAACCGGCGGCGTCGACGTGGTGAAATACACCTGCGTCAACGACTTCGGTGTCGTCGTTAATCCGCTGATCGTCGCCGGTCAGCTGCATGGCGGCGTGGTGCAGGGCATCGGCCAGGCATTGATGGAAATGACGGTTTACGACGCCGACGGCCAATTGCTCACCGGCTCGTTCATGGACTACGCCATGCCGCGCGCCGCGGATGCACCGCCGTTCGACTTGGCCGAACACCCGGCGCCGGCGAAGACCAATCCGCTCGGCGTCAAGGGTTGCGGCGAAGCCGGCTGTGCTGGCTCGCTCACATCGGTCATGAATGCGGTCCTCCACGCTCTCGCCGATCGCGGCATTCGCCACCTCGACATGCCGCTGACCCCGTTCCGGATCTGGCAAGCCCTGCGCGATGCGGACAGCAACGGCGCGGCACAACCGGTTCGATGACACCGACGGCCATCGCCGCTCCACGCCGCTTCGGCGAATGGCGCATCGTCGCCCCCGTCTGCGCGGCGCACTTCGTCAGCCACTATTACATGATCATGCTGGCGCCGCTGTTCGTGTTCGTGCGCGCGGACTATGGCGTGAGCTACACCGATCTGGCGCTGGCGCTCACCGCCTTTAACGTCGTGTCGGCGGCGTTGCAGACGCCGGCCGGATTTCTGGTCGACCGCGTCGGCCCGCGCGTGGTGTTGTGCGCTGGCGTTGCGCTCGGCGCGGCAGCCTTTGCGGTCGTTGGTCTCGTCAATTCATTTGCCGTGTTCATCGCCATGTATGCCGTCGCCGGCCTCGGCAATACCGCGTATCACCCGGCCAATTACTCGCTCTTGTCCCATCACAGCACGCCGTCGCGCGTCGGCCAGAACTTCTCGATCCACACCTTTTCCGGAATCCTCGGCTCCGCCGTCGCGCCCGCGACTTTGCTGGCGATGCAGAGCCGGGTCGGCTGGCGCGGCGCTTATGTCGGCGCTGCCATTCTTGGCTTCGCGGTGCTTGCGTTGCTTATCGCGCAGCGGCCGACGCCCGCGGACCGGCTGGCCGAACAGCGCCGGCCGCCTGTCGCGGGCGGGGCCGACGCCGCCAACGACGCCGGCTGGCGGTTCCTGCTCTCGCCGCCCATTCTTCTCAACCTTGGCTTTTTCATCCTGATTTCGCTCATGGGCGGGCTCAACAACTTCCTCGTCGTTGCGCTCGCCGCGCTTTACGGAACGCCCGACACGCTCGCGAATGTGGCGCTGACCGGCGCGCTCGCGATGAGCGCGGTCGGCGTGCTCGCCGGCGGCGTGCTGGCGTCGCGCACCAGTAGCCATGCCACGGTCGCGGCTCTCGGTCTCGCCTTTGCCGGCATCTTCACCGCGCTGGTCGGCCTGATCGGTTTTTCCTCCTACGCGCTGGTGCTGATGATGTCGCTGTCCGGGCTGTTCGGCGGCATTGCGTCGCCCTCGCGCGACATGCTGGTGCGCGCAGTGACGCCGCCGGGCGCCTTCGGCCGCGTTTTCGGTTTCGTCTCGTCGGGCTTCAACATCGGCTCGATGTTCGCGCCGATGATCTACGGAATGATGATGGACCACGGCCAGCCGCGCGCGGTGTTCCTGTTCTCGGCCGCGTGCAGCATCCTCTGCATCGGCACCGTGATTTTCGGAACCTCGATCCGCGAGCGGAACCGATAGCGGCGCCGGCGCGCCACCGCCTAGCGCTGCTCTGCAAGTTAAGGTCGCGCTTCCGCCTGCGTTGGGTTCGTTCTGCCAAAAAACATCCTTTGATAGAAGTTTTTATATTCGCTGCTTTAAGTATTAAGCGATCCGACTA
>CAWHJE010000032.1:0-24283 GCA_963829465.1 uncultured Alphaproteobacteria bacterium
AGTACCACGCCTACAGGAACTGCAGCGCCATACCGGCGAGGCTTTCGAGAAAATTCTGCGCGAGCATGGCTACGCCAAGTAAAGGGGCGCAACCGGTCAAAGGCCGCTGAACCAGTTGTAGCCCTGGTTTTCCCAATAGCCGCCGGCGTCGTTGTTCTGCACCCACATCGCGGTGACGTATTTCGGGTTTTTGAAGCCGAGCTTGGTGGGGATGCGGATCTTGATTGGGAAGCCATAGGCACGCGGCAGGGTACGGTGGTCGAATTTCAGCGTCAATTGCGTCTGCGGGTGCAGGGCCGTCGGCATGTCGATCGTGTTGGAATAGCCCTCGGCGCACTGGAACCAGACATATTTGGCGCTCAGATCGGCTCCGATCATTTTCAGAAAATCCGACAGTTTGACCCCCTGCCAGGAGCCGATGGCGCTCCAGCCTTCGACGCAAACGTGGCGCGTGATCTGTGAAACCTCGGGCAGCTTGTTGAGCTCGGGCAACGTCCACGGTTTTTTGTTGTCGACCAGCCCGCCGATCTCGAGCTGATATTGATCCGCATCGATCTCGGGCGCTTCGTCTTCGCTGTAATAGGCGTTGAATGGGAACGGGCGGGTGATCTTGCTTTCGGGATATTCCGGCGCCAGCGTATTTGGATTGAACAGCAAGGCCTGGACGCGGTCGTTGAAGGTCGAAATGACGCGGAGCACGCGCTCCGAAGTATCGCCGTCGACGATATCGCAGCCGCCGAGCACGGCAAGCGCGCCGAGGCTCGCGCCGCCGCGCAGGAATAACCGCCGCGATGGCTCGGGCAGAATCTTCCCGCATCCTTGAGCAGGAGTTCCGGATCGACGCCGGGTAGAGGCTTGCGCTGACGTGACATCCGAGTGCTCCTATCTTCCGACGATCATCGCGCGCAGGCTCTTCGGCACCAGAACAGCAAGCGCCACGTGAACGACGAGGAAGGCCACGATCGCCGCCATCGCGGCGAAATGGACGTAGCGCGCGGTATCGTAGCCGCCGAAGAAACTCGTCAGCGCGTGAAACTGCACCGGCTTCCAGATCGACAGGCCGGAAAGCACGATCACGGCCCCGGTCAGAAGAATGCCGGTGTACAAAAGCTTCTGCACGGCGTTGTAGATCGAGAGGTCGTCATGCGAGAGCTTGCCGCGCAACGCCGCGAAGAGATCGTGAACGACTTCGCTCGGATAGATGGGAGTAAGCTTGCGGCGGAAACGGCCGGTGGCAAAGCCGAGGATGACATAGACGACGCCGTTGGCCATCAGGAGCCACATGGCCGCGAAATGCCACATCAGCGCCCCGCCGAGCCAATTACCCAAAGCCATCTGGCGCGGAAACACAAAGCTGAACAGCGGCGAGGCGTCGTAAATCTGCCAGCCCGAGCCGATCATGAGCAGCACCGCGACCGCGTTGATCCAGTGCGTTACGCGCACCCAGATCGGGTGAATGACAGGGCGTGCCGCGGAGGGCGGTGCGATCGCCGGACTTATCGTTGCCTGGATGGTCACGGTATTCGTTCCATTTGCGCGGACCTCTAGCAAAATGCCCGAGCACGCGCGTGTCACATTCGCGTAAGCGAGAGCCGGTCGCCCGTGCTGCCATCCCTCTCCCCGCGAGCGGGGAGAGGGTGGAGACCCAGAGCACCGTGCCGTTCGGACCGGAATTGCGGCACGTTCCCTGATGTTGCTTGATGCTTACGGCAGCAGCACGGTGTCGATGACGTGGATCACGCCGTTCGATTGCAAAACGTCGGCGATCGTAACCATGGCGACATCACCCTTGGCGTCGGTGATGCTGAGCTTGCCGGGGCCGGCCTGCTTCACGACGATCCAGTCGCCGGCAACGGTCTTGAGCTTGGCTTCGCCTTCGCCGTCCTTGACCGCTTTCATCAGGTTGGCGGCTGTCATGCGGCCAGGCACAACGTGGTAGGTCAGCACCTTGGTCAGCGTCGCCTTGTTCTCCGGCTTGAGCAGATCGTCGACGGTGCCGGCCGGCAACTTGGCGAAGGCATCGTTGGTCGGCGCGAACACCGTGAAGGGGCCCGGGCTCTGGAGAGTATCGACCAGGCCGGCCGCCTTCACCGCAGCGACCAGCGTGGTGTGGTCCTTCGAATTCACCGCGTTCTGGACAATGTTTTTCGACGGATACATCGGAGCGCCGCCGACGGTGACCGTGTTTTCCGCCATCGCCGCGGTGGTGGTAACTGCCGAGCCGGCGGTCAAAGCGAGAACCGCCACAGCGGCGAGCAGAGTGAGACGCTTGGACATGAGGAGCTCCATATTTTGACTTTGATCGTTGTTAACGATGCTTGCCGGCAAACCACCGGGAGACGCGAGATCCGCGTCATCACATCGAGATACGGACCCTCGGGAGCCGTGGTTTCAGCCGTCTCCTCACGGCTGCGTGAACGCTTTTCGCACGGCCTTCATTCGGCTATGAACGCGCACGGATTTCCGGGGATGATCAAAGGGTTCGCCAATGTCCAAGACTAGTCCCGGCAATTGCTTCGAGGATTTCCGCATCGGCCAGGTCATCCGTCACGCCACCCCGCGTACGGTAACCACCGGCGACGTCGCCCTCTACAATGGCCTGTTCGGCCCCCGGTTCGCGGTGCAGTCGTCGGACGAGTTTGCCAAGGCGATCGGCTATCCGCGTTCGCCGATCGACGACTTGCTGGTCTTTCACATCGTTTTCGGCAAGACCGTTCCCGACGTCTCGCTCAATGCCGTCGCCAATCTCGGCTATGCCGGCTGCCTTTTCCGCAGCCCGGTTTATCCCGGCGATACGCTCTCCGCGCTCTCCGAGGTCATCGGACTCAAGGAAAATTCCAGCCGCAAGACCGGCATCGTCTACGTGCGCACCACCGGCTACAAGCAGGACGGCACGCCCGTGCTCGAATATGTCCGCTGGGTCATGGTGCGAAAGCGCGACGAAGCAGCGCCCGCGCCCGGCGACCACGTACCACGCTTGCCGACGGTCCTGGACCCGAAGGTGCTCAGCGAAGCCTGCCCGCCGATCGACGTGAAGGCTTACGACTTCGCGCTTTCCGGCAGCACGCATCGTTTCGGCGATTACACGGTTGGCGAGCGTATCGATCACGTGGACGGCGTGACCGTCGAAGAAGCAGAACACATGATCGCGACCCGCCTCTATCAGAACACGGCGCGCATTCACTTCAATCAATACGCCGAGGGCAAGGGCCGCTTCGGACGCCGGCTCATCTATGGCGGCCATGTAATTTCAGTCGCGCGTGCGCTGTCCTTCAACGGGCTCGCCAACGCCTTCCACCTTGCCGCCATCAATGGCGGCCGGCACGTGGCGCCATTATTCGCCGGCGGCACCGTATTCGCGTGGTCGGAAGTCCTGGCAAAATCCGAGCTGCCGGGCCGGGACGACGTCGGCGCCTTGCGATTGCGCACCATCGCGACCTGCGACCGCCCCTGCGAAGATTTTCCGTCCAAATCGGACGACCAATACGATCCGGCGGTCCTGCTGGACCTCGACTATTGGGCGGTGATGCCCCGCTGACCGTCGCCTTCAGGAACCGCAGCTGAGCAGACGGTCCGCAAGGCGGCAGTGTTCGATCGGCTTGCCGGCGACATCGAACAGCGTGCCCGTCCAGGTCGACTTGTCGAGACGGTCCCAGACCATGTAGCCGAAGCCGGCATGGGACGCGGCATTGACGACCTTGGCGCCGTTGATGTCGGCGCCGACGAGTGTCTCCGGCGGCATTACCTCCGCATCGTCACCGCCGGTGCCGACCACAAGCTGCGGCGGCCGCGCGCCGGCAAAATCCACCGCCTGGAAATAATGCAGGTGGCCGGACACGATCATGCGCACGCTTGCCGGCAGTTCGTCACCCAGCGCGAGTTGCAGCACCTTGTTCGAAACAACGTTCGACTGCGTGCCCGGCATGACGAACATGCCGTTAAACGGCCGATGCGTTATCAGCCACGCTTCGTCGGGAATCTTGTCGCGCACGTCGGCGAATTGCTGGCGCAACGTCGCTACAAGTTCGCTCATATCACCCTTGGGGTCGCCGGCTTTGCTGCTGTCCAACACGACCGCGCCGAAGTCGCCCAGGCGCACTACAAAAGCGCCCTCCAGGTCGCGACAAGTGGCGTCCATCGGCAGCGGATTGAGAAAGCGCAGCCACCCTTCGCCGGCGCGGCCGCAATTCTCATGATTGCCGCGCACCACGAGCCACGGCGCGGCGGCAAGGAGCGGTGTGGCCGGTTCGAAGAAATCGGCGTTCCAGACATCCCAGCCATAACCCCACGGGCTGCCGGCGCAGGTAGCGTTGCCTTCCGGGCAGGGGCTCTCGCGGTACACGTAATCGCCGACATGAATCACCAGATCGGGGCGTGCGGCAGCGGCCGCCGCGGCGACTTTCGGGAACGGCCAGGCGTTCGGGTCGTTGCACGCCTGGGTCGGATAGTTGGGATGCAGCCGGCAACCGGTATCGCCGAACATCACGATCCGCTGCGGATTCGGCCTGGCAAGCGGCAGCGGCGTGCCGTTGAGCGTGGCAGCGATCGCACCAGGGGGAACCGCGACCTCGCAGCTGCGCACGGCAAATTGCGCCGGCTTCACGTCGGCGAAACCTTGCGCTGGTTCGGAGCGGACGTTCATTTGCACGGCCGTGCCATCGAACATCACGGAGGGGCATGCATCTTCGGTGATCGCGCGCACGCTTGATGAGCCATTCGCGCCGAGTTCGACCCATTGCGCCAGAATCTTGCAATAGGCTTGCTGCGATGCAGCCAGCAGAATTGCCGGCACAACAATGGCGGCGCAAAATGCGTTTAGTCGCCGCCTCATGACTTCATCTCCTTCCGAACCGGAATGCGCGCGTCGGCACTGTCACAAATACGTCAGCCCATAACGCAAATTCACGCGACAAATATGCGACGACGCGCAAGCCCGGTACTTCACTGCTGCCTGCGCAGATGCTCGACCAGTTGCCGGGCGTAGAGCGGCAGCTCGTTCATGCCGCGGATGCAGATGGTCAACTCGCGCACCGCCCACGGATCCGTCAGCGGAATGACTTTGATCGCCATACTCTTGGCAACGCGGTGTGCGGTCGTCTCCGGCACAATCCCGATACCGACCTTGCACTCGACCAGCCGGCACACGGCATCGAAGCTACGCAACTGGACTCGCAGCCGCAACGGCCGGCCGATGCGCATCGCCTTGCTGGCGAGGAAGCGCTGCAAAGCGCTGGCGCGATCGAGACCGATGAAATCGTGTCCGAGCACGTCGTCAAAACTGAGCTTCGCCCGTCCCGCCAGGGGATGCTCTCGCGCGACAACGAGCACGAAGCGGTCGCGGCGGAACGGATAGGTCTCCAACGCGCGCGCGTCGACAGTGCCGGCGACGATACCGAGATCGGCAACGCCTTCCGCGATCAAGCCGACGATTTCGTCGCTTAGACGCTCTTCCAGATCGACGCTGACATTCGGGTGACTTGCGAGAAACGAACTGAGCGCTTCCGGAAGGAATTCGGTCAACGCATTGGTGTTCGACAGTACCCGGATCTGGCCGGCGAGGCCGCCGCCATAGGCACCGAGGTCTTCGTGGAGGCGTTCGGCCTGCCGCAAGATCGTGCGTGCATGCTGCAACAACGTGCGGCCGGCCTGTGTCGGGGTAACGCCCTGGCGCCCGCGCGTGACCAGCGCGACGCCGAGCGTCTCTTCCATGTTGCGGATTCGCGTCGAAGCGGCGGCAAGCGCCAGGTTCGAGCGCTGCGCGCCGTGAGTGATGCTGCCCGCTTCGACGACATGACGAAACAAGCTGAGATCGGCGAGATCGAATCTCATGGAATGAAGCCAGCCTTCGTATTTAGCGAAGCCTAACTTAAAATAATGCCAATTGATCTTGCCTTTTTCAATGCTAATCTTTCGCTGCGTGCGAAGCTTGCTGCGCGCCTGTGTTGGCAGATCGTTTTGTTCACGGATTGCGGCAGGCGGCTGGATTGGATAGGAACGTGGGCCGAGCTTGGCACCAGTGCACCGCTGGCATCGAGCGAATTTGGATGAACACAATGGCCGAGACCAAGGCGCCCGCCGCACGGCCGCTATCGCCGCACCTGCAAATCTACCGGCCGATGCTGACGATGATGATGTCGATCGCGCATCGCGTCACCGGCCTTGGCCTCTATTTTGGAATGTTGCTCCTGGCATGGTGGCTGATGGCCGCGGGTTCGGGACCCAACGCCTATGCGCAATTCGAGTGGTTCGCCGGTTCGATCATCGGCCGGCTGATCCTGCTCGGCTACACTTGGGCGCTCATCCACCACACGCTCGGCGGTATCCGCCACCTGATTTGGGATACCGGCCGGGGTTTCGGGCCGAGCGAGCGCGAATGGCTCACGGCAGCCAACCTGATCGGTTCCGTGGCGATTACCGCGCTGTTGTGGATCTTCGGCCTGTTGGCGATGGGGGGAGCGCGATGAGCGATGCTCCCGCAAAGCACATCCGCACGCCGCTGGCGCGCGTGCGGGGTCTTGGCTCGGCGCGATCGGGCACCCGCGATTTCTGGCTCCAGCGGCTGACCGCGGTCGCGAGTATTCCGCTGACGATCGCCGCGGTCGTGATCGTCATCTTGCTCCTGGGACGCAATCAGGCTGCCGTGGCGCAGATTCTCGGTTCGCCGTTCGTCGCCATCATCATGCTTCTGTTCATTGGCTCGACGGTCATCCACATGAAAATCGGCATGCAGGTAATCATCGAGGATTACGTCCACGACGAGATCGCCAAGCTGGTCCTGATCATGGGCAACACGTTCTTCACCATTGCCGTCGGCCTTGCCTGTGCCTACGGCATCCTCAAGCTTTCGTTCGGATTGTGAGCATGGCAGCGACCGGAGCCAACGGCGGGAGCGCAGGGCCGGCCATCAATGGCCGCGCCTACCCGATCGAAGATCACGCCTACGACGTCGTCATCATCGGCGCCGGCGGCGCCGGCCTGCGCGCCGTCGTCGGCTGCAGCGAGGCGGGATTGCGAACCGCCTGCATCACCAAAGTCTTTCCCACCCGTTCGCACACGGTGGCGGCCCAAGGCGGCATTGCCGCCGCGCTCGGCAATATGGGCGAGGACGACTGGCGCTGGCACATGTACGACACCGTCAAGGGCTCCGACTGGCTCGGCGACCAGGACGCGATCGAGTATCTGTGCCGCAACGCGCCGCAGGCCGTCTACGAACTCGAGCATTGGGGTTTGCCGTTTTCGCGCCGCGAAGACGGCAGGATTTATCAACGTCCGTTCGGCGGCATGACCACGCATTACGGCAAGGGCACCGCGCAGCGGACCTGCGCCGCCGCCGACCGCACCGGCCACGCCATGCTGCACACGATGTACGGGCAGGCGCTGCGCCACTCGGCCGAGTTCTACATCGAATACTTCGCCATCGACATCATGATGGACGACGACGGCCGCTGCCGCGGCGTCATCGCCATCAACCTTGACGACGGCACGATCCATCGCTTCAGCGCGCAGATGACGATCCTGGCGACCGGCGGTTACGGGCGCGCCTATGCCTCGTGCACCGGCGCGCATACCCAAACCGGCGACGGCAACGCCATGGTGCTGCGCGCCGGCTTGCCGCTGCAGGACATGGAATTCGTGCAGTTCCATCCGACCGGTGTTTACGGAGCCGGCGTGCTCATCACCGAAGGGGCGCGTGGCGAGGGCGGCTATGTCGTCAATTCCGAGGGCGAACGCTTCATGGAGCGCTATGCGCCGTCCGCCAAGGACCTCGCCTCGCGCGACGTCGTCTCCCGCGCCATGACCATCGAAATCCGCGAAGGACGCGGCGTCGGGCCGAAGAAGGACCACATCTTCCTTCACCTCGACCATCTCGACCCGGCCGTTTTGCACGAGCGGCTGCCCGGAATATCGGAGTCAGCCAAGATATTCTCCGGCGTCGACGTCACCCGGGAGCCGATACCGATCCTCCCGACGGTGCATTACAACATGGGCGGCATCGCCACGAACTATCACGGCGAGGCGCTGATCAAGAAAGACGGCAATCCCGATCACGTCGTGCCCGGTCTGATGGCGCTCGGCGAAGCGGCCTGCGTTTCCGTCCATGGCGCCAATCGGCTCGGATCAAACTCGCTGATCGATCTCGTCGTGTTCGGGCGCGCCGCGGCGTTGCGCTGCGCCGAGATCCTGACCCCCAACGACAAGCAGCCGGAGCTGCCAAAGGATTCGGCGGAGCGGGCGCTGTCGCGGCTCGACAAGTACCGCCATGCCTCCGGCGGCACGCCGACGGCGCAGCTGCGCGCCAGGATGCAGCACGTGATGCAAACCAATTGCGCCGTCTTCCGCACCGGCGAAGTGTTGCAGGAAGGCTCCAAGCTCATTCACGAGGTCTTTGACGGCGCCGCCGACATCGGTGTCACCGATCGCTCGCTGATCTGGAACTCCGATCTCATCGAGACGCTGGAATTCGTCAACCTGATCGAGCAGGCCGTCGTCACGGTGGACTCCGCCGCGAATCGCACCGAAAGCCGCGGCGCTCACGCCCGCGAGGATTTTCCCGACCGCAACGACGCCGATTGGATGAAGCACACGCTGTCGTGGCTCGACAACAGCACCGGCAAAGTCGCCATCGACTATCGGCCGGTGCACACCTACACGATGACCAACGACGTAGCCTATATCGAGCCCAAAAAGCGGGTGTATTGAGGATTTCTATGGTCCAGTTCACGCTGCCAAAAAACTCCAAGATCGGCACAGGCAAGACTTGGCCGCATCCGGCGAAGGCGAAATCGGAGTGCGAATTCCGCGTTTACCGCTGGAGCCCCGACGACGGCCGTAATCCGCGGATCGATACCTACTATGTCGATACCGGCGAATGCGGACCGATGGTTCTCGACGCGCTGCTCTGGATCAAGAACAACGTCGACCCGACGCTGACCTTCCGCCGCTCCTGCCGCGAGGGCATCTGCGGCTCCTGCTCGATGAACATCGACGGCACCAACACGCTGGCCTGCACCAAGGCCATGGGCGAGATCGGCGGCGCGGTGCGGGTCTATCCGCTGCCGCATATGGCGGTGGTGAAAGATCTCGTGCCCGACATGACGAACTTCTATGCCCAGCACGCTTCGATCAAGCCGTGGCTGCAAACCGTGTCGCCGACGCCGCAGAAGGAATGGAAACAGAGCCACGACGACCGGCAAAAGCTCGACGGGCTGTACGAATGTATCCTCTGCGCCTGTTGCTCGACGTCGTGTCCGAGCTATTGGTGGAACTCCGATCGCTATCTCGGCCCGGCCGCATTGCTGCAGGCCCAGCGCTGGATCGTGGACTCGCGCGACGAAGCGACCGGCGAACGGCTCGACGACCTGGAAGATCCGTTCCGCCTCTACCGCTGCCACACCATCATGAATTGCACCAAGGCGTGCCCCAAGCACCTTAATCCGGCGAAGGCGATCGCCGAGATCAAGATGAAACTGGTGGAACGGCAGGTCTGAGCGGCATTCCGGCGGGAATGCTCGCGGGAACGTGACGCTCGCGCCATCCGGCACCGCCACGGGCGCGGCATAATCCAGTTTGCCAACGAAATTTTAGGCTTGCGCTCCGAGAATGCCGATGTTCTCCGGGGAGAGATCATCCATGCGTTTCCGCCTGGCCTTTCTGATTGTTTTGACCGCGCCGATCCTCGCCTTCGCGCAAAATGGCGAAATCCAGCAGCCCAAAGGCTCTTGGCAGACGCCGGGGGAAATCCAGCAGCCAAAGGGCCCCTGGCTGACGCCGAAGGAGATTCAGCAGCCCACCGGCCCGTGGCAGAAACCGGGCGAAATCCAGGTCCCGAAAGGCATCCAGGCGGTTCACACCATCAACAAAGGCTGCGAACACCGCCTGAGCGTCATTGGCGACGCGTTGTTCGACTTCGACAAGGCGAGCTTGCGTCCCGACGCGGAGGAAACGCTGGCCGCGGCCGTGCCGGAGATCGGCAAGCTCGGCGGCAAGGCCGCGCGCATCGAAGGGCATACCGACGCGATCGGTAACGACGGCTACAACATGAAACTCTCGGAAGCCCGCGCCGCTACCGTGCGCGACTGGCTCGCCACCCACAATGTGGTGCCGGCTGCAACGCCGATTAAAGGCTACGGCAAGACCAAGCCGATCGCACCGAACGTGACGAGCGATGGCAAGGACGATCCGGCCGGCCGGCAAAAGAACCGTCGCGTCGAGGTCGTGTTTTCAACCTGCACTTAGGGCGTGACCCATAAATCGAAATTGGCGGGCGGGGGTTGGGCAATGTCCGCTTCTCTAATCGGCCAGTTAGGGTCAAGCACTTTTCAGGCTATCCACCATTTCAGTGTCGATGTCTCTCGCAGGCTCTCGCTTCTCTTCGGAATCGGCACCAAGGCCCTTCCATCATGGGGTTCGAAGACGAGGTGGAACAATCTTTACCGCGGTCTTGCCGTCAGAGTGACGGCAGATCCAAGCGGACATGCGAACTCACCTCATCCATCGTCCCGCAAGGGACATCTTTCCACCGCTTGGTGGAGTTCGGGTTACCTCCTATGGCGTTTGATCTGTCGCGGCTGTCATGCTGTTGCAGTTGCCTCTCGGGTCCAACGGAACTCGGAGCCATCAACCCAGATACGGTGCATGATCACCGCCAGCCGTCGCGCCAGGGCGACGATCGCCTTCTTCGTCCCGCGGTGCCTGGCGATCTTCATTGCCCAAGCCTTGAGCCAGGACCATTTTTTCGAATGCACCAGCATGATCTGGGCCGCTTCGTAGAGCATCGTCCGCATCATCTCGTCTCCACACCGCGATATCGCACCGCTGCGGTCGATCTCGCCGGATTGGTACTTGGCGCAGGTCAATCCAAACACCGCCCCGACTGACTTGGATTTGCGAAAGCGGGCGGGCACGTCAACGGTAGCCCGATAGGTCAACGCCACGACGGGGCCGACACCAGGGACCGTCATCAGGCGCCGGCACACGTCGTCGTCCCGGACGACGAACAGCAAGCGGCGATGCAGGATGCCGAGCTGCTCGCGAAGCACCCGGCGGACAACGAGCAGCGGTTCGACCAACACAGCCAAATCGGGGAGATCCTCGATTAGCTCCTTGATGCGCGCCTCGAACCTGGCGGCGCCCACCATGCCGACCTTGAGACCGAAGTTGCGCAAGGTTCCGCGCAGGTCATTGTCGATGGCAATGGCCTTCGACTGCAACAGCTTGCGATGGGTCAGCAACATCCGCAGCTTCTGGCTACGTATCGTCTTCACATGTACCGGACGATAAAGTCCTACCCGCATCATCTGCGCCATGCCGCGCGCATCATTGCGGTCCGTCTTGTTGATCTGTGCCTTGAGTACCGCGCGCATGTGCCGGGTCTCAACACAGATCACCGGTAAGCCCGCTTCGGCGAGTGCGCTGAACAGCCATTGCGACAGCGGCCCAGCTTCCAGTCCAATCCGCTTGAAGTGGTAAGCAGGGTTCCTCATCACCTCGAGCAGAGCCTCGGGTTCGCTCGCTACCCTCACTTCCCGAACAATCTCGCCCGTATCATCCACAATGCAGACGCTGGTCTCCTTGACCGAAACGTCCAATCCAGCAAAATGGTCCATGCTGCGCTTCTCCTTCTGATGCTTGAGGCCGTACCAACGGACCTCGTTTCACCATCAGCCTGAAGCGCAGCACCCAAAATCTTCAGCTATCCACAAGCTGCCGGCCGATTACCCCATCTTTGCCCCGGCGGATTCAACTGGTCAGCGCAACACCTTCTAATCTTACGAGGTGAGGAGGTGTTTCATGGTGACGTCACGGTTTTGGTTCACCGCAAAGGCCGAGGTGTGGGAGCGATGGAAGAACGGGCAAAGTGCCGCGGCCATCTCGCGGGCGCTGGAAAGGAAGAACAAGACCGGCGTTGAGCGGATCGTGGTACTCCATGGAGGGATCGCGCCTGCGTCGCGCGGGAGAGCCTTGGCCGCACTAAGGCTTGAGGAACGCGAAGAGATCTCCCGTGGCATTGCGGTGGGCCGGTCAATCCGGCAGATCGCCCAGGGCCTCGGACGGGCACCATCGACAGTAAGCCGGGAGATCAGGCGCAACGGCGGCAGGCAGGCGTATCGTGCAAACCGGGCTGACCGGCGTGCTTGGGAGCGTGCGTCGCGCCCCAAGCCTTGTCGTTTGGCGCTGTACAGGAAGTCCGATAGCGGAACTCGCTCAAGGTCAAAACCGCCATTCCTACCCTTGAGGTCTGGCAGATACTGCGACAACCTTAACTATCTTTTTCCAGACCACCCGCGCCTCACAGCTTGAGCTTCCGCTTGCGTTGCCCCAGCGTGCGCAGCCGCAGCGCGTTGAGGCGAATAAAGCCTGCCGCGTCGCGCTGGTCGTAAGCGACCGCACCCTCCTCGAACGTCACCAGGTCCTGATCGTAGAGCGAATATTTGCTCTCGCGCCCGACGACGCCGACATTGCCCTTGTAGAGCTTGAGCCGCACGCGGCCGGAGACGAATTCCTGGCTGCGGTCGATCGCGGCCTGCAGCATGTCGCGCTCGGGCGAGAACCAGAAGCCGTAGTAGATCAGCTCGGCGTATTTCGGCATCAGCTCGTCCTTGAGATGGGCGGCGCCGCGATCGAGCGTGATCGAACTCGATGCCGCGATGCGCGGCAAGCAGGATCGTGCCGCCCGGCGTCTCGTACATGCCGCGCGACTTCATGCCGACGAAACGGTTCTCGACCAGATCGAGCCGGCCGATGCCGTGCCGGCGTCCGAGCCCGTTGAGATGCGTGAGCAGCACGGCAGGCGACATCGCCGCGCCATCGACCGCGACCGGATCGCCCTTCTCGAAATCGATGACGATGAAGCCCGGCTCGTCCGGCGCCTGTTCGGGATCGACGGTGCGTGAGTAGACATAATCCGGCACTTCGTCGCCCGGATTTTCCAACACCTTGCCCTCGGAGGAGGTGTGCAGGAGGTTGGCGTCGGTCGAGAACGGCGCTTCGCCGCGTTTATCCTTGGCGATCGGTATCTGGTTTTGCTCGGCGAAAGCGAGCAGCGCCTCGCGCGAGCGGAAGTCCCATTCGCGCCACGGCGCGACGACCTTCACGTCGGGCTTGAGCGCGTAATAGGCAAGCTCGAAGCGCACCTGGTCGTTGCCCTTGCCGGTGGCGCCGTGAGCGACGGCATCGGCGCCGACTTTCTCGGCGATCTCGATCTGCTTCTTGGCGATGAGCGGCCGCGCGATCGAGGTGCCGAGCAGATATTGGCCCTCATAAAGCGCGTTGGCGCGGAACATCGGAAACACGTAGTCGCGGACGAATTCCTCGCGCAAATCCTCGATGAAGATGTTCTGCGGCTTGATGCCGAGCATCAGCGCCTTCTGCCGCGCCGGCTCGAGTTCCTCGCCCTGCCCGAGATCGGCGGTAAAGGTGACGACCTCGCAGCCATAGGTGGTTTGCAGCCATTTCAGGATGATCGAGGTGTCGAGACCGCCGGAATAAGCCAGCACGACTTTTTTCACGTCTCGTTTGTTCGTGTCATCCATAGCCATTCGGGAAACCCTGCGCGCGGGGAAAAACCGCCTGAAAATCCGCGCGGACTATAGGCGGGCGCGGGAGCGGCGCAAGCCATAGGTGCCGGCGCGGGGTCGACTGCCCGGTCCCTCAGGATCGTTCGGTCTTGCGGCCCGCAAGCCGCCGGGCCAGCGCGACAAGCCCGCCGCGCACGGCTTTCCCGATCTGTTCGAGCGGCCGCTCGACCGTCGCGTCGGTTGGGCGCGTCGCCTTCCAGCGGTAGATCAGGCCGTGGAACGTCCACACCACAAGGAATATCAGGACACCGGCAAACACGACATCGGTGAAAAAATGCGCGCCGCTGGCAATGCGGAGCGTGCCCATGGAAGCGCCGAAGGCGAGCGCCCCCGCATAAGCGAGCGCGCGCCATTGCGGCGGCGCCAGCGCGGCGGGCGCCATGGTCCAGAACGCGCCGGAAGGTTCACCGGCGATGAACGAGCAATTTTCCGGGCAGGGCCCGCGTGGATCCCACCACGGCGTAAAACGCTCGGTCCCGCCAAGCTGGACCACGTCCTCCGGACGCATGCGCGCCGAATGTTCTTTCAACAATCCGTTGGCGAGAATGCCCGGGCCAAGCGCCAGCGTCACGATGAGGAACAAAGCCGCACGGCCGGCAATCAGCATCGGCCGCTGCGGCATAACGAGCTTGCCGACGACGGCGAGAAAGGCCGGCGCAACCAGGAGCGTGATCAGCCAGGTCGCCGCGCCGCGCGCATGCTCGACCCAGTCCTTTTCCCAACCCGCGAATTTGTGCGTCGCCGGATCATAGAACAGCGCCGAAATGTCGAGATCGAGGTGCGGATAGACGGCAAAGATGCCGCCGACCACGACGGCGATCGCGAGCGCGATGATCAGACCGGTCCGGTTCATGCGGTCAATTTCCACGCGCCGGCCGAACGACCGGCAAACAGCCAATACACCAGGCCGCCAGCGATGCCCGATGCCGCGAGCACCTCGCGCTCGTGCGCAAAATAAGTCGTGGGTTGACCGATGTCGCCGTTCAGATCCATGCCGTACGACAATGCCATCGCCAGCGCGCCGCCCATCGCGGCATAGAGCAGGACCGAACGCCAGCCGAAACCCTCCGCGACCGCAACGATCAGCAGCGCCGGCAGAAAGGCGACAAAGCCGATGATCGGCGCGCCGACCGCGACAATCGCCCAGATCGCCGCCGGCGGCAGGCCGGCTGCGGCGAAGTCATCCCAGTGCGGATTGAGCGCTCCCATGGTGAACACAAAGGACGCGGCGACGCAGGCGAGCGCATAAGCGAACATCATCAACAGGAGCCGGCCGATAACCGCCATGAACTATTTTAGTCCGTCATCGCCATCGCGCGGAGTGCCAGACGCTCGCGGGCGGAGAGCTTTTCGGTCGCGCTCTTGAGCTGGCCGCAGGCGGCGAGAATGTCGCGGCCCCGCGGTGTGCGCACCGGAGAGGAGTAGCCGGCGTTGAAGATGATTTCGGAGAATTTCTCGATCTGCTCCCAGTCCGAACACTCGTACTTGCTGCCCGGCCAGGGATTGAACGGGATGAGGTTGATCTTGGCGGGGATGCCCTTGACCAGACGCACCAGCGCGCGTGCGTCGGCGAGCGAGTCGTTGACGCCTTTGAGCATCACGTATTCGAAGGTGATCCGCCTTGCGTTGGAGACGCCGGGATAGTTGCGGCAGGCCGCGAGCAGCTCACGCAGCGGATATTTGCGGTTGAGCGGCACCAGCTCGTTGCGCAGCTCGTCGCTGACGGCGTGGAGCGAGATGGCGAGCATGGCGCCGATCTCGTCGCCGGCACGCGCAATGTTAGGCACCACGCCGGATGTCGACAGCGTGATGCGGCGCTTGGAGATGCTTAAACCATCGCCATCGGCAACGACGTTGAGGCCATCGCGGACCGCTTCGAAATTGAAAAGCGGCTCGCCCATTCCCATCATGACGACATTGGAGACGAGGCGCTTCTCAGGGTCCGCGCCGGCAGGCGCCGCCGCCCGCTGCCAGTCGCCGAGCCGGTCGCGCGCCAGCACGACCTGGCCGACGATCTCGCCGGGCGTGAGATTGCGCACCAGCCGCTGCGTGCCGGTGTGGCAGAACGAGCAATTCAGCGTGCATCCGACTTGGCTCGAAATGCACAGCGTGCCGCGATCGGTTTCCGGAATGTAGACGCATTCGACGTCGTGGGGCCGGCCGTCGAATTCACCGGGAAGCCGCAACAGCCATTTGCGCGTGCCGTCGACAGAAATCTGCTCCGCGGCGATTTCCGGGCGCGCCAGCGTGAAAAGCTGCGCCAGCGCGGTGCGGAGTTCCTTCGACAAAGTCGTCATCGCATCGAAGTCTTCGACGCCGCGCACGTAGAGCCAGTGCCAGATCTGTTGCACCCGCATGCGCCGTTGTCGCTCCGGCACGCCGGCTTCGCCGAGCGCTTGGGCAAGCGCGACGCGCGAAAGTCCGACGAGCGAGGGCTTCGCCGGCGCGACATAACGTTCCAACGGCCGCTTCTCGATAGAAGCGGCCGGCGTAATATCCTCCGGCTGGCTGGCGGTAAAAGGAGCGGTCATGATCGATCCGAAAAGAGCAACGCGCCCTGAGGCGACTTGAACCTGGCTTGGCACGACTTGAACGAGGCTTCGATAAGTCTCGCGCTTAGATAATTCGTCCCGGCCGAAAGGGCGAGGATTTATGCCCCCCACGGCCCTGTTAGTTGCAGCCTTGCTTACTTGCCGTCTTGTTACTTGCAGTCTTGATTTGTGCGGTCGATGGCCTGCGCAAGCCCCTTGAGCGAGAAAATATCGGTCGAATGCGTACCTTTCGCGGAGGTGCCCTTGACCACCGCGTTCTGGCCGCCGCGCATCGCCTCGATCAGCTGGGCTTCTTCCGTGGCGTTCTTGATCCAGGCGCCGTCCTGCTGGGTATAGAGTGCAAACGAAGACGATCCGACCGCAATGGTTGCATCGGAATTCGGCTTGAAGGGGTAACCGATAATGATCGAGACCTCGTTGCTCACTTTGTCCCCGGGCCGCGATGCAATGAACATGTAGGGCGGATTGCGCGTCTTGCCGGTCGGAGTGATCTCCGACGTCGCCGGCTTGGCGATCGCGAAACAAATCTTTTTGCCATTGGGCGAAGCGGTATAGGCGCCCCAGTCGCCGTACTGCCCGAGCAACGTTGCCTTAGCGCCGCCCGCGACCGCGGCGGCAGCCTCCGTGGGGGGCGCGGCTGGCTTGGGCTTGGGAGGCTTTTTTTTGGTGGTGGACGCGGCAGCGGGCGCAGAGTTAGCCGATGCCGGAGGCCGCTGGGCAAGCGCCGGAGCGGTGTAAGCAGCCACTGCAAGCAATGGCAGGAATAGCCGCCAGCGGCGACGGATGACCATCTGGCCTCCCCGGTTACGGCGCTCGGGCAAATCCAAGCCCTTCAACTTTAACCGATTTCTGCCCACTAGGGAACGAATTCGGCATTGCGAAGGCGGCCCGGATCGACAGCTGCCTTTCATTAGACCCGCGTTTGCTGTTTATGAATCTTGTTATGAATCTTGCCCGTGCGGCTTCGGCAACCAGCATGAAAGATCGCCATGAAAGCTATCCTCTGCACACATTTCGGCACGCCGGACGACCTCGAGCTTGCCGACATTCCGCAGCCTTCCGCCGGTCCCGGCGAGGCTGTCGTGCGCATCAAGGCGGCCGCGCTTAATTTCTTCGACCTGCTGATCATCGCCGGCAAATACCAGCACAAGCCGCCGTTTCCGTTTTCTCCGGCATCGGAATTTGCCGGCATCGTCGAAAGCGTCGGCACCGGCGTCACCGACGTCGCTCCCGGCGACCGGGTGATCGGTTCGACGGGCTGGGGCGCGGCGCGCGAAAGTATCGCCGCCGCCGCGGATGGGCTGGTGAAGCTCCCTGAAAATCTCGATTTCGAGCGAGCCGCCGGCCTCACCGTGACCTACGCCACGACACTCTACGGGCTGCGCGAGCGCGGCAATCTCAAGCCGGGCGAGACCCTGGTCGTGCTGGGCGCGTCGGGTGGCGTTGGTCTCGCAGCAATCGAGATCGGCAAGATCATGGGGGCGCGCGTCATTGCTTGCGCTTCGTCCGAGGAAAAGCTCGCTTTCGCCAGATCGCACGGCGCCGATGAAACCGTGAACTACGCGAGCGAGGATTTGCGCGGCGCGCTAAAGCGGCTTGGCGGCGCGAATGGCATCGACGTCGTCTACGATCCGGTCGGCGGCGCGTACGCGGAACCCGCGCTCCGCTCGCTGGGCTGGGAGGGACGCTATCTGGTGATCGGCTTTGCTTCCGGGGATATTCCCAAGATTCCGCTCAATCTGGTTCTGCTCAAGAGCTGCGACATCCGTGGCGTACTCTGGGGCGCCTGGTCGATCCGCGAGCCGCAAGGCCAGCGCGCGCTCATGAACGACATTGCCCGGTGGTGCTCCGAGGGCAAGCTCAGCGCGCACGTGCATGCGGTCTACCCGCTGGCCGACACCGCGGCAGCGCTCAAGGCCATCGCCGACCGCAAGGTCATGGGCAAGATCGTGCTGCGTCCGTGATCAGGCATCGGCGCGCATGCGCATCAACGTTCGCCGGGCCGCCTCGCGATGATCGGGCGTGATATGCGACGCGACGAGCTTGATGGCGGCCGCGAGCATCGCGGCATCGTCGGTGTAGCCGATCACCGGCAGTACATCCGGGATCAGATCGGCCGGCAGCACGAAATAAGCGAGCGCGCCGACCAGCGCCGCCTTCACATGCGCGGGCGTCTTGCGATCGAACGCGCAGTAATGCGCGGCGATCAAATCTTCCGCGAACGGCAATCGCGCCGCGAGCTTGCGCAGCTTGCGCCAGAAGCGGCGACGGACTTGTTCCTCATCGGCGGCGGCGCGGCTTGCCAGCGCCCCGGCATCAATCCAGGACGCGGTTCGGTATCGAAACGGCATGCGATCCTCGCAACGCCTTTCGGCTAGAGCATGATCGATCGCGCTCTAGGTGGGTGCCAAAAGCGGCGCTCGCAAGGCCGGTTCCCTGGGCCTTTGGGGCGTACCCGTCAGGCGGCAACGAACGGTCAACTCGCGTATTTGTCCATCGCCTCTGCAAGCTTCACGTCAAGCTCGGTCAAGCCGCCGGCGTCGTGCGTCGACAGCGTAACGTCGACGGTCTTGTAGACATTGGACCATTCGGGATGATGGTCGAGCTTCTCCGCCATCAAGGCGACGCGCGCCATGAAGGCGAAGGCTTCGTTGAAATCGGCAAACACGAATTTCTTGCTGATCGCGTCGCGACCCTTTACCTCGTTCCAGCCCGAAAGCCGGGCCAGCGTGCGGCTGCGTGCATCACCGGAAAGCTTTTGCGCCATGTGCGGTCTCCGTCCTTGAACCGGTCGCGGCATCCGCCGCTCTCGTAAATCGGCGGCGGCACCATTATTTAGGCAGTGTGCCGCTGGTCTGCAGGAACTTCAAATCCGCCACGCCGGCGACCCGCACTGAAACGGGCGAGATTGCCGAGAGGGGTGCCGCGAGGTCGTCATGTCCTGGTCTCTGAACATCGGGTCGGTCGCCGGCACCGCAATCCGCATCCACGTGACTTTCGTCTTGCTCCTCGCCTGGATTTTCGGCGTCAACTACATGTCCGGGGGGCCGCAGGCCGCCTGGAGCGCGCTGCTGTTCGTCGTGCTGTTGTTTCTGTGCGTGCTGCTGCACGAATTCGGGCACATTTTCACGGCGCGTGGGTTCGGGGTCCGGACGCCCGACGTGATACTGTTGCCGATCGGCGGCGTGGCGCGCCTCGAACGCATTCCAGAACAGCCGAGCGAAGAATTCCTCATTGCCATCGCCGGCCCTGCCGTCAACGTCGTCATCGCGCTGCTGCTCATAGTTTTTGGCGGCGCGAACCTTTCCGCCGACCACCTCGCCGCTCTCGAGAGTGCAAATTTCAGCATGATCGACCGCCTCGCGGCGGTTAACTTGTTCCTTGCGCTGTTCAATCTGATCCCCGCTTTCCCGATGGACGGCGGGCGGGTGCTGCGCGCACTGCTTGCCAGCCGGCTTGGCTATGTCCGCGCTACCGAAATCGCGGCGATGATCGGACAATGGGTCGCGTTCGTGCTCGGCTTCCTCGGCCTGTTCGGCAATCCGATTTTGATCTTCGTCGCCATTTTCGTCTATCTCGCCGCCTCCGCGGAAGCGCATCTTGTGGCGACCCGCGCCATGTCGCGGGGCGTGCCGGTCAGCGCCGCGATGATAACGCAGTTCGCGACATTAACGCCGGACGAGCACGTGGACGCCGCTGTCGAGACGCTGCTGCGCACCAGCCAGGGCGAGTTCCCGGTGGTGGACGGTAACGGCCGGCCGGTCGGCGTGTTGGTGCGCAACGACCTCATCCGCGCGCTGAAAGAGCGCGGCCCCGACGCCCGCGTCGCCGACGCCATGAGCGAGCGCATCCCCACGGTGAACAACCGTTGCTGTCTCGACGAGGCATTCCGGCTGCTGCAGGAAAAGTCGGTGCCGGCGGTCGGCGTCGTTGAGGCGTCGGGCCGGTTGGTCGGTCTTGTAACATCAGAGACCATCGGAGAAATGCTCATGCTGCACCAGGCTCTGCCGGCCGGCGTGCGGTTCGGGCCCTGGGGTCCGACGTCTGGGCAAAGCGCGGCTTAAGGAACAAACCGCATCAGATTGCCGCACCGGCCCGGTCAAATTTCCGCCGCCGCCCGAGATTAACCAAGGATTGTTTGGGCGGCTTTGCCGGCGCCCCGCCATAGCGGCAAAACCGCAGGGTCGTGTTAAGATTCACCATGCCGCCGAGACTGCCGCGCCGTCCGCCCCTTGCCATGAAACTTTGGCTTTCGCAGCGCTTCGGCCGGGCGAAACCAGGCGAAGCATCGTCCGCACCGTCCGGCCAGACATTGGGCAAGACCATGGGTATCGAATCGCTGGAGCACATGGTTCGCAACAGGGTCAGGACGTTCCTGCGCAACACGTGGCTCGTGGCGATATTGGGAACGCTCCTTATCGGCGCCGGCATCTACAGCGCCATCTATATCAGCATCGCGCCGACCGACATGAGGATAGCGGCCGGACCCGCCGGCAGCACCGACGTGAAATTCGTTCGGTTGCTGGCGGATCGATTCGCCAGCGAACGCGACAAAATCCGGTTGCATCTCGTTACCACGGCTGGACCGAAGGAGAGTGCGGAAGCGTTAGCCGACGGCAAGGCCGATCTCGCCATTCTGCCGAGCACGACCGGCGATTCTCTGGTTTGGCCGGTGGTCGCCATTGTGCGCCAGAACGTGATGGCGCTCATCGTCCCTACGCCGCCGCCGGTCCCTGCCAAAAAGGAGGTGACGCCGCCGCCGAAGAAGGAAGAAACTGCCGGCGCCGATAAGGGAGAAAAGGCCGGCAAGGGCGGCAAGGAGGCCAAGGACGCCAAGAAAGCCACGGTCGCTGCCAAAGGCGCCACGAAAGGCGGCAAAGGCGCCAAGAGCGAAAACAACGATAAGAGCGGCAAGGGCGCGAAGAACACGAAGGTCGCCAAGAAGGGCGATGGCGACGCCGACAAAGAAGAAGAGGCGAACACCAGCGACGAGGGCGGCAAGGACACCGACACCCCCGACCCGGAAAGCGTCAACAAGCTGGACAAGGTCACGAAACTCGCCGGGCATCGCGTCGGTATCGTGACCGGCAGCGTAGCGACGAGGGATTTGTTGGACGCGGTGCTCAATCACTACGGCGTTCCGCTCGGGCAGGTACAGGTCTCGTTGGTCGATCCGAAAAACGCCGCCGACGCCGTCAAAGCCAAACAGGTCGATGTGCTGTTCGCCGCGGGCCCCTCGACCGGACATGCGATCAACGACGCGATCGCAGCAGCCACGCAGGACGGGCGCGCGCCGAGTTTCATCGCCATCGATCAAGCGGACGGAATCAACAAGCGCAATCCTGCTTTCAATTCCATCGACATCGATGCCGGCACCTTCGGCGGCAATCCGCCGACCCCGGATGACAGCCTCACGAGTCTGAGCTTCGCCGAATATTTGGTGGCCCGGAAGAGGTTCAGTCACGATGCCATCGGCACGCTGGCCAAATTGATTTATTCGTCACGGCTCGCGCTCGCAGCAGCGATGCCGCATGAGATCAAGATCGAGGCGCCGTCGACCAATAAAGACGCCAGCGTCCTGGTGCATCCCGGAGCGCTCGCTTATCTGAGCGACGATCAGAAGACGTTTTTTGACCGCTACGGGGACACCATCTTCTACGGCTTGCTGATTTTCCCGATATTCGGATCGGCGATCGCCGCCGTTGCGAGTTATTTCACCCGTAACGGCCGCACCCGAAGGCTGCGCCTGTTGCAGCGCGTGCTCGATCTCGTGCGCAAGGCGCCGACCGCGCCATCGCTCGAGTCACTCGATCAAATGCAAAGTGATGTCGACCAGTTGGTCGTTGCGATCATCCATCAGGGCGAGCGCGAAGAATACGATCACTCGGTGCAGATGTCGTTCTCGCTCGCGCTGGATCAGGTTCGCTTTGCGATCGCCAGCCGCCGGGCCGTTCTGCTCGGCCAGGGCGCCGCCGACACCAAGCCTGATTCCGTGCCCGCCGCCAGCCCGACCACTTCGAAGGCCGCAGCAGCCTGACCGGACTAAGCCGCGGCGGCACGCCGCGGCTGCGCCGAGTAGAACGCCGCGTTCTGCTCGCCGCGCAGCGCCTCGCGCGAAAATGTAATCATATGGTGCCCGACAACACCCATGCTCAGCGCGGCGTCGATCTGGCCGCGGCGGAGCGCAGGCAGCACCGCCTTCCAGAACCAGCGGCGATAATCCGAGAAAACTCCGATGCGCCAGGCAATGTTGAATGCGAGCACGAGCGCCAAGCTGAGATTGTTCCATGTCAGCTTGCCGCGCACCGGCCCGACGAGCCGGTTGGCGTAAGTCTCCTCGACCTGCCGGGTGAAGCGTTCGAACAGTCGTTCCGGAGCGTAGGCGTGGGCGATGCAGCGCCGCCACATCGCCACGACCTCACCGTACGGACGCAGGAACCTCACGTTGCTCTCAAGATCGCTGTCATCGGCGACGATCCGGCCATCGCGCTTGAGGCGATCCCACAGTGGCGTCTTCGGCAGCGCCTGAAGCAGATTTATGGTGAGGATCGGCACGTTCGATGCGTCGATAAAGTCTTTGAGCCTCGCCTCGGTGTCGGCGGTATCGGTGTCGAGACCGAGGATGATGCCCGACGTGACCTCGAGGCCGTAACTGTTGAGCGTACCGATCGCTTCCAGCATCGGCAGCGTCGCGTTGTGCTCCTTGCGCATATGCTTGAGCGCATCGACTTCCGGAGTTTCGATGCCGACGAATACGGTGTGAAACTCCGCTTCGCGCATGAGCGCCAGGATTTCGGGCTGCTTGGCGAGATTGAGCGTGGCCTCGCAGCCAAAATGCAACGGGTGGCCGCGCTGTTTCTGCCACGCGATCAGATGCGGCAGCATCTCGCGCGTCGCTTTGCGGTTGCCGATGAAATTGTCGTCGACGAAATAGACGAATGATGGATAACTTCCTTGCGCCAACATGGCATCAAGCTCGGCCGCGAGTTGCCCGGGTGTTTTCAGCCGCGGCTGGCGGCCGTAAAGCGCCGGGATGTCGCAGAATTCGCAGCGATAAGGACAGCCGCTGGAGAATTGCAGTGAGCCGAGCAAATAGCGATCGAGCCTGATGAGGTGATAGGCCGGCACCGGAAAATCGGAGAGCGGCAGGCGCTCGATCGTCTCGAATCGCACTTGCGCCGGCGGCGGCCTGCAGTTTTCGTCGAGGCGGGTCAGCAATTTGTCGGTGGCCTCACCGATCTCGCCGACATGGAGATAGTCGAAGTCGGGATACATTTCCGGCGCGCTCGACACCGATGGCCCGCCCAGCACGGTCACCTTGCCGGCGGCTTTCGCGCGGCGCGCGATGTCGTAAATCTGCGGCGCCTGGACGTGCATGCCGCTGACCAGGACGATATCCGCCCACGCAAAATCGGCGACGCTGGCCGGCCGGATATTCTCGTCGATGAAGCGAACCGGCCAAGGCTCGGGCATGTAGGCCGCGATCAGCAGCAGGCCCTGCGGCGGCATGAAGGCGCGCACCCGCCCGAACAGGTGATAGGCATGGGAAAACGTCCCGAACGAGGGCGCATAGGCCGGAAACACGCAAAGGATCTTGCGGGCATTGCTGATAGCCACCGGGCTACGCAAACGGACCCTCCCCTCCGCGCCAATTGCGGTTTTCGCCCCGGAATCCGGCCGAAATTGTCAATTTCGGCCGACTTCAACCACAATCGCCGGCCGGTGCTGGTGCGCATTGCTAACTGCCGGCGGCTGACTATATTTCGGGCGCAACGCACGGGCCCCCTTTCGGGGCCCGCAACAATTTAAGACCGCCCCAAATGAACCTGCGCAACATCGCAATCATCGCTCACGTCGACCATGGCAAGACCACGCTGGTCGACCGCCTGCTGCAACAATCGGGCTCTTTTCGCGAGAACCAACGCGTTGCAGAGCGTGCGCTCGATTCAAACGACCTCGAGCGCGAGCGGGGCATCACCATTCTGTCCAAGGTCACGTCAATTCTGTGGCATGACATCCGGATCAACATCGTCGACACCCCCGGACACGCCGATTTCGGCGGCGAGGTCGAGCGCATCCTCAACATGGTCGACGGTGCGCTGGTTCTGGTCGACGCCGCCGAGGGCCCGTTGCCGCAGACCAAATTCGTGGTCA
>CAWHJE010000033.1:0-144775 GCA_963829465.1 uncultured Alphaproteobacteria bacterium
AATCAATCTGGTTCTGATTCAAGGTGGCGAACGATGGAGGTTCGTCATGGCGGTATTGCTTCGAGGAGATTTCGACGCAACGCAGCTGCGCGGTTTGGCGAAGGAGACCAAGGATGGCCCGCAGGCGCGGCGTCTTTTAGCTCTGGCGGCGATCTACGACGGTGCAACGCGCACCGAGGCGGCGAAGATTGGCGGTGTTGGGCTTCAGATCATCCGGGACTGGGTGTTGCGATTCAACACGCGGGGGCCGGTCGGCCTTTTGAACGGCAAGGCGCCAGGGCAACCGTCCAAACTCAGTGACGTCCAGCGTCAAGCGATCGCGCGGATGATCGAGAGCGGCCCGATCCCGGCGGTTCACGGCGTGGTGCGCTGGCGGCTGATTGATCTCGCACAATGGATCTTCGAGGAGTTTCGCATCTCGATCGCTAAGCAGACGCTCAGCCGGGAGCTGCGCGCCATGGGCTACCGCAAACTCTCGGCCCGGCCGCGTCACCACGCGCAGGTCGCAGGCGTGAGCGAGGATTTTAAAAAAACTTCCCCGCGCGCCTGGATGCCATCGCGCGCGAGAAGGCGCTCGACAGCGACAAGATAGAAATCTGGTTTGCCGATGAGGCCCGTATTGGCCAGAAGAACAAGATCACCCGCCGATGGGCGAAGCGCGGCACCCGCCCCAGCGCACCCCGCGACCAGCGCACCGCTTCCACCTATATCTTCGGCGCCGTCTGTCCAAACCAGGGCAAGGGCGCAGCCCTCATCCTGCCGTCCTGCAACACCGAGGCAATGAACCTGCACCTCGCGGAAATAGCCAAGACCGTCACGCCCGGTGGCCATGCCGTTCTATTGGTCGATCAGGCTGGCTGGCACCTGTCGACACGCCTCGTCGTGCCACCAAACATCACCATTATCGCTTTGCCGCCAAGAACCCCGGAACTCAATCCGGTCGAGAACATCTGGCAATTCATGCGCGACAACTGGCTGTCAAACCGCATCTTCAAGTCCTACGACGATCTTGTCGATCACTGCTGCTACGCCTGGAACAAGCTCGTCGATCAGCCTTGGAAAATCATGTCCATCGGATTGCGCCAGTGGGCCCACGGGTTTTGATCAATGAGACTTGGTATAAGTTCACAATTGCGACGCATTACGCTGCCATTTTTGCAAAAGATATTCCTCGCGTCAGTAGTTGGGTGGAGGGGATAATGTTAGGACAAATCCTAAGGCCGTTAGCATCGATTACGCTTGGCGCCACGCTTCTCATATCGGGCGTCGGCGTCACCGCGCCTTCAACCACGGCACGCGCCGATGATTGTCTCACTGCCCCGAATTCTCCCGCACCGCAGGGTAGCCATTGGTATTACCGGTCGGATCGGGCCACTCAGCGCAAGTGCTGGTACGTTCGGGCACCCGGCCAGCCGGCGCAACAAGTAGCTACAACAGGCCCGGCCGCGCCTTTGCATTCAAGGTCAGGTTCGTCTGGAGCACCCTCACCCCATGTCAGCGCTGCACCCTCACCCCATGTCAGCGCTGCACCCTCACCCCAGGTCAATGCCGTCAGGCCAATCCCTGCGCTCGTCCGTGGTGGGACAACCGGCAAGACCGTCCAGCAGAGCGCGCAGGAAGAAACTGCGTCAACTCCGGAAGTACCCGCGCCACAGGCGAGCACATTGGCGGAGACTATCCCCCAGGCCGCTGCACTACCTGCCGTGACATGGCCCGATGCTTCGGTCGCGGTTGCTCCTGTCAAGGCGCAGGCAACCGTTGAGGTCCCGACCGCTGCTCCTGCGAACTCAGTGTCCGACAATGCAGAGAGGGCTGCCCAGCGTGCTGACCCGACCAACAACCCCGGGATGCCGATAATCATATTTCCCGTTCTTGCCCTTGGGCTGGTGGGGGTCGGTATTGTTATAAAAAATGCCGCTGCGCGTCGCTCACGAATTATCGTCGACCAAGCTGAGCCCGACCCGGTCGACGATCAACGTCAGCATGAGTGGCGCGACGAACAATACCTGGACGAATCCCTCATTGATGGGCAGGAGCTCCGTTCACTTGTATCAGCTGTAAGTGAGCCCGGCCCGTTGCGAGACGAAGCCGGCGCCTTCCAAATCGCCCAGGAGAATAGCGAGCGCAGGGATAAGTTACTGCAGTTTTGCCGAGACATCGACCGGATGCTGCAACCGCCTACCAGCGCGCAGAAGGAGCCACTACGACGGCGGACAGCTGCATGAAGGCCGACCGCTGCAGGTTTGCAGCTTCGTTTGTTCACCCGCCTTCTCGCTAAATCTTTGAAGGAGAGTTTTCAGCGCCTGCGTAACCACATTATCTGGCTCTTTACCCAACCGCCGATAGAAGCCCGGATTGTTATAGGCGGCCACGCCAAGCTTGAAGATTTTGGTATCCACGGATTTGTCAAAGAAGCGTGCCGCAATTCGCAACGCGCCGACCTGATTTCCCGCGGCCAATGCCTCGCGAATTTGTTGCGTTTTGGAATTTCATCGGCACCTCTTGCGCCTGCAGCCGATGATCTAACGCAGTTTGCAACTGCCCGCCCAAGACATGAATGAAAAAGGGAACGCGTTCCAGTCCAAAGAGCACAGCGCGCGCACCAGCGCCGCGGCGAGCCATGCTTCACCGTTCGGGTAGGCGCTCGTCGCTGCGGGCGTCTCAGCGAAGCCGACCAGGTCGGCGAGCCGCCGTCGTGCAGACTGCAATCGAGGCCTTTATCTCCGTCAAACTGGGCTAGTGTTTTAGTGTCCGCTTTGCCCCCGCGGGCGTTCGGCCGTTCCCTTCGCGCTCTGTATTGCCTGCCACACGCGGCTCGGCGTCGCGGGCATATCGATGCGGTCGATGCCGAGTGGACCAAGCGCATCAACGATCGCATTAATGACGACTGGCGGAGCTCCGATGGTGCCGGATTCGCCGATGCCCTTCACGCCGATCGGATTGGTCTTGCAGCGAACTTCTTCCAGCGCGATCTCGAAATTCGGCACCATGTCTGCGCGTGGCATCGCGTAGTCCATAAAGCTGCCCGTGACGAGTTGTGCCGTCGAGCGGTCGTAGACGGCATGCTCATAAAGCGCCTGCCCGATGCCTTGCGCAACGCCGCCATGCTGCTGCCCGTTGACGATCATCGGATTCAGTACCAGCCCGAGATCATCGACCATCACGTAGCGGTCGACCACGACCTCTCCGGTCTCTGGGTCGATCTCGACCTCCACCGCATGCGCGCCGTTCGGATGGCTAGGCGGCTCCGGCGAATGACTGCCCGAGCCTTCGAGCCCGATGCCAAATCTGGTCATCGGCCCCATCGGCGCAAAGGATGCTTTCGCAACTTCGACGAGTTGGATGGCCTTGTCGGTGCCAACAACATTGAAGTTGCCGTCCTTGAATTCGAGGTCACCCGCGTCCGCCTCCAACATAGCGGCCGCCATCAACTTTCCCTTGTCGATGATTGCATCCGCGGCTCGACGAAGCGCACTGCCTCCGACCACCGCGCTCCGCGCTCCGTAGGTGCCGCGCCCGAATTGCACTTGGGCCGTGTCGCCTTGGACATAGCGGATCTTTTCGAACGGCACGCCGAGGAATTCATGGACGAGTTGTGCGAACACGGTCGCGTGCCCCTGCCCGTGCGAGTGCGTACCGCCGAAAACAGTGAGGGTGCCACCCGGATCGAAGCGGATATCCATGCGGTCGTTGAAGATGCCGCCAAACTCAATGTAGTAGCAGACCGAGCGGCCGCGCAGCTTGCCGGCCTTTTCTGAGGCCCTCCTGCGCTTCTCGTAACCCTTCCAGTCCGCCATATCGATGCACTTGTCGAGCAGACGAACGAACTCGCCGGAGTCATAGCAATACCAGGTCGGCGTATTGTAGGGGAATTTATCGGAAGAAATGAGATTGACGCGGCGGATCTCTGCTACATCCATGCCGATCTGCTTCGCCGCGTGCTCAATCAAACGCTCGGTGAAATAGGCAGCCTCCGGACGTCCGGCGCCGCGATAGGGACCCGCCTGCGGCGTGTTCGTGAACAGGCCTCTGCACATGAGGTGGATCGCCTGCACGTCATAGGCCTCCGGGATGAAGCGCATCGAAAATAGACCGCTCACCATGCCGGGGCCGACGAAATAGGCGCCCACCTGGAAGAGCGACTGCGAACGGATCGCGAGGATTTTTCCCTTTTCGTCGAGCGCTAGTTCTCCGTAGCTTACAAGATCGCGGCCAGTGTGATCCGTCATCATCGCTTCGGAACGCGTCGCAACCCACTTTACAGGGCGACGGAGTTTTTTTGACGCCCACAGCACAAGCGCATCGTCCGGAAACGCGCCCCCCTTGAGGCCAAAACCGCCGCCGACGTCGGGCGACACCACGCGCAACTGATTTTCAGCGACGTGGAAGATGTGCGCGATCTCTGCGCGCGCGCCATGCGGATTCTGTGACGAGGTGTAGAGCGTGTAACTGTCCTCAGCCGCATTGTAATCGCCGATCGCGGCGCGCGGCTCCATCGAAACCGGCGTCAGCCGGTTGTTCTCGATGCGCAGCTTCACGTGATGCTTCGCCTTCGCGAACGCCGCATCGGTCGCCGCCTGGTCGCCGATCATCAGTTGAAACGCGACATTCCCGTTCGGATTGTCGTCCCACACTTTCGGCGCGTCATCCTTGGCCGCGTCTTCAAGCAGTGCGACCGCCGGCAGCGGCTCATAGTCGACCTCGACCATGTCGGCCGCGTCTCGCGCCTGCGCGAGCGTTTCGGCAACGACGAAGGCGATGCGGTCACCCACGAAACGCGCCTTGTCCGATTGAAGAAGCTGTTGATAAACGCGGTGACCCTTCGGTGCACCGAGATCCTCCGGCATCATGCCGGCCGTGAACGCGCCGAGGTGATCGTGCCTGACGTCCGCGCCAGTCAGCACCAGCAACACTCCCGGCGCGGCTTTTGCCCTCGACGCGTCGACCTTCTTGATGCGCGCATGCGCATGCGGGGAAAGCACGTTTACGCCGTGGCAAATACCAGGTAGCGATATATCATCAACGTAGCGCCCCTGGCCCGTAAGGAAGCGTTGATCTTCCACGCGCCGCACCGCCTGCCCAATTCCAAATTTGACCATTTTCCGAAGTCCTTACGTTTTGAGATTTGCACCTTTCCAGCACGACGGTATGTTCGCCTCCTCGGGTGGCACCAGGTTGCGTTGGCGTCAACGCGTCAGCATTGGGTACTAACGCTCGGGAAGCCTGGTAACGACTTTATGGCTCGCCGGCAGGCGTGTCTATTGCAACGCCAATGTCCCTAAGCGCCTCGTTAGAGAGGGTTGAAAAAAATCATGATTTTTCCTGTCGCGGAACAAGTTGCCAAAAGCGAACGTCATATTTCGTTCTATCTGTCTTGTGGCGCACGGTCCGCTACCCCTGTGATTTTTCTGCACGACTGGCCAGAGCTATCAATCTCCTGGCGGCATCAACTTGCGACCTTTGCTAACCTGGGCTTTCGCGCACTAGCGCCTGACATGCGTGGCTATGGGCGATCGAGCGTTTACGCACGTCATGAAGATTACTCCCAGGAAGAAATTGTCGCTGACATGATTGAGCTACTCGATGTGATTGGCGCAGAAAAAGCGGTTTGGGTCGGCCACGATTGGGGCTCCCCAGTGGTTTGGTCGATTGCCCAGCACCATCCTCAACGTTGCCACGGCGTAGCAAATCTTTGCGTACCGAATATTCCGGAGGGATTCGCAGCAGAGAGCATCATTCCTCTGGCTGATCGGCGAGTGTATCCGGAAGACCGATTTCCCGCAGCCCAGTGGGATTACCAGCTTTTTTATCGCGAGAATTTTGCAGCCGCTTGCGCCGGATTCGAAAGCAATGTCCGTGCAACTGTGCGGACGTTGTTCCGCGCCGGCGATCCGGCTGGCAAGGGCAAGCCGGCTCGCACCTCTCGAATTCCCGATACCAAGCGTGGCACTGATCTACACCAACCCCGAGCCGGACTGGTTAGGCGGCATTACGCCGCGAGAGCGGTCGGAAAAACACAATTCTGTTTCCGCTGACGGTCATCAGGCAACAGGTTCACCGATGCGCTGAGCTAGTCCCTGAACCGCCTTTGTTGCAGCCTCTACGAGCCGACGCACATCTAAATCAACTAGTGCACCGTGCTGTTTGCGAAGGCGCCCATCAATCCAGACCGTGTCAACGTTTCTCGGTTGGGCCGCAAGAACCACCTGTCCGTCCGCGACGTTCAACGGGGCCATATTCAAGTCGTCTGTTCTAATCAGGATTATGTCCGCCTTTTTTCCGGGCGTGATCGAACCGACAATACTGTCGAGTCCCAGAGCGCGCGCCCCGCCCATTGTACCCTGTTTCAGAACTTGGTCCGGCGTATAGATTGTCGGATCTTCAAGCCGGCCGCGCTGCATGATCATGGTGGTGCGGAGGAGCGCAAACATGTCGGAATTGTCTGACGCAACCATCGTGTCGATCGAGTGGGAAATGTCTATTCCCGCGCGCATCATCTCAACAATTGGCGCAAGTCCGGTCCCGGTGCGCAATTCGGAAAGAGTCGCTATGGAAACCGGGGTTTTCGATCTAGCAAGAAATCCGAACTCCTCCTCATTCGCGTGGATGGCGTGGATAAGAAGCAGATCGGGTCCGAGTGCGTTATGCCTGTGATACTCCGTGACCCCGCGGCAACGGGCAACAAGTTGCCTGGTCATCATGGTGTGTGCCGAGAGTGGCAGGCCAAGTCGCCGGGCGGTCTCGAATTCTTCTTGCCAGACACTCGAATATTCCAGCAGAAAACCGAGCCGTAGCTGTTATCTTGTGTGAGGTTTTGTTACCCGCCGTTAGCCGGCAGCTGCCAATTTGTAAACCGTTGGTCGGGAGTTCAATCCTCTCACCCGGCACCAGTTTCCACCCCGAAATGGGAACGCTTTGCGCGCATACCGGCGCAACGCACCCTTGTTGAGAATGCGGCTTTGGGCGCCCCCTGTCCCGGCAAGGTCATTGGAAGCCTTTTTGTCGTCGGCTGACGGAACCAAAGAGCCGCTTGCGCGTTGGAACCTTGGTCGGGGTGTTTCAGTCAACAATTCCTTGAGCGTCCTGGTGACGGCTGGCGGGCTTGGTCGCAATGTTCACGACAATGGCCTTCTTTCTAGTGGCCGCTTTTCTGGCGCTCGGCATCGTCGCCGACGGCCTGTGGGCCTGCCGGCGCCACTGACGGTAAGGGGATCCGCTCCGCATCAATGCGCAATTTCATCGGGGAGGAACGTATGCAAGTGGGCAAATACTCGATTGAGTTGATACGCGGCGGCGAGGGCACCGATATTCAGATCGTTCTCGCCCGCGAGGACAACCTGCGCATCGCGCGTACCCTTTTCAGTGTCATTGCCGAAAAATACCCAGACCGCCTCGTTATGCTGTGTGATCGAGCGCTGGTGCTGGAAAGGCATGATCCGGAGAATATTCCGGCTTTGTCATAGGCACCCCGGCTTGGCCGGGCTGCCGGGGGCATCAAAGACAGAGTGCATTTCCGAAGTCTTTGCCTGCACATAGCTGCGCCGACTTCGAAAAACACTGGCCGCGGGCGTTCACCCCGGGTTCATTTTAGAGACGACAGTCTGTATGATTGAGAGGTTCGGGGGGCCCACACAGTGAGGGCCACATGAAGACCCGCTTATTGATCGTTCTCACGCTTGTCGTGCTTGGGGTCGGTAGCACGCTGGCGACGATGAACAACGCCTGCAAGAGCAGTCATCACACCTGGTGCGCTCCGATTTCGGACATTCGGCACCACGCAAAGACGCAGCACAGCTAAAATCGCCCGCCGATTCAAAAAGGCGGGTGAAAGGGAGGACGAGCACCAATGAAGAAACTTGCCGTCGTGCTAGTTGCGGTTTCCATGTCCGCCGGCGCGGCAAATGCGCGGGTTGCCCATCCGCACAAGTTTTTCCCGGTCTGTTCGGAAGGCATGGTCAAGGCAAGCTGCGTATGCCGCGCGGCATCGGGTGCTCATCAGCTTTGCAAGCCGGGCCAATGGTGCCACCCGTTCCAGGGTGTGTGCCGACAGTAGAGATCGCTCGCTCGAACAGCGCCGACGGCCGACCAAGGCCGCCTAGGGCTTGGCACAGCGCCGGCGGCTTTGTGCCCGCCGCACAGCAACAAGTTCCTTCACATTGCTTAGTTCTGTTCCGGCAGGACCCGAGCGCGGCAGCCGCGTATCCAAGTCTCGCCGATCAGAAGATCTGCGTGAGGAACCCGCAGAGCGCCACGCTGACGATCAGCACCGACCATTCTGAAGCTTTCAGCGAAAACAGTCTGCCTTCGCGCGCTACATTCGTCATCATCGCGGCACTCGCCCCTGGAAAGTCTGTGAATCGCACCGTAGCGAATGCAGGCCGCAAAAGCTGTAGCGCGGGGGTCACACCGGCCAGCTATCGCCGCAAGTGCAAACCGAAATAGTGTGATTTCCGTCACACCCATCTACTATGCAGGGAGCTACAAAAAAGAGGTGGGGCCTCGGCGGCAAAAACGCCGAGGCCCCGTGACCGGAGCGGCCTTTCGGCTTTGGGAGCGTGGGGGCGTACCCCGGCCACAACATAAACAGGCGGCCGCATTAATATCGCGGCTGTCTGTTTTGTTTTTGCGCTGAATTCCCCAACCCGCGCCGAGTGTTAACTATTTGCAACAATAGTGGCGGCGATTGGGCATAATTCAGCCAAAAGCGAGCCCACGAAAAGCAAGTTGCCGTAAACGAGACGGCTAGCGGTCCCAAGGATGCTTCATACGCGACTGCTTGTCGGTTTCCTGATTTCGGCCGAGCTCACTACGGCAGCACGAGCGGACTTTGTCTACTGCTACGCGGTCGGGACGGCTGACCAACGCATTTATGCGAGCGGTTTTTTTGAATCCGCTACCGTCGCTGCGACCACCAAGGCATTTGCTCTTTATCTTGAGCGAAACGGAGTAAAAGCGGGAGATGCGCTTTGCCCGGCCGCGAAGAACAAAGAAGACGCCGAGCGAGGCAGGGAAGATCTCATTCGAGACCGCAAGGTCGTACCGGTCCCATTCTTAGATTGAGCTTACTGCACGCGTGAAGCACCAACTTTTCCGCGGAGCGGCCCTGCCCTCCGACCGCACATAGTGCGAATCCCGGGCGGCGGGGCTGTCGCACAGCAGAAAGAAATTTCTGCGCGGTAATTTCTCGCTTGATCAGTGAACTGACTTCCTCGTTCTCCTTGAGGCACATGAGAAAGAACAGCAGCGGATTTGCATGCAAGCGCTCGAACTCGTCCCGCACGCGGTGGACGGCATTCAGATCCTTGTGCGAGTGCGATACAAATATCCACGCCTCGGAGATTTTTTTCGGACCATCCCCGGGAGTGCCACCACTATCCGCCGTCACGAACCGCCTCTACGTTGGCCTCCTGAACGCTCCGGCGTTCCATCAAGTACAGCCTCGCGGCGCTTGTTTCCCTTCGGCATTTTTCAAAAGCCGTTTGCGAACCGGCGTTTGAGAATCACCGGACAACCGAGCCGAGAACTCGTCGACCCTGGATCAATCCCGCGGACCGGGCATCGTTAATTAGGTCACCCTGACGCCCCCTCCTTGCCAATTTGATGCCATTTTCGGTGCGGAACATGGGTCGTATCGGTGGGGTGGAGCGGGGGCGTGCGGAGCGCGAGCAGCAACAGACTGCCGCGTTCCGCACGCCAAGTTCGGGAACGAAGAAAAGCGATTGGAGAGGCTCGCTATGTCCCAGTTTTCTGCGTTCGACCCCTTCGGCGTTGCGATGATGGGATTCGGTGTCCTGGTCGTGGCCGTTCTGGCATTCGTCTTTTGACGGTCCGCCAGACACTCAAAACACCCCGACTATAGTTCTTGCTATCTTTCCACGGATGATCCGTGGATGGCCCGATTCCGGGTTCACCCCCGCAAAGTGCCGCGCCGGCAGGATCAGGCTTGCGATTGAGCTGGTCTCAGGGCCGCCTGGAATCCGCATGTCGCCGCTTAAAATCCAAGACAAATGAAAAGATAAGTTGAGCCGTTTTCTTAGGCAAAATTCCATTCAGTGCATGTTTTCATTTGAGCAAAGCTGTCGCCAATGACAGCCACAACTTGGAGTCTTGCGTCATGCTTTCGTTAAAGCCTGAGGAGAGACGCCGGGCGCCCCGCCATCACCTTGGGCGGGTGGCGGCAATCATCTTTGGACCCAGCGCCGAGCAACACTACTGCCTCGTTACCGACATTTCCGAGGGCGGTGTGCGCCTCCATATCAAGGAACTCAGCGTCCCCGACGAGTTCGCGCTGTTGTTCTCACCCGGTGGGCATACCCAGAGCGGCAACTACAAAGTTGTCTGGCGCCGCGGCCAAGACATTGGCGCGATGCTTCTGGAAACTGCCTAGCGATCGTCGCCGTGCTTGGATCGGCGCCGGCCACCGGCCGGCGACGGATGCTCGTCGTCCCGACTCAGCTGTCGTCAGCCGCAAGCCTGCGCGATGGGCGGCTTGCGTGGGTGCATTCCCATGCCGACGGCCGGTTTCCGGTTTGCGATCAAAATGGCTTCACAAATGTCATTATCGATCATCCACTTTTGATCGCGGCGCCGGCCAAAGGTACTAACGCGCCGTGACGCGATCGGGCATGAGTGCGCGGCGGGCCGCGATCATGCGGCCGTGCCTTTGCCGACGGCCAGGAAAGAAAAACAGCCATGCCGATCATCACGCGCCGCTCGCTCATCGCCGGCTCGGCAATGACCGCGCTTGCGGCAGGCGCCGGCGCCGCGACGGCCGCAGCGCCGCCGGCCGGCACCGAGACGCCCGGGATCTATCGCTATCGTATCGGCACCTTCGAGCTGACCGCCCTTTACGACGGCATCTGGTACCGCCCGATCAGCGATAAATTCATCCGCAACGCCTCCTTCACCGAAGTCGAAAGCGCTCTCGCCGACGCGTTCATGCCAACCGACAAACTGGCGACGCCGTTCACGACCCTGATTGTCAACACCGGCAAGCGGCTTGTGCTGATCGACACCGGCACCGGCGGCCAGATCGCGCCGAGCGCCGGCGTGCTGCGCGCCAATCTCCTCGCCGCCGGAATCGATCCGAAAGCGATCGACCTCATTGCCATCTCGCATTTCCATCCCGACCACATCAACGGCATCAAGGACAAGGACAACGAACTCGTCTTCCCCAATGCCGAGATCATGGTGCCGGCGGCGGAATGGAACTTCTGGATGGACGACGCCAATCTGAACGCCGCGCCGGCGGATCTAAAACTCACCTTCCGCAACCAGCGCCGCATATTTTCCGACATCGCGAAGAACGTGACACGTTTCGCGCCGGAAGCTGAGGTAGCGCCCGGCGTGATTTCCCTCGCGGCGCCGGGCCACACGCCCGGACACACCGTTTTCGCCATCCACTCCGGCGATCAGTCACTCATGGTTCTGGGCGACACAGCCCAGCATCCCGCCGTATTCGCGCGCCATCCCGAATGGCAGGCGGTCTTCGACGTCGACGGCGACGCCGCGGTAGCGACGCGGAAAAGGCTCTTCGACCGCGCCGCCGCAGATCGGATGCTGGTGACCGGCTACCACTTCCCCTTCCCGGCATGTGGGCATTTGATCAAGACCGCGACCGGCTACGAACACGTGCCGGTCGAATGGCAGCCGAACCTGTAAAGGCCACTTCCGATTTTATTCCCGGCGCCAAGTGTTTTTTCATCGAAGATCGCTTTTATCAAAGATCACTTTCTCTCGATGACATCAAAGCGTCACGCCAAAGGCCCTGGCGATGTCGTACTCTAAGTAGAGTTGACGCTGGAGAAGCCGCCATGAAGCCAAAGCTTTCGCTCGCCGCTGCTTTGCTGTTGACCGCAGTCCTGGTCGCTCCTGATCTCGCCGTCGCAGCCGGCGACCCGGATCCGCCGCCACCGCCAAGCCAGGACAAAGGCACCAAGAAGCCGAAGGCCAGCGACAGCAGTTCGGCTGAGGACTTCTTGCGCGACTACCATTCCGCCTACGCGCTCATTTACGACAAGAACGACTATGTCGGCGGCATCGCCGCGCTGCGAGCGCTGGGCTACGATGACCATCCCGACGTAGCGACGCTGATCGGCTATGCCAGCCGCAAGCTCGGCCGCTACGACGATGCGAAGGTCTGGTACGAGCGCGCGCTGGCCACCGATCCCGATCATGCGCTGACCTGGTCGTATTACGGCATGTGGCAGGTCGAGCAAGGCAACGTGCTCAAGGCCAAGGACGATCTGGAAAAGGTGCGTCTGATCTGCGGCAACGCCGACTGTCGCCCGTACCAGATGCTCAAGGAAGTCATCGACGGCACCGCGACATACTAGCGACGACAACGTCAGGCGGTCTGCGTCTCATCCACGATCCAGGCGTGGTAATCGGGATCGACGCTTTCGATGGGAATAACAAGTATGGCGGGCGTGGTATAGGAGTGCATCTCCTTCACCGCCGTACGGACCCGTTCGGCGAGGCTTGCGCGGGTCTTGATAATCATCACCACTTCGTCGCCCCGCTCGACCGCGCCTTGCCACCGGTAGATCGAGACCATGCCCGGCAGGATGTTGACGCAGGCGCACAGCCGGCGCTCGACCAGCGCCCGCCCTGCCCGCTCCGCCTCGACAATCGCCGGATAGGTCGTATACACGAACACCGCGCGTTCCATCTTTGACTCCCCGCAGCGCCGCGCCGCTGCCGCATCCGCCAAGGTCTAACAAACCATGGCCCAGCAAACCAAGGCTGCCAAGCTAACCCCTCCCATGCCACCGCGCCGCACCGCATCGCGTTTCAAGAGCATCGCTTTCGTCGCCAGCGACACCCCGTCGGCGCAAAAGGCGCGACGCGCGCTGGTCCGCCGCTATGGCGACGCCCTTCCCGAGACCGCCGACGTTATTGTCGCGCTCGGCGGCGACGGGCTGATGCTCGCGAGCCTGCAGCGGCTCATGAATTCGGGCAAACCGATCTACGGCATGCATCGCGGCACGGTCGGGTTTTTGATGAACGAATTTTCCGAACGGAACCTCGTGGAACGGCTCGCCGCTGCGCAAGTCACCGTGATCCACCCGTTGCTTATGCGTGCCCGCGACGCTGTCGGGCGCCTGCACCGTCACCGCGCCATCAACGAGGTCTCGCTGTTTCGCCAGAGCTACCAAGCGGCGCGGCTTCGCATCCTCATCGACGGCGAGGAACGGCTTGCCGAACTCGTCGCCGACGGCGTGCTTCTGGCAACGCCAGCCGGCTCGACCGCCTACAATCTGTCCGTGCAGGGCCCGATCATTCCCATCGGCGCGCCGCTTTTGGCGCTGACGCCGATCAGTCCATTCCGGCCGCGGCGCTGGCGCGGTGCGCTCTTGCCCGATCGCGCCCGTGTCACCATCGAAGTCCGCGAAGCCGCCAAGCGTCCGGTCGCCGCGGTCGCCGATCACAACGAGGTGCGCTCAGTCCGTTCCGTCGAGATCAGCATGGACCACGACACCTCGATGCACATGCTGTTCGATCCCGGCCATAGCCTCGACGAACGCATTTTGCGCGAGCAATTCGGCTACTGAGCCTGGCGAATATCCGCTTCCGCCTGCGGTATGCTTAACCGCTCGTTAACAGGCAAAACCTTACCTTCCGCGGCGAGCGACGGCTTAACCCGTGCCCGTCAGGCTTTATGGTCCGCATCAACTTCAACCGTCTGCGCTTTCTCGTCATCGACGACAACGCCCACATGCGGCGCATCATGCGCACGCTGCTGCACGGTTTCGGCACCCGCGAGGTCTATGAAGCCGAAGACGGCGCCGCCGGTCTCGAAGCCTTTACCCATTTCCTGCCGGACATCGTGATCACCGATTGGGCCATGCCGATTTTCGACGGCCTGGAACTGACCCAGATGATTCGGCAGCCGGGAGCCAACGCCAATCCTTATGTGCCGATCATCATGCTTACCGGCCACTCGGAGAAAAAGCGCGTTGTCGTCGCCCGCGACGCCGGCGCTACGGAATTTCTCGCCAAGCCGATTTCCGCCAAGGCGCTCTATGAGCGCATTCTCAACATCGTCGCCAACCCGCGTCCGTTCGTGAAGACCAAAAATTATTTTGGGCCGGATCGGCGCCGGAACGTGAACCCGAACTATGTCGGACCGGAACGGCGCAAAAGCGTCAGGGCCGACGTCATCCGCCAGCAGCCCTTACTCGACAAGGTCTTGACCTAAACCCGCAGGAGCGATCAGCAAAATGGCATCGCGCAAGGACGAGGCGCCGTCGGTCACGACTTTCGCCGACCACGAGGTGATCACGCCGCCGCACGAGTTGCGCAAAGCCCTGGCAAGCGCAGCGGACAAGGATGACGATCCGGTGGCAAGGGCCGAGGCAGCCCTGGCGCAGCTCTCGGGTGAATTCGCCCAGTGGATGTATGCCGAATGCGAGCGCCTCGAAGCGGCGCGCCGACAGGTCGCCAGTCTCGGCTTCACCAAGGAAACCCAGGACGAGCTTTTTCGAGCGGCGCACGACATCAAAGGCGAAGCCGCGACTTTCGGCTATCCGGCGGTCGGCGTCGTAGCCAAGAGCCTCTGCCGCCTCATCGAACACACGCCCGAGGGGACCCGTATCCCGCTCGCGCTCGTCGAGCAGCATGTCGATGCCGTGCGGGCCATCGCGCGCGAGTATGCTCGGCCCGACCTGGACGCCATCGCTAGTTCCCTGACCCGACGGCTGACCGAGGTTACCGACGAATTCTTGCGCGCCGAGAACGCCGACCGGCCAGACTACCTGGAAAGCATATTCGCGACTGGCAGCTAGCCCCTTTAGGCGGCCTCGGACTGATCTTCGAAACTTTCGGCTACAAGTTCGTCGCAGAACATCCGTGCCTCTTCGCGCGCGGCCTCGGTGGCAAAACGGCGCAGCAGCGTAAGTAGCGGCGCCAACTCACCGAGATCCTCGTTTTCACAACGGGTCAGCACGCGCTCGATCGTGCGGCGTTTCAATCGTGCCGCACCGCCCGGCTCGCTGATGAGGCCGCCCTCACGCAACGCCTCGATCGCCTCCTTGAACGCCGGGTAAGTCGACGGCGGTAGCTCAGCCCGATCGAACAGCGCCAATAAGCCCGTATTGCCGCTGTCGTAAATGAGGCCCGAGACGCGCTCTACCGGCATGTCGGTAAGCTCGGCCAAAGCCTCCTCGAACAGTGTGACGTTGCCCGACAGCAGCGCGCGCAAAATCAGGCCGGCGGTGAGTTGCCCGCCGACGCGCAGGTGACGAATGAGCGCGCGCATTTGGGTGGAGGGAGTTTCAGCCGCAAGCGTGACCGTCGCCTTTTCGCAGGCCTCGCGCGCGATCCGCTGAGCGTGGCCGACATCGAGCCACTGGCACGCTGAGACGAAATCCACCAGCGTCTCCGATACCTTTGCGACCAGCGTCAGCCGCGTTGCCGCCTCGATATCCTCGCGCGCGAGCAGCGCTTCGCGAATGGCGGCGAGATGCCCAAATCGCTCGATCATCCGGTCGATCGATATCGGCGCCATCTCGGCCCCGCTGTTTTCCGCAAGCACGAGACATGCCTCCGCCGTGCCGACTTCTGCGATCGCAGCCGCGACCGGGCGCGGCAAGCCGGCGCGGGACGCGATCGCCGTTTGCACGGCGCCGTTTCCCGTCGCTACCGCATCGACCAGATCGGCGTCGACGAAAAGCGGCGACAACGCCAAGACCGGCGCAGCGATTTGCGGCTGATCGCCTGCCAGCGCCAGCACGATGGCCGGCGGCGCGCTGGGGCTTGCCGCCAACGCGTCGGCCAATGCGCGGCGCACCATGGGGGAGGTGTCGTCGAGCAACATCAGCATCGCGCCTTCGGCGGCGGCGGCATCGTCCGGCGAGAGATCGGAATAAAGGTATGCCCGCGCCAGCGCCGCTGTTGCTTCGGCTCGTTTGCCGGCGGGCGCTGTGCGTACCCAATCGAGAAAATGGCGGACGATCATTGGTTTCGCTCGCGCCAGAGGAGTTCGAGGCTTTGGAAGCTTAGGCGCCGCGGCATTAACAAATCGTTCACCATAAATTTCCTCTCAACGATCGACGTCATGATCCCTTGACCGGCACGTCCCTGAACAGATCGAGCAATAAGTTGGTGCCCGGCTTCAGTTTGGTTGTTGCAGGGGAGGGCGTGGCGCCGGGCGTGCTCCAGAGCGCGCTGACGACGGGCGCGAGCGGCGCGGCGCGATTGCCGTCACCAAAAAGACCGTGAAAGATTGCCGTATCTTCAGGCTTGGGGGCCGGAGTCGCTTCGGCATAGGCATTGGCAATGCCTGCGGTATCGGGAGCCGAAGCCGTAGATGGCGACACTGCCGATGCGGCTTGCGAGCCAAGAATGCTCGGATCCTGGCTACCGCGCGCGACGTCGTAACGCGCGGTGAGGACATCTCGTACCTGCGCGATGCTGCGCGCGGCGCCAGTAGTCCGATCGTAGAAAATCGAGGAATTGGCCTGGGCGGCGCCGGGGAAGAAATCCGCGGCCTTGGCGTTCGGGTCGGCGGCGGCAATCGTCAGCAACCGCGCCGCGCCGCCGGCGCCGAGAAAATGCGCGATGTAAAGCTCGCCCTCGCTGGGCGACCGGCCGAGCCGCTCGCTCAACACCGATGCGTTGGCCTTGGTGAAGGCCCCGGCCATCAAGGCGTTCGCGGTCGGATCGCTGCGAAGCGACAGAATCTCGCGGCGCAGCGATGGATCGCGGACCTCGTACTGGCCGTTGGCATTCTGGGTGATGGCGTCAGCATATCGACCATAGCCGAGTGCCGGGCCGGCCTGTTTCAAGGTGGCAAGCCAGGTCGTCTCGATGAACTGGAACAGTCCGCGCGCGGACGAGGTCGCCGCCCCGGCCGTCGGGTTGAGGCCCGACTCGACCTTTGCCGTGGCCAAGAGGTAATTGAAGCTCGTGCCAGTGGCCTGCGACGCTTGCTGAATGGCGCCGGCCACCGCCGAGCCGGCGGCGGAATTGCTGGAATCGACCAGCATGAAGGACTCCCCTGTGCGGCTCCCACCGGACTCAGATTGGGTCGGTTAGGAAGGATTAACTATTATGGTAAACGGGAACTTAACGCTCAGGTCAGGGAGGTCGTCATGACGGTGCACACAGCGGCGCGGCATAAGCGCGGCGGCGTATTTTTCGAGGATTTTGTCCCCGGCGAGGTGGTCGAGCACCGCTACACGCGGACCGTCACGCAAATGGACAACATGCTGTTCTCCAACATGACGCTCAATCCGCAGCCGCTGCACATCGACCGGCACTTTTGCGAACAGGAGACCGAATGGGGCCAGCCGCTGATGAACTCGCTGTTCACGCTCGGCCTGATGATCGGCATGTCGGTGAGCGACCTCACCGTCGGCACCACGATCGCCAATCTCGGCATGACGGATGTCAAATTCCCGCATCCCGTTTTCGAGGGCGACACGCTTCACGCCTCGACAGAGATTATCGGCAAACGCGAATCGAAGTCGCGGCCCGGCGCCGGCATCGTCGAGTTTCATCACCGCGCCTTCAATCAGAACGGCAAGCTCGTAGCTGAATGCCGCCGCGGCGCCTTCATGCTGATGCGGCCGAAGTAAACGGGGCCGGAACGCCGCGGCATAGCGCCCCCTTCCGCATCGGGGCGAAATTCAAGTGAGGTCGCCCGGCTGGCAGTGCAACGCCCGCTCCGCGAATTGAGCGGGCGCGACTATTTGGGCTGGATGATCGCGCGTGTGATCTGCTCGGCAAGCTCCGTGGCGGGCGGCCAGTCCAACGTGGGCTTGTTGATGCGAAGTGAGATCACGCCATGCAGGCCCGACCACAAGAGAAGCGCCAGACGTTGCGGATCTTGAGAGACCCGCGCCTTGACGGACATCGGCTTGATCTCCCGGATCAATTCGATGGAGCGCACCAGAAGCGGGCGTCCAAAATCGGCAATCCGCGGATCGTTGAGCCTCAGGACCACGCGGCCCTCAAATAGAACCTTGTAGTGGCCCGGATGCTTCAGCCCAAACTCGACGGCCGCAATAGAGCGGGCAAGAAGGCGTTGCCACGGACCTCCGCCGGCGCGGGCCGCTTCTTCCTCGGCGGCCGTCCGGATCGTCACCTGCTCGCGGAACAGCTTTTCCAGCACCGCCAGCAGCAAAACATTGCGGTCGGCAAAGTGGATATAGACCGACGGCGCCGCGATCTTGGCTTCTTTTGCCACCGCGCGCAGGGAGAACGGGTCTTCCGGGCCGATAGTCGACAACACCTTGGTCGCGGCCGCGATGATCTCGTCGCGCAAGCGTTCGCCTTCCCCTCGGGCATTGCGGGCCCTGGGTGCGTGATCTTTGCGGAGCGTTTCTGACATCATTCTTCAATGTTCCCGCTGTGACGCTACCCAAGTTAATGTAGGAGTTGACAGACGTAACCTTACATGCGTTATCTTACGGCCGTAATCTTAACAATCGGTCAGAGCTCCCCCAATGTCCCCATCAACCCATCTTGGCGGAGCGTTTACGTCCGCCAGCACCGGCCTTGTTCTGAACCGCATGGGCTTTGGCGCCATGCAACTCACCGGGCCGATGGCCTTCGGCCCGCCGCGAGATCGTCAGGCCGCCCTTGCCGTGGTGCGCTAGGCCGTGCGGCTGGGCATCAACCATGTCGACACCAGCGACTATTACGGTCCCCACGTCGCCAATGAGATCATCCACGAGGCGATCCACCCCTATCCCAAAGACTTGGTGATTGTCACAAAGGTCGGTGCCAAGCGGGGACCGGACAAATCCTGGCCTGCGGCACTCTCCCGCGAGGACCTCACCAGCGCGGTGCAGGACAATCTGAGCCGTCTCGGCCTGGACGTACTGGAGATCGTCAATCTGCGTGTCGGCGGCCAGTTCGGACCGAATGAGAACTCCATTGGAGAACCGCTGACAGTCCTGGCGGACCTTCAGGCCAAGGGCCTTATCCGCCATATCGGTCTTAGCAATATCTCGCAGCGGCAGTTCGTGGAGGCACAGGCGATCGCCAAGATCGTGTGCGTGCAGAACCATTACAATCTTTCCCATCGCCAGGACGACCCGTTCATCGACATGCTGGCGGAACAAGGGATTGCCTATGTTCCGTTCTTTCCGTTGGGCGGCTTCCGTCCCCTGCAATCCCGGCTACTGGATGCGGCGGCGGCTTCACTGGGCGCCACGACCCGCCAGGTGGCGCTGGCATGGCTGCTGCAGCGTTCGCCTAACATCCTGATCATCGCCGGCACCTCATCCGTCGAACACCTCCACGACAATCTCGAGGCCGCTACACTGGTGCTGCCCTCGGATATCGTCGCCCAGCTGGACCGAATTGCCGTTCTTGCCGCGCAGGAAAAACCTGAGGCGTCGCACCGGTGATGAAGCCAAAGCCACACCCGAGCTTATTCCGAGCAAGGCGGCGGCCGAACGTTGACTTTTGATTTGGCGGCTCCAATGATCGTCGTCGGGGATGCAGGCGATAGATGATCAAACTATTGATCAATCTTGGCTGTGGGAGCAGGCGCTTTTGGCGGCCGCTGATCGGCGTCCTCGTCGCCTATGCCGTCGCCGCGCAAACCTTGTTGATTGTGCTCGGCGGTTTCTCGCTGCCAGCGCAAGCCCACGACGGCGCGCCGGGTTTCGAGCTTTGCCTCCACGACAACCAAGCCATGCCAGACCTGCCGGCCGGGAGCCCCGATCATTCCGGCTGCACGCATTGCATTTTCTGTTTTGCCGGCGCGCATCACGCAGTGGTCGGGGTACCGCCTGGCGTCTTCCATCGCGCGCATGTCGAAATCGTCGAAACGCCGTGGGCCGCAGATAAACGCGTTCTCCCCCTCCTTCCCGCGCATTCGATAGCAAGTCCCCGAGGTCCTCCGCCGGGCGCGTGACGACTCGCGGCCTTACCGGCCGCTGCAGTGTTCGCCATGCCTGAACGGAGAAGACCTCATGCCCCGCCATCCAAGGCGTTTTAGCGCGCTTGCGCTCGGCCTCCTGTTTATCTTGCTATCGTTGTCCAGCGTTTCCGCCCATTGCTTTGTTGGTGCTCGATTTTTCCCAGCCACGCTGGCAACGGACGATCCCTGTGTCGCCGATGAAATGTCCCTTCCGACGGTCGGCTGGTCGAAGACCGGCGATGTACCCCCGGCCACCCAATTGGACATTTCCGGTGATATCTCAAAGCGCATCACCCCGGACCTCGGTATCTCGATCGGCGAAGGCTGGACCCAGATCCGGCAGCCCGGCGGTCCCACAATGGTTGGGTTCGGGGACCTTGAAACCACGCTCCAGTATCAATTGCTCAAGGACAACTCGCACGAATTGGCGATGCTTCTGGGCCTCATCGTCGATTGGGGCGGCACCGGCGCGACCAATGCCGGAATAGGAACGCCTTACAGCGTCCTCACGCCGACCTACTATTTCGGCCAGGGATTTGGTCAGCTTCCCGATACGCTCGACTGGGCCCGCCCGATCGCTGTGACTGGGCAGATCGGTTATCAGATCCCGACCACGTCTTACATCGTGTCGCAGGCCGCCTTCATCCCGCAGGTTCTCGTCTACGGCGGATCGCTGCAATACAGCATGCCTTACCTCAAATCCGAGGTGAAAGACCTTCAGCTTGCCGACTTCTTCAATCATCTGATCCCGATCGTCGAATTTCAGCTCGCAACGCCGGTCACCAACAATTTCGGCAACAGTTATCTCACGACCGGCACGATCAACCCGGGCGTGATCTGGGTTGGGAGCTATTTTCAGGTCGGCGTCGAGGCGGTGATTCCGGTCAACGGCGCCAGCGGAACCGGTATCGGTTTCCTCGGGCAAGTCCACCTCTACCTGGACGACATATTCCCCAAAACGTTCGGTCAGCCGCTCATCGGCGGGACGTCGACCGCGCCGGGCAAACTCAGCTTTTAAGGAGCAATCAATGCGAACGCGATTAATTCTCGCCTTCCTCTTCCTTGTGGGGCTGGCAGGCACCTTTGCGCAGGCACATGCCTTTCTCGATCATGCCAACCCCCGGGTGGGCAGCACGGTCCCCGCCGCACCATCCGAGGTTACGCTTTCATTCACGCAAAACCTGGAAGCGGCTTTCAGCTCGGTGCAGGTGACCGACGCGAATGGAGCGAGGGTCGATCTGGGCAAGGCGCAAATCAGCGGCAGCACCATGCGGGTCGGCCTGAAAGCGCTGTCGCCGGGAACTTACAAAGTTCAGTGGCGCGTACTTTCCGTCGATACGCACACGACGCAGGGGGGCTTCTCCTTCCACGTCGGCCACCCTTAGCCGCGCACCCCGCAAATCATAGCGAGCGAGTAATGGGGGATGCCGTTTGGACGACCCGTTGATCTACGTGCGCGCCATCCATTTCGTCGCGACGATGTCGGTGGTGGGCGTCGTTTTTTTTGTCGTCTTCGTCGCCGAGCCCGCCTTTCGGCAATCCGGCACCGGCATGACGGTGAGCGCCGCTGTCCGTGCGAAGTTCCAATGGATCGCCTGGCTCGGCCTGCTGGCGACAGTGCTTTCAGGCGGCGCGTGGCTCGTGCTGGTGGCGCAGTCCATGAGCGATCGCGCTTTGGCGGACGTGTTTTCGGAAGGCATTCTTTGGACGGTGCTGTCTGATACGGTCTTTGGCCGCGACTGGATGGAGCGCTTTGCGGTAGCGTGCCTCCTTGCGGGTTTTCTTCTGCCGTTCCTTTCGCCGCGGGGGGACAAGGCTATCTGGCTGAAGGTGGTCGTCGTGGCACTGGCCGTCGGCCTCATCGGCGCCTTGGCCATGGCCGGCCACGCCGTCGGTGCGTCAGGTAGCGAAGGATTCATCCATCCGGCGGCCGATGCGTTGCATCTCGTCGCCGCGGCGGCCTGGGTCGGCACCCTCCTTCCGCTCGGGCTGCTGCTTGGGGCATCCGGACACGATGCGGCGCCGGTCGAAGTTGTGCGCACCGCAATCTTGCGGTTTTCGATGCTCGGCATTGCCAGCGTCGCCACGCTTATCCTCACCGGCGCCGTCAACACGTGGTATCTGGCGGGCAGCATGGCCGCGCTGACCGAGACCGATTATGGCCGTCTCCTGCTGACAAAGATTGCGCTGTTCCTTGGTATGATCGTGGTTGCCGCCGTCAATCGGCTGTGGCTCACGCCGCGCCTGCTTCAAGGTGCAAACGCCGCCGCCAAAGACGCGTTGCGCCAGTTGCGCCGCAATATTTTTATCGAAGTCGCGGCCGGCGCCATTATCGTCGCGATCGTTGCTGTGCTTGGGGTGAGTCCGCCGGGTCAGCTTGGAGACGTTTTGCAGCCTCTCCGGCATCATTCCCATTGACGGCTAGCCGCCGGCGGCGTGCATTCTGTTGTCCCCCACTACCGGGAGCGGGAAATGGATTCCATACGGTCGCTGCTGTTTGTCCCAGCGGATAGCGCAAAGAAACTCGAAAAAGCCATGACGAGCGGCGCGGATGCGCTGATCGTCGACCTCGAGGACTCGATCGCGCCGCACAATAAAGCGCAGGCGCGGCAGAGCGCGGCGGCGTTTCTCAAAGAGGTGGTCGCGCACGCACCACGGCCCCGCCTCCTCGTGCGCGTCAACAGCTTGCAGACGGACCTGACCGACGCCGACCTCGACGCTGTCGCAGCGGCGGCGCCCGATGCCATCATGCTGCCGAAAGCGGAAGGTGGCGCGTCTGTCGCGCATGCCGATGCTAAGCTCGCGGTGCGCGAAGCGCGGAACGGCTTGCCGGACGGTCTCATCAAGATCGTCCCAATAGCGACGGAGACGGCGGCGTCTTTGTTCCTCGCCGGCACCTATGCGGGCGCAAGCAAGCGGCTGAGCGCACTGACCTGGGGCGCCGAAGATCTTTCCGCCGAACTGGGCGCTGAGGCCAACCGGAATGCCGCGGGTGGCTTTCTCGACCCCTATCGACTGGCGCGCGTGCTGTGCCTTGCCGGCGCGTCCGCGGCCCATGTGCCGGCGTTCGATACCGTCTATATCGATTTCCGCGACGTCGAGGGCTTCCGGCGCGAATGCGCGGAGGCGCGCCGCGATGGCTTTTCGGCAAAGATGGCGATCCACCCGACACAAATTCCGATCATCAACGAGGTGTTCAAGCCGACGCCGGAGGCGATCGCGCATGCACAGGCCATCGTCGACGCGTTTGCCGCTAATCCTCAAGCGGGCACGATCGGCATCGCCGGGGTCATGGCGGATCAGCCGCACCTCGCCCGCGCAAAGCGCGTGCTGCAACGCGCGAAACTAATCAAGGCATCCCTCTTGACAAAACCGGGGCGGCATTCGATGTAGAGTTCAAATGGCGCAGGGATTTCCCTGTTGGTTCGATGGCTCCGGCGAAAACCGGGGCCATTTCGCTATTTGGGAAACTGTCGCGACACCCTTCGCCGAAGGGAGACCCAAATGACCGATGAAGAAGAGAAAGTATGCGAGCGTTGCGGCGCCCCGATACCGCCGCGCCGCCTGGAAGTGCTGCCCTATACGCGGCTATGCATCGAATGCAGCGAAGCGATCGGCGGCGACTTCAAGACCTACGTGATCCCCGAGAATACCGGCAAGCCCGGCAGCCTGAAAAAGAACTACGGCAGCTGGAAGGTCAAAAGGAAGCTGCGGGATATCACGCCGCTCGACAAGAAGTAGCCGATCCTCAAAGGCTATTGGGATTCTTCCCCAACATTTCGAGGGCAACGGTGACGGTTCCGTGAAGAAAGTCGTCGATGTCGGCCGCCATATCCGTTGCAGCAAGTATCCTGTGCGCGAGTTTTATTCCTGCGGTGAATTCTCGCGTGTGCCAATGGCCCATGGCCGGCAACAGTGGAAGTGTTGTCGGGTCGGGTTCGGGATACACCGAAACGTAGAAATATGGTTCGTCGTAATATTCGTCGCCTGGAGAAAACCCGGCGCCGATGGAGCCTGTCGTGTCGGCGTGCTGCGTCGGCAACGTCGTCAGCGTGGCAAGGTCGAAGTGGTGCGGCCAGCAGCACACCGGTGAGGCAGACAGCTTAAGTCCGATCATTCGTGCGCGCACGCGACCGAGCAAAACATCGGCATTAGCGTACCAGGCCGCCAGCTCCGCCAGGGCATCGGCCGATCCGGCCGGGCCATAGCTGGCGCCCTGATCGATCGCGTGTTCCGGAATCTCGTATGGTGATGGCGCGTCGAGACCGCGTGGATCGATGCCACGCGCCGCGAGTTGCTCGCCGAGCCATTGGCGAGCCTGCATATCCGAACGGCCGATGAGAGGAATGGATTGCGTGCTTGCTGGTTCGTTGCCGTGCACCGCGAGCGTGAGAGAAGATATTTGCAAGCTAAGCCGGGCGCCGTCGGTAAGCGGGTGCGTGATAAATCCATCGAGGCCATCTTCCCACCGCAGGCTGGTATGGCCATCGTCAGGCTGCGGCGGAACATAGGCCCGCGCCGTCCGTGCCAGCCATTGTGCCGCATAATGCGATTGCAGGCGGGCTTCGTGCAGTTGCCCCCGACCGACACCGTGAAATGGCCGCCACTTCAATCTATTCAAGCGCTCCCCCTGCCCGCCGGGCCTTGTTGCCGCGATGCCAGGCGGCTCGGCGCGATCTTGCACGGCCGCTGCCTTGGTGATCTCCTGCCGTCCGCCATGCACCGCATTGAACCGCAAGATCACAACACGGATATTTTTTAACAAAAGCAAGACTTTGCGTTCGCGAATACAATAGGGGATACAGACCGTCATGCCCAACGACGAGAACTGGATCGACGTCGGTAACGCGGAAGAGTTTTCCACGACGCCGCTCAAGCGCGTCACGGCGGTGAACGTGGAACTGGCGGTTTCGTTCAAGGACGGGAAGTTCGGGGCGATTTCAAACGCGTGCAACCACGTCGGCGGACCGCTCGGCGACGGCCGGCTGGACGGCGATTACGTCATCTGCCCTTGGCATAACTGGAAATTTCATCGCTGCAGTGGGTTTGGCGAACCCGGCTTCGAAGAGGATCGCATTCCGGCTTATCCGGTCAAGGTCGAGAACGGCCGCGTATTTGTAAATCTCGCTGCTGCCAGCAAGCGTCACAAGAAGCCGCATGACCCGCATCCGCTGGCACGCCAGGTCGAGCGGGCGCCTGGGCCATTACGCATCGCCGGCCTTTCGACGACGGCCATGGACGCCGCAAACCCGCGCTTCTCGGGTTCTGATCATCTGCTCGACCAAGCGCTGAAAGCCGCCCGCGACCTCAAGGCCGAAACACGGCTGATAAAGCTCAACGACCTCAAATTCCGTAACTGCGAGGGTTACTACTCGAAGTCCGCGCAAGCCTGCACCTGGCCCTGCTCCATCACCCAGATGGATGCCAAGGATCAAATGGACCAGGTCTACGAGGCGCTGGTGCACTGGGCCGATGCGATCATCGTTGCAACCCCGATCCGGTGGGGCGCCGCATCATCGCTCTACTTCAAAATGGCCGAACGGCTGAACTGCGTGCAGAATGCGGTGACGATCCGCAATCGCGTGCTTATTCGTAACAAGGTCGCGGGATTTATTGTCGTCGGCGGCCAGGACAATATCCAGGCGGTCGCCGGCCAGATGCTCGGCTTTTTCGCCGAGCTTGGTTTTATCTTTCCGCAATTTCCCTACATCGCTCATTCGCGCGGCTGGTCGCACGAAGACATGGAATGCAACGTCGAGATCGTGCGCTCATCCGAGGAACTGGCCGACGGGGCGGCGATGCTGGCCAAGCGATGCCTCGATCTCGCGGCGCACCTGATCTCCCGCGACGAAGCTCCGACCTCGATCGAGCGCGGCGGCCGCAAGGCGCACGCCATGCAAACCTGAAAGCAAAGTCCCGCGCGAAAGGGACTGCCTCTACGGTTTCTTGTTCGGATAGACAGCGTTTGGATCGAACACGCGCTCGTCGCGGAATTCGAGCGTAACCGCGCCAACCGTGCCGATCGGCACCGCGCGATAGAAGCACGAGCGGCGGCCGGTGTGGCAGGCGCCGCCCGCCTGCTCCACCTTGATCAAGACCGCGTCCTGGTCGCAGTCGATCCGCATCTCAATAACGCGTTGCGTGTGGCCGGATGTTTCGCCCTTCTTCCACAACGCGCCGCGCGAACGGCTGTAATACCAAGCCTCCCCGCTGGCGATCGTTCTGGCGAGCGCCTCGGCATTCATATGCGCCACCATCAGCACCTCGCCCGAGCCGGCGTCGGTCGTGACGCAGGTGACGAGTCCATCAGCATCGAATTTCGGCGTCAGCGCAGCCCCTTCTTCGAGGTCGACGGTGCTTCCGGGAAGCGGGAATGCAGTCTTGTCTGGCATAGTGGCACGTCGCTGCCTGCATGACTCGGCGGCCGAGCCTGTCGCGGCCGCCGGGCAAATACCTATATAGTTTGTCGGTACTACCTGAACACGGCCGTCCCGAACAGCGATCTGGCAATGCTCAACGACGTCTACAATCGTCGCATTATTGAATTGGCGGGCAACATCCCGCGTATCGGACGGCTTGCCGGTCCGGACGCCACGGCGACCGCCCATTCGCGGCTCTGCGGCTCGACCGTCACCGTCGATCTGAAGATGGACGGCGACAAGGTGACGGATTTTGCCCACGAGGTGAAAGCCTGCGCGCTTGGCCAAGCGTCATCGTCGATCATGGCGAGCCACGTCATCGGCTCCAGCGCGGACGAGTTGCGGGCGCTCCGCGAAGGCGTCCGCAAGATGCTCAAGGAGAACGGCGCGCCGCCGGCCGCGGGCAAATGGGCCGATATCGCCGTGCTCGAGCCGGTGCGTGATTACAAGGCGCGGCATGCCTCGACACTCCTGACCTTCGACGCCGTGGTCGATGCCATCGGCCAGATCGAGGCAAAGCGCGCGGCCAAAGCTGCCGCCGAGTGACGCCGATGTCCGCCGGCCCGTTATCGCTTGATTCGCTGTTTGATGCCTCCCGCCGCGCGCCGCGGCTCGCCGGCCGGGGCTTGATCAAAGCCTACCAATACACGCTCTCCCCGCTGGTCGGCTTCGACTGCCGCCACCTGCCAACCTGCTCTGACTATGCCGACCAGGCGATCGAGCGATACGGCCTGTGGGCCGGCGGCTGGATAACGCTGGCGCGCCTGCTGCGCTGCCAGCCCTTCGGCACGTCGGGCCTTGATTTTGTCGCGGCGGCGTTGCCGCCCGAATCGTGCTGGTATATGCCGTGGCGCTTCGGTCGCTGGCGCGGAACGAACCTCGTTCCGACGCCACCGCCGGCCGGGCCGGAAGCGGCTCGCACTTAAGTCATCCGCGCTTACCTGCGCTCGTTCGCAGGAGTGAGCAAAAGGAGCGAAAAATGGTCGCCGTGACCTTCCCCGACGGCGCACGTCGGGAATATCCGCAAAACACCACCGGCCTCGACATCGCCAAGGGCATTTCGCCATCGCTTGCCAAGCGCACGGTGGCGATGGCGCTGGACGGCAAGCTCGTGGATCTTTCCGATCCGATCGAGAACGATGCGAAAATAGAATTCCTCACCCGTGACGACCCGCGCGCGCTGGAGCTCATTCGCCACGATGCCGCGCACGTTCTCGCCGAAGCGGTGCAGTCGCTCTGGCCCGGCACGCAAGTCACCATCGGGCCGGTGATCGACAACGGCTTCTATTACGACTTCTTTCGCAACCAGCCGTTCACGCCGGAAGATTTCGACGCCATCGAAAAGAAGATGCGCGAGATCGTCGCCCGCGACAAACCTTTCACCAAGGAAGTCTGGTCGCGCGATGAGGCGAAGAAGGTATTTCGCGACAAGGGCGAGGCCTTCAAGGTCGAGCTCGTCGACGCAATCCCCGAAGATCAGCGGCTGACAATCTACAAACAAGGCGATTGGTTCGATCTGTGCCGCGGGCCGCACATGACCTCGACCGGCAAGATCGGCAACGCGTTCAAGCTGCTCAAGGTTGCCGGCGCCTATTGGCGCGGCGATTCAAACCGCGAGATGCTGTCGCGCATCTACGGGACCGCCTTCGCCAAGCAGGAAGAACTCGACGCTTATCTCAAGCAGATCGAGGAAGCGGAAAAGCGCGACCATCGTAAAGTCGGCCGCGAGATGGACCTGTTCCATTTCCAGGAGGAAGCACCGGGCTCGGTGTTTTGGCACCCGAAGGGCTGGACGCTGTTCCAAACGCTTGAGAATTATATCCGCCGCCGGCAGTCGGATGCCGGCTATGCCGAGGTCAACGCGCCGCAGCTCATCGACGCGTCGCTATGGGTGGCCTCGGGCCACATGGCGACCTTCCGCGACGGCATGTTCCTGGTCCAGCCGCGCGAAGAAGACGAACGCACCTTCGTCATCAAGCCGATGAACTGCCCGGGCCATATCCAGATCTTCAAGAACGGGTTGAAATCCTATCGCGATTTGCCGTTCAAGATCGCAGAGTTCGGCAAAGTGCACCGTTTCGAGCCCTCCGGCGCGCTGCACGGGCTGATGCGGGTGCGCGCCTTCACCCAGGACGACGCGCATATCTTCATCACCGAGGACCAGATCGCGCAGGAGGTTCTTGCCGTCAACGATCTGATCCTGTCGATCTACCAGGACTTCGGCTTTGACGATGTGCGCATCAAATTTTCCGACCGGCCGGAAAAGCGCATCGGCGAGGATAGCGTCTGGGATCGCGCCGAAGTCGCGTTGAAGCAGGCGCTCGAAGCGTCCGGGCGGCCGTGGACACTGAACAAGGGCGAAGGTGCGTTCTACGGTCCGAAACTTGAATATGTCTTGCGCGATGCCATCGGCCGCGACTGGCAATGCGGCACGGTACAGGTCGATCTCAACATGCCGGGCCGGCTCGGCGCATTCTATATCGACGAGCACTCGAACAAGGTGACGCCGGTGATGCTGCACCGCGCCATGTTCGGCTCACTCGAACGCTTCACCGGCATCATGATCGAACATTATGCGGGGCATCTGCCGCTGTGGCTTTCGCCGCTGCAGGCGGTGATTGCCACCATCACTTCTGATGCCGACGACTATGCGCGTGAGGCCATTGCGGCGGCGCGGCGCGCGGGGCTCCGGGTCGAAGGCGACCTGCGCAACGAGAAGATCAACTACAAGGTCCGCGAGCACTCGCTGGCGAAAACTCCAGTCATGCTGGTCGTCGGCAAGAAAGAAGCCGCCGAGCGCACGGTCTCAATTCGCCGCCTGGGCAAGGAAGGCCAGCAGGTAATGGCGCTCGACGCCGCTATTGCCGCGCTGGCGCAGGAAGCGGTGCCGCCGGACGTGGGGCGGCTCAGAAAGGCCGCGTGAGGAAACGTCAGCGCGCCAACACTTCGATCTCACCGTCGACGCCGGTAATTACCTTGAAATCGCGCTGGAAGGTCTTGCCTTCGTTGCGCGCGATGACGTGATAGTCACCCTCGGCCAGCACGACGCGCGGGAAAGCGCCGATCGATTCCTTGATCACGTCGCCGCCCGGCGTCAGCACCGTCCACTGCGTATTGGCGAGCGCCTCGCCGTGACTATCGTTGACAAGCTTGAGCGTGATGACCGCTGCGCGATGCGTGACGATAACGTCGGTCAGTTTTTGCATCTGGACGCGGACGTCCGAACGGACCACGGAATTGCCCTCGCCGTAATTCGATACGATGTAATAGGTGCCTTCCGGAAGCAGCACCACGTCGCCGGTCATCACGTTCTGGGCGATGGGGCGGCGCTCGCTGGTGTCGAACTGGCTGCCGTTGAAGACGTCGAACGATATTTGGCCGGCGGGGATACGGACATCGCCGACGCGGCCTTCGAGACGGATGGCGCCGGCCGGAATTTCGAAGACTTCGCGAACGGTCTCGCCGCGCAATTGCACCGTCTTGGCGGCGCTGGCGAGCCCAAGGCTGGCGTGAACGACGTAGTTGCCCGGCGGCAAGGCGAAGGTCGGCGCCGCGCTCTTGTCTTCCTTGACGAGGCGGAAAATCCCGGTGGCGTCCGCCTTCGCTGCGTAGATGCGCCAGATGAGGCCACCGCTGATTGCCGGCGCGTCGCGGCCATAACGAGCCGACACGGATAACGCTACCTGCCCCGCCGGAATCATTGGCACCGGCTGCACAACCGCCGGCGGCATTTGCGGCGGCGTAACGAGGGAGGCACCGGGAGATCCGGTGCCCGGAGCGACAGGCACGGGAACGGTCAAATCCGGCGATGCGAGATTATGCGTTTGAGCCGAGGCATTGCTGAGGGAAAAGACTTCGCCCAAACAAGAGACTTGGATCGACGTTAAGAGTAACGCCGCGGCAAAGCCGCGTCGACTTCGTCCCCTGCCCGCACCCTTGCCCCAGCCTCGCATGGCTTTTTTTTGATCTCAATCGCGGCAATTTCAAGCCCCGTCGCCCGGTGTTGCCCAACGTGGCCGCCCTGGCCCGTCAGCGCTTTCACCACAAAGCGGCAAACGACTTGTTATGCGCGCGTTCGCCGCTAATCATACACCAATTGACCGCGTTTTTCCGGGACGTGGGGAATCGAGGACGTGGTGGCACTTACGGAGATTGGTACCAAGCCCGCTCAAGGGAAGGCCGGCCGTCCCCTGATCGGGCTTGTTCTTGGTAGCGGCGCCGCACGCGGCTTTGCCCATATCGGCGTGATTCACGCGCTCCTCGAACACGGCATTAAGCCCGATATTATCGTCGGCACCTCGATCGGCGCGCTGGTCGGCGGCTGCTACGCGGTCGACAAGCTCGAAGATCTGGAAAGCTGGGCGCGCTCGCTGACGCTGCCGCGCATCCTGGGCTATCTCGATATCAGGATCGGCAGTTCCGGCCTGATCGGCGGCGGCCGCCTCGCGCGCCGGCTCACCGAGGCGATCGGCGCGACCACGATCGAGGACCTGCCGGTGCGTTTCGCCGCCATCGCCACCGAAGTCGGCACCGGTCACGAAATCTGGCTGACGCGTGGTTCGCTGTCGCTGGCCATGCGCGCCTCCTATGCGTTGCCGGGGATATTTCCGCCGGTGCGGCTCGGTGGACGCTGGCTGGTCGACGGCGCTCTCGTCAATCCGGTTCCGGTAACGGCGGCGCGCGCTTTCGGCGCACGCGTGGTCATCGCGGTCAATCTTGATGCCGATCGCTTTGCACGCGGCGCCACCATCGCGAGCCATGGCTCCGATCCGAGCGACGAACCCGCGCCGCCGCCGCTTGGAACACCGCACAAGGCGTTCATGGGTTTGCGCAACATGTTCGGCGCCGAGCGGGCGCTCAAGCGGAAGATATTTGGCAGCGACGCGCGACCCGGTTTTTCAACCGTCATGATCGAAGCGTTCAACATCATGCAGGACCGCCTCACCCGGATGCGACTTGCCGGCGACCCGCCGGATATTCACATCACGCCGCACATCGGGCATATCGGCTGGCTCGATTTCCATCACGCCGCCCAGGCAATCGAGGCGGGCCGCGTGGCCACCATAAAGGCCCTGGAACCGATCGCCGAAACTATCGCCGCGCTCGGCTGAAATAGTCTCCCGCTCCGAACGTCAGGGAATGCATCGCTACTGGGACGGCGATTGCCGTGCGCAAGTCGTCTGGCATGTGACCTGCACCGAACTGCAATTCAACAGGCACGTCGTGCTTGCCGTCGCATTGGTCGTGGCACTCGGTACGGTCGTCGTCGGAACGCCAGGAACGAGACAGGTCGTTTGGCAGTTTGCGGCCTGCGAATTGCATAGCATCATACAGGCGGTGACGTTGCCGCTTTGCGCCAGCCGAATTTTGTCGTCGGCCACCGCACCACGCGCGGTGGCGCAGATCACGATTGCCGCAAGAAAAAACGCCAAGCTCCGCATGCCGCCTCCCATCCGCCCGGACAAATGTCCAGCATTATAGCGCGATGAGAACCGTGGCGCATGACCTTTTCAGAAAGCCCGGGGTTATTCCCCCGGGGGCAGAGTGAAACCGGATCGCTATGCCGTCATGATGTAGTCGCGCATCGCTACCAACTCACGCTCCATCTCATGGACCCGATGCTTGACGATGTCGCCGATCGATACGATGCCGACGAGGCGCCCCTGGTCGACGACCGGCATATGGCGGAATTTGCCGGCGGTCATACGCTCCATGATGTTGGCGACCGTTTCACCTTCGTTACAGGTCTCGACTTTGCGCGTCATGGTTCCGCTGACCGGCTCGTCGAGCGATGCCGCGCCCCGCTCAGCCAACGTACGCACCACATCGCGCTCGGAGATGATGCCTGCAATGCGACGGTCGGCGCCGAGGACAATCGCCGCGCCAATGCGCTTCTCGGCCAGAACCCGAATCGCGTCGGCAAGGCGGGCGCTCGGCTCGATGGTAACGATCTCGCGGCCCTTGCCCGCAAGGATGATGCTGACAGTCATCGTAACCTCCCTTACTTCACCACACATGGACCCGCACGCAACGGGTCGCATAGCCTGTGAAGACTATGTTTTAGGTCGGCGCCGAGTTCCATCGACGGGCATTAAATCGGCGGACCTTTTATTCGCGGGTCCGTCCTCGGCTGCCTGCGCCGCGCTGCGGTGCAGCATCGAGTCTCGCCTGGGTCGCCCATAAAACCAGCGCTGACTCTCTAACAATATATAGCATGAAAATGCGGCAATGGATGATCACAAATTGTCAGCGATCATCCAGCACAGCTCGCGATACACCGAAGATCAGAGCGGCTTGACCTTTTGGCGCAAGCCTTTTGCTTCCAATCGGGGCAAAACCTCGTCGTGGAAGAAAGGCAATTCGTCGACGTAGATCGTCTCGATCGTGTTGTTCTGGAACTCGGTCGTGCCGCCATAACCGATCCGGCGCAATCGGCAGCAGAGATTCGATCCCGGCCGCATCCGCCATCACCGCCAGCGCCAGGTTGCGCTCCCAACTCGCGTCCCATCGCTCCGGAACCCTCGTCACCCCATGCCGCCTGAGCAATTGGGGGAGCAAATGCCAAGCTTCAGCTTGTTGGCATTGAACATCGAGTTGTCCGGTCTGCGCATTTCCATTCCCGCCATATATTCCGCGATGATGGGATGCAGCGCGAGAATTGTGCCTTAGCGTTTCGAACTACAAGCTTATTTCATTCGCAGTCAGCCGCCGCCTCGAGCACCAAATTTCTCCTGAGGCACAACCGGATCGAACGCGTTGAAGAGGACCAGTCCGGCCAGAAAGCCGCCGATATGGGCTTGCCAGGCAATCTGCTGGCCGGCCGCTTCGCCGATCGAAACCGACCCCAGACCAATCAGCGCATTCAACCCGATCCAGGTGGCGAGGAACATCAGAAAACGCGGGTCGCGGAATGTCGCGGCGAGCGACGCAGCCGGCACGCGATAGGCTTCGTCGTTACTGCCGCCGCGCAACAATCCCAGCGGACCGCCTTGCTGAAAAACAAAACGCAGAGCGGCGGCCATCGCGCCCGAAATAGCCGCCGACGCGCCGATCATCGGCACCATCGCTCCCCGATGGGTAATCAGATGGGCAAATGCGCCCGCCGCGGCAACCGCGAGCATGAAGGCCACATATCGCCACGCACCGAAGCGGCGCGCGAGCGCCGTTCCGAATGGAAGGAGCCATGCCACATTGATGCCGATATGGAGTAGGTCGGCATGGAGGAAGGCGTACGTGAAAAACGTCCACAGATCCGCGCCGAAGCCGCCCGGAAATACACCAGCCGGCGACGGGAGTCAGGTCGTAGCGCGCGGGAATGAAGGCGAAGGTGAGAAGGAACCGCAGGTCTTCGGCGTCGGTCAAAATCAGCATGCGCAACGCATGCACGAGCACCAGCACGGCCACCGTCGCGACCACGACCGGCGGCACATTGAACATCGGCTCTGATCGCTGATTCACTTGGACCCACCTGAGGTCCCGCCGAGATAGGCCGCGGCAACGGCTACGGCAAGCGGCGTTTTGCGGCAGGGCATAGGGAAAGCAGCGGCAAAAAGAACAAAAGGGAGGACCGCAGTCCTCCCTTTTGCTTGCGCGGGGTTCCGCACACGACGCCCAACGACCCTAGGTTTCCCCGGATCGTTCGGCATCTGTCACATCCCCTCGCCTCCCTTTGTCGGAGGCGCCGCCGAGGAGCCATTGGCGGCGCAGCGAACGTCGGTAAAGCCACCTTAAGGCCACCCGTTTCGCCCCGCCAGCGTCAACGTCTCGTTAGGCTTAACGGAACGTAACGACGCGACCGCCCGCCGAAACGGCCGCGCGGCACACCGCCTGCTCCATTCGCAACGGCACGGCCAAACCCTGCCGTCCTTGTCTCAATTGGGGACAGAGGTGTGCAGCGGGGCAGCGCGCGTGCGGGGAGCAAGTCCGTCGATGAAACATGCCGCGAGCCGCGAGCTATACGCCTATTGGGAAGAAAAACGCGGGACCCGCCGAGCGCCCGAACGCGCCGAGATCGAACCGGGCGCCATCCGCGGCGTGCTCAGCGACGCCTTCATCCTGGCGCTCGACCGCAGCGCCGGCCACCCGCTCCGCCTCGCCGGAACGCGAATTTGCGCCCTGTTTGGCCGGGAGATCAAAGGGGAACCGTTCCTCAAACTCTGGGACGCTCCCAGCCGGCACATCGTGGAGGGCCTGGTGTCCATCCTGTCGGACGAATGCACCGGCACCGTCGCCGGCGTTTCAGCCCAGAATAACGACAGCGAAAAGGTCGACCTTGAGCTTTTGCTGCTGCCGCTGGGCATCCAGCGCCCGAGCTTCGCCCGAGCAATCGGCATACTGGCCCCGCTCAAAGTTCCGCCTTGGCTGGGCGTGAGCCCGGTCGGCGCGCTGACGCTTGGAGGCCGCCGGCATATCGGCGCAGCGATCGAGAAACGCCTGCTGCCCCGCTTCATGGCGCCGCGCGGCCGCCGCGGTTTCGTGGTCTACGAAGGTGGGCGAGCATCATCGGCTGGCCGTGAAGAAGATGGCCCAAGCGCCGCCTAGAGCATGATCCGGAAAAAGCCTGCCCCGGACTTGATCCGGGGTGGGCACCGGTTTTCCGAAAAGATCATGCTCCGCCAAAAACCGCTGGAGCGCCAATCGGTTCAATCCAAAGGAATCGCGTTCTAGAACACCGGACCGTTAGGTAAAAAATCGCAACTAACGATACGTTAATATCGCCAGCCTAGGGTTTCCTGCCAAATACGGCAGGCAGCGGTGATGGCGGTACCACAACTAAAGTCGGCTATACGCGCGCTCAGCGAAGAGCGCCGCCGTTTCCAGCGCGTGCGTGTCGACCTTCTGGGCCGTTACATGCTGCAGGACCGGCGCGAATTCCCGTGTCAGGTGGTGAATATGTCGCCAGGCGGTATGGCTCTGGTCGCGCCGGTCGCAGCGCAGCCCGGCGAGCGGGTCATCGCCTACGTTGATCACCTGGGCCGCCTCGAAGGTCATGTCGCGCGCAGCCTTCCGAACGGGTTCGCAATGACGATCTCGGCAACGGCGCGCAAACGCGACAAGCTCGCCGCGCAACTGACCTGGCTCGCCAACCGCAACATTCTCGGCTTGCCGGAAGACCGCCGCCACGGCCGTACCGCGCCGCGTAACCCGGTTGCGCGGCTGATCCTGCCGAGCGGCATCAACGTCAGTTGCCGCATCATCGACGTCTCGCAATCGGGCGCGGGCATCGCCACCGATCAGCGTCCGCCGATCGGCACGCTGGTTACACTGGGCAAGGTGCAAGGCCGCGTGGTGCGTCATCTCGAAGACGGTTTTGCCATCGAGTTCACGCGGTTGCAGCATCCCGATTTCGTCGAAGACGCCATCAGCGGCAGCTAAATATCCGCCGTCCGCCGCGCGGCGCATTCGCTGACTCGTCAGGCCGCCAGAAAGCTTGCGACCATCGGCTTGACGATATCGAGGCGCTCGATTTGCGGCACGTGACCGCAATCCTTGATGATTTCGACGCGGGAATTGGCGATACGCTGGGCGAACTCCTTGGCGTAAACTGACGAGATCAGCGCGTCATCTTCGCCCCAGATAATCAAGGTATCGGCCTTGATACGATGGATGCGCTTTTTCAAGCCCTTGTCGGGTATCGGCCAGACGAATTTTCCGGTCGCGCCCAGTGCCCAGACCAAATCGGCTATCAGCGTCGCGGCTTCCTTTGGATCGGCCGGCATCTTGAGCGCTTTCTGCACCGGTTCCGAGTCGAGACGCTTGTACAACGTCGCCACTAATTTCTCCGGCGACATCAGCATATACGGTGCGACCGGCGCATCATCGCGCCACAAACCGATGGGATCGAGCAGAACGATCTTGCTGATACGATCGGGACGATGCGCGGCGAGCTCGCACGCCATCATGCCGCCGAACGACGTGCCGACGACCGGCACCGACGACAGTTTGAGAGCGTCGAAAATCTCATCGTAAATAAGCACGAGATCCCACAGGGTCTCGACCTGATAGATCAACTCGCGAACCGTTTCGCCGGTGCCGGGATGATGAGGAGCGTGCACGGTAAAATGCTCGGTCAGCCCCTCGACGAAATCGTCCCAGATCGGCCCACCCGCGGGGTGCAGATAGACGAGCGGCGGGCCATTGCCGGCGATCTTCACCTTTGCCTCGAAGTTGCAATGCCGTACCGGGATCGTTCGCACAGTCGGAGCAGTAGCCATGTTTCACATCCGATCTGAAAAAGAGGTTTGGCGAAAGCGGTGCGATTGCTGAGCGACCGCAGGCGGTATCAGGCGGTAGTCATTTCGCGCTGTCGCGCCGGGCGATTGCGCAGCCGCTTTGGCCACCACGGGTTCTCCCAATTCTTGTCCTCCCAGATGCCCTTAAGATGCGGAAGCACCTCGCGCCCAAACAGGTCGATATTCTTTTCCGTAAGCCCGTGCGGCATCGATCCGAACTGAAGCGCCACCATGAGGTGGCCGACATTCAGCCGCTTGACCATCGCCTCGAGCTTTTGGCGAACGGTCGCCGGGCTGCCGATGACGACAAACCCGTTCTCGATCATGTCCCTGGCTTTCAACGCTTTCAGTTCAATAGAGAGGTCGGTGAACTGCACGAAGTTCTTTCCGCCGGTGAGGACATTCAAAAGGCTCCTATAGTCGACGTAACCCGGCGGAGCCACGTATGCTTGAGGGTGATGGAGGAGCTTGTGGTAAAAATATTCAATGTGCTTTTCGTACAGCTCCTCCGCTTCGCGGTCGGTTTGAGCAACGCCGACGAGTTGTAGGAACGTGGCGCGAAACGGGTTCGCATCCTTGCCCCGCTCGGCGGCGCGCGCCCAGAACCTGTCCATGACGTTCTCGGCCGACCTGCCGCCGAAATAGCTCAGATTAGCGTAGGGCAGATCGCGATCATGGCAAAAGTCCCAGGTCGATGAACTGACGCCGCCGGGAATGAGCAGAGGCGGATGCGGATCCTGCACCGGCCGCGGCCACAGATTGACCTTCGGCAATTGGTAATATTTCCCGTTCCAGGCGAAGAATTCCTTCGCGGTCCAGGCTTTCAGCATGAGCTCTATTCCCTCACGCCAGCGTTCGCGTTGCTCCATCGGCGGGATGCCGTAGCTGATATTGGCGTCGATGCCGAGACCGAGCGGCAGGCCCGCAATCAATCGCCCGCCGCTGATGCAATCGAGTACCGCGTATTCCTCGGCGATGCGAAGGGGCGTCGAGTTGACGATGGTGGCGCCGAGTTGCACCAGCGCGACGTTGTCCAGCCCCTGATCGCGCGTCAGCCTCGCAAGAATGGCGCCGAACAGATTTGGATTGCACATGAAGCCATAGGGGCTTTGATGGTGCTCGTTGGTGCCGATGCCGTCGAAGCCCAACTTCGCCGCGAGCATCAGTTCGTCGATCGACCAGTTGTAGAAGTCGGTCACCTTGTTGGCGTCACCGTACTCCCACCAGGCGGCATCGACCCAGGCCGAAGCAAGGCCGCGCGGGAAATCCTCAGGCAGATCGCGATAGGGCATAAAATGGAAACTCGTGACCTTCATGGTCATGCCTCCCTATTGTTCGTGCCGAGCACTCCGTCGCGGACGCTTCGCCTGTTATTTAGCTTTGATTTAACAAAAGAGCGGGCCGCGCCACAAGCTTGCTTTCGAGCGATGCGGGCGGCACGGCCGCGGCCGTTCCCGGAGCTGATCGAAGTTGTTAACCGGAGCGATCCTTTACGGCCAAACGCCGATAACGTCACCGCCGGGTAAACGCCGACCGACGTTTTGCAAGTTTTGCGGCAGGCCGAAATGAATGTTTTTGGCGGGCCGCACTCGCGCTTTACAGATCAAAAAGAACCCGCACATCCGCGCAAACGCAGTATTTTACAGCGGTTGCGGAAGATATCCGCACAATTTTAATCAAAGTCGAACAACTGCAATTTTAGACAACGGGCTCGAACGTCGTCGGACTTTTCGCGACTGTTTATCTGTTTTTACTTCAAATTGAAGCACTCGACTTAGTCGCGCCGAAAAAGCTTTGTGCGAAACGTGGCCCCAAGAAGACGGGAGAGGGGTCACATGAGTTGGGGTGCTAAAACAATTCTTGCGCGCGGAACCGCCGCCAGCTTGATCGCGCTGGCCGCGCTGACCGTGCCATGCGCAGGCAACGCCGACGAACGGCCACTGTTTATTTCACTCGGCGAGATGGTCAAGGCTCCGATCGGCTGGGTCGAGTTCTGCGTCGAATACGAGCCTGAATGCAAGACCAGGCCGACGCAGGCGCGCGACGTGATGCTCGATGCGGCTGCATGGAAAGACCTCGAGCACGTGAACCTTTTCGTCAATACGCACGTCAAACCAATGACCGACATGGAGCATTGGGGCGTGGTCGAGCGCTGGAGCTATCCGGACGACGGCTACGGCGATTGCGAAGATTACGTGCTGCAAAAACGCAAGTTGCTGATCCAGGCGGGCTGGCCGCGGGAGGCTCTACTCATCACCGTTGTGCGCGACAAGCACGGCGACGGCCACGCCATTCTCACGGTCAAGACCGACAGGGGTGAGTTCATTCTGGACAATCAGAACGATCGAATCCTGCTCTGGTCGGATACCGGCTACCGCTTCGTGAAGCGCCAATCGCAGTCCGATCCGAACGCGTGGATCGCGCTAGGCGAACCGCGTGGAACGCCGGCGACGGCGGCCGCGCGCTAACCGCCAAGCATCAACAAAAGGAGTTTGCGACCCCGGTCACGTCCCCACCCCTCCCCGTCCCCAGACCGGGTTCGCGCGGCCGGCTCTTCCCCAGGAGCCGGCCGCACCTTTTTCAAGCGCCCAAAAGTCTCGCGTTTGATTCGGTTGACATGACGGCTCGATACGAAACGACCCGGAAAAGTACCCCTCGTGTCGCTGGACGTTGACTAGGCGTTGGCGAGGCAAGATCATGGGTGGTGTCGCCGAAGTCGCGCGTCTCCAAAAGGCGATCTCGTGGCGTGGGTGGGACTTAAGCAGTGGCGTCGCATCGTGGATTCGCAAGCTCGAAAAGCGAGCGGGCCGCAATCTCGTTGGCATCAATATTCAGGGACAGCGATGTTTAAAGTACCCGGCTTGACGATCGTTGCATTACTCCTTGCCACCGCCTTGACTGCCGCGCAGCCGTCATGCCTCCCGAAATCGGTTTTTGCAAAGAACAGCAACGAGGAATTTCCCGTCATCCATCTGGGCTACATCGACAACGTCCTCACAATGTGCGCGTACGAAAGAGCGCTCGATCCCAACGTGGACAAACTTCTGGGGTGCTGGACCGTCAATTCGACAACCGCAGCCCTCGGCAAATCCGCCGCAAAGTCCATACCGGGTCGGGGCCGGCACACCGACCTCGACGCGCAAAACTGCATCGATGGTTATTGTATTGCGCCAATTCCCATTGACGAAATCAGGCCATTCTTCGCCGCCAGCACAGACGGCGCGCATGCCGCGATCCTGACTCAAAGCCTCCTCTACATTTTCGCGACGGGCACAAAGGCCAAAGTCGCCGAAATCAAGCTGAGCGATCCAAGTGCCCCCGACGGAACTAATGTATCAAACATGCCATGGGGCCTCCTCTATAGCGGCGATACACTCTTCGTGTTCGGACAAGACGCCGGACCATTTACCGGCGCCTGGGTTTTCAAGGAGGACGGCAGCCGCGCTGGGATTGTTGGCACCGATCCGGGCACCTTCAATATCTTCAATGGCGGATATGGCATGCTCGGTCGCGACAAAGTCGCTCTCGCGGATGCTGGCCTGCAAAATATGACAATCATCACCGGCGCCAACGCTTCAAAGCAAAATACCAAGCGGGCCGTCAGTTACGCACCTTGCACAAAGGATCAATTCGAAGTGTGGACCGAGGGCGACAACTCCCAGACCGGCGCGTGCAGGCGTGTACTTGACGGCAAATATAAGCCTTACATCGACATGTCGCCGGTTCAGCTGCCATCCGGCGATATCATGACCACGTTAAGCGGACCTGCGCAGGGCTACATCGCGGTGTTAAATCCAGCCGGACTAACAGAAAGACATCGTCTAAAACTCGCTCGGTGCCCATAACGGCCCGAGCACGCGAAGTTGCTGCCCTTCCCCAGAAGCAGGCAGCATTTTTTGGCTGGCAGCCAAAATTCGCATAGCTGTTTTTTGCCTCACGCATGGCGTGAACTAAATTGGCCTAAACCCGCCGACAACAACCCATTTGTGAGTTGTGCGGCGCAGTAAGATCGCTATGTTGCACTGCACAGTGAGAATGGTCTCGCTAAGGGGGCGGCGACTATGCCATCCATGATCGCGGTCATGGCTGGCGACTGGGGAGTGGTTGTCAAATGACTGCCATCGTCCGCATCGCGTTGCGGCGCCCGTATACTTTCGTCGTCCTCGCGCTGCTGCTTCTCATCATCGGGCCACTCGCGGCGTGGCGGACGCCGGTCGACATCTTTCCGGAAATCAGAATTCCGGTCATCGCGACGATCTGGCAGTACACCGGATTGCCGCCGGCCGAGATGGCCGGCCGCATGGTGACGCAGTTTCAGCGCGCGCTGACCACCACCGTCAACGACATCGAGCACATCGAAGCCAACAATTACACCGGCGTCGGGATCGTCAAAATATTCTTCCAGCCGGGCGCGGACATTCGCACCGCCAACGCCCAGGTAACGGCGATATCGCAAACCTTGCTGCGGCAGATGCCGCCCGGCAGCGTGCCGCCGCTCATCCTGAATTACAACGCGTCGACCGTTGCGATCATTCAGCTTGCGCTTTCCGGCAAGGGCCTGCCGGAGCAGACACTGTTCGACCTCGGGCTGAATTTCGTGCGCGTTCCCATCGTCACCGTGCCGGGCGCCGCGATGCCCTACCCCTTCGGCGGCAAGTTCCGGCAGGTTCAGATCGACGTCAACCCCGAAGCGATGCGGGCGCGCGGCCTTTCCGGCCAGGATGTCGCCAACGCACTTGCCGCCCAAAACCTGATCACACCCGTCGGCACCGAGAAAATCGGTACTTTCGAATACGCCATCAATCTGAATAACGCCACGCCTTTGATCAGCATGATGGGCGATTTGCCGATCAAAACTGTCAACGGCGCGATGGTCTACATCCGCGACGTCGCTCAGGTTCGCGACGGCAGTCCGCCGCAGCAAAACATCGTTCACGTCGACGGCAACCGCTCGGTGCTGATGTTCGTCCTGAAGAATGGCGCGGTGTCGACGCTCGCGATCATCGATAGCGTCAAGAAAAAAGTGCAGGAGATGAAAAAAACCCTGCCGAGCAACCTGGTGCTCACGGCGATCGGCGATCAGTCCATCTTCATCAACGCCGCGATCGGCGGCGTCATTCGCGAAGGCGTCATCGCGGCGGCACTGACCAGCCTGATGATCCTGCTTTTCCTCGGCAGCTTCCGCTCGACCCTGATCATTGCGACGTCGATTCCCCTCTCGGTGCTTGGCTCGATCGCGACGCTTTGGGCGCTGGGCGAAACCCTGAACATCATGACGTTGGGCGGACTGGCGCTCGCCGTGGGCATTCTCGTCGACGAGGCGACGGTTACCATCGAGAACATCAATTGGCACCTTGAGCAGGGCAAGGAAGTCGAGCAGGCGATCCTGGACGGCGCCGAACAGATTGTGACGCCTGCGTTCGTATCGCTGTTGTGCATCTGCATTGTGTTCGTGCCGATGTTCTTTCTGACTGGCGTGCCGCGCTTTCTGTTCGTGCCGCTGGCCGAGGCGGTGATGTCGGCGATGGTTTGGTCGTTCATTCTGTCGCGCACTCTGGTGCCGACCATGGCGAAATACATGCTGCACAAGCATGCGCCGCACACCGATATGCATGGCAACAATGATGCCCTGCCGCCTTCGCGCAACCCCCTGGTGCGCTTCCAGCGCGGCTTCGAGGCACGTTTCGAGCGTTTCCGCCTCGCCTACCGCGAAGTCTTGACGATGGCGCTGGGCCATCGCCTGGTATTCGTGACGTGTTTCCTCGCTTTCATTGTCGGCTCGTTCGCGCTGACACCCTTCCTCGGGCGCGACTTCTTTCCGTCGGTCGATGGCGGCAGGATTTTGATGCACGCCCGCCTGGCCGTGGGCACCCGCGTCGAGGAGAGCGCTCGTCAATTCGCGGAGATCGAGAAGGTGGTTCGGCAAATCATCCCGCCGGACGAGCTGGACACGCTGGTGGACAACATCGGCATGCCGGTCAGCGGGATCAACATGACCTACAACAACACGGGAACGATCGGGTCGCAGGACGGCGAAATCCAGATTGGACTGAATGAGAACCACCGGCCCACCGCGGATTACGTTCACACCCTCCGCGAGGAGTTGCCGGGGAGATTCCCGGGCGTGACGTTTTCATTCCTGCCCGCCGACATCGTCAGTCAGATCTTGAATTTCGGAGCGCCGGCGCCGATTGAGGTGCAAATACGCGGACCTCATCTCGAAGAAAATTTCGCCTACGCGCAAACTCTGCTGCGCCGGCTCCGGCACGTTCCGGGTCTTGTCGACGCCCGCATCCAGCAATCGCTCAGCGAACCGGGCTTCAACGTCGAAGTCGACCGAACCCGGGCACAATATGTCGGCATCACCGAACGCGACGTCACCAACAGCATGGTGGTCAATCTTGCGGGATCGAGTCAGGTTCAGCCGACATTCTGGCTGAACCCCGACAACGGCGTGAACTATTCGATTGTGATGCAGACCCCGCAATATCAGGTCGATTCGCTGAATGCACTGCAAAACCTGCCGATCACCGCGCCCGGCGCGCCGTCGCAGGTGCTTGGCGCCATCGCCGACGTCAAGCGCACCGCGGTGCCTGCGGTCTACACTCAATACAACGTGCAACCGTCGATTCAGATTTACGGTACGACCCAGAACCGCGACCTCGGCGCCGTGGCGGCCGACGTCCAAAAGATCCTGGATGAAACCGCTAAAGATGCGCCGAAGACCGCCGACGTGACCCTCCTCGGCCAGGTCAAGACCATGAACAGCGCCTTCAGCGGCCTGATCTTCGGTTTGGCGGCCGCTATTGTCCTCATCTATCTGCTGATCGTGGTCAACTTTCAGTCATGGGCGGATCCGTTCGTGATCATTACGGCGCTGCCGGCCGCTCTCGCCGGCATCGTGTGGATGTTGTTCGCCACGGGCACGACGCTGTCGGTGCCCGCCTTGACCGGCGCCATCATGTGCATGGGAGTGGCCACCGCCAACAGCGTCCTCGTCATCAGCTTCGCCACGGAAAAGCTCGACGAGCACGGCGACGCGGTTGCCGCGGCGATCGAAGCGGGCTTTGTCCGCCTTCGCCCCGTCTTGATGACGGCTCTCGCCATGATCATCGGCATGCTGCCGATGGCGCTCGGCCTCGGCGAAGGCGGCGAGCAGAACGCGCCGCTCGGCCGGGCGGTGGTCGGCGGCCTTGCTTTCGCAACGGTTGCAACTCTGATATTCGTACCGGTCGTCTTCAGCATCATCCATCAACGCCGCGGCTCGGTAGCTACGCGCCCGGTCGGAGAACTGCATGTCGCCTGATTCCACCCCGCCCGCTGCCGGCGTGTCGCGACGCGGATTCTACATCGTCGGCTTTTCGGTGCTGATTATAGGGGTCGTCATCGTCGTCTTCGGCATCACGACACGCAAGGTCGCCGACGCCAAGCTGCAGGAATGGACTGAGAAACAGGCGGTCCCGGTCGTCGCCGTGGCGCCGCCGGACATGAAGGGCAAGAAGACGACGTTCTCGCTTCCCGGCCGGCTCGAAGCCTACACGCAGGCGCAGATGTATGCCCGTGTCAGCGGCTACGTGAAGAATTGGCAGGCCGATATCGGCACGCCGGTAAAGGCCGGCCAGCCACTCGCGGAAATCGACGCACCGGATCTCGACCAGCAGATCATGCAGGCCGAGGCCAATCTCGCCAGCGCCAAAGCCAATTCGATCCTCTCGGACGCGACGCTCAAACGCGGCCAGACTCTGATCACGACCTACGCGATCTCGCAGCAGGACCTCGATCAGAGGGCGGCCGACGCCTCAAACAAGCAAGGGCTGGTGCGCGCGGCTCAGGCCAACCTCGATCGCCTGCGGGTGCTCGAACAATACAAGCGCATCGTCGCGCCGTTCGACGGGCTGGTCACCGCGCGCACGACCGACGTAGGAGCGCTGATCAATGCCGGCTCCGGCGGCGGGCCGCCGATGTTCGTCGTTTCGGAAACGAGCAAGCTGCGCGTTTATGTCAACGTCCCGCAGAACTACGTGCCCAACGTCCCGGTCGGCACCAAGGCGCAAATCTCGGTTCCCGAATATCCGGGCAGGACATTTCCGGCAACCGTCGAGAAATCCGCGCAATCGGTAGACATTGCGTCCAACGCCACGCGCATACAGCTCGTCGTCGACAATTCTCGCGGCGAACTGATGACCGGCGATTTCACCAATGTGAATTTCGAGCTGCCACATCCGGAAATAGCGATGAGCGTCCCGGCGAGCGCGCTGATTTTCAATCAAAGCGGATTGCACGTCGCGATCGTCGGCAACGACGGGCGTATCGTGCTTCGGCAAGTCACGATAGTCCGCGATCTGGGCAATGAGGTCGAGATCGGAACCGGAATCGCCGCGGACGATCGCGTGGTGATCAATCCGCCCGACGGCATCGCTACCGGAGAGAAGGTGCGCATTGCCGGCGCCCCGGGAAAGCCGGGAGAGCCCGAAACCGCCGAGGCGAAGTGAGCCGCCGGATAGACGTCATCCGACCGGCTTTAATCCTTTCGCAAATCGCTTGAAGTTGCGGACGTAGAATCCGGCGCCATCGATGATCGCGTGAACGGCCGCGTCATCGAGCGTTCGGATCGCCCGCGCCGGCGCGCCGACGATCAGCGATCTCTCCGGAAACGATTTGCCCTCGGTAACGAGGGCGCCGGCGCCCACCAGGCTTCCAGCGCCGATGCGCGCGCCGTTGAGTACGATCGCGCCCATGCCGATGAGCGCGTTCGCCCCGATCGTGCAGCCGTGGAGGATGACGTTGTGGCCGATCACGCAATCCGCCCCAATGGTCAGCGGAAAACCCATGTCGGTATGCAGCGTCGCATTGTCCTGGATCTGCGAGCGCTCACCGAGCTCGATCCACTCATTGTCGCCGCGCAGCACCGCGCCGAACCAGACGCTGCTGTCGGCCAGCATCCGCACCTTGCCGATGACGGCGGCGCTTGGCGCTACCCAATAAAGCCCCTCCTCCGGTAAGTCCGGCTGCTGCCCGTCGAGTTCGTAAATCATGGGAAACCTGAATCAGCGCTGTTGGCGCCAATCGGTATCAGACACTAAGCAAGGCTTGAAGCGCCATAACCACAACCGTCCCTGACATCAGGCTCCACAGCCCGGCGATGACGGTTGAAACCATGACAAGTTCACCGCGCCGCCGCTCGATGCGGCGGGCGCGCAGCGTATTGCGCATGATGATGAACGGGGCGGCGAACACGAGCAGCGGAACCGCGGCGACACGGGCCGTCATCGGCCCAACTTCGAGCAAGCGGAAGCTCGGGAAACGAACGCTGAAGACCCGGTATCCGCTTGCGCAGAGCCCGGCCACCGCGAAGCCGAGTGCGACTGCGAACAAGGACTCGACGATATCCGGCGAAATCGCCGGCTGCTGCATGGCTTCGTACATTCGAAAAGCGTCTCCGATTTCCGAACGAAACTCGCAGAGCGCACGTCGCGCCGCCACGAATTCCTTAAGAAAGGGTAAACGCCGATAGGCGCATGGCCCGTGCGATACTTGCCGGCGATTCGCAAAGGATGGCGAAGCGACGCATGACGCGGCAACGCACAACGCAGCATCCCTTGGCGGAAACGTCGACGCGACAAAGACCGGCCGGCAAATCCCGCGGCCTGTTGGCGGCGCTGGCGGGCGTTGTCGTGCTGGTCGCCGCTGCAGCGACCTTCGTTTCCTACTTGCTGTGGCCGACTTGGCCAAAGGCAAATGCGGCGCTTGATGCGCCCGCCGTCCCGGTGACGGTCGCGGGCGTGCTGTTCAACGTGCCGCCGGCGGCGATACGCGCAGCCGTGCAACGCCATCCCGGTGCGCACGAGCGACTGGATGTCGTGTTTCTTTGGCCTTCGCTCACCCCACCCGGACAGGATTTCGAAACCACCACCGTCCCGCCGAGCACCGAGGGAGGCGATGCCGTACCGTCACCGCGGACCGACGACCGGCTCTTCGTCACCATTGCCGGTCTCGACGGAGTGCTCCCGCCCGACGTGCGCCTGCGAACCATATATCCGCGCTATATCGAGGCTGAGGCGGCGCCGGGTCCGGACGGTCTCGCCATTGTGCCGTTTCGCGCTGGCACGCCCTACGAGGGGGAGGACCTCGTCTATCTCGCCGAAAGGCCTGAGCAATTCTTCTTGCGCTGCTCGCGACCGCTTCGCACTTTGCCCGGCACCTGCATCCAGGAGCGATCAATCGAAGCCGCAGAGATCACGCTTCGGTTTCCACGCGCATGGCTTCAGGACTGGCCTAACGTCGCGGCCGGCTTCGACCGGCTCATGACACAGCTTCACGCTGCAAGCGGATCAAGTTGAAAGCAGCGCGGTCATTCGAGGTCGCTGCCCAGGATCGCCATCTGGAAATTGTAGGAGCGCTCGTCGTCCTCGTCGTCAACGAATAAAACGCCAACGAATTCCTCGCCGACATAGACCTCGGCTGAATCGTCCTTTTTCGGCCGCGGCACCACCCGGATGCGCGGATTGCCGAACAGCTTCTTGAGGTAAGCGTCGAGCTTCTTGACTTCTTGCACGTCCACCGCGCGTCTCCTGCAACACGATCCCGATAGCACGCCGCGGCGGCCGCGATCAAATCTCGTCGTAGATCATTTGATCCATGAGCCGCGCGGGCTCTGGACAACCGGCAACGCCTACGACCCGGGCCGGCACGCCGGCCACGGTGACGTTATTGGGTACCGACTTGAGCACAACCGAGCCGGCGGCGATGCGCGCGCAATGCCCGACCTCGATGTTACCGAGGATCTTGGCCCCGGCACCGATCATCACGCCGTAACGAATCTTCGGATGGCGGTCTTCCCACTGCTTGCCGGTACCGCCGAGCGTCACGTCGTGCAGCATCGACACGTCGTCTTCGATCACCGCGGTCTCGCCGACGACAAGACCGGTGGCATGGTCGAGGAAGATGCCGCGGCCGAGCTTCGCGGCCGGATGGATATCGCATTGAAATACCGCGGACGTGCGGCTTTGCAGGTATAGCGCGAAGTCACGGCGGCCTTTGTGCCAGAGCCAATGCATGAGCCGATGCGCCTGGATCGCGTGGAAGCCCTTGTAATAAAGCACCGGCTCAAGCAGCCGATGGCTCGCCGGATCGCGGTCTACAGTCGCAGCGATGTCGGCGCGAAAACATTCGCCGATCGAAGGCGTATCCTTGAGCGCCTCCGCATAGGCCTGCCTGATCAATTCGCCCGACAGTGCCGGATGGTCGAGCCGATCGGACAGGCGGTAGACGATGGCCCCTTCGAGCGTGTCGTGGTGAAGGAGCGTCGAATAGACAAAAGTGGCGAGCTCGGGCTCGCGCCTGACGATATCCTCGGCCTCGCGGCGGACCCGCGCCCAGACCGGATCAACCGTGTCGACGACTGGTTTCGTCTGCTGTTGGACCATGGCACTGAACTCCCGGAAGGACGCGTCTGTATCACAATTGGGACGACATGGGCACGAAATCCAGGGTACGGTATCTAGAGTGGGCAAGGATACTCGGCCTATGGGCTAAATTTCGGCCAATGACCCAGCAATAATGTACTCCATTGGCCTATTTCGTTAAGGCCGCCTCGCCAGGAAATCCAGCACCCCCTCCTTGAACACACGGTCGCCGACGGCGAGCATATGGTCCCGACCGGGAATGACGAGCGCCTGCCCGCTGGGAACGAGGGCGGCAAGCCGCTCCGGGGACCCCGCGATCTCATCCTTGCTCCCCGCGGCGACAAGGACTGGCATCGCAAGGCGTTCCATTTCATCGCGGGACAGCGTTTGGCGCGAGCCACGGATGCATGCCGCGAGAGCGCGCAGATCGGAACGCGTCTGTTCGGCGAAGGCCCGAAAGGTGCGGCCGGTCTCGTCGATCACGTCGGCCCGACTTGGCGCTTCGAGCGCCTGCGCAATCGTTTGCGGCGGAAGCCCCGCGCCCTCGACAAGATGGATGCCGATTCCGCCGAGAATGGCCGCGCGCACGCGATCGGAATGCGCGATCGCCAGCAGCGCCGTGATCCGCGCGCCGAGCGAGTAGCCCATGACGTCGGCGCGACGAAGATCGAGGTGATCCAGCAACGCGCGCACATCCTCGGCCATAAGGCCGGTGTGATAGGCGGCCGGATCATACAGCTTGGTCGAAGCGCCGTGGCCGCGGTTGTCGAGCGCGATGACCCGACGCCCGGCGCGCGTCAGCGTCGACACCCAGCCCGGATAAATCCAGTTCACCTCTTTGCTGGAGGCAAAGCCGTGCACCAGCACGATCGGATCGCCCTGCCCCTCGTCGAAAAAGGCGATCTCGACATCGCCATGTGCAAAAGCCGGCATCGGGTGACCATAGTGGATATGTCCGATCGCGCACAAAGATAGTGCTGCCGGAGGCGGATGAGCTAGGCTTTTGGCTCGGCGGCGTCGGCCGTTGCCGCGAAACGGTGCCCCGTATTCTCTCCGAGCCTGGAAATATCATGGCGAGTGCATTCAAGATTATCCGCGACGGCCGGCTGGTCGATTTAAGCCGCCGGAAGACCGCGCCCGCCGACATCCTGATCGAACGCGACACCATCGTTGCGATTGGCGCGCCGGGAATGGATGCGCCGCCTGACGCGGCCGTGGTGGATGCGTCTGACCGCGCAATGATGCCGGGACTGGTCAACAGTCACGTCCACGGCCACGGCACGCTTGCCAAAGGGCTGGTCGGCGATCGTTGGCCCCTCGAATTGTTTCTCAATGCGATGCCCGGCATGACCGGCAACCGCACGCTTGAGGACAAATATCTCAACGGCCTGGTTGCCGCGGTCGAGATGATCCGCAAGGGCTGCACAGCCTGTTACGACCTATTTTTCGAGTTCCCGCTGCCGAGCCGCGACGGGGTAATCGCGCTTGGCAGTGCCTATCGGGACGCCGGCGTGCGCGCGGTTATCGCTCCGATGGTCGCGGACAAGACTCTTTATCAGGCCTATCCCGGTCTGATCGACGCGGTACCGGATGCGCTCCGCGCCGACGTGCTTGCGTTCAAGCTTGCGCCGTACACGGCGACCGCGGACGCCGCGGAGAAAATTTACGCCGACTGGCCGTTCGATCGCGATTGGATTCGTCCCGCGATCGCGCCGACCATTCCGCTCCATTGCAGCGACGAGTTTCTGGTGCACTGCCGAGATCTAGCCAGAACCTACGATTTGCCGCTCCAGACACACTTGGCCGAGACCAAGGCGCAGGCGGTGCTAGGCCTTCGCAAATACGGCAAGACGCTAACCGCGCATCTCGACACGCTCGGCCTGTTGGGACCGCAACTTTCCGCCGCGCACGCGATCTGGCTCGATCGCGACGATCTCGGCCGCCTGGCCGACAACGGCGCGTCGGTCGTCCATGCCCCGGTCAGCAACATGCGGTTCGGCTCCGGGCTTGCGCATTTGCGGCCGATGCTCGACCGCGGCATCAATGTCGGTGTCGCGACCGATGCGGCCAACAGTTCGGACCAGCTCAATATGTTTGAGGCGACGCGTTTGGCCGCGCTGATTTCCCGGGTACAGACACCCGATTACGAGCTCTGGCTGGGAGCCGATGAAGTGCTGCGCATGGCGACGATAGGGAGCGCGCGAGCCATGGGGTTTGGCGGCTCCATCGGCGAAATCGCGCCCGGGTACAAGGCGGATATCGTTTTTCTCGATCTGGGCAACATCAACTATGTGCCGTGCCACGACATGGTCAGTCAGATCGTCTTCACCGAGAACGGCGCGGCGGTCGACAGCGTCATGATCGGCGGCGTCATGGTGCTCGATCATGGACGCCTGACGACCATCGACGAGAAGAAATTGCGCCGCGACGCCGGCGCCGCAGCGGAAAGACTGTTCGCGGCCAACGCCCCGACGCGGGCATTCGCAAAAGAGCTCCATGCGTTTGTCGGCAAGTTCTGCCACAGTCTTGCGTGCGAGCCCTATCATGTTCACCGGCTGGCTCCGCCACGCGAACCTTGACCGGCAATGAGGGGTTCGGCGAGTTTTCGAGAAACCGACCGCTTCGCGGCTCGATCGGTTGGCGTAAGGGGCCGCTTTTCCCTTGACGCCATACGGGCCATGCGAAATTCTCAAGAGGAAGTTTTTTGTATCAGCAGGAACGCCGGGATCCTGCGCAACCGAAGAGGTCGCGATGAGTATCTCACGGACAAAGACACGAACGACCACGCTGCAATCCAGACGGTTGCGAAACACGGTCGCCCCGGTCGTCGTCGGATTGGGTCTTGCGGCGCTCGCTGGCGGCTTCGCCTCCGCGGCCGACGCCTACCTTCCGATCGTGATGCCGATCACGGGCTTTTTGTCGGTGGAGGGCGGCAGCCAGCGCAATGGAGCCGTCATGGCTTTGGAGCAGGCCCCAGGCGGAATGAAAATCGACTTTCCGATCTTTGATACCGGCACATCGGCGACGGGAGCCGCCACCGCGCTCGACAAGGCGCTGAGCAGTCAAAAGGCGATCGCCGCGGCAGTCACCGTGTTTGGAACCGAGATGGTCGCCATGATGCCGGTCGCCGCCGAGTACAAGGTGCCGCTCCTGACGATCTCCGGCCTCGCCAAGATCACCGAAAGCGGAAACCCCTACATCTTCCGCTTCTTGCCGAACGACCGCGAGATCAAGGTCGCCCATGCCCGTTACGTGGTCGAAGTGATGAAGAAGAACAAGATCGCGTTGATCAGCGACACAACCGCGTACGGACAAGGTGGCTTCGCCCTGCTTCAGGAAGATTTCGCCAAGCTCAACACCAAGCCGGTGTTCGAGGACAATTCAATTGCGCCCGACACCAAGGATATGAGTCCATTGCTGGCGAAGGTGAAGGCCTCCGGCGCAGACGTCATCGTGGTGCATGCGGTATCGACGCCCATGACGCTGATCACCAAGCAGATCAAGTCGACCGGCCTCAATATCCCGATCGTCAACAGTTCATCGATCGTCGAGCCGACTGCAACGGCACTGTTCGAACCGGCCGAACTCGCCGGCATGTGCGCGGAAACGCCTTCGGCGCCGGAGGCCCGTTCGACGCCGGCCATCAAGGCCTGGGCCGACGCTTATCTTAAGCGCTTCAACATCGAACCCGATGGCCTTGCTCTCGGCCAGTACGACGGCGTGATGATGGCGCTTACGATGATGTCCAAAGGCGCCAAGACGCCGGAAGACATGGGCGCGGCGTTGCAGAAGGAAACCTACCAGGGCGTCGCGATGACCTATAAGTCGAATGGCCACGGCGACCTCGCCCATGATGCCGACATCGTCTGCTGGGATGGCTCAAGCCGCATTCCCAAAATCGTTGCTCACTATGCGGGAGAACAACTGGTTCTGAAATGATCGCGCAGCCCGATCGTCGGCGATGACTCTTCTGCAACTCGTCGTCAACGGGCTGGCGCTTGGTGCCGCTTACGCGCTCGTCGCTCTCGGTTTTGTATTCATCGTCAATGCGACGTCGGCGGTCAATTTCGCGCATGGCGACCTCGTCATGGCCGGCGGCTACGTAGCCGTCGGCCTTGGCGCGGCCGCGGGCGAAATACCGGTCATCGTGTTGCTTCCGCTGGTAGCGGCGATCATGTTTGCGGTCGGGGTTGCGGTTTCCTTCGTCGCTTATTTTCCGCTCGCCAACCGGCCGCCTTCGACAGTGTTCATCAGCACGTTGCTGTGCGGCATCATATTGCAGAACTTGTTCCTGGTGCTGTTCGGGCCGCAGGCGCGCGCGGCACCGCCGCTTATCAAAAGCGGCACGGTGCACCTCGGCAGCATCGAGATCAGCATACAGGCACTCGGCACGCTTGGGGTGGCGGCGGCTCTGATCGCGCTGCAATACTTCATCTTCGCGCGCACCCAGATCGGCCGAAGGCTTCGCGCGACCGCGCAGGATCGGCAAATGGCGCAGGCTATCGGCATTCGCACCTCGGCCGTGATAGCCGCCACATTCGGCTTCGGTACCGCGCTTGCCGGCGTTGCCGGTGCGCTCCTCGCCAACCAATTCTTCGTTTATCCGACCGGCGGCATTCCGCTTAGCGTCTATGCCTACATAGCCGTTGTCGTCGGCGGTTGGGGCAGCATTCCCGGCGCGGTCATCGGAGCCATGATGATCTCGGTATTTCAGGTCGTGGTTTCGGCTTACGTTTCCTACGCGGTGGCGACCGGGCTGTTATATGTCGCGCTGCTCCTCATTTTCTTCTTCCGTCCGCAGGGTATCTTCGGCGAACTTGTTCAGCGCCGGGTCTGAACCAGGCGAGGAGGACCTTGGGCTTGGCGTTGGGTTTGGCGTCTTGGCTTTTCGCGGGCATACGGTTGCCGCTGATTGTCGGCGCCGCGGCGTTGATCGCGTATGCGGTCTTTTTCGCCAGCCCCTACGATCTGCGCGTGCTCACGCTGTGCGGCATTTATGCCCTTCTTGTGCTGGGCTTTCAGTTCGTGTTCGGACACGCCGGCGCGGTCTCGCTTGCACAAGCCACATTCTTTGGGATCGGCGGTTACGTCACCGGCATTCTCGCCACCCGCTTCGGCTTTCCGTTCCTGGTCACGTTTCCGCTGTCGATTGCCGGGCCGGCGCTGCTGGCCGTGATCATCGCGGTGCCGGTGCTCAAGCTTGAGGAGCACTATTTTTCCCTTGCCACGCTCGGTATCGGCCTTGTCGTGTTGCTGCTTGCAATCCAATGGAGCGACGTCACCGGCGGCACCAACGGCCTCCCCGGCATTCCGGCGATCGAACTGCCGGGCTTCACGATTACCGACCGCCGCTCGGTCCTGTGGTTCGTGTGGTGCATTGTCGCCGTCGGCTGTCTCATTGCTTATCAGGTGACTCGCGGACTCTACGGTCAGGCCTACCATCTCATGCGCGAAAACCGCGAGGCCGCATCGTCTCTCGGCTTGAACATCGCCGAGCTGCGGTTCGGCGCTTTCGTCCTCAGTGCCGCCTATGGCGGTGCCGCGGGCGCGCTGATGGCGCATGTGATCCATGTCGTCTCGCCGGAAAACCTCGATCTCGCGCTGATGGTGACCTGTCTGACCATGACGGTGATCGGCGGGCGCACCCAGATCGCCGGGGCCATATTGGGCGCCTGCCTGATCGTTTATCTGCGCGAGCGTTTCCGGGTGTTTGAAAACTATTACATGATCGCTTACGGAACCGCCGCGCTCGCCGTGCTGATTCTGGCGCCGTATGGGCTTGTCGGGGCAATGGAGCGGCTGCGGTCTCTCTTGTTCGGAGCCGATCGTCCGGCAGCGCCGGCACTGGCGGCCGCACCGGCGTCGAGCGGCTCCGCGCGCGCCGCCCTTCCTTCCAAACAGGAGGAGCCTTTGTTGGGCGTCGACAATGTCGCGCTCGCGTTCGGCGGCGTTAAGGCTCTCGACGGTGTTAGTCTTTCTTGCAAGCAGGGCGAGATCGTCGGGCTTATCGGTCCCAACGGTTCCGGCAAGACGACTTTGTTGAACGTCGTCTCCGGACTTTATTCGTGCGACCAGGGAAGCGTCACGTTTCTTGCTCACGACATTACGCGCAGCCCGGCCTACGCCATTGCGCGATTGGGCGTAGCGCGCACTTTCCAGCACATCCATCTGGTCGATGACCTCTCGGTGCTCGACAATATCGCCGTGGCGCGAGCAGGCTTCGACGGCGGAGGAACTCATTGGGGCGATCGTCATGCTGGGGCGTGACCGCCGCCTCGACAATGCGCGCCGCATCGCGATCGCCGCCGCGGACCGATTGGGCGTCGGCGATGTCGCCATGGAGCCGTGCGGCCGTCTACCCTACGGCACGCGACGGCGCGTCGAGGTCGCGCGCGCGCTCGCAACCGGCCCGCGAATCCTGCTTCTTGACGAACCGGCGGCGGGACTCAACGAGCAGGAGCAGCGCGATCTGGCGGACCGCATCCGCACGTTCGGCGCCGACGGCATCACCGTGCTTGTCGTCGAGCACAATCTCGTATTTCTCGCGGCGCTGGCCGAACGCCTGATCTGTCTCGATCGCGGCAAGATCATCGCGTCGGGCTTGCCGGACGAGGTTCGGCGCGAACCGGCCGTGATCGAGGCTTATCTCGGGCTCGGCGCGAACCTCCCCGAGCTGGCGTTGACGGACCCGCCATGAGCAAGCTTCTGGAAATCGAAAGCTTGAATGTGGCTTATGGGCCGGTCACGGCGCTCAGCGGTGTAACCGTCTCGGTAAGCGGCGGCGAGGCGGTCGCACTGGTCGGCGCCAACGGCGCCGGCAAGTCCACTTTGTTCAAATCGATCGTGGGATTCCTGCGGCCGCGGAGCGGCCGATTACACTTCCTCGGAAGGGATATGACAGGAGTAAGTCCCGAACGGCGGGCCCGCCTCGGACTCGGTTACGCGCCCGAAGGCCGCCGCATATTCCCAGGTCTGACCGTTCGCGAAAATCTGGAAGTGGCCGCTTTCGCCGGCAAGGCCGAACGTATGCAACGACTCGAACGAGCGTTCGCCCTGTTTCCGCAACTCGCCGAGCGCCGGAACCAGTTAGGTTGGCAATTATCCGGCGGCCAGCAACAGATGCTCGCAATCGGCAGAGCGCTGATGGGACGCCCACAATTGCTGCTGCTGGACGAACCCTCGCTCGGCCTTTCCCCAAAGCTCGCCGACGAGGTTCTGGCGACCGTGAGGGCCATCGTGAAACACGGAACGGCGGTGCTGCTTGCCGAGCAGAACGTCAGAAAAGCGTTGGCCTGCTGCGACCGTGCCTATGTGCTCGAGACCGGCAAGGTGGCGCTGTCAGGCGCGACTTCGGCGCTGCGCGACACCGAGGAAATCAGAAAAGCCTTCCTGGGCGGTTAGTCTTTGTGGTGGGAGAAAAATATGTACGAGACCAAATTCATGCGCCGGGTTCTGGAACTGGCGCAAGAGGGAATGAGCGGTGGGCATGGCGGTCCCTTCGGTTGCGTGATCGTCAAGGACGGCGAGATCGTCGGCGAGGCGCACAACGAGGTGCTGTCGAGCAACGATCCCACCGCGCACGCGGAACTGCTCGCGGTCCGGCGTGCGAGCGCGAAGCTCAAGACCTTCAATCTCACCGGCTGTGAGGTCTACACCAACGGGGCGCCTTGCTGCATGTGCATGTCGAGCATGCTTTGGGCCCGGGCAAGCCGCGCCTACTATGTCTTGTCGATGGATGACTCCCGCTCGATCGGCCTCGGTGACGAACCTTTTTATGCAGAACTCTCCCGGCCGCTCGAAACGCGCCAAATTATTCCGATGATTTAAGAGCCCGAGCTCGCTGACGAGGCCCGCGCCGTCTACAACATTTGGACGGCAAAAGATGACAAAGTGCAGTTCTAGGGAGGGTGTCACCGTGCGGCGATCCGCACCAAGCCGCCTTGACCGCTCATCTAAGGTTGCGTAGCGTTTAAAAAACTGACGCCCGCAAATGTTAGACAATAAAGGGCTTTTCGCACCGCAGCGGGTGCTGCACATCTTTCATCAGGGGAGGTATCGAATGGAACTCACTCGACATTCGCTCGGACTCACGGTGCTGGGGGCTGCGGCTCTTGCGGTAAGTGTTCTGGGCGCGCAAACAGCTTTTGCGGATGGCATGAGCCTGAAGAGCGGGGAAGTCAGCGACGGCGCGACCATCAAGGAAGAGCAGGTGTTCAAGGGATTTGGCTGCACCGGCAGCAATATTTCACCTTCCTTGAGCTGGACCGGAGCGCCAAGCGCGACCAAGAGCTTCGTCATCACGGTCTATGACCCGGATGCGCCGACCGGCAGCGGCTGGTGGCACTGGGTGGTGTTCAACGTTCCGGCGTCAACAACTTCGGTGGCGAAGAACGCCGGCGATGTGAAAGCGAAACTAATGCCCGAGGGCGCCATCCAGAGCCGGACCGATTTTGGCAGCGGCGGCTATGGCGGCCCCTGCCCGCCGCTCGGCGACAAACCGCACCACTACACCTTCACCGTGTTTGCGCTTGATGAAGACAAGCTGGAATACGCGAAGGATGATAACGCGTCGGCCGCGCTTGTCGGCTTCGAGACGCATTTTCACACCATCGGAAAAGCGAGCCTGACAGCGACTTACGGCCGCTGATTGCTCGACGACGCGCGCAACGGCGCGGAAGCGGGTTTTCCTTCCGCGCCGCCTAACCTCTAGGTCGGCCAACACCGGCAACCGGCGCGCGCGACGCGCCGCAGGGAGGATAATCATGCATCGTGCGTGGCTCTTTCTGCTCACCACCCTGTTCGTTGCCGCAAACGGCATCGCCTCAGCGCAGATCTCCGACGACGTCGTGAAGATCGGCGTGCTCACCGACATGTCCGGCCCGTCTTCCGGCGCGGACGGGCCGGGCTCGGTCGCGGCCGCGCAGATGGCGATCGACGATTTCGGCGGCACGGTCCTGGGCAAGCCGATCCAGCTCATTTCCGCCGACCATCAGATCAAGCCCGACATCGCCGCCGGCCTGGCCCGGCAATGGTACGACCGCGACCAGGTCGACCTGATCGTCGACGTGCCGGTCTCGGCCGTCGGCCTGGCGGTGCAAAACGTCGCCAACGAAAGAAAGAAGCTCCTGATCGTCCACTCCACTGGAACCGCCGACTTCCACGGCAAGTTCTGTACGCCCTACGCCTTGCAGTGGGTGTTCGACACGCACGCGCTTGCCGTCGGCACGGCGCAGGAAGTCACCAAGCGCGGCGGCGAAACCTGGTTCTTCCTCACCGCGGACTATGCGTTCGGCCACGCGCTGGAACGCGACGCTTCGGCCGTGATCACGCAGAACGGCGGCAAGGTGCTGGGCTCGGTCTCGCATCCCTTCGCCACCGCCGACCTCTCGTCGTTTATTCTCCAGGCGCAGGCCTCGAAGGCAAAGATCATCGGCGTCGCCAGCGGCCCGCCCGACAATATCAACGCCATCAAGCTCGGCGGCGAGTTCGGCATCTTTCAGGGCGGCCAGCAGATGGCCGGCTTGCTGGTGCTGATTTCCGACATCCACGCGCTCGGTCTCAAAGCCGCGCAAGGTCTGGTGCTCACCACGTCGTTCTATTGGGACATGGACGAGCAGACCCGCGCGTGGTCGAAGCGGTTCTTCGCCAAGATGAACCAGATGCCGTCGATGTGGCAGGCCGGCGTGTATTCCTCTGTCATGAGCTATCTCAACGCCGTCAAGGCAAGTGGCACCGACGATCCGCTCAAGGTCACGGCCAAGATGCGCGAAGCGCCGATCAATGATTTTTTTGCCCGTAACGGCAAGCTGCGTGAGGACGGGCTGATGGTGCACGACCTCGTCCTGGTACAAGTGAAGAAGCCGGAAGAGTCCAAGTATCCATGGGACTACTACCAGATCCTCACCCATATTCCCGGTGATCAGGCCTTCGGTCCACCCAATCCGGCGTGTTCGCTGGTCAAGCAGTGACCACGCCGGTCGACAGCGATTGAAGCGCACCCGCCGTGGGGCGGCCTTCCAAAATTGATGGCGCGAGTGCGCGCGGCGGGAGCGAAATTCCGGCGCCGCCGGCCGCGGTTGCCGCTTTCGATCTGAAGAAGCTGTCCGCTGCCTTCCTTGACGACCCCTACCCTACCTACCGCGCGCTCCGCCAATTCGATCCCGTGCATCGGATGCCGGATGGATCGTATTTCCTGACGCGTTACGACGATTGTCTGTCGGTCTATCGCGACACTGCAATCTGGAGCTCGGACAAGAAGATCGATTTCCGCCCACAATTCTCGGACAGCCTCCTCTACGAGCATCACACAACGAGCCTGGTGTTCAACGATCCCCCGTATCACACCCGGGTCCGCAAGCTCCTGGCTCCGGCATTCACGCCGCGCGCATTGCAGGTATTGCAGGACCGCATCGAAAAGCTGGTCGATCGGCTCCTGGAAGAAGCGGCGGCCAGGGGGGAGATCGATCTCATCGGAGATTTTGCGGCCGCGATTCCGGTTGCGCTGATCGGCGACATGCTCGGCATCCCGCCGGACGAACGCGAGCCGTTGCGCGGTTGGTCGCTCGCCATCCTCGGCGCGCTCGAACCGGTGCTGAGCCGGCAGCAATTCGAAACCGGCGTTTCGGCCGTGGCCGATTTCAAAAACTATCTCACCGACATCATCTCAAAGCGCGTCCGCAGCGGTCACAGCGATCCGGCGGAGATACTCTCCAAGCTCGTCGGCGCCAGCGATTTTGCCGCGACAGATGGTGACGGCGAACGGCTCTCCAAGCTCGAGCTCATCCATAATTGCATTTTCCTTCTCAATGCCGGACACGAGACGACGACCAATCTCATCGGCAATGCAATCGATCTTCTGATCCGGCATCCCGCCGCCATGAGCGACCTGCGAAGCCATCCGGAGATCATGGTGACAGCCGTCGAAGAATTCCTGCGGATGGAAAGCTCCAACCAGCTCGGCAATCGCCGGGCCGTCGCCGACACCGCGTTAGGCGGCGCCGATATCGCAGCCGGCGGCTATGTGCATATCTGCATTGGCGCCGCCAATCGCGATCCTGGGCAATTTCCCGATCCCGACCGCCTCGACATCCGCCGGCAGCCGAACCGGCATCTGGCTTTCGGCACCGGCATTCACGCCTGCGCGGGAATGTCGCTCGCCCGCATGGAGGCACAGGTCGGCATCGGGCGATTGGTGCGACGCTTCTCCTGCATCGAGCCAGCGGGCGCGCCGGTGCGTGGCGGCCGCGCCCGCTTCCGCGGCTTCACGTCCTATCCGGTGCGCTTGTCCAGAGCGCGATCGATTTAATCGATTAGCGCTCTAGCTTTTTGGTGGAGCATGATCTTTTCGGAAAACCGGCGTCCACTTTTCCGGATCATGCTCTAAGCTCTGGACGTAATGGCCAATGCGCGCAGCTTGCGGCGCTGGAGATAGCGGAGCGTCATGCGCTCGGCCATGGCTTTGCACGACGAGGCAAAGCCGAACAGCATCAGCGCCGCCCAGAACAGCCAGATCGCGAGATCGAAGGCGCTTGCCGCCAGCACAATGGCGGCCCGGCCGAGCAGCTTGACGATAGCGCGCGTCTTGCCGCCCTTCGCGGCCGACAGCCGCGCCAAGCGTGATACGTCGCGCGGTTCCTCGGCAATCCGGAGACCGTCCAGCGCTGCCTGGGTACCGGCCTTGCTCTCGATGCGACCCACATCGCCGACGAGATCGACGAGGCCCCCGGCCTTTTCGACCTTTACCGCGTCGCGTGCCACACGCACGGCCAACACCGGGTTCAGGCGGCCGACGCGGCGCGCCGCCTTGACCAGCGTCAGACCTAGTCGCTCGGGAGCGCCGAGGCCAAGCGAGGCATAGGTGCCGGCGGTAATGACGATGCCGGCCCCGGCAAGGCCAAGGATCCACGGATCGGCAGGTTGGCCGAGCAAATAGCGGGTGCCCTCGCGCGCGGCATCGCGGATGTCGCCGAACACAAACAGATCGCCGACCGCGGTACCGGCCAGGCTTGCGATGTCGGTCGGTTCGCCCGTCCACAAGCCGTGGGCGAACCGTCCGGCGGTCTGCGTGACCGAAGCGGCTTTCGCTTGCGCCTCTTTCACCCGATCGGCGAGGCGCGGGTCAACGGCGACACCGCGCTCGGCCGCCAGTTCGAGAAAGCTTTGCGCCAAATCGACGTCGCCTGTCGCGAGCGCAGCGTCGATCTCGCGCTCGGCAACGCCTGGCGTAAAGACGCCGTCGAGCGCGCGGTCGCTGATCTGGACTGGGTCCTCGGCGGTGGCAAACCGCTCCACCTGCGCAATGGCGATACGGCCGACCACGATGGCGGCGCAACCGAAAATAACCACGCCGAGAAAGGCCACCAGCGGATGGCGCATTCGCCGCACCAAAAGCGCAGTTCGCATAGCCTTAATTCCAACCGTTCGCACCGTCGATGCACTGTCCTTCATTTGCGGCTTTTTTGACATGAGGTCGCTAGGAATTTGCCGTCACCGCCGCTATGGTGCCGCACGAGAAAATGGTGCCGCCCAGCAACACGGACAAGAGCATGGCCGACACGATCGTTCCTCATTTCCACAATGACCTGGGCGTACCGGTCATCGAGATCGGCGCCAAGGAATTCATGTGCGTCGGCGCAATGCCGCCGTTCGACCACCCGCATGTATATTGCGACATGGGCGACGACGTCGAGCATGTCTGTCCCTATTGCTCGACATTGTACCGACACGACGCAACGCTTGCGCCTGGTGCCGCGCGACCGGCGGAATGCGCCCTGCACGGCGTGACCGTCTAAGCCAATTGCCGGAGGGCGCGTCCTGACGTCCCCGCGCACAGTCGTCGTTGCCGGGGCCGGAATTGGGGGACTGACCGCCGCGCTTGCCCTTGCGCGCAACGGATTTCGCGTCGTCGTGCTGGAACAGTCCGCGCGGCTCGAGGAAACCGGCGTCGGCATTCAGCTCTCGCCCAACGCCGCGCGCATTCTGATCGATCTCGGCCTGGCGGACCGCCTGCGGCCGCACGTCATCTCACCGACGGAAGTGCGCGTCCTTAGTGCCGCCAGCGGACAGGAAATCGTCCGTATGGCGCTTTCCGACGCGGAGCAGCGCTACGGCGCGCCGTATTGGATGATCCATCGCGGCGATCTGCAAGCGGCTCTCGCCGCCGCCGCGTCGCAGCACCTTGGCATCACCGTCAAACTCGGCGTGCGCGCGCTGGATTTCGTCACTCATCCGAACGGGATCACCGTCTCGACGCGTGGCCCTGCCGGGACGATGGAGGAGCGAGGAATTGCGTTTATCGCCGCCGACGGTCTCTGGTCGGTCATGCGTTCGCGCCTCGGTCACGAAGTGGCGCCGCGTTACGCCGGGCGCACCGCCTGGCGCGGTCTTATTCCCGCGCGCGACGTCGCGCCGGAATTTCGCGAACCGCAGATTCGTCTGTGGCTCGGGCGCGATGCTCATCTGGTGCATTATCCGGTCAAGGCCGGCCGCATCATCAACGTCGTGGTCATCACCGGGGATAGCTGGAACTCAACTGGCTGGAGCGAACCGGCAAGCCGTGCCGAGGTCGTTCCGCGCCTTGCCGCCGAGGCATGGGCGCCGGCCGCCCGCGCCCTCGTCGGCCTGCCGGAAGCGTGGTTGAAATGGGCGCTTTACGACCGCCGGCCTGTCAGGCGCTGGACGCAGGGCCCGGTGGCGCTACTCGGCGATGCTGCGCATCCGATGCTACCGTATCTGGCGCAAGGCGCCGCCATGGCGATCGAGGACGCCGCGGTGGTCGCCCAATGTCTCGCGCGGTCGCCAGACGATGCCGCCGGCGCGCTGCGAATTTATTGCGCGATGCGTCGAGGCCGCACGCGCCGGGTGCAACGAGCGGCTTCGCGCAACGGCGCGCGCTACCATTTTGCCGGGGCCGGTGCCTGGTTGCGCGACAGCTTCATGCAGGTAGTCGGCGGAACGCGCCTGCTGCAACATTACGATTGGATCTACGACTGGCGCCCGCCGGCGGCGTGACGACAATTGGCCATTTGAGGATGAAGGTCGAGGGTTTCACCCTTTACGTCGATCGATGCTGACTTTCCGTGGCGACCGATCGACAATTCAGGGATCAACAATTCTCGGCACCCGCGAGCCGCCGCAAAGCTCTACGGCGTGCCGTCCGTGCCATAGAGTTCAGCCTCTTGGACAATCGCGGCAGGTGGCTGGCCCGCCAACTTGGCCCGGTGCCGAGCCGAGAACATCGGCCCTCGCGCAGGCTGGAGCGGTGCGAATTGTCCGAAGCCCAAGCCGATGGGTATATCGTCGTAAACTGCTTCCATGCCGCCGCGCATGAAATAGGCCTCGTGCCAGAAGCCGGTTCCTCCAGACGAACGAAGGAACTTTTGCCACCACTCGCGATGCGGCGTCGAACGTGACCATGCCTCTAGTGTGTCGAAGTCGCGCCAATACTGACGCATGCCAATGTGCGGCGGAATCAACGAGAAAATAAAATTCTCGTGGAGTAGGAGCCCGTCCGGCTTCTGATCGACGGAATTCTTGATCTGCGGACCCAGTCCAATCAGTGTCTTGAGGCCAGCCCACGCGTTGACGCGCATCCCGAGATAAATGACGACCAAATCGGGGAACGCCGAGAGATCGACAGTTTGTCGTTCGACCTTGCTCTTCACGCCCGGTCTCCGATTTTTATTGCAGGCCCCAACCCCCACCGCCAAGTTTCCAGTTGAGACCAATCTTGGCCGTGTGGACGGTGGTTTTCTCGCTGAGAGAAAACGGCACGCCGGCAACCGTGCCGCTGGTGATCGTGTTGGTACCGAGATTGAGGTACAGGTATTCGGTCTTGAACGAAAGCCACGGGTTAAAGGCATATTCGAGACCGCCGCCGGCGGTCCAGCCGTTGTTGGTTTGGCCCGACGATGCTGCAGCCGACAAACCGAACGCGCCGGCGTTGGCCGAACTCGTGGTGTGGCCATAGGCCCAGCCGCCGGTACCATAGAGCAGAGCATTAGGGGTCACGAGGAAGCCGACGCGGCCGCGCACAGTGCCAAACCAATCCAGCTTGCTCCCGACATTTCCGGAGAACACGTTGGCGCTCGTCGACGCCATACCTTCGATATCCGCGCCGTCGAAGTCGCTTTCGACGCCCAGAACCCAGGCCGGCGCGACCTGCCAATTGTAGCCGACTTGGCCACCGCCAAAAAATCCGCTCGAATTCAACGTCGACGTACCCGCTATCGGGCCGACGGAGAAAGGAAATTGGAACTTGTCGCCACCGAACCCACCGTTGGCGCCGACATAGAATCCGGTCCAAGTGTAAACGGGTTGCGGCGGAGGCGACGGCGCGATGTAACGCGGTACGGAGAGATCCGCCGCGACCGCGGCCTGACCAGCAAGTGCGACGGCCCCCATCGCTGATAGTACGCAAAGTAGACGCTTCATTTGCCGCCCTCCAAATTACGAATCAAAAAAATGCACAAGCCGGGAAAAAAGCCCGTTAACGCCAAGGTAGGGAATGGAAATGGTTCGAAAGTGTTGCTGCTATGTAACAAGCAAAGCTTGCCAGTTGGCAGTCGCTACCCCGCATTAACCATACCGAAGCCTAGCTCAGCCGTACGGTTAAGAAATCGTTAACCTGGCCCGATGGGTGTTCTGGGGCGTCTGTCGTTCAGGAAGCGTTTTCGCTCGCCGGCTGCGCTTGCGGCTTTCGGCGCATTTGCCGTGCCGGAGCCGTTTGGCGCGATCATACTCCTCTGCGCCGGCATTTGGTGGTGGCATGCACGGCGGCGAAAGGCGCTATCGGTCGCTATTGAAGCGCCTTCCCAAGCGGAAAGCCCCGATCCCACATCCATGCAGCGACCGGGGCTAACCTTGGGGTATTAAGAGCATGATCCGGAAAAGTGGAAGCCGGTTTTCCGAAACGATCACGCTGCAATGAAAAGAGCTTGATCCGGAAAAGTGGAAGAGTTTGTCTTTTTTAGTTTTACCTAATCAAAGGTCGGGCCAGGTCTTGATCCATGGTAATTCGGGTCGCCGGCGGGCCACGTCGACATACATGGCGGAAACTGGTTCCGATAGGGCCACATACACCGCTGCGCCTCCCACGTCTGCGCTGTTTCCCGGTGCTCGACGCTTGCCACGTGCTTCTGTTGGTGAGGCCTTGCGACATGTGTTTGTTTGGTCGGCTGATTGGCCTGAGCGATCGACAACGTCGGCATTGCCAATGAGGTTGCGGCGATCGCGGTGAGCGCCGCGCGGCGCAGCCACGTTGCATAATTCTGCATAGCTCTCCTCCTAACTGCGATCGCAGGTCAATAACGGCGGCAATCTTTCCGCGACGTGGCTAGATAATTAATTTTTGATAATGGAAAGACCTCGCTATTTTGGTGATGATCGGTCCGCTAACTCCAGCAGCTTGGCGATGTTGACTACAATGCGCCGAGCTTTCCTTAGCGTCGCCGGCGCTGCCATGTCTGTGGATTGCGCAACGCTTTCGGGCGAAGAAAAATACAGCACGACGCGGGCGTAACTCTTTCGTCGCCGCTCCACATCGCACGAGTAAAAATTATCTCATTCGAGCGGCAATAAGTGCACTCGGCCTGCTCCGATGTCGACTGAGCCCCTAGTCCGGCTCTGCTTGCCCAGATGTCACACGACGCGACAGTTGTCAGTCGTCCCCAGATCGCACGTTGACAAGAAAGTGACCAACACTCAGGCTGACGTTGTGTCGCTTGGGATACAGCGAGGATTCGCTGTTCCAAGCTTGGGGGCACAAGGGGGCGATAATGAACAGATTTGCTTGGTCCGCGGCATTTTCCGCGGCTATTATCATCGCGGGCGCCGGCGCGGCGACCGCGGCTGACTTGCCACTCGTGACAAAGGGCCCGACATACGCGCCGCCGCCGTCGATTGCTTGCGGCAGCGCTTATGACTTCTTTTTCACGGCCTGCCCCCTGAGCTGGTATGGCGTCACTGTCTACGGCACCATAGACGTGGGCGGGACTTATCAGACGCATGGCACGCCGCTCGACCCAAACCATCCAGTCGGCGCAAGTTACCTGATCGGCAACAGTTCCACGAACGCAGTTGGCCGGAACGCGGCATTTGGCCTCGGTCCCAACGCCATGAGTCAGTCGAATATCGGCGTCAAATGGATCGAACCTATCGGCGGAGGATGGTCTTTCATTGGTCAGGCCGAGCTGGCCTATGATCCCTATTCACTGCTGTTGGCCAATGCGCCGCAGGCGATGTTTAATGCGATCGGCGTGCCGGAGAATCAGCAGCTCATACCATACGATTCCAGCCGCTGGGGCTGGCTGGCGGCGCAGAATTATGTCGGTTTTAGCCAGCCGATCTATGGCACCTTGACCTTCGGCCGGCAGAACGCACCGCTCCTTGACGCGGTCAATGCCTACGATCCGATGGGAGGCGCATACGCGTTTTCAGTGATCGGGAATTCCGGCAAGACCTGCGGCGACGGCAACACCGAAACGTGTCGCATGACCACGGCCATCAAGTATCGCGAGAATATCGGCGACTTCCGGATGATCGCCATGCTGCAGCCGGTCGGATTGTTCGGCGGCAGCACTGCCGGCTATTCGAGCTACAACCCGAATAACGGCGCGATTGAAGGCGGCATCGGCGTCGACAAACATCTCGGTTCCGGCGTTCTCTCGGTGGACGTGCTCGGCGCGTTTGAGAAAGATGCGGTCAATTGGTCGACGTTATTCCCCGGCCAAAAGTTCACCAACACGATTGGCTGGCCGACCTCGTTCCCTAGTGGCATCAGTCCCGCCCTCGGCAGCGGACTCAAGGCGACGATTTCCAACAATACGTCCGTCATGGCGGTGGCCAAATATAGCTTCGGTTCTTGGGGGAGCCCCGCGGCACCGTCTCCCTCTGGGCCCTCTGGAATACCGCTTACCTTTTATGCCGGCTATGAATGGATCCAGCAGACTAATCCAAGCGACGCGCAGAGCCAGTTCCGCGATGATGGCTTCCAGTTCAACGCCACCAACGCAGCCGCTAGTCTGTTAAGCGCTAACGGCACAACGATCGCCAACAACGCTTTCAACTCCAAGTGCGGATCGGGCACCGGTTGCACCAACGAAATCAGCCAGGTCATGTGGACGGGCGCCAAATACGGCATCACCAGAGATCTGGATCTGATCGGCGCCTACTATCACTACATCCAAAACTCCTTTGTTAATGGGGTTAATTGCAGTCTCTCGAATGCGCCCAGCAACTCGCGATGCCAAGGCTTTTTTGACGCGTACTCGGCGGTCCTCGACTGGCGGTTCCTGCCGAAGTGGGATGCCTACATCGGCTTCATGTACTCGGCAGCGTTTGGCGGCTACGCCAACGGCGATATTTCCCGCAACAACCTCGCCACCACCGCAGGTGTCCGCTTCCGGTTCTAACAAAGCGGCAAGCGGGATTTCGCCGGTTCGTTACTCGCGAAATCCCGCTTCTGCAAATTGCAAAGCCGCTTGATTCCGGATCGCACGCGTCGGCTTGGACTACCACTTCAACTGATTATCGGTGGGTGTAATATCGCCCTGCGACCAATAGCGCTGGACCGATCGCTCTCGTTTGAGCATTCGCGGCGCCCTTTAAGGTCCAAGAAATGCAAAGGAAGCGCGCTGAGCTCGCATTTGCGGAACAACGCGTGGCCGCGGCAAAAAAGATCGTTGCGGATCAGCGAGAATTGATCGCGACGCTCACTGCCTCCGGGCAATCCGTTATTGATGCGACCAAAGCGCTTCAAGTGTATCTTGGCATGCTCAAGCATCTGGAGGATTACAAACGAGGCGTCAAAAAACGACTGCAAACGGTCAGGCAGAGGCAGTCGGCGCGCCTTTCTGCACCGTGCGGACCCGGCTTCGTCTCCGTCGATCTTGCCTACGGTGAACATCGTATTGGCGCCGGTAAGGTTGAACTCCTAGAGGCCATCCAGTCGACCGGTTCAATTACCGCGGCTGCACGGACTGTCGACATGTCGTACAAGACAGCGTGGATGTTGGTCGCACAGATTAATCGCACGCTGCACGAACCGGCGGTTACCGGAGAGGTGGGTGGCGCTGGAGGCGGAGGTGCAGTAGTTACACTGGCCGGCGAACAGATGATCGGGCTGTATCGCTCGATCGAGGCCCGCACACAAGCTGCAGCCGCTGATAGCCTTCGGAGAATAGGCAAGCTCGTTCGGCACTGATTCAATCGTCAGCAAACGGGGTGCGTCAAGCTCCGCGGCGACGCGGCGCCAGGTCGATCGCTGCCGGCGATCCTTCGGCACAGTGCAATTTAGTCCGATACTGTGCGCAGAAATTCGCGCCCAAACGCAGTGACGATGGAAGCAGGTCGATGCGATTCAATCTGAACTAGTGTCCGTGCTCGGGCGGAAAACCAGCGTCGCTTAGGTCAGCAGAAGTACGCGTTGCGCCGGCCGGCAGTCGCGTTTGCCGGGCGTCGGCCGCTCGGGACAGATTTGTTGGATGGTCAGTACGGGCGGCAATAGGCGATATGGCAAAAGGCCCCATTGAGATTTCCCCCGGCGAGGATGCACCGCCGCATGGCAATCCCCTGCGCCCTGACAAGAAAGACGCCGAAGGCCGCGCCTGAAGCCCCGTTAGGGCTTCTGGCCAGGCAATGATATGCCGACGCAGACGTCGACATTGTCGCAGCGATCGTCAACCCAGCGAGGGCCGCTACAAGATAACGAGCCATAATTGACCTCCATGATTTAAGCGGCACGGTCGAGCTTGTCGCGGGCGGCAAACCAGGCCGAAAACATCTAGCCGCGCAAAGTCTTTGTGTGGTGCCGCAATTCGGCACTTGGAGCACACCACGAGTGATGGCTGTTCTTGCAGGCGTTGTTCATGATCGCCAAGGTACTACCGGCCACCAGCACAACCGCCGTGAGAACACTTAACAAGAGGATCTTCATTGTGGACCTCGCTGCTGCGGGGCCCCCGACCTGCTCGAATTATCGTGGCGTAAATGAACGCAGGATGAACGCGGCCGCACTTGCGGCACCGGTCCGCCCGCCTGCCCGAAGAAACCATGCCGATCAATCTTAAGTGCGGCGACCGAATTGTCCTTCGGTGATGCGCGCGATCCGTGCTGAGGCGCCGTCCTGGCGGCGCAATGGAGCGGCTTGCATATCAGGCGCACGGAATGTCGGCGACGGACCTTCGTCGCTGCCGCTTGGCCAAAAGACCAGGGCCAGGAATAGCCCAAGGTTTACAACGGCACCGACGATCGTACCGTGATGCTCGTGCCCGAGCGACAAAGCCGGAAATCCGGTCGCGACCAAGCCGTCGACGATGACAAGCGCGATCCAGCCCGGAATGACGCAGACCGGATCCCATCCGATGTCCCGAAAGCGCATCGATTGCAGCATGAACGAGATCAGCAGGAAGATCGCGCCGACGCCGATCAGTGGCCATTTGAGCTGCGACATCACGATTTCTCTAGCCGAGCCATGCAGCCCCGGCGAACCGTGGATCGCCGAAAACGTGATGGCAAAAATCATGATCGTCATGAAGATCGCCAGTCCGACCGAAGCAAGAAAATATTGCAGCCGGCCGATACGCGCATTGAACCCGAACAGGAACCCCAGCATCGGCCGCTCCTTTTCGGCAACACTGACCGCAAATTGCTTTCCGTCCCGTGAAACCCGCTGCGGGGTAGCAGATACGGGTTTCCGGCCGCTTCACGAGATCGCTAAAATCGCACTTAACGCAGTCGCGGCGGAAAGCTTTCCGTTCGCGACTTTCTCCATCCCACTGAAGCACCCGCGATCCTCGTCGAGCGGCGTGTGCTGTATGGTTTGCCGGCACGGAGCACCAGAGGGAAATTTGCAATGAAGGCCGAGGGTATCAACCGGTACGATGTTGGGACGGCGCGGAGAAAAATCGCAGACGGCGTCTTCACGGCGACCGACTATCTCAATGCCTGTCTCGACCGCGTCGCCGAACGCGAGGCGGATGTCGGCGCCTTTACCCACATCGCGCGCGAGAGCGCGCTGGCACGGGCCGCTTCCGCAGACGCGCGGCCCGAGTCTGGTGCGTTGCACGGAATCCCGATCGCGATAAAGGATATTATCGACACGCACGACATGCCGACAGAGCATGGTTCGCCGATTTATAAAGGCGCCGTTCCGCGCTGCGACGCCGCGTGCGTGGCGATGTTGCGGCGTGCCGGCGCCATCATCCTCGGCAAGACCGTTACTCCGGAATTTGCCGCCGTTACGCCGGGCCGCACCGCCAACCCGCACAATATCAAACACACGCCAGGCGGATCGTCGTCCGGATCGGCGGCCGCAGTCGCCGATTTTATGGTACCCGCGGCGATCGGCACGCAGACGGTGGGCTCAACAATAAGGCCCGCCTCCTATTGCGGGGTCGTCGGTTACATGCCGTCGCATCAAATTCTGCCGGTCCAGGGCGTCAAGGTACAGGCTGGATCGCTCGACAATCTTGGCATCCTCACCCGCTCGGTTGCCGACGTGGCACTTGTAGAGAATGCGATCCTGGGCTGCGCGGCGCTGCACGCCGAGCCATCGGCGATGCCTCCGCGAATCGGTTTTTGCCCGTCTCCTCATTGGCCGCAGGCGCAGGAATCGACGCGCCAAGTTATGGCAGATGCGATCGCACTACTGGAAAAAGCCGGTGCGACGGTTGAGGAAGTCAATCTGCCGACGAGCTTTGACGATGCGCTACCGGCGCATTGGACCATTCTGGCCTTCGAGTTCGCCCGCGCGATGGCATTCGAATATGAAGTCCACCGGGGCCTTCTGAGCTCCAAGCTTGTCGATCTGCTGGACCGCGGCTTTGCGACTCCATTCGCCGACTATCTGGACGCTTGCGCTATCACCGTCGCGCGCCGCCGGGAGTTCGCTCCAATCATCGCCAACTACGATGTCTTGTTGACGCCGGCAGCGGCCGGCGAAGCGCCTGAGGGGCTATTGGCGCCGAGCGACTTGCTGTTCCAGCGGTTCTGGACCGTCTTGCATGTTCCCGCGATCACGCTACCGGGCTTCACCGGGCCGCACCATCTGCCGATCGGCATTCAGCTTATCGGCTCGCATCTTGCAGATTTAAAACTCCTTCGTTCGGCGGCATGGATCGAACGCGCCATTGCAGAATATCGGCACGCCTGACGCTGCTCGCGCAGCGGCGGAGGACGATTAGGCGAGCCGCTCGCTGCGGCGATGGCCGATGACGAGAGCCACGATGGCCGCGAGATACGGCAGAATGACCAGAAACTGATACGGCAAATCCGGATAGAGGGTCTGCAAGCGTATCTGCGTCGCTTCGGCGAGGCCGAAGCCGAGCGAGGCGAGCAATGCAATCAATGGACGCTTGCGTCCCAGCATCACGCAGGCGACGGCAAGAAAGCCGCGGCCCGCTACCATACCTTCGACGAAGGCGTGGACCTGAACAACCGACAGATAGGCGCCGCCGAGACCGGCCGTGATGCCGCCGAAAAGAATGCAGGCGGTCTGTCGCGCCTTGACCGGCACGGCCAGCGCTCGCGCGACCTCGGCACTTTCGCCGCACGCGCGGATTTCAAGACCGAGCGCGGTCCGATTGATGACCCACCCGGTCGCGATGGCGAGCGCAATTGCGATATAAGCCAGCGGACTTTGTCCAAAGAAAATCGGGCCGACGACGGGAATGTGTGACAGCGGGCCGAGATCGATGGGCGGGAGGCCTGGAATGGACGTCGGCTTCGTGCCGATGGTCAGCCGGGCGGCGAAACTTGAAAAGCCGAAGCCGAAAATCACCATTCCGATGCCGCTGATGAACTGGTTGACCCCAAGTCCCAGGACCATGAGCGCGTGAAAGCCGGCGAGCAGGAGCCCGATTACCATCGCGAACGCGATCCCCAGCCACGGCGAACCGGTGCGCACCGAGCCCCATGCCGCAACGAAGGCGGCTGACAACATGATGCCCTCGATGCCGATGTTGAAAACGCCGGAGCGCTCCGAGGCGGATTCGCCGATCGCTGCGAGCCCGATCGCCATGCCAAGCCGTATCCCCGCGGCAAGGATACCGGTAACGAGCAAATGGTCCATCAGACCTCCGCCTTTTGCATCGGCATGGCCCAATGCAGCGCGGTGACGGTGAAGATGACGGTCGCCTCGACGATCCACACCAGTGGAAATGGAAGCGCCAACTCGCGTTGCAGCGCGCCAGCGCCGGCGAAAAAGATGCCGAACAGGCAAGCGGCGAACGGTATGGCCGCGGGCTCGAGGCGGGCGATCAGCGCAACGGCGATGCCCGCTAGTCCGAAACCCTCGCCCATATTGTCGACGATCCGCTGATAAACGCCGCCGACCTCGACAGCGCCGGCGAGCCCCGCCAGCCCGCCGGAAATCGCCATCACGACGATCGCAAGCCTTTTCACTGGAAAGCCGGCATAGGTCGCGGCCCCGGCATTGGCGCCGAAAACCGCCGACTGAAAGCCAAGGACCGTTTGCCGCTGCACGATTGCGAACACAACGACCATGACGATGGCGACGAACAAGCCGGCATGAAGCCGCGTTCCCTGGACGATGACTGGCAGGATACAATCCGGCGGGATGAGGTACGACCTCGGGAAGAAGCGCATCGGGTCTTCCATCGGTCCGCGAATGAGATAACTCACCATTTGCACCGCCACGTAGTTCAACATGATCGTGACGATGATCTCGCTCGCGTTGAAGCGCTCGCGCAAATATCCGACAAAAGCTCCAAGCGCGGCGCCGCCGGCAAAGCCGAGGACCAGAAACGCGACGAGCCCCGCGATGCCCCAGCCGGCGAAGTACGGCGCAAAGAAGACCGAGACAATCGCGCCGGCTATCAACTGACCGTCGCCGCCGATGTTGAAAAGACCCGCGCGCAGCGCAAAGGCGACACCCAGGCCGATCAGGGTCAGCGGGATCGCGTGAACGAGAACTTCGCTCCAGCCCTGCGGCCCGAACGCATAGAGCAATAACGTGGTGAGGACATGCCAGGGATTTTGCCCGGCAACGAGCACGAACAGGCTGGGAACAAGCGCGGCGAAGCCGAGGACGAGGCCCAGTCGGACGACCCGCACCGTCATCATGGAGAGGTCATCCAGTGGCCGATTTCCGCGAGGTTCGTTTCGCCGACCGGCACCGGCCCGCGCAACTTTCCGCGCGCCATGACCATGACCCGATCGGCAAGATCCCAGACCTCGGAGAGATCGGCGGACAGAAGCAAAATGGCGACACCCTTGGCGCGCTCGGCGACCAGCCGATTGCGGATCGTCGCCACGGTGCGGATATCAAGACCGCGGGTCGGATGACCTGCCAGAATGACGACGACGTCGTCGTCGAGTTCGCGGGCGATGACGAATTTCTGCTGATTACCGCCGGAGAGATCGGACATGCGCGCGCGCGGCCCGGAGGCGCGGACATCACTGGCCTTGAGTGCCTCCAGCGTCGCCTTGGTCGCCGCCAGACGCCGCAGAAATCCGAACGCAACAAATCCCGGTTCGCTCAACTTCCGCAGCAGCCAGTTCATGGTGAGACTGAACGACGGGATGACCGCGTGATGAAGGCGATCCTCGGGAATGTGGGCGACACCGATCCGGCGCAAGGCAGCGGCGTCGCGCTTTGCCGGCGGTTGCGTTCCCACGGCATACACGATCTCGCCCGAATGGACCGGCCGCATGCCCGCAAGCGCGTGCAGCAATTCGGTCTGCCCGTTCCCCTCCACACCGCACAACCCCACAATCTCGCCGGCATGCAAATCGAAGCTGCCGTGATCCACCGCGACCGTACCGTCGTCTCGATGGATGACCAATTCCTTGACCGAGACCAGGGCCGCACCGCGCGAACCGTGTCGCGTATCCGGCGGCGGCAGTTCGGCGCCGACGATCAGACGCACGAGCTGGGCGCGATCGTCCGGACGGAGATCGGAAGAGCCGACGACGCGCCCACCACGCATGACAACGGCGCGGTCGCAGCCGTCATAGAGGTCATCGAGCTTATGGCTGATCAAAATCGTCGCCATGCCGCGGCCTTTCAAGCCGCGAATGAACTTGAGCAACCTGTCGCGTTCGGCCGGAGGGAGCACCGCCGTCGGTTCATCGAGGATCAGAAGCCGCGGTTCGTGGAACAGAGCCCTGACCAGTTCGACCTGCTGGCGGCCGCCGACCGACAGCGCCGACACCGGGGCCTCGAATTGAAGCTGCGTGCCGAGGTCTTTGGCAACGCGCTCGAAGCCCGGCCGCAGCTCCTTGAAGTCAAGAATTCCATGCCGCAACTCGGGACGGCCGAGAACTAGGTTCTCCTCCACGGTCAAAGATTCGATCAGCTTAAAGTGCTGATGGACGAGCGAGATGCCGGCCTGTTTGGCATCCGCCGGAGAGTGCATAACGAGGCGCTCACCGGCGACGTAGATATCGCCGGAGTCGGGAGCGATCGCCCCGCCCAGCATCTTGACGAGGGTCGATTTGCCGGCGCCGTTCTCACCTACGATGCCGACGATTTCGCCGGGGAAGATTGAAAACGAAACGTCATCATTGGCGCGCAGCTGACCGTAGGACTTGGTCAGCGCGCGCGCTTCCAGAAGCGGCGTCAAATTTTGTTCCGACCCTCAGCGGAATTTAGGAAGATCCGGCGTCTTGCCTGCTTTGACTTCGTCGACGATAGCCTGAATTTTCGCCTTGTCGGCGGCCGAGATTTTGTCGTCGAATTTGCCGTAGCCCGCCAACCCGATGCCGTTTTCGTTGAAGCCGAGGACGTATATCTCCGGCTTGATCGTTCCGTCCAATATCTTGCCGATGGCAAGATCGATGTTGACGTCGAAATTCACCAGAGCGGTGGTCACAACCGTATCGGGCGCAAACGACGCGCTGTCGAAGGCCGTTCCGATCATGAGAACGCCCTTCTCCTTGGCGGCCTCGAGCGTTCCGATGACGCTCTCGTTGCCGGTCGCCGTTACCACGTCGGCGCCTTTCTCGATCAGAGCCAGCGTGATTTCCTTGCCTTTGGCAACGTCCGAGAACGAGCCGACATATGCCGAGAGCACCTTGACGTCCGGCCGGGTACGCTTGGCACCTCGCTCGAAGCCTTCATTGTATTCTTGGATGACCGGAACGGGGATGCCGCCGACGGCGCCGATGGTGCCCGATTTGGTCACGACGCCTGCAATCGCGCCCGCGACATAGCCGATATCGCCCCAGCGGTTATCGAACGACGCCAGATTGGGCGCTTCGGAGATCTTCGCGGTGTTGACGATGAACCATGTCTTGGGAAACTGGTTGTGGACCTTCTTGGCCGCTTCGGCGAACTGGAAGCCGTGGCCGATAACGATGTCATAGCCGTTGCTGGCATATTCGAACAAAGCCGCTTCGCTCTGCGCCATCCCGGTATTCTCGCGGATCGAGACGGTGATGTTCGGATATTTTTCCTGCGCGGCTTTGATGCCCTTGGCGGCAGCCGAATTGAAAGTGCCGTCGCTCACGGGGCCCGGCAAGACCAGCGCTACCTTCAGCGGCCGATGCGGATCGACCTGCGCAGACAACCTGGAGGCCCCAGACATGACGAGCGCGAGCCCGGCGAACAGCACTGCAGAAAACTTCAACACTCTCACCGCCAGCGTCATCATCATCTCCCTCGTTTCTCAGGTGCCAATCGAGAATACTCAAGCCCATGCCCGCGTTAAGCCGTTCCGCGACTTCATCGGAAATCGCGACATGCCGAACCCGCGCCTGCAGTTTGCTGCCGGCGCGTGTTAGTTTCCCGGAATTCTCACATGCCCGAAAGGAGCCGGATCTGGCCGACCGTGTGTTCGCGTTTGCGGACAGACGAGCCTGAGCCGTATCTACCGAGCGAAGTGTTTTAAGTATAAAAAGTACCCGTCGGATTTGTCAATCGAGCTATCGAGCGACTAGAATTTGAAATTGGGTGGATGCTCGTATCCGGCGTTCGGGTAGCGGTCTTTTTTGGAGAAGCAATGGAACACGGACGCTTTGAGTATTCCGCGATTGCGCGGCGAGCGAAATGGCAGCTCCCGAACGGCGCGCGCGTCGCCGTGTGGGTCACCCCGAACATCGAGCATTTTCACTACGACAAACCGGCGATGTCGCTGACGCCCATGACCGCAGGGTTGCGGCCGGACGTACTCAATTACGCTTGGCGCGACTACGGCGCACGCGTCGGCGTTTGGCGGCTGATGGAAATCCTCGACCGGCAGGGTTTTGTCGCCACCGCGGCGCTCAATTCCGAAGCGTGCCTGCACTACCCGGCGATCGTCCAGGAGGGCAACAATCTCAACTGGGAATGGATGGCGCACGGCGAGAACAACTCGTCCTTGTTCACTGGCATGCCTGAAGACGTCGAGAAAGGCATCATCAAGAACGTCCTTGATACTATTACCCGCGGCACCGGGAAGAAGCCGCGCGGCTGGCTCGGCCCGGCGCTGACCGAGACCGACAACACTCTCGACCTGCTCGCTGAAGCCGGAATCGAATACGTCGCCGACTGGTGCAACGACGAACAGCCATACGTCATGAAAACCCGCAAAGGATCGATCGTCGCGATGCCGTACACGTTGGAGATCGGCGACATCCCGGTATTTCTACAGCACGGCGGCTCCGGCGGAGACTTTCAGCGCATGATCATCGATCAGTTCGACACGATGTATGAGGAAGGCGGCAAACAGCCCCGCGTACTCTCCATCGCGTTGCATCCTTTTTTGATCGGACATCCGTTCCGCGCCCGCTACCTGGAGCGGGCGCTCGCGCACATTCGCAAGCACGACGCGGTGTGGATCACCACCGGCGGCGCGATCGTCGACTGGTACCGGTCAAAGGCGTTGTCATAATCGGAACGAGTACGTTACTCTGCGTCATCTCAAATAAACCTCCGTCTGCGGCCGGCCCTCGGCGACAGGCGGCCAACATTCAGGTGCGTCAATGCTGCACGAAGCGCACGAAGACGTGGTCTCGCTCGTCAAGCCGGCGAGCGTTCATCGCCGCCTGTACGACGATCCGGCGATTTTCGAGCTCGAGATCGAGCGCATTTTCGGTTCCGCATGGATCTATGTCGGCCACGAAAGCCAGGTCAGGAATCCGGGCGACTATTTCTGCACGCAGGTGGGGCGCAAGCCGATCGTGGTAGTGCGCGACCCCGACATGGAGCTACACGTTCTGCATAACCAGTGTGCCCACCGCGGCGCCATGGTGGTCGCGCTCGACAAGGGCCGGACCGACGAATTCCAGTGCTGCTATCACGGATGGACTTATCATCTCGACGGCCGATTGAAGGCGGTACCGCTGCAGCACGGCTATCCGTCCGGCTTCGATCCGAAGAGTCCGTCGATGGCCATGCTGCATATGGCGCGCGTTTCGAGCTATCGCGGCTTCATTTTCGTCAATCAATCCGCTGAAGGGCCGTCCTTGGAGGACTGGCTCGGCTATATGACGACATCCCTCGATGACATGGTCGATCGTGCGCCGGATGGCGGGATCGAGGTGGCCGGCGGCGTCTTCAAGCATACCTATAACGGCAACTGGAAACTCTACCTCGAAAACCTGCTCGATGCGGCACATCCGTGGTTTACCCACCGCTCTTCGATCGAGGCCGCGCAACAGCAGAGCGATGACGCGTTCACCGACGGCGCCGGCGAGATCGCGATCCGCCAGATGCGCCAGAATGGTGCGCCTTACAGCTTCTGGGAATCACAGGTCGGAATCTGGACCTACCCGAACGGCCACAGCTTTCTCGGCGATTATCACGACGACAAGAAACTCGTCGCGGCGCTGAACGATCCGACTTTTCGCGACTACATGGACTTGATGGAAAAGAAAAAGGGCAAGGACGAAACCAAGCGGATCATGGAAGTCCGGCGCTGGAACAGCAATGTCTATCCGAACTTGTCTTTCATGAGCCAGTTTCAGCAGTTGCGCGTCATCCACCCGCTCGCAGTCGACCGCACGCTGGTCTGCACTTACAGTTTCAAGATGCGCGGCGCGCCGGAACGGATGTTCCACAACACGATCCGCTTTGCCAATATCGTCAACGGCACCGGCTCGCTGGTGCTCACCGACGATCTGGAAATCTACAACCGCATCGGCCTCGGTATCTCCAGCGAAGGCGCCGAATGGCTGCAAATCGGCCGTGGCTATCAAAGTGACGCCGCCGACGAGCACGGCGGGCGCCGCGGCAAGAATTCGACCAGCGAGATTTACATCCGCAACATGTTTGATGCCTGGGTCGGCTACATGGGTGCGGCCGGCGCGCCCCAACGCCGAGCTCGTCTGGAAAGCGTGCCGGCATGACGGTAACCGGAGAAATCACCGACCAGCGCGCCAGCCCGCGAACGGCGAAACATCTCGACGTTCGCGAGTGCGAGCTTTTTCTGTTGCATGAAGCGCGTCTTTTGGACGAAGCCAAATTCGACGACTGGCTGGCACTGTTCACGGCGGACGCTCGGTACTGGGTTCCGAGCGAGCCCAATCAGGAAAACCCGCTGGAGACCGTATCGCTGATCTACGACGATCGGCAGCTTCTGGAGACGCGGGTGCGTCGGCTCGCCAGCCCGCGCATCTATTCTCAGGAGCCGAGATCGCGCACCAGCCGGATCGTTGCCAATGTCAGCGTCGAGGACGAGGCGGACGCCGCGTCTACGCTGGTGCGGTCCAAGTTCGTGCTGATCGAATTCCGCCGCAACGAGCAGCGTCTGTTCGGCGGCACTTGCTTTCATCGGCTGACCGTTGCCGGAGGCGATATCAAAATCGCGTGGAAACGCGTCGACCTGGTGAATTGCGACGGACCGATGGACGGCATCGTGGTGCCGTTCTAGCGCGTTGCCGCCGTTCACGGCGGGGTGCGCCGAGCTATCGGTTGGTCCGGCGGCGAAGCCTTTCGACGACCTCATCACCGGTCATCACGTCACCGAACTGCTGGATCATGTTTTCCAGCGCGGCGCGATGCTCGTCGTCGGATAGCGCCGCGCAACAGTCGGACACCATCACCACTTTGAAGTCGAGCATCATGGCGTCGCGCGCGGTCGCTTCGCAGCAAATGTTGGTCTTGGTGCCGGCAATGAGAACGGTATCGACGTCGAGACTGCGCAACAGCCGCTCGAGGCCCGAAGAGCCGGCGATCAGCGCGCTGTAGCGGTTTTTGATCACTGTTGTGTCCGCCGCGCCGACGGTCAGGCCCGACCAGACCTGCTGACGACCGGGCGCCAGGCTTTGCAGCGTCTTCTCCCGCACTTCGTCGGCGACAATATAATTGAAGAACAATTCCCAGTCGCTGCGCCCCGACGATTGCGTATTGGCATGCAGCACCCAGACGACCGGCACGCCGATCTTCCGCACTTCTTCGGCCAGCCGGTTGATCGGTTCGACGATGCCCCGGGAGCCGGGCACTTCCGCCGGAGCTCCGGGCGCGCAGAACAATTCCTGCATATCGATGATGACCAGCGCCGTCCGCCGAGGATCGAGTTCCTCGAACCAATGATAGCGCCCGCGCCTGGCGAGCACGCGATCGATAATTTCTTGACGTACCGATACCTTGTGCATCATTTCCTCGATCAGAAAGACAGTCCGTCGGAGAATACCCATAGGACCCGGGTTTCGTCGGCAACGGCATTTTCCCAGGAGTGCGGAATTTCGGACCGGAAATGAAGATAGTCGTCCGCCCCGAGATCGTGGCTTTCTTCGCCGATCCGATAGCTGATGGCGCCGGACATCACGAAGCAGAATTCCTCGCCCCGATGCGTCATCGGGCCGACGCCGGAATGCGCGCCGCGCGCTAGAATGCCGAGACGCGCCTCGAGCACGCCGGGCAGGAAATGACCGGACAAATCCTGCAACGTCAGTCCCATATCTGGATATTCGATCGTGTCCCGCTGCGCGCGTCGCACGACGACGCGCGGCTGTGGCCGCTCGCGAAACCGCGCGACCAGAAAGCCGAGATTTTCCTGCAGCGCCGAGGCGAGGTTGATGGCGTGGACGAGGCTGGGCCGCAATTGCCCGTTCTCGATTTTGCTGATGGTGCTCGCCGGCACCTTTGACAACTCCGCCAGCCTGCTAATCGTCAACTTGCGGCCAAGCCGCAACTCCCGCAACCGCTCGCTGACCCGTTCGGTTTCGTAGCGTGAGCGGGCTTCCGTGGCTTTTTCAGTCGAGGGCTTCGTTGGCATGCCTAGACCCTAACAATGTCCTCAAGAAAAGGATCCTCCGGCAACGCCGTTTCGGTATCGAGCAGATGTCCGCACTGCGGGCAGCAGAAACGCCGGAGAACGACCCGAGATTCAACGTTGCTGCCCGCCCCCGGCAACGCGCCGACCGGAACGGTTGAAAGCGCCGCTCTCTTCTTCCAACTCCCGTTTGCCGGCGCCAAATGTTGCGAGCACGACGTGCAACATATTTGCCCGTCTTCGGCGAAAAGGCTTGCTGAAAGTCGCTTCCTCATTGAGCCAGTCCACCGGCAAGGCGGGCCCGCCGCAGGGCGGTCCGTTTCGTCTCGGTCGCGGAGCCGTCAATAGTCCTGTCCTTTCGGACAACGCCGTAAACCTCGCTCGCGGCTTGCTCAGAGATCAACCCGGCGTCGACGTCGGCGGCGACTTTTTCCGCCGGTCTATCCAGTGGATCGCCAACGCCGCCACCGCCGTTCCAGCGCACGTAGAGCGCGTCATTGCCCATCAGCGGGAAGACGCCCCACGAGATCGGCTCGCTGTCACCGGGGATCGTATGGAGGCTTTGCGCGAAGCGGTCCACATTGTGCATTTCCCCCGGAGCACGAACCCAGACGTAATCGTTCACGCCACCCGGATAACCGCCGCCGAGCCCTTCGCTCTGCGGGAACTTGGTGCCTTTGCCAGAAATGACATAGTGGATTCCTCCATCGGGAGCGTCGTGGGCGACGATCGCCATCTCGCCACCGGCGCCGCCGCGATATTGGCCAGGGCCGCCGGAATCAGTGAGCTTGCGTCTGAACAAATACCGGATGGGAAACTGCGCTTCGATCGTCTCCACGTTCGCCATGCGCGAGATCGGGTTTGGAATTTCTCCGCCGATATCGACGCCGTCTGCGAACGTCCGCGCACCCCCTGCCCCCGCAAACGTTTCCGTCAGAATCCCGATCGCCAGCCGGCCGCGCTGGTTGTTGCCGAACATGAAGATCGCGAAATGGTTTGCGTGCCATACGGCCGTTGCCTCTTCGGCATATTTGTCGCTGGCCGCCAGCATTTTTCCGATCGCCGAGCAGGCGGCGTTGTTGACGGATTGGATGGCGCCGACGGTCGCCACCGAGACCGGCGCCGGTCTGGTACAGTTTACGATGGTCCCCTCCGGCGCGATCATCGTGATCGGCTTGATCACGCCTTCGTTCCAGACGATGTCGTAGCAGAGCAATGGAAAAAGTGGCGCGAACAACCCGCCGAGCGAGGCCCACTTGGAGCAGTTCACGCTGTATTTCGATTGCGGCGAGGAGCCGGTGAAATCGAAGGTCAGCGTGTCGCCGCTCTTCGTCATCGTCAGTAGAACTTTGTAGATCTCGCCTTTGACTTCGAGATATTGGCGCGATTGCCATTGTCCATCGGGCAGTTCGCGAAGTCGTTCGCGAAGCCGCGCCTCGGACTGATCGATCAGCATCTCGCAAGCCGCATCGACGGTTTGCGGGCCGTATTTGTCGATCAGCGCGAGCATCCGCTCGCGGGCGACGTTGTTGCAGGCGATCATCGATCGCAGATCGAGCGCGACCATTTCGGGGCTGCGCACCATGTTGAGGATCGTGTCCCATACGTCCTGCCGCAACTCGCCACGCTCGACCAGCTTGATCCCTGGCGAAGAGAACCCTTCGGTGAAGATGTCCTGCGCATCGGGCGCGAAGCCGCCTGGATTCATGGCGCCGATATCGGACACGTGCACGAAACAAGCGCTCCACGCCACCAGCTTGCCGCCATGATGGATCGGTGCGACCAGATATATATCCGAGGTATGCAAAGCCGCGGTGTACGGGTCGTTGAGCAGGAACAGATCGTCCTCGCCGATCCGACCTTCGAACTTGCGGATGATGGCCTTGCAGGCTTCCGCAGCGCTGGTGAGGTGGTGCAGAAAGCCCACGCCCCCCATCAGCAGCGAACCATCTGCCTGGTAGAGGGAGACCATGAGATCGTGGCCCTCGTTGGTAATGGCACTGCCGGAAACGTGCTTGAGGGTGATCACCGCTTCCTCGACGACGCGAAAGAGGCGATGGCGGATGATCGAGAACGTTACCGGATCCATCGATGAGCCTTTCATCGTGCTGACGGTTTACGCATCGAAATCGATCAGGACATTCCGATAGCCATCCATGGAGCCGCGTTGCTTGTCCTGCAACACGATGGTGGTGATCGGGGTGTGGATGACAGCGGGCCCAAGAACAACATTGCCCGGCGCGAGTTTGCCGAAATCATAGATATCGGCATCCGCCATGCCGTTCTTGGCGTCGACAAAGACCGGGCGCCGGCCGATCTTGGCGCGTGACGCATCCTTCCCGGCCAAGGGCAGCGGCTCAAGCCGCGGACGATCGATCAGGCCGCGTGCCGTCAGCCGGAACATCGTCATTTCGATGCCGGCTTCGCGGAAGGCGGAGCCCTTGCCGTATTTGCGTTCGTACTGCGCCTCGAAATCGGAAACGAGCTGCGCCAAACCGGTCGCGTCGATCGGCGTGCGGCTCCGGACCATGGTTGTCACTTCGTGAACCTGCCGCGAGTAGCGGAGGTCGATCGACCATTCGAGCTTGACCTTCTCGCCGGCAAATCCCTCGTCTTTGAGCTGCCGGCGCGCCTGCCCGATCATCGGCTCGTAGATTTCGTTGATCGCTTCCGGCGGCGACGGAACCGGCAATACCCTGGTCAGCGAATACTCGTGAACGATGTCGGCCGACACCAGGCCGAAGGCGCAATTGACGGACGCCGTATAGGGAATGACCATTTTCTTCACGTTCAGTTCGGCGCCGAACATGCCGGCCACGATCCCGCACGATCCGCCGAAGGCGTGCAGAACGAAGTCGCGCGGATCAAGCCCGCGCTCCACCGTGATTTCATGGATGAGATCGCTGATCTGGGCGGTGGCGACCCGGTAGATGCCGAATGCGGCTTCCTCAACGGCCATGCCCAAGGGCCGGGCGATCTTCTCGTCGAAAACGCGGCGTGCGTTTTCCGGATCAAGACGCATCGCCCCGCCGAGGAAGATATTGGGATCCATGTAGCCGATCAGCATGAACACATCGGTCAAGGTGGGTTCGGTCCCGCCGAGGCCGTAGCAAACCGGGCCCGGTCGCGCGCCTGCCGAACGAGGACCGACCCGCGGTATGCGGGTGCCCTCCTCGAGCCAGACGATCGAGCCGCCGCCGGAGCCGATGGACACAACCTCGATTTTCGGCTGCGTATAATGAAACCGATCGACCATCGGCTCCCGCGCATACTCGATCTCGCCGTTTTGGATGACACTGACCTTGAAGGTGGTGCCGCCCATATCCGTCGCAATCACGTCTGGTTGGCTGAGCAACTCGCCCAGCACCCGGCTGCCGATTACGCCTGCGGCGGGTCCGCATTCCAGCATGCCGATTGAACGGTCCGCAGCCTCCTGCGCTGGGAGCAGACCCCCGTAGCCTTGCATCACCATTACCGGCCCGCGATAGCCGGCCTTTTGCAGCAAAGATTGCAGGCTGTTCAGATAGCTGTTGGTGATGCGCCCCGCATAAGCGTTGATGACAGTGGTGGAGGACCGCTCATATTCGCCGGGAATGGGCGCGATCTCGCTCGAGAGCGTACAGTAGACCTGCGGTGCAAGACGCTCGACGAGCTTTTTGACTTTACGTTCGTTGTCGGCGTTGTAGAACGACCACAGGAACGACACGGCCAGAGCTTCGACCTTCTTTTCGCCGATCAGAAAGCGAATGGCCGCTTCGGCGGCCGCGTTATCGAGCTCTTGCAGAACCGCGCCTTTATAGTCCGCCCGCTCAGCCACTCCGACGATGCAATCCGGGTCAACAAGCGGCGGCGCCCGCTCGGTCTTGACCGGATGCTTGATGCGATCCTCGGAGAGACCGCCCCAGCGGCCGTAGGCGCCGCGCGTCGTGAGAAGCGTATCCTCGAACCCGCGGGTCGTAATCAATCCGGTACGCGCGCCATCGCGGGTCAGAATGGTATTATCGACGACGGTCGAGCCGTGCATGAACAAAGACGTTTGCGCGAGAAGATCGGACAGCGACATTCCCATCGATTCGGCCGCCGAGCCGATCGAATCCATGACCCCGATGGAGAAATCCGGCGGTGTCGAGAGCGTCTTGCCGAGGTGCGCCGGCTCGCCGGCGGCAAACACGATGGTGTCGGTACACGTGCCGCCGACATCGGTGGCAACCATGTATTTGCTCTTTAGTTCCGTCATCGTCCTTCGAACCTAAGATACCGCGGCATCTGCACGACCATCGGCAATGCAAAGGGTCACGCTGCGGCGTGCCGCCGGATTGCGCCACTCGATCGGCAGATCCTCGGTGACGTGAATCGAGTCGCCAGTCCCAAGTTGCTCTAACGTCCCGTCGGGAAATCGCAATTGCAACGAGCCGTCCAGGACATAGGCGAACAGCGCGCCGTCTTTGGGAATTTCGGTCTGGTCGAGTGAGGCGCGGCCGGCCAATGCGATGACACGGCTGGTTATGCGCGGACGGTCCAACGATAGCAGCGAAATCGAGCTGAGCGGCCGCGCCGGCAAAGTGCCCCGCACGACATTGCAGACCTGACTGGCTTTGCGGGAAACCGCGACCAGCCGGTCGACCGATTCTCCCAGCACGTCGGCGATGGCGAGCACAGTCAAAAGATTGGGATTCGTCTCGCCGCTTTCGATTTTTTGAATCGCGGCGACACTCACGCCGCTTTCGCTGGAAAGCCTTTTGAGCGACCAACTGCGAGCCTCCCGCAGCTCGCGCAAGCGACGTCCAAGGGAACGCAGATGCTCTCGGCCAAAATCGCTGCTGGAACGACCCAAAATACCGCCTCCGAGCGCCCTATTCGATAAAATGGCCTCGGGCGGCCTATGTCAAGTAGAAGCACACCGTTATTGCATTTGAAATGTCAGCGTCGCAACATTCACGCCACAGATGCTTTCGATCAAGTCTCTGATTTTAGTGGCGCGCTCGGAGAGATTCGAACTCCCGACCCTCCCGAGCCACGGTATTCCGAACGGTCGCGGTATGTCTCCTTCTGGCCGCCAAAAACGAACGGCTCGCGTGAAGAATGGACCCGCCCTCGCCGGACATGGTGCCGACGCGGTGCGCGACGCCGTCACGCGCACGATCATCACCTTGCCTGAGCAACTGCGTCGGTCGCTGACCTGGGACCAAGGAGCAGAGATGGCTCAGCACGCACGCCTGAAGATCGCAACGGGTGTGCGAATCTACTTCTGCGATCCGCACAGCCCATGGCAGCGCGGCACCAACGAGAACACCAACGGACTGCTGCGCCAATACTTCCCCAAAGGCACCGATCTCAGCATGCACAGCGCCGAGGAGATTGCCGCCGTAGCGGCCACCCTCAACTCGCGGCCCCGCAAGACGCTTGATTGGAAAACGCCCGCAGAGGCGCTTGACCTCTTGCTTCTATCGACCGAGAAGAACGGTGTTGCGGCGACCGTTTGAATCCGCCCAATACGTCTCGATCAAGTACACCGAGCGCCTGGCGCAGGCGGGCGTCGAGCCGTCAGTCGGCAGTGTCGGCGATAGTTACGACAATGCTCTCGCCGAGACGATCAACGGTCTCTACAAAGCCGAGGTCATCCATCGACGTGGGCCCTGGCGGTCGTTCGAAGCGGTCGAGTTCGCAACCTTGGAATGGGTAGACTGGTTCAACAACCGGCGGCTCCTGGAGCCCATCGGCAACATGCCGCCGGCCGAAGCCGAGCAGCGCTACTACGCCATGCTGGATGAACCAGCCATGGCAGCCTGACTCAAACCAATCGGCCTCCGGCAAACCCGGGGCGGTTCACGCCGCTTCTCCGCCCGTCCGAAGTCCGGTAACATCTTCCGCCGACTGGGGACGCGTCAATGGTTGCGGAAGCTGCGCCAGACGTTGAGCCGAAAGCCAGAATTTTCATCTCTTATTCGCGCAAGGACATGGCCTTCGCGGATCGGCTCGAAGCGGCACTAAAGGCGCGCGGCTTTGAGCCGCTAATCGACCGCACGGAGATTTATGCCTTCGAGGATTGGTGGGGACGTATTGAGACGCTGATCGGCAAAGCCGACACGGTCGTGTTTGTGCTCTCGCCCGATGCGGTCGCTTCCGAGGTAGCGCTCAAGGAAGTCACGCACTCCGCCTCGCTCAACAAGCGCTTCGCGCCGATCGTCTGCCGGCGCGTTGAAGACCGCGCCATCCCTGAGGCGCTACAGCGGCTCAACTTCATTTTCTTCGATGACCCGGCGCACTTCGAGGAGAGCGCCGATCGTCTTGCCGAGGCACTCCAGACCGACATTGGTTGGGTCAGGCAACACACCGAGTTCGGCGAAGCTGCGCGCCGTTGGTCGACCGCCGGCCGCCCAGGTGGGCTTCTGCTGCGTTCGCCCGTTCTCGAGGAGGCTGAGGGGTGGATCGCCTCACGCCCCCGTGGCGCTCCGGAGCCGACCGCGGAGACCCAAGCCTTTGTCGCCGCGAGCCGGCGCGGGACAACGCGAAGGCGCAACATCCTCACCGGCAGCCTTGCCGCCGGGCTTGTCGTTGCGCTGGCGCTCGCCGGTCTCGCCTACTGGCAGCGCGGAATTGCCGTCGAGCAGCAACGGATCGCAAACGAGCAGAGGCAATTGGCCGAACAGCAGCGCCAGCGCGCCGAAGCGACACTCAAGGCAGCGACGGAAACGGCCAATAGTCTCGTGTTCGACCTGGCGCAGCGGTTCCGCGACACGGCGGGAATTTCAGCCAAGCTCGTCAAGGACATTCTCGATCGGGCGCGCGCGCTGCAAGAGCAACTTATCCACTCCGGGGAAGCGACGCCGGAGCTCAAGCGCAGCGAGGCCGCCGCACTCGATGAAACCGCCACGTCGCTGCTGGCGATCGGCGACACGGCGGGCGCGCTCGCCGCCGCCGAACAGGCCCGGCAAATCATGGCGGACCTACTTGCCGGCAATCCCGGGAGCACGAGCTTCCAGCGCAGTCTCTCGATATCGTACGACAAAGTTGGCGACGTGCAGGTGGCGCGGGGCGACCTCGCCGGCGCACTCAAGTCCTACCGCGACAGCCTCGCCATCAGGGAGCGGCTGGCGCAATCCGATCCCGGCGACGCCCGTTGGCAGCGTGATCTGTCGGTGTCGTACGAGAAGGTCGGCGACGTGCAGGTGGCGCAGGGCGACCTTGCCGGCGCGCTCAAGTCCTACCGCGACGGCCTCGCCATCGCCGAGCGGCTGGCCCAATCCGATCCCGGCAACACCGGGTGGCAGCGCGATCTATCGGTGTCGTACAACAAAGTTGGCAACGTGCAGGTGGCGCGGGGCGACCTTGGCGGCGCGCTCAAGTCCTACCGCGACGGCCTCGCCATCAGAGAGCGGCTGGCGCAATCCGATCCCAGCAACGCCGGCTGGCAGCGCGATCTGTCGGTGTCGTACGAGAAAATTGGCGACGTGCAGGTGGCGCAGAGTGACCTGGCCGCCGCGCTCAAGTCCTACGGCGACAGCCTCGCCATCGCCGAGCGGCTGGCGCAATCCGATCCCGGCAACGCCCGTTGGCAGCGCGACCTGTGGGTGTCGTACAACAAAGTTGGCAACGTGCAGTTGGCGAAGGGCGACCTCGCCGTCGCCCTCAAGTCCTATCGCGACGGCCTCGCCATCGCCGAGCGGCTGGCCCAATCCGATCCCGGCAACACCGGGTGGCAGCGCGATCTGTCGGTGTCGTACAACAAAGTTGGCGACGTGCAACGGGCGCAGGGCGACCTTGCCGGCGCGCTCAAGTCCTACCGCGACGGCCTCGCCATCGCCGAGCGGCTGGCCCAATCCGATCCCGGCAACACCGGGTGGCAGAGCGATCTGACGGTGTCGTACAACAAAGTTGGCAACGTGCAGTTGGCGCAGGGCGACCTTGCCGGCGCGCTCAAATCCTACCGTGACGATGTCGCCATCGGCGAGCGGCTGGCGCACTCCGATCCCAGCAACGCCGGCTGGCAGCACGACCTTGCAGTCAGCTACGTACGTCTCGCCAGCGTGTATCGTCAATCAAAGGATCGAGGGAAAGCGTTGGCGGCGCTGCGACAGGGAAAGGCGATCATGGACCGTCTGGTGAAGCTCGCACCGGATAATGTCGGCTGGCAGCGCGATCTCGCTTGGTTGGACCAACAGATTGCAGCACTGACGGAATAGGCGATCGCCTTGAGATTTTTTTGCCCTCTTCTTCGAGCAAGTCGCCTGTTGGCCCTTAGCGTCACTTCGCTGCGCCGGACAATAATGTGGCAATTGGAGTAACAACGGACATTGATCGGCAACGGGTACTGAATGCATCGGTCGTGAATGACCCAAGCAGCGACATTGTCCGGCGTTTTATGTTGCAGCGCGAAGCGAGTCTCAGCTCTATCAAAACATTTGCTTGAGCCGGTACGATGCAGTCTCCTCGGCAGCTGGAGGGTGGCCCGTTAACGGTGCCCCTCCGTTTTCCCTCCCGGACGCCGGCGACAGCACCGCGGTTCGTCTGTCAGCCCCCGGGGCCGTCCGTCATGATGTAGCCCATCAGGTCGCCCACGTTGTGCTCCAAATTTCGGATGATGTCCTTGACGACGTCTCCGATCGAGATCACGCCCACGACCTTGCCCGCGTCCAGCACTGGTAGATGGCGAAAGCCGCGCGCAGCCATCATTGCCATGCAGCCTTCCAGTTGGTCGTCCGGCTTGACCGTCACCGGGTCGCCCGTCATCACTTGGCCCACCGGAGTTTGCTTCGCATCGAGCCCGGGCAGCAGCACTTTTATGGCGCAGTCACCCTGGGTCACGATACCGACCAGTACGTCGTCGTCGATGACCAGCACCGACCGGACCCGGTTGTCGCGCATCTGGCGCAAGGCTTCGACGACCATGTCGCCGGAACGAACATGGATCAGGGCGCCACTCTTCTGGGCCAGAGCGTCTTTGACTGTGTTCATCGAGCTCCTCTCGTGAGCCCTGTCCTGGCCCGCCTACGTGGTACGCATTGAAGGTTAGAGCCGGCTCGTTCAGCATCGACCATAATCTAGCTCACTACGCGGCTATTAATCGAGGGGCTGGGTTCGTTCGCGTCGCATCTCTTCCTTTGCTGACCCGGAGCGAATCGTCAGCTGCACTTATCTCGTAGCTAGTCGTCATTCAGTGGATTTGCGCCCACGGGCCAGCACCGCGACAATTAAGCATGCTCACCGGTTAGGTCTATCTCTGTCATATCGCGTACAACGCCGCCGGCCTCATCGAATAGCGAAGCAAACTTTGCTGCGGTGCGTCGAGACGCAAATCGGACGTTAATGGCACATCGCGACATGAAGTCCTGAGACTATTAGTGTCGGTCGCTTTCGGATGCATAGCCGACATGGCTGGTCCTGCGGCTGGCTCGACCCGGTCGCGTTTGACCCGCAACAGACATTGGGACCTAATTGGGATATCCTTCGCGCATGGTAGACTCTTGTGCCCCGCCACCGCTTTTCTTGCCGCCGCGATCCGACCGGCTGCCGCTCATTCGTGAGGCATTCGGGCTTGAATGGCTGACAATCGGATGGATGACGGTTGAAGCCGTTGTCGCCATCGCCGCTGGCGCGACTGCCGGAAGCCTTGTACTGGTCGCCTTTGGCTTCGATAGCGTAATCGAGTTGGCATCGGCAGGCGTGCTGATGTGGCGCTTGACTGTCGAGCTTCGCCACGGGCAGAAATTTTCCGAGCATGCTGAGCGCATCGCCAGTCGCATCGGCGGCGCGTTGCTGTTCGCCTTGGCGGCCTACGTTACGGCAGCGGCCGTATGGCAATTATGGAACAGAACCGGCGATGAATTCACTTGGCCGGGTTTCCTTGTCGCGCTGATCGCCATTCCCGCCATGCGCTACTTGGCGCGACGCAAGATCGCAATTGCCGAGAAGATCGGAAGCCGTGCACTCCGTGCCGACGCCATGGAAGCTGTGACATGTGGATGGCTGTCATTCGTGGTTGTCGTTAGTCTGGCGGCGCAATGGCTTGTGGGCGCATGGTGGATTGATGGCGTCGGCTCACTGACAATCGTGTACTTCTTGGTGAAGGAAGGCCGTGAAGCTTGGTCGGGGGACGAATGCGAGTGCTGTGCCTGACGTGACCGCATTGTCGTAAGACGGCCACCCTGTCTGGAATTGGCCCACAGCGTTACCTCGCCGCCGCAGTGCGAACGCGTTCGGGTGCGACCCGATTAGGATGCCAGTACCAACAGGCCGCGCTCAAAACCAAAAGCGCTGGGACATCGGCCCATAGGTGCGCGATTTCGTCGGGATAAAGCAAAGCCTGCGGAATCATGACCCCAGCGTGCAACAAGTTCGCAAGGATCCCGAGATCAAAAAGAGCGGCATTGGCTCGAGGGTCCTTGGCACCACGGATCATGAGTATCGCCCATGCGTAATAGATGGCGACGATCATGAAAACATAGGGGTGCAATCCATCATAAGGCGAGGAGGAATGCTGCCAGCAAATAAATGGAAAGACCGGCGGATTCATTCCCCAAAGGAACCCGGGCGGATATACAAGGATAACAAGGGGTAGGGCGATGATCCCCCAGCCCGCGATCTTCATAAACAAACTCGATTGTCGGAGGCTTTTCCCGCTGTCAGTCATTTTGCATCCCCAGACGACTACACTCCAACTTGGCGTATCTTTGGCCTTTCTCAGCCATCCTGCAACACGCAGATGCGAGACGTGGACTCGCTCCCTGACCGAACGTGACGACTTAGCTCGTTGTTGCCGACGCGCTGTGGCGACTTCCGCTGTTGGCCCATCGCGACATGAAGTTCTGAGACTAGTGTCGGTCGCTTTCGGATGCATAGCCGACATGGCTGGTCCTGCGGCTGGCTCGACCCGGTCGCGTTTGACCCACTTCGGCGGCGGGGTGTGCATTGCAGCAGTCTAGACAGATTTTTTGCGATGGATTGCGTTTCGATTGGAGCGGTGATGTCGGCAAGCGCTATGCAGGGCCATTTAGCTGCTTGGAGCGTCATAAGTGACCTTTGGGCTTTCCCGATCGTGCCAATCCTCCTTGGGAGCCGCTACATTCCCACAAATTTCGATTTCTGACCTGACACCGTTGTGTGTAGCGTAGCCTGCAGAAGGTGCGGCGTAAGCGCGCCGCCGGATGCACGACTTATAAAAAAGGCCGGAAAGAGCTAAAAGACTGGCCGAATGCATTGGGGGGAAATCGGCGGTGTCTGCAATCAACACGATTTCTCATCCGCGCGCGTGGGTCGGTATCGCCGTTGCATTAGCTGCGGCCGCTGGCTTTGCGCTGGCCAATACCTCGGCGAGCGTGGCCTATCAGGGCGGCAGTAACCCACTCACTGTCGCAGCGGTGCGGTTTCTTGTGCCAACGGCTGCCCTGATCGTTTGGTTGAGCGTCAGCGGCGTCTCGCTGGTTCTTCCGAAGCGCGACGCATTTGCTGCCACCGCGCTCGGGGTTATCACTGCGCTCTATACTTGGGCGCTGCTCAAATCGTTCAGTTCTATTCCCTTCGCTTTAGCGATACTGATTTTCTATTTGTTCCCCCTGATGGCCACCGTGATCGTCGCCAGCTTTGGTTGGGAAAAATTTTCCTGGAAAACCGCTGCGGCGATTGTGCTCGCTCTTGCCGGGCTGGCGTTGGCACTCGACGTACGGGGCGGCAACCTCAACATCGAGGGTGTGGTATTGGCTTTTTTTGCCGCTATCGGTTTAGCCGTTGTAATCGTTATTTCGAGCCGCGTATTTGGCAAGGGCGATGCACGGCCCGTGACCCTCTACATGGCGGCGGCCGCCAGTGTTCTGTTGTTGATACTCTGTGCCGCGAGTCAAGACTTCGCGCTACCACAGACGACTTCGGGGTGGATTGGTTTCCTAGCCGCCGCCGCTCTGTATGCTTTCGCAATGATTGCCTTTTTCATTGCCATATCGATGATCGGACCGGTGCGCACGTCGCTTTTTTCCTACGCCGATGCGGTGATATCTGCCGGTCTTGGCGTCGTTGTGCTCGGTCAAGCGCTGACGCTGGTTCAAATCGCCGGGATCGGGCTCGTCATCCTTGCACTGATCGGCGCGACGCAACCAAGATAGCGCTGTGAGCAACCCCGGCCTGCTGCCAGGACGCAATCGCGTAACTTCTGCTTTTGGCCCGGTGCGGCCACCCATGCGCCCGGGCGGCAGCTATTGGGGGAACAGGTCGCGGCACCTGCGATCGGCGCGGCAGTTTGTGTCCCAATCGGACATCCGCACGTTTGCTCGTGCGGGACTTGGCGACGCGAAGCGCAAAGGCGGCTTGCTCCAGTGGCATCCAATAGATAGTGAATTTATCCGCTTCTAGACCGAGGCCCAGCCTATGACGGACAATCTTGTGATCATCGCCGGCGGCGGCATTGGCGGATTGGCGACAGCCCTGACGCTCCACCAGATTGGCGTGCCCTGCATTGTTTTCGAATTGGTACGGGACATGCGCCCGCTTGGTGTCGGCATCAATCTGCAACCCAATGCCGTGCGAGAACTCTATGACCTCGGCATCGCTCTTCGGGATCTCGACAGGGTTGGCTTACCAGCAAAAGAATGGGCGCTAGTTGGACTTAACGGCAATGACATTTATTCCGAGCCCCGCGGACTCCTGGCCGGCTACAACTTGCCGCAATATGCTGTTCATCGTGGCCAGTTCCACATGCTGCTGCATGAAAAAGTGGTGGAGCGGATCGGACCGGGGGCGTTCAGACTTGGGAGCCGTGTGACCGGTTATCGAAAGAATCCCGACGGGAGCGTCAGCGCGCTCATCGAACACGCCGATAGCTCGACCGCTGAGGCGACAGGCTCGTTGCTCATTGGCGCTGACGGAATCCACTCTGCGGTCAGGGCGCAGATGCACCCCACTCAGCCACCGATCCACTGGGGCGGCGCGATCATGTGGCGCGGCACGACCTGGGCGAAGCCGATACGAACCGGCTCCTCCTTCATCGGTCTAGGCACGCACCGCCAAAGGATCGTCTTTTATCCGATCTCCCATCCCGATCCCCAGACGGGCCTATCGATGATCAACTGGATCGCCGAGGTGACGATGGACAATACCGAGGGCTGGAGGCAACGCGGCTGGTTCCGGGAGGTGAGCATCAAAGACTTCGTCCACCATTTTGACAACTGGATCTGGGACTGGCTCGATGTGCCCGCCTTAATCAGGCAAGCAGACAGCGTGTTTGAAAACCCTATGATCGACCGCGATCCCGTGTCCACTTGGCGGGACGGTCCGGTGGCGCTGCTTGGCGATGCCGCTCATGCCATGTATCCAACAGGTTCCAACGGCGGGAGCCAAGCCATCGTCGATGCCCGTATTCTGGGGGCCGCAATGGTCGAGCACGGGGTCACGCAGGAGGCGCTTGCCGCATACGATGACAAGCTATGCGGGCCTATCTCGCAGCTCATCCTGCGTAATCGCGGCGCCGGGCCATTTGGACTGCTCAACATCGTCGATGAACGTTGCGGCGGCACATTCGACAACATCGACGATGTAATCCCGCCCGCGGAGCGCTCGGCGTTCATGGCAGGCTACAAGGCTGCTGCGGGCTTTGCCGTTGAAAATCTCAACAAGGCGCCGCCAACAATCCCACGTGGCGCGCTTGTCCGAGCCGATCAAGCTATCTGAATATTCTTTTCATAGTCGTAACAGGGACCATTTGACCAGAGGCAGCCGCTGACTCCCCCTTGAGGCTGGCGAATGGCCGAGGCTGGCCTCGAACGGCCGTCACGCTTGACCAGCAGTCCAAAAACCCCCGCACTTGCATTTGCGTGAGGCAGTTCCTGGCCCGGAACGGTCGCGCCGACGTTCCGCCTTGGTGTCTCTTATAGGTTGAATAGCTGCCGCGCCAGCCGGAGACCCGCGCGGCAATGCGAGACCCATAGCGGATATCGGCGCTGCGATAGACTCGTCTGCCGGCGACCCATAAAGTCGTTACCAGGTTTCCCTAGCGTGAGTACGCATTGCTCGTTTCGGCGCTAACGCAACCCTGTGGCGTAACCGGACGAGGCGGACAAGCCGTTGTGCCGGAAGGGTGCAAATCTCTAAACGTAAGGACTTCGGTGAATGGTCAAATTCGGAATTGGGCAGGCGGTGCGGCGCGTGGAAGATCAACGCTTCCTTACGGGCCAGGGGCGCTACGTTGACGATATCACGCTACCCGGTATTTGCCATGGCGTAAACGTGCTTTCCCCGCATGCGCATGCGCGCATCAAGAAGGTCGACGCGTCCAGGGCAAAGGCCGCGCCGGGAGTGTTGCTGGTTCTGACTGGCGCTGACGTCAGGCACGATCACCTCGGCGCGTTCACGGCCGGCATGATGCCGGAGGATCTCGGCGCACCGAAGGGTCACCGCGTTTATCAACAGCTTCTGCAATCGGACAAGGCGCGTTTCGTGGGTGACCGCATCGCCTTCGTCGTCGCCGAAACGCTCGCGCAGGCGCGCGACGCGGCCGACATGGTCGAGGTCGACTACGAGCCGCTGCCGGCGGTCGCACTGCTTGAAGACGCGGCCAAGGATGACGCGCCGAAAGTGTGGGACGACAATCCGAACGGTAATGTCGCGTTTCAACTTATGATCGGCGACCAGGCGGCGACCGATGCGGCGTTCGCGAAGGCGAAGCATCACGTGAAGCTGCGCATCGAGAACAACCGGCTGACGCCGGCTTCGATGGAGCCGCGCGCCGCGATCGGCGATTACAATGCGGCTGAGGACAGTTACACGCTCTACACCTCGTCGCAGAATCCGCATGGCGCGCGCACGGAGATCGCGCACATCCTCCATGTCGCTGAAAATCAGTTGCGCGTAGTGTCGCCCGACGTCGGCGGCGGTTTTGGCCTGAAGGGGGGCGCGTTTCCGGACGATGCGCTTGTGCTGTGGGCGTCAAAAAAACTCCGTCGCCCCGTAAAGTGGGTTGCGACGCGCTCCGAAGCGATGATGACGGATCACACCGGCCGCGATCTTGTAAGCTATGGAGAAATAGCGCTCGACGAAAAGGGAAAAATCCTCGCGATCCGTTCGCAGTCGCTCTTCCAGGTGGGCGCCTATTTCGTCGGTCCCGGCATGGTGAGCGGTCTATTTTCGATGCGCTTCATTCCGGAGGCTTATGACGTGCAGGCAATCCACGTCACGTGCAAAGGCTTGTTCACGAACACGCCGCAAGCCGGTCCGTATCGCGGTGCGGGACGTCCGGAGGCTGCCTATTTCACCGAGCGTATGATCGAGCATGCGGCGAAGCAGATCGGCATGGATGTGGCAGAGATCCGTCGCGTCAATCTCATTTCTTCGGACAAATTCCCCTACAATACGCCGACCTGGTACTGCTATGATTCCGGCGAGTTCGTTCGTCTGCTCGACAAGTGCATCGATATGGCGGACTGGAAGGGTTACGAGAAGCGCAAGAGGGCCTCGGAAAAGGCCGGCAAGCTGCGCGGCCGCTCGGTCTGCTACTACATCGAGTTTGGTGGCATCTTCAACGACCGCATGGATATCCGCTTCGATCCGGGAGGCGCCGTCACGGTGTTTGGCGGCACGCACTCGCATGGGCAGGGGCACGCGACAGTATTCTCACAACTCGTCCATGAATTCCTAGGCGTGCCGTTCGAAAAGATCCGCTATGTGCAAGGTGACACGGCCCAAGTGCAATTCGGCCGCGGCACCTACGGAGCGCGCAGTGCGGTGGTTGGAGGCAGCGCGCTCCGCCGAGCCGCCGATGCGATCATCGAGAAAGCAAAGTTGATGGCGGCCGCCATGTTGGAGGCGGACGCGGGTGACCTCGAATTCAAGGACGGCAATTTCAATGTTGTTGGCACCGACAAGGCCATCCCACTCGTCGAAGTCGCGAAGGCATCCTTCGCGCCGATGGGGCCGATGACCAGATTTGGCATCGGGCTCGAAGGTTCGGGCAGTCATTCGCCGGAACCGCCAAGCCATCCGAACGGCGCGCATGCGGTGGAGGTCGAGATCGACCCAGAGACCGGAGAAGTGGCCGTCGACCGCTACGTGATGGTCGACGATCTCGGAGTGGTGCTGAATCCGATGATCGTCAACGGCCAGCAGCATGGCGGCGTTGCGCAAGGCATCGGGCAGGCACTTTATGAGCATGCCGTGTACGACCGCTCGACGGCGCAGCTCGTCACGGGCAGCTTCATGGACTACGCGATGCCACGCGCAGACATGGTGCCGAATTTTGAGATCGCGCTGGAAGAAGTTCGCTGCAAGACCAATCCGATCGGCGTAAAGGGCATCGGCGAATCAGGCACCATCGGTGCTCCGCCGGTGGTCATCAATGCGATCATTGACGCGCTGGGTCCACTCGGCATCGACCGCATCGATATGCCCGCGACGCCGAGCCGCGTCTGGCAGGCGATACAGAACGCGAAGAGAGCGGCCTAACTCCCGTGGGGGCAAAGCGAACACTAAACCACTAGCCCAAATTGTCGGGGGAACACCAGTCGCGGCAACCTTTAAACGGCGCGACAGACACGGCTCGAACCGTCCCAGTTGTTGCTTAGGCTCACTCCTAGTGGCATTACAGCAAGATAGCGCGGTCAATGCCGAGGCCACCCGTTACGCGACACGAAATCGAGCCACACCGGCATGCGTAACACGTTACAGGTTCGGTAGCCGACACGAGTCACGCGGCGCATGGGGACGAGCGCGCGGGCGCCGTTCCGGCCTCATCGTCTGCTGCGCGACAAACCAAGCACGCGTTTTGCTGCACTTGTTCACGGCAGCTCCTGGGCCGTTGCGACTGATATTGCGCTGCCACTGAATGCTGGCTTCTGACCCACCGTGAACGAGCGCCCGTAAGCCATGATTGGACAGCGCCCGATCGCGACGATATCCATTCGGCAACCCATCAAGCGACACACGAGATCCCGACGTGACTGACACCCCCGAATATACACCACCGGAAATTTGGGTCTGGGAGAAGGACGACACTCCCCATTGGCGCTATGGCCATCTCAATCGCCCGGTCGCGGGCGCGACGCATGAGAAGGCATTGCCGCGCGGAAAGCATCCGCTGCAGCTCTATTCATTAGCGACGCCTAATGGCGTCAAGGTGACGGTTATGCTGGAGGAATTGCTGGCCTCCGGTCACAGCGGAGCCGAATACGACGCCTGGCTGATCCGGATCGGTGAGGGCGACCAGTTCGGTAGCGGATTTGTCGGGGTGAACCCGAACTCCAAAATACCGGCACTCATGGACTATAGCGAACAGACGCCGCAACGCGTTTTCGAATCCGGCGCGATCCTGCTCTACCTGGCGGATAAATTTGGCGCCTTCCTACCAAAGGATCACGGCAAGCGCACCGAGGCGCTGAACTGGCTGTTCTGGCAGATGGGTTCAACGCCCTATCTCGGTGGCGGCTTCGGGCATTTCTATGCCTATGCTCCGGTGAAGATCAAATACGCCATAGACCGTTTTTCAATGGAGCTGAAGCGTCAGCTCGACGTGCTCGACCGGCAACTTGCGGACAATCAATTCATCGCCGGCGACGAATATACGATCGCCGATATGGCGATCTGGCCGTGGTACGGCAACGGCGTGTTGAACGGCGCCATCTACAACGACCCGCGCAAATTCCTGCAGACGCACGAATATAAAAACCTGATGCGCTGGACGAAAGAAATCGGCGAGCGCTCGGCCGTCAAGCGCGGGCGGATGGTCAACCGCGCCACCGGACCGCTTGAAGGACAATTGCGCGAACGACATGACGCCAGCGATTTCGAAACGAAGACGCAGGACAGGATCGACGGACGCGGGTAACCCCTTCGCGATATCCATTAGGCAAAGCCGATACTCGTCGGACGAAGAGTGTCCCGCAGAGACCACTCGATCGGAGCCGACCGCGGGACGTTACTGACATCGTCGAGGCCGTGAGTATTTCGTGTGATTTCTGCTTATGGTCCATCTCGGTCGCCCCACCCATGCGCCTCGGCGGCGGCTTTCGGGGGAACACCGGTCGCGGCAGCCTGTGATCGGCGGGGCAGTTCATGACCCATGACGTCATTTCGTCATCATTAATTGATGCAGTGCGAAAGCTTTTTATTCGATCACCCCGTGGGCGGTGGCAGAAGGCTAGGCAGAAACGTTCAGCCTCTTCACAGCTGTGGCCGGTGGGATAAACTCCGCGCGCTACCAATGCATAAGAGCAGGCTGCGGGCCGCCGATGCAACAGATTGCAGATTGGCTCAAAAAACTCGGCATGTCCGAGTACGCCGAGCGCTTTGCCGAAAATGATGTCGATACCTCTATCCTGCGTCATTTGACCGATCAGGACCTCAAAGAGCTTGGTGTCTCGCTCGGGCACCGGCGGAAGATGCTCGCAGCGATCGCTGAGCTTTCTGGCATCGCCTTGGCTACAGCGCCGCCCGTCACCGCAACGGAGCCTAAGACCCAGGATGCTGCCGAACGTCGCCAAGTCACGGTGATGTTTTCGGACCTCGTCGGATCGACGGCACTCTCCGCCCGGATCGACCCGGAGGACCTGCGCGAGGTCCTTTCGGCGTATCAGAAATGCGTCACCGAAACGGTACGTCGCTTTGGCGGGTTCGTGGCCAAGTATATGGGCGACGGCGTTCTGATCTATTTCGGCTATCCGCAAGCACACGAGGACGACGCCGAGCGGGCGGTGCAAGCAGGGCTGGAACTGGTCGCGGCGGTGAGCGCGCTCAAGTCACCAGTTTTGCTGCAAACCCGTGTCGGCATTGCGACCGGACTCGTTGTGGTCGGCGACCTGATCGGATCGGGCGAAGCGCAGGAGCGCGGCATCGTCGGCGAAACGCCAAACCTCGCGGCGCGGCTGCAAGGGATGGCCGAGCCGAACATGGTCGTCGTCGCCGAGGGCACGCGAAAGCTTCTGGGCAATCTGTTCGAGCTTGAGGACCTTGGGGCAAAGGACCTCAAGGGCATTGCAGGCCCCGTACGAGCGTGGGCGGCATTGCGACCGGCCCCTGTGGAAAGCCGGTTTGAAGCCTTCCACGCGACCAATCTGACCGCTCTAGTCGGGCGAGAAGAAGAACTCGAGCTGTTGCTTCGCCGCTGGTCGAGAGCAAAGAGCGGCGAGGGCCAAGTCTTATTGCTCTCCGGCGAAGCCGGTATTGGCAAGTCGCGGCTCACGGCGGCGCTAATGGAACGCCTCGCATCCGAACCTCATACGCGCTTGCGTACCTTCTGCTCGCCACAGCACACCGACAGCGCATTTTACCCAATCATCCTTCAAATGGAACGTGCTGCGGGCTTGGCGCACGATGACACTTCGAAAGCGAAACTTGATAAGCTCGATGCGCTGCTGGCGCAAAGTTCGACCTCGGCTCAAGATGCGGCACTCATTGCGGATATGCTCTCCCTGCCGAACGACGGACGCTATCCGTCGCTCCAACTACCACCGCCTGAGCGCAGGCAAAGAACGCTTTATGCGCTGGTTTCGCAGATCGAAGACTTTTCACGCCAAAATCCGGTTCTGATGATTTTTGAGGATGTACATTGGACCGACCCGACCAGCCTCGAACTGTTTGGTCGGCTAGTGGACAGAATACCAACCCTTCGCGTGCTGCTGATCGTGACGTCCCGGCCAGAGTTCGAGCCGCCGTGGATCGGCCGGCCCCATGTGACCGCCCTTACCCTCAATCGGCTGACACAGCGTGACATCGCCGCCATGATTGACGGCGTCACCGGCAACAAACCGCTTCCGGCGAACATCAGGCAGGACATCATCGAGCGCACTGACGGCATTCCTCTGTTCGTGGAGGAGATGACGAAGGCAGTGCTGGAGGCGGGAAGCGAAAGCGCGGCGGAGCAAACGGCTGCGATGTTTCCGTCCCGTCGCTTTGGCGGTCCCGGCTAGCCTCCACGCCTCGCTGATGGCGCGGCTCGACCGGCTCGGTCTCGCAAAGGAAGTAGCGCAGATCGGGGCGGCAATCGGGAGGGAGTTCTCGCATGCCCTGTTGGTTGCGGTGACACGCAAGCCCGAAGCGGAGCTAGGCGCGTCTCTCAACCGTCTCCTCGCGGCCGGTTTGCTATTCCGGCAGGGCGAGCCACCGTACACAAGCTACTTGTTCAAGCATGCACTGGTGCAGGACGCTGCCTATGGCACGCTGCTGCGCGAGCCGCGGCGCGCGCTTCACGCCCGCATCGCTGACACCCTCGAAAGCCAATTCGGCGAAATGACCGAGGCTCGGCCGGAACTGCTGGCGCGTCAGTGCAGTGAGGCTGGGTTGATCGAGAAGGCGGCTGGGCTTTGGGGCAAAGCCGCACAAAGATCACTGGAGCGCTCCGCGCTGATCGAAGCGGCGACGCAGTTTACGCGTGCCCTCGACCAAGTCGCGACCTTGCCTGAAACGCCCGCGCTGCGCCGCGAGCAGATCAAGCTGCAGGTTGGGCTTGCGAACGCTTTGTATCATACCAAGGGGATGGCGGCAGCCGAAACAAAAGCTGCGTTTGATCAAGCCCGCGTAATGATTGAGCGAGTGGAAAGATTAGGCGAGCATGTCGAAGACCCGCTCTTGCTGTACTCCGTCCTCTACGGCTTCTTCATGGTGAAGTTTATCAACTTCGACGGCGATGCTGCCAGCGCTCTTGCGCGACAATTCCTCGCACTCGCAGAGCAGCAAAGGGCGACGGCCCCTATCATGGTTGGACATCGGTTGCTAGGCAATACCTTGCTGGTGATGGGCGACGCTACCGACGCACGCTCTCATCTCGACCGCGCTTTGGCACTTTACGACCCGGCCGTGCATCGCCCACTGGCAACGCGATTTGGCCACGATGTGGGAACGGCTACCCTGACCTTTCGCCCATTGGCTCTGTGGTTGCTTGGGTATCCCGAGACAGCCTTGGTGGAAACCGACCGTGCGATCAACGCTGCGCGCAAGACAGACCACCTCCCAACACTTCTTATGGCGCTATCCGGCACTTTGATCACTCATATCTGCTGCAGGGATCACGTGGCAGCAACCGCGCACGCCGAGGAGTGCTTCAATTTGGCGCAGGAAAAAAAGGTACCGTTCATGATTGGCTTCGCAGCCGCTCTGCGAGGTTGCGTGTTGGCCCAAACTGGCAAAGCATCTGATGCGATCCAAACAATAAGTGCTTGGATAACCGGGATGCGCGCAATGGGCGCAACGGTGTGGGGCACCTCGTTTCTATCACATCTGGCTTTGGCCTATGCGGAGCTTGGACAGTTCGATGACGCTGGGCGTTACATTGACGATGCCATCAGCACAATCGAAACTACTAAGGAAAGATGGTTCGAGGCCGAGACCAATCGCATTGCGGGTGAAATCGCGCTTAAGTCGCCCGCGTCGGACGCGGTGAAAGCGGAAGCGTACTTCGAGCGTGCGCTCGCAGTTGCGCGTCAGCAGCAAGCCAAGTCCTGGGAACTGCGCGCCGCCATGAGCATGGCGCGGCTCTGGCGCGATCAGGGCAGGCGTGCCGAGGCCTGCGATCTTCTCGCTCCGGTCTACAGCTGGTTCACCGAAGGCTTCGACACGCTCGATCTGAAGGAGGCGAAGGCGCTGCTCGGCGAGTTGCACGGCTGACCGAACACCTCAAAACCGCCCTGACTATGCTGCAGTGCATGAGGCAGAAACTGGCCCTTCGCGACAAGCGGTCCTGAGACTAGTGTCGGTCGCTTTCGGATGCATAGCGGACATGGTTCGTCCTGCTGCTGGCTTCGTCCCGGTCGAAAATGACCCTGGCTGTGTGAAAACGCGATGCGGCCGTTATGATTCTCCCGTGATTCTAGGGGGAATTGATGAGGCGCTTCGTTGCGGAGGCGGATCGTGGGCAATGGACGCTATTGCCCGAATGCCTTGATGATTTCATTGACGAGAGCAACCCGGTTCGCGTGATCGACGTTTTTGTCGATGCGCTCGATCTGGCCGAGATGAGCTTCGATGGGATTGCGCCGGCGGCAACTGGTCGACCGTCGTACCATCCTTCGGTTCTCCTGAAGCTTTACATTTACGGTGTCCGACGTCAGCGCCTGTGAGACAGATTTAGCGACTTGAGGAACGGAGGATTTCTGGCTCATCGTAACCATCAAGGAGTGGAGATGAGACAGAAATCCGTACATCCTGAGTCGCCGTCCGATCGGATCGTGAAGAACATCCGGCGGGCGACCCGCAAGCATTATTCGGCTGAGGAGAAGATCCGCATCGTCCTGGATGGCCTGCGGGGCGAGTGCAGTATTGCTGAGCTTTGCCGTCGTGAAGGCATTGCTGAGAGCCTGTATTACACCTGGTCCAAGGAGTTCCTGGAGGCGGGCAAGCGTCGTCTGGCGGGCGACACGGCGCGGGCAGCAACCAGCGGCGAGGTCAAGGACCTTCGGCGTGAGGCGCAGGAGCTCAAGGCAGTTGTGGCTGAGCAGGCTCTAGAATTACGCCTGCTCAAAAAAAGCATGATCGCGGATGGGGGCGACGAGGAATGAGATACCCCGCCTCCGAGAAGCTGGAGATCATCCGCCTGGTCGAGCAATCCCATCTGCCGGTACGCCGGACGTTGGAGAAGTTAGGCATCCAGCCTGCGAGATTCTATCGCTGGTACGATCGCCTCCAGACCGGCGGCCCCGAGGCGCTGGATGATAAATCGCCAATGCCGAAGCGCGTCTGGAACCGCATTCCCGATGGAATACGCGAGCGAATCATTCAACTGGCTCTGGATGAACCGGAGCTGTCCCCACGGGAACTGGCCACGCGGTTCACTGATACAGCAAACTATTTTGTGTCAGAGGCCTCGGTCTATCGGCTGCTCAAGGCGCATGACCTGATTACCAGTCCAGCCTACATCGTCATGAAGGCCGCCGATGAGTTCAAGGACAAGACGACTGCACCTAACCAGCTTTGGCAGACGGATTTTACCTATCTCAAGGTGACCGGCTGGGGCTGGTTCTATCTCAGCACGGTCCTGGACGACTTCTCGCGCTTTATTATCGCCTGGAAGCTCTGCACGACGATGAAGGCCCAGGACGTGACTGACACGCTGGATCTTGCTCTCGAGGCCTCAGGCTGCGACCAAGTACGGGTTGTCCATAAGCCGCGCCTGCTCAGCGATAATGGTTCCAGTTACGTCTCGGCCGAGCTGGCAGATTGGCTGGATGCAAAAGACATGGGACACGTTCGCGGCGCCCCCTACCATCCACAGACGCAGGGCAAGATCGAGCGTTGGCATCAAACGCTCAAGAACCGCATCCTATTGGAGAACTATTACCTGCCAGGAGATCTTGAAGACAGCATCGACAGCTTCGTCGATCACTACAATCACCGGCGCTATCATGAGAGCTTGAGAAATCTAACGCCGGCTGACGTCTACTTCGGGCGCGGTCAAACAATCTTGCGGGAACGAGAAAGGATCAAACGAACCACAATCCAAAATCGACGCTTGCAGCATCAAAGGAAAGCCGCCTAAACTAAATCAGATCAGCTGGCCACTCCTGTAAATCACGCCGCCATCTGTCTCAATTTATCTGACGACGGACACGCCGCCTCATCCAATTTTGGGGAAGGCGGTCTTTATCTTCCCGCCGACCGGCCGGGTGAAAATCATCAGGGCTCAAAATCGCTATATCTTCATCAATTCCTAATTGAACGAGAGTGTGAAACGCTGGTTGATTGGAACGGTTTTCCAACAGACGCGCAGAGGACCACGGGCTTGGACATCGCAGCTTGATAAGGATATTCGATTGTTGCTGTATTACCTCCCGGCAAAGACAGGGAAACGAACAGTTCCGGCGTGGTCGCGCGCCGCATGGTGTCGGGGACCTCGGAGTCGTTCATAACTTGATTGCCGAAATTGTGTCGCCGGTAGTAGCGGCCGTCTTTTGCTTGATGCGGGGCGCGAGCCTGCGCGGCCGGGATCGTCACGACTACGGCAACGCGACCGGTCCCGTCTTCGAGGGGCACTTCCTTGATGCGGAGGCCTTCAATTGGCGGAGAGGTGTTTTGTTGGATGACTTGCTCGAACCAGATGCCGGGAAACTCGCGCGGATCAATTCCGGCGTCTAATCCATCCGGAAGGTGGTCCTTATTCTCCTTCATCCCGTAGATGATTTGACCGCCCTCGGCATTAGCAAAAGCTAGCGCGTCCTTTGCTATTTCTTCCTTCTTGGATTTATCGACCGCTCCGGATGACTTGTATTCAAGCGTCAGGCTCTCCTTATGCTGGCCGGAGTGAAGGACTTCGAGGTCTGCTCGTTTTTCAAGTGTCAGCATAGGTTTGAACCCCCGCGCGGCCTACGTAGTCGACGCGCTTCCCGGCTTGGCTTCTTCGTCTAGTCGCCAGGGATCGCCGCGCTCCTTTAGCTGAGCGACGACGTGATCGGCGACGGCATACCGCTCCGCTTCGGTCAGACCTGGCTTGAGGCCGCGAACGATCTTGACCGCTCGGCGGATGGCGAAGGCCAGACGGTGTCGGAAAATATCGCCATGGGTCATGAGAACAGAATGAGAACATCTATCCGATGAGTCAACAGTCCATCCGTCAGGCCCTAATCCCAATCCTACTTTGCTACTCCTTCAACTACTTTACCACTTGCACAACTCTTATGGCTGTGCTACTTTGAGCATCGATAGAGGAGTAAAGCCGATGGAACAGTACCGCAACATCGAAATCGACTTCGACGTTCACAAGTTGATCGAAAAGGAACGGCGGAGCTTCGACGATCCACCCAACGCCGCGCTGCGGCGGTTGTTGAAATTACCGGAGAAGAAAAACGATCGGCAAAGCTCGGGCCGCGCGTGGTCCTCGGAGGGCGCTGTTCTTCCGCACGGCACCAGAGTCAGAATGAGCTACAGCCAAAAACTGATCGAAGGAGAAATTGTCGATGGTGCGTGGGTTTGTGACGGCCGAGTTTTCGATAGCCCGTCGTCTGCGGCGAGCGCGATGGCGCTGACTAAGGACGGCCAGACGACTAGCCTAAATGGGTGGAACTATTGGCAAGCGAAACTGCCCAATTTCGGCAAAGTGGGAGCCGATTCAAAAACTACGTAAGTATGTTTTGAAAAAGGCGGTCGCGACGACATGAGAGGGCGCGCTAGCGGATGAAGCTGCGCGGCGCAATCTTATGCGGCGATCCGTAGCCCTTGCCGCTCCATCAGCCGCTGGGCGTCCGCCTCGCACTCCGTTGCGTATGCTTCCAAAAGGTCGGCATCCCTCTTCGAAAGCATCAAAGCTATTCCGCGAGCGCGCACGGCGTGCATAAGCAAGCGATCAATTGGATCAGCCGGCTTCGTCGTCCGCCGAGGGAGAATCGCATCCATGCTCGAAGCATGGCGATTCATTTCGCAAGATCAAATCTTGAATCTTGGACGAATTTGAAGTTCCGCGCACGTCGTCGTGATTCTACCTCTCGCCCCGACCTTTCGGCGGCGCTCTATGATCGCTAGACGGCCCGGCGCCGCCCTAGCGCGGCTTGCCGGTATGCGTTCGGCCCAAAGGCGCGGTTCGGAGGCCGCCCGGCATCGTCGAACGCCCCGGCATCCCGCTACCGAAACCCCGGAGACCCATAAATACCTTATTTACGACCAGATCGGAATAAGGTGCGGCGGTAGAAACCCTGGAGTTATCTGCTATTTTCAGTGACTTATTGGCGCGCTCGGAGAGATTCGAACTCCCGACCCTCAGATTCGAAGTCTGATGCTCTATCCAGCTGAGCTACGAGCGCCACGCCGCGTGAAGGGCGCACAATAGCGGCTTCGCGGTTCCATTCAACAGTGCACCCTCCCCCGGACGCACACTTGAGCCGGCGGCGGCGCGCGATATCTCTGCGCCACGGATGGGCATTCGGAACGGCAACGATTGCGGGAAATCGGCAGGAACCAGTCACGACTCCGCACGTTGAGTTGCGACAGCCGCAAGGAGGTCCGAGATGCGTGAGTTTCGCAACCCCCGTGATCCCCTCTACCGCAATCTCCACAATCCGGCGTATGGAACCGGCTACCAGCCCGCCGCTTGGCGAGCCAACAACTGGGCATGGATTGCCGCCGCCGCCGTTTCTCTGGCTTTTGTCTTTGTCATCGCGTTCGCCGTCGGGCACGAGCCGAACCGCGTTGCCGCCAACATGACTACGCTGGCATTCCCCGCGCCAGCTACCGCAACCCGTCAGCCCTGATCCGCGCAGAACGAGAGCGCTTGGAACTTCACCGAAACGTCGGGCCCGGTTTCATACCGCGGCCGGGTTCCGCGCGCAGCCAAGGCGCATGCGTTATTTCTCGAATGCCGGATCAATAGGCACGCGATAACCGTTGGCCAGACGGTTGGTTTCGTTGGCCATGCCGACGACGGCCATCAGCTCGCCGAACATCGCTTCGGTCATGCCGGCCTTGCGCGCAGCCGCGCCGTGGCTGGCGATACAATAGCCGCAGCCGTTGGTGACGCTCACCGCGAGATAGATCATTTCCTTGGTCATGGCGTCGAGTGCGCCCGGCGCCATGATCTCCTTGATGCTCTCCCAGGTGCGCTTGAGCGTCGCCGGGTCGTGGGCGAGATACTTCCAGAAATTATTGACGTCCTTGATTTGCCGCGACCGCATGATGTCATCGAAAACGGCGCGGACTTCCGGGGAGGCGTCGGCATAGTCGATCGGTTGTCGCAGGGCCATTGTGTGCTTCCCTAGTTGAGCGTGGCGCGCGCGGCGTCAGCCGCCATGCGTGAAGCTGTTGACGATCCCGGCCAGCGCGCCGACGAGCAACACGACGCACACACCGGCCTGCACGGTAAATCCCGGACCGCGCCGTTCGGCGGCGCTGATATAGTTCACGAGATAGAGGATGCGCCCTCCGATCCAGACCAGGCCCAGCAAGGCGGCGGCAATATCGCCGACATAGAAGGCGAACAGCCATAACAGCGGGAGGAAGATCGGCATCCATTCGAGCGTGTTCATCTGCACCCGGAAGATGCGATCGAACTCCGGATGGCCGCTGGTTGCTGGCGCCACGATTTCGAATTTCGCCCGCGCTCGTGCCACGAGGGCCGCCGCGTATGTGTAAAACACCACGGACAGCAACGTGACGAGTGCGGTATAGCGCAGCATGAATGAGTTCCCTCCCCGATGGAGCCGCACCTTAGCCCACCGTGTTGCCGTGCGCGAGACAGTGGCACTGGCGGCGACGGCGTAGCGGGCTAGTCCTTGGTCTGCGGACAGGCGTGATCCGCCACGCGCAAGTCGCAGACCTTAACGTCCCTGAGATATCCGACCCAGCGGACGATCTGCTCCTTGGTGGGCATGAACTTGAACGCCTTCTGCACGACGTAGAAGCTGTCGTTGCCCTCGACCGCCTTGAACCAGGTGATCTCGCGCTTGCCGCTGTCCGGATTGCGCGGACAATCCAGCAGCCAGACCAGCGCCGGGTAGCCGTTCTCTTTTCCATTGGCAATCGTCTGCGCTTCGCCAGCGCCCGGGCAGGCCGCGCGCCAGCGCTTTTCCAGATCGCGCATGAATTCCTCCGGCGCGACTTTCAGTTCGTAGAACACCTGCACGGTCACCATTTCCGTCCAGTCGTTGACGGTCTCGCCCGCCGGCACCCACTCGGTGATCAGCGATGCTTTCTTCCTGTCGCGGAAGCCGACCTCGTATCCGGGGGGCGCTACGACCAGAAGATTTTCGTTGACCAGGTCGGCACGCGCCGGCGGCGCGCACAACGCCGCCCCGATCGCCGTCGCTTGCAACAACGTGCGCAGCGGATACCGCATTTTGTTATCGTCGCCCGGGCTCATTGCGGCGACTGTAGCCGATGTCCTCGCCGGGATCATGCGCGCGGCCGCCAGTTCACCAGGAAAACGCCGACCACGCAGACGGCCATGCCGACGAGCGCCAGCGGCGCGAGCCGCTCGTTGAACAGCGCCCAGGCCATCAGCGCGGTTATTGGCGGCGTGAGATAGAACAGGCTGACCACGCGCGTCGCCGCCGCGCGGCGGATCAGGTAGTAATAGAGCCACACCCCGCCGAGCGAGAGCACGATCGCGAGATAGCCGAGCGCGAGCACGAATTGCGGCGTCCACTGCACCGTGCGCGTCTCGAAGGCGAACGCGCCGAGGCAGAAAAGAACGCCGGCTGCTCCATATTGGATCAACAATGCCGGCCGCCAATCGATGCCGCCGCCGAAGCTTTTCTGATAGAGCGTTCCGATGGTGATGCCGATCAGGGCCGCGGTCACCGCGAACCAGGCGAGCGGCGTCGCCCCGCCGGACGACGTCTTCTCATGCATGACCAGATAGACGCCGAGGAGGCCCAGCGCGAGCCCAAGCCATTGCCGCGCCACGACCCGCTCGCCGAGCCAGCGGTTGGCGATCGTCGAGGTCAGGACCGGCTGCAGGCTGACGATAAGCGCGGCGAGCCCGGCCGACAGGCCGTTTTCAATGGAGACGAACACACCGCCTAGATAGAGGCCGTGCACCATGACGCCGGTGGCGGCCGAGTGCAGCAGCCCGGCACGGTTCGGCCATTTCGGCCGCGTCACCACGAGGATAATGGCGAGAACCACAACCACCACGATCATGCGCAGCGCCAGGTAGGTCAGCGGCTCGGCATATTGCAGCCCGAGCTTGGCGAACACGAAACCCGAAGACCACAGCAGCAAAAATACCGCCGGCGCCGCGAATACGGCGAAATCTCCAAACGTACGCGGCATTTTTCTTGGCCCGGCGGCGGTGTGGTCGAAAACGAAGCAGCAGAACTAGCGGGCGGCGCGGATTCCGTCGAGGGCGCGGGCGGACCAGCGGCCATGCGGGGGGTGCGGGGGGGCGGGGGTTTGAATGGAGCGACCAAATCGGCGCGTGGTGCGCGTTAAACTTCCCCTCTCCCCTTGTGGGAGAGGGTGGCGAGCATCGAACGACGTGAGATGCGAGCCGGGTGAGGGGTTCGATCCGTGAAGCAAGGGAACAACGCCCCCTCACCCGCCCTCGCTTTACTCGGCACCCTCTCCCACGAGGGGAGAGGGAATCTACGCCTCAGCGCGTCGCCCTTTGAGCATGCCGGCGATGCTCAGGTCTTCGTCGATAGCAGGCCAGTGAATTCCCATCGGCATTATTTCGTACTGTTCCCGCTGCACCGCTGAGGCGCGTTGTAAGCGCGGATACCAGTCAAGCGGGGTCGCTATCTTGCGGCCGTCGACGAGCGTAACAACCAGATCGGTCGCCGTGAATTCCACGACGCGCGCTTTCAGATCGCCGACTTCAAGCTCCAAATTCAGGCATCCTATCTTCCCATCTCCCCTTGCGGGAGAGGGTGGCGAGCATTGAACGTTGTGAGATGCGAGCCGAGTGAGGGGTTCGATCCGCGAGGTCGGGGCACGACGCCCCCTCACCCGCCCTCGCTTTGCTCGGGCACCCTCTCCCACAAGGGGAGAGGGAAGCAGCCGAGACGCCCCGCTTACAGCGGCAAGCCACCTCACCTACACCGGCAAATTGTCGTGCTTGCGTCCCGGCACTTCCACGGTCTTGCTGCGCAGCATGGCGAGCGCACGCGCGATGCGCGGGCGGGTGGCGTGCGGCATGATCACGTCGTCGACATAGCCGCGTTCGGCGGCGATGAACGGCGACAGAAAGCGCTCCTCGTATTCCTTGGTGCGCGCCGCGATCTTGTCGGCGTCGCCGATGTCGGCGCGGAAGATGATCTCGACCGCGCCCTTCGCCCCCATCACCGCGATCTGCGCCGTCGGCCAGGCGTAGTTCACGTCGCCGCCGATATGTTTTGACGCCATCACGTCGTAGGCGCCGCCGAACGCCTTGCGCGTGATCACGGTGACCAGCGGCACGGTCGCCTGCGAATATGCGAACAGAAGTTTCGCCCCATGCTTGATCAGCCCACCATATTCCTGCGCGGTGCCGGGCAAGAAGCCGGGCACGTCGACAAAGGTCACGATCGGGATGTTGAAGGCGTCGCAGAACCGCACAAAGCGCGCGGCCTTGCGGCTGGCGTCGCTGTCGAGCACGCCGGCAAGCACCATCGGCTGGTTGGCGACGAAGCCGACGGTGCGGCCGGCGATCCGCCCGAAGCCGATGACGATGTTGCGGGCGAAGGTTTCCGATATCTCGAAGAAATCGCCTTCGTCGACGGTTTTGAGGATCAACTCCTTGATGTCGTAGGGCTTGTTCGGGTTGTCCGGGACCAGCGAGTCGAGCGACGGCTCGATGCGGTCGATGTCGTCGAAGGACGGCCATTCCGGCGCGCCGCCCGAAAAATTCGCCGGCAGGAAGTCGAGCAACCGGCGCATCTGCAGAAGGCATTCCACGTCGTTGTCGTAGGCGCCGTCGGCGATCGAGGACCGCGTCGCGTGCACCGATGCGCCGCCAAGCTCCTCGGCGGTGACGATCTCGTTGGTCACGGTCTTCACCACGTCCGGCCCGGTGACGAACATGTAGCTTGTGTCGCGGACCATGAAGATGAAATCGGTCATGGCCGGCGAATAGACGTCGCCGCCGGCGCACGGGCCCATGATCACCGAAATCTGCGGAATGACCCCCGAGGCGATGACATTCCGCTTGAACACTTCGCCATAACCGCCAAGCGCGGCCACGCCTTCCTGGATGCGGGCGCCGCCGGCATCGAACAGGCCGACGATTGGGGCCCTTGCCCGCATCGCCATGTCCTGGATCTTGATGATCTTCTGCGCGTGGGTCTCCGACAGCGCGCCGCCGAACACGGTAAAATCCTTGGCGAAAACGAAGATGCTGCGGCCGTTGACGGTGCCCCAGCCGGTGACGACGCCGTCGCCGGCGATCTTCGTCTTGTCCATGCCGAAGTCGTAGGAGCGGTGCTCGACGAACATGTCGAACTCCTCGAACGAGTTCTTGTCCATGAGAAGCTCGATGCGCTCGCGCGCGGTCAATTTGCCGCGCTTGTGCTGCGCCTCGATGCGCCGCTCGCCGCCGCCGCCGCGGGCGCTGTCGCGCCGCTCTTCGAGCTTGTCGACGATGTCCTTCATATTCCGCCCGCCCCTATTCGGCCGTTCCGGCCGCATCGCCCTGGCAAAATCTCAATAGCAGGGCTTTTGATAGCAAGGCTTGCGCGGGCCGTCATGGCCCCTCCCGCTCGGGAGGGGTGGGGGCGTGGAATGGTGAGCGGGGCCGCCGGTCTTGCTCAGCGCACCTTGCGCTTGCCGAAGGTTGGCTGCACCTCCGGAATAGGCGGCATCTGCCAAGTCCCGGTGACGGGTATGCCGGTATCGCGATTGATAACCACGTCGAGAACGGTCGGGACGTTGGAGCGGAGCGCCTCGCGGTAGGCGTCGCCGAACTGGTCGGGATGTTCGATGCGGATGCCGCGGCCGCCCATGGCTTCGGTCATCTTGGCGAAATCCGGATTCCACAACTGCCCGGTTCGCTCATTGACGAAGCTCGTGCCGAGTTCGCGGCCGTCGTGATAGGCGCGCTGCAGATCGCGGATGGTGCCGATGGCGTAGTTGTTCTGCAGCACCCATACCGCGGGAAGATTGTACTCGACCGAGGTTGCGATGACGTGCGGCATCATCATGAAGCTGCCGTCGCCGCACAGCGTCACGCAAGGCGAATTGGGCCGGGCGAGCCTCGCGCCCAGCACGCCGGCCACGCCGAAACCCATGGCGGCAAAGCCGCCGGCCGTCAGGTGCGTGCCGGGAGTTCGCGGCTTCCAGTATTGCTCCGACCAGACCTGACAATTGCCGACATCGTCCACCATCACCATATCCGGCGGCGATATCTTGTTCATCTCCGCCATGATGCGGCGCGGCTCTATCGGCACTTCATTCGAGCGTTCGAACGGTTCGCAGAAATTGCGCCAGTCCGTGCGCCAGGTTTCGATTTCCTTCTGCCAGGAGCCGCCGAAACCATGCCGGCTGCCCTTGGCGCGAGCGATCCTTGCCGCCTGGCCAAGGAAAGCCTTGGCGTCGCCAACCATGCCGATTTCGACCGGATAGTTGCGCCCGATCTCGTCGGGGTCGATGTCGACCTGGATGAGGCGTGTCGGCGGGATATTGTAGACATAGCCTGGGATCCACGAGCCGGTATGAAGGTCGTTGAAGCGGGCGCCGATCGCGAGGATCACATCTGCATTGCGAACGGCCTCGGTGGCCGGATATTCGCCCCAGACGCCGGCGACCCCAAGATTGAGCCGGTGATCGTGGGGAAGCGCGCTTTTGCCCATGAAGGACGTGTAAACGGGAATGTCGAGCTGCTCGGCGAGCGCCTTCAGCTCGTCGTAGGCGCGGCCGACCCGCACGCCGCCGCCGGCAAGGATCAGCGGCCGCTGGGCGCTGGTGAGCAGGTTGAGCGCCTTCTCGACAGTCTCGTCGGCGACCGTCGTGCGCCAGTTGACCGGGTTGGTGTTCGGCTCGGGAGTCGAGACCGGAGCCGTCCGCATATAGAGGTCGTATGGCAAGTCGAAATGCACGGGCCCCGGCCGGCCGGTGCGCATCATCGTGAAAGCATCGGGCAGCGCTTTAACCAGATCCTCTACCTTGCGGATGCGCCATGATTTTTTGACGATAGGCGAGAACATCGAGGACATGTCGCCGTGGTAGCGATAGTCGTCCTGCAAGGCGCCGGTGTCGAACTGGTTGGTCGGCACCTGCCCGGTGATGACGAAGAATGCCGAGCCATCATAGAAGGCGTTGGCGACCGAGATCATCAAGTTCATGGGGCCCGGGCCGGTGGACGCATAGACGGCGAGCGGCTGCCCGGTAAGGCGATAATAGACGTCGGCCATGAAACCGGCCGCCGTTTCTATGCGCGGCGAGATGTGGCGTATGCGGTCGGTCTGCTTGTACAGGCCATCGAGCAAGCCGATGGCGCCGTGTCCGGCATAGCCGAGGATGTAGGGTATTTTCTCCTTGACCAGATACTCGGCGATGATATCGGCGCCGCGCATCTCGTTGGAGCCGGCCGTATAGGTGGAGGCCCGCGGCTGCGGCGGGGGCGCGGAATAGCTGGATGTCGACGTGCCGCGCGTCTCGGTGGAGCGGCCGAGGTAGCTCGAGATTCGAGTCTGTGACCCATACGACGAATAGCCCGACGACGCGGATTGGGACCCGTAGCTTTCATACGATTTCGGGCGGTCCGGCATGGGTAATCCTCCTGCGTTTCCGTCGGGTTTTTTTGGCACCCGATCCGTCGCGAGTGAGGGCTCAATGGGACCGCGCCTTTCGCTCGCCGAATCGGATGATCGGGTGCAAGAGCCGTCGGCTCATTGATGCAAATCAACAGATTCCGGCGTGCTGCGGCGCTACCCACCCAGATCGCAGGGTTGAGTGCGTCGTCCCGTTGTGCATCAACGTCAGCGCAGGAGCGGCGGATCGATAACGCGATGAGCATGGCCGGATCGATCGACGCGGTTGAACGCCGCCCGCGAACCGCGTTCGCCGCCTTCCTCGCGCTTCATGGCGTGGCGTGGACGGCACTTCCCTCGCTCCTTTATGGCAACCTGCCGCTCGACGTTATCGAGGCCATGACCTATGGCCGCGAGTGGCAGTTCGGCTACGAGAAGCTGCCGCCCCTGCCATGGTGGCTGGCCGAGGCTACCTGGCGCGTGTTCGGCGTCGACGCTTCGCTCTACGCGCTGAGCCAGGCTGCCGTCATCGTCGCCTTCATTGCCGTGTGGATGACCGCGCGCCCGCTGGTCGGCGCCGTCGGTGCGCTGGTGGCAATTCTGATCATCGACGGCATGCATTATCTCAATTTCAGCGCCGTCAAATTCAATCACAACGTCATCGAGCTGCCGTTCTGGGCGTTGGCCGGATTTGCCTTTCACGCGGCGCTGCGGCGGGAAAAACTGCGCTACTGGATTTTGCTCGGCGTCGCGCTCGGCCTCGCCTGGTGGGCAAAATATTTCGTGGTGATCCTGGCAGCCCCGCTGGCGCTTTTTCTGCTTTTCGACCGCGACGCGCGCCGGAGACTGGCAACGCTCGGCCCATGGATCGCGGCTGCCGTTGCGCTCATCGTCGTCACGCCGAACCTGTTCTGGCTCTTTCAGCATGGCTCGCAGCCCTTCGGTTATGCCGAGGCACGCGCGGCAGCGCCAAGCGGAGCGCTGGATCATCTTCTGCGTCCGCTGGAATTCCTTGGCGGCCAGGCTTTCTTTCTTGTTCCGGCATTGCTGATTGGCTTGCCATTGTTCTGGCCGCGGCCGGAAGCGGCGCCGCGCACGGAAAATGTCGACGCCTTCGACCGCCGCATCGTCACCGTGCTGGCGTTCGGACCCACGCTCACGCTGTTCGTGTTTTCGCTTGTCGGCGGCCGCGCCACCAACGCTATGTGGGGCTTTCCGCTTTGGCTGTTCCTCGGCCTCTGGCTCGTCGTCTTCGCGCCGGCTGCGCTCGATCGGGCTCGCCTTCTGCGCATCGGCGCCACCTGGGGTGTCCTATTCGTCATTTTGGCCGTCGCGTTCTGCGCCGATTATCTGGTGCTGCCGCGCTTCGATCACCGCTACCGGGCAGCGTTCTTTCCCGGCGATCTTCTCTCCGCCGCGATCACGCAACGGTTCGAGCAAGCAAGCGGACACAAGCCCGCATACGTCATCGGCTCGATGTGGGATGGCGGCAATGTCGCGCACTATGCCAGTCAACGCCCGCAACCGCGCGTGCTCGTCGATGGCCAGCCGGACCGGACGCCCTGGATCGATCTCGCCGATCTTCGCGCGCGCGGCGCGGTTTTGGTGTGGACCGAGAGCAACCCGAATGTGCTGCCGCCCAACCTCGCGGCCATCGCGCCCGGCGCCGAAATCGGCCAGCCGTTCGATCTACCGTTTTACCGCGGCGATGGCGTGGTCCATGTTGGCTGGGCAATTCTGCCGCCACAATCGCGGTGACGCTTTGCCGATCCGGCTCTAGCGCCCATGGGGAAGCGCGCATCAGAGCATGATCCCGAATAGTGGAAGCCGGTTTTCGGAAAGGATCATGCTCCAATCAAATATTTAGACCATGATCCGATTCAATCTGCTTGGATATTGGTCTAGGGTTATACTTCACAGGAGCGATTTTTTGACTGCAACGCCGGCCGATCTTCGCACCCGCGATTTCCGGAAGATCCTGCTGATCAAGCTGTCGGCCGTCGGCGACGTGGTGCACACCATTCCGGTATTGAACAAGCTGCGGCGGCGCTATCCGGACGCCCAGATCGACTGGCTCGTGTCTTCAACGATCGCCGAGTTTTTAGGTCCGCATCCGGCCATCACCAACGTGATCGAATTCATCCGTGAAGACTGGGCCAAGCCCTGGCGGCCCGCGTCATTCACAAATTCCGTGCGCCTTGCCGCCCGGTTGCGCGCCTCGAAATACGATCTCGTCATCGACCTGCAAGGTCAGTTGCGCAGCGGCTTGCTCGCCCAAGCGACTGGGACCCCGGTGCGGATCGGTTTCGGCAAACCGGTCGCGCGCCGATGGGATGAGCTTTCGCGCAAGCTGCCGGATGAAGCACGCAAGCATGCCTGGCAGGGCGCCCGCGAGGGAAGCTGGCTTGCCTACTCCCACTTCATCCCCCTGCCCTCGCTCGAGGTGCACGCGGTCGACCGCTATCTCGCTGTCGGGCCGATGCTCGGTCTTGACGACGGCGCGGCGGATTTTTCGTTTCCGATTCCGCGCGAGGCCGCTGATCGCATTGATGCGCTGCTGCATTATTACGACATCGCCAAAGCAAAGCTTGTCGCACTTGCGCCGGGGACGGTCTGGGAAACCAAGCAGTGGCAAAGCGAAGGCTTCGCCGAGGTGGCGCGGCACTTTCAGCAAAAGGGCTTTGCCGTGACGGTGATCGGTGCGCCGCGCGAGCACGCGCTTTGCGATGCCGTGGCGGCACTGGCTCCGGGAGCAATCAACCTCGCCGGGGAGACCACCTTGCCGGAGCTCGCGGCGCTTATTCGGCGCTCGGCCATCTGCGTCACCAACGATTCCGGGCCGATGCATCTTGCCGTCGCACTCGGGCGCCCGGTTGTCAGTATATTCGGCCCAACGAACCCCATGTGGGCCAGGCCCTACCACCGCGCCGATGCCGTTCTGCAGGCCAGCATCCCCTGCGCGCCGTGTTATCTGCGGCAGCTCAGCCGCTGCAGGTACGGGCACGACTGCATGCACAAGATCACGGCGCAGGCGGTCATCGATCGGGCCGAAAGCATCTTGCGCAAAGGCGTCGACGCCGGCGGCATTCCGGCGGCACAAGCGCGCGCCAGACCATGATCTGTCGGCTCACTTGCGGTCCCGCGTCGCCAGCCAAGCCTTCATGTAGGGATAGTAGCTCGTCTCCGCCGTGAACACCGCCAGCAGGAACCCCTCGGCGCCGTCGAGAAAGCCGGCGCGCCACACGTAGGCGCGAAGGAACGAGACAAGTCCGCGGCCGATGCCGGAAAAGAACGACACCCTTCGCCCCGAGGCGACGATCATCTGCGCCTTTGCCGTTGAATAGCGGTCCAGCCGGTCCAGTGCGTCTTCAAGCTTGACCACGGGATGGTGAACGAGCGGCGGGCCAAGCCGTCGCACCGCGCCGGCGCAAATCACGCGCTCATGCACGGCAACGTCGTCGAACCGGCCTTTGCCGCGCCGAAACAGCCGCAACACGTAATCAGGATACCACCCCGAATGCCGGATCTGCCGGCCGCAGAAGCTCGACAGCCGGGGAAATTCAAACGCGTCCGCGTCGTCCGCAGCGATGGCGGCTTTGATAGCCGCGGCCAGTTCCGGCGTGACTTCCTCGTCAGCGTCGAGAGACAGCACCCACGTCCCGCCGGCGAGCGACAGCGCATAATTCTTTTGCGGACCAAAGCCCTGCCATTCGTGAAACTCGACGCGGGCGCCTCTTCGTCGCGCGACGTCGACAGTCTCGTCCGTGCTGCCGCAATCGACCACGATGCGTTCGTCGCAAAATGCCAGGCTGTCAAGGCACGCGCCGATATTCGCCGCCTCGTTGCGGGTGATGACGATGGCGCTCAATTGCGGCATGCAAGTGCGTCCTTTGTCGATTTATTTCGGGTGCTCGCGCGCGGCAAAGATCGCCAGCCAAAGATACACGCCCAGCAACGTCGTCTCGGCCAGCACGACCCAAAAACTGCCGCCATATACCTGCGGAAAAAAGACCTCCACCACAGCCATGGAAACGACCGCAGTGAGCCAAACCACCGCACCCCAAGCCGCCGCGAGCCAGAGACCGACCGCGGCGACGAGATCGATGACGGCAAAAAACACCGTTGCCGTTTGCCAAGCGACGGTATGGGCCTCAAAGCCGCCATCCGCAGACGCCGCGATGCCGCACACCTGGGCCCAGTGATAGAGGCCTTTGACCAGCGATACGATCGCCATGATGCGCAAAAACACAACGAGATATTCGGCCCAGGTCCCCTTCGCATTCGGGACCTTCCCGAGATGCACGGGTTCGAGGAGGTCGCTGGGCCGCGTCGGCGGCTTCTGCACTCGATCAATCATGGCAGCGCGGCGTTTGGCATTTGCGGCAGGCCCAAGTCAATCCGGGTCATTTCGATCCAAGTCATTTCAATCCGAGCCAATCTCAATCCAGGTTAATTTCGAGACTTTCCAGCGGCCAGCCGCCTCCAGTGGCGGTCGACGGTCAGACCGGGTAAATAGTAGCCGCTACGGAGTGAACTGATGGCAATCAAATTCGGTCGCCCGCTCGAACGGGTCCGCCCTTCTCCCTTCGAGGCGGAAACGCCGCGCGAGCACCGCCTCGACCTCGCGGTCCGCCCCCGCCGCAATCGCCGCGCCGAGTGGACGCGGCGCATGGTGCGCGAGCATGTGCTGACGACCGACGATCTTATCTGGCCGCTGTTTGTTGTCGATGGAACAAACGTCCGTGTCCCGGTCGCCTCGATGCCCGACGTCGAGCGTCTCTCGGTCGACCAGGCCGTGCGCGCAGCAGAGCGTGCAGCGAAGCTTACCATCCCCTGCATCGCGCTCTTCCCCTACACCGATCCGGACAAGCGCGACGAAACCGGTTCTGAAGCGCTTAACGCCGAGAACCTCGTCTGCGAGGCGATCCGCGCCATCAAGAAAGAGATTCCGGACATCGGCATCCTTTGCGACGTCGCGCTCGACCCCTACACCAGCCACGGTCATGACGGCCTTCTGCACGAGGGCGTAATCCTCAACGACGAGACAGTCGCCGTCCTGGTACGTCAGGCGCTGGTCCAGGCCGAGGCTGGCTGCGACATCGTCGCGCCGTCCGACATGATGGATGGGCGCGTGGGGGCGATCCGCCAAGGCCTCGATGACGCGGGTTTCGGCGATGTGCAGATCATGGCCTACGCCGCCAAATACGCATCAGCCTTCTACGGGCCGTTCCGCGACGCGGTCGGGTCGAGCACAACGCTGGTCGGCGACAAGCGCACCTATCAGATGGACCCCGCCAACGCCGACGAGGCCCTGCGTGAAGTGGAACTCGATATTGCCGAGGGCGCCGATATGGTCATGATCAAGCCCGGCCTGCCCTATCTCGACGTATTGTACCGGGTAAAAACGGCCTTTGGGATGCCCACCTTTGCCTACCAAGTGTCTGGCGAATATGCCATGATCATGGCTGCCGCGGGGAACGGCTGGCTTGAAGGGGACAAAGCCATGACTGAAAGCCTCATTGCATTCAAGCGTGCGGGCGCCGACGGTGTGCTGACCTATTTCGCCATGAGGATAGCGGAGAAACTGAAAAAGGCCGGCGCATAATTCCGTCCCCGCCTGGGACCAAACAGGGAAGGCGGATGTGTCATGCGTAAGGACAATGAATTTGTGCACTACGTGCCGATTCTGCGTCGGATTATTGTCCTGGTAGCGGTGGTCGCCGCGGTGCCGGTGGTCTTGTGGACTATTACCTCTTTCGTGCGCGCATATGTTGCGCCCGCCAAAGTCCCGACCTTCCACCAGCTCGCAGCGACGGCATCGTTCAACGCACCAAATAATTCCGCCTCGCCCAGGGCCGCCGGTGATCGGCCCGCCTCCTCAGCGGAACGGGCGAATCCTCCCAGCCCGCCTCCCGCGACGATCGAGGCGAGAACAACGGTGGCCGATGCGAGCGACTCGTCTCCTGCTCCGAAAGGTCCATTACTTGGCGATCCCTCTCCGCAAACAGTGGGCAGCGTGCCCCCGCCGAGCGCGATGAAAACGGTCAATGCGGCGCCGGCTGCTCCTGCCGGGGTGAAATGGCCTGATGTTTCCTCGAAGCCGCCCGCTACGAAATGGCCTGAGGTTTCACCGGCGCCGGCGGCTGCGCCTGTTCCGACACCGAGCGAAAGCGCAGCGCCAGATGGAGCGCCAAACGCGGCGGCAACACTCGCCGAGCAACAGGAACCCGCAACAGCGGCGGAATCCGGTGCAGACGACTTGCCCGCCGCCGCGCCGCTCAAAGGACCTGTGCCGCTGCCGCGACAACGCCCCCGCGACCCGAGCACGATGCGCATCGCGGACATGGCGCCGTCGAGCGTGCCCATTCCGCGGCCGCGGCCGGACGCCGCCGGCCCAGGCGCACCGACCGAGAAAACGGGATCTCCGATCGGGTTTATCCAGAATCTATTTCACTAAGACGCCGGTCAGACGCGCACGATGGGCTTGTTTCGTCGGATCGCACCCGAGCCGATGCGCGGCGCGTCTACCATCGGGCGTACGGCGTTGCTGACAACATTACCGCGAACCATGACGTCGGGTGAAGGGCAATGACGACAGCGCCGCCCATCTCCGTCGGTATTGTCGTGCTGGCAGTTGCCTTGTCGTCGTTGGCGCCAAGTCGAGCAATTGCCGGACCTCCGTATGTGACCGACGATCCCGAACCGGTCGCGTACGGGCACTACGAGTTCTACACACTGACGACCGGCTCCGCCGTGCGCGGCGACACCTCCGGCCTGGGTCCGGCTTGGGAATTCAACTACGGCCTGGTGCCCAACGGGCAGGTCCACATCATTGCGCCGTTGGCTTTCGAGAAACCGACCGGTGGCCAATCGCAATTCGGTTTCGGCGACACAGAGCTCGGCTTCAAATATCGGTTGATCGATGAGGACAAGGATGGCTCACGCCCAATGGTCGGAGTTTATCCTCTCATCGAGCTTCCCATCGGAAACGAGAGTCGCGGCCTCGGCGCCGGTAACGTGCGCGCTTACTTCCCGCTCTGGATTCAAAAGAGCTTCGGCGATTGGACGACCTACGGCGGCGGCGGTTACTGGATCAATCACGGCGACGATACGCTCAATCGCGATTACTGGTTTTTCGGCTGGCTATTGCAGCGGCAGGTAACCAAGCAATTGGCCATCGGCGGCGAGGTATTCCACCAGACCGCAACCGTCGTTTTCGGCGGCATCGACAGCGGCAGGGCCACCACTGGATTCAATATCGGTGCAATCTATGATTTCGACAAACACAGCCATTTGCTGGTGTCCGCCGGTACCGGAGTCCAGAATGCATCGGCGACCAATCTTTTCTCCTGGTATGTCGGCTACCAGATCACCGGGCCATAGTCATTCGTGTTTGAGATACCCGGCTTTTCCCCTGCATGCGGACGTGATCGGCACGTAGCGGCAGCCGGGCGGCAGCGCGTCACGCCAGCGGCGCGCCGCCTTGCATGCGCACCGGCCGATAACCGGCGGCCGCAAGCGCCTGAAAGATTTCCTCGGCGTGCGCTGCATCGCGCGTCTCGACGGTAACGTCGAGCTTGGCGCCCTTGGCGGGAACGTCGAGGAACAGCCGATGATGATCGACACTCAGGATGTTGGCGCCAAGCAGTCCGAGCCCGCTTGCGATCTGGCCGAGAATTCCGGGGCGATCGGGAATGGTAAGGCGGAAGGAGACGATGCGGTCCGCGCGTTCGAGTTCGCGCACCATGATGGACGCGAGGATGCGCGGATCTATGTTGCCGCCGCAGAGAACCAGGCCGACCTTGCGGCCACGAAATCTTTCCGGCTCGGCGAGCATAGCCGCTAGTCCGGCGGCGCCCGCCCCCTCCGCCATTGTCTTCTGTAACGTGAGGAAAGCGTTGACGGCGCGTTCGATCTGCGCCTCACCGACCAGGATGATGTCGCTCACCATTTCGCGCACGATCGGCAACGTGACCTTTCCGACATCCGTGACCGCAATGCCTTCCGCCAGCGTCGCGCCGCCGCATGGCCGATTGCCCTGGCGGATCGCATTCCACATCGACGGATAGAGTGCACTCTCGACGCCGACGATCTCGATCGACGGCTTCTTCGCGCGGGCGGCGATGGCGCAGCCGGCAATCAGCCCGCCGCCGCCAATCGGAACCACCAGCACATCGAGATCTGGCGCTTCTTCGAGCATCTCGAGCGCAACGGTCCCTTGCCCCGCGATGATTTGCGGATCGTCATACGGGTGAACCCAAACAAGGTGATGCTCCTGAGCGATCGACGCGGCGCGCGATTGCGCTTCCGCCACCGTCTCGCCATCGAGCACCACGGAGGCGCCGAGCGTCTCGGTCGCTTTGACTTTCACGAATGGGGTGGTCACCGGCATGACGATGGTCGCGGCGATGCCGAGGCGGCGAGCGTGATAGGCCACCGCCTGGGCATGATTGCCGGCGGACATGGCGATGACGCCGCGCCGGCGCTCGTCGGCGGAAAGTGCGGCAAGCTTTACGCAGGCGCCGCGCTCCTTGAAGGAATTGGTGACCTGCAAATTTTCGTACTTGACGGATATTTCAGCGCCCGTGAGCGCCGAAAGCGGTGGCGCGGCCAAGAGCGGCGTGCGCAGGACGTGTCCCGCGATCGTGCGGCGAGCCGTCTCGATGTCGGCGAGCGTCACCATGACGGCCTTTTTCCCTATTTCTGCCGACGTTACAATGCAGGAATACGAAACAGGTGAGCTAATGACCGATTCGTCGCCGAATTCGCGATGGGGGTCCGGACCGGGCGGGATCAGCATTCCGGCCGAGATCAGGCCGCACGCCTACGATCCCGCGACCCATCCCGAACTGTTCGAGGGCGTATTGGCCCGGCGCATCGTTGCTTTCGTGATCGATGTGATCGTTATCGCCATCCCGCTCGCCGCCGCGGCGGTGTTCATCTTTGTGATCGGCCTCATCAGCTTGGGTCTCGGCTGGGCGCTGTTCTGGCTGTTGTCGCCGGCCTCGGTGGTCTGGGCACTATTCTATTATGGGATGACGCTAGGAAGCCCGGCATCGGCGACGCTCGGCATGCGCACGATGGGTATCGAAATGCGCACCTGGTACGGAGCCCCGGCGTATTTCGTGCTCGGCGCCGTGCATGCGGTCGTTTACTGGATCAGCGTCAGCATCCTGTCGCCGTTCGTCCTGCTGGTGGGCTTCTCCAACGCGCGCCGGCGGCTTTTGCACGACATGATCGTTGGTACTGTTGTGATCAACAGCGCGGCGCGGGCCGCGTCCCTCCAACCCCACATGGCCCGGCATGGCTGATTTGGCCTTTTACGCGCCGGCATTCTCGGGCAAGCTAGGCGGCAATCGAGCCGATAACAGCGGCGAAAGGACCGTCGGACAGAGCGCACTGTGACACAACACTCTCGCGACACTCCGCAATTCTATCTGACCGCGCCGTCTCCGTGCCCCTATCTCAGCGGCAATGAGGAGCGGAAGGTTTTTACCCATCTTGTTGGCGAGCGCGCGGGCGAGCTCAACAATATTCTTACCCAGGGCGGATTTCGCCGCAGTCAGTCCATCGCCTACCGGCCGGCCTGCGAGGGCTGCCGCTGCTGCGTTTCGGTGCGCGTGGTCGCCAAGGAGTTCGATCCCACGCGCAACATGAAGCGGATCGTCAAGCGCAACGCCGATATCGTCGGCGAGATGAAGATCGCGGTGCCGACGTCCGAACAGTATTCGATCTTCCGCGCCTACCTTGATTCGCGTCACCGCGACGGCGGGATGGCCGACATGACGGTGCTCGACTATGCGATGATGGTCGAAGACAGCCACATCGAGACCCGCATCGTCGAGTATCGGCGGCGCGGACCCGACGCTTCAACATCGGAGGGGCGCGCTGGCGACCTCATCGCGGTCGCGTTGACCGATGTGCTCGGCGACGGTCTTTCGATGGTGTATTCGTTTTTCGAGCCTGATGAGGCCGCCCGTTCGCTCGGCACCTTCATGGTGCTGGACCACATTGCCCGCGCCCAAGCCATGGGGCTCGCTTATGTCTATCTCGGCTATTGGGTCCGCGGGTCGCGCAAGATGGACTATAAGAGCCGCTTCCTGCCGCAGGAACGGCTGACGCCCGACGGCTGGGCGCGGGTGGAGTAGCAACTTTGCCGCTGCGCTGATACCTCACGGAAATGTCGACGCCGCCGATGATCGCCCCACCGTCCGACTTTCCCGTTGCATCCCGGCTCGTCGGCAAGGCAATTTCCAAGCGAGCAACCACGACGACGAAGCGGCGCCGACCCGATCCGGGCCGCTCTGCCGGCACCGCCGAGAACACGCGCGAACGCATTCTGCGCATCGCCATCGCGGAGTTTTCGGAGAAGGGTTATAGCGGCGCGCGGATCGACGTGATCTGCAAGTTATCGCGGGCCAATCCGCGGATGATCTACCACTACTTCGGAGGCAAGGATCACCTTTACATCGCCGTCCTCGAGCAGGTTCTCGGCGAACTGCGCACCGAGGAACTGAAGTTGGAAGTTGCTCACGTCGCTCCGATCGACGGCATGATGCAGTTGTTCGATTTTACCTATGACCATTTTGGCGGCCACCCTGAGCTCATCCATCTGCTCAGCGGCGAGAATTTGCTGAAGGCGCGCTTTCTGCGGCGCTCTGTAAAAACGCCGATCATCGCCTCCCCGCTCATCAAGCTCATCGACGAATTGCTGCGCAGAGGCGAAAAGGAGGGAGACTTCCGCCGCGGAATCGATCCGCTTCAGCTCTACGTCACGATGGTGAGCTTCGCTTCTCCGGCCTCGCCGGCGCAATTCTTTCGGTCGACTACACACAGACATGGGCCAATGACGTGACCAAGGGCAGAGGCTTTGTCGCCGTCGGCCTGGTTATCGCTGCGCGCTGGAACCCGTTCTTTGTTCTGCCGGTCGTATTGATATTCGGACTGAGCGAGGCTGCGACTTTGCGGTTGCAGGCGGGGGGACTGACATTGTCGCCCTATTTGATCGCGTGCCTGCCGTATGTGGTCTGCTTGTTGTTCGTATTCATCGCGTCGATGCGCGAGGGCCGCATCGGCGGCATGCCCGCCGAGCTAGCATCGGTCTTCGGTCGCCGCCGGTAGCGGCGGTCATCGCCCGTCGAACTTGTTGCTCTTCGGAAAGCCCTTGGGCGCCAGGCGACCGGCGTCGGCGCGATTGCCGCGCCAATCGGCGAGTTCCTTCAACGACAGCGTGAACACGCGGCCGGCGGAATCGGTCCAGGTCAATCCCTTTTCCGCCTCGAACGTCTTGATGTCGGAAAGGCCACCGTCCTTATGCCGTTGGAGCCGAACGCCGCGACCGCGCGTCATCTCGGGCACCTGATCGATCGGAAACACGAGCAGCTTGCGATTCTCGCCGATCACCGCGACGAGTTCGCCCACGGCCGGCGCGATCGCCTGCGCCGCGTCGGGCGGCTTGACGTTGAGCACCTGCTTGCCCTTGCGGGTATTGCCGAGGCACTCGTCCTCGGCAATGATGAAGCCCCTGCCCTGTTTGCTCGCGACGATGAGTTTGCGGGCGCCTTCGTGGCGGAACACCGAAATCACGGCGGCTTCCTGTTCAAGCTCGATATAAAGCCGGATCGGTTCGCCATGCCCGCGCCCGCCCGGCAGTTTCGCGGCCTCGATCGTGTAGCAGCGCCCATTGGTGGCGAAGATCAGAAGCTTGGATGTGGTCTCGGCGAAGAAGGCGAGTTTCAAACTGTCGTCGGCCTTGAAGGAAAGACTGGAAAAGTCGGCGACCTGACCGCGGAGGGCGCGGATCCAGCCCTTTTCCGAAACCACGACGGTAACCGGTTCGCGCTCGACCAAAGCCTCCTCGATCGCCGTCTCGTCGTGCGCCGGCGCCTCGGCAAACCCGGTGCGGCGTTTTCCAAGCGGCGTCTTTAAGCCAAACCTGTCGCGCACTTCGCGGATTTGGCCGGCAATGGTCTTCCACTGCGATTTTTCGGAGCGCAGCAATTCCTCGACCGATTTTTTCTCCGCCCGCAGTTCCTTGTCTTCCTTGCGGATTTCCATTTCTTCGAGGCGGCGCAAATTGCGCAACCGCATATTGAGGATGGCCTCGGCCTGAACGTCCGAAAGCTTGAACGTCTTTATCAGCACCGGCTTCGGCTCATCCTCATTGCGGATGATTTTTATGACCTTGTCGAGGTTGAGATAGGCGACGAGAAAGCCGCCCAGGACCTCGAGCCGATGCTCGATCTGACCGAGCCGGTAGCGAGAACGGCGTAGCAGCACGTCGCGGCGGTGCGCGAGCCATTCGGTCAGCGCTTCGGCGAGGCCTACCACTTTCGGGATACGGCCGCGCACCAGCACATTCATGTTCAGCTGCACCCGGCTTTCCAGCTCGGTAAGCTTGAACAGGCTCTCCATCATCAGCGCCGGATCGACGCCGCGCGAGCGCGGCTCGAACACGAGGCGCACGTCTTCGGCGGATTCGTCACGCATGTCGGCGACGAGCGGCAGCTTCTTCTCGTTGATCAGTTCGGCAATGCGCTCGACCAGGCGCATTTTCTGCACTTGCCAGGGAATTTCGGTGATCACGATCTGATAGGTGCCGCGGCCGGTATCTTCGGTCTTCCAGCGGGCGCGCAGACGAAACGAGCCGCGTCCAGTGGTGTAGGCTTCGGCAATTGCTTCGGCGGGATCGACCACGATGCCGCCGGTCGGGAAATCCGGACCCGGGACGTATTTGAGCAGCGTGCGGGTGCGCGCATTCGGCTGGTCGATGAGATGCAGCGCCGCATCGCACAGTTCCGCGATGTTGTGCGGCGGTATCGCTGTCGCCATGCCGACCGCGATACCCTGCGAGCCGTTGGCGAGAAGATTTGGGAACGCCGCCGGCAACACGACCGGCTCTTCCGAAACGCCGTCGTAATTGGGACGGAAATCAACCGCGTCTTCGTCGATGCCGTCGAGCAGAAGCCGCGCGGCCTCGGTCAGCCGCGCCTCGGTATAGCGGTAGGCGGCGGCGTTATCGCCGTCGATATTGCCGAAATTGCCCTGGCCGTCGACCAGCGGATAGCGCGAGGAAAAATCCTGGGCGAGCCGCACCAGCGCGTCGTAGATCGCCTGATCGCCGTGCGGATGGAAATTGCCCATCACGTCGCCGACGATCTTCGCCGATTTCTTGAACGTGGCGCCTGGGTCGAGCCGCAGCAGGCGCATGCCGTACAGGATGCGGCGGTGCACGGGTTTGAGCCCATCGCGCGCGTCGGGCAGCGCCCGATGCATGATGGTCGAGAGCGCATAAGCGAGGTAGCGCTCCTCGAGCGCCTCGCGCAGCGGAACCTGCTGGATGACGCCAGGTTCCGGGGGAATCACCTTCTTATTCATGGTGTCGACGGGTTAGCGCGGTTGGCCTTTGTGAACAAGAACGGCCGCAACAAAACGGGCGCGGGCATCGGGCAATGGTAGCCCCCGCGGCGAAAAGGCGTGGCGATCGAGGAAGAAGCCGGTCAGTGCAAAGGCATCGGCGACATCGGCGTCCGAGGCGGGCGCATTCTCGGCGCGCAGGAACTCCGGCAATCGCATGAGCTTGTCCCGGTAAGCCTCTCCCGCCGCACGCGAAACGGCGCGGCCGGACCGGGGCGAGACATAGATGAGATCGTCGGTCGCGCCGGTCGCGGCACAGGCCGAAAGGTCGAGGCCGAAACCGAACTCGGCGAGAAACGCCAGCTCGAACTGCGCAATCATCGGGGCGACCACGGCCGGATCGTCAAGCGCATCAAGGATCGTTTCGAGCGCGTCATGAATCCCCGCATGCGGCTCGCGCTCGGCAAGCAGACGGCACAACGCTGCGAGATGGGTCACGCCATGCACCGCATGCGCGGCATTCAGGAACGTGGCGGCGCGCAGATTGACCCCCTCGACGGCATAGTTGCCGAGATGGTCGTCGAGCCGCGCCCGCCAGGTCGCGCGGAGCGAGTTTCCGGGCTGCAAGACACCGCGCAGCCGCGTGCCGGCGCCGCCGCGGACGAGCCCCAAGTGCCGGCCGCGCTCCTGCGTCATCAGTTCGAGGATGACGCTGGTCTCGCCATGGCGCTTGGCGCCGAGCACGATGGCTTCATCAGTCCATTGCATAGGCAGTATGTAGCGCGATTTGTGCGGATTCGTACCGGGCGCCGTCCGTCACTCGCGCGGAAACTCCAGTCCCATCTCGCGGTAACGTTCGGGGTCGTCACCCCACCCCTCGCGCACTTTGACAAAGAGAAAGAGGTGCACCGGGTGTTCGATCGAAGCCGCGATTTCGGTGCGCGCCGCGGAGCCGATGGCCTTGATCGTCTGCCCGCCCTTGCCGAGCACGATCTTGCGCTGGCTTTCGCGCTCGACATAGATCGTCTGTTCGATACGAACGGCGCCGTCCCGCAGCTCTTTCCAAACCTCGGTCTCGACCGTCGAGTGGTACGGCAATTCCTGGTGCAGCCGCAGAAAAAGCTTTTCCCGGGTAATCTCTGCGGCAAGCTGGCGCAACGGCGCGTCCGAGATTTGATCCTCGGGGTAAAGCCACGGGCCTTCCGGCACATGGGCAGCGAAAAAGCGTTTGAGATCGGCTACGCCGTCGCCGGACCGCGCGGAAACCATGAAAGTTGCGGCGAACGCCGCCCGCTCGTTCAGCGTTTCCGCCAACGCCAGGAGCTTGGGCTTCTGTACCAAGTCGACTTTGTTGAGCACCAGGACCTTGGGCGCCCTGATGTCGGCGAGCTTGCGCAAGATCGCTTCCTCGTCCTCCTCAACGCCTTTGTGCGTGTCCATGAGCAGCGCAACGACGTCGGCATCCTGCGTGCTGCCCCAAGCGCTCCCTACCATGGCGCGGTCGAGCCGCCGGCGCGGCACGAAAATTCCCGGCGTGTCGACAAAGATCAGTTGCGCCGCGCCTTCGATCGCGATGCCGCGAATGAGTGCGCGCGTGGTCTGCACCTTGGGCGTGACGATCGAGATTTTGGCGCCGACCAGCGCGTTGAGGAGTGTGGACTTGCCGGCGTTAGGGGCGCCGATCAGCGCCACGAAGCCGCAACACCTGCTTTGCTCGGCCGGCTCAACCATTGGCCCGCTCGGGTTTCACGCCTTCGCGCTCCATCATGGCGGCGGCGGCCGCCTGTTCAGCCACGCGCTTGGAGCGCCCCACGCCCTCGGCGGGCGCAAGCTTGGGAAGGTGCACGGCGACACGAAACTCCGGATCGTGGTCCGGGCCGGAACGGGCGACCTCGCGATACACCGGCGTAGGCAAGCCCCGCGCCTGCGCCCATTCCTGCAACACGGTTTTCGGATCCCGAAGCGGCTGTGCGGTCGTGCGCATGCGCGCTTCCCAGAGCCGTCCGACCAGCGCTTCGGCCGCGGAAAATCCGCCATCCAAATAAACCGCGCCTATCAGGGCCTCGCAGACATCGGCGAGAATTGCCGGCCGGGTGCGGCCGCCGGCATTGGCCTCGGATGCGCCGAGACGGATCGCCGTGCCGAGATCGATGGCGCGCGCGATCTCGGCGCAGGTCTCCTTGCGCACGAGGTCGGCGAGGCGGCGCGACAACTCGCCCTCGTCGGCTTTGGGAAAGGCGCGGAACAGCATGTCGGAAATCACCAGGCCGAGTACGTGATCGCCGAGGAATTCGAGCCGCTGATAACTGCCGGCGCGGTTGCGCGCACCCTTGAGTGCGGAAATGTGCGACAGCGCGCTATCGAGAATCGTGGCGTCAGCAAAACGATAGCCGATACGTTCTTCCAGCGAACCGTCGCCGCGGCGGCGGCGACGGCGGGTTTCTTTTTGACCATCGGCCGACTCGCCAAGCGCGGCCGGCGGCCGGACGATTTCAGCGGCAGACGGCTCTTGCGGCGCAGGGACCGATTTACCTTTGCCCCGCCCGCTCATCGAACCAGCGTGAACAACCGGTTCCAGCGCACCGTCCACGGCCAGCGCCATACCTCCCAGGCATGCGCGCCGTCCCGGATCGAGAAGAAAATGATCTGCGCCTTGCCGATTATGTTCTCGTAAGGCACGTAACCGACCGCGCTGAGCACACGGCTGTCGGTCGAATTATCGCGGTTGTCGCCCATCATGAAATAATGGTCCGACGGCACGGTGTAGAGTTGCGTGTTGTCGTAAAAGCCGTTCTCCGTGAGATCGAGCGTCGTATAGATCACGCCGTTCGGCAGCGTTTCGCGATAACGCTTGACGTGCTGGACCACCCCGTCGTCGTCGGTGACGAAGTCCTCGATGCGCTCGCGCTTGACCGGTTGACCGTTGATGTTGAGCACGCCGTCGATCATCTGAATGTGGTCGCCGGGAAGACCGATGACGCGCTTGATGTAGTCGGTGGAATTGTCCTTCGGCAGGCGAAACACGACAACATCGCCGCGGCCGACCGGCTGGCCGAGAATCCGCCCGGAGAAAACCGGCGGCGAGAACGGCAGCGAATAATGGGTATAGCCGTAAGAATATTTGGAGACGAAGAGATAGTCGCCGACCAGGAGCGTCGGGATCATCGACCCCGACGGGATATTGAAGGGCTGGAACAAAAAGGTGCGGATAATCAGTGCGATGATGAGGGCGTGGAAGATCACCCGTACAGTCTCGGCGAATCCGCCTTCTTTCCGTTTTGTCCCGGTCTGCACGCTCATCTGCCTGTGGTTCCGTTTGCGAAAAATCCCGCCCCGGGACGTTGTAGCCCTTGAGCCAAAACCACGCAATTGCACGCGGGATTTCGCCGCGGGGCTGCACAATCGTCATTACCTAGGAAGGTCATACGCTTAACGCTAGACCGCTGCGAACATGACGTATTTGTCATGCCAGCCGGCTCCGCGGTGCCAAGCGGGTGATGCGTCAGGGGCCGGGAACCGCGACAGCCGAGATCACGACAAAGGCGTGGGCCGTCGGCCCCTCGTCGGTCATCGTGAGGTCGATGCGCGGCTCGTAGCCGGCCGGGGTCATCGCCGCGAGGCGTCGTTTGGCGCCGCCGGTCAGTTCCAGTGTTGGCCGGCCCGACGGCAGATTGACCACGCCCATGTCGCGCCACCACACTCCAGCGCGAAGCCCGGTGCCAAGCGCCTTGGCGCAGGCTTCCTTGGCGGCGAAACGCTTGGCGTAGGTCTCGACGCGGTTCCGCCGTTTGTCCGCCTTGGCCCGTTCGGTCTCGGTGAACACCCGATCGAGGAAGCGGTCGCCGTGCCGCTCGATCACCTTGGCGATGCGGTTTGCGTCGCAGATATCGGAGCCGATGCCGAGAATCATGACGCGGTCCCGGTCGCCCGGATCCGCCGGCCGTGATCGATGGCCGCGCGCATTCTGTGCACGGCCCCCTCGATCCCACCGAAAACCGCCTCGCCGATCAGGAAATGGCCAATATTGAGTTCGACGATCTCGGCAAGCGACGCGATCCGTTCGGCGCTGATGAAGTCGAGACCGTGGCCGGCATGCACCTCAAGCCCGGCGCGCGCCGCAAGCGCCGCGCCGCCGGCGATGCGGGCGAACTGATCCTCGGCGCCGATGCGATCGCCCGCCGCAAGCGCCTCGCACCAGCTTCCCGTGTGTATCTCGATGACCGGGGCGCCAATGGCCGCGGCGGCTTCGATCTGCGCCGGCTCGGCGGCGATGAACAGCGAAACACGGATGCCGGCCCCGCTCAGTTGTCCAACCGTGGCAGCCAACAGATCGCGCTGACCGGCAGCATCGAGCCCGCCTTCGGTCGTGCGCTCGGTCCGGCGCTCGGGAACGATGCAGGCGGCGTGTGGTTTGATCTTGCAGGCGATCGCCACCATCTCCGGCGTTGCCGCCATTTCGAGATTGAGCGGCTTTTTGATGCGGGCTTTAAGCCGCGCGATGTCGTCATCGACGATGTGACGGCGGTCCTCGCGCAAATGCGCGGTGATACCGTCAGCGCCCGCCGCGATCGCGATCTCCGCCGCCTTGACCGGGTCGGGATGTCGTCCGCCGCGGGCGTTACGCAGCGTCGCGACGTGATCGACGTTGACGCCAAGGCGGATGGGAGGAAGAGCGGGCATGTGAAATTCGCTAGCCGGTGACCCGCTCGGCGTTGGCGATCACCTTCTTCGCGCGTAATTGCGAGATGATCGAAGTCAGATGCTTGAGATTATAAACCTCGAGATCGATGGTCACTTCGGTGAAATCCGGCGATTGCCGCGACATATGGATGTTGTCGATGTTGCCGTCATGCTCGGCGATCACTTGCGCGATCTGCGCGAGCGATCCCGGCTCGTTTACCGACTGTACCGCGAGTCGCGCCGGGAAGCGCTGCGGGGCTTTCTCGTCCACATCCCACCGCACGTCGAGCCAGCGCTCTGGCTGGTCTTCGAATTCCTTCAGAGCGGACGCCTGGATCGGATAGATGGTGATGCCCTCTCCAGGCGTCATGATACCGACGATGCGATCGCCCGGAACCGCGCCGCCGTTAGGCGCAAAACGCACCGGCAGGTCGGTATTGATGCCGCGGATCGGGATCGCGCCACCGTTGTCGGCGATTTCGGGAACCTTGAACTTGACCGCCTTGGCGCGCTTGAGCCCGAACCATCCGCTTTCCGCCTCAGGCGCGACCGCGGTGACGCGCTCGTCCTTGTAATCGGGATACATCGCGCGCACGACGTCGGCCGCTTTCATCTCGCCGCGGCCGACGGCCGACATCACGTCGTCGATCGAGGCGCGGGCAAGCCGGGGCAAAGCGCCTTCGAGTTGCTCGTCCGAATATGCGATTTTGGCCCGCTGACACAGGCGTTCGAGAATACGGCGGCCGAGGCCCGAATATTGGTCGCGAACGGCGGCGCGGGTCGCCCGCCGGATAGCCGCCCGCGCTTTACCGGTGACGACGATGGATTCCCACGCCGCCGGCGGCGTGGTTTGCGCCTTGGAAGTGAGGATCTGCACCTCGTCGCCGTTTTGCAGCGGCGAAATCAACGGACCGATCTTGCCGTTGATCTTCGCGCCGATCGCCATGTTGCCGACACCGGTGTGGACCGCGTAGGCGAAATCGATCGGCGTCGCGCCGCGCGGCAGCGCGATCAGTTTGCCCTTCGGCGTGAAGCAGAAAACCTGATCGTGGAAAAGTTCGAGCTTGGTGTGCTCCAGAAACTCTTCCGGGTTGGAGCCTTCGGCCAGGAGTTCGACCGTGCGTCGCAGCCAGGCATAGGCGTTTGATTCTCGCGACAGCATCTCCGTCGGCGAACCGACGTCGTCCTTATACAGCGCATGCGCCGCAATGCCGTATTCGGCGATCTGCTGCATCTCGCGGGTGCGGATTTGCAGCTCGACGCGCTGTTTGCCAGGGCCGATCACGGTGGTGTGGATCGAGCGGTAATCGTTTTGCTTCGGCGTCGAGATGTAATCCTTGAAGCGGCCGGGAACCACCGGCCACGTTGTGTGGACGATGCCGAGCGCGTCGTAGCACTCGGCGACATCGCCGACCACGACGCGGAACCCGAAGATGTCCGAGAGCTGCTCGAAGCCGACAGCCTTTCGCTCCATCTTGCGCCAGATCGAATAGGCGCGCTTGCGCCGGCCCGAGACCTCGGCGGCGATGCCGCTGTCGGCGAGTTTTTTCGCAAGCTGCTGCTCGATCTCGGTGATCCAGCCCCTGCTGCGTATCGCCAGCGTCTCAAGCCGCTCGGCGATGACCTTGTAGGCATCGGGATTGAGCTCGCGGAAGGATAAATCCTCCAATTCCTCGCGCATTTCCTGCATACCCATGCGTCCGGCGAGCGGCGCATAGATATCGAGCGTTTCCTCCGCCGTGATGCGGCGCGCTTCCGGCTGCCGGTATTCCAGCGTGCGCATGTTGTGGATGCGGTCGGCGAGCTTGATCAGCAGCACCCGCACGTCATCGGCAATGGCAAGAAGCAGCTTGCGCAGGTTCTCCGCCTGCTTCGCCTCTTTGGAGACGAGGTCGAGCTTCTTCAGCTTGGTGAGGCCTTCGACCAGCACGCCGATGTCATGACCGAACAGACGGTCAATTTCCGCGCGCGTGGCGTCGGTGTCCTCGATCGTGTCATGCAGCAGCGCTGCGGCGATGGTGGCGTCGTCAAGCTTCAGATCGGTCAGGATCGCGGCGACCTGGAGCGGATGCGAGAAATAGGGGTCGCCCGAAGCCCGCTTCTGCTCGCCGTGGGCGCGCATAGCATAGACGTATGCGCGGTTGAGCAAATCCTCGTTGGCTGCGGGGTTGTATTGCTTGACCCGGTCGATCAGCTCGAACTGCCGCATCATCCGCGGCTTGCGCGGCTTCGGCGCGACCTCGTCGTCCTGCGGCACGAGGGCCGGAGCGCGCGCGACCGCGACCCGCAGGCGGGGCTGGTTCTGCATACGCGGCAAATCGATCGGCGATCGCGCCATCAAGACCTCGGCTTCGCCGTCAAGACCGGCGAAGGATGCTCATAAAGATATCATGGCGCGGGCATGGCGCCACAAGGCAGCGCCCGGGAGCCGCGCGACGGTTAAAGTCGCCCACACTTGGCAAACTTTACGTTACCGCACCGCACCCTTGCGTGCCTCGGCCTCGCGGATCAGCGCCCGCAGCCGCGACGGCGTGGCCGGAAGCGTATCGATTCGCACGCCGAGTGGGCGGAGCGCGTCCTCGATCGCGCTGGCAACCGCCGGCGGCGCGACCATGCGGCCGCCCTCACCTGCTCCCTTGACGCCATATTCCGTATACGGCGATGGCGTCACCAGGTGACCGACGCGCACTTGCGGCGGCACGTTGCCAATCCGCGGCATCAGATAATCCTGGAAAGACGTCTGCAACGGCTGGCCGTCCCTGTCGTACTGAAACTGCTCGAGCAACGCCGTGCCGATGCCTTGCGCCGTGCCGCCGCGCACATGCCCGTCAACGGTCATCGGATTGATCATGGTGCCGCAATCATGCACCGCGACGTAGTCCAGGAACTTCACCTCCCCGGTCTTCACGTCGACTTCGACCACCGGCATGTGACACATGTGACCCATGATCGGATAGAAAACGCCGAAATCGCTATCGCTCTTGGGCAAAGTGGCCAGCGGGTGATCGTAGGTGTAGTTCGCGTCGAGCCCACTGGTCAGGTCTGGATCGTCCGGCAGCGACAGACGAAAAAAGTGCGCCTGCGTGGCGACTTCGGCGATCGACACTTCCATGCCCGACGCGCCTTTGACGCCGATCTTGCCGTTGCGAAACTCCAGGTCGTGCGGACCGGCCTCGAGCATGTGGCCGGCGATGCGTTTGAGCTTTTCCTTGATGATCGAGGCGGCGCCGGCGATCGCGCCGGTCACCATCACCGTATACCGGCTGCCGCCCGGCCCGGTTCCGGGAAGTCCGTGATCGGTGTCCGAATAAGTTATGCTGATGTCCGCAGGATCCATGGTCAGCTGCTCGGCAAGCACCATGGCGGCGACCGTTTCCGGACTGTTGCCCCAGCAGGGCGCGTGCAGCGAGATGATAGCCTTGCCGGTCGCGTCGATCTTGACCGAGGCGCTTTCTGGCGAACTCGTCAGCGCAAATCCCGGCGTGCGATTGAGCATCCAGAATTCGGTGGCGCTGAACACACCCTTCTCCTGACAGCTCGCTACACCGATGCCGACGTAGCGTCCTTGCGTGCGCGCCAGCTGCTGTTTCTCGCGCCAGCCGTCGTAGTCGAGCATCTGCAGCGCCATATCGAGCGCGCCGGGATAATTGCCGCTGTCGTAGAGATTGCCGGTCGGAATCTGATAGGGAAATTCCTCCGGCCTGATGAAATTGTTGTAGCGGAACGCGATCGGGTCGAGATTGAGTTCCTCCACCGCCGCATCCACGATGCGCTCGATCATAAAGTTAGTGACTTCGGAGCCAAAGCCGCGGCAGGCGCCCTGCTGGCACTTGTTGGTGAACACCGCATGGATCTCGGCGCCGACGGCGCGGATCTTGTAGGGGCCTACCGCTTGCGAGAAGCCGTTGCCGTGCGTTCCCAGCCCGAACTGGAAATAAGCGCCATAGTCGTCCACGACCCTGTAGCGCAGCGCCGTCATCCGGTGGTCGGCATCGAGCGCCAGTTCGACGTCGTAAGTGCGGTCCGATCCGTGACCGTCGCAGGCGGTGATGTTGTCGATCCGATCCTCGACATACTTGACCGGACGGCCGGTCACGCGCGAGCCCAACGCGGATAGCACTGTTACCTTGTGGAGGAAGAGCTTGCTGCCGAAGCTGCCGCCAGCATCCACCGGAATGATATTGACCTGGTGGCTCGGGACCTTGAGCGCGGCCGCGATCGTGAAGCCGATGTAATTGTACATCGAGCTGTTGACGTAGATCGTGAACTTGCCCGATCCCTCGTCGAAGCTTGTGACTGCGCCGCAGGTCTCGATCGGCTGACCGCCGGAACGCGCCCAGCGCAGGTGGCGTTTGACCACGTGCGCGGCTTGCGCAAATTCCTGGTCGACCGGCCCAAACACATAGTTGCGGTGCTCGGCGACATTGTCGGGACCGCGCTCGGGATGAAGCACGGCATCGCCCTTCGAAGTGATCGCGTCCATCATGTCCGAAACGGCCGGCAGCAGCTCGTATTCCACCCTGATGAGGCCGATAGCGTCTTCTGCGATGTAGCGTGTATCAGCGACGACCAGCACCACCGGCTCGCCGACATGGCGCACCTTGCCGAGCGCGATGCACCGCTGCTCGACCGGCGGGTTGGCGAAGCACGGCAGCGGCCCGGTCTCCTTCGCCGCGTCCTCCCCGGTAATCACCGCGACGACGCCCGGCAACGCCTGCGCCGCGGCTTTGTCGATCGATTTGATCCGCGCGTGCGCATGCGGGCTGCGCAGCACCGCGGCATGCGCCATGTTCGGTAGAGAGACGTCATCGACGAACCGCCCGCGACCGATCAGAAAGCGCGGGTCTTCCTTGCGCAACATGCGCGTGCCGATGACGCTGAGTTGCTGATCGGGTCGTTCCTTCTGCCGGCCCCGCGGCGGCGAATGGATTTTACCCGCCTCCGCCATCAGCGTGCCGCCCCTTCGGCTCGTATCAGCTCTACCGCACGCTCCACCGAACTGACGATGTCTTCGTAGCCGGTGCAGCGGCAGATATTGTCGTTGAGGCGGAGCCGGATGGTTTCGCGGTCGGGATTGGCATTCTCGCGCAGAAGCTCGGTGATGAGCATCAGCATTCCCGGGGTGCAGTAGCCGCATTGCAGTCCGTGCTTCTCCCAGAAGGCGCGCTGCAATGGGCTCAGATTATTGAGACGGCCCAATCCCTCGACGGTCTCGATATTGCGGCCGTCGACCTGAACAGCGAGCGTGCAACAGGATCGCGTCGCCAGCCCGTCGAGAAGAATGGTGCAGGCGCCGCATACGCCGCTTTCACAACCTACGTGCGTGCCGGTCAGGCCGATGTCGTGGCGGATGAAATCGGACAGCAACAGCCGGGGCTCGATGCGACGCCGAAAGCCGCGCCCATTCACGGTGACGTTGACCTCCATTTCGCTCATTGCGCCGTCATCCGTCGATCGGCTGGCCGGCGCGGCCGAAGGCAATGCGCAGCATCCGCCGGGTCAGGGTCGCCGTGACGTCGCGGCGATACGCTTCGTCGGCGTGGAGATCACCGGCTGCGGGGATGTTGCCAGCGGCCGCTTCCGCGACCGCCTCGACGGTAGCGGCAGAAGCCGGCTTGCCCTCGAGCGCGGCTTCTGCGGCCGGAATCCGGAACACATTGTCGACCGTATTGCGAAAGCCAACGCGAACGTCGCGGCACGTCCCATAGCGGATTGTCATGAGACAGCCGGCCGCGATGAGCGCGCGATCGCCGAAGCGCTGGCTGACTTCGAGGAACGAATAGCCGTGGCCAGCCGGCAACCGTGGAACGCGTATCTCGATAAGCATCTCGTCAGCGGCGAGATCGGTCGCGAACGGCGCCTTGAAAAACCGGTCCGCGGCAATCGTGCGCGACGAGCGCGCGCTCCGCGCGACCATGCTCCCTCCCAGGAGCGCGACAACCAGCGGGATCTCGAATGCAGGGTCGTTGTGGCAGACGTTGCCACCGATGGTCCCGCGATTGCGAATGGAATGATTGGCGACGTGCTGATAGGCCTCGACCATGATCGGGCAGCCGGCCGCAACGGCAGACGAACGCAGGATGGTGTTGTGGGTCGTGAGCGCGCCGATGCGCAGCTGTCCGTATTCCTCGATGATGTATTGAAGCTCCGTCAGCCTGCTCACGTCGATAAGACGGCCCGGCGCGACGCGCCGCAGGTTGAGCATCGGAACGAGGCTGTGCCCACCCGCCAGCAGCTTGGCGTTGCTGCCGTGCTTGGACAGGGCGTCAAGCGCGGCACGCAAATTGGCCGGCCTCTCGTATTCGAATACGGGAGGCTTCATCGGCCTTCCCTCCCCTGACTTCCGTCGCCCGGACGGCTGAAATCCGCCGGTTCTGTCTTTCTTGTGTGGCGATTGTTTCCGATTGATTTCGTTCTTGCAAGGGAAGTCCAAGGGAAGGCGGCCGCGTTCAACAGCGCGGCCGCGTTAAAACACCGACATGCCGCACAGGCTTGTGGCGACCGTCAGTTGCGGTGCGCCCGATCGCAGTTGAGCCATTGCGGCACTTATGGTCCAGTCGACGCCCGCCGTTTATTCCGCGATCGTGGAGAAAATCGATGCCGTTCTCGCTGCCCGAACTCCCCTATGCGTATGACGCGCTCGCCCCCTACATGTCGCGCGAGACGCTCGAATTCCATCACGACAAGCATCATCTCGCCTACGTCAATAACGGCAATAACCTGATGAAGGGCACCGAGTACGAGGGCAAGGCGCTCGAGGAGGTGGTCAAGAGTTCATTCTTCGGCAATACCGGCCTCTTCAACAATGCGGGGCAACACTACAACCACGTTCATTTCTGGAAATGGATGAAGGCGGGCGGCGGCAGGCGGAATGCCCGGCAATCTGGAAAAGCAGATCGTCGCCGATCTCGGATCGGTGGCGAAGATGAAGGAGAGCTTTATCCAGGCCGGCGTCACCCAGTTCGGCTCCGGCTGGTGCTGGCTCGCCATCAAGTTTGGCAGGATCGAGGTGATGAAGACCGCGAACGGCGAGAGCCCGCTGGTTCACGGCGCGAAACCGATTCTAGGCTGCGATGTGTGGGAGCATTCGTATTATATCGACTACCGCAACCGACGCCCCGACTACCTCAAGGCCTTCGTCGATAATCTGGTCGATTGGGAATACGTCGCCGAAATGTTCGAAGCGGCCGCGAAATAAGCGCTTGAGCTTCCCGGCGCCTCGGGCGGTTGCGGGTGGCCCGCCCAAATCGACAGCCGTTTAGCCCTCGACGGCCGCAAAGCTAGTCATCGTGCCTGCCGCGTCAAGCCGCGCCCGCCGGCGGATGCGTCGGGATGGCTGCGGAAGATGTTTATTCTTCCTCATCTGCCATTGTAATTGCTTGATATTTTTGCCTTTTTCTCAGGAACCAACGACTTAGCCCACTACGCAGTTAACAGTTCCGCCCAACGCGCCTTTGCAGACGTTTCCGTTGTCGGGCTATACTGCGGAAATCAGGCTCAAAGGAGCCGTTAGAAGCTGGCTCAAAGGACAAAACCCGTGGTAGCAGGAGGCGCAATTTACAACTTGCACACTTTAAGAGGCAAGGAGACCGACGTCTCGAATTCGTAGCCGCATGCGTCGCACGTCCAGGCGTGTCGTACGCAGCGCTCGTTGACATGTTCGGAGCACTCGGGCGCAAACAGACGCATGCTGCACTGCGGACAGATATTGTTGCTGAGGGTCGTCAACCGCGCATGCGCTGTCATTTCGGTGTACGCGATCATCGTTTTTCCTTCCCTACGTTTCCCTCCCGCGACACCTCTCCCTAATTGTAAGTTTACACAGGCTCTGTGGCAGCTGCGCGGCATTCGCGATTGGCAAAGCGGCTAGCCTGTGGACAACTTTCCTGGGAACTGTTGCCGTCGATGTTCGTCCAAGCTTGAAATGGCAAATGCAGCAAGGCATTGGCGCGCCCAATTGTATGCGCCGAGTGCCGGGAGAAACCGCTGTTGCTCGCCAACAGCGCAATGCACTTGTAGACTGTTCTTCCGTAGTCAGCGGGTGGGGGCACCGAACACTAAGGAGGCCCTTATGCGATACAAAGCCAAAAGCGTTGCCGCGCTTCAACTAGCTCTTGGTAGCCTGCCGGATAAGATGCGGGTCGAGGTGGAACCAAACATCGGAGTATCTGCAAAGACCGTCGGCGACCTTCGCAAGGTGACGGCATGGCCCGGGAATTTGGCGATTATAACGCCGCCGGAACGCGACCAAGAGAGCATAGTAAGGGTCGGCAAAGCTAACGCAGCCCCTCGCGTCACGCCGAAGCCGTAGGGCGCTGCTTTTACTACGCGGCGAATAGGTTAACTCAATTGGCTCGATGATCGGGGGATCGTCGTTCTCCGGCTTGTTGACCCGGGGCCAGCCGCGCTTCGCAACTTGAGCGGCCGTTTCCGGCCGAGCTCATGCGACATGGGCAACATCCGCAGTTGCCCTTCCGCACTAAATGTGGATGTCAGAACCGCTTGCTCCAGGGATGGATAGAGGGCCTAGCCTCGGGATGCGTCTTCAAGAAATGGTGCAGCACATGCAGCAAGGTTACCACATGTTCCTTGTCGCCTGTGATGAGAGAGGTGGTCCCGTGTTACGGGACAGAGTGGCGGCTTGACTAAGGTGGATTTTGGGTTCGATTACGCCGCCAATTTCTCCTCACTTGCTTGCGTAGCATAGACCTCGTCGGGCGTCCTGCCGCCAAAGACCGAGTGGGGTCGATCGGCGTTGTAGTAGCCGATCCAAAATTTGATCCCGGTTTTTGCCTCACTGCCGGTCTCGAAGGCATTGAGGAAGACGCATTCGTATTTGAGTGATCGCCACAGCCGCTCGATGAAGACGTTGTCCATCCAGCGGCCACGACCATCCATCGAGATGCGGATGTTGGCACCCTTCAAGGTGTTGGTGAAGGCAAAGCTGGTAAACTGCGAGCCTTGATCGGTATTGAAGATCTCGGGTCTGCCGAAGCGGGCGATCGCCTCCTCCAGCGCCGCAACGCAGAAGTCAGCATCCATCGTGTTCGACAGCCTCCACGCCAGAACCTTTCGGCTGAACCAGTCCATGATCGCGACGAGATACAGGAAGCCCCTGCGCATCGGGATGTAGGTCACGTCCGCGCACCAGACTTGGTTCGGCCGATCGATGGTCAGGTGGCGAAGCAGATACGGCCATATCCGATGCTGCGGATGCGGTTCGCTGGTCTTTGGCCGCTGGTAGATCGGCGCCAACCCCATCTTGCTCATCAGCCGACGGACGCGATGGCGTCCCACGCACCACCCGTTGCGGCGCAGATGCCGTGCCATCTGCCGCGAGCCGTACCACGGCGTCTCCAGGAACTGCTCGTCGATGAGACGCATCAACCGCAGCGTCGCTTCGGTTTCCGCCGTCGGCTCACGGTAGAATGACGAGCGACTGATCGATGCTAGCTCGCACTGGCGCACGATCGAGAGCCGTGGATGACCGGGATCGATCATCGTCTTCCTCCGATCCAGGCTCAGCGGTCGAAGGCTTTCGACAAAAAATCCCGCTCCACAACAAGTTGGCCGATCTTGGCGTGAAGCTTGGTGATCTCACCATCCCGGCTCTTCTCTCGCTCACTGCCCTTCTCGTCGAACACCTGGGCGAGCTTCTCGACCGCCTCGCGCTTCCAGGCCGCAATCTGGGTCGGGTGCAGCTCGTGCTTGGTCGCCAGCTCCGCGACCGTCTCATGGCCCGTGATGGCCTCAAGCGCCACCTTGGCTTTGAACTCAGCCGAAAACCGTCTCCGCGTCCTCATGGTGGTTCGTCCTCTGCATCGGCGAATCCACCTTAGCCCGCTGTCTCAGTAAGTGGGACCACCTCTGAGTTGGGCTTTCCGAATATCGTCGACAATCATGTCCAGAACTTTTTCGCTGCCGTGCTCCTGGGACAAGAGGTACTGAGCGAGCGCTGTTGCAACGATTTCGGGGAGGTGTTCGTGCTCTGCGATGGCAAGCACCTCCTCTTCGGTCAAGCCACATAACCCAATGCAATCTTCAAGAGCGATCATAGTCGCACCTCGGTCCGCAGGCCGTCTCTTTCGGTCATCTTGTCGGCAACTGCGAGCACGTCCGACGGAATTGTGAGGCCGGGGACGCAGGCGGATCGCACCATTTCGTTTTGCGATCTTCTTCCAGCTTTTTGAGATTCGCTTCCTCTTTTGAGAAGCAATTTTTCGATCACGCAGCGCTTCGCCGGATCGGCGGTCATTTTCTGCATTTCTCGAAAATGCTCGATGTTTTTGCTGGATAACAAACCGCTTCATGGCCATAGCTCAAAGTGGGGCACTTGCGCTGCTCCTTGAGCTAGATCAACGTGGCTTTTGAAATTTTACCGCATCCTTTTGAAATGGAAAAGTCTGCTTCAATGGGCGATTGGAAACCAATCGCGTTAGCGCCGGCGAATGCCGACTTGGAGCTGAGCATTTACGATACCGGCGAATGCCATGCTCTGGTGTTCCCCTGCCGCCGGCAAGACACGCACTGGCGTGACGTGCGTACCAATCGTCTCATGAGCCAGTTTCAGCCCACCCTTTGGCGGCCTTGGCGCGCCCGCGCCACCGAAGCATTCTCAGGAGAAGTACCCAATGTCTGACCTCGTCATTTTGCCGCCTGTAAAAATCGGAGACAGACTAGTGACGAGGGATTTTGCGAAACCGGGAACCTGCGGCTTCGCCGCCGTCGGGAAACCCGACGTAGCCGTAGCCTCCTTCCCGGCACGGAATTAGTGTTCGAGAAAGACATTCGATACCGCAATCGCTTCAGCGCTCTTAGGTTCGCCATCAGCCACAAGATCGCAAGGTGCCGGAACCTCGATAGTAACGATCTGGGTGCCGACCACGACGCACTCGAACTGGCAGACGGCTGGCTCGTCATGGTCGCAGAACTATTCGCCGGTCAGACCGCGATCGTGGCGCAATTGCCAGTCATGAGCGAACCGCCTTTTTCAGAGGCACGTAGTGCACAAGCGCAGAAAAAATGGTAGGGTTGCTTCTGGCTGAAGGGGCTTCCAAACATAGGAGCGCCGAGATGTGTGACTACAGCCTTCAAAACGTCAAATCGCGGCCTGCCAAGATTGGCGATAAACTTACTGCGCGCAACTTTGGAACGGGCACAATTGGATTCGCGGCATCGGAAGACGCCAACGTGGCGGTCTGCCTTCTGCCGGGGACAGAGCTGTCCTTTGCCGACACGGTTCAGCGTAACAAGAGACATCTGTGGCCTTGGCAAAATAAGACGGTCAATCATCAGACTGCAATCTTTCGGCAAATTAACAAGGAAAAAACGACGACGCATCACGATGCGCTCGAATTTCCAGACGGCCAGATTGTACTCCTGACGCGCCTGCGTGAAGGTCAGCAGGCTACAGTTCTTCAGTTGCCAGCCGCGCCAAAGACTGCCGCTGAGTCTGTTGCCCAACAACGCATCGCTTACGTCGGCTGACCGACCGCAGCAAAACTAACACGGCGAGCAGCGCGAGGCTCGCCGTGTTTTTGATCTGCCGCAATCGGCCTGTCGCCTCATTGAAAATGCTGAAAGCAGCGCCGCTATCCTTCAGACTTGGTCTGATTTCGAAAGCGCCAAAAGGGCGCTCGACGTCATAGCGCATCGTCGGCCTCAAGGGGTCGGCGCAGTTTACAATGAGACGGGCGCGGCAGCTATTCTCGGTCCGCCTCTGTACGCTCCTTGGGCTTTCGTGCCGTAACCATACTTCGTAAGGTTGATGCCAATTTCACGACCGAATGAATTGCTACTTGCGTAGCGTGTAATAGGGTTCGCCATTAGCAGCGGCCACACAGTGCGCCCGCGAAAATAATACAAGCAAGTGCGTGACCGCTTTGCAGAAACTTTCTCAAATTTGGGAAAATCGCAACAAGCGCTGTTTCCAATGCAATGGGCGATTCGGATTAATCCGCCATAGGTCTGCCCTGAAGCAATTTTGCTCTAGCCGGTGCCTAGAAGAATTTCGAATCGAAACCGAGCGTGAAAGCTCACGCATCAAGAAGTGGACAAAATGTTCTAGATCGAAAATTTTAAGAGAGACACCGTGCCGCGCAAGACGACTTCGGACCGACTTTTTGGTCTTAACGCCGGGGACTGGTCAATACTTGTTTTCGGCCTCGCGCTGACGGGCTTGCTGGCAGTGCTTTTCCGATAATCGACGCTGGCGTAAAAGAGAACCTATCGTTCCGGCTTCGGCTTCCACTCACGCGCCAGCTTCTGCGCCTCGGCGATCTGCGCGGGGGTCATTTTTGCGGCGATGGCGTCACGAGCCTTGATCGCGTTGTCGTTGGTCTCTTTCTCCGAAGCCGGAGATCGCGAAGCCGCAAGATTTAGCCACATGTGGGCGCGCACATAATTCTTGGGTACGCCCTGGCCGAGACCGTACATGAGGCCGACGCTGAGCTGCGCTCCGTCAAATCCTTGGTCGGCAGCTTTGCGATACCACTTCATCGCCTCGGTGTAATCCTGCGGAACGCCTTGACCCTTGCGATACATGACGCCCATGTCGAACTGCGCGACGGCCATGCCATGGTCCGCAGCCTCACGATACCATTTCGCGGCCTCGCTATAGTCCTGCGGCACGCCTTTACCATTGTAATACATGAGGCCGACATTGTGTTGCGCTTCGGCCACGCCCTGTTGCGCTAGTGGGCGAAAAAGCCTCAACGCGGTTGCATAGTCACCACGACCACACGCTGCAATGCCATCCTCAAGCGGCCCGGCAACGGCGGTTCCTGCTACTACCAACATGAGGAATGCCGTTAGCGTTGCACGAATTAGTAGTTTCGCGTAATGGCGCATCGTCGGCCTCAAGCGGTCGGCGCAGTATACCTGAACAAGCCCAGCCGCCCACCGACTTCGCCCAAGGGGTGGGTTTTCTCCGGGTCAGGCCGGTGCGCTAGCGATCCGACCAACCGGGCGCTCGGCTACCTTTTCCTTCGACGACTTCCTTCTTAAAGATCGTCGCACTTCGCCTGACCAAATATCTCTTATCCCTTCGCTCCGCCGGAGAGCGCTTGGCCTTGCTGTGAGGGACGGGGATGGTGCCGATGAGAACTCGATTGTGATTTTTGTCTCTGGCGTAACCGCGAATAACTGTCCTCATGACCTGCCCCCGTGTGGACTAGCATTACAGTTGCGGTTTATCCGAACTTCTGAATCGATGGGCCACCATGATTTGGGAGATCATGGATGGCTGGCGCATCGATTGAGACGACGCTGGAGCTTTGGGCGTCGTTGTTACGGGATGTGAAGGCGCGGATACGTCCCTTATTCAGGCAGGAGCGGGTTGCAGTATCGGCTGGGAAGTTTCTGGACGGACTTCTTGGGAACGAGCCGCGAAAGACAGGCTGGATGCGCGCGGAAGCGGCGGGCGATTCCGGCCCGTGGCGTCAGCAGGCTATCCTGGGCCGCGGCCAGTGGGATGCCGATACGTTGCGCGATATCGTACGCGAGTACGCGCTGGAAACGCTTGCCGACGAGACAGCAGTTCTGGTGATTGATGAGACCGGCTTCTTGAAGCAAGGCAAGGCGTCGTGCGGGGTTTCCCGCCAATACACGGGCTCGGCGGGCAAGATCACCAACTGCCAGATCGGCGTGTTTGCTTCCTACGTGTCGCGCCATGGCCATGCCTTCATCGATCGTGGGCTTTATCTGCCAAAGGAGTGGACGGGCGATCCCGACCGCCTGAAGGCGGCGCATGTACCAGACGATGTGGGGTTTGCAACGAAGCCCCAGATTGCACGCCGAATGATTGCGCGCTCGCTCGTCGCAAAGGTGCCATTCGCCTATGTCGCGGCGGACAGCGTGTATGGCACGGGTGACATTGAGACCATGCTACGCAAGGCAGGCAAGGGGTATGTGCTGGGCGTCGCCGCCAATCATGTGTTCCGGTCCTGGGGCAAGAAGCAGCTTATCGGTGGCACCGCCGCCAAGATCGCGCAGAACCTTCCCAAGAGCTCTTGGCGGCGCCTGTCGTCCGGCGAAGGAACCAAAGGTCCACGCCTGCACGAGTGGGCCTATCTCGAACTCGCCGACCTCGATGCCGCTGACTACAACAGCGCCCTCACCGGGGAGTGGACGCGAGGGTTACTGATCCGCCGCAACATTGCCGATGGTGCTCTGGCCTTCTTCTCCACCTGGTGCCCGCGGGGCACGCCTAGGGAAAAGCTGGTCTCAGTGGAAGGTCATCGCTGGGCTATCGAGGACAGCTTCGAGACCGCCAAGAACGAGCTCGGCCTCGATCACAACGAGACCCGCTCCTGGCATGGCTGGCATCGGCATGTCTCGCTGGTCATGCTCGCCTTCGCCATGGTGGCCGCCATCCGTCATCACGCCAATCACGTGCCGCTCAAAAAAACACTGCCACGTCTTCCGAAAAGGCGTCGTTCCTGATCTGCTGGTCGATTTCAGGAAATCCGCCGTATCGCGATCAAGCTCGCACAACGGCGCATCCATCCCGCCCATGTCATCGCCTGGTCATTCTGGCGACGCGCTCACCAGGCTGAGGCCCGCAGCGCTCATCTCAAAAGAAAAACGCAACTGTAATGCTAGGG
>CAWHJE010000034.1:0-62022 GCA_963829465.1 uncultured Alphaproteobacteria bacterium
CTAGGGTCTGTACCCAGATAATTTATTGAAAAGCAAAGCCGAACGTGATTCACCGTGGTCGAGGTGGATCATGCGATTTGATTTAAGCGATGACGAATGGGCTCTTCTTGAGCCGCTGATGCCGAAGAGTTGAAAGAGCGCCCGCGCTGACGATCGAAAGATCATGAACGCGATATTTTACGTGCTACGGACCGGAATGCCGTGGCGCGATCTGCCTGAACGCTATGGGCCGTACACGACGGCGTACAATCGTTTCAACCGGTGGTCTCGACGCGGCATCTGGAAGCGGATTTTTGATGCGCTGGCATCGAAGTCGCGCGACAGTCTGTATCTGATCGACAGCACGATCGTGAAAGCCCACCGCGCCGCCAGCGGGGCAAAAGGGGGGAGCAAAATCAGGCGATCGGCATCAGCCGCGGTGGGCGCTCCACGAAAATTCACGCGATCGTCGATAGCAAGGGCCGTCCACTGAACTTCACGGTAACGGGCGGGCAGGTCCACGACAGTCAGGTCGTTGGCGAAGTGCTTGACACTCCCAGACCGCCATTGGCCGTTACAGCCGACAAGGCTTACGACAGCGAGAAAGTGCGCCAGCAGATCAAAGATGAAGGCGCCTTGCCGATCATCCCCAGCCGCAACAACGCGAACAAGAAAGCCTATTGCCCCAAGCGCTTTTACCGGCGACGCCATAAAATCGAAAATTATTTTTGCCGCATCAAGGACTGGCGGCGTATCGCCACGCGCTACGATAAACTCGCCCAAAACTTCCTTGCCGCCGCAACCCTCGTCGGGGCACTCTATTGGATCAAGTTGTGAGTCCAGACCCTACGCCCAATATCGCTCAGCGATTGGCCTGCTTTCCATCGTGCCCACAGCTCGTGCTTCTGCTGTGGCGACAAGCCAGGGCGGCCCATTTGCGCCATTGCAAATCCTCCGGAGGAAACGTGATTCCCATCATGTTGCAGCCATCCGTTGAATCCACCCGAGCCTATTTCAACAACCGTCTGTCCAGCGTGGACTGCATCGTACGGGAACTCGCAGATATTGGCAGCCGGCTGGAAGTTCCTGAAAACGTCACGATCCCCAATTCGTTCGAGCTATATATTCCAACCAGAGACGAGCACTTTCAGGCCCGCGTAAAGTGGCGCAAGGACAACAACCTCGGCACTGCCTGGGGCGTGGAGCAAAACGCAAGGCCTGGGCTCAACCCGGCGCTTCCGTTGCCGAGAGATTGGCGAAACTTGAGCGTGATGTTGCGATCCTGCAGCGGCACCTCACAGCGCTGCAAGACAAGTGATCGCTGCAGGAGCGTTTCTCTTAAGACTTTGTTTACCCTGCGTCTTTACGTCTCGCTAACGGGCCACGTTTCGCCTGTCCTCGGGAAATCGGGACCTCAGTGCTTTTGCTCGCGTTAGAGATCGCATCACGCGTCGACTGAGCGGCCGTAGCAGCAGCGCTCGTTAATCGAATGAACGAACCGTCGTCGCTTTCGCAGCCAAGCCCGTCCCGCATGCTGCGGCGCGCCGAGCGCGCCTGCAACGCGGGCGAGTTCGTCAAGGCGGAACGGTTTTACGCCGCCTTGCTGCAAACTAGCTCAACCAGTTTCGACGCACTGCACGGCCTTGGACAGCTCAATTACCCCCGCGGCAGGCTCGATGCGGCGCTTGCGTTTTTCCAGGAAGCGTTGAAAAGCGACCTTTCCCGGGCCGACGGATTTGCCAGCTTGGGGCTCGTCTTTCATGCGCTCAAGCAATTCGAGCGGGCGCTGGTCAGTTTCGACGAGGGGTTGCGGCTCGATCCAGACGACACGATTCTTCTCAATCGGCGCGGCGTCGCGTCCGTGAGGGTCTCATCGCAGCAGCCGAGAAACGCGTCGATTCCAAGCTTGCCGCGATCAAAGATGGCGAAGCGCAACTCACGACCGCTACGCAGAAAAAGGACGAGGCGGAAGCGGCCCGCTTCAAAGGCCTCGTCACGATTTACGAGACTATGAAACCGCGCGACGCGGCAAAAATTGCGATCGACTCGAAGTCAGTGTTCTTATTGAATTGGCTTCGCTGATCAATCCTCGCAGCATGTCGGAAATTCTGGCGCAAATGTCCGCCGAGCGGGCCGAGCAGTTGACGGTCGAGGGCGACCCGCGCCCAATCGTCGCCGAAGAGCGGCGCTGGCGGTCTGCCGAAGATCGAGGGCCGTCCCTCGCAGTGAACTTGCCTGAATTTTGAACCGATCGATCCGGCCGCCATGGGCCGCATGCCCCGGCCGCTTTGGTGGGCCTTACTGCTGCTTGGTCGGTTCGGGCGTGCGCGACACGGCCCGCCGATCTTGCTGCGCATGGGCGACGGGCGTGTACCCGATGGACACGTTCGATCAGCAGCCATAGGGTCACCTTCCTGAATGCAAGTTTGGGGGAAGGAAACCATGGATACGCGGCTCAAGGATAAAGTTGCAATCGTCACCGGCGGCGCGCGCGGCATTGGTGCTGCCTTCTGTGAAGGCTTGGCCGCCGCCGGGGCCAAGGTGGTTGTCTCCGATGTTCTCGACGGCAGCCCGGTTGCCGAGCGGATTGGCGAGACGCAAAGGCCTGCCGTCTACGTCCACGCGGACGTTACGTCGAAGGCGTCGGTCGAGGGTCTCGTCGCGGATGCCGTGAAAACATTCGGCACGGTGGACATTCTCGTCAACAATGCCGGCCTGTTCGCCGACCTGCACACCAAGCCGTTCCTCGATATCGACGAGGACGAGTGGGACCGCGTGATGAAGGTCAACGTGCGCGGCACGTTTCAATGCGCCAAGGCCGTTGCTCCGGTGATGATGGAAAAAAAGAAGGGCCGCATCGTCAACATCGCGTCCGGCACGGCATTCAAGGGCACGCCTCATCTGCTGCATTACGTCACTTCCAAGGGGGCGGTGGTGTCGATGACGCGGTCGCTGGCGCGGGAGCTTGGGCCACATAATATCTGCGTCAATGCTATTGCGCCCGGTCTGACCATGAGCGAAGCAGTCGCCGTTCATCCCGACTGGACCGGCAAGGCGAGCGCGGCCGGCATCGCCGCCCGCGCCATCCAGCGCGAGCAGGTCCCCGCCGATCTCATCTCGACACTGATCTATCTGTGTTCCGACGACAGCAACTTCGTGACCGGTCAGACCATCAGCGTCGACGGCGGCGCGCTGATGCGGTAGCTGATTTTTCTCCTCAGCCAAGGTCGGGGAGGGTTGCCGGCGCGCCGACGCGTCAGCCGTCCGTCGTTTGGATCGCCGGAGTTTTTCCGGCTGGCCCTGCGGGCGTGCGTTTGTCCAGCGCTTCAAGCGCATCCTGCAAAACTTTGCGGATTCGGGTTGTGCTGTTCGCATCGAGCATTCTGGCGTTGAGATAAAAATCCAGGCCGGTCTGGTGCTCGCTGAAGACCGCAATGGTCTCGCCGGCAGCGCCGACGACGCCGTCGACGGCATAGGGAACAATCTCGCGGCTGATCCCCTTCATGGTGATCGGTTGCAGCTCATGCGCAACGATAATGTCACGGACAAGGGCGTATGTCTCGTAACTGACCACGATGTGGCCGGGCTCCGCGACCGATTGCAGCCTCGCCGCGAGATTGGCCTCGGCGCCGATGATCGTGTAGTCCATCCGGTCGTCGCTGCCGAAATTGCCGACGTTGCAAAATCCGCTGTTGACTCCCATCCGCACGCGGAAGGGAAATTCGATGCCGGCATTGCGCCATTTGGCGTTGAGGCCGGCGATGCGGTCCTGCATCTCGATCGCCATGCGCAGGCATGCCTTGGCGTCTTCGGCGTCGCCTTTTGTCTCGGGATCACCAAAGAAGATCAGTATGGCGTCGCCGACGAATTTGTCAATCGTGCCGCCATAGGCGAGCGCAATCTTGGACATCTCCGTGAAATACTCGTTGAGGAGTTGGGTGATCGTCTCCGGTTGGAGTCTTTCCGTCGTTGCCGTGAAGTTCTGGATATCTGAGAAAAAAATTGTGAGCTTCTTGCGCTCGGTGTGAATGGTGACGTCCTTTTGTCCGCTGAAAATGCTCTTGTAGATTTGCGGCGATAGGTAGCGCGATATTTTCATCGACAGCGAAGCAAGGAAGTCGTTGGCCGTTTCGAGTTCAGAGTTTATACCGCGGATAGCGGCGGCTTGACGTCGCTGCAGGGCAATGAACAGCAGACCGACCGCGGCGACGAGGACGAAATAGGCCAGCAGATATTTGAACGCGAACAGGTTGCCGTCGATCGGTTGGGTGATCGTGACTTCCTGCAGGCCGCGAATGTCGCCGACTTTCCAGTCGTGCTTCGGGCTGTCCGGGTGTGAGTTATGGCAGGCAACACAGGCCGCGGCCATGACGACGGGCGCAACCAGGCGAACGCGATCGACGAAAAGCGAACTCGAATTGAGGGTCAGCACCTGATTTGGGTTTTCGCGGAGCTGGAGCAGCGAGTCCGTTTCGAATTGATCAAGCGGATGCGCCGCGCGGTTGGCGAATGGGTAGTCGGACACGAACCTGTAGGTAATGTTGTGCTGCCGCTCGCTGATTACTCGGCCTAATTCGAGGGAAAGCGTCGCCGGAATGGGAATCGCGCCCGGGATATCCTCGTAGTTGTGCACCACTTTGGTGGCAACGCCGGGAGCCGCAAGGATGCGGCCCACAACATTGGTGGCGTAGTAGCTGCGGACGCTGCTGATGACCGAGTTTAGATCGCTCGCCTGCCGGGTGAGGTTTGCCTCGGCGAGATTGGTCAGGTCCACCCACACGGCCGCCGGCAGGCCGGCAAGCAGCAAGACGACAAGGAAGAACAGCAGGAGGTCTGTCTTGCCACCGAACAGGTTCTTCATGGCTTTGCTCCGTGCCGTAGCGACGGCATTTTGCGTCCCCCGCCAACACGATGGAAGCGCGGCGTCGTGCGCTAGTGAATGTACTCATAATTCCGCAGAGTGTTTACGGATCGACGAATCAGCTTAATGGCGGTGGCCACGGACCAGTTCCAGAGAACGCCGACGAGCGACGGCGTTCGGCCCGCCGGTTTCGCGTTACGTCGTCTCGGCAAACGTCATGGCGCATGGTGCGTTGCGAGTCAGGTCGCGTCAGTATAGTCATTGCTGCCGTTCGGCATAATAATCAGGAGGTAAGGCCATGCGAAAGATCGCGCTAACGTTGACCGCAGCCTCGTTTGTGCTCGGAACTTTTGCGATTGCGGCCAACGCTCAGACCCATTCGTTGGGCGCCGCGGGTTTTCGTGCGCAAATAAAGAGCGCGGCGCCGGTGGTCACGCGGGCGGCTTGCAACGGAAGAACGGGCGGCCACGGCTGCGGACCGGGATGGGTCTGGAATGGCGGTCGCTGCGTTCCCTGCTAATTACCGAGGCGTTTGCCTCTACTGACGCAGACGGGGCCGCCTTCGGGCGGCCTCGTTCTTTTTCCATCAGTCTCGGGATTTTAGAACTTGGGGCGGGGGATGCGCGAATCGCCCTAAAGATTCACCGATGGCATTCCCGCCTCGTGATAGCGTTGCCCGGCAGCGCTCCCGGGCGGGATGATGCCGTCGAGCGCCGCCTGATCGGCTGCGGTCAGGGTAATTTCCAGCGCTCCGAGATTTTCGTCCAGATATCGGCGGCGTTTCGTGCCGGGGATGGGAACGATGTCCTTGCCCTTTGACAGGACCCAGGCGAGCGCCAATTGCGCCGGCGTGCAGTTCTTGGCCCGAGCGAGCTCTTCCACCTTGACGATCAGGTCGAGATTGCGCTGAAAATTTTCGCCTTGGAAACGGGCAAGTTCCGGCGCGCGTCGTCGCCCGGCAAATCCTCGGGCCTGCGGATTTGGCCGGTGAGGAAACCCGCCCAAGCGGGCTGTAGGCGACGAACCCGACGCCAAGCTCGCGCACGGTCGCCAGCAGCTCACCTTCCGGGTCGCGCGTCCACAGCCAACATTCGCTTTGCAAAGCCGCAATCGGATGAATGGCGGCCGCGCGGCGTATCGTGTTTGGCGCCGCCTCCGACAGGCCGAGGTAGCGAACCTTTCCCTGGCGGACGAGATCGGCCATGGCGCCGACGGTTTCTTCGATCGGCGTTTTTGGATCGACCCGGTGCTGATAGTAGAGATCGATCACCTCGACCCCGAGTCGCTTGAGGCTTGCCTCGCACGCTTGGCGAACATAAGCCGCATCACCCCTGGCGCCGAGCATCGCGCCTTTGGCGTCGCGCACCCATCCGAACTTCGTCGCAAGCAAGATGGCGTCGCGCTTACCGTGGATCGCGCGGCCGAGCAGCTCTTCGTTGCGGCCGATCCCGTACGCGTCCGAGCTGTCAAGAAATGTAACGCCGCGTTCGATGGCGTGATGGAGGGTGGCAATCGACTCTTCATCGTCGCGGCCGGAATAGAAATCCGACATTCCCATGCAGCCGAGTCCAACCGCGGAAACCTACAGACCAGTACGACCAAGCTCACGCATTTCCATGTGAAGGTTGCTCCATCATTCCCGATCAAAACCGATGTGGCGTCGCCGCCCGCTCAAATCCAGTCCTTCCACTTGAACCAGATCAGCGGCAGAAGCCCGGTAATAACGACCAACGCGAGCGCGTAGGGATAGCCCCAGGTCCAGTCGTATTCCGGCATGTTCTTGAAGTTCATGCCGTAGACGCCGACGACCAAAACCGGCGGAATTCCGACGACCGAGGCGATGGTGAGAACCTTCATCACCTCGTTCTGGTCGATGTTGATGATGCCGCTTGCTGCGTCTTGCAGAAGCTGGACCCGGTTCACCAAACCCTCGGTGAACTGGATCAGCGATGCGATGTCGGAACTGACAATTTGCAGCCGGTTTGACACCGTTTGACCGATCCATTCGCGGCAGTGCTCGTTGGTGAACTTTGCCATGCGGTCGAGACAGACCAGCGCGTATTGAATGCGCGCCATTCGCTCGCTGGTGCGTCCGGTGCGAATCATCAGCCGGCGCAACTTGGCCGTCTCGTGCGACAACGGTGTGCGCCTCGGATCCTCCGGCCGGAATATAAGGTGAGAGGCGTCGTCGAGGTCGCTGGCGCTTGCTTCAAGGAGATCAGCCATATTGTCGACGAGGACCTCGAGGAGCCGCATGAAGGCATGCGCCGAATCGAATTGTTCGCTTGCTTCCAGTTCCGCGGCGACCGTGTCGAATGCCGGCGATTTCGCAAAGCGGACGGTCAGGAGGACGTGCTTCCCCAGCACGAAACCCGTCGGCAGCAACACCCAGGGTATGTCTTTGCCCGCGAAGATCAAAGGCGCAGTCATGTACAGCGCGTCATGCTCGGTGCGGAGCCGGCTCGTCGCTTCGATCTCGGCCAATTGCTCCTTTACCGGTACGCGCAGTCCGAACGCGTCTTGGAATGCAGATTTTTCCGTATCGGTCGGATCGAGCAGATCGACCCAGGCGGAGCTCCTGAGCGTCTCGCCTTGCGGGCAGTGACTGGGGTAGGCGCTAAGCATGGAGGACCGTCCGTGCGGGGGCTACGGCGCATGCATGTACATGGTCGAGCACCGCTGCGGTACCCCTTTCACCGCAAGTAGATCGCGCGAAAAGCGCCGCTCCAGCCAGAAGCGGAGGCAAACCAGGCCGGCGGCGATAGCCGTCGCCGACAGCGGGGCGCCGGTCCCATCGAACAACCGTCTCTGCGCGAGGTACCTCCGGCTTTTTGTGAGGTTCTGCCGGATCATGTGATCATTTGTTCGCCTTTCTTCATAACCTTTTGGAATCATTGAAAAAGATATTAATCAGGTATTAAACGCCGGCTCCTATCCTCCAAGCTGTTTCACACACGGGCCGGCGCGTTGTCCTGGCTATCGTGCCGTTGGTTGGCGTGAAGTTGCGTCAGTCGAGTAAGTAAATGGTCGCTCAAGTCTCCGCCCATTCCTCGAGAACGGGACGCCGCAATCGGCTCCTGCTTCTATGCGATACGACGACCAGCGGCAGCATCATCATGCCCATCGACATCAGCACCGAAGCGACCACGAGGTCGATGATCAGGAATGGCAGAAACAACAGAAATCCTATCTCGAAGGCGCGCTTGAGCTCGGAGATCATAAAGGCCGGGACGAGGATGCGCATCGACAGGTCTTCCGGCTTTTGCGGTGCCTCCTCCCCGGATATATCCACGAACAAGCGCAGGTCCTTCTCGCGGACATTCTTTTCCATAAAGCCGCGTAGCGGACCTGAAGCTCGGTCGAACGCCTCGGTGACGTCGATCTCGTTTGCGACCAGCGGCTTGACGCCAACGTCATAGACGCGCGTGAGCACCGGCCCCATCACAAAGGCGGTCAAGAACAGGGCTAGCGAGATAACGACGGAGTTGGGCGGCGACGTCGCGGTGCCAAGCGCGGTGCGCAACAGCGACAGGACCACCACGATGCGCGTGAACGACGTCATCATGATGAGGATGGACGGCGCCAGCGACAGCACCGTCAGCAGCGCAATCAGCTGGATGATGCGCTCGTTCAGCCCGCCAGTTGCGGCGCCTTGACCGAGATTTATGCTGATATCCTGGGCGGCAAGCGGCGTCGCCGATACAATCAGAGCCGCTACTGAGGCCGCCACCGTTTGTACAGGGACGCGGCGGCGGCCCCAAGGTAATGTCATCAGTGGTTCTTGCTCATCAGGTCTTGCCTGTGGGACGGCCCAATAAACTCGCCATCTCCTGTTCGAGAGTATCGTAGAGCGCTTTGCCTTCCTTGGCGCCTTCCCGCGCGTTGGCATCCGGGCGTGCGGGTTTCTGCTCGGCCGGTCGCGCCGCGCGAGGCGGCGGGGAAGGGGGCGGAGGTGCGATTTCCGCCTCGTCTATTTCTTCAGGTGCCGGCGCCGGGGCAGCCGCCCTCGGCTTGCGCAATGCCGCTTCGAGACGCTGCGCCATTTCGGCCAGGCTTTGATCGGCCGCGGAAGGTTCAGTCGCAGCCGGCTGCGACTGCACTCGAGGCTCCGCGCGATGCTCGGCACGGACCTCCGCCACCCGCGCCTCGGCGGGTTGCGCTCGCGGCGCAGGACGGACGCGCGGCGGGGTCGGGCTAACAGGGGGCGCGGGTGGAATCGGATGCGAGGCAATGTCCTCGGCAAGCGCGTTCAAGGCTTCGCGCTGCGGCCGCGGAGGCGTTTCGGTGAGTTGCGGCGGAATGACCCCGTGTTCCTCGGTAAACGAATCGCTTCGCGGCGCTCGACGCTGTGGAGGCGCGGGCGTTGGCGCCGGCGGTTCCGGCTGGAGCGGCCACGAACCGTTCGAAGCGGCCTCCGGCAGAGGCAGCGCCCGCGGCATGGGTTCTGCAGGAGCCGGGACACGCGGAATTGCGGTCTCGCGCGATGCCGGTACCGCGCGCACGATGTTGGATTCGACAACGACGTCCGTAGGCCCGCCGATCATCACCAGATGTTCGATGTTGTCGCGCCGGACCAAGAGCAGTCGTCGCCGCGCGTCGACGCTGGCATATTCGATTACGGCCAGCCGCGGCTGGCGTCCTCGCACGGCGCCACCCAATCGAGCGCTGCCGAATCGGCGCACTGCCCATGCGGCAGCCCCGATCAAACCAAGCACTATCAGGAATGCCAAAAAGAAGCGTACGGCGAGTGGCATTTCCGCGCCGAACAAATCAAACATCCGCCCAACTCCCCGTGTCGTCGCCACGGCAACTGAAAACGCCAAAGGTTAACGGCGCCGGTAACATTTGCCGCGGCGAATACTAACAAAGAATTAAAGTCGACGGGCAATTTTAAGCCCGGTCCCCAAGCTGCCAGCATTTCTATGGTAAACGGCGGATTAATGGCAAAACCGCAAAAACCCCTAGCTTAACCGCTCATTAACCATACTCCCGGCAAACTCTGCCGGGTGAAATGAGGGGTTTGCCCATGCCGATAACCGATATTCCGATTCTCTCGATGCTGCGCACCCGCATGCAGTGGCATCGGGAGCGTCAGCTCGTTCTGGCCGAGAACGTCGCCAATTCCGATACGCCCAACTACCGGGCGCGCGACCTGGCGCCGCCCACTTTCGATAGCGCGTTGCAAACTGCTTCGCTGACGCTGGCGCGCACCGATCCCGGCCATGCCAGCATGAGTGGTGCGAATTCGGCATTCGCCGAAGACAGAGGCGGCAGGCATTACGAGATTCGGCCTCGCGGCAATGCGGTGACTCACGAGGAAGAGATGCTCAAGCTTGCCGGCAATCAGTTGGACTACGACGCGGTGACCTCGCTCTACACCCACAGCATTACGTTGATCAAAACCGCGCTCGGCAGAGCGTGACGGCTGCTTGGTTTCGTCAGGCGGAGACGACGTGTCGTGATGGACTTCATCAAATCGATCGCGATTGCCGCCACCGGGATGCGCGCGCAGGCCGGCCGCATGCGAATCATCTCGGAGAATATCGCCAACGCCGATTCGGCGGCGACTTCGCCCGGCGCCGACCCCTACCGCCGCCGCATCGTGACCTTTCGCAACACCCTTGATCGCGAACTCGACGCGCACGTGGTGAATCTCGGGCGCGTTGCTTCGGACAAATCGGATTTCCGCGTCCGGCACGAGCCCGGTAACCCGATGGCCGATAGCAAGGGTGACGTCAAATATCCGAACGTTAACGCGTTGATCGAAATGACCGATTTGCGCGACGCGCAGCGCTCTTACGAAGCAAACCTCAACGTCATTAGCAGCACCAAGCGGATGCTCCAGCGCACCCTCGATATCCTCAAGACCTAAGGTGAACCATGCCGACACCGGCTATTGCCGCCAACGCCTACGCCGCCCTCGCGCAGTTGCGCGATCAATCAGCCAGCCTCGGCCGCGACGCCTCCGCCCAGGATGGCGGAGTCAACTTCGGCTCGGTGCTCAAGGATGTCATGCAGTCGGTCACCGCAATCGGCCAGAAGTCGGACGTGCAGGCGCGAGCGGTTGCGACGGGCAAGGCCAACATGATCGATGTCGTCACGGCGGTGTCGGAAAGCGAAACCGCAATCCAGACCATGGTTTCCGTGCGCGACAAAGTGATCGCGGCTTACGAAGAAATTTTGAAGATGCCGATCCGACCTTGTCGCAGACCGCGGGGTGGCCGGCTTGAGAAAATCAGGAAGGGCAGGGGTGAAATGACCGGACCGGAAGTCATGGATGTCGCGCGCGACGCGATCGTGACGCTTATTCTCGTCTCCGCGCCGCTCATGCTCGCCGGGTTGGTGGTCGGCGTCGCGATCTCGCTCCCGCAGGCGCTCACCCAAATCCAGGAGACGACTTTGGTCTTCGTGCCAAAAATCCTGGCGATCTTCGTCGCGATGTTGATCGCGCTGCCGTTCATGGCCGACGCGCTGCACTCGAATTTTATGCGGATCGCCGCCCACATCACCAACGGCTGATAGGAAAAGGGCTCCGCCCGTGCGTATCGATTTGTCTTATCTGCCGGCGCTCGGAGCCGCATTCCTTCTGGTTTTTGCTTGCACCGGCACAATGCTGATGCTGCTGCCCGGGCTTGGCGAGCAGAATATATCGGCGCGCATGCGCCTGACATTCGCGCTTGTCCTCGCGGCGATGCTGCTGCCATTGCATCGCAACGCCTATCATATCGATCCGGGCGCGCTCGCGCCCACGCTCGTGATGCTGGTCGAGGAAATCCTCATCGGCGCCATGCTCGGCGTCACCGCGCGGTTGACCATTTCCGCGCTTGAGGTCGCGGGTTTCGTCATCGCCCAGCAGCTCGGCCTCGGTTTCGTCACCGCGGTCGATCCGACCCAGGGCGAGCAGGGCGCAATTGTCGGCAATTTCCTCACTATGCTCGGCATCACGCTGTTCTTCGCCACCGACATGCATCACCTCGTCATTGCCGCGCTCAACGACAGCTACAGTCTGTTCGAGCCGGGCGAGTTGCCCTCTTCCGGCGACGCGGCGGCGCTGATCACTAGGACGGTCGCCGGCGCCTTCCGCATCGGCATCCAGATCTCCGCCCCTTTTCTCGTCTTTGGACTGCTGTTCAACATCGGGCTCGGCGTGCTGGCGCGGCTGATGCCGCAGATGCAGGTGTTCTTCGTGGCGCTGCCCTTGTCGATCCTCCTCGGTCTGGTCTTTCTGCTGCTGCTGCTCGGCGCGATGATGGGTTTCTTCCTCGACTATGCCGGCGGCGTGCTGCACGAACTCGCTCCGCACGGGTAGGCGCGCAGCATGGCGGAGGAAAACGACTCGAACGAACGCACAGAAGACCCGACACCCAAGCGGCTTGAGGAGGCAATCCAGCGCGGCGACGTCGTCAAAAGCGCGGAGGTAAACACCTGGTTCATGATCGCCGCTGGTACGCTGATGATCATGGTGTTTGCGACGCCGATGGCGACAAGCCTGGAAGCCACGTTTCGCGGCCTGCTCGCCAAATCCTATCAGATCCGGACCGACGGTCCCGCATTGACTGAACTAGTGAAAACGCTGGTGATGGATGTCGTTGGCGCGTTCGGCATTCCGCTCCTTCTCCTCTGCGTCGCTGCGATCGCCGGCAACTTCGTGCAGCACCGCTTCGTTTTCTCGACTGAACCGATTAAACCGCAACTCTCGCGGATTTCGCCCTCGGCCGGCTTCGGCCGGCTGTTTTCGGGTCAGGCGCTCGCCAATTTCGCCAAGGGCCTTGTGAAGCTCGGCATCGTCGGCGCGGTCATGGTGGCGCTGTTGTGGCCGCAACGGCGCATGCTCGACGGTCTCGTCTCGGCCGATCCGATGCTGATCCTGCCGCTCACGCGGTCGCTCGCCACCAAGATGCTGGGCGCGGTGGTGGCGATCCTCGCCATCGTCGCTACCGCCGATTACCTTTTTCAGTATCGGCAGTGGTACGAGCGGCAGAAAATGTCGCTGCGGGACATGAAGGAAGAGTTTCGCCAGACCGAGGGCGATCCGGCCGTCAAAGGCAAGCTCAGGCAACTGCGCAATACGCGCATGCGCAAGCGCATCATGGCGGCAGTGCCGAAGGCATCGGTCGTCATTACCAATCCGACCCACTTTGCAGTCGCGTTGAGATATGAGCGCGGCATGAACGCGCCGGTCTGCGTCGCGAAAGGCGTTGATCTCATTGCCCGCAAGATCCGCGAGGTAGCCGAGCAGCACGACATCCCCGTGGTCGAGAATCCGCCGCTGGCCCGGGCGCTGCATGGAACGGTGGAGATGGACCAGGAAATTCCACCGGAGCATTACCGCGCGGTGGCCGAAATCATCGGCTACATCATGCGGCTGCGCCGCATGGTGGGCCGGCCGTGACCGTTGCGAAGCGCAAAATCTCTTGCGCGGCCGTCGCGCAAGAGGCACGAGAGTGTCTTCACCATTCTCTCCAGCGCTGCCGGGGAGAATAGTTGCTGTTGGGCCAGGGGATGACGACACACGGCATCGCCGAGAGTTCAGCCGGCACCGCTCGCAGGGCGGTCGACCGCAGCGCCAGCGCCAAGCGCACCGGCAGTGTCATCCTGGTTTTGCTGGTTGCCGCCATGCTGGTTGCGGCGGCTACCGGCTTCGTCGTGCTGGGGCGCAGTAACGCCGAGCCGTACATCCTCGGCTTCCTCGCGGTGCTTGCCACGGTCGGCGTTTTTTCGCTGTTCGCGCTTGCCGCCGGCATCCTGCGGCTGCCGACGGCGGAGCCGGTCAACCCGCTTATCCGATCCCTTGTCGACGATGCGTTCGACGGCATCCTCGTCACCGACGGCGATGGGCGTGTCATTTATGCAAACACCGCATATCTCGATCTGATCGACGCCGCGGACGCCAGCGATATGCGGCCGGTGGAACGGGTGTTCATTGGCGACGCCGACGCGTCCGAAGCGATCTACAGGCTGTTGAAAGCGGCGCGCGAGGGCAAGCGTCTGCAGGAGGAGGTGCGCGTCGCCGGGATCAAAGGACGGCCCGCGCGCTGGCTGCGGCTGCGCGTAAGACCGCTCGGTGAAAAAGCACGCGACCGGAGGCTGACCGTCTGGTCGTTGGCCGACGTGACCCGGGAGCGCGAGCGGCAGGAGAATGTCTTCCAGGAATTGCAGCATGCCGTCGACTATCTCGATCACGCGCCGGCCGGTTTCTTTTCCGTCGATGCCAAGGGCGATGTGGTCTATCTCAACGCGACGCTCGCGAACTGGCTCGATCAGGATCTCGCCCAGGTCGGCTCTGGCGGGCTCAAGCTTGCCGACCTGGTCGCGGGCGACGGCGCAGCCCTTCTGACGACGCTGCGGGCGGCTCCCGGCGAGATCAAGACGGAGGTGCTTGATCTTGACCTGAAGACCCGCAACGGCCGCCCGCTGCCGGTTCGCTTGATCCACAAGCTGGCCTTCGGCGCCGACGGTGCGGCGGGCGCATCGCGAACGCTGGTGATCAATCGCGGCCGCGATGATGGTCCCGATCCATTGCGCGCGGCAGAAATTCGCTTCATGCGCTTTTTCCACAATACGCCGATGGCGATCGCGACCGTCGACCGTGACGGCCGCATCGTGCGCACGAACCCGCTGTTCGTCCGGCTTTTTCACAATGTGCTCAACGTGGAAGGCGGGGTCCGCTCGATCGGCGCCGCGGTTGTCGAACGCGACCGGCCTGCGCTCGAAGCGGCGATCGCCCAGGCCGCCGGCGGCAACAGCGACATCGCGCCGGTCGACGCGGCGCTTGCCGGAGAGGAAGAGCGTTTCGGCAGCTTCTACGTGACAGCGGTCGAGGAGGAGGAACGCGATCAGGAAGCCGCCATCGTCTATACGCTGGAAACCACCGCGCAGCGCGAACTCGAAACCAAGGTCACCCAGCAGCAAAAGATGGAACTCGTCGGCCAGCTCGCCGGCGGCATTGCGCACGATTTCAACAACGTTCTCTCGGCCATCATCATGGCCACGGATTTCCTTCTCAACGCGCACAAGCCGACCGATCCCTCGTTCGGCGACATCATGCAGATCAAGCAGAATGCCAACCGGGCAGCGAGCCTGGTTCGGCATTTGCTCGCTTTCTCGCGCAAGCAGACGCTGCGGCCGCAGGTGCTCGATCTCGGCGAGGTCTTGAGCGATCTCAATATGCTGCTCAAGCGCTTGATTGGCGAGAAGGTGGTTCTCGACCTGAAACACGGCCGCGATCTGTGGCCGGTCAAGGTCGATATCTCGCAGTTCGAGCAGGTAATTGTGAATCTCGCCGTCAATGCGCGTGACGCGATGCCCGAGGGCGGCCGGCTGCAACTGCGCACCAATAATGTAACCGCGAAGGAGTGCGAGCGTTATCACGCCAAGGGCATGCCCGCCGCCGACTACGTGCTGGTCGAGGTCCGCGACAGTGGCGCCGGCATCCCGGAAGCCATCCTCGGCAAAATCTTTGATCCGTTTTTCTCGACCAAGGAAGTCGGGAAAGGCACCGGCCTCGGCCTCTCAACCGTCTACGGCATCATCAAGCAGACCGGCGGTTTTGTGTATGTCGATTCGGTGGTGCATGAAGGCACCACCTTCCGCATCTTCTTGCCGCGGCATGTGGCCAGCGCCCAGGAGACGGCGGAGCGCTTGGCCGAAATTCACGTGCCGGCGATAGAGGGCGCGCTTGCCGCGGCCGATCAGGTCAAACGTGCTGCCGGCGCCGATCTTACCGGCGAGGGCACGATTCTCCTGGTCGAGGATGAGGACGGCTTGAGGGCGCTCAATGCCCGCGGTCTCACGTCGCGAGGCTATACGGTGCTCGAAGCCGGCAACGGTGTCGAAGCGATCGAGGTCCTGGAGAAGTCCGACCGACCGGTCGATCTTGTGGTTTCCGATGTGGTCATGCCGGAGATGGACGGGCCTACGCTGGCCCGCGAGTTACGCACGCGCAATCCGGGACTGAAAATCATTTTCGTGTCCGGCTACGCCGAGGATGCTTTCCAGAAGCATCTTCCGGAGCATGAGAAAGGCCAGTACGGCTTCCTACCCAAGCCGTTTACGCTCAAGCAGCTCGTCGCAGCGGTGAAGGAAACGCTTGCGGCCTAGACTATTTCACGCTCGCGTCGTCGTGACAGGATTGCGGGGCTGGCGCCGCGTCGCGATGCCAGTTCGGAATGTCGCATTTCGAGCAGCCGGCAAGCGCAAGCGCGACGCAGCCGGCAATGACAAGCCGTGGCGCATGCTCGCGGGCAACTTGTCCTAACTTTTGCATATGCTCCCAGGCCCATTCCGATTTGAGATTCATAGCCCTTAAAGGCCGACAAAGACAGTCCACTTGAAGCTGGCCTGGCGCGATCGGTGAAGGGGGAGGTATCGCCGCCGGATTTCTACTATCCTACCTTCGCAGAGGAAGAGCCGTCTGCACGAATTTGCATCACGTGAAAGAGGTAACATCATGGAAATCCGCCCGTCTGGCTCAGTGCCATCGCGCCTGGTGCCAGCTGAATATTTTACCGGTGCCGTCTGGCAGGATCCGATCATTGATACGCCGTCGCCCGGAAACGTGCGCGCCAGCCTGGTGCAGTTCGAGCCAGGGGCGCGTACCAATTGGCACACGCATCCGGCTGGGCAAACGCTCTATGTCATCTCGGGTTTTGGCCGTGTGCAAAGCTTCGGCGGCAAAGTGCGCGAAGTCCGCGCCGGCGACGTCGTCTGGTTCGCGCCCAACGAGAAGCATTGGCACGGTGCCGGCCCGACGACGACAATGGCGCACGTCGCCATAACCGAAGTGCTTGACGGCAAATATGTCGAGTGGATGGAGAAAGTGACAGATGAGCAACACAAGGCCGCTCCCGGTTAGAGTTCGTCAGCAGCGCGTTTCGGTGCGGGCTTGTTCATCAGCCTAGACAGCCGGGCGACGGTCGTGGAACATTACGCCGCGTTTTGGAGATAGAGACGGTTTGGCATATTCCGGCGCCCAATGAGGGTGCCGCAATGCATAGAGGGGCGAACATGATTCGTAACACGGCCGCATCCATCGTTCTCGCCGCGTCGGTCACGGTGGCGGCACTGACGCCAGCGACTGAGGTGCGTGCGGCGACAAAGTTCGACGGCAACTGGAGCGTCGTCGTTTTCACCAGAAACGGTCCGTGCGACGCGGCTTACCGACTAAGTGGCCAAATCATCAATGGCGCGATTGTCTACAGCGGAATTGGCGCCAATATCGCGGGAAGCGTTCGGCCAAACGGTGCGGCGTCTTTGAGAGTGTCTGCCGGCGGGAGCTATGCCGTCGCATCGGGGCACATGACGGCGACGCGCGGCAGCGGGAGCTGGTATGGCCAGACCGCCCAAGGGCGTTGCAGCGGAAGCTGGACCGCGGGACGGGCGTAACCTGGCGCGGCGGCAATTGAGCCGTCGCGCGCCTCGTATTTTGACGACAAGCGTGACCCAAGGTAGCGCCGGGGTTAACCTCGCGACGTGAGAGGTGACCCATGCGCTATCAGCTTTACTACCACCCAACTGTCCAGGGCCGCGGCGAGTTCGTTCGGCTCGCGCTGGAGGAAGCGGGCGCCGACTATGTCGACGTCGCGCGCCGCAAGGGCGGCGTCGCGGCGATGATGAAAATCATCGAAGACAAGCGTAATGCTCGTCCGCCGTTTGCGCCGCCCTTCCTCAAGGTCGGCAATCTCCTCATCGCACAAACCGCGAATATCCTGCTTTATCTCGGACCGTGTCTGAATTTGGCGCCGCGCGATGAAGCGGGCCGGCTGTGGGCGCACCAATTGCAGCTCACCATCACCGATCTCGTGGTTGAAATTCACGACACCCATCATCCGATCACCTCCTGGCTTTATTACGAGGAGCAACGGCCGGCGGCCAAGCGGCGCACCAAGGATTTCTGGCGCTATCGCGTGCCGAAATTCCTGGGATATTTCGAGCGAGTGCTGCAAAAGAACGGCGGCAAATTCTTGATTGGCGGCCGGCTGAGCTATGTCGACCTGTCGCTCTTCCAGATCGTTGAAGGTTTGCGTTACGCCTTCCCCAAGCGCATGAAGCGTTTCGAGCGTAAGATACCCGGCGTCATCGCGTTGCACGACCGCGTGGCGAACCGGCCGCGCATCAAGGCATACCTCGCCTCAGACCGGCGCATCGAATTCAGCCAGTGGGGCATCTACCGGTATTTCAAGGAACTGGACGGCTAGAGCGCGGTCCGGCGCCGGACGATCTGTTATCCGAGCGCGTTGATGCCCGCCTGCGCGATCTGCTCGTCCTCGTGCGAGGCCACGCCGGACACGCCGATGGCGCCGACGCACTCATTCTGGTGCATGATTGGCAGTGCGCCCTGGATCAAAACGCCGGCAGGGAAGCTGGTGAAAGCCGGCCGTTCCTTAACGCGATCTTCGAAGAATTTGCTTGGCCGACGCGTCAAGGCCGAAGTGCGGGCTTTGCCGACCGCCACTTCGGCGGAAATCGGCCCGGCTCCGTCCATGCGCTGGAAGCCCAAAAGGTGACTGCCCTCGTCGACGATAGCGACCGCAACGCTCCAATTGTTCTTGACGGCTTCGGCTTGGCAGGCCGCGAGAATTTTTGTCACGTCGGCCAATGTCAGACACGGTTTAGTGCGCATGGTCGCTCCTTGATCATCGGAATCGAGTATGATGGAACTTTAAAGGACGAAACGTTGCAGATCTGCCGCTGGACTAGCTGCCGTGAGGTACCTTGACGTTGGGTGTCCTGCGACCGTAGCCTGCACGGGCTGCTTCGGGGGCGCCGGGTGAGGGGAATCATGATGTTTCGATTGACGCAGATCCTGTTCGCTGCGACTGCCGTGTGTGCATTGGCCTTGGTTTTCGTGACGTCACACACCGCGCACGCTTTCACCACGGAAAATCTGCGCGTCGGCTCTGACGGCGGCTCGAGGTATGCCGATCCCGACGACCGGGTCAAGAACTTCGGGCAGGGTCATGGCTACCAGCCGTTCGGCCCTGGTGGTCCAACGGTGCAGTTCAACCAGGGCCAGTCGCCTCAGGGGCGCCCGCTCGGTGGGCCGCGCGGCTTTATGCCGCCTTCATCGTTGGGTGGGAACAACAACTAAAGTATTCAGCGCAGCGAGAAGCGGATCGGCACGGTGAGGTCGAGCCGCGGCTGCGGCATGCTAGCCGGGAACGGCGGCAGCGGCTCTGCGCGCCGGATCATCGCCATCACCTCGTTGTCGAGGTCGACAAAGCCGGAGCTCTTGGCGATGCTGTGCGCCAGCACGTGGCCGGCGCGATCGAGGCTGAAACTCAACAGGACGACGCCCTGCTCGTTGCGCGCCTGCGATCCGGCCGGATAGCGCTTGAAGCGCTGAAGCTGCCGCACCAAGCTCGACTGCCACGACGGCTCGACGTGCGGGGCACCGCCCTTCACCTGCTGCGCAGTTACAGGAGCGGGCGGCGGAGAGTTTTCAATTTTCTCTGGCGGCTTGACGTCCGGCGCAGGCACGATCGACCGGGCGTCTTCCGGCGGCCGCTCGACTCTCATCTCCTCGCGCGTGTGTTCTTTCTGAGGTTCGGGCAGCGGTTTCGATTCGATCATAGCTTCCGGCGCGGGCGCGTTGTCTTGCGCGACGGCGTCCGGCGTCGAGTTCGATCGGGGCAAGCTCGACCGTGATGGCCTCGCTGTCGTCGCCGATCTCCTGGGGTTGCTGCCACGTGACGAAATAGCCGGCGACGGCCGCATGAATTGCGACCACGATTGCGGCAGCCACGACCCAGCGAAAAAGGTCGCGCGGGTTGTTGTCTTCGAGCCATGGAGGCGAGAGAGCCGTCATTTCGCCTCGCGCATTTCCAGCCCGACCAGCGCGACTTTCAGATAGTGCGCCCCGCGCAGGTCGTTCATCACCCGCATCACTTCGCCATAGGGCACGCTACGGTCGGCGCGCAGGAAGATGCGTTGCTCGTGGTCGCCACCTGTCGCCGCGTCGAGCGCGCTGGCCAGCCGATCGGGGGCGATGGGGTCGCCGCCGATGGCGAGCGTTAGGTCGGGCTTAAGCGTCAAGTAGACCGGTTTGTCAGGCCGCGGCTGTGGCTCGGCGCTCGAGGAGGGCAGGTCGACGCCGATATCGACGGTCGCGAGCGGCGCCGCCACCATGAAGATGATCAGCAGCACGAGGATGACGTCGATGAACGGCGTGACGTTAATGCCGTGCACCTCTTCAAGCTCGTCCGTCCCGTGATCGAGGCGCATCGCCATGATCTACTCGGCGGCGTGGGACAGCGGCAGCTTGGCCCGATCGAGATCGCGGCTCACGAGCGTCATCACCTGGGCGGACGCATCACCCACAAGCGCCCGGTAATGGGCGGTCGACCGCGCCAGCACGTTGTAGATCATGACCGCGGGGATCGCGGCGACCAGGCCGAGCGCTGTCGCCAGCAAGGCCTCGGCGATACCAGGTGCGACCACCGCGAGATTGGTCGTGTGAGCCCTCGAGATACCGATGAAGCTGTCCATAATGCCCCAAACCGTACCGAACAGCCCGATGAAGGGAGCTGTCGCCCCGATGGTCGCGAGGATGCCGGTTCCCCGCGAGATTTTGCGGCCGGCCGCCATCTCGATGCGCTCGAGCTGCCAGGCGATGCGCTCTTTGAGCCCGTCGGTTCGCAGGTTGGCGGAGAACCGGATCTCGGTGGCTGCTGCGTGCATCAGTTGCGCGACGGGATTGGTGCCGTCGCCAAGCTGATTATCGGCCTGCGCCAAGGTGGCGCATCTGCCGAGGGCGGCCACTGCCTCGCGGAGGGACGACCGCGCGCTGCGCAATTCCACGCTCTTGGCGATCCAAACCGTCCATGTCACCAGGGAAGCCAAAGCCAAACCGACCATTACCGTTTTCACGATGGGGTCGGCGTTGAGAAACATGCCCCACGGCGAAAGGTTCTGCGGCAACGCCGCGATGCCAATGGAATGTTCGCCCTGCGCTGAAGCCGCGGCCGGCCAAGCAGCAAGGAACAAGAGCGCAACGTGTGCGCGCAGGCTAAAAGAAATGGATTTCGAGCGCCCGCCGCGGCGGTTGTTCTTGACGCCCACCTTACTCACCCTTGGCGCTGGCGTTTTTCTCCCTATTCCTTTCCTAGCACATCGGGAAGCCGCACGGCAAAAGCCGTCGTTTGTTGGCGCATACTTTATATAGCGTATGACCCACTAGCCGCCGCGCATGCGCGCGAGCAGTTCCGCGGTTGGGTAGGAGTCGGCGGGCAGGCCGTATTTCACCTGCATGGCCTTGACCGCCTGCCGGGATTTCAGGCCGAGAAAGCCGTCGACCTTTCCGACGTCAAAGCCGGCGCGCACCAACAATGTCTGCATCTCCTTGACGTCGTTGAAGGGCAGCGCGGGCGGCGGCGTGCCGTGCCGCATCGCTGCCGCACCGGCGATGCGCGTCGCGAGATACGCGGCGGTGGTGGAATAAGTGAGCGAGTTGTTCCATTGCAGATAGACCTGAAAATTCTGGTAGGCGAGGAAGGCAGGTCCCAGGCGTCCCATCGGCAGCAACAGCGAGGCGGGCAGATTGTCGGCGGGGAGCGGGCGTCCGTCGGCAAGCGTGACGCCGTACGTTGCCCATTTGGAACGGGGCAGCGTAATCGCCAGATCGGCCTGATCCCACGGCATGTTCGCCGGCACGCGGACCTCGGTCAGCCATGGTTCGCCTTGCTTCCAGCCGAGGCCATGCAGGTAGCTGGCCGTAGACGCCAGCACATCGGGCACGCTGTGCAGGAGATTGCGCTTGCCGTCACCGTCATAATCGACACCGTATTGATTGTATTCCGACGGCATCATCTGCGTCTGGCCAAGCTCACCGGCCCAGGAGCCGATCATTTGATCCGGCGTCAGGTCGCCGCGCTCGATCAGACGAAGAGCGTCGAGAAGCTGGGCGCGAAACCTGTCGCTGCGACGGCAATCGTAGGCGAGCGAAGCAATCGCGCTGAGCGAGCGGTAATTGCCCATATTGGCGCCGAAGTCGCTTTCCAGTCCCCAGAACGCGACGATGACCGGCGCCGGCACGCCGAACTGCTTTTCGATCCGCGCGAAGGTCGCCGCATTCGATTGGATCAGGGCCTGCCCGCGCTGAATGCGATAGGCGGCGGCCATGCGACCGGAGAATTCCAGAAATGTCTGGCTGAACACGCGCTGCCCGCGGTCGATATAGACGATCTTCTGATCGTAAGTGAGGCTTGGCGCGGCGGCATTGATCGTGCGCTGGGAAATACCCTGCGTCAGTGCCTCGCGCTCGAACGCGGCGAGCCACGCATCGTAGCTTCCGGTGGTGTGGCAAGGCGCGGCGGATGCGGCCGGCGCCGGTGAGCCGGGTGCGGTCTTGGTGCGGGGGGCGGTCTTGGTGCCGGGCGCGGTCTTGGTGCCCGGTGCGGTCTTTGCGCCGGGTGCGGGCGTGACGCCAGATGCGGGCGTGGTGGCCGGCTGGGCCCCTGCGGTGGCAATACCGGCAAGCAGCAACGCCGCGCATGCCAGTACACAACCGCGCATTGAGCTTCTCTTTCGCATGTTGATCATCACGTGATCCCAACCGCTCCCAATTTCAGATACCAGTCCAAAATCTGCTCGCCGGTCCAGTACACGACGCCGTCAAAGCGGCGGGCGTGCTCATAGATCGCCTCGAGATATTTGATCCGGTGTGGCTGGCCGCTGATGTAAGGGTGAATGGCGAGGGCGAGGATTTTTGCTCGCTGCGCGCCTTCGGCATACAACCGGTCGAACTGATCAATGGCGCGGCGCATCAGATACTCGCTCTCATGATGCTGGATGATCATCATCGGGATGTCGTTGAGTTCGACGGTGTACGGCAAGGTGAGAAGCGGTCCGGCCGCGGTGCGGATGACGGTCGGCTCGTCATCATACACCCAGTCGCCGATATATCGGACACCGGCGGCGGCCAAGATTTCCGGGGTGTCGTAAGTCTGCGTCAAGCCCGGACCGAGCCAGCCGAGCGGGCGTTTGCCACAGAATCGCTCGATGATGTCGAGAGACCGCTCGACCATCGCCTTTTGATCCGGCTCGGCATGGATCGGGCCTTGCTCGTAGGAATGGCCCATGAATTCCCATCCATCGGCCCGCGCCTGTTCGGCGACGCGCGGATAGTCCTCACAGACGCGCGCGTTGAGGGCCAGCGTCGGACGGATATTCAGGCGTTTGAACAGATCGAAGAAGCGCCAGACGCCGACCCGCATGCCGTATTCGTGCCAGCTCCAGTTGGGGACATCGGGAAGCTGACTTTGTCCGGTCGGGGCGGCGAGCACCTGACGTGCCATCGGCTTGCGGATGTCCCAAACTTCCAGATTGACGATGGTCCAGATCACCAGACGCGCGCCGCCGGTAAGCTTCAACGGCGGCCGGTCGACGATGGCGGAGTATTCGCAGCGATCACGCGGCAGCGTTTGCTCTGCCATCCGGTCCCCTCCATCGTGTGTGAAAACATGTCGGTAAGTACTTTTGTGGCAACGTCAATCCCCTGCCGCAAATTTCTTTAGAGATCACATCCCCGTTAGGCGTGGCCATGCCGGTCGCCGCCGCACTTGCGATCTGATCGGTATGGAACCATCCTGTCGCGGACCGATTACCTGTTAGCCTTTAAGCGCCCGAGCATTCGCCGCCAATCTGGTTTCCCGGACTAACTAATGCCACGCCCCTCGGTTCGATTGCATAATTCAGCCCATGAGAACGCCGCTGTTGCGGGCCGGCATTCACGGGCGTTTTGGCTCGACGCGTTTCACGCGGTGCGCGCCGAAACCGAACGCCGCGCCGCACCGCTGAGCGCCGAAGACCAGGTCGTGCAATCGATGCCGGAAACAAGCCCGGCAAAGTGGCATCGGGCGCATGTGACGTGGTTCTTCGAGCAGTTTCTCTTGCGCCCGTTTGCGCCGGCTTATCGTTCGTTCGATGAGCGCTTCGCGTTTCTGTTCAACTCCTATTATGTGGCGGCCGGTCCGCGGCACGCGCGGCCGCAACGCGGTTTGATCACGCGGCCTGGCGTTGCCGAGACAATCGCCTATCGCGCCCACGTGGATGCCGCCGTGGCACGGCTGATCGAGACCACGCCGGAACCCGAACGGGTTTTTCCAATCGTGGAAATCGGGCTGCATCATGAACAGCAGCATCAGGAGTTGATGCTGACGGATCTTCTGCATGCGTTCGCCCAGAATCCCACCAATCCGGTTTACGATCCCCACTGGCATTGGCCGCAAGACAAAAGCCCCACGGTAACGAGCGACGGGCTCGTCGCGGGCGTCCACACGGTCGGCCACGAGGGTGTGAACTTCTCGTTCGACAATGAACGGCCGGCGCACCAAGTGCTGCTGCAGCCAGTGCGGCTCGCGCGCACGCTCGTGACCAACGGCGAGTGGCTCGAATTCATGGCGGAATGCGGTTATGCGACGCCGAGTCTGTGGCTGTCGGATGGCTGGGCCATTGTGGAAGCGCAGGGCTGGGACGCTCCAGGCTATTGGCAAAAAATCGACGGCACCTGGTTTTCAATGACGCTCGGCGGATTGCGGCCGGTCGATCCGGCGCTACCGGTCTGCCATGTCAGCTATTACGAGGCCGATGCGTATGCGCGCTGGGCCAACAAGCATCTTCCGAGCGAAGCCGAGTGGGAAGTTGCCGCAAAAGCCGATGTACTGGGAGATGCTTTCGGGGTGGTGTGGCAATGGACCCGCAGCGCCTATTTGCCTTTTCCCGGATATCAGGCCGAGCCCGGTGCGCTCGGCGAATACAACGGCAAGTTCATGGTCAATCAGATGGTGCTACGCGGCTCGTCGCTGGCGACGCCCGCTGGCCACTCGCGACACAGTTATCGCAATTTCTTTTATCCGGCGGCGCGCTGGCAATTCAGCGGTTTGCGTCTGGCGGAATTCCAACGCTGAGCGTCAACATGAGCATGCAAAATGTCGTCCGCGCATCCCGGCCGATCGACACGGCGAGCGAATTCGCCGCTGACGTCATTGCCGGTCTTGGGGCCAAGCCGAAAAGCCTGGCGCCGAAATACTTCTATGATCTGACCGGATCCAGCCTGTTCGACCGCATCACCGAATTGCCGGAATATTATCCGACGCGGGCAGAGCTTGGACTTTTGCGAAAATATGCGCCGGCGATTGCCTCTTTGTTTCCTTCCGGATCGGCGTTGATCGAGTTCGGCAGCGGTTCCAGCCGCAAGGCGCGCATTCTTCTGCGCGCCGCGGCGAGTGTCGAAGCTTACGTGCCTGTCGATATCTCCGGGGATTTCTTGCATCAGGATGCCGTGCGTCTGCGCCGCGATTTTCCGCATCTTGCGATCTGTCCGGTCGTGGCGGATTTCACCGCCATGACGGAGTTGCCGACCGATATTGCGGCAATGCCGGCCGCGGGCTTCTTTCCGGGTTCCACTATCGGGAATTTCGAGCCGCATGAGGCTTCGGCGTTCCTGCGCCGCGCCGGCCGCATACTCGGCGCCGGCGCGGTGCTCGTGGTTGGCGTCGATCTTGAAAAGTCGTCCGACATTCTCTACCGCGCCTACAACGATGCCGAAGGCGTCACCGCGAAATTCAATCTCAATCTGCTCGCCCGCATCAATCGCGAGCTGGGCGCCAATTTCGATCTCGCCGCCTTCGAGCATCACGCTTTCTACAACAGCGAATGTCATCGGATTGAGATGCACCTCGCCAGCACCCGGCGGCAGAAAGTGCGCATCGGCGACGAAACGATTGAGTTCCGCGCCGGTGAGACCATCCACACCGAGAACAGCTACAAATATTCCATCGGCTCCTTCCGGACGCTGGCCCGTGGCAGCGGTTGGTCGCCGATCGAGGCCTGGACCGACGGGCTGTTCAGCGTCCATGCGCTGCGCGGCGCGGGCGACTGACGGCCGCGCGCGAGACTTCCAACGACATCTGAGCAATGTCCGCAATTCATTTACGATTTGTTCGTAGAAATTGTTTTCGCAGAGGTTGCCTTGCGAATCGAGCCGCGTCCGAAGGACAAAAACGACCGCGTCGCGCGTGAAGTTCGGCGGGCGCATTCGCTTGGCCCGCTTCCCGATCCGGTATGCTGCTCAAATTGTCCGGACTACAGGGCTTCGACCGGCTGTTATCGCTTTTGCCCTGCTGCACCGCGGCATTTGTCGAGCGAAGGCGACCGCAGTCCGGTGGAACCGCTGGTCGCGCCTGTCGTATTCGAACTCAAGAAGCTTGGCGTCTTCCATCCGTGCTGGTCGTGCGAGGGGCATTCTGACAGCGATGGGGGACTGTGGAAAATCCCGCGCATCTGGTTCTACGCCAATTCCGTCGTCCATATTCGCGGTTTGGACGAGGCGGTGGGTAGACTGTTCAACGCTCGTCGGTTGTCGTCGCGCTGGCAGATCGTCTTGACCCATTCCGATGCCGACAATCCCGATACGACCTTCAGCTTGCAGCCGGATCCTGGTCCGGAAACCTCTCTGAGCAACTTGCAGGGTGACCTGCGTGTGCTGGCCGACGAGCTGGGGCGGACTTTTTGGTTCGCCTGCGACGCCCTTGCGGCACAGGCGCGATGAGCATACCGATTTGTTGGCGAGCGCGTGAGGCTGCCCGGCTGGCTGGGGCAGCCGTTTTAGTTCATGAATGAAACTGTTTTCTCGGACGTTGCTTGATGCCCTTTCACGAAGCTGATCCCTGGCGCCTACAATACTTCTCGGGGGTAAAAACCGCGGTGAATATCACCACCGAGGATGCCGATGCGTGGCAATGGTACCCGGCGCACCGCTGGATCTATGACAAGCTTGCGGTGGCACTGAGCCAGGGGCTTGAGGCCGGCCCGCACGGCACGCCGCCGCCGCGCTTTCCGGTCTTCTCCAAGCCGATCGTCAATCTCAAAGGCATGGGGGCCGGTAGCCGCGTCCTGGGGTCGCAACCCGATTACGAGGCGCACGCCGCGCCTGGCCATTTCTGGATGACCCTGCTCGAAGGCCGCCACGTGTCGTCTGACCTCGCCGTGGTCGATGGCGCGCCGTGCTGGTGGCGCCACGTTACCGGCAAGCCCGCGGGCGAGGGGACATTCGATTACTGGACCATCCATGCCGAGCCCGATCCCGCGATCGAGGCGCATTGCGGGACCTGGATACGAAAGCACCTTGCCGGCTACACCGGCATGCTCAATCTTGAAACCATCGGCGGCACGATCATTGAGGCGCATCTGCGCTTTGCCGACCAATGGCCCGATCTTTACGGAACCGGCTGGGTCGATGCTGTGGTCCGGCTTTACGAGCGCGGTTTCTGGGAGTTTGCCGATACTGACCGGCGCGGCGGTTTTAGCGCGGTGTTATTCGGGCCGAGCGGTGTGCGTTATCGGCATCCGCCGGCGGCCCTCGTCGATGAGATCAAACAGCGGCCTGGCATTTCCAGCGTTCAGATCACATTCCATGAAGATGTCCCGCCGGACCGTCATTCCATGCCGCCCGGAGGCTTCCGCCTTGCGGTCGTCAACGCCTTCGATTTGCCCGCCGCGCTCGCCGCGCGCGAGCGGTTGAAGGCGTATTTTCTCGGCAAGCGGTCCAAGGCCATAGTCCTCGCACGTCGCCGCCGCGGTACGAGCGCGAACAGGCCGGCATTGATCGCGCCTGATGCTAATCCGACTTCGCAATAGGACGGGTTATAGTCCCGCATCCGTTTGAAGCGCGTTCTGCGAAGGCCGCCGAGCCGCTTATCACCCACCCCAAAGGGCGTGGATCGATCCCATGCCCCCCGTTATAGTCGCCGCCCGGCCGAACCAGGCAAGTCGATGAGGAAGGTAGAATCATGAAAATTGTTGCGTTTGAGGGGCAGGGGGGCGCGCGGCTCGGCATTGTCGAGGGCGACCAGGTGGTTGACTTGCGGGCCGCCGACGGTAACGCGCCGACAGATCTCGGTGCGTGGTTGGCGCACAACAATGGCGACGTGAAGCCGCTTGCCGAGATTGCCAAGCGCGCACCCGCCGGCGCGCGCAAACCGCTTTCCGGCCTGAATTACCTGCTCCCAATTGCCCGCCCCGGAAAAATCATCTGCCTCGGCCTGAACTATCTCGAGCACGTCAAGGAAGGTGGCCAGCGTGACAACATCCCCAAATTCCCGACGATTTTCATGCGCGGCCGGACCTCACTGGTGGCGCACGGAGCTCCTATCATCCGCCCGAGCGTCACGGAGACACTCGACTACGAAGCGGAAATGATCCTCATCGTCGGCCGACGCGCAAAACACCTGACCGCGGCCAACGCGCTGTCCTGTGTTGCCGGCTATTCCTGCGGCAACGAGGGCTCGGTGCGCGAATTCCAGCGCAAGACGACGCAATGGGACATGGGGAAGAACTTTGATCATACCGGCGGCTTTGGCCCGTGGTTCGTTTCCGCTGACGAATTGCCGCCGGCCGGCAAGGGACTGAAAATCGAGACCCGTTTGAACGGCCAGGTCATGCAATCCGACAACACCGACAACATGATGTTCCCGGTCGTTGAGACGTTGGTTTACCTCTCGCAGGGCATCACGCTTGAGCCGGGCGACATTATATTCACCGGCACGCCTTCGGGTGTGGGGTTTGCCCGCAAACCGCCAGTGTGGATGAGGGACGGCGACGTGTGCGAGGTCGAAATCGAGCATATCGGCGTGTTGCGCAATCCGATTGCCGACGAAAAACTCGGCTGACGACGTCGTTATGCTGGACGTTTGCAGGTCGCTGCTTCGCCTCGGCGCCGTTCTGTCGCTGAGCCTGCTGCCCTCGGCGGCATCCGCCCAGGAAGCCGTGCGGATCGGTTTGGGGTTCGGCCTGGCGTTCCTTCCCGCCCACATCTGCGAGGACTTGAAGCTCGTCGAGAAGCGCGCGAAGGAGGCTCACCTCGATTTGAAAGTGAGCTACCAGCGTTTCTTCGGCGCTGGTCCGCTGCAGGAGGCGCTCGGCACCGGCGCAATCGATGTCGCGCCGTACGGCCTGGCGCCTCTGCTCGTTGCATGGGAGAAGGCGAAGGATACGCCAAGGCAGGTTGTGGCGGTTTCCGGCCTGACCACGCTGCCGCCGGTGCTTTTGGCCAATCGGCCGGAGCTGCGCACTCTTGCCGACTTCGGCGCAGCCGACCGTATCGCCATTCCGTCCGTCTCCGCACCGCAGCTTTATTTCCTGGAGATGCAGTCGGAGAAAGTCTTTGGCCAGTACGACAAGTTGCGCGGCCAGATCGTCGTCATGACGCATCCGGATGCGGTTGCGGATCTTCTTGCCGCAAAGGGTCCGGTGGCAGGCTATTTCTCTTCCGCGCCATTTACCGAGCTGGCGCTCGCCGACGGCCGCGTGCACAAAATGCTGAGCGGAGTCGATGTCGTCGATGGCAAGGCGTCGTTTCTTATCCTTGGTGCGACCAAGGCCTATGTCGACGCACATCCCAAGGTGCCGGAGGCAATCGCCAAGGCGATGGACGATGCCGCCCGCATCATCCACGACGATCCGCGCCGCGCCGCCGCGATCTATCTCGCACACGAGCCGTCGAAAACGCTCGATGCCGGCACGCTGGCCGCGGTTTTGGGGGACATCAAGGACGAGTTCGGCAGCACTCTCCGCGGTGTGGCGGCGTTTGCCGACTTCATGGGGCGGCACGGCGAACTAAAAACGCCGCCGCAAAGCTGGAAGGAAATCGTCGCACCGGCGCTGCTGAACTCACCTAACACGTAGCGGGGCGGACCGGATTTTCGGTCATGCGCGGCTGCCATCGCTTTGAAGCTCGGACCCCTCGCGTCTCAGTTCATCGCAGGAGGATGCCATGCCCGATCGGGCACTTAACGCCGTCTGCATTTGCGGAAGCCTTCGCAAAGCCTCCTACAATCGGATGGTCATGAATGCGCTTCCCGGCCTCGCGCCGCCCAATCTGCGCCTTACGGAGGCCCCGCCATTCGCCGACTTTCCCGCCTACAATTTCGATATGCAGGAAGCGACCGGCATCCCGCCGGCGGTGCAAAAGTTCGCCGACGCCATCCGCGCCGCGGACGGCGTTATTTTCAATTCGCCGGAATACAATTTCTCGATACCCGGCGGCCTGAAAAACGCGATCGACTGGGTGTCGCGGGTGGAAAACCAGCCATTTGCCGGCAAGCCGATTGCGCTTCAATCGGCGGCGGGCGGAACGCTGGGCGGCGGCCGTATGCAATACGATCTGCGCCGCGCCATGATCTTCCTCGATGCGTTTACGCTTAACAAGCCGGAGATATTCATCGGCAATTGCGCGCAGAAGATCGATGCCAAGACGGGCCGGATCACCGACCAGCCGACGGTCGGATTCATCACCCAGCAACTCGCCGCCTTTGCCAAGTTCATCGAACGGCTAGTGCAGCCGATTTGAAATTCCTACAATTCAACGGCAGCCTCGTATAGGAACTTCAAATCCAGAAGCCGGCACTAGCATCATATATTTGCTAGTGTCCCTTTGATTCCGAAGTTCGCATGCGAGTGTGCCGCAATTCCTAGCGAACTTCGGAATCGGGACACTAGTTCCGAGAAGCTGGCGCAGGAGAGTTAAGTCATGGGGCGGCTGGACGGGCGGGTTGCGATTGTCACCGGCGGGGCCAAGGGTATCGGCCGTCATTATTCGCTGGCGCTTGCCGCCGAAGGCGCGCGGCTGATGATCGCCGACATTGCCGATGGCGCCGAACTAGCCGACACGATCGCCCGCGCCCACGGCGACAATTCGGTCGCGAGTGCGAAAACGGACGTGAGCGATGAAACCTCAGTCAAGACGCTGGTCGCGCAAACCATGGATCGCTTCGGCAGGATCGATATTCTGGTCAACAACGCCGCGGTCTACGCCACGCTGCATGAGGAGAAGCTTACCAACATCGACGTAGCGACGTGGGATCGCGTCATGGCCGTCAACCTCCGCGGCCCGTTTCTGATGGTGAAGCATGTCGGCCCGCAGATGATGGCGCAGGGCTACGGCAAGATCATCAACATCGGTTCCGGCACGGCGTTCAAGGGCATTCCCCGGATGCTGCATTACGTGACGTCGAAAGGCGGCATCATGGCGTTTACGCGTGCACTGTCGCGGGAGCTCGGCGAGCACGGCATTCGGGTCAACACGCTTGCGCCCGGTTTTACGCTCAGCGACACGGTCGTCGCGGAAAACCCTGAGCATGTGGCGATCGCCGGCAAGCTTTCGGTGGCGGGCAGGGCGATCCGCCGCGACGCGCATCCGCAGGACCTTCTCGGCGCCCTGGTCTTTCTCGCCAGCGCCGATAGCGATTTCATCACCGGACAGACCCTTGCCGTCGATGGCGGCAACGTGAACACCTGAAATACCGACTCGCCGCCCCGGCGCGTTTGCGCGCACCCTTCGGGGCCGTGCGCGAGGCGGCCAGGGTGAGACAGAAGCGGCCGCGGGCCGTCGAGCCCCCGGCCTAGAAATGGCGTTACTTCTCGATCGACAACAGGACGAGAGCCTGGAGGTCGGCGTCGCTCATCACCCCGTTGTCCCAGGTGGTGGAAAGGCGCTCGATCTGGCCGGCGCTGTTGAGGTCGATGGCGACAATGCCGCGCTTTACCGAGCTGCTGTCGTTAGTCCACTCAAAGCCGCCGCCCTGATCGCTGCCGACCACGTGCATCAGCTTCGAACCCTTGCCGTAAGGTACCGTCGGCAGCACGCGGGCCAGATATTGTCCGATTGCCTGCTTGCCGAGGATGACGGCACGCAGCGCGCGGTCGGCAAAGATCGCGTCGTTGCTGAAAAGGGCGTCTGCGGCGGCGGCATCGCCGGCAGCAAAGGCCGCGCTCAGTTTCTGCGCCACGTCCTTGATTTTGGCCGAGGCGCCGTCGCTGGCCACGTCGTAGTCGAAATTGGTGGGGAACTTGTCCGCCGGGGTGCGCATCTTGGCCGCGGCGGCGGCGCCGAATGAGCGCCCGTCCCAATAGTCGATCCAGCGCACCACCTTGCCGTCCTTGAAATCGACCGCAGCGAGGATGCGAATTTCGCCGCCGAACAGTTCCGGCGTGTCCGTAAAGGCGACCAGGGCCGAGTGCGTGTCGCCGCTGATGCGCGTCGGGTATGAAAGACCGGTCGGCGGCCATTTCGGCATGTACATCTCGAAGATGTCGGTCATGCCCTTCTTGTTATAGAAGGGCCAGCCAAGCGCCGCGTCGATATAGGTCAGATGCTGCTCCGAGAAATGATCCGTGGTCGGTGCCGGCTTGTGCTCGCTCTTGGCGGTGAAATAGGATTTGAAGAATGCCGCAGCTTGCGGCGTCGCGTGCGAAGTGTCGACGACATCCGGATAGATCGGATCGGCACGCAAGCCCGCTGCTGAGAGCAGCGTTACGGCAACGGCAAAGATTGACGCAGTATGCTTCACGGTATGTCCTCCCTGAGCTTTATTAAGATTATAAAGACAGACTATTCCGAACACGTGTCCGCTGTCCAAAGCCGACAAGCTGGACGCCCCATATTTGGGCTTGCGATCGAGGACCGGGCAAACTGCCCACGGTCTTCCGACGCCTTGCAGTGGGCGAGGGAAGGGCGTAACCGAAATCCGGATTTTGCCACGGCTCGACACACATATGGATGTACCGGCGCAGAAGAAATCGAAGCTGATCAGGGGCACGACTGGCGACTGGGAAGTGGTCGTCGGCATGGAGGTGCATGCCCAGGTTGCCTCGCAGGCGAAATTGTTCTCCGGCGCTTCAACGACCTTTGGCGGTGCGCCGAACTCGCATGTGTCGCTGGTCGATGCCGCGATGCCCGGCATGCTGCCGGTGATCAACGAGGAATGCGTCAAGCAAGCCGTGCGCACCGGCCTTGGGCTGAACGCCAAAATCAATCTCAAGTCGGTATTCGACCGCAAGAATTACTTCTATCCGGATCTGCCGCAGGGCTACCAGATCAGCCAGTACAAGTCGCCGGTCGTCGGGGAGGGGGAAGTCGTCGTCGACCTGCCCGACGGCGAAACCGTGCGCGTCGGTATCGAGCGGCTTCATCTGGAGCAGGATGCCGGCAAATCGCTGCACGACCAGCATGCCACGATGTCGTTCGTCGACCTCAACCGTTCCGGGGTGGCGCTGATGGAGATCGTGAGCAAGCCGGATTTGCGCTCCGCCGAAGAGGCCACGGCCTTCCTGCGCAAACTGCGCTCGATGTTGCGCTACCTCGGCACCTGCGACGGGAATATGGAGAGAGGCAATCTGCGCGCCGACGTGAACGTCTCGGTGCGCAAGCCGGGCGCACCGCTCGGCACGCGCTGCGAAATAAAGAACGTCAACTCCTTCCGCTTCATCGGTCAGGCGATCGAGCACGAGGCGTGGCGACAAATCGGGATCATCGAGGAGGGCGGTACGATCGAGCAGGAGACGCGGCTGTTCGATCCGGATCGGGGTGAAACGCGGTCGATGCGCTCCAAGGAGGAGGCGCACGACTATCGTTATTTTCCCGATCCCGACCTACTTCCGCTGGAGTTGTCGCAGGAATTCGTCGACGGATTGCGCGAAACACTGCCGGAACTGCCAGACGCGAAGAAGGCGCGCTTTGTGTCAGAACTCGGTCTATCGCCCAACGACGCGGCTGTAATCGTCGCCGAAGCCGCGAACGCAGCGTTTTTCGAAACGGTGGCGACGGGCCGCGACGGCCGGATCGCCGCCAATTGGGTGATTAACGAACTCGCTGGCCGACTCAACAAGGAAGGTATGGACATCGCGGCGTCGCCGGTGAACGAAGCGCAGCTTGGCGCGATCCTCGACCTCATCGCCGACGGTACGATCTCCGGAAAAATCGCCAAAGACGTCTTCGAAATCGTCTGGACCGAGGGCGGCGACCCGCGCGCGATCGTCGAAACGCGCGGACTTAAGCAGGTGACCGACCTTTCGGCGCTCGAAAAGCTCGTCGACGACATCATCGCCACGAATCCGGACAAGGTCGGCGACGCCAAGACCAATCCGAAAGCGATCGGCTGGTTCGTCGGCCAGGTGATGAAGGCGTCCGGCGGCAAAGCCAATCCGCAAGCCGTCAACGACCTGCTCAGAAAGCGTCTCGGCGCCTGAGCGCGCTCGCCGTCGGCGCAGCGCGCCGCCTCCGCCGTCGGCGAAACGAACGCCAAATTTACCCGCGCGGCGTCGCCGCGACGCATGCGCAAGCGCCGCTGGAGCGAATCGGTTTGGACCGATTCGCGCGTTTTGCGCCGCGGCGAGCCCCTTCAACGCTCGCGCGGAGGCGTTCTGCGCAAAATAATTTTGGCTTGGTAAATCAGCCGGCGCGGTGCTTCTCGCGCCTGCCAAAATGCTTGCAGCCGGCGTGCGGAACGCGCGCTCACGAAGCAAATGTTTTGGCACCGCGTTACAAAAAGTCCGTATTTCATCGGCACTTTTGCAACGCATCAAAATTTTGCGCGCGCGGCGTCCCGGCGAGAAAGTTTGTCGCCGCGCATTTTGCCGGACATCGTTTTGCTTAGGCGCCGCCGCGGCGGGGCGCGGCGCTTACACAGAAAATTAAGTGGAGTCACTGTTATTTTTTTCCTGCTGTAGTAATCGGATAACAGTGCATGTCGATTCGCGGCTGCACTGCACCGATGTCGCCATCCACTCAGGCTAGGAGGGCAGCAATGGCGAAGAAGAGAAAGACTAAAGCAGCGACGAAGAAGACGGCGAAAAAGACGACCGTTCGCCGGAAGAAGAAGAAGTAGTCAACGTCGCCATCGGTCTTCGACATCACATGAGTTGAGGATCGCGTCACACGGGCCGGCTGTCGTCTCGGGACGATCAATGATCACCCCAGACGCGCCGGCTCAGGTGAACAACAGAGGGCGTCGGCGAGACGGGGGCTTAGGCTTCACCATCGTTCGCGGTGCGCGCGGTGGTGAGGAGGAGGGGCGGGCAATCCGGACCTCCACGCGGCAATCTGCCAGCGGACCTAAGTCTCAGGACTCTCGCCGACGCCCTCGGTGTGTTTGGAGTATCCTCCCAAGACACTACCTCGGCGCCGCGGAGCTAATCTTCGGCGTCCTTTTCATTCGGCAATAGCCAACGTGCGCAAACCGTTGAAAGCCAAGCCGGCTGTCGCTGCGAGGCACAGTTTGGCAAGCCGGAAGCCCGAGAAGCGGCCGCCGCGGCGCCGGACCCCGTCGATCGACCTTTATTACTGGCCGACGCCAAACGGCTGGAAGATTTCGATTATGCTCGAGGAGTGCGGCTTGCCCTATGCCGTGCATCCGGTCGACATTTCCAAGGGCGATCAGTTCTCGCCGCACTTTCTGGCGATCTCGCCGAACAACCGGATACCGGCGATCGTCGATCCGGCGGGACCAGGCGGAAAGCCGATCTCGGTCTTCGAGTTTGGCGCCATATTGCAATATCTCGGCCGCAAGACCGGCCAATTCTATCCGCGCGAAGAACGTGCGCGGGTTGCGGTCGAGGAGTGGCTGTTCTGGCAGATGGGCGGATTGGGTCCGATGGCCGGACAGGCCAATCACTTCCGCCACTACGCGCCCGAGCAAATCGAATACGACATCAGTCGCTACACGAACGAGGTCAATCGGCTGTTCGGCGTCATGGACAAGCGGCTTGCGGCGCGCGAATTTCTGGCCGGCCGGTATTCAATTGCCGATATGGCGTGCGTCGGCTGGGTCCGGCTTGCGGAACGCATGGGCCAGGATCTGGCGTCGTTTCCGCATCTCAAGCGCTGGTTCGAGACCATCCGGGCGAGAGCGGCGGTCAAGCGCGCCTTCGCGATCCGGGTCGAGGCAGCCTCCGCGGTCGACATGCACGATCCAAAAGTGCGCGCGGTGTTGTTCGGCCAGCGCGCCACGTAGCCTGCGCACTCTGGATGCTTGCTCGCCGCCAGTTGCGGCCGAAGCCAACGCCAAGCCCGTTGCCGCCGAAGGCAAGTCAGAATAGCGATCCGAACGTCGGCGTCAGTTGGCGCGGGTCCAGGTCTGGCCCTTGCAAATGATCCCGCCCATCACACACCCTTTGAGCTGTGCCGTGTTCGGGCCAGTCATGGTGAAGGAGCCGGTATAGGTGCCGCCATCCTCGGCATTGTAGACCTTGCCTTGCCATTTGTCGTCGCCGGACGGCTTCATGTTGAGCACGATGGGAATGCCGAGCAGCGGCCGGCCTTTCTTGGCCGCATCGGCATTGTTCTTGTCGGTCTTCGGCTGGTTGGTCTCCGGATCGTTCGGTTCGGCAAGCCACGACAGCGTGCCGCAAAGCGCGCCGCCGCAATTGACGACGCGGACCTTGGCCTTTTTGTCTCCCGTAAACCAGGTGCCCAGCGGATCGGCGGCGCGTGCGGGCGCGATCCAAATCAACGCCAGCGCGGCCGCAAGAGCGGTGACGGCCACGATCGTACGAGACACCTTCATTCCAGCCTCCGATATCCTTCACGTCCGCAAAGGGTAAAAGGATAGCTTACAAGTTCGGCATTGCAAGCCGCGCTCCACCGCCGGCGTCGCGTTCGATCGCGCGAAAATCCAGCGAAATGTACGGGTCGGCGCCGTTGTTGCTTAATGCGGCGTTTCTCGTTCTTCGCGATCGCGCCTGGCGAGTTCAGTTTTGATTTATCGCGTTACTTAAACCACCATTCAAATCTTCTGACGATTATCGCGATACCGGCGGACAAACACGGCCGGCGAAAACCGCGAAAGCGGATAGCGAACACAGGCGTAGAACAGGGGATGCACTATGGCTCGCTTTGAAATTCTCGAGGGCAGCGCGGCACCGCTCGGTGAGGGGCCGGCAGCCGGCGACATGCTCTTCGAACTCGGAATGATGTATTCGGTCGGCCGCGATGTGCCGGTCGATCTCATCTCCGCGCACAAGTGGTTCAATCTCGCAGCGGTAAAGGGCAACTTGGAAGCGATCCGGCTGCGGCGGGAGATCGCCGATCAGATGTCGGAGCGCGAGATTGCCGCGGCTCAGCGCGCCGCGCGCGATTGGCTCAAAGGAAGTTCTCCGCCGGCGTCTGCGATCGCGGCCTGAACGTTGACTTTAAGTTCGAGGCGCACCCGCAAATGTTGCGGCACTCTTGCGGGCATGTGGTCGCCACGTGGACACGACCCGAGGAACGCTACAGGCTTGGATAACTCGACCGGCATTGGCCGTTGCACTTTTGTGCTGACGGGAGGATCATAATACATAGTTCGTAAATGGGGACGCTATGTCGTCGCTCGCCAAGTATTATCCTTCAAACTTGGTCGGATTCTTCACCTATTCACGCGAAGACGATGTGGACTTTGGCGACGTATTGTCGAAGTTTCGCAACGCCATCCAAGCCGAGTTGAGCGCGCAGCTCGGCCGCAACCGTGACAATTTCCGCATTTGGCAGGACAGATTTGCTATCCCGCACGGCGGGCTTTGGCAGAAACAGATAGTGGACGGCATCAAGCAGTCGGCGTTCTTTGTTCCGATCATTACGCCGCGGGTGGTCAACAGTCCCCATTGTGCCTTCGAGTTCGATTCGTTTCTGGCGCGCGAGAAGGAGCTTGGCCGCGACGATTTGGTTTTTCCCATCCTCTACATTTCGGTTCCGGAACTGGAGGATGGGACGTGGAAGCAGAGTTCGGTGCTGAAAATTGTCAGCGATCGACAATATCTCGACTGGCGGGACTATCGCCCGCGAGAGCTTACCGACCCAGAAGTACGGAAAGAGCTCATCCAATTCTGCCGAAACATATCGAACGCATTGCGCAAACCGTGGGAGAGTCCCGAGGAACGGCAGCAACGGCAAGAAGCCGAGGCCGTGCGTGTCGCTTCGCAAGATGAACGTCCGAGGAAAGCGGAAGCCGGACAGGTGGCGGAAGTAGAAGGTCGGCGTTACGAGGCAGACGCGGCGCGTGCTGCTGAAGAGGAACGCAAGAAGGCGACCGGGGCTAAAGCGCAAGCCCTCGACACCGCGAGGCGAACTGAAGATGAACGCCAACGCCGCGAGACGGAAGCCTCGCTGGTCGCCGAGGAACAGCAACTTGGCAAAGTAGCCGAAGCGCCGGCATTCGCACTAGCGGCGGTGAGCAAGCAAAATGCTGGTCAGGAGCCCTCCGCCGCTGTGGTCGGGCATGCCATGCCCAAAGTGTCGGGGACGAGCTGGTGGCAAACCCTGCCAGGTATGTTGATCGCGTTCGGGGGTCTGCTGGTTGGCATTACGGGTCTCATACTTGCCTTAAATCAGATCGGCTTCTTCACCGGCGGTCACCCATCAATCCCAAACGCTGGTCCTCAATTACCGCAGGTCACAGAACATTTGTCGCCCCAAGGTCCGCCGCCGCAGGTTGGAAATCAGGGAGTGCCCCAGGGCCCGCTGCCGCAGGTCGCAGATCATGGGTTGCCGCAGGCTCCATCGCCGCAGGCCGTGCCGGTTCCGGGGCCGAGCTTTGACTGCAAGACGGACAAGAAGCCCGTCGAACAAGCCATTTGCAGTGATACGGACCTGTCCAGCAAAGATCGGGCTCTAAACGACTTATTTCACCAAGTACTTGCTCGACTGTCCGGCCAGGCGCGAACCGATCTAATCCAGGCAGAGAACAATTGGGTGACTAAAAGAAGGAACCAATGCCGTGACCCTGACATGGCCGCGTGCATAGCGCAAAGCTACGACGCGCGTATCCGCGAACTTCAAACCGTAGCGCATCAATGAGCGGCACAGCGGGAGAGGCAGGTGAGCAATCGCGGCATTCTGAGGTAACTTCGCTGACCCGCGACGACACGCCGTGCCGTGAGGGCGATGCCGTGCGTGCTCATCAAAAACGATTGCGGCTACACGCTGCGGCACTTGATCTTCGGAGATAGCGCTCCTTCATCGCTTAAGCGGATCCGATCCGCGCACGCTGTTTGTGGACCGTGCGCGTCATTGAATCGTTAAACGGGCTGCGGGTCTGGCAGAGAAGGCAGTCTACCGCTAACCCGTCTCCGCTCCAAATTCCCTGCTAACAGGGAAATTAACAGGGAATTTTCGCGTTTCCGGCCGGTTAGCGAAATTTTTGCGGCCAGACGGGCAGTAAATTCAACCGTTTACGGACAAATTCCCTATGCAATGGAACAGGGAATTTTCTACAGCATATCAGGGAAAGGAATTTGACTAACAGGGAACGCCCTACCCATTTGCAGTCCACTTGGTTCACAACGAGGCCGGTGCAGGCGTTTACGCAAGGAAGCTGTGATGAAGGTCTCGGTCAGGGCACTCTTCTTCGACGTGTTCGGGACCCTAGTCGACTGGCGCACGTCGATTGCGCGTGAGGCCGAAGCGATACTCAAACCGCTTGGTTACACACTCGATTGGCTTGCATTCGCGGACGCTTGGCGTAGCGAGTACCAGGGAGCCATGGACGAAGTGCGTATCGGCCGCATACCGTTCTGCAACCTCGACGTATTGCACCGTCGCAACCTCGAATTGATCTTGCCCCGTTTCAACATCGAAACTCTGAGTGAGGAGCAATCCCGTAATCTGAACATGGCTTGGCATCGGCTTGATGCATGGCCCGATGTTGCTTCCGGCCTCGCTCGTCTCAGGCGCCGCTACCTGTTGGCGCCGGTTTCAAACGGCAACATTTCACTCATGGTCGATCTGGCGCGGCGCAACAATCTACCGTGGGACGCCATCCTCGGCGCCGAGATTGCCAGAGACTATAAGCCTAAGCCGCGGGTGTATCTTGCGGCAGCGGAAGCATTCGACCTCGCGCCGAGCGATTGCATGATGGTGGCAGCACACACCCAGGATTTGACCGCAGCAGCTGCATTGGCCATGCGTACGGCTCATATTGCTCGCCCAAACGAAAATGGCCCGGGTCGCGGCGAGGCTTACCCGACCCGGCCGGTCGACATCGCTGCCAGGAGCATAGAAGACCTGGCATATCAGTTCGCGCTGTGATCAGCATATCCGCGATTTCGCCGCTCCGCCGCTTTGCGCAGCATGCTAACCCGCTCTCCGTGGTCAGCCTCGGTACATGAGTGAGAAGGCAATGCCATACCTCGACCTTTGGCCCATCACTGCCGCCAAGAAGGGTCAAGGGACATGGTCGATAAAGGTCTCGATAGCACGCGGAGGGTAGCTACTGCTTTCAGCACGGGCTCGTTTGCTTGAAGAGCTTATCAAGCCACTCCGTTGTTGTGAGATTCGGTCCGCGTTTCGAGCATTGCTCACGGATTTCGTTATTTTGGAGAGACATTATGCGCATTGGGGTTGATCTTGGCGGAACAAAAATAGAGGCCATCGCCATCGATAAGACTGGACACGAGCTTTGGCGCCGCAGAATTGCGACTCCAGCGGGAGACTATCTTCAAATCCTCGACGCCGTCCACAAACTGGTGCGGGAAGCCGAAGCGGAGCTATCACAGAGGGGTAGCGTTGGAATTGGTTCTCCAGGCGCAATATCGCCTGGCACAGGTCTGATTAGGAATTCAAACAGCATTGTCTTAAATGGGAAACCACTCGACCAAGATCTCTCGCAACGCCTGGAACGACCGATTCGACTTGAGAACGACGCCAATTGTTTTGCATTGTCAGAAGCGACCGACGGCGCCGGTAGATCCGGTCGCGTTGTGTTCGGCGCTATTCTAGGCACGGGAGTAGGTGGGGGCTTTGTAGTGGACCGAGTTCTTCACTGTGGAAGAAACCGAATCGCCGGTGAATGGGGACATAACCCTCTTCCCTGGCCTACTAGCGAAGAATGGCCCGGACCAAAATGCTATTGTGGAAAGACCGGCTGTATTGAGACATTTCTCTCGGGAGGTGGTTTGTCACGCGACTACCATGCCCTGACAAGAAAAACTTTGACCGCGAAGGCGATTGCTTTAGCTGCCGACAGCGGCGATAGTTTGGCTCTTAGGTGCCTGTCCGTTTATCAGGTGCGCCTTGCACGGAGCGTCGCTGCTCTCATAAATGTACTAGATCCGGATATCATCGTGTTCGGTGGCGGACTCTCCAATGTAAAATACATCTACACGGATATTATAAGTCAGATTGGGAAATACGCCTTTTCCGATGTGCTTGATACAACAGTCGTTCGTGCATCGCACGGCGATTCGAGCGGTGTTCGGGGCGCAGCTTGGCTTTGGCCACCAGAGGAGTTTGTCGGCGAGGAGAAACGCGCTCCTTTGTTTACTGACAGATGATTGAGTGAATGTATCTAAGCTTAACGCCTACTAACCACCCAAGTCCTCGTCTTAGGACAACAAAGAGGTGCACCTCGCGCAAAGTTGGGAGTCACCTTCCCACCATCGCAACGCCGCTACCTCTCGGCATGGCGCGCCCCACGGTCGCCGATCGGTTTTGCAAAGTCGTAGATTTCTAAAAAGATAAAGGCTTGAGACAGTTTTTAGCTCGGCCGTACGGCATATGTCGCCACGAATAAGGTTGGAAAACTATTGGAACGCGACCTCGGCGAAGCTTCGGAGCTTGCGCGAATGCAGGCGCTCCCAATCCTGGGCCTTGAGCTTTTCCAACGCCTTCAACCCAATCTCAAGATGTTGGTTGACTCGCTGGCGGTAGAATTCGCCGGCCATCCCGGCGAGTTTGATTTCACCATGGAGCGGCTTATCGGAGACGCAGAGCAGCGTCCCGTATGGCACGCGGAAGCGAAAGCCGTTGGCGGCGATGGTCGCCGACTCCATGTCGAGCGCGATAGCGCGCGACTGCGACAAGCGTCGGATGATGGCGGGATCCCCGATCTCCCAATTGCGGTTGTCGACGCTTGCCACTGTTCCGGTACGCATCACACTCTTTAGCTCGAAGCCCGCAAGCCCTGTGACCTCGCCGACCGCCGCCTCCAGCGCCACTTGCATCTCCGCTAATGCCGGAATCGGCACCCGCGGCGGAAGCTCGTTATCGAGGACGTGATCCTCGCGCATATATCCGTGAGCGAGGATGTAATCCCCAAGTTTCTGCGAGTTACTGAGACCCGCGCAATGCCCCAGCATTAGCCAAGCGTGCGGCCGCAGCACGGCAACGTGGTCGGTTATGGTGCGGGCGTTGGACGGTCCAGTGCCGATGTTAATCATGGTGATGCCTCGATAGCCGGGCTCGACGAGATGAAAGGCTGGCATCTGCGGCATTCGCTCAGGAACAACGCCAGATGTTCCTCCGCCCAATCGCGCGTTGCGTCTGATTACGTTGCCGGGCTCGACGAAGGCGTCGGAGCCGGAGTGCCCCGAGGCCATGCGCTCGTGGCCCAAGCGTGCGAAGTTATCGACATAGAACTGGTAATTCGTAAAAATCACAAAATTCTGGAAGTGCTCCGGATCGGTGCCGGAGTAGTGGAAAAGCCGGTGCAACGAATAGTCAACTCGAGCCGCACGGAACAAGGCGAGTGGCTCCGTTGTTCCGGGCAGCCGAGGGAGCGTGCCATTGGCAATCGCGTCGTCCATGGCGGCGAGGTCCGGCGTATCGAACACGTCACGCACGGGTCGCTGGACACGTGGGTTTCCACCGTCAGAGAGCATCGCTGCGACATTGATGTCGCGGCGATAAGCGAAATGAATTGGTATCGATTCGCTCGACTCGCCGATTTCGACCGGCACGCCGTGGTTCTCGATCAAAAGCTTTATTTGCTCCGTGAGATAAGTGCGGAATAGGTCGGGTCGTGTTACAGTCGTCACGTAGACGCCCGGCCCAGCAACGAAGCCGTAGGAAAGGCGTGAGTTGAGCCGTGCATGGGTTGCAATTGTTATGCGCACAAAGGGATAAGCGGCGCGCACCCGTGAGCCGATTGCCTCCCGATTGGCATACGCCTCGAAACGATCGCGCAAGAAAGCAGTATTGCGGTCATAGATTTCCTCGAGGCGCACGACTGCCGCGGATGCATCAGTGAAAGATTCGGTCGCGAAAGATTGTGGGGTCAGGACAGGCAGTGGTATCTCCTCAGCGGGGGAACACGCATTCAGGCGATCAAGCGAGCTCCGAAGTAAAATCACTCGCGGTACGGCGGTCTCGCGCCTCGCTCGCACATTTGGCGGCATGGACATCCCGATTAATCACTTGGAGATTCGGCAAGCCCCAATAATGCAGCAGCGCCGGCCACGCCACGTCCCGGCATTCTCTCCACACCCTAAACAGCGGTACGCGATGGTCAACTTCTGCGCTCTTCCATAGCCGGGTGCCGGTTTGGCCGCAGCGCCTTGCTTGTAGGCGCCGGAGAAGTCGGGCGTTATTGCTCGGCGCATTCCAGAATTGCCACGCGATCACGCAAGCGCCGTGCCAGACCGCGTTCTTGTTTATGCCTGTGCGCCACAGATCGACATGCCAACCGAATCGATAAACCGACTGCCCGCACACGCAGCAGAATCCGGGACCCCGCGTGTAGGCGCTTTCCCGATAGGGCGCGGGCGGCGTTCGGAAGGTGGTTGGTAATCCGTTCTTGCGATCGTCGTCGAGACGCCAGTTCCAGACGTGCGGCGGTCCGGTGCGGGCCGCGAGGGCGCGCGCCAGGCGATCAGCGCGAAACGGGTGCGCACTCCAATACGAATCGATTGCGAGCCGCGGCGTCGGAGGCACGAACGGCCGGGCGAGCGCTCGAGACAAGACGGCCGGTGGAAAGATAGTCGGCAAGGCCTTGGTGAGGCGTGCTACCGACAGCCGATTTCTTTCCGCCTTTTCCGCTAGCCATTTTGACATAGTAGGCTTTCCACGCACCCAAACAGCACGATGCCATGGAAGCCTAAATCCTTCGTCACCGACGGAGCCGTGCGTGAGGGCAGACACGAAATGGCGCAATTGCGAGGCCCCGTCTTCTGAATGCGGTGCTACGCTCGTGTCAACGGTCTGACACCAGGGTTCCCATCGATGCTCGCTTCAAGGACAAGACCTTGTGAGGAGGCAAAGATCCAATCTGCTTCGCCTGCGTCACGATCTCGTCATCATCGCACGGGCTGTGGCCATACCGCTTCGGAGGCGTTCCAAACGCGGCTAGGACCGCCGCTTGCGCGTGTCGTCGAGACCGTTGCCGTGCATCTACGCGCCAGCGGCACGGCGCTTGTGGCACGCCGCGATCCGCCTACGCTCGACGCGGTCGACGCTGCGCTCAATGCTTATGCAGCTGAGATCGCAATTGCTCGCCGCGAACGACTGATGCGGGATTTTTCTGCCGATGCGGTAGAGCGCATTTTCGCACTAGGTTTTGCGCTAGAGCAGTTGCACCAGAATTTGATCGATCTTGCGCGCTGTACGACCGAATTCTCGCAATGAGGATAGCGGGTACGATGCGTGTGTCGTACTTGGTGGATGTTTCCAACAGTAGGTTCGGCCGCACGACTCTCAGTAACTCTGCCGCGGTTTCACGTGCGGATGTCCTCCGCGGGTGCGACCCGACGCTGGACTCACCAGTCGCCATTTAAGATTTACGGCAGGCAAGCCCGCTTATCGGGCGCCGAAGCAGCGCATACGTCGCCCATGACAGTGTCCCTCAGTAAGAGGATGCGGCCGCTGATAAGATGTAAGAGCATTATCGGAGGCTTAATTTTTGGCAATCCAAGCACCGTCTGGGCGGGGCATATATATTGGGAGCGGATCCTCGGCTCAAAGGAGACCCTAATGCGGCCGGCCAAGCTTTTTGTAGCCGTGTGTGCGATCGTGCTCGGTGAGTGAATGATGACCGCATACGCTTCGGCACAGCCCTTGATACCGCTTGCCCCTCCGCCGCCACCGATATTCAATCCGTCGAGTCCAAGCACCATACCGCAAACAAGCGGAACCCCTGTCTCACCCAATGCGCCAGGTGTCCTCCCGAGGTCCGGAGTGCAACGTGGTTCCTCGTTCTGCGGCGTTTTCCACCGCGGTCCGTGTTTTCCCGAGTACCTACCGCCAATCGGGCAGGATCTACGACTGACCATCGTCTCGACCGATGAGAATGATCCTGCGAGTAAGTCAGATGGCGACGCAATCAACGATGTTTGCGGGGACAAAGCAGATGATGAAAAGAAACTGGACTCGATTCGCGAGATGTACGCCGCACTGCGGGCTTGCTGGCTGCCGCCGCCAAGGGATTCTGCGCGTCACGGCATGGAGTACACTATTCGTTTTGCCTTCAAACGTGATGGTGAGATTATGGCACAGCCCCGCGTCACCTATACGAGCCATGAGGCACCGGCGAAGGTGCGTGATGTCTATCGCGACGCGGTGAATGCGGCACTCACGCGCTGCACGCCGTTGCATTTCAGCAAAGGAATGGGTGGTGCGGTCGCCGGGCGCCCGATCGCCATTCGTTTCGTAGACGACCGAACCATCAACAACGGAAAAACGCTGCAATAACCGCCGCCAGGACCAGCCGATGGGTATCGGAGAGAACATGAATATCGTCGTGCACCCGACTTATGTCCGCGGCCACACGTTTTCTTGGGTCTGCGACAATTATCTGGTCACGGCGAATGGCCCGGTGAGCGATGACATCGCTTTGCCGAAACTATGGCTGAACTTGGGTGAAGAGCACGCCCAATGGCGCCGCGGCCTCCGCTGCTCTCAACAAACACCGGCCTCAAGCATCAGAAGGAGAAGCGTTGCAGCCGCGTCCGATCCCAAAACTATCTGCTACGAGGCAAGAAAAAAGCCCGGACGAAGCCCCGGGCTTTCCTAGTTTCACTTGAGGGCGGATTTAGTAGTCCATGCCGCCCATACCGCCCATACCACCGCCAGGCATAGCCGGGGCCCCACTATCTTTCTTTGGCCTTTCGGCCACCATGGCTTCAGTGGTGATCAGAAGCCCGGCGATAGACGCTGCATTCTGCAGGGCCGCCCGAACAACTTTGGTCGGGTCAATGATGCCTTTGGTGACGAGGTTAACGTATTCGCCGTTTTGGGCGTCGAAGCCGAAAGCATATTGATCCTTTTCCAGGATCTTGCCGACGATGATAGAGCCGTCCTCGCCTGCGTTAATTGCTATCTGGCGAGCCGGCCAGGAGAGGGCCTTGCGCACGATGTCGACGCCGGTCTTCTGGTCGTCGTTCTGCGTGCGCACGCGCTTTAGCGCTTCAGCGGCGCGTAGCAAGGCGACGCCGCCGCCCGGCAGGATGCCTTCTTCGACAGCCGCGCGGGTCGCATGCATCGCATCATCGACGCGATCCTTGCGCTCCTTCACCTCGACCTCGCTCGCGCCACCGACGCGGATCACCGCGACGCCGCCCGCGAGCTTGGCGAGGCGCTCCTGCAGCTTTTCGCTGTCGTAATCCGAAGTGGTCTCCTCGATCTGCGCCTTTATCTGAGAGATACGCGCTTCGATGTCGGCCTTCTTGCCGGCGCCGTTGACGATCGTGGTATTTTCCTTCTCGATCATCACCTTCTTGGCGCGCCCCAGCATGTTCACAGTAACCTTGTCGAGCTTGATGCCAAGATCCTCACTGATCGCCTGTGCGCCAGTCAGGATAGCGATGTCTTCGAGCATCGCTTTGCGACGATCACCGAAGCCCGGGGCCTTCACCGCAGCAACCTTGAGGCCGCCACGCAGCTTGTTGACGACGAGGGTAGCAAGCGCCTCGCCCTCAACATCCTCGGCTATTATGAGGAGCGGCTTCGAGGTCTGCACTACTGCTTCCAGCAACGGAAGCAGTTCCTGCAGGGCAGAGAGCTTCTTCTCGTAAATCAGGATATAGGGGTCATCCATCTCCACGCGCATCTTTTCCGCGTTGGTGACGAAGTAAGGAGAAATGTAACCGCGATCGAATTGCATACCTTCGACCACTTCGAGCTCTGTCTCCAAGGACTTTGCTTCTTCAACCGTGATCACGCCCTCATTGCCGACTTTCTTCATCGCATCGGCGAGAAACTTGCCGATCTCAGGATCGCCATTGGCGGAAATCGTGCCGACCTGGGCGATCTCTTCGTTGGAGGTGACGTTCTTCGAGTTCTTCTTAAGATCGGCGACCACCGCTTCGACCGCAAGGTCGATACCGCGCTTGAGATCCATCGGGTTCATGCCCGCGGCCACGGCCTTCGAGCCTTCCTTCACGATCGCTTGCGCCAGAACCGTGGCGGTTGTGGTGCCGTCGCCGGCGAAGTCAGAGGACTTCGACGCCACTTCGCGCACCATCTGCGCGCCCATGTTCTCGAATTTGTCTTCGAGCTCGATTTCTTTGGCGACAGTAACGCCATCCTTGGTGATACGCGGTGCGCCGTAAGACTTATCGAGGACGACATTGCGGCCTTTGGGGCCGAGCGTCACGCGAACCGCATTGGCGAGAATATCGACGCCGTGCAACATCCTGTCGCGCGCATCGACGCCGAATTTTACGTCTTTGGCAGCCATTTTTATTCTCCGTTATGTTTGATGCGATAGCTTTAGGCAGCCTTCTTGCTGGCGATGGGCTGTTCGATCACGCCCATGATGTCGCTCTCTTTCATGATCAGATAATCCACTCCGTCGAGCTTGACCTCCGTGCCTGACCATTTGCCGAACAGCACGCGGTCGCCGACCTTGATGTCGATCGGAATGATTTTCCCAGCTTCGTCGCGGCCGCCAGGGCCGACGGCGATCACCTCTCCCTCGGAAGGCTTCTCTTTGGCGGTATCCGGAATGATGATTCCGCCCGCGGTCTTACTGTCAGCATCGATGCGCGTAATCACGACGCGGTCGTGAAGCGGCCGAAACTTCATATCAATCTCCCTAAGAGGCTGTTCATGTTGAGTTTTCTGAAGAAAAAGGGTCCGCCGTAGATCGCCACACGCATGCGGTCCGACCATATCTAACTGGCGTGCTTTTAGCACTCGTCAAGTGCGACTGCCAACCCGTCGTCAGCAACTCCGCCCTAATGCTGCTAACACCTTGAATCTAGGAGGAATATTTATTTTCCGATGTTGCCATAGCCGAGCCATGATGAAAAACTTGGGCCATCAATGACCCGGAGATTCTCGTGACCACGCAAGATTTTAAGAAGCAGGTGAAGGGGTACGGCTTAACCACAGCGAATATCCTATACCGGCGCCCTGACCATCCCTGGCTGTTGCAAAGCTACGTCTGGCAGAACTACGACCTTCACCCAGACTTCCCTGAACTGCAGGGCTTTTTGCAGTTTTGGCAGAAATCTCTTGAGGGTGTCCTGCATTCGGTCACTGTTGCGCATTCCCACCTCATCAAACCGATCGAGATCAAAACAGTGGATGGCATTTTCAGGCTTCATTGATCAGCGACCAGATTGATCAGCGCACTAGATCGGGTTCGTGGGCTTCTTCGATGCTCCAATCGAGCGATAGCTTCACAGCGACGCTTTCTTAATTTGGCGTGCACTCTGCTTTAGGTTCGCTGAGATACAGCGATACCTGTCCATTGATCCATTACCGCTTCTTCTTTTTCTTGTTCGCGTAAATCGCGTTCCAGTTATCCTTATAAGCCTGGGAAACCGGTTTTTGGCCCTCGCCGCGACTGTAACCCGACGGTGGCGCAGCCTTCTCGCCTCCCTCAGCCTTAGACGGATCCGCTCCTGATGGGGTCGTGTCCTTCGGCTGCCCCTCGTCTTTTTTCGCCGCGCCCTCTTTTTTTTCGGCAGCGCCACTTTTGGGCGCGGGGCTAGTTTTCTTATCGTCTTTCGCCATGGATTTTCCTAACGTTGATTGCCTCATCAGATGAACCGCTTCTGATCAGAACAATTTTGGTTGATACCCCTGCGACGCGGTGAGAGCAACAGGCCCCTGTTCGGGAGCCGCCACGTAGCACCTATCGGCGTGCGCGAGCGCAGCCACTTCACAAATTCGAGCGTTCTAAAACTATCCTGAAGACATTCCCCTAAGGCGAACCCGTCCAGACGGATCACGGGCCGAGCAAAATCGCGTGACCGAGTGCCGTCGCCGCGTGATCCGATTTGATCGTTCGATTTCTAAACTATGGTTTTCTATCTACGTTTTCCCGGCAAAACGTCGATACCGCCGTCCTGATAGCGACACGGGATCCCGAGATCGACCTTCTACGACTGGTCCCACGCTTAGGTGGAGCGCGCTCAGCCTCTCCAATCATAGCGACAATATCAGCGACACTCCACGCGCACTCAGTAGGCGCAGTGGCGTATTTCGACCTCTGGGCCTAGACTGACTGCAGTCATCGCCCTGACGAGGGTTATGGGGACAAGGAGCCTGAGCGATGAAAATGAATTGGACGTCGGTAAAGGATGATCACGTCATTGCGGCCTGCAATTCGCTACTGAACTCAACAAACCCAAGACTAAAGCCGTCCGGCTTGGTTGTGACGTACCGGGATAAGCAACTTCCAGCAAAAGCCGTTCTCCGAACGGCCTATTGTCTCGCAAATAACATTCCCTCGGGAACGAAGCTCAAGTTTTCGAGCGGCGAAAGCACCCTCAACCGTCTGCGTTCCCTCGGACTGCGAGCTGAAAGATTGGAGACGACGCGCCGGAATCCCGCAACGCCTCAGACGGCGTGAGGACGACTTTGGCAGAGGTTTAGGGCGCCGGGAGCGGCAGCGAATTGGATAACTCCTGCGGTCTTTCTAGTTCAAGGCGCTTCAGCGAAGTCATCGGCCATTGACGGCAGCGGCCTCCATTGGCGACTGGACGGGTTATGGTCGGCAAATCTGTTGCCTTTTGCAATTTCCAAATTGGTCACACACGTTAGCATATCGACATGAAGCTAATGGCGGACGTGTCTCTGGTTGTATCGGCTCAATCAAAGATGGCATTACCGGACAAAATGTCGCCGGACAATGAATAGGTGGATCATCTGAACTGTCGCATAGCGTCTGCATCTGTCCGTCGACACATGTGCAAGCGCATTCGGAACGGGCCTCAGTATTGCCCGCAAGAGCGGCAAAAATGATCAAAACCGCGAGCACTATTTTCATGGCACGCCCGTTGACTTTGGCAACCCTCTATTCAGTTTGCTGTTAGAACCTTGCCGGTCTTTAAATTGATCAAGTGGCCGCGTGAGTACGCCGGACACGTCATTAATTTATAGTCTTGGGAGACACGTTTTACTGGAGCCAACTCGGCACCCCAAATCTAATCTTTTCCGGACCCCAAAGCTTCTGCTGTCGCCGAAGTCGCCAGCGGGTCCTGTGAGCACTTTGTAAGCCGGGAATGGATGTCAGCCCGGTCGATTTTGCGATAAGCTGCCTGTGGCAAAGAAGCCCAGTTTAGCCCGCTGTTCCCGGGGTGCAGACAGTGGCAGCAACGCCGCAAATTGCGGATTGGCTCACAAAACTCGGAATGTCCGAGTATGCTCAACGTTTTGCTGAAAACCGCATCGATCTTTCTGTCCTCCCCGATTTGACCGATCAGGACTTGGAGAAGTTAGGCGTCCTTCTCGGTGATCGGCGCAAAATGCTGCGAGCGATTGCCGATCTAAGCGAAAAAAATCAATCGAAGACCGCTGAGTCAGTAGTAGCGACACCCGCGTTACAGCCACAAGACGCCGCTGAGCGCCGCCAAGTCACGGTGATGTTCTCGGATCTTGTCGGTTCGACGGCGCTCTCAGCCCGTATGGACCCGGAGGACCTGCGCGACGTCATTTCCGCCTATCGCAAATGCGTTGCCGAAAATGTGCGGTGTTTTGGTGGGTTCGTGTCACAATATGTCGGCGACGGGGTCCTTGCCTATTTTGGTTATCCCGAGGCACACGAGGATGATGCCGACCGGGCGGTGGAGGCAAGTCTCCAACTGGTCAAAGCGGTCGCGGATTTGAAAACGGGTGTAACGCTACGGGCTCGGGTCGGCGTCGCCACCGGGCTGGTCGTGGTCGGCGATTTGATCGGATCGGGGGAGGCGCAGGAGCGTGGCATCGTCGGCGAAACCCCAAACTTGGCGGCGCGTCTACAGGGCATCGCGGAACCCGACACAGTGGTCATTGCCGAAGGCACTCGCAGGCTTCTAGGCAACCTCTTCGAGTTCGAGGACCTTGGGGCAAAGGACCTGAAGGGCATCTCCGGGACGGTGCGGGTCTTCGTGGCGTTGCGGGCAAGTTCGGCGGAAGGCCGCTTTGAGGCGCTGCACGCGAGCAGCCTTACGCCCCTGGTTGGACGGGAGGAGGAACTCGAATTGCTGCTGCGCCGCTGGTCTAGATCGAAGATCGGCGAAGGTCAGGTCCTGCGGCTCTCCGGCGAAGCCGGCATCGGCAAATCACGACTCACGGCAGCACTACTAGAGAGGATCGCCGGCGAGCCGCACACTCGCTTACGCTATTTCTGCTCCCCGCAGCACACAAACAACGCGTTTTATTCGATCATCGGGCAAATGGAGCGGGCCGCTGGCCTCGCGCACGACGACACCCCCGAAGCGAAGCTCGACAAATTGGATGCCGTACTAGCACGGGCCTCGACTTCCAAGCAGGACAGCGCCCTTCTTGCCGAGATGCTGTCGCTCCCGGACGATGGACGCTATCCCAAGCTCGATATGACCCCAGAGCAGCGGCGGCAGAAAATACTGGAAGCGCTAACTGCGCAACTTGAGGTGCTGTCGCGGTCTAACCCTGTGCTGATGATTTTTGAGGATGTGCAATGGATCGACCCGACAAGCCTTGAGGCGCTTGGTCGAACCATCGACCGGCTGAGAACTCTTCGGGTCCTGCTGCTGATAACGTTCCGACCAGAGTTTGAACCCCCCTGGATGGAACGGCCTTACGACACCGCGCTGACACTCAACCGGCTTGGGGAGCGCGAAATCGCCGCCTTGATCGACGGCGTCACAGGCGACAGGCCACTCCCTGAGAGTGTTAAGCAGGACATTATCGAGCGCGCCGATGGCATTCCGCTGTTCGTTGAGGAAATGACCAAAGCTGTGTTGGAAGCAGAAAGCGACGGCAAAGCGCGGCAGACCGCAACTACCGTTTTACCCTCGGCTCTGGCGGTGCCTGCGAGTTTGCGCGCATCGCTGATGGCACGGCTTGATCGGCTTGGGGCCGCGAGAGCAGTGGCGCAGGTCGGGGCGGCGATCGGAAGAGAGTTTTCGCATGCCCTGCTGACCGCGGTAGTGCGCAAGCCAGAGGGGGAGTTGGAATCAGCGCTTGACCGTCTTATTCAGGCTGGCTTGCTCTTCCGGCAAGGTAAGCCGCCGCATGCGACCTACCAATTCAAGCACGCGCTAGTGCAGGACGCTGCTTACGAAACACTACTGCGCGAGCCCCGGCGTGCACTTAATGCCCGTATCGCGGAAACCTTTGAAAGCCAGTTTCCCCAAATCGCTGACAGTCAGCCGCAATTGCTGGCTCGTTACTGTACAGAAGCTAGTCTGGTCGAGAAAGCTGCGCACCTTTGGGGCAAGGCTGGGCGGCGGTCCGTGGAGCGCTCGGCGCTTATCGAAGCAATAGATCAGTTCACGCGCGCGGTTGCCGACATTGCCTCGTTGCCGACTACTCGGGCACTACGTCGGGAGCAGATCAATTTTCAGGTCGCGCTCATAACGCCGCTTCTCAATATCAAGGGCTATGCCGCGCCGGAAACGAAAGCAGCAACAGATCGGGCACGTCTGCTGATTGAACAAGCTGAAGCCCTCGGTGAGCCGATCGAAGACCCGCTGCTTTTGTTCTCAGTGCTCTACGGTTTTTGGGCCGCGAACTACGTCGCATTCAACGGCGAAGCGATGCGCAAGTCTGCGACGCAATACCTGGCTCTCGCGGAAACGAAAGGGTCGATCGTCCCACTTATGATAGGACATCGGCTGATGGGCAGTTCCTTAGCGTGGACGGGAGACATCGCGGAAGGTCGAGCGCACTATGATCAAGCCATCGGGCTCTACGATCCAGCCGAGCATCGTCCGCTGGCGACGCAATTCGGCGCAGACCCCAGGGTGGCGGCCTTGTCCTTTCGGTCACTGGCCCTGTGGGTGCTCGGCTATCCCGAAGGTGCCCTCGCAGACTCGGAAAAGGCGCTCAGCGATGCGCGCGAAATCGGCCAAACCGCCAGTTTGATGTTTGCGTTGTCCCTCGCATCAGTCACCCATATCCACTGTGGAAACTACGCCGCAGCAAACGCTCAATTAGAAGAAGTCCTAACGTTTGCCGACGAAAAGGACGCCTTGTTCTGGAAGGCGATCGGAATATCGTTCCAAGGCTACCTTTTCGCATTGACCGGGAGAGCCGCGGAAGCAATCCACATTGTGTCCTCTGGACTCGCCGCGTATCGGGCTACGGGAACAACAGTGTGGATGCCGTTGCACCTATCAAGTTTGGCAAAAGCCAGTGCGGATGTCGGCCAATTTGAAGACGCTTGGCGGAGTATCACTGAAGCGATGAGCACGATTGAAAAAACCAAGGAAAGATGGATGGAGGCCGAAAGCAATCGCCTGGCCGGCGAAATCGCGTTGAAGTCGCCGAAGCCGGACGTGGTCAAAGCGGAAGTATATTTTGAGCGCGCGCTCGCGATAGCTCGCCAGCAGCAGGCGAAGTCATGGGAACTACGCGCTGCAATGAGCATGGCGCGGCTCTGGCGCAATCAAGGGAAGCCGCAGCAAGCTCGCGAACTGCTCACACCGGTCTACGGCTGGTTCACCGAAGGCTTCGACACACTCGACCTGAAAGAGGCCAAGGCGCTGCTGAAGGAGTTGGCTATTTAGCAATTGGCGGAGGTGCCGATGGCGGAGTGGCTGATTGCTGACGTACCATTGTTCGACATTCATTTGCAGGTTTGGATGCTGCTGGTCGCCGGTGTAGTGCTGATTTGGTTCGTCTACGTTTGGGTAACACGATAGTGCATTCACTACCTAGTAGGCTGTACGAAGCGGAAGAGCGCCGCTTCCATGGCGACCCGCGTGAGCGAAACACCTGATTCCTGACGAACCGAAGAGACAGGCCGAGTTTCAATGGTCAGGTGACGAAGCTCAAGCACAGCGGCTTCGGGAGGAGAAAACACACCACTACGCCAGCTTGACCTTCTTCGCCGCTGCCGCCGCCGTGATCGTCGGCCTCATCGTTGTGGGTTTAACGTTTTTGCGTTGAAGCGATAGCCGGCGGCTTGATGAACTGGCATCGTGAACGGACAGATTTACGGTTCCGCCTCACGCAGAGTTTTTCATTCGATCCAATATTCGCCGAGCCAAAGTAAAAGCGATTTTAGGTAGGTCGTTTCTGTCTGACGCCGCGCCATTTTTGGCTTTCCCTGCTCGTGGCCCCGCGACTGTTTTGCGTCGTGGCCACTAAACGGGTGGGAAATAAGCAAGGCAAAGAAACAGTGAAACTGGACGATGGTTAGCTAACACTTGCCGCAAGTCTCCCCGCCATAACGGCCACGATAGGAGCTAGCTTGAGTACCAAAAGACCCGTTTTTCGTATCGGAAGGCCGAACGAGAGAATTGGCTACATTGAAGGCGACAATGCATATGATCTAGCTGGTAGGCTACGCTGTAGCTACGGTGAGACGAGCGGTAACCTTTCGGCCCTCGACACCGGAAAGGTCATCGGCCACATATCGTTAGAAGGCTACTTCGTTGGCCTATCTTGGATCGCGGATGAACTGTTTTCCGCATCGGCTGAAGAGTCGGTGCCGTCCGCAACATCACCCGAAGCGTTAATTCCCGAAAGGTCTGACAAGTCTGAGACGGAGCCTTTCGGTTCAGTCGATGCCGATGTTGAACGCGCCCTTGAAAATCTCCGCGTTGTATTGCGAACACAGTGATCTGGGGTGGCGAATGGGCCGGAAAGCTTTCTATTCATGGCGGAGAGCGATAGCACGACCGCGTGTGTCGCAACCTTTGGGGTTGCGAGAAATTTAGTCGACTATCTCTTAAACGGTTGGACAAGGAGGCCCGTCATGACGCGTGGAATATTCTTGGCATTGCCGCTGCTGTGGACCCTCTCCCTTCCCGCCGCCGCCAACGATCCGGGCCAGGACGCATACATGATCCGGATGCTTTCCTGCAAAGGCACCGATGCAAATATGGAAGTCTACATTCCGCAGGCACCGCCAAAGTGCTGATTTTTCCCGAATTATCAACTGACCTCACGGCCGATTTTCGACTGGACTTCTAGCCCAAGAAGAGCGTGCATGCGAAATGGAGCCCACCGTTAAGACCTCGGTGGCCACGCCCGTGAGCCCGGCTTTGCCCGGGCTTAAGGTGGTGCAAGCACCCTATGGGCGCGAAGCACCGGAGGTCCAAGTTGAACGCAGCCCGAAAGCGAACACACTTGCCTGCGCGTGGCATGGTGACGACCGAAGGCGTCAATTCAACACAGTATGAGGCGTCAGCGCGAATTGCGGTCCTGAATGAGTTGACGGTACAGCAACTGCGTGACGAATGGCGTCGGCTCTATCGAGGCCAGCCGCCACGGTTAAGCCGGGACTTGCTGATCCGCACCATCGCCTACCGCGTGCAGGAGCTTGCCTACGGAGGGTTGAGCAAGGCGACCCACCGGAAACTCGCCGGGTTGAGCAGGGAACTGAAGGTCAAGGGAAGTGTCGTCGTCACCCCCGATTTGTCCCTTAGGCCGGGCGCTCGATTAGTGCGGGAATGGCGCGGGAGGACGCACACGGTGGTCGTGACGGAAAACGGATTCGAATACGCCGGCAAAGCCTTTCCATCCCTGACCAAGATCGCGCATGCCATTACCGGGGCCCATTGGTCCGGCCCCCGTTTCTTTGGCCTGATCCGCACGCGTGCACCGAATGACCAATTGGGGTCGGATGCCGCTGGAACGCGCATTGAGGAGGAGGCAGCCAATGGCTAACCGATCTTCAGCTGGCGCCAATCGCGTCCCGGCAAAACTTCGTCGTTGCGCGATCTATACCCGCAAGAGCAGCGAGGAAGGGCTGGAACAGGACTTCAACTCGCTCGACGCCCAACGCGAAGCCTGCGAGGCCTTCATCGCTAGCCAGAAACGCGAAGGATGGAGCCCTGTCGGCGAGATGTACGACGACGGTGGCTTTTCGGGCGCCACTATAGAACGGCCGGCTTTCCAACGGCTCCTGAAGGATGTAGGTGCGGGTCGGATCGACGTGGTGGTCGTCTATAAGGTCGATCGGCTGACCCGGTCGCTGTCCGACTTCGCCAAGATTGTTGACATTTTCGACCAGCATGCCGTCTCCTTTGTATCTGTCACCCAACAGTTTAACACCACGTCGTCGATGGGGCGCCTGACGCTCAACATCCTCTTGTCGTTTGCCCAGTTCGAGCGCGAGGTCACCGGCGAGCGTATCCGCGACAAGATCGCCGCCTCCAAGAAGAAGGGTATGTGGATGGGCGGCCTGCCGTCACTCGGCTATGACGTCAAAGACCGGAAACTCATCGTCAACGAAACGGAAGCCGAGACGGTCAGGCACATCTTTCGGCGTTACGTCGAACTCAAGTCAGTCCGCGAATTGAAGCAGGATCTCGATAGCGCCGGCGTCGTCAGCAAGGTCCGGACGGCGTCCGATGGCAGCCCCTATGGCGGCCAGCCGCTCGCCCGCGGCGCGCTCTACCTGATGCTGCAGAACCGGATTTATTGTGGTGAAGTCGTCCATAAGGGCAAAAGCTATCCCGGCGAGCATGAGCCCATCATCAATGAGGCTCATTGGAACGATGTCCAAGCCATACTCTCCAAGAATCGCGTTGACCGAGCCAACGGCAAGTCCGGAAATGGACCGAGCCTGTTGACGGGGATTTTGTTCGACGCGCAGGGCGGCAGGATGAGCCCGACACATGCAACAAAAAAGGAGAACTCGCTACCGATATTACATCTCGCGGTCGTTGCTGGGAGGATCGCCGAAAGCTAGAACCGATGGCCAGCGAATTCCGGCGGTTGCCCTTGAGTCCCTTCTTTCCCGTCGGATTCGCAACTGGCTTGCTGAGCCCGCCGCCATCCTTCAGACGGTCCAAAGTGTCGATTCCGACGCAGCAACTCAAAAGCGGTTGATCGAGCGCGCCAGAAATGTTGCCGCGGGCGAGATTGATGGCTTCCACACATTCATGCGTTCAAGCATCGTGCGTGTTCAAGTCCATGTGGACCGCATTGACGTCTCACTGGATCGGGACAGCGTCCGTAAGCAACTCGATGAAGCAGCCAGAAAAAACGAGCCGAAGGAGAAAACCCAATCCGAGGCCAATCGCCAACTGACCACGCTGTCCATCCCTGCTCGTCTCAAGCGCACCGGCAAGGAGATGCGAATAATCGTCAGTGATGGATCGGAACCCGCAACTCCCGACACCGGCCTTGTGCGTCTTCTCGTCCGCGCCAACGCAATTCGGGAACAGCTTCTCGCGGATCGAAGCTGTTGAGGCAGGAACTGAGTCGATGATGGGATCACGGCAAGTCGAACAGGGTGCGCTGTTTTACAACTTCTCGATCGATGCGCATGTACCAACGGATCATTTATTGAGGTCGATCGACCGCTTTGTTGATCTTTCGGAGCTGCGCCGCGACCTCGCGCCGTTCTACAGCACGATGGGTCGCCCATCGATCGATCCCGAACTGATGATCAGGATGTTGATCATCGGATATTGCTTTGGCATCCGCTCCGAGCGGCGCCTGTGCGAGGAAGTCCATCTCAATCTGGCATATCGCTGGTTTTGTCGTCTTGGCCTCGACGGCCAGGTACCCGATCATGCAACCTTCTCGAAGAACCGGCACGGCCGGTTCCGTGAGAGCGATCTGCTCAGGCGCGTCTTCGAGACGGTTCTGCAGCGCTGCATCCGCGAGGGACTGGTCGGCGGGGAAGCCTTTGCAATCGATGCCAGTCTGATCAAGGCGGATGCGAACCGCCAGAACGGCATCGAAGGCGCGAAGGGGATGCCACAACAAGCGACCGGCCGGGCGGTCAAAGAGTATCTGGCTGCGCTCGACGATGAGGCCTTCGGCGCTGCGACTGATGTCGTGCCCAAGTTCGTCTCGCCGGCCGATCCCGCGGCACGTTGGACCGGTGCTCATGGTGGGCAGGCGTTCTTCGCCTATTCCACCAACTACCTGATCGACACCGACAATGCGATCATCGTTGATGTCGAAGCCACAACCGCGATCCGGCAGGCCGAGGTGCTGGCCGCAAAACGCATGATAGAACGCTCGCTCGATCGCTTCGATCTGTATCCCGCCCGCCTTCTGGGCGACAGCGCCTATGGCTCGGCCGAGATGCTCGGCTGGCTGGTCTATGAGCAGGGCATCGAGCCGCATGTGACAGTGTTCGACAAGTCGGCGCGCCAGGATGGCACCTTCTCCCGCGACGACTTCACCTATGATCATGCTGGCGACGTCTATTACTGCCCCGGCGGCAAGATGCTGACCACGACCGGCTCACGTATCAATGACGGTGGAACACTACGCTACCGGGCGAGCAAGTATGATTGCCAAGCCTGTCGTTTAAAACCCCGCTGCTGTCCAAAGGATCCAGCTCGATACGTGCCGCGATCGATTTACGAAGGCGCCCGTGACATGGCACGCCAAATCGCAAGATCGTGGGAGGGGCGCGTCGCGCGACGGCTACGCAAGAAAGTCGAGATGCTATTTGCGTACCTCAAACGCATTCTCAAACTCGATCGGCTGCGACTACGAGGACCAAATGGGGCGCACGACGAGTTCCTCCTCGCAGCAACGGCCCAGAACCTCAGGAAGCTAGCCAAGCTGAGACCGGTACCGAACTTACAACCGGCCTGAAGTCAGGTCGCCGAGCCATCCGTCGAGCCGACAGTCGCTCCACGTCGGTTTACCATCGGATTTATTCAACAGAATCGGCCAAAGACGGACATTCGCCTAGTTGGCCGTCAGTTTCTCAACGTCCGGCAATTTCCACGTCCTGTCGAACAGCGGTTTGGCTGGTCCATAAAAACGGGGGGCGTACGGTGGGGGCCTATACTGCCGTATAGGATAGCCGCACCAATCTGCTTGCCTGCGTCAACCATCGTGCAATGGAGTGGCATGCGCTGACCATCCTAATTTCTCTGTGAAGGGGAGTCGGAGATGGATACGAACAGCATTGCTGCCATTGGGCTGCACGCGAGTCGTCGGGCCGCCAAGACCATTACCCTAATTTGTGTCGTCACTTGCCTTGCCGTCACCGGCTTCGCCGCCGCCGTGCACGGCTTCACCGAAGCGCCAGCGACCCAACGGGTGACCGCCACCTGGGGTGACGAGGTGCCCGGCCCCGGCGCAACTGCGCCTGCCGATAATGGGGCGGTTCCCGCCGACAACACGGCCGCCCCCGCGCCAGTGCCCGCACCGGTGGTGGCTGACGGCAACACGCCGATCGCCGCACTATTGCGCGTACTCGCCAATGGCAAGTTCGACCGTATCGTCGGCGGCACGAATAATCGGCTGGCTTTCGACGCCTATTACGCCGCCCACGGCTACGCGCCGATCTGGATCACCGACGGCAAATTCAACGAGCGCGCTGCAGCGGCGATTGCCTACCTGGGGCAGGTCGACGCCGATGGTCTCGATCCGGCCGACTATCCGGTGCCGAACATGTCCACGTCTGTCGGCGATCCTGCCGCACTGGCGGAAGCCGAAATGCGGCTCTCCGCCTCGGTTGTGACCTACGCCCATCATGCTTCGGTCGGGCGCGTGCAGTGGTCCGACGTCAGCAGCTCCATTCTCTATGAGGTGAAGCCGCCGGCGCCCGCCGCTGTTCTCGTCGCAGTAGCTGACGCCAAGGATGTGGCCGCGACGCTCGCAGGCTACGAGCCGCAGGCGCCGAACTATATCGCGCTCAAGGCCAAGCTCGCCGAATTGCGCGCCGGCAAAACGTTAGCCGGCAAGGCGCTGATCCCGAACGGGCCGGTGCCCAACATTGGCGTACAGGACGACCGCGTGCCGGCGCTGCGCGAGCGGCTCGGACTGGGCGGCGATGGCACGACCTACGACAAGGCGCTCGCCGACGCGGTGAAGAAGTATCAACAGGAGCGCGAACTCAAAGTGAGCGGTCTACTCACGCAGCAGACCCTCGACGCACTCAACGGCCGTTCGCCCGACCGGCCGATCGACACGGTCCTTGCCAACCTCGAGCGCTGGCGCTGGATGCCGCACGACCTCGGCAAGGATTATGTGATCGTCAATCTGCCCGATTTCACGCTGCGCGTCTTCCACGACGGGCGGCAGATCTGGATGACCAGGATCGTCACCGGCAAGCCTTCGATGGCGACACCGATCATGTCGGCGGAGATGAAGTACATCACGGTCAATCCGACCTGGAATGTGCCGCCCTCGATCGTCATGCACGAATACCTGCCGGCGCTGGCGGCAGATCCGACCGTGCTGGCGCGGATGGGGCTGCGCATGTCATACAATCCGGGCGGCAGCGTTCACATCTCGCAGCCGCCGGGCGACCACAATGCGCTCGGCCGCATCCGCTTCAACTTCCCGAACAAGTTCCTAGTCTACCAGCATGACACGCCGGACAAGAACCTGTTCGCGCTCGATCGGCGGGCGTTCAGCCACGGCTGCATGCGCGTGCAGGATCCGGTGAAGTACGCCGAGGTGCTGCTCAGCATCGTGCGCCCCGGCGAGGGTTATACACAGGATCGCATCCGCAAGATGATCGCGAGCATGGGCGAGCAGGACATCCAGTTTCCGCACTATCTGCCGGTGCATCTGACCTATCAAACGGCATTCGTCGACGATGAAGGCCGTCTGGAATTCCGCGGGGACATGTATGGTCGCGACCAGGTGCTGATCGCAATTCTGCACGGCGAGGACCGCAAGATCGTTGAAAGTCCGGTCGACCGTCGCGAAGGCTCTGGTGGTCGCGCCGCCGCGGTGACGCAAGGCTACTACCAGGGTGGCTACTATCAAGGCGGTTATCAGAACAATGGCGGCAACTTCTTCTCGCGGCCGTTCGGCGGCGGATTCGGCGATGCGCAGCCCGGACCGACGTCGCACCGGCGCGCAGCGCAAGGCCGTCAGCCGTGGGTTTTTCAATAGTGCATGAAAGCCCGCCCTCGGACTTGACCCGAGGGTGGTGGCCGGTTTTCCGGAGAGATTTTGCCTGCCCTGCGACCCTCGGCCAATGCCATAAGGCGACATTCTGCGTCGTCTGCTATTTGATCTTGACCACCTGAGGCAGCGCCCAAGTTCCGTTTCGAACCGTTTCTGACGGTTGATACAAGCGCAAAAACAGACTGAATAAGCCGTCAGGAGCGGGCAGCCAATTGCTCGCATTCTCGCCAATCGGTCTATCGCGCGAGATAACAACGGTGATCGAACCGTCGGGCGCAGTTTCCAAACCTTTGGTGTCCGTTCCGATCTTGTAGCGATCAGTGGGGTTATCGACGAGAAGCTTGTCCGCGGCTGCCGCTTTGCGTCCCTGAAGCCGAGCGCGATTGTGCATCACAACAAATGCGATCCGCCAATGTCTCACATGGGTCACTCGCGGCCGGGTCGAGCCATCAGCAGGTCCGGTTATGTCCGCTATGGCCCGACAGCGACCAAATTATTCAGTGCAGCGGCATGTCGCAATGGGCCCAAGAGCGGTCTCTCTGGTCAACTTATTCCACGCTTTGCTTTGACGCCTTTGAGCGGGAATTTGCAACAAACTAGAGATGTGCCTGCGGCAGATATTCTTTGGCATCTAGCCCTCTGATTTCCGTCCATTTCACACTGGACACAATCTGATAAACTGCCAGCAGACCGCCTCGACAGGACTTCGGGTCTGGGCGTGGAGGGAGCGCGTGGCGGAGACGGTTCCGTTCAAGTACCGAGCCTTCCTGAGCTACAGCCACCAGGACACCGACTGGGCCAAGTGGCTGCACGCTCGGCTTGAGGGGTTTCGCATCGACAAGGACCTGATCGGACGGGTAACGCCGGTCGGGCCGGTCCCAAAAACGCTGCGGCCGATCTTTCGCGACCGCGACGATTTTTCTGGTGGGCACGCGCTCACCGACGCCACCGTCACGGCACTCGATGCGTCAGCGGCCCTCATCGTGCTCTGCTCGATGGTCTCGGCAAGCCGGCCGGCCGTCAACGAGGAGGTGCGCCTTTTCAGGTCGCGCCACCCCGACCGGCCTGTGATCCCCGTCATCATCGGCGGTACGTGGCCGGATAATTTTCCGCCGGCATTGCGCCATGAGCTTGCCACCGATGGCACCATCACCGACCGCTGGGTCACCATCCTTGGCCCCGATCTGCGCGAAAGCGCCGACGGCAAGAATCTCGGCGTCGCCAAGACTGTCGCTGGCCTCACCGGCCTCGCCGCCGACGACGTGTACCGCCGCGCAGAGCGAGAGCGACGGAAGCAAGGGCGGTTGCGCGCGGCAGTCGCAGCGGCGATGGTCGCGCTGGCGATCGTCGGAGGCGGCTTCTACTGGCAAACGCTGAAACAGAAACAGACGCTCACCGAGATCGAAGCGCTCGTCGACAAATACAGCCTCGTCACGCCGGCACAGGGAGCGGTTCAAGGCGC
>CAWHJE010000035.1:0-137164 GCA_963829465.1 uncultured Alphaproteobacteria bacterium
TACCAGCGGTGAAGCAGGCGCTGGAACGCGCCGGCTGGAAAACCGCAGATATCCAGCGGATCGAGATCAACGAGGCTTTCGCGGCAATAGCCATTGCTGTCGCGAAGGACCTTGGTTTGAATCCGGATAACGTCAATGTGGAAGGCGGTGCGATCGCGCACGGTCACCCGATCGGCGCGTCCGGCGCGGTGCTCACGACCCGGTTGTTGCATTCGATGAAACGTGACGGTGTCAAGAAAGGCATCGTCACGCTCTGTATCGGTGGCGGCCAGGGAATAGCTCTTGCGCTCGAAATCGTGAATTGACCCGCTTTATTTGGGCGGACGCTTCATTAGTCGATTAGGCATGCCTGGAGGAACATTGCTGTCAAGATGACGCAACGCCCCTCATTTGGCAAAGATGGGTCAGCGTCGACTGAAGGAGATAGCGGAGACTGCCGAGGCGGTCATCTCGCAAGCTGCACCGGCCCTGGGATGACTTTTAATGCTGCCCTTTCGCGCGCTGAACGCTCCGACACCGTTTCTTTTTTTCACCGGCAAGGGCGGCGTCGGCAAGACCTCGCTGGCCTGTGCTGCCGCTATCGGCCTCGCCGACGGTGGATTGCGCGTGCTTCTCGTCAGCACCGATCCCGCGTCGAACCTCGACGAGATGCTCGAAGTCGCCCTGACCGACCGCCCCAGACCGGTGCCGAATGTGATCGGACTTTCGGCGATGAATATTGATCCGGAGGCGGCCGCCGAGAGCTATCGAACCCGCGTGCTCGAACAACTCGGGCCGGCGGTTACCTCCGACGAGCGATCGACCGTGCGCGAGCAGCTCTCCGGGGCCTGCACCACCGAAATCGCCGCCTTCGACGAGTTCGTGGGACTGCTGGACGGCGACATAGCGGGATTCGATCACATCATCTTCGATACGGCGCCGACCGGCCACACGCTGCGACTGCTCAGCCTGCCCAAGGCTTGGACCGGCTTTCTCAAGGACAACGACCGGGGCGCGTCCTGTCTTGGTCCACATTCCGGTTTGAAGATGCAGGAGGATCGCTTCCGCAAGGCGCTCCAGGCGCTGGGCGATCCCAGGCGGACCACCATCATCCTGGTCACCCGCGCCGATCGCGGCGCCATCCGCGAGGCGGCCAGAACCTCGGGCGAACTCGATGCGCTCAATCTAAAGAACCAGATCCTGGCGGTGAATGGACGCTTCCATGCCGGCGATCCAACCGACGTTGTCGCTGCGGCGCTTGAACGGGATCAGGACGAAGCCCTCGCGGCGATGCCGGCGTCGCTTGCAAAACTGCCGCGAGACGAAATCCCATTGGTCGGCTTCGACATCGTCGGTCTTGCGGCGCTCAGGGCGCTGTTGTCGCCCGCCAATCCGCCTCCGATTGCGGCTGGCGGGCAGGAAGCCGGGTCGATCGACCTGTCGGGCCTCGACCGGCTGGTCGATGATATCGCGCGGGGCCAGCATGGCCTCATCATGGTCATGGGCAAGGGCGGCGTCGGAAAGACGACGATCGCCGCCGCGATCGCCGTCGGACTGGCGAAGCGCGGGCATGCCGTCCATCTCAGCACGACCGATCCGGCAGCTCACGTCGCCTTCGTCGTTGATGGCGCGATGCCGAATTTGACGGTCGATCGGATCGACCCCCGGGTCGAGACCGAACGGTATGTCGCTAAAATAATGGCGAGCCGCGGCCGTGACCTCGACGAGCAGGGCAAGGCGCTGCTGCTCGAGGACCTGGCTTCGCCATGCACCGAGGAAGTCGCGGTGTTCCACGCCTTTTCACATGTGGTTGCGGAGGCCCGGAGCGCCTTCGTGGTGCTGGATACGGCGCCGACAGGCCACACCCTGCTGCTGCTCGATGCGACCGGCGCCTATCATCGCCAGATGACGAGCCAACTCGAGCCGAGCGGACCGGGCCGCATCGTTACCCCGCTTATGAGGCTGCAAGACCCCGCCCACACCCGCGTAATCCTGGCGACCCTGCCGGAGACAACCCCGGTATCCGAGGCAGCAGCCCTTCAGGAGGATTTGCGGCGTGCCGGCATCGAGCCGTTCGGCTGGGTTATCAATAAAAGCCTCGCCGCCTCGGGAACTCGCGATCCCCTGCTGCGATTGCGACTCGCCATGGAGCGGACGCAGATCGCGCGCGTGCAGAACGGGCTGGCCAAGCGGGCATTCGTGATCGGCTGGCGAAGCAAGCCACCGATTGGTGTTGGCGAGCTTCAGACACTGTCGTGAACGTTGAGACCCATTGACCACACGACTACCAATCGAAATCCCTGATGCCCTGATGATGTCTGTTCCGGGTCCAGAAGCGGAAATGACGTGGTCTAGTCCTGATGTCGGCTTTACCCCCAACAGCAAACATTGATAGCGGCCTTTGTCGGCCGCCGTCGTGGCTTGACATGAGGTCTTTTTGGTGAAGGCCCTGGGCCGCGATTGATGCGACAAACGTCCTGTCGGGCATGACAAGCCCGGACAACCGTAGTGCATTTGGTGCGCCTCATGGTAGGAGGGGGACGATTTTAGGCACAGCATTCCCGTGTTGCTTTACCCCGTCGAAGCGCTCAAACCGAACTAAGTGTCACCGACAATCCGTCGCGTGGATACGGAATTGGCCACATGCGCCATTCGGGCCGATAGTTTGGAGCAATGGAGACGCGCACATTGTTGAGGAAGTGCCAAGTGAAGCATTTCGCCTGCATGTAGGCGAAGTTCAGGCCCAAGCACATATGCGCACCGCCGCCAAACGGTACGTAGGCAAACTTGTGCCGCCCGCGCGAAGCTTCAGGCTCGAAGCGCAATGGATCGTAGCGATCCGGCTCGGGCCAAATCTCCGGCATGAAATGCGTATAGAGCGGATTGATGTTGATGCTGGTGCCGGCCGGGATCCGGAAGCCTTTGAATTCAAAGTCGCGCATGGCGCGCCGCGGCATCGACGGCACAGGCGGTGCTAGGCGCATTGCCTCTTTAAAGGCCATTTCCGCAAGCGCGAGCTCGTCGAGGCGATCGAAGGGCAATGGCTCGTTTGCGGCGATGCCGAGCTCGCTCAGCTCGGCGCGTACCTTCTCCTGCCAGTCCGGATGCGCCGCCAGCCGATAGACCAGCGAGGTGAAAGAGGAGGTAAGCGTGTCGTGCGCCGCCAGCATGAGAAAGATCATGTGGTTGACGATGTCGATAGTCGACAACAATGAGCCGTCGTCCCAGGTGGCGCGGCACAGATGCGAAAACAAGTCTTCGCCGCCGCGCTCGCGCCGCAGCGGGATTTGCCGGTCGAAATAATCAACCAGCTGCCTCCGGCCCCGAACGCCGCGGCCCATGCGGGTACCTGGCAGCGGCACCCGAATGACTGCGATCGAGGCCGCAAGCATGGCAATAAAAGCCTGCTTAATCGTTTCAAGTTCTGCACCGAGTTCCTCGCCAAGGAATGATGTCGCCGCCAGATCGAGCGTCAGTTGTTTGATCAGAGGATAGAACTTGACTTCGCGACGGCGCGGCCATTGCGCGATGCCACGCGCAATCCCGGTATTAAGCTCGGTGAGATAGGACTGCATCGGCCCGGCTTTGAATGCCACCGACAGCGCGCGCCGATGCAGGCGGTGCTCGTCGAAATCAAGCAGCATCAGCCCGCGCGGAAAAAGCCGGCCAAGGATGACATCCCAGCCGAGACCAGACGAGAAAATCTTCTGAGGATCGAGCAGAACGAGTTCGTTCGCCTCGGGACCAAGCATCGAGACGTTGCTAAGGCCGAAGGCGCGGCCGCGGTAGACCAAGCCGTAGCGTTGCGTCCGCCGCTCGACAAAGCCTTTTGGGTCGGCGAGAAGCGGCAGGGTGTGGCCGAGGATCGGCCAACCATCGTCGCCGGGAATGTGCGACAACGCGCTGCTGGAGGTAGGGGCCGGCGGGGCCACATAGGCCGGTGCTCGCGTCTGACCAAGGGCCTGTACCGCCATGGCATCCTCCTCCAGTCGGTGCGCCTGATGATAGGGGGAGGACCATTTTTAGCGCAACAGCCCGTGTCCCCCTTACCTCCGACAGCGGACACGCTAAGGGCCAATCGCGTCACTTCGCACGGCGGAAAAACAGCGAGACAATCTTGGGGGCGCCGCAGGTCACCGCGAGCTTCACGGGCTTGTTAGACCGCACCGCGCTCGAAAGAAGACTTTTCTGCGACCCCTCAAGCTCAATTGAGTACGACGCGGTCACCAATCCGTACTGTCCCCGGCGCAGCGACAACGGCGTATACCCCAGCGCATGGGTACTGGCCAAGATCACCGACTTGCTCCCTATTGTGCCGAACGAGTGTCCGAAGAACATCCGTATCCTGGGGTAGATCGTCCTGAGCAAGCGTCGTCATTACACATCGGGGATCGAGTAGCGCCACGTTGAGCCGCGCCCCATCACCAAGCCCGAGCTTGTGGCCGACCCAGCCGTTCTCGACGAATCCAGGTCGCTCGGTCTTCACAATCACGTTCATGCGGAACCTGCGCTGGTCGAAGCGACTCTGGGGCCGAACCTCGTCTAGCTGTGCGAGCGTCGACGTCGTCAGGACTGAGAGGGGAAACACATCGAAGAAAGAACCGACAGGAACCGGGGACTCCAGTCCAAGTTCAGCAAAAAGAGCCGCTCCAAGCTTCGACGCGACAACCGTGTCTCTGTTGCCCCCAGGGTCTGCGCCCTCGACGTCGGGGTGGTACTGGTCGATGGTGAAGTCATCCGGCGCCGCCCGCCCCAGCGTAACGTTGCGCTTGAAGTACGCTGACAACACGCGGTCAACCTCACCGGAACTCGCTCCTTACGTTTGTGCCGTTCGGCAACAGAATTTGCACTGGTGGTAAATCGCTGCCCCGGCGTGGCGGTTCGATGAATGCTGCTTTGCAGTCGAGCATGCTGGGGAAAAGTCTCGCGCTCTTCGCGCTCACAACCTTGCCCGTGTCCTTGTCGATGAGCGCATACGCACGGTCACCCAAGACTCCTCGTTCCGTCACCTCCACGTCGCGGAGTTGTTCACCCCCCATGGATTTCACGGGAAACCTCCACAGCGTCGCTACGGAGCCTACGTCTTCACTGATCGTCATGTGTTCTTCCCAAACTGGGATTCCCGCGCCGGTCGCGTAATCAAATGGCGCAATACGCTATCGCTATTGCGCCGTGCTACGTGCCGTCAACATTCAACGCATTCTTTTTTTAGACTCTGTACAAACGCGACCACTTCACGCTTTTCGGTATCGGGTACCTGGAACTTCGCCAGAGTCGCGGCGGCATGATCGAGGAACACGTTCCAGTCGCGTTCGCTGATACGCATGCCTTTGTGCACGAGCGTCATGTCTCTGCCCCGATAGTACATTGGGCCGCCCGCGCTCGCGCAGAGGAAGTCGATGAGGAGTTGCTTTTCCCGCATTATGCCATCCTCTCCACGATGCGCCCAGAAGCGCCCAAGCTGCGGATCGGAGCGGAGTTTTGGTATGAGATCATTTGCCACTGCGGCGATCGCGCTATATCCACCAAGGCGCTCGAATAGAGTTTTCGTCGCGTCACTCATTGTGTCATCCTCAAAGCTTGTGGTCCGCCAGTTTGCGTTGTCAAAATTCTTCCAGCAAATCCATCAAATCAGGAATTTGCGACCACTGATACAGGGTTCAAAGGTCAATTTGCGCCGCAATAAATCTGAGCCGCGCATGGCAGAAATGGGTCGATGCTGTTGAAAAAGTCGTCGGGATAATTGGCGAATCATGATTCCGTTTCGTTGAGGATATCCAGCGGCGGGGTCGGATCATGATGGGTCGGCAGAGCGGCGATCAGAGCCGGTTGTTTTACCTTTTCAACCTCGAACGGCGCATTCCGACGGGCCATTTGTTGCGCCGGATCAACCCGGTTGTGACGTTGATACTGGGTGAGCTTCGCGAGAAGCTGGCGCCGTTCTACAGCGAGATCGGCCGACCCTCGATCGACCCCGAGCTGATGATCCGGATGCTGATCATTGGCTACTGCTACGGCATACGCTTTGAGCGCAGGCTGTGCGAGGAGGTCGAGTTACACCTCGCCTATCGCTGGTTCTGCCGGCTCGATCTTGACGACAAGGTTCCTGACCATTCGACTTTCTCGGTCAATCGTCACGGCCGGTTCCGTGACAGCGACCTGTTCCGTCAGGTCTTCGAGGCTGTGGTGCGGGCCTGCATGGACGCCGGGCTGGTCAAGGGTGAAGCCTTTGCGGTCGATGCCAGCGTCATGGAAGCAGACGCCAGCCGTTATCATGCCAAGGCACCCGACGAGATCGACTGGTCATTGCCGGAGCGTCAGACGCGGGCGGTTGCCGAGTTTCTCGGCGCCCTTGATGACGAAGATCCCGACGCGGATCGCAAGCTGCCAAAGGTGATCTCGCCGGTGGACCCGTGCTCGGCATGGACCGCCAAAGCCAACAAGCGCGTTCAGTTCGGCTATGGGCTCAATTATCTGATCGACATCGAGCACGCGGTCATCGTCGATGTGGAGGCCACGCCGGCCCGGACCTACGACGAGGTGGCCGCGACCAAGACCATGATCAAGCGTACCGAACAGACGCAGGGCTTGAAGCCCAAACGGCTTTTGGCCGACACGGCCTACGGCACCGGCAAGTTCCTCGGCTGGCTCGTCGGCATCGGCGTCACGCCTCATATCCCTGTCTGGGATAAGAGCAGTCGTGAGGACGGCACCTTCTCAAGCAGCGACTTCACGTTCGACCGTGAGCGTAACGTCTATGTCTGTCCCGCGAACAAGCTGCTCAGTACCACCGGCAAAGCGGGCGCCGACCACAAGGTGCGCTATCGTGCATCGAGGCGCGACTGCCGCTCATGTCCACTCAAGCCGCAATGCAGTCCGAACACGCCCTCGCGTAAGATCACACGCGACGTCCATGAGGATGCCCGCGATCATGCCCGCAGCTTCGTGGGTACGCCGGAGTTCGAACAATCGCGCGACGAGCGCAAGAAGGTCGAGATGCGATTTGCGCACCTCAAAACCCATCACCGCTTCGAACGCATGCGCTTGCGGGGTCTCTCCGGGGCACGCGACGAGTTCCACCTCGCAGCCATCGTGCAGAACCTCAAGACGCTTGCCAGCCAACTCTGGCAGCCGCCTCACGACCAGCTGGCAGTAAGCGCTATGTGAGCAGCAGTCCCATCAAGCGCCGGCACAAAAATACCCTCCCAGCTCGGGAGGATCGAAGGATCAAAGCTGCTGACAGAGACCCACACACCGCTCATCCATCACTTTATCAACGACATCGGTCATGAACTGCCGCCCCCTCTAGCGCCGGGCGCGGCAGAAAGACCCCTCATAACGGACGCGAAGGCCGAGGGTGCGCGCCGCATCAGCGGTCGCATCGCCGATCCTCCCAGCAACCGCGCAGTCGAAAGTTCTCCGCGGCGGAATTCAAATAAGGCACGGTGCTGTGAGTGTTGTTAGGCGCCAGATGCTCGGCGCGCTCATTCTCGTTCTGACCGCGGGCGTGACGCGCGCCGACATTATTCAAGTGAAGATAGAGAAGCTCGCCTTTGTACCAGCAAAAGTGACCGCGCATGTCGGCGACACGATCGAGTGGGTCAACGCCGATTTCGTCGCGCACACGGCGACCGCGCGCAACGGTGCCTGGGACATTCTGATCCCGGTCAACGCAAAAAGGAATGTGGTTCTCAAGGATGAGGGGACGGTGGACTATTACTGCAAATTTCATCCGAACATGACCGGTAGGATTTTAGTTAGCAAATGAGACTGCGAAGCCGAAGTCACTGGCTCGACAGCGAGAATTCTCGGTAAATCTGGCAACGTCAGTTTTTGACCAAATACGGGAACCTTTTCGCCGTAGAACCATCTAAGCAGGAAAAGGACATGCTATGGCCCAACAGACAGTTACGCAGACTTTGCCTGCTGCTTCGGACGACGCCGCGCACGTTCAGCGAGCGCTCGCCCGTGATGCAAGTGCTTTCCGCGCAATCATGCAGAAGCACAATCGTCGGATTTACCGAATTGCGCGAACCATTCTGCGCAACGACGCCGACGCCGAAGATGCTGTCCAGGATGCCTACGTGGCAGCCTTCGCGAACCTTGCGAGCTATCGCGGCGAGTCGACGCTGGCGACCTGGCTGTCGCGCATCGTTATGAATGAGGCCTTGGGAAGGCTGCGGCGGAAGCGCGCCACCGTGGATCTTGCCGCATTGGAGCGCCAGCGAAGTGAGGCAGAAATTGTTCAATTTCCTCTATCAACACTCAACGATAATCCGGAACAAACGATGGCACAGCGGCAAATCCTTCAGCTTGTCGAGCAGGCGACTGACAATCTGCCGGAAGCCTTTCGATTGGTGTTCGTCACACGGGTGATCGAGGGAATGAGCGTCGAGGAAACGTCTGAACTTCTCGGTATCAAGCCGGAAACCATCAAAACCCGGCTGCACCGGGCGCGGCAACTCGTTCGTGACCAGTTGGAAGAGGAAATCGGGCCGGTGCTGATGGATGCGTTTCCGTTTGACGGGCCGCGTTGCGAGCGCGTGACCGAGGCAGTGATCAAAAGGCTCGGCTTTGCCGATGATCGATAGTCGCGGAGCCTTTCGGCGGGAATCCATCTAGCAATTGCCGTAGCCATTGCGGCCGGGCACCGCATCCGCAAGCCGGCAGAGGGAAAGCATCGTCATGATTTCAAATGTTCTTGAACGGTAAGTGCGCGCCGGCACTAACGCTAGCCTGAATTCTACAGGTCAAGCTCGCACGCCAAAACCTGTCCCTACCGGAAATCAAATCCGGACGTACTGGTGATGCAATCCTCCCAGGAGCGGCTTGGCAATGATGCTGCCAACGGTCCGCACGCGAAACCGGTGCATCCTTGCTCAGCGATAAGTGCGTGCGGGCCTCATTATAATATCTCTGGTAGGATTCGAGTAGGTGGCGAAGGTGCCGCTCGCCAAACACAACGACATGATGCAGGAACGTCCTCCAGCCCTGGGATGGAGGCCGCCTACGCTCTGGCATGTATTTGGCGACCGTGGTTTGCCCGACATCGATGCCGAGCTTAAGGAGTTCACCGTGAATGCGTGGTGCGCCCCAGAGCGGATTAGCGATACTCATGTCGCGGATGAGCTCTCGGGTCCCATGTGGCGTCCCTGGCCGGCCACCGTGCGGTCGTGATCTCCAGCGCCAATAGGCTCGGAAACCGAAGCGGTGCCAACGGATCACCGTCTCCGGCTTGAGGATTTTCAGCGCATCGAGCACTTGAGGAGCCAGACAATAGAGCCCGGCAAACACCAGGCGATCAATGTTGCTGAGAGCCACTCGCTTGGGCGATCTGCGATGCAGCACATTGAGTTGGTGTCGAAGGAACAGGATTTCAGCATGCAACGCAGCCCGCGACCGGAATAGTGCGAAGACCGCAGACCAGATCAACCTGCAAAGATCGCTCATCAGAATGAAGTATCAACCGATTCGCAGACGATCGTCAGCCGCTTTCAGTTTGCGGTAGGGACAACCATGGAAGAAGCAGTGAGACTTAACCCAGCCGAGCCCGCGAGCGTTTAAGCCGATGGGTCATCGCTGCCACGATGCGAACACGTGCTCGAGCTCCTGCTTACGCATCGCGGGAAACCCCTTGCCGAAGTTGACCGGGTGCTGGCCGACGATCCCCAGTGCGTGTTCGGCCATTGTCTGCGTGCTGCGCTGATCGTGTGCGCTGACGCCGCCGCCGCTCGATCCTCACTTGCTGCGAGCGTGGCCGCCATCGAGGCGGCGATTGCCCGTCCGATGCCGCTGGCCGCGCCGGTAACAACCGCTCCATCGCTTTGATTTGATGACATGGTTCTTTCCCTACGGCGCGGCGCCATTCTTGTCCTTACGTTTCGTTGGTCAGAGTCACCTTGATGCACTCCTTCGGATTCTTTCCGAATTCGAAGGCTTCGATGCCCTTAGCGAGATCGAAGAAGTGCGTCTGAATCGGCGAAAGATCGAGCTTAGTACGGGCCAGAAACCGCAGAGCAGCAGGCCAAACGCCGGGCGAGCCGATGGTTCCCTTGATGGTCAGCGACTTACTCTGAATCTTGCCGAGTTCGACCGGAACCTTGCGGCCGATGCTGATGCCGACGAAGGTAACGCGCCCACCGGTCCGCACATAATCGAACACCGCCGCCAAAGAGGAGTCGTGGCCTGAGGCCTCGATGACCAGATCGGCGCCCTTGCCGCCGGTCAGCTCAAGCACCCTGGCGACCGGGTCGCCCGCGCTGGGATCGACCGTGACGTCGACACCGATTTTCTCGGCCGCCGCACGACGTAACGGCAGCGGGTCGACCAAGATCACGCGCGCGCCCATACCGTGGGCCGCCGCGGACGCGCACAGGCCAATATTGCCGCCGCCGGAGACGACCACGGTCTCGGACGCATTGGTGCGGCCGTTCGCCTCAATTGCGTAGTACCCGCAGGTGAACGGTTCGACCAGCGCACCCGCCTTGGAGCTCAGCCCATCGGGTAGCTTGTGCAGCCATTCAGGGCGAGCCTTGAACAGTTGCGAATAGGCGCCGTCGATGCTGAAACCGAAATGATCGACTTCCTCGCCGCTCTCGATCACGCATTCGCCGACCACGCGGTCGCCGGCTTTGAAGCCATTGACGGTCTTGCCGGTCTCGACTACCTCGCCCGACCATTCGTGGCCAGGGGTAACCGGATAGTCGATCGGGATAATGTACTTGCCGCTATAGAGCTCGTAGTCTGAATGACAGATGCCGACCGCGCGCATGCGCACGAGCACCTCATCCGTTCCGATCGTCGGCGTGGGCATGTCCTTGACCTGAAGTTCGCCCGGCTTGTTGATTACCAATGCCTTCATGTCCGATCTCCTTTCCAAATGGCCGGCGGCGAGTGCGTCACGCCACCTTGACGAGTACCTTCATCTGGTTTCCGGCGGGGTCGAGGAGGGTCTTGAAGCCCTTATCAACAACGTCGTCGGCCTTGATCTGCGCCGTTATGACCTTGTGCACCGGATAGACACCGCGCTCAACCATGCCGATGATCCGGGGCCACATCGTCACGTGGTAGCACCAGGTGGCTTCGACGGTGATGTCCTTCAATGCCCATAACGCTGGATCGACGCTGGCCTTCTTCACATGCAGGCCGACTTGGGCGACCGTGCCATGGTTACGCACCGCCTCGCAGCAGGTGTTGAGACCAGCCTCGCTGCCCGAGCATTCGATGGCGGAGTTGACCCCCACGCCCTCCTCGGTTTCCTCGCGCAGCATCTCGACCACGTTGACAGACCTCGGATCAACTACCTGCGTGGTCACTCCCAACGCCTCGATCTGCTTGCACCGATTTGGATTAGGCTCGCTGACGAAGATCTTCGAAGCGCCTAAAGCCGCAGAGGCGAGCGCAGATAGCGCCCCGATCGGTCCGGCCCCGGTGATCAGCACTGTGCTGCCGCCACCGACCTTGGCGCGCTCGACACCATAGAGGGCCACGGCCGCCGGCTCTATCAGCGCGCCTTGCTCGTCGTTGACACTGTCTGGCAGTTTGTTGGCATTGTAGTCGTTGATGATCGCGTATTCGCCCATGCCGCCCCAAGCCCAGGATAGACCGATGCAGCCCATCCTTGGGCTCAGATGGTTCAGACCACGCCGGCTGTAATAGTCGTCGAGAGGCATCACCAGCGGCTGGATCGATACGCGCTCTCCCTTGCGGATGCGGGTCACGTCCTTGCCAGCTTCGATCACCTCGGCCGAGAATTCGTGACCGAGGATCTGCGGCAGGGTGGCCCCGGTGAATTGATGCTTATGAATTGGCGTGACGATGGGGCCGGCTGCGTACTCATGAAGGTCGGTGCCGCAGATGCCGCACACCTTCGGTTTGACCACGATCTGTTTCGGTCCCGGACCCGACGGCGCCGCGACCTCCTCGACCCGAATGTCCTCCTTACCGTAGTAACGAACGGCTTTCATATGGCCCTCCCGTTTGCTTCCTCGCCGTGTCGCTCTATTTGACCATCAGGCGCCGGTTTCGAATTCTCCCGGCTCCTCAGGCTCCCGAACGCCTGCGGAATGTTGAATAGATGAGCGCGGCGCTCACGATGAGCACCCCCTGGAATGCATACTGATAGGTCTGGGTAAACCCCAGGAATGAAACGGCGTCCAAGACTTCGGTCAGCAGCACTGCACCCAGCACAGTGCCAATGAATGTGCCGCGCCCGCCGCGGAGGCTCGTCCCGCCGAGAACGACCGCGGTTATGCTGGAGAGCGTGTAATTTATTCCTTGCCGCGGGTCACCGACTCCAATTTGAGACATCAGCATCACCGCGCCGATAGCCGTCAGAAGAGAGCAGGAAATGTAGCCGAAAAGGAAGGTGCCATCGACCCAAACGCCCACCCGGCGCGCGGACTCTTCATTCGAACCGGTTGCCCGAAGTCGCCAGCCAGGCCCGGTCTTGCGCAGCAAATATTCGCTTGCCACGGCGACCGCGACCAAGGCGATGAACGCCACAGGGATGGGGCCAAATTGCGAAGTGATAATCTCCACGATGTTCGCATTTATGTAGCCACCAGGATTATCACGAAGTAGGAAGCTCATGCCCTGCAGGCCAATGTACATGGCTAGAGTTGCCGCTATCGGCGTGAAATTCGCGAAGCGGATTAGGATTCCGTTGATCCCTCCGACGATAAACGCACCTAAAAATATCAAGACGAAGCCAGCCGCGATCATGAGGGTGGATTTGTCGTCGTTTATGAAGAATGAAGCCACGACGACCAGAAATCCGGAAAGTGGGCCGACCGACAGGTCGATGGCCCCAAGCAACAGGGCGACAGTCTGCCCAAGCGCAATGAAGCCTAAGGCGGTGGCCAGCGACAGGATGTTGTTAATATTGAATGCAGACAGGAAATTGGTGTTTTGGCTGAAGACATAAAGTCCCAGCAATATGGTGACGAGCGCGAGAGGAACGGCAGGCGCATTGTCTGACTGCAGAAAATGACGCAAGCCGCCCATTGCGGAGCCGGTCTTTTCCAGCAGACCGCTAGTTCCCACATGCGCAGTGGCACTCACGGCAGCCGCTATAATCCGGGCTTCTGAAACATCAGCCCCCGTCAGCGTCGCGACGGCGCGCCCACGAGACAGGACGATAACCTTGTCACACAACCCCTCAAGTTCGGCTGCGTCCGACGAATTCACAACTACCGGCGTGCCGGAACGCGATACCTCACGCAAAATACGGTAGATTTCAAAGCGCGCCCCAACATCGACACCCTGCGTGGGCTCATCGGCAACGATCAGGCTTGGCTCGGATAGCAGAGCACGCGACATGACAACCTTTTGCTGATTGCCGCCTGATAGCGAGAGGATTGGCGTTTCGATGCTCGGCGCCTTGACAGCGAGTGAGTTGAGCGTCGCACTAACTTGCTCCACCTCCTTCCTCTGGCTCATGATCCCGAACGTGGAAAACTTGTCGAGCGCAGCAAATGATGCGTTTTCGCGCACGGTGAGGCCGGCGGCCAAGCCTTCCGCATGCCTGTCCGAAGGGATGAAGACCGCCTTTTGCAGAAGCTCCTTGGCCTTCAGGGAACGCCCCTGAAGATTTATGGCCCCTTCGGATGGCTGAAGTCCGGCAAGCGCCCGCATCAATTCGGATTGGCCATTGCCTTCCACTCCGGCCACGCCGAAGATCTGCCCCCGCGCTACCTCGAAAGATACGTCATGAAATCCTCTGCCGCTCAGCGACTTCACTAAAAAAACCACTTGTTTCGAAATGTCATTCGGTTTTGGTGGGAACGCCGATCCTAGCGGCCGCCCAACGATCATGCCCAAGAGTTCGGCATCACCAATCCCATCGACCAGTCCTCCACCTCGGACCCGCCCGTCGCGAAGTACAGTGACGCGCTGAGCGATCTGGCGAAGCTCCGCCAGCCTATGCGTGATGTAGATCACCGAGGTTCCGGTCTTAACGACTCCTCGAATGCGTTCGAAAAGCATTTCGGTCGAATCTTGGTCGAGCGAGGCGGTGGGCTCGTCAAGCAGTAGAACCTTTGGCTTGATCGCCAGGGCCTTGGCGATCTCGAGCAGGTGCTTCTGTGCCACCGTTAACGCACCAGCTCGCGTGCGCAGGGGAACGTGCAAGCCAACCGCATCCAACATCTCCTCGGCCGCGATTTGCGCCGACTTTCCGGCGAACACTGATGCCGGCAAAGCCACTTGAAGATTTTCCAGCACCGAAAGGTCGTCAAGGATGGCCGGTTGTTGAAATGAAATTGAAATTCCCAAAGATGCGGCGACCTCTGGCGACATTTTGGAAATCCGGCGGTCGCCAATCCAGATCTCGCCCAATTCCGGATGAACGGCCCCGGAAACGATGTTCATGAGCGTCGATTTGCCAGCCCCGTTTTCGCCGACGATGGCGTGAACTTCGCCGAAGTGGAACTCAACGCTTACATCGCAGAGCGCGGGAACGCCGGAATAAAATTTTGAAACGTTTGACAGCCGGATCATCACGTCACCATGTGCCGGCGCCCCAGGTAAATGAGGTTCGTTACTATGAGCATTCACGGTGAGGATTCCGCTTCAGACACACACATCCGGCACTTGCCAAAAAGGTCGTGCCCCGGAGGCTACTTTGCCTCCGGGGCAAGCACGATGTTACTTGGTGTTGACCGCTTTGGCTTGATCGTCCGCGGATAGTTGGGCCGACAAATAGATCTGACCGGGGAGATCCTTGCGGCACTGGACCGGGTGTGGCTTGCCAGTCACGGAATTTTCGAAGACTGGGCCCTTGAAGATGTCCTCTTCAGGCGGCTTGCCACCCGTCGCAGCTGCGACCGCCCATTGCACGGCCAGGCGAACGTTGTCGTTTTCGGTTGAGACGGTGAATAGCTTGAAGTCCGGGTTGTCCTGGTGGACGTCGGTCCAGAAGCAGCCCAGTGAATTGCCGTCAGACGTGGCAAGCGCCGGGATCGACCGACCCGAATTCTTGAACAGCGGAAGCGCACCGACCAGCGACGGCCCGAAGTCGGAAACGATAACATCGATCTTGCTGTTCTTTGCGATTTCGGCCGTCAGAACTTTCTGCGTCAGTGCAGGATCCCAGTTCGTCACATCGAAGGGCTCGGGATTAATGAACTTGTATTCGGGCCCAAGCACGGACTTCAGCCCCGCAAGCTCGTCGAGACCCTGGCTGTTGCCCGCAGGGCCACTCAGGAACAGAAGGTTGCCGCCTTGAGGCAGCACGCTCTTGATCCAGTTGCCCCAGTTCTGGCCGTCGTTCTTGAAATCGGTACCAATGAACTTGGTGTAGTTCACGCCGGACTTGCCGCCGGCTTCGACGCGGTAAGGAACAATGACCTTGCCCGACTTGTAGACGCTGGTTATCGCGGGCAGCATCGCCGGTCCGGCGTCAGGGAAGACAACCAGGGCATCGATGCCCTTGGCGGCCATGGCCTTGATGTCGGAAATCGACTTTTGGGTGTCGCCCTGGCCGTCAGCATATTCGTACGTCGTGATGCTGGGGCACTTAAGGGCTTCTTGCTTACCGGAAGCGGTCGTCACTTGGCGCCAGCTGTTGCCGCCGTAGCCATCGAGCAGAGCAATCGACGCTTGCTTGGGGCCGCACCACGACGGCGTTTCGGCCTGAGCCAAATTGGAGTACCCGAGGGCCATGACTGTCGTCGTCGCGGCGAGCACTAGTTTCTGTTTAACCGAGACATTCATTTTTTCCTCCATTCACGTTGGTTTCGTTTGCTTAATTACGTTTACCGTCCACCGGACAGAGTAAACGCCGATACCAAAACCCAAGGCCAAGGCCTGGATGATGGTTTGAGCCGAATACGGCACGCCAACTGCGAGTGCGAATTGGCTCAACTGGTTCAGGAAGAACGCGGCGATGACGGTCGAGATCGGAAAACCACGACCACCAAGCAGCGACGTTCCGCCGAGAACGACAACAGCGACGGAAGGCAAGAGCAGGGAATCACCTTGGAATGCTGTGGGTTCACGGGTGATGCCCGCCACGAGCACGCCCGCTAGGCAATAGAGGAGCTGGGCATAGACATAGGCCAAGAGTTGATGAAGCTGCACGCGAAGTCCCACGGCGCGGGTCGCCAATGGATTTGCGCCGATCGCTTCGAAGCGCCTTCCGGCTACAGACTTTTTCAAGACGAATGAAACAACTAGCAACGTGGCCAGCGCGAAATAGACTGAATTTGGAAGCCAAAATGCTTGGCCGCCAGCGATTGCGGCCAACAAGGTGGTTGTTGTTTTGGGTACGCCGCCGGAAACAGCAAATACGCCCCCATAGAGCAGGGCGTTCACACCGATAGTCGCGACAATGGCGTTGAGCCTGAAGAGGCTGACCAGAATCCCGTTCGCCAACCCGGCCAGGATCGCGCAGGCGATCGAAATCAAGACCGCCGCAGGGAGCAGAGCGTTGTCTCCTTGCGGGTAGTGAGTTGATATGACGACGGCGAGCGAGACGCCGCCTGGCAGCGAAAGGTCAAAACCTCCCTGTTGAACCACCAGCAACTGTCCCAGGCCGACAATTGCAATTATGGCCGCGAAGGGCAGACTTCCCGACAAGGCGCCCCAAGTCACGCTCGACGGGGCGAATAAACGACACGCAAGGATCAGTGCAAGCGTGGAAATGACAATCGTCACAAAACTTCTTGCTCGCGGCACAGGAAACATGTGCCGTGGTTGTGGCAAGACCTTCGTTCTGTTGACGGGTTGGCTCATCCGTTATTCCTCCACATTCTCCGCCGGCGCTCGGGGAGAGGACCTTGGCCGAACGGAACATGTCGAAGGCATCCGTGAATGACCGCGCCGAGTTTTGGTAGACGGTGAAGCCCATGTCCCGGCTCTTGGTCATATCGTTGAAGTTCTCAATGACCCGCCCTAGGTCGGCATCGCTGTGCCACCACGAAGCAACCGCGTTGAGAGGGTTCTTCTGAAGATCGTGCTTCGCGACGATCTTGTCCCAGACCGGCTCCATGCCGGCCATCTGTTGTTCCAAAGGCTGCGCGTGGCCGGAATATTCGGCAGCAGCCACGCCCAAATGTTCAGCGAGTTTCGGCCACATCCAATTCCAGCGGAACACTTCACCATTGACGATGTTGAAGGCATTGTTACGGGCAACGGGCTTAGTCGCGGCCCAGAGCAGGTGCTTGGCGATGATGCGCCCGTCGGTGATATCCACGACGGCTTCATACTGCTGTGGCGAACCTGGAAAGACGAAGGGACGGCCCGTTTCCCTGCAGATCGCTGCATAGGCCCCGAGCGTGGCCGCCATGTTCATCTGGTTGCCGACCGCGTAGCCAATCAGCGTATGAGGGCGGTGAACAGACCAGCTGAAGCCCTGCTTTTCCGCGGCCGCAAACACTTCGTCTTCTTGATCGTAATAGAAGTTCTGATAGGGAAGGCGGCGCTGCTCCTCGCGGAATGGCGTCACCACTTTGGTTTTGGCGTAGGCCTCAAACGGGCCCATGTAATGCTTGGCGCCAGTTACCAGGGCGACGTGCTTGATTTTCTTGCCCTCAACTGCATGCAACAGATTGCGCACCATGCCGGCATTCACGCGGCAGTTTTCCGCCTCCGTGGGCTGCCGCAACCAGGTGGTGATGAATACGTGCGTGACATCGGCGGGCTTCAGCGCAGTTTTCACGTCCTCGCCAACTTGAAGGTCGACGGAAATGTGCTTTACGCCTTTTGGCAAGTCATGCTTGTGGCGGGAAATACCGGTGACCGTCCAGCCCTTGGTCGCGATCAAATGCTCAGCCAGATGGCGGCCAATAATCCCGGAAACACCGGCGATCAGCGCGTGGCAATTCATTGATTCAGCCCCTTGGTTGACAGCATGACCCTGATCGGGGGCATCAGAATGTCCACGATGATCGGCTTTTCGGCCGTTTCGGATATGAGTGCTTTCATGTCTTGCAAGGTCCGGATCAAAGCTGACGCGTCCGCCACTACGGCCTCGCACGCCGCTCCATCAACGGCCTTTTGCAGCCTGTGCGTGGCGACATCCAAATTCTTCTCGCTGCGGCCGTTCAGAATCACGTGGGCGCCTTCGCGTGCCAGCGCCTCGGCTATTGCGTAGCCAATCCCTGAACATTCGACGGGGTCACAATCGGTCGGTGCCCGGCAATCCTCAGGTCCATTTGAGAGCGCCCGCCTGGTGAAGTGGGGCTTGACCCACTCGAGTTCGTTGACCACGTAGTCGGCGTTATTTCCCGTCTTCAGATGTTTGGGCAGCACATCCCATGTACAGGTCGCGATCTGGAACTGGGCCGACAGCGGATCAGCCTTCACGGTTGGTCGCTCCTCCCCGGAGCCGGTCCCTTTGCCTGGCGAAAGGCTCGCACGGGCATTGACCGCTTATGCTTTTTGAGGTGCCGGGCCCTGGATCGCCCCGCCCCGGACAAAACGCTAATCCGGGGTGTGGCAAGGCGACAATATTTCAAATTTCCCATCACTGGGGAATTGCGTGCCCCAATCGCAACGCTATCCTCGTGCGGCTGAAGCGCCAAGGCGGTTTAGGCAATGACAATCGAACGAATGAGGGACATTCACGCCTTTGTTCACGTGGCCGAGGCAAAGAGCTTTACCTCGGCGGCGGAACGCATCGGTCTGTCGAGGTCGGCGGTGGGCAAAAGTGTATTGCGTCTCGAAGACCGGTTGGGCGTCCGCCTGCTGCAGCGAACGACAAGGAGCGTTTCGCTAACCGGGGAGGGTGCAGTATTTCTTGAACGCTGCATCCGCATCCTGGCCGATCTCGACGAGGCGGAGATGTCGATGCTGAAGTCATTCGCAAACGCCCCGCGGGCGGCTGCGTCTCGAGCTTCCGGTATCTTTCGGGCGGTTGCACGTGCTGCCAATCATGAATCAATTCATGAGCAAATGGCCCGAGATCTCCGTAAACATCTCCTTCAATGATCGATTTGTAGATCTGATAGATGAGGGCATCGACCTGGCCATCAGACTCGGCGGAAGCGACGACAGCCGGTTGATGACGCGATTGCTGGCGCCTCACCGTCTGGTCACCTGTGCCTCGCCGGCCTATCTAAAAAGTCACGGAGTTCCGACGAGTATCGAGGAACTCGCGCGCCATAGCTGCCTTGCCTTTGTTCACGGCGGACGCCCAGTCGATTGGCGTTTCAGCATTGACGGGCACATTCGCACCGTAGCGGTCAACGGCCGTTTCAGTGCAACGAACGCGGAGGCATTGCGCGACGCCACTCTCGCAGGATACGGCATCGCGAGACTCGCTACCTTCTTGATTAGCGACGATCTCCGCTCCGCGCGCCTGGTGCCGTTTCTCAATGAGTATTCCGCCGACGGCCCTGCTGTGCGCGCCGTGTATCCGTCAAGCCGCCATCTTTCACCAAAAGTCCGCTCTTTTATCGACGAGCTCCTGACGGCGTGGCGGCCTGAACCGCCCTGGGATCGGCCGCGACCATAAATGTTTGCCTAGTAGTCTGGGTGCCCTGTCTCACCGTGTCAGAAAACGCATATTTCGCCGTCGATCTGTCCCAGCGTGTTCAGACTTATCACTTGATGAAAATGTCGCCCGCAGTTTTGCGGCCGCAGACATGAAATCCCTTTTTCGGTTTTGAGTCCCCATTGAGTCCCAACTGCCGCCTCCGGACTCCGCCAATCGAAGAAGTGCCTGATTTCGCTGGAGCGGGTGAAGGGAATCGAACCCTCGTCATAAGCTTGGAAGGCTTCTGCTCTACCATTGAGCTACACCCGCGAGTCACGGCTTCCATCAGGCCGACGTGACGGCTCTTAATTACGAGTCGCGCTTGAAACGTCAACCCTTGCATTACGCCAGCGCCTTGCGGACGGCCGAGGCCCATCCGGCCAATTTACGGTCCCGCATGGCCGGATCCATTTGCGGCGTGAAACGTCGCTCGGATTGCCAGAGGCGCGCAAAACGATCCGGCGGCGGGAAAAAGCCGACGTGCAAGCCGGCGAGGTACGCTGCTCCAAGCACCGTTGTTTCCTTGATTCGCGGCCGGTCGACCGGACTGCCGGCGAAATCGGCGAGCCGCTGCATGGTCCAGTCGGAGGCCGCCATTCCGCCGTCGACCCGCAAGACTTCGAGTGAATTCTCGGCATCCCGCCAATCCGCCTTCATGGCGTTCAAAAGATCCACGGTCTGGAAACAAACGCTCTCGAGTGCGGCTTGCGCCAACTCGTGCGGCCCGGTCGCTCGCGTCAAGCCGAACAGCGCGCCGCGCGCGTCGGGTCGCCAATACGGCGCGCCCAGGCCAACGAAAGCCGGAACCAGATATACTTCCTGGGTCGGATCGGCAGCCGCGGCAAGCGCGCCGGTCTCTTCCGCGCTTTTCACGATCCGCAGATTGTCGCGCAGCCACTGTACCGCTGCTCCGGCGATGAAGATCGAGCCTTCAAGCGCATAGGTGCGTGCGCCACCCAACTGGTAGGCGATCGTGGTCAGGAGCTTGTTGCGCGAGACGACCGGCGTCCATCCGGTGTTAATCAGCGCAAAGCACCCGGTGCCGTAAGTCGATTTGACCATTCCGGGAGCGAAGCAAGCCTGTCCGATCAGAGCCGCCTGCTGATCGCCAGCTATGCCGCAAATGGGAATAGCCGCGCCGAACAGTGCCGGATCGGTGACACCGAACGCGGCGGAACAATCGAGGACGCGTGGCAACACGGCCTTGGGCACGTCGAGCATCGCCAGTAAGGCGTCGTCCCAACAGCCTTCACGAATGTCGAACATGAGCGTGCGCGACGCGTTGGTCGCATCGGTGGCGTGCACTTTGCCCCCGGTGAGCCGCCACAGCAAATACGTGTCGACCGTCCCGAAGGCGAGTTCGCCACGCGCAGCGAGAACACCGATCGCGGGGTCTTTTTGCAAAAGCCACGCGAGCTTGGTGCCGGAGAAATAAGGATCGAGCAAAAGCCCGGTCTTGGCCGCGAAGGCCGGTTCGAGCCCGTCGCCTTTCAGCCGCGCGCAGATGCCGGCGGTGCGGCGATCCTGCCAGACGATGGCGCGATGGACCGGGCGCCCGGTGCTGCGGTGCCACAAAAGGGTGGTCTCGCGCTGATTGGTAATGCCGATGGCGGCAATGTCCTTGGCGCCGGCGCCGGCCTGGCGCATGGCGTTTCGGCAGGTCTCAAGCGTCGTCGTCCAGAGGTCTTCGGGCTCGTGCTCAACCTCGGCATCGGCTGGAAAATGCTGAGGAAACTCCTGCTGGGCGAGCGACGCGATCGACATATCGGCGCGAAACAGGGCCGCTCGCGTCGAGGTCGTGCCCTGGTCGATCGCAAGGACGTAGGACGTCACCTTCTTCCTCCCCCCGGCGGTCGTCGTGCGACCTACTCGATCGCGGCGGAGAAAGTTAACACCCCGTAGAGCGATCGGCCAAAGCACCCGAGTCTCTACGATCAAAGTAACAATTTCCTAGCGAATTCAGCATAGAAGCGCCGTATCGCCTCCGTCAGCTCGGGTTCGCCATGCTCAGGATCGTCCCGGAAATTCGATTGAGCGCTCGCCTTGCGCAACTGAGAGTACTGGTCAGCCGATTTAAATCTGACAAACGCGGAAACGTCGCGATCATCACGGCGGTTGCCGCCCTGCCGATGATCAGCGCTATCGGCTGCGTTATCGATTATTCGAACGCGATGATGATCCGGACCAAGCTGGAGGCGGCGGCCGACGCAGCCAGTCTCGCGACGGTCTCCAATAACTCGCCCATCTTGGCCACCGCCAAGGCCATGGTCAGCGACGGCAGCGTCAGCGGCGGCTCAACATACGCAACCAACTTTTTCGCGGCGAATTTGCCCTCGGCCTATTCCGGGCTGACGCCGACAGTCAGTGTTGCAAAGACCGGAACGACAGTAACCGCCACCGTTTCCTTCTCGACGACGGTTCCCACCTACTTCATGGGGATCATCGGGTATCCAAACGTCACGATCTCGAACTCGTCTACCGCGAGCTACACATTCCCATCATACCTCAATTTTTACCTGACGATCGACGTCTCCGGGTCCATGAGTTTCCCTTCGACGCCATCAGAGCAGACGAGATTGATGGCCGTCAATCCCGACAATCTCGGCCAGTATCCCGCCGGCTGCCAGTTCGCCTGTCATTTTACCGCGCAGAACGGTTGCGGCCAGTCTAATCAAGGACCGATCCCGGCAGTTGGTCATAGTTACGGGGGCTACGTGCCAAACCCAAACCCGGGTGGATATTGCCAAGGATTTATCATTTCGCGCCTGGGCACGACGCCGACGTCTTTTACCAGCGGCACAACCAATACCACCAACGGAAGCTCCGTGAATTGGACTAACCCGCGGGTATCAAGTTGCTCGACCGCCGGAACGACTTCTTGCATCCAATTGCGTGCCGACGCCGTCGGCTATGCCGTGAACCAATTGCTGACGACGGCAGCCACCACCGAGGCCAATGACGGGATCACAAATCAATTCCAGGTGGGACTGTTCCCATTCATCCAGAATCTCTGCACTGCCGCTGCCGGCAGCAGCAATTCTTGCTCCGTTGGCTTGACCACCAGTCTCACAGGGAGCACCATCACCAACTTCGCTGCGCAGCTAGCCAGCCTGTTGGACACTGGGCAAAATTCGACCCTCGGATCCGGCGGAACGCATTTCGAGAACGCGCTTAACAGCATGAACAGCTTCATCACATCGGTCGGGACCGGATCAAGCTCGGCCAATGCGCTGCCCTATGTGTTCCTTATCACCGACGGCTCTCAGGATTACCAGACGCAATGGAACGGGAACTGGTCTTCACAAAACTGGACAAGCAATGGGAGCGTCCCAAATCAAAATTCCGCGACCATCATTCCGCCGAACAGCGAAGACAGCACTGATTATTGCAACAAGATGAAAAAACGCGGCATAACGGTCGCTGTTCTCTACATTCCCTATGGGACCATCCAGAATCCGAATCCAAATTTTGCCAGTAACGAAGACGGCTATGCCAACAATAACATCCCGAACATTCCAGCGGGCTCTCAAGAGCTGCGCGTCGCCCAATTTCTTCTACACCGCGAACTCGCCGACCGACATTCAGAACGCGCTGTTGACGATGTTCCAGCAAGCCGTGAACACGGCGCACATTTCGCAATAGGTTCTGTCGCGGACAGCGCCGACGCCTCGGGTCGGCCAGGGAAATGTCCGCGTGTCGGACGTGCCGCGGGCATGCCTAAATCGAAACGAATTACCCGCAACGGACCTCGGACCGCTTTGGTCTAGGTTCGAAAGCCAGGATTTTCCGCACTGGCGATTTCGCTCTGTTTATGGCGGGCTATAAGAGACCACCGCCAGCTCGCATTATTTGCCCGGGTGGTCGGTTTCGCCGCGCTCAAGCATGGCAACGAATTTCGCGATATTCGACGCGCGGGATTTGGCGGTCTTCGCGTTGTGTATGCGATACAGCACCGCGTAACGGTTGCGCCCATCCAATCCTAAAAAGAAGGCCTTAGCCTTGTTGTTCCCGTCGAGGGCTCGTTGCAGATCATCAGGAACGCCGGCTCGGCCCTGCGAGGGGTAGGCTCCATCCCAGCGTCCATCAGCCTTCGCACGGGCGATCTCGGCGAGGCCGGATTTCCGCATCCTCCCCTCAGCCACGAGTTCGTTCGCCCGAAAGCGATTCTTCTCCGACCATTTACTGCCGTTCTTGCGCGGCGTGAACCGAATCAGCCAATATTTCTCATCGAGCTTGTCGAGCCGTCCATCGATCCAACCGTAGCATAACGCGCAGTCAATTGCGTTTTGTTTTGAAATTGTACGAACGCCGGATGCGCTCTTGGCAAATTTGAGCCAAGCGCCTCTCGAAGACGGTGGCTGCTTCGCAAGCCAACCTTCAAACTCGCCGGAGGTAGAGAATTTCAACACCGGCAATTTTGCCGACGAGTCGCCCATAGAAATTGCACCTTCGGCTGATCGACCGCCAGCCACCCATTTAAAGCCTACATTGTCGGCATGCGAGGTCGGCCCATGCGAGTGGCGGCACCGATGATGACTCGAATCCAATGATTAATGATTCGCAATGTGTGCTTTGTTTTGCAACCCTGAAATGCCGATGTCTGTTGTCTGGCCAGCGGCCTCGAAACACCGGACCAGATTATCAACACTGACAGAGCGGAGTTACCGTATAGACCCTACGGACACGTAATGCCGGTTACTGGCACGTACGGTATGCAGACGCTGCTGCGCGGAGTGGCGAACGCAGTGTCTGAAAGCGTGATGCCGCCCTGGGCAAAATAACCGAACATAGGCGTATAATTATAGCTCACTTGGGCATAGATCAGATAGCACGGATACGTGCTGCAGGTGTTGGTCGAAGTTCCGATTGTCGTCGGAAGGGTCACCACCGTTCCGACACCAAGAGGCGCGCCATTAAGCGTGGCACTCCAGTCCACCGTGGCGGTGGTCTTGCCGGCGGCACTTATTGCCAGTTGCGAAATGACGACAACGATAGGTGAACTCGGATACGGCGAGAGCACCGCGGCGGTGGCGCCCGTGATCGCCGTCATGTCCGTTGATTGGATCGGCGTGGTTATCGAATATTGATTGGTAATGGCGGCCAGAATGTAGGTCGCGGATCGCACCTTCATGTAAACGGCAATCGCGTTTCCGGCGTCGTAAGTTGCCAACAGTGCGATCAACAGGACGGGCAGTATCGCGGCAAATTCGATCGCCACAACGCCGCGTGTCGATGCGATAAAACGGTGATAGATACCGAGGAGCCGAAGCATCATCAGTAGGGCTCCACCCGGATGGCAGTGACCCCTATCATCTCCGCGGCATTGTTTGGGAGATTGGACAGCGAGAAGCCCAACGGCGCGCTCACGACCGGCCACTGATAAACGAGCTGTACGACCATGACTTCGCCGGGCGTGCCGGGATTGAATGCGAAACTGGTGACAGGCTGACCGCCACTGTACAATTGCGGTGACGACGTGTTGGCGGCGGCAAAGGACGCGTAGCTTTGCGCGACGACGATCACGTTAGCGCAAGTGAATAGCGCCTGAATCTGCGGACAGATTTGGTTCTGAATCGTCGTTGCGGTCCACCCGCCATTCTGGGCCTGTCCGGTCAGGAAGTAACGCCCCGCTTGCACGGCCGCGGTTTGCAAGACCATTTGGGCAAACAAAAAGATCGCCGTTTGGAATATCGCAATCAGCAGCGCCAAAAAGGGCGGGGCGATGAGCGCGAACTCAACGGCTGTCGCGCCCTGGCGTCCGGAGCCGAAGCGAGAAATTTCGCTTGCGCCACGCCTGAAACACTTGGCCAAAGCTCGAAACATCCTGAGCTTATCCTCTTAGACAACCCGTCCAGCCGCTGCGAGACCCGATCGTCCGAATTCTCGCCACAAGCACGCCATCGGTGGAGCCGGGATTCCATGCGGGCCCCGGCACCACAGCCACTAGACGAAAGCCATTGATATTTCGTTGTGCCGATTGCCGAGTCGCCGCGACACATCGTTAACAACGCGTTAGCGGCCGAGCGTGCTGCCCTAATCGGGCCGGTCACTGCTCAAGTACGAGCTTGCCGTCACTGTATTCAAAGCGCCGCAACCGCGAGAGGAACGCCAGGCCGAGGAGGTTGTCGCTCAATGCTTCGTCCGGCAGCACCAGCGCCGGTACGTCACGGACCTCGATGCCGCCAACCCGGACGGCATCGAGGCGAGCCGGCGCCGCGCGTACCTTGCCATTTGCGGTCCTGACCTCGGCGACGAAGGCATTCTGCGACGGACGTATCCCGAGCCGAGCGGCATCACGGGCGGTGAGCGCAATGACTGACGCCCCGGTATCGACCATGAAATCCACATGGCGGCCGTTAACGAGGGCATCGACCTCGAATTGACCGCGTGAATCGCGCGGTACGGTGACGGACCGTGAGCGCACCTCGGCGGCCGCGACCGGCGTCAACGGATGGGCAGACACCGGTACGGGCTGCCCCGCGACGCCGAACTGGGCGGCGTAACGCGGAACCCAAAGCGCGGCGGCGAGCGCAAGCCCGGCAAAAACCGTGATGGAACGCATAAGATATCCCTCAACGGCATCCCAACACGCGCCGGCGAATGGCTTGCTAATAAGACCGCCACCGCAGGCGTTTTTGCAGCGGCGTGGTCAGCCGGCGCTTAAGGGATTCGCTCGCATTTGAACGATCCGTCAGGGCGCGATCCGGGGCCGCGCTCACGGAGCACAGCGCAACAATCCCCTCCAGTCGCAATAGCCGTAGCCAACGCGGCAGCAGCCGAACGATTGGTTCGAGCAATAAAAGAACTGGTAGTTAAATCCGCAATGGTCGGAGCAATAAGGACGGCCAGTCAACACATCGACCGCGCAATGATTGCGAAACCGCGGTGGCAACGACAACGGTCCCTGCCAATCCACCTGAACGAGCGGCACGCCCGCGGGTAAAATGACATGCGGAGCCGCGCGACCGCCGGAGGCCGACGTGACGAAGCCAAGCAAGGCGAGCGCAAAAACAAATGCAACAGTTTTCATGGGATGCTGTCCGACCAAATTGCAATTGATGGGGCGTCGAGCGCCGTGCGTGGTTCGAGCTCGCGCGGCGGCCACGTGTCGATTGGCGGTGCGCGTTTAAGCGGCAGACGAATGACGAAGCGCGAACCGTCGCCTTCTTTGCTCTTCACCTCGATGCCGCCCCCATGCAAGTCGACCGCCAGCTTGACCAGGTAGAGACCAACACCGGTTCCAACGATTCCCGAAACGTTGCTGCCGCGGTGATAGCGGTCGAACAACCGTCCGAGATCGCCAGACGGAATGCCGAGGCCGTGGTCGGCGACGGTGACGACAGCCCAGTCCGCAGCGAACTCAGCCTCCACCTCGATCACGCCCCCGCCCGGCGAATATTTGACAGCGTTCGACAAAAGATTGCTGAAAACCTGAAACAGCAACTTGGCATCCCCGATCATCGGCACGGTCGCCGCGCTGAAACGCTCGACGATATGTGCGCTCGGCACCATCTCACGATGCAATTGACAGACTTCATGCAGCAAAATCGTCAGATCCATCCCGGCAGGATGGAAATAAAGCTCGGCACCGCCGTCGATCAGACGGGCGGAGTTGAGCATGTTGTCGATCAAGTGCGTGAGCCGCAGCACCGCCGCGCGGATTTTCCCGGCACGTTCGCCTATTTCGGACGCGGCAATCGATCCTCGCATCTTTTCGAGGCGCCTTGCATGACCATCGACGATCGTCAATGGCGTACGAAATTCATGCGAAGCCATCGACACGAAGTTGCGCTGCGCCAATGCCAGCCGCTGCTCCTGCGCCAGTTTCTCTTCGAGCATCGCCGCTTGGCGCCCGAGGACTTGCTGGCTGCGCATCAGTTCGATCGCGTTGTCGCGAAACACCACGGTAGCTTGCGCCATCTCACCGATTTCGTCCCGCCTCCCGGTTTCGGGGATATCGATATCGGTGTTGTTGGCAGCGAGCCGGCGCATGCGGTCGGCCAGATGAAGAAGCGGGGCCGAGATTGAACGGCTGATATGGACAAGCGCCGCCACGACCATAACGCCGGCGACGATCATGCCGAGAAGAATGAGCCAGAACGCCTGTCGATAGGCAACTCCGAGACGATCGCTTGCCGCCTGCGCGTTGGCCACAGCCTGGTCGGTCAGAAGCCCGAGCGCATCGCTCGCCGCATCGTAAGCCGTGCGCGACCTGCCCCCGTAGATCGCAAGCGCCTCAGCCTTGCGATTGGTGCGCGACAGCATCACGATTTGATTGACGACCGCGCGATATTCGTTCCAGCGCTGCTTGAAGCGGTCGTATAGTGGGTTTTCGGGGGCATCGCGTCTGACCCTTTCGAAGCCACGCTCGGCCTCCGCGATGGACCTGTCGAGGTCCGCCATCTGCTTTTCTGTTGCCGCGATCTCGGCGGGATCCGATGAAAGCAGGTTGCTTCCCTCGATCGCCCGGAAATCGGAGGTGAAGTTGCTCAGGTCGCCGACTGCGCGGGTATTGGGCAACCACACCTGGGCGACTTCGGTCGACAGCCGGTTGAAATTGCTCAGATGCCAGATGCTGAAAATGCCCAGCACCACGACCAGAAGGAAGAATAGCAAAAACACCGCTGTGAGATGAAACCTGATCGAGTGCGGTTGCCGCATGGGGTCGACAGTGAGTGGCCGCGAGCCGAAGACCGAAAGCAGGCCTTAAGCAATACATTATACGAGTTTACTTATATACGAAGCCGGCCGCGCCGGAAGCCAGCGAGGGAGAAAATCGCCGGCCGGCGCTGCAGGTTGGACACCATTTCCGATAGCATACAATCCTTAGGTCACCTTATGGCTGAAATACAAAGAAAGATCCTTTGCATCGAGGACGATCGCGAAACCGCTGCGCTGATCGCCGAAGAGCTGATCGATCGCGGCTACGCCGTTACACTCGCGCATGACGGCCGCGAGGGACTTGCCGCCATCCTCAAGACCATGCCCGATCTGGTTCTGTCGGATATCAGCATGCCGATCATGTCCGGCTTCGAGCTGCTCGAACGCCTGATCGAATTGGCGCCGCGCTTTTCGAAAATGCCTTTCGTCTTTCTCACCGCGCTGACCGACCGCGACAACGAGCTCAAAGGGCGGCAATTGGGCGCCGACGATTACGTCACCAAGCCGATCGATTTCGATGTGCTCGATACCATCATTACGGCGCGGCTCGCCGGCATCGCCCGCACCGGGTTATGGCCGAAGTTCGTCGCCCTTAACGACCGCGAGGTCGAAATGCTGACCTGGGTCTCACGCGGCAAGACTTCGGTCGAGATTGCGCAAATCGTCGGCCTAACCAAACGGACCGTCGACTTCCATATCGACAATGCCCGCGGCAAACTCGGCGCTGCGACCCGCACCGAGGCCGTCATCAAAGCTACTACCGGGCGCCTGATCGAACCTTAGGCGCAATGCGAGTCCGATGAAATTTCCCGGTTGTTCGCGTTTCCCGCCTCTCCCCGATCGAGACGGTAGCCTACGCCCGACTCGCTGACGATCAATGACGGGTGGGTCGGATCGACCTCGACCTTGTGGCGCAACTTCCGCACCAGGATGCGAAGATACTGAATGTTGCCGGCGTGGCCGCCCCAGATTTCCCGTATCAACTGCTGGTGCGTTACGACGAGGCCGACATGGGTGGCGAGCCCGTGGAGGAGCGTATATTCCTTGCGCGTCAGTTGCACGCGCTTGCCGTCGAGCGTCACCACCCTTGACACCAGATCGATCGAGAGCGGACCGGCCTTCACCACCGGATCCCGATTGGTGCCGCGCAGATGCCGGCGTAGCGCCGCGTCACTCCGTGCCAGCAGCTCCGAAATTCCGAACGGCTTGACGACGTAGTCGTCGGCGCCAAGCCGGAGCAACCTGACCTTTTCGTGCTCGTCGGCATGGATCGACAGCACGATGATCGGAATGTTGGACCAGGAGCGGATGCGCTCGAGAACCTCGGACCCCTCCAGATCGGGCAGGTTGAGGTCGAGAATGATCAAATCCTGCGTGTTCATGGTGGCGGCACGCAGCCCCGCTGCTGCGTACTCCGCCTCGATCACGGTAAATCCATGAAGCTCGAAGCCCGCCCGCAGAAATCGCCTGATCTGCGCTTCCTGCTCGATAAGAAGCACCTTGGTCACTAACACCGCCCGAAAGCCCCGGAATTCTCTCAGAACCGTTCACCTGGACGCCCATAGGAAGTCGATAGGGCCAAGCACCCGACGATATAAAAATGGCATAGGCGTGCACTGGCCTTAGAAATGGACGATCACGTCGGCAGCACCGATGACGGCGAAGTTCCGAGTGGGAGAGATTCCCGCGTTGGCGTTGCCGTTGAACGCCGGAGCGTCGAGCGACTTGTAGTACGCGACTTCCGGACGGACTTCGATTTGCGGCGAGAGCCAATGCTGCCAGCTTCCGGCGACGTCAGCGTAACGCGTCTTGGTGCCGGTTCGCTGTCCCTGCATGTCATCGTACCATTCGAGCCGAAGTGAAAAGTTGTTCAATTTATTCGGCGAATAGTTGACGTAGGTGAGGAACGTCTCGACGTCGGCGGTACAGGTCAGCGCCGTCGCGTTGCCGCAATGCGCCCCGTTTGGAGCGTTGAACGGGATGAATTGCGGGCTGAACGGCGTGCCGCCCCCGGCGACGATGGCCGCGGCCGCGGGATTGTCGAGATTCGCCACGTTGTTCTGGTGAAGATTGTAGGTCTCAAAGGCAAGGTGCCAATGGTCGTTGAGCTTGTGATAGTAAGTGGCACCATACCATTGCAGGTTATTATAGCCCCATTGTCCACCGTTGATGGCATCGGCGACCAAGTTAAGGTCGTCCCTGCCGTCGTCACTGGTCCAACGTACGCCAAACGTGCCGGAGGGAACCGCGCCAGGATCCTTGAGGAACGTCGTGCCGGGATAGAGGGCATTCCCCGGCATCTGGTTCGTAAGGCGCGCACCCATGTTCCAGGGCATGGTATCGCTGCCGACACTCAGGCCCATTTGCAGGATCCAGTTCTTGGTCACCGCCTGAGTCACCTCGATCCCGGTGTTGGTGTAGTTGTCCCACGAGTAAGTCAACGAATGGACGTAGGTGTAGTTGTTTGGCGCCAACTGGGCCTCGATATCCGGGATGGAGATGAAGCGGCCGAGGCGCACGTCCATTCCCTGCAGCACCGGGAAGTAGAGATCGACATACACCATCGGAAAATCGATGCCGTTGACGGCGTTTTTATTGAGGAGCTGATTGCTGAAAAGTCCGTACGCCGTCGTATAGCGATAGTTCTCGCCATATAGCGTCGAAAAACGGAAGCCCCAATCGAAGTGGTCGTTCTGAGTGGTGTCGGCCAGGCGCTCGACGTAGACAACGGCCTGATCGAGCTGGATGGTGTTAGGCGTGTAGTCGTACGCGGCAGGCGCGTTGCCGCCCGGTTTCACGTTGTTGGTGCTGATGTTGCCGCCAACGTTGACCCAGCCATAAACCTGAACATGGGAGTCGCTCATCGCGCGACCCAGTCCGGTATTGGCAATCGCAACCATCAACGGACTGTCGATCGAATTCGGCCGCGTCACGCCGATATTCTGCGTGCCGCCATACGGCCACTCGGTGATACGGCATCGGCGGCGAGGACTGCGGAGTTGGCGGCCAGAGCCGCGTCGGGACGCCGGCTAGGCGGCGCCGAGGGATCGGACGGCGCTACACCCCTGCCCCATTCGAGCTGGTAGTAGCCCAAAAACCGCGCCGCGACGTTCTCGCCGAGATACGCATCAAGGCATTTGTAATCGAGGTACGGATCGCAGTTTCCGCTCCGCTCCATCGCCCTGAGCACCCTGAGCGGAACCTTAGGCGGCGCGCAATTGTAGTCGACCCATGGGTTGCACGTCGGCCCTTCAATCCACGCCGTCGGAAGTCCGTCCTTCGGCGCGCCGTACATATCACCCGCCATCGAGCGGCCCGATATGGTGACAGCCAGCAGCAACACGCCGGCAACCAAAAGCAGTCTTTTCATGACCCCATCCCCCGTTTTCTTCATTCGCAACCGGCAATCGCATGCAAAACGTCATGCAATGCGCGTTCCACTCACAACCCACCCGCTGCGATTTTTCGCAGTCGAACGCAAAGAGAGTCGATATTGTCCGAGCCGATTTTTAATAGCCAAAAAATAGCCACGACATTTCGCCGGGCCGTTTCTGCATTGATTTGGATCAATTCGGTTCGTTGAAGCTCAATAAGAAAGCGACTTCGTTGAGCTCATCGCTGATCGCCGCCCACCGCAGAGAATTCCGAAATAGTAATAACCACGGGCTTTTTGCGTGCGACGTCGCCGCTTCGACGGGAAAAGAACGCAAAGATGTAACCTTTCGGTCACAGTAGCCGACAAACGGCCGATGCAGACGCCAATCCTCACATCCGGCAACCGGTTAAGGGCCAGCGAGGCGCAGCGGCGGAGGACCGTGCGCGGATCGCCCTGCCGGAGCACGCGCCGTGGCGGTTTATTTTTTTGATATCTAAAAGCCGGGATACCGCTCTCGCATGTATACGGCGGCAACGCCTAGATTGGATTCCAAGGGCATTCATCAGCAGCTATTCGAGCGTCGGGATGTTGTTGGACGGCGAGGACGGGAGCGGCGATTTCGCAACAAATATGCGTCGTGCGGCGGATATTCGCGTCTTTAAGCAACGGGCATTTCAGTTCCTCCCGAAAGACCTTGCCGCCAAATGCCGGAAGTTGATCGAGAGCTATCACGCAATTTACGGCTATGTCGGACTGCCCGACATGCTGTGGCTTTCGGATGCCCGCGAACTCATCGAGAGCCATGAGGATCTGACGCTCCTCTTCAAGAAGGCCTCCAAATCGAGAGGCGCGAAGCGCGCCAATGAATCGTTTCTCTTGATCGCGACCACGATCGTGTCGCTGGAAGTGCTGGCGCGGGACTTTGCCGGCTGGGGCAGGCGATTTCCGGAGGCGAAGCGCGAGGCCGAAAATGTGCTGGGCGCGCTGCCGTCTCGGCGGCGCACGTGGCTGATGGATCTTTATCTGTATCCGCCACTCGGCGTCGGTCGCGAATTTACTGACACTTTCAACAATTCAGCGGAACCGGCCGCGCGAAGCTGATGATGGACGTCGCCATCACGGGTCGGGCTGCGACAGCTGCCATCATCTTGAGCGTAACAGTTCTTGTAGCGCCAAGTTTGAGCGTCGCGGCCGCCACGACTAACGCCGTGACCGGCAAGCACACGGCCAAATCATCGCGCCAGACGCGCGCCGCGATACTCAATTCCGCGACGCCGGAACGAACCTGTTCCTGGGTCGGGCCCGATGGCCGCGCTATCTACGTGTGCAGGTAGCTCCACCACACAGCTACCGTACAGATCACCGCAAACGGCGCCGCGACCAACCCGAGATACGCCCAAGTGCGAAAGGCCCGCGGATCCTTGGGTAACGTGACAACCAGAATCAGTAGCCAGAGGCAAATGACAACGCCCAAGGCCATCCGAACGAGATCGCCCGGCGTTTCGTAGGCCGTCCAAATGGTTTCGTTTTGAGGCAGACCGACGCGCACAGTTACCAGAAGCATCGATACGATAAATACCGTTCGCAGCACCAAGCCGATAACCCGCATGCCGAATGAGATTTGCTCAGTTGGCACTTCCGCTTCGGCGGGGAGATCCCGGTGCGCCCATTCAATTGGCGACATCGCGTCCTCCAATTCTGGGCCCTCTATTTGGGCTCTTCATTAAAAATCATACGCCCATTTGGTCCAGAAATATACAAATTATATAGGTACGACGCGTAAAATATAAAAAAGGAATATAAATCGTGCGACATTTTGGCCGAAATGCTTTGTTAGCAAGCATTTGCTGCCTCGGTTTGCACAAAGCCAAATTCGCGCGGCCGCCCGACCGGACCGGCGCATTCGGCTCTGCAACAAATTTGGCGAAATCGGAGCAAATCAACCCGAACTCAATAGTGGGGCTTGATTTTGCTCCCGTTAATTCCCGCAACTGCCTTTGCAGGCCCGCCTATCCCGGACGAATTGGTACTTGGCTTGGTCATGCTGGTGCCGGCGATGGTCGCGCGATTCACCGGCGCCACAATGACGCCCGGCGCGGGAATCGGATGGAAACCGTTCGATGGTTTGGCATTGGGGCTGTTCGCACCTATGCCAAGCCCTGGCGCGGCAGCGGGCCCATGAACGACCATCGGAGTCACGTGGCCCACTTCGTGCGGCGGTAGCGTCGCCCCAATCGCGTTGCGCGCAACTCCTCCTGCCGGAGGCGCGAGGACGCGGTGTTGCCGGAGGTTGCCGTGAGTAAAGGATTTGAGCCTTTCTCTCACGTCCTTGGCGGCGTCCCGTCTGATAGGACCATTCGGTTCAACGCCGACATGCGTGTCGACCCGATCATGATCGTTGCCATCAGGTCGGGCTGGACGATGATCCCCCTCCCCTGCACCGTGTTCGTCCTTCCCGCCTTCGGTGTTATGAGCGGGTTGATGGTCGGACTTTTGGTCGGACTTTTGGTCCGACTTTGCGTGGCCCTCTTCGGCGAAGCTGGTCCGCGCGGCGGATGCATCGAGCAAAACCGCCGCCAGCAGATAAAGGGATAGGCCAAGCCACGCCTTTCGCATCATCGAATCTCATCCTTCGGCGGGCGAGGCTTCGACGGCCGCGGCGGGCCGCGGCGGCGTGCTGCGGCCGAGCAACATGCTCTGCAGCGCCGGCACAATCACCAGCAGCATGATCGGCCCAATCAGCATTCCGCCGACAATTACCGTAGCGAGCGGCCGCTGCACCTGGCTGCCGATCCCGGTGGAAATAGCGGCCGGTAGCAGGCCAATGCAGGCCGATAGCGTCATCATCAGGATCGGCCGCATCTGTTCCTGCGCGGCGTGCAGCATCGCCTCGATCGGTTCCATGCCGTGCGCCGCAACCCGATAATATCCGTTGAGGATGAGGATGCCGCTCATCACCGACACGCCGAAGAGCGAGATGAACCCTATCGCCGCCGAGATGCTGAAATCCAGCCCGGTAACGTAGAGCCCGACAAGTCCGCCGGAAATCGCAAACGGAAGACCGAGGAGCGCCAGCACGCTGTCGCGCCACGAATTGAACAATCCGTAGAGCAGCACCATGATGAAAAGGAAGGTGACCGGCATGATTATGCCGAGCCGTTTCTTCGCCTGCTGCAACCACTCGAATTCGCCGGCCCAGTCGATCCGATAACCGGTCGGAAGCTTCACGGTTTTGTTGATCCGCTCTTGAGCTTCCGCCACCGCGCCGGCGAGATCGCGCCCGCGGACACTGAATTTGATCGGCACAAAGCGCTGGTTGCGCTCGCGAAAAATATAAGACGCGCCGGTGTCGAGCGAAATCGAAGAGACTTCGCTCAGCGGAATATACGCATTGCCGTTCGGCGTTTGCACGCCGATCTTCAGATTGCGCACATTGTCGATGTTGTTGCGATGCTCGGGAGAAAGCCGCACAACGACGGAGAATTGCCGGTCGGCCTCCAAGATGGTCGTCGCCGCGGTACCGCCCAGCGCGGCTTGGACCACGCTGTTGATGTCGTTCACGCTCAGGCCGTAGCGCGCCGCTTTTGCACGATCGACACTGATGTTCAAATTCGGCTGCCCCAGCACCCAGAACGCGCCGAGATCGGTGATGCCGGGCACCTTCGCCATTTCGCGCAAGGTGGAGCGGGCGATTTCCTCAAGGGTGGCAAGGTCCGGGCCGATGATCTTTACCGAATTGGCGCCTTTGACGCCCGACAGGCCTTCTTCGACATTGTCCTGGATGTACTGCGAAAAGTTAAAGTCGATCCCGACGAATTCCTTGGCAAATTCGGCCTGAAGTTCCTCGATGAGCTTCTCCTTGGTCAAACCCTTTGGCCATTCGTCGAACGGCTTTCAGCGGCACGAAGAACTCGGCGTTGAAGAAGCCCGCGGCATCGCTGCCGTTGTCAGGACGGCCATGCTGGGACGTAACCGTAATGACCTCGGGATGGCTGACAAGAATTTCCCGAATTCGATTCACGATCGGCATGCCGGCTTCCAGCGATATGGTCGGCGGCATGGTCGCGCGAATCCACAGATTGCCTTCCTCAAGCGTCGGCAGAAATTCACTGCCAAGGCGCGAACCGAGGAAGACACTAAAAACGAGGAAGATGACGCCGAGCGCGATGGTGATCTTGCGGTTGGCGAGCGACCAGCGCAACACGGGCGTGTAGATTGCACGAATTCCCCGCACGACGATCGTCTCGACTTCGCTGATGTGCTCCGGAAGCAGAAGCGATGCGAGGCACGGGGTCACCGTGAATGTCGCTAACAGCGCTCCCACCAGCGCGTAAGCATAAGTACGCGCCATCGGGCTGAAAATCTGGCCTTCGACCCCTTGCATGGTGAACAGCGGAATGAACGCCGCCACGATGATCGCGGTCGAGAAGAAAATCGCCCGGTCGACCTGAAGCGCGCTGATCAGAATGAGCCGCAGCCGATCGGTCCATGTCGGATTGCTGCCCGAGGATCCCGGCGCTGGTCGGATCGGTGCCCCACCTTCCTTCCGCCAGGTGCTGAACCAGCGTTAGTTTTTCCTCCGGACTCGATTGGAAATTACGGTAGATGTTCTCGACCAGGATGACCGCGGCGTCGACGATGATGCCGAAATCGACGGCGCCGACGGACAGCAAATTGGCGTCCTCCCCGCGCAGCACGAGGATGATGATGCTGAAGAACAAGGCAAACGGAATATTGGCGCCGACGATAATGGCGCTGCGCAGATCGCCGAGGAAGAGCCATTGAATGAAGAAGATCAGCAAGCAGCCGAAAATGAGGTTGTGCATGACCGTGCTGGTGGTGACGGCGACCAGCGTCGTGCGGTCGTAGTAGGGAACCAATTTTACGCCGGGCGGCAGACTGCCGTCGCTGTTGATCTTCTCGATCTCGGCCCGCACGCGCGCCACCACATCGTTGGTGTGCAGCGTACGGTTCATGATGACAATGGCCGCAACGATGTCATCCTGGTTGTCGCGGCCTGCCTTCCCGAGGCGCGGCGTATGGCCGACGGAGACCTTGGCGACATCCTTCACGAATATAGGCACGCCGTTGAATTGGCCGAGCGGAACGTTCTGGATGTCTTGGACCTTGTAGCCTTGCGTCAAATCCGCGGAACCGCCGGTATCCATCAGGCCTACCCCGCGAATGTTCACGGACTGCTGGCCCATATTGATGGTGCGGCCACCCACATTGACGTTGGCGTTGCCGAGCGCGCTGATCACCTGCGGCAGCGTGACGTTATAAGCGTCGAGTTTGTGCAGATCGACGTCGACGTCGTATTGTTTGGTCGTTCCCCCCCAGGTATTTAGCTGCACGATCCCGGGAACGGTCAGGAGCCGGCGCTGCAACACCCAATCCTGGACCGTCCTCAGATTGGTCAAACCGAAGTGCGGCGGGCCGGTAACCTGATAGCGATAGATTTCGCCGACCAGGCTGGTGGCTTGGATCTGCGGCGTTACGTTATTCGGCAGGCTTACGTTCTGCTGGAGGTTGATCGCGGTCTGGGTTAGAGCGAAGTAGTAGTCCACGCCGTAGTAGAACGTCACGCGAACGAAGGAGAGGCCGTAGAACGACGTCGAACGAATGACGTCGACCCCGGGCGTCGTGGCAAGGCCGACCTCCAACGGGATGGTGTAATAGCGCTCCATCTCCTCGGCCGACAGGCCCGGAGCTTGCGCGGTGATTTCCAGAATGACGGGAGCCGGATTGGGATAGGCCTCAATATTCAACTTCGAAAACGCGAACAGGCCGGCTCCCAAGAATATCAGCAATCCCAGCAAAACCAGCGGCCGACGCGTCAATCCGAAGTTGAGCAACCCTTTAAGCACTTTTTATCCTGCTTCCAAGTCACGGGTCTCTGCTGAATCGAGACGCCCTACTCCGCGATGACGAGCGCATTGCTCAGGAAAATTGCGCCCTCGGTTGCGACCAGTTCGCCGACTTTCACTCCGTCCAGAATCTGCCGATAGCCGTCGTGCTGGCCGCCGATGTTGACTGTTCGCTTGGTAAATTTGCGACGATCGGCGGTGACCCAAGCGGTCATGGTGCCGTCGCCTTCACGCACCACCCCGTTCAGGGGAATACCGGGTGAGCGCACCGGTGGACCGACACGGATAACGAAATTCGCGAACATGCCGGCGCGCAACTCGTGCTGCGGATCTTTGATCTCGGAGCGAACAAGGACGCGGCGTGTATTCGGATCGACGTTCGCACCGATCGTCGTGATCTTGCCTTCAAACACACGGCCCGGAAACGCATTCAAGGTGACCTGCACCTGCTGCCCAATGCGGAAGGCCGGGCTATCGGATTCCGGCACCTCCGCCAGCATCCACATCAGGTTGATGTCGGTGACGGTGAACGGCGCCGGGGCGTTGCCCGGCTGCACAAACAGCCCCGGCGCGGCGTTGCGGGAGGTGATCCGCCCGGTAATCGGGCTCGGCACCACGAGCGTCGAGTCGGCGCTGCGGTCGGCAATGATCTTGTCGATCTCGGCATCGGTCTTGCCGAACAAACGCACTAAATCGCGGCCCGCGCGCAAATTGCCTTCGGCGGTCTGGTGATCGGAAGTCGCCTGATCGACTTCGCGCTGCGAAACGGCGAGCGTCTTATTGAGATCACGAAGCCGCGCCAGATTTCGGGTCGTCAGCTCGAGCACGCCGGCAGCGGCGATCAGGGTCGACTCGGCTTGCAGCAGATCGGGGCTGTCGATGGTGAACAGCGTCTGCCCCTTCTTCACGTCATCCCCGATCGAACCGTAAAGGGCGATGATGCGCCCCTGGTACGGGGTAAACACCTGGACCGACATGTCCTGGTCGAAATCGATGCTGCCAACCGCCTCCTTCTCGACCGGAAACTCGTGCTCTTCGACTGCCTCGACCCTCACCGAGGCAAGCTGGGAATCCGACAGATCGACGCTGTCCTTCGCCGGTGAAGACGCCTTCGCCGTATCGCTCAATTCGGCGCCGGCGCGCGTCGCCGCACCGGCCTCGGGCTTCGAACCCTGGCTAAACCGCCACGCACCATAGCCTGCGACCGCGATGGCGATGAGGGCGATGATCGCGGTTCTCGCCCTGCCAGTCGTCATGCGCGGAAACATTTATTAGACCGCATCCAAGGTCGTCGGGATCGCAGCGAAATGGCCATTACCCGGCTTCGCCGTCTACTGTCATTAATCACAGAACTTCGACTGATAACAGCATTTGGCACTTCGAATAATCACGCGCGCCACGCGACTCATCGCAGTTTATCACGGCGATACTATTTCGCTATTTGTCCGCGACGATAGCCGCCATCGGAACACAGTCGCTGACGGCGTGTGAAATGGCGATGACCACTGTGAAAGATACCAGTGCAAATCGATGCTAAATCGCCCACACTGTGGCTGGGCAGGCACAGCCAGCTAGCGCCGGTTCGTCAATAATAGTGGCGGCAGTCAAGGTGTAGACCGCTGCCCCGTATCGCTTCAGAGTTTGAATACTTCCAAGTCCAATATGTCCGGTCGGTCGGTCAGTAAATTGTATTCAGGCGCCGGCGTTCTCGCGGCGGCGCTTCTTTTGGCGAGTTGCGCGCTCGGTCCGGATTTTCTTCATCCCGCCGCGCCCGACGGGGGCTACACCCGAGAGCCGCTGGCGGCGCGAACCTCGGCCGCCGATACCCCGCTTGGTCAATCGCAGCACTTCGTTTCCGGGCGCGATATTCCCCAGGAATGGTGGGCGCTCTACAAGTCGCCGGCGCTCAACAGCCTGATTCAGCAATCGCTGAACAACAACCCTTCCCTGCAAACGGCGTTGGCCAATCTGCGCGCCGCCCGGCAGACCGTCTACGCGCAGGAGGGCAAGTTCTTCCCGTTCGTCGACGCCAACTTTAATCCAACGCGGCAGTTGACCGCCGGTCCGATCACTCCGGTCCTCAACAGCGGCGCCAATCCGTACAACCTCTACACTGCGCAGGTCGGGGTGGCGTACACGTTCGACGTCTGGGGCCTAAATCGCCGTCAGGTCGAGTTGCTCAAGGCGCAGGCCGACAGTCAGCGTTTCCAGGTCGAGGCGGCTTACCTCACGCTGACGGCAAACGTGGTGATAGCGGCGATCACCGAGGCTTCGCTGCGCGGACAGATCGAAGCCACCAACGAGCTGATCGGCGCCAACACCAAGATGCTCGATATCCTGCAGCGCCAGCTCGCCTCCGGCTACGCCAATCGGAGCGACGTAGCGGCGCAAGAAGCGGCGCTGGCGCAAGCCCGGGCGACGCTGCCGCCGCTCCGCAAAGCCTTGGCCATACAGCGTGATCTTTTGGCCGCACTGGCGGGAATTTATCCGAGCGACGGGCCTCGCGAGTTTTTCAGGCTTGCCGACCTGCACCTTCCCAACGATCTGCCGGTGAGCTTGCCGTCGCAGCTCATCGAACAACGCCCCGACATCCGCGCGGCCGAGGAGCAGCTTCACGCCGCCAGCGCGCAGATTGGCGTCGCCACGGCGAGCCTTCTTCCGGCATTCACGATCAGCGCCAATGCCGGCTACATGAATACGGTCATGGCCGGTATACTGGCGCCGCAGAACCTGTTCTGGCAGCTTGCCGGCAACGCCACGCAGACGGTGTTCGACGGTGGAGCGCTGTTGCATCAGCTGCAAGAATCCAAGGACACTTACAACGCGGTGGCATGGGGCTATCGCGGGACCGTCATCGGCGCGGTGCAAAACGTGGCAGACTCGCTACGCGCGCTGCAAAACGATGCCGACGCGCTACGGGCGGCGCGCGACTTCGAGCGAGCGGCCAGGATCAGTTACGATCTCGCGCGCCAGCAGACGCAAAGCGGCAATGCCAACGTATTGCTGCTGCTCACGGCGCAGACGACTTACCTGCAAGCGGTCATTCAGGTGGTTCAGGCGCGAGCGGCTCGGCTCGCCGACACTGCCGCCTTGTTCGCGGCACTCGGCGGCGGCTGGTGGAATCGCACTACACCTGTTCCGGAGAAAACCCTCAACGTCGGCACCGGCGAAGCCAGACCCGTTGTCGATCGCCACGAGGGCCTGTTTGAGATATTTTTCCCGCCGCAGCCGGATTAGCGCGGCAGCATTCGATGCTATAGTGGATTTGATCGGCATCTCCTTTTTGATGCGCATCAAAGCGCGAGAGCATGCGGGTGGCCAATTCGTTGCCATGAAAGCCAAAGATTTCGTCGCCGCAAAAAGTTTCAGACTGGCCGCAATCACGAAACATCCAAAGGTCGGGCTTGCGGATTACGAGCGCCGGCTGCAATCGATGCAGTCCACGATGCAATTGATCCAGCAGGCCTATCTCGGTACGCGCGAGCGCGCCGTGGTCGTCCTCGAGGGCTGGGACACCGCGGGCAAGGGCGGAGTTATCCGGCGGCTAGGCTGGGCGCTGGACCCGCGAAGTTTCAAAGTGTTTCCCGTCGCCGCCCCGTTGTCGCACGAGCGAGGTCGACACTACCTGCAACGCTTCTGGGAAAAGCTTCCAGAACCCGGTCAGATGGTGGTGTTCGACCGCTCCTGGTACGGCCGCGTCCTGGTCGAACGGGTGGAGGGCTTGGCCAGCAAGCGGGAATGGCAGAGAGGCTATGAGGAAATCAATCAATTCGAACGAATGATGGTCGCTGACGGCGTACGCATTGTGAAATGCTTTTTGCACATCACGCCTGCGGAGCAAACCCGCCGGTTCAAGGATCGCCTCGCCAACCCGCTCAAACGCTGGAAGCTGTCCTACGAGGACTTCCGCAATCGGGCTCGTTGGGCGGACTACGAAGTAGCGATTGAGGAGATGATGCACAAAACATCGACCAAACAATCTCCATGGTACCTGGTGCCAACAAACGACAAGCTTTATGGGCGTCTCGCCGTCTTCACAATACTGGTCGATGTCCTGGGAAACGGACTGCGATTAAAGCCGCGCCCGCTGGATCCCAAGATCGCCGAGATGGCGAGACAGGCGTTCGACCTTTCCTAGCGTCAGTCATGTGTGCAGGATCGTGTTTCTCGCAGGAAAGGCGCGGACAGCACCAGGTCTTGACCGAAATCTTTGAACGACATCTCAGACATCTTCTGCGACGCTGGCCTCTAAACTCTTGAGCCGCTGCTGTAACTTTACCAACTCGTCTTTTGGCAAATGGCCCGCACACCCGGCAGCTACGCGCAGCGCACGTTCGAGAAGCTTGGCGCGAACGTCGCCGTGTTCGGTGGCGTTTGCGATATCGTTGAAGGCACGCACCAACCTCAAGCTGACCGCCGCATCAGCAACGGCGTAGTGCCTGATCTGCTCGAAAGCCGTATCGAGAAGGCCGTCGAAGCTCATCCACGGCACGACGAGACGCAATACGTGTGGCGGCGCGTAATAATGCGATGGCGTCGGCGCGCGACTATTCCAAAAGATCAGTATCCGGCTAAGCTGGTCCACGCAGCTAATAGCCGTTGAGGGATCGTTGACCGCGGGTGACATCGCGCGCAGCGCAATGTCGACGATCTGGATAACGCCGAACTCGACATCCTGCTGCAGAGTGCGCGTGGAGCCAATATCGAAGGCGGCAAGGAGATGCAGGGCGCGGTCGGCCGGCACGCGTTCCGCCTTCGACACGCGCACGAGCGGAACGCCGGCGGGCACGAACTGGCCGACGCGGCGCTCGAGGTGCACGCTGATGCGGTAGGCTTGCGCAAGGGCAACAAGGCGACTGATATCGACGTAGCAGATGTAGCCCGACTGCCGATTGAGAATGGGAGCTCCGTCCTTTGCCGGGGACACCTCGTCCCTCTCAGGCAAGGCAAACGGCCCCCGCGGATAGGGCATGATTTGCTCGATGACCAGCTCGGTCTCGCGCGCAATCCTGTCAACGATGTGGTTGACGCTGATCGAGCGAGAAATGTGGTTGATGAAATAAATCAGCCAGCCCACACAGACCAGGGCAAGTACCATCGCTCCCGTCACCGTCGCGACGGGCACGAACGGGTGTGGCAGCGCGCGTGCTGCGGGCAGCGCGGCCATGCAGTAGGAGAACGTGCCCAGGAAGACACCGAGCGTCCACTGCGTGGTGCGGTCCCTTACGAAGCTGATCAGGATGCGCGGTGAGAATTGCGTCGACGCGAGTGTAAGCGTCATTAGCAAGATCGCGAATACGATGGACACGACCGTCATGATCGAGGTCGCGATGCTGCTGAGGATCACCTGCGCGACAGCCGGGTCTTCGTGCGAAGGAAAAAGGGTATTTGGGATCCATGCGCTGATCTTGGGCGTCGATTCTTCAAGCGACGAGAGCAAGGCGCCGGTTGCGCCCAGGGTCACGGCGATGGCCAACGGCCGGACGAGGAAGCCGCCGCGCAGCGCGTACATCACCGAACGAAACAGGATAGGAAGCCGCTCAAACATTCCTGATGCCAAGTGTTGCCTCAAAGGCATTGAGCGTTTGTCCAGATCGACTCCAGTCAAATTCAGTTCCGACCTCTGGTACGGCAAGCGGACCATTGCCATCGCTCGCGGGTCAAATCGCAACCTGCCCGCCGAGCTCAATTACCCGGTCGGGCGGAATGCGGAAGAACTCCGTCGCAGAAAGCGCATTACGATGCATGGCTTCGAAAACCCGGCGTCTGACGCGCTCACGCCCGAGCGCTTGTCCGCCACGATCGTGACCCTGCCGACGAAGAAGGAGGTTTGCATCATGTCAAACTGGAGTTGTTGCGCTCGACATTCGTCGAGCGCCTGCGGAATGTTCGGTTGTTCCATGAAGCCATAGTGCACGACGATGGAATGGAAATTGTCACCCAAATGCGCAGCTTCTATGCGCCGCTCCGGCGCGACGCGGGGGACATTCTCGGTCACGACGTGCATCAGAACGATGCGCTCATGCAGCACCTTGTTGTGCTTGAGATTGTGCAGAAGCGGCACCGGCACGACGTCGACCCGGCTAGTCATGTAGATCGCGGTGCCCGGTACGCGGGTCTTGCCGTGGACCTGACCGATGAAATCGGACAGTGGATATGTGTCGCGTTCGAGCTTGCGCAGCAGCGCGGTGCGGCCCTGCAGCCAGGTAGTCATCAGGAAGAAGACGATCGCGGCGACGACGAGCGGGAACCAGCCGCCTTCGAATATCTTCATCATATTGGCGGTGACAAACGCCGTATCGACGACCACGAATAGCCCCGCGACTCCCAAGCTGAGCGGCAAGCTCCAGTTCCATATCTCCCGCATGGCCAGGAACATGAGTGCCGAGGTCAGCAGCATGGTCAGCGAGACCGCGATCCCGAATGCGGCGGCAAGACTGTCGGAGGAACGGAACCCGAGCGTGAGCCCAAGTGTGAGCGCCATCAGCGCCCAGTTTACGAACCCGATATAGATCTGGCCGTAGCCCGCAGCCGACGTCTGGACGATGTGCAGGCGCGGACACAATCCAAGCTGAATCGCCTGCCGCGTCATCGAAAACGCTCCGCTGATGATCGCCTGGCTGGCGATGATTGTTGCAATCGTCGCCAACACTACCAGCGCCACCTGCAACCCTGCTGGGCACAGCGTGAAAAACGGATTGCCGCCTGCCCCCACCGCGCCGTCAACGACGATCGCGGTTTGGCCCGCATAGTTGAGCGCAAGGGTCGGGAGCACCAAACCATACCACGCGAACCGGATCGGCCGCGGTCCAAAATGACCCATGTCGGCATAAAGCGCCTCGGCGCCGGTCGCGCACAGGAATACGGCTCCCAGGGTGAGGAAACCCGTGAAGCCGTGTCCCAGCAGGTAGTCAAAGCCGTAGCGTGGATCGAAGGCCAACAGCACGCTTGGATGGCTCATGATTCCACTGAGCCCGAGCAAGCCGATCGTGATGAACCAAAAGGTCATGATCGGGCCGAACAGTTTTCCAATCCGCTCGCTGCCCATAGGTTGAAGCGCAAATAGGCCGACGAGCACCAACGCCGACAGCGTGACGATATAGGGCGCGATGGCGGGAACCGGCATTTTTAGGCCCTCGAGCGCGCTCAAAACCGAGATCGCCGGGGTAATCGCTCCATCGCCGTAGAGGAGTGCTGCTCCGAGAAGCCCGATGGTAATGACGCCGATGCGCGTGCCGTGCTTGATGCCGAGAAGCGACATCAACGCCAAGATCCCGCCCTCACCGTCGTTGTCCGCGCGCATGACGACAGCGACGTACTTGATCGAAGTGGTGATCAACAACGTCCAGATGATCAGCGACAGCATGCCCAAGGCGACCGCCGGCGTGGCGCCGCCCGCCCACTCGAGCGCAGTTTTCAGGGTGTAAAGCGGGCTGGTGCCGATGTCGCCGTAGACAACGCCGAGCGCGCCCAACATAAGGGCGCCCAGACCGCCGGCCGGGGCACTGGACTTGCCGTCGGCGATAGTGGCTTCGATCGCCATCACCTTTGACTTATGGCATCTCGAAATGAAACGTCTAATTGGCGCGGAGCTTAAACACCGCTACTCGGCCGGATTTCGCTAGTCTTGCTAAACTGACATGGATGACGCCGCGTTGACAAACCTCTGGACAGGGCGGCGTTGCGGCACGATCTGACCCGGAGCGACCTGATTTGGCATGTGCCGCGCCGCCATGCGGCGCTCAGGCGATCTCGACCGATCATCAATAGCGGCCCACGCACCCACGAGGGGGTTCTGCTTGCTCCGCCTCGGTTCTCGCTATTTTCCTTTGAAAATTTCTCGCCGTATCGGCATCGCTGGCGGATAAGGCGGTATGACCCGGGCCAGCATCCCCAGCGCGGCGTCGAGCCAAGCGACCACGCGGTTGCCCTGATTTTCAGTGTCGAGTTCGAACGACCGGTGAATGACCATGGTCGCGCATCCGCCCGGCATGCTGTGCTGCCCGGCGAAACGCATCGCGGATTCCCTGAATAGAAAGATACCGCCCGCCCGGCCCGTGGATTCGCGCACAACCCACAATCCATTCCGGTTGCGCCCGATGAAAAATAGCGGAATCGTTTCGTTGAGAACGCTGGCGTCGGGACGGTCGGGCAGCCTGACAGACACGCCTGCGGTAGAATCAAAACTTCCAGGCGAAACGTGCATCATCGCGGCACCCGAACGACACGATGGTGGGACATTCCGCTGAAGCCGGCACCGGCTGGCGCCAAGACCTGCTTGAAGGCATTTTCACGCATCATCCGGCGGCACCGATTGATGTCATGTTTGGAACGTCGCACCATAACTGGCGGTATTGCGCGCTGCGACCGATCGGAGAAATGCCGATCGAGCGCCTGCGCCAGCCTGTTCCAGAAGCCTTCCCGTTTTGTCGCGATACTTTCAGCCGCTGACGGTTCACCGACAGGAACGACACTCATCGAGGTCTCTCCTATTGCTCAATTCATCGGCCAAATGTGCTCTTGACGCCGTATGAATTCGAGACGGAACGGACCCCGTCGTCATAAAGCCGGCATAGGGACGTTAACGAAGCGGAACGTCGCGCGTTCAGCCGAAATTGTCACAGCAGATCAACCGATCGGCCGCCTGCCGAACCTTCGGAACCGCCGAAACGGCTCGTGGGACGGCAGCGCCACGGCGAGCCTCAACAAAGGCGCAAGATCGCAAGCGATAAGATCTCGTGGCGGGCCTCTACGGGATCGTCGATGACCACAGGCATGTTCGGTTGACGCGACAGCGAACAAAGCCATTCGCAATCCTCAAAAACGACGCGTCGGACCTTCCAGTTTGGTAATTCAAGCTCGATCAGGGCGAACGCCGCATCCAGCCAGGCGCCGGACGCAATCAAGCGATCGATCCGAGCCGCCTTTCCAGATGACCTAAGGGACGGAAGCCGCAAACAGGCGTGCTCCACCACTTTGAGAACCAGTTCCGGCGCAAGTGCCGGCGCCAGTTGCAACGCGTGATCCAACCGCTCAAGTTCAATTATCCGTCCCGCATCCAACGTCATGATGCGACGTGAGCCCCACCGCCGCGATCATCGACAGCCAAAGCGTGAAAAGCGCCGAAAAAGGGGGGCGTCGATCGATCCGCCCGGTTACGACGCGGGAAAGAAGATCAGAGGCAAGAAGCGGCACATTCTCGTCGATACGCAAGGCCTGCTGATTTACGCGCTCGTTCATTCGGCCGACATTCAGGACCGCGATGGCGGTGGTCTCGTGCTCGCGACTTTGTTTGGCATGTTTCCATTTCTGAAGAAGCTCTTTGCGGACGGCGGCTATCAGGGACGGAAGTTTCGCACCATGCAGAAGAAAGCTTTGCCTTTTTTGACGACCGAAATCGTGAGGCGGTCCGACCAGGCGAAGGGCTTCGAGGTCCTGCCGCGCCGATGGGTTGTTGAACGAACCTTTGCTTGGCTCGGCCGCTGCAGGAGGCTCGCAAAGGATTGGGAGAACCTCAATCAAAAGGCGCTGGCGTTCCTGCGATTGGCGTCAATCCGGCTCATGCTGCGAAAGCTATGCAATCAAACATGATGTTTCCGGTCCGAACTGATAGGGATTTGACCGGCGACTCGCAAAGCTGGCGGAGGCCGCGGCGGTTCCGCACTCGCGCTCGGCACCGTCGGCGAGCACTTGCAGCTCACCCATGTCACGTTTTATTGAATCCCAAGCCGATGCCGTTCTGATAGGACTGCCTTTGATTGCAGCGATCGGAGCGTCGGATGAAATATTTGATTTTGGTGACGGCAATGACCGTTACGCTTTCCGGCTTCGCGATAGCGCGCGACGGATCTGTCGGACAATGGCAAATGGCCGCTACAGCCACGAAAATAGCGATGGGGCCAACCAGTGCCCCGCAAAAGCCCGGTGGCACGGCCGATGGGGTAAAGGGTTCCTCCTCAAAGTGCTTGACGTCCGGTGCGTGCGCCAACGTCCACAAAGAGCAAAGCGCCCGCACAAGCACGCGTGAGCCGTCGCTTGAAGGGCAAGTTACCCTTGTAATCTTTTAGTTATTGCGGCGATCGACTTTCGATCTCGTTTTCCTATGCGGAATGCCGCACATTCCCTCCGCGTCGGGGCGGTCGCCGCGACAGTATTGTGAATGGGATTGTGAAAGCTCCTTTTCGAAATCATGACGCACGCGCCGAGTTCTCGGCGCTTGCGTTGATCGTTGCGATTTTTGCGATCGGAGTGATGGCAAAGCTCGACGTCGCAAGGTCGCTTTTTGGCTCCGTCCACTGATGCCAGCGCGCTCGGCGAGCGGAAGGCTAATCGTCAAGACGTTCAGTTATTTACATTAGCCCTCGACCCGTTTTCAGCCCCGATCCTTATAGGATTCCTATATTTTCCCGGCTTTCCCCACCTCGAATTCCTATGCGAAAAGTGACAGCTAATCGCGACGGAGGCGGGAAATCCTGTAGCGTTTTGACCGAAGTCAACGTTGCGCGGCCGCAATAAGAGTATCTGCTTACGCCTATAGAATTCGCGAGGCCGGAGCATTCCCATGATGGACGTCGTCGTGCTGGCGGTTGGGTTCGCCTTGTTCGCCGTGTCGATCGCCTACGTCTACGCCTGCGACCTGTTGTGAGAGCGCGGCCATGATTTTCGATTATTCACTCGCCGGTCTCGTCACCGCAGCTCTCCTTGTCTACCTGACCTACGCCCTGCTCAAGCCGGAACAGTTCTGAGGGGATCGCCATCATGACCGTCGTCGGCTGGATCCAGGTCCTGCTCTACTGCTTGATCATCGTCGCCATCACGCCGCCGCTCGGCGCCTATATGACGCGCGTATTCAGCGGCGAGCGTACGTTTCTTTCGCCGGTCCTGCGGCCGGTCGAGTTTGCAATCTACAGATTGGCGGGCGTCAACGAACGCAGCGAGCAGCACGCGGTCACCTACACGATCGCAATGCTGCTGTTTCACGTCGGCGGGGTTCTCATTCTCTACGCGTTGATGCGCTTGCAGGCGCCGCTGCCGTTCAATCCTGCCGCGCAATCGGCGGTCGCCCCTGACCTGTCGTTCAACACCGCCGTAAGCTTCATCACCAATACCAACTGGCAGAACTACGGCGGCGAAAGCACGATTTCCTACCTCGTGCAGATGTTGGGCCTAACGCATCAGAACTATTTGTCGGCGGCGACCGGCATCGTGCTCGCCGTCGCACTCATCCGCGGCTTCGCACGCCATTCGGTGCGCACCGTCGGCAATTTCTGGGTCGATGTGACGCGCTGCACGCTCTACATCCTCTTGCCGATCTGCGTGCCCTATGCGCTGTTCCTGATCTGGCAGGGCATTCCGCAAACGCTCGGCCCTTACGTCGACGCGACGACGCTGGAAGGCGCCAAGCAGACCATCGCGGTCGGCCCGGTCGCTTCGCAGGTCGCGATAAAGATGCTCGGCACCAATGGCGGCGGATTCTTCAACGCCAATGCCGCGCACCCCTTCGAGAACCCGACCGCATTCTCGAATTTCGTGCAGATGATCTCGATTTTCGCGCTTGGCGCGGCGCTGACCAACGTCTTCGGCCGCATGATCGGCGACCGGCGTCAGGGCTGGGCCTTGCTCGCCGTGATGGGCGTGCTGTTCATCGGCGGGGTGATTGCCTGCTACGCCGCCGAGGCGCACGGCAATGACGCCCTTAATGCGCTGGGCCTCACCGGCGGCAACATGGAGGGCAAGGAAGTCCGCTTCGGCATTGCCGCATCGGCCCTGTTCGCCGTCATCACTACCGCGGCTTCCTGCGGCGCGGTGAACGCCATGCATGATTCCTTCACCGCGCTCGGCGGCATGATCCCGCTCATCAATATCGAGCTCGGCGAGATCATTGTCGGCGGCGTCGGCTCTGGCATGTACGGCATGCTGTTGTTCGTCATTATATCGGTCTTCGTTGCCGGGCTGATGGTCGGTCGCACGCCCGAATATGTCGGCAAGAAAATCGAAGCGAAGGAAGTCAAAATGGCGATGCTGGCCATTTTGATCCTGCCGCTGATGTTTCTCGGCTGGACGGCGGTCGCGATGCTCGTGCCGTCTGCGGTGTCGGCCATGAACAACCCGGGGCCGCACGGCTTCACCGAAGTGCTTTACGCCTACACGTCGCAGACCGGCAACAACGGCTCCGCTTTTGCCGGCCTCAGCGCCAACACTGTCTTCTACAACGTGACCGGCGCGGTGGCGATGTTCATCGGCCGGTTCTGGATGATCATCCCGACGATGGCGATCGCCGGTTCGCTGGCCGCCAAAAAATCGATACCGGCGTCTGCCGGGACATTCCCGACGACGGGAGGATTGTTCATCGGCCTGGTGGTCGGCGTCATCGTCATCATCGGCGGCCTCACCTTCTTCCCGGCACTGGCGCTTGGGCCTTTGGCGGAACAACTCTCGATCAACGCCGGCACGCTGTTTTCAGGAAATTAATCCGGAGCGAATGCGATGGAGTCGTCAACGATGCGCAAAGGCCGGCCGGTATCGGCCCTTTTCGACGCCAAGATCGTCTTGCCGGCGATTGGCTCCGCCTTCGTCAAGCTCAATCCGCGGACGCTGATGAAGAATCCGGTGATGTTTGTGCTCGAAATCGTCACCGCGCTCACCACGGTGATCCTGATCCGCGACCTCGCAATCGGCGGCAAAAATATCGGCTTTGAATTTCAGATCATTCTCTGGCTGTGGTTCACGGTGCTGTTCGCCAATTTCGCCGAGGCGGTCGCCGAAGGCCGCGGCAAGGCTCAGGCCGAGACGCTGCGGCGGCAGCGGACCGAGACGAAAGCCAAGCTGGTGAGCGGCGACGGCGATGCACAAAGCTACCGCCTCATCCCCTCGACCGAACTCAAAGTCGACAACATCGTACTCGTCGAAGCCGGCGACATCATTCCGTCCGACGGCGAGGTGATCCAGGGCATGGCTTCGGTCAACGAAGCCGCCATCACCGGCAAATCGGCGCCCGTCATCCGCGAATCCGGCGGCGACCGCTCGGCCGTTACCGGCGGCACGCAGGTGTTGTCAGACTGGATACGCGTGCGCATCACCGCTGCGCCCGGCGCAACCTTCCTCGACCGCATGATCAGGCTCGTCGAAGGCGCCGAGCGGCAGAAGACTCCGAACGAGATCGCGCTCAACATTCTCCTGGTCGGCCTGACAATTATCTTCGTGTTCGCCACCGCGACGATCCCGAGCTACGTCGCCTATGCGGGCAGCTCCATTTCCATCGTGATTCTGGTAGCGCTGTTCGTAACCCTGATCCCGACCACCATCGGCGCGCTGTTGTCGGCAATCGGCATCGCCGGAATGGATCGGCTGGTGCGTTTCAACGTGCTTGCCATGTCGGGCCGCGCGGTCGAGGCCGCCGGCGACGTCGATACACTCCTGCTCGACAAGACTGGAACCATCACACTCGGCAATCGGCAGGCGACGGAATTTCGACCAATGCGCGGGGTGAGCGAGCAAGAGCTGGCCGACGCCGCGCAATTGGCGTCGCTCGCCGACGAGACGCCCGAAGGGCGCTCGATCGTCGTGCTGGCGAAGGAAAAGTACGGCATCCGCGGCCGCGAGCTTGCCGACTTGCGGGCCAACTTCATTCCGTTTACCGCCCAGACCCGGATGAGCGGCGTCGAAATCGGCTCTTCCTGGGTTCGCAAGGGCGCGGTCGATTCGATCTTGAACTATCTCAACACCTCGCCGACCGCAGTCGGCACCGGCGGCGCGGTGCAGGTGCTGCGGCCAAGCATCAGCGCGGAAACCGTGCGCGAGGTCAACAATATCGCCGACGCCATCGCGAAGTCAGGCGGCACGCCGCTCGCCGTCGCCAAGGACAATCGCCTCCTCGGCGTCATTCAGCTCAAGGACATCGTCAAGGGCGGCATCCGCGAGCGCTTCGCCGAGCTGCGCCGCATGGGCATCCGCACGGTCATGATTACCGGCGACAATCCGATGACCGCGGCAGCAATCGCCGCGGAGGCCGGCGTCGACGACTTCCTGGCGCAGGCGACGCCCGAGGATAAGCTGAAGCTCATCCGCGACGAACAGGCGAAGGGCAAGCTGGTCGCCATGTGCGGCGACGGCACCAACGACGCACCGGCATTGGCGCAGGCCGACGTCGGCGTCGCTATGAATACCGGCACGCAGGCGGCGCGCGAGGCCGGCAACATGGTCGACCTCGACTCCAATCCGACCAAGCTCATCGAGATCGTCGAGATTGGCAAGCAACTCCTGATGACGCGCGGCGCGCTGACCACGTTTTCGATCGCCAACGACGTGGCGAAATATTTCGCCATCATCCCGGCGATGTTCGTCGCCTTCTATCCGCAGCTCCAGACGCTCAACATCATGAGGCTTTCGACGCCGCAGAGCGCCATCCTCTCGGCGATCATCTTCAACGCGCTGGTCATCATCGCGCTTATTCCGCTGTCGCTGAAAGGCGTGCGGTATCGCCCGATCGGCGCCGCCGCGCTGCTGCGCCGCAATCTTTGGATCTACGGCGGCGGCGGCGTGATCATTCCATTCATCGCCATCAAGGCCATCGACCTCGTGGTCACGGCCTTGCATCTTGCTTGAGGAGTAACGTCATGCTGCGCGAAATCCGTCCGGCGATCGTCGTTCTCGTCGCGCTCACACTCATCACCGGTCTGGTCTATCCGCTGGCGATGACGGGGATCGCCGGAGTCATTTTTCCGCATCAGGCTGCGGGAAGCCTGATCGAACGCGACGGCAAGGTCGTCGGCTCTGCGCTCATCGGCCAGGAGTTCAAGAGCGACAAATATTTCCACGGCCGGCCGTCTGCGACCAACGCGCCCGATCCTGCCGACGCGACGAAGACCGTGCCGGCGCCCTACAATGCCGCAAATTCCGGGGGATCGAACCTTGGTCCCTCCAACAAGGCGCTAATCGATCGCGTTCAGGCCGATCTCGACACGCTCGGAAAGGAGAATCCGGCGGCCGCTGTACCGGTCGATCTGGTGACCACTTCCGGCAGCGGCCTCGACCCGGACATCTCGCCGGAGGCCGCCTACTTCCAGGTCCCGCGAGTTGCCAAGGCGCGCAAGTTGGCCGAAGATCGCGTGCGGCAGCTTGTCAGCGAGCAGGTCCAGGATCGCTTCCTCGGTATATTGGGCGAGCCACGCGTTAATGTATTGCTGCTCAATCTCGCGCTCGATCGGCTTTCGGCCGGTTAGAGCAGCGACGCGGTAACATCATCAGTGATGGCGGATCAACGACGCGCTTCCGAAAGTCGGCCCTCGCCGGAAGCCCTGCTTGCGGCGGCGCGCCGCGAGGATGGACGCGTCGGCAAGCTCCGGATTTTCGTCGGCGCCGCACCGGGCGTCGGCAAGACCTACGAGATGCTGCAGCAAGCCCACGCCCGAAAGAAAGACGGCTACGATATCGTAGCTGGTATCGTCGAAACGCACGGCCGCAAGGAGACCGAAGCGCTGCTGCAAGGGCTCGAAGTCATCCCACGGCGGCGCGTCAACTACAAAGGACAATCGCTCGACGAGATGGACCTCGACGCCATTATCGCCCGGCGGCCGCAGATCGTGCTCGGTCGATGAACTTGCGCACACCAACGTCGAAGGCAGCCGCCACCCCAAGCGCTATCTCGATGTCGAAGAGCTGATGAGCCACGGCATCGACGTCTATACCACGGTCAACATCCAGCACATCGAAAGTCTCAATGACGTGATCGCACAGATCACGCGTGTGCGTGTGCGCGAGACGGTGCCGGACGCCGTCTTCGATCGTGCCGACGCCGTCGAGCTGGTCGACCTCACACCGGACGATCTGATTCAGCGCTTGAAGGAAGGCAAAGTCTACGTTCCCAAGCAGGCCGAACGCGCGCTTGAGAATTTCTTTTCGCCGGCAAATCTTACCGCGCTCCGCGAACTCGCTCTGCGTCGCACCGCCGAGCGCGTGGACGAGCAGCTGCTCACCGAGATGCAGGCCCGCGCCATCCAGGGCCCGTGGCCGGCAGGCGAGCGCATCCTTGTTTGCATCAGCGACGACCCGCGCTCGGCCGGTCTCGTCCGCTACGCCAAGCGACTGGCCGACCGCCTGCATGGCCCATGGGTGGCGCTTTATGTCGAGGGGCGGCGCAGCGCACAGCTCTCGGAGGTGGAGCGCGATCGCATTGCCGATACCCTGCGACTGGCGGAAGCGCTCGGCGGCGAAGCGATTACCCTTCCCGCCGGCGATCGGAACATCGTCGATGACGTCATGGGTTACGCGCAAGCCAACAACGTGACGCAGATCGTCATCGGCAAGTCGACGCGGACGCGCTGGTTCGAGATTTTGCACGGCTCCGTTGTCCACGATTTGGTGCGCCGTTCCGGCAATATCAGCGTCCACGTCATCGCCGGCGATACCATTGCCGGCGAACCAATTCCCAAAAAAATCGGTGCGCGTCGCCGAACGCGACGACCCGACCAATCCGTGGCCCTATGCGTTCGCGCTGCTGGCGGTGGCGCTGGCGCTGGTCTGTGCCGAACTGATCCAGCCCTGGTTCGGCGTCGAGAATGTCGATCTGGTATTTCTGACCTGTGTCGTCGGAGTTGCAGTTCGCCTTGGCCTTTGGCCGTCGCTGCTGGCGAGCGTGGCCTCGTCGCTTTGCTACAATTACTTTTTCCTGCCGCCGATCTATACATTCACGATCACCGACCCGACCAATGTTGCCGCCTTTATCTTCTTTACAATCGTGGCCGTCGTCGTCTCGACGGTCGCAGCGCGCGGCCGTACTCAAGCGATTGCTGCAACCGAACGCGCACGCGTCACCGAAGCCCTCTATTCCTTCAGCCGCAAGCTGGCCGGAGCCGGAACGCTCGACGACGTGCTGTGGGCCACGGCCTATCAGACCGCGCTGATGCTGAAAGTCCGGGTCATGTTGCTGCTGCCGGACAATGGCGCGATTGCAGTAAAGGCCGCCTACCCCCCGGAGGACAACCTCGACAAGGCCGATCTGGCGGCGGCGAAATGGGCATGGGAAAACGACCGCGCCGCCGGGCGCGGCTCGGACACGCTTCCGGGAGCGAGACGACTGTTCCTGCCCATGCGCACGGGACGCGGCGCCGTCGGCGTGATGGGAATGGACAATGACAAACCGGGTCCCCTGTTCACGCCCGATCAACGGCGGCTCCTGGACGCGCTGCGCGATCAAGGCGCGCTCGCGATCGAACGCGTTCGTCTGGTCGAGGAGATGGACCGCGTCGAGCGCATCGCCGAGACCGAACGTCTGCGCTCGGCGCTATTGACCTCGATTTCTCACGACTTGAAAACGCCGCTTGCTGCCGTGATGGGCGCGGCCGGGGCGCTGCGCGATATCGGCCAAAAGCTCAGCGATGCCGAGAAAACCGATCTCCTTGCGACCATTATCGATGAGTCTCGAACGCCTCAACCGCTTTATCGCCAACCTTCTCGACATGACCAAGCTTGAATCCGGCGCCGTTACGCCGAACGTCGCCCTGCATGACATCGGCGAGATCGTCGGCAGCGCGCTACGCCGCGCGAGCCACATCCTGTCGCATCATAATGTAGAGCTCGAAATCGCTCCGGATCTGCCGATGCTTGAGCTTGACGCCGTGCTGTTCGAGCAGGCGCTGTTCAATCTGCTCGACAACGCCGCAAAATACGCTCCTACCGAAACGACAATCCGCGTCCAGAGCTGGCGGGATGCAGAAACCGTTTGCTTGCGCGTGCTCGACGAAGGCAGCGGCATTCCGGCCAACGAATTGGATCACATCTTCGATAAATTCTATCGCGTGCAGAAGACCGATCAAGTACGCGCCGGCACGGGCCTGGGACTGGCCATCTCACGCGGCTTTGTGGAGGCTATGCACGGCACCATCGTCGCCGCCAATCGCACCGATCGCAGCGGAGCCGCGTTCACCATCAGCTTGCCGATCCCGAGCGTGCGGCAAAACCTGGATGCGGCGGCATGAGCGCCGCCCCTATCCGCGTCCTCGTGGTCGACGACGAGCCGCCTATTCGCAAGCTGCTGCGCATGGGGTTGACCGCTCAGGGCTACCAGACGCTCGAAGCGCCGAACGGCAAGACCGCGCTCGAGCTTCTGAGCCAGGCTCCCGACCTCATCATTCTCGATCTTGGCCTTCCCGACACGCAGGGCCATGATTTGCTGCGCACGATCCGCGCCCGCAACGAGAGCGTTCCCATCGTTGTTCTGTCAAGCCGCGGCGATGAAGCCGGCAAGGTGCAGGCGCTCGACCTCGGCGCCGATGACTACATCACCAAACCGTTCGGGATGGACGAGCTGCTCGCGCGAATGCGGGCGGCTTTGCGCCATCAGTTGCAGACACACGGTGAACGTCCGATTTTCCGAGTTCGGCGACCTTTCCGTCGACCTCGTACGCCGGACGGTCAAGGTTGGCGACACGGACATCAAGCTTTCACCCAAAGAGTATGACTTGCTGCGCGTGCTGGTCCAGCATGCGGGCAAGGTGTTGACGCACAAGTTCCTGCTTGGTGAATTGTGGGATAGTTTGACCGACGCCCAATATCTCCGCGTGTACGTCCGTCAGCTCCGGCAAAAGATCGAGGCCAATCCCGAGCAGCCCCAATACGTCCTGACCGAGACGGGCATCGGCTATCGGCTGCGTGCACCCGACTAGAGCATGATCCGAAAAAGTGGGGAGCGGTTTTCCGAAAAGATCGTGCCGCACCCAAGAAGCCAGAGCGCCAATCGATTCCATCCCAATCGATCGCGCTCTAGGACACGATCGCCCCTCGGCGTGAAACGTGAACGTGATGACGTATCTCGTGCAAGATTCCCCGCCGTGGTTTATTGAAGGTCCCGCTGAGAGGATGAGAGGATAGTCATATGGCCGAGGAGCTTGTTCTTTATACCAATCCGCGGTCGCGCGGCCGTATCGCGCGCTGGATGCTGGAAGAGGTCGGGCAACCGTATCGCACCGAAGTGCTGGATTACGGGACCACGATGAAAGCGCCGGCCTACCTCGCGATCAATCCCATGGGCAAAGTGCCGGCGCTGACGCATGGCGATGCCGCTGGTGACGGAGGCCGCCGCTATTTGCGCCTACCTCGCCGACGCTTTCCCGCAGGCCGGACTGGCGCCGCCCCCTGGCGACCATCTGCGCGCTCCTTACTATCGCTGGATGTTCTTCGCCGCGGGCCCGATTGAAGCGGCGGTGAGCAACAAGGCTTTCGGTTTTGTGGTTCCGCCGGAACGCCAGGGCTCGGTCGGATACGGCAGTTTCGAACGGGTCATGCAAACGCTCGACGACGCAGTGTCGGCCGGCGAATACCTGCTCGGCGACAAATTCAGCGCCGCCGACGTTTATCTCGGTTCGCAGATCGGCTTCGGGTTGATGTTCAACACGATCGAAAAGCGCCCGGCCTTCCAGAATTACTGGCAACGGCTCACTTCTCGCCCGGCTTATGCGCGGGCGCGGCAACTCGACGACGCGCTGATCCCGCCGCAGGCGGGCTGACCTTTTGCGACCGCGTCAGGGGAGTCGCATCAGCGGCTCCCCTACCCGCACGGTCGCGCCGTCGCGAACATTGTCCGTCAGCACGAAACCTTCGGGCGCAAAGACGATGATCGTCGATCCGTGCTCGAACCAGCCGAGTTCGTCGCCTTTGCGGAACTCCGCATCGCAGGCCAAGACATTCGGCCCACGATGGTGGAGGTTGAGCGGCGCGTCGAGACAGTGGAGACGGATGCTGGCGACGAGGATCGCGGCGACCGCGACCAAAGTCACGGGTTGACCGTCGGCCTTGAGCGTCGTCCGCACGACGGCACGCTCGTTCTTGCAGAACAAGCGCTCGACGCGCTTGAGCGCGATCGGGTTGACGTTCCAGGTGTCGCCGGAGATGTAGATCACCTCCCCGATCCGGCAATCGTGCGGCGCGTGGAAACGGTGATACATGCTCGACGACAGCCGAAGCGTTACGTAGCGGCCATTGCGGTGCGCTTCGACAAGACCGCGATCGCCAAGCAGGTCTTCGAGCGTATAGGGAAAGCCCTTGGCCTGATAAAGCTCGGTGCCGGCGATTTCGCCGCAGGCGCCGACGATGGCATCGCAGGGGCTGACGAGGATATCGGAACGGGCATCGATCGGGCGTGCACCATCCTTCAGCTCGCGCGTGAAGCAATCGTGCATGCTGCGGAATTGCGTCCTCTTCGCCTCCCGCAGGTCGAGGCCTGAAAACTGCCGCCAAACGCCGATCGAAAGGTCGCGGATGATCGGCTGTTCGATCCGGCTGAACCAGCCGATGAACTGAGTCGCGAGGCGGCGCGGAATGCGGTTGGTCAGGAGGAAATTGATATCCTCCTGTTCGATCAGGCGCATCAGCTGGGAACGGACCGTCATGGGACTGTCAACTCCGGCACGTAAACCGCGATTCGATGACAATGACCATCACGACTCGGGTCACGGCGGCTTAGGCTATGACGGCTTGGGGCGCTACGACACTGACGCTCTATGGGGTCGGCGGCGCGGCGCTGGCGACCTCGCTGGTGAAGCTGCGGCGGCGCCTCGAATTGTCGCGCGCCAAGCATCGATCGCTCGCCGGTCATTCTCGCATGGCGCGGCGCTTTGCAGCCCTCGTACCGTTCTACGAATACGACGAGGCGCGGTTCTTTTGCTCCGACGGCGCACCGGCGGACATAGCTGAGACGCGGCGCGCCGGGCTGGAGCGCCTCTCGGCGCTTTACAAGGCGCGCTTTGCCGAAACCATCCGGCGCACTGCGGAAGCCGCTGAAAGCATTTCCGACCTCCAGTTCACGGACGCGTACCGGGTGCCGTTCCAATACAGCCGCTTCCTGCGCCGGCAACTGCCGTCGGCCGCCTTCATGCAATCGAGCGCCGGTGTGATCGTTACCGATCTCGACGGCAATCGCGCCTACGACGTCAGCGGCTCCTACGGCGTGAACGTGCTTGGCTACGATTTCTACAAGGGCGCCATCGAGCGCGGCGCGGCGCGGGTGCGCGAGCTCGGCCCGGTGCTTGGCCCCTATCATCCGCTGATCCTGGAGAACGTAAGGCTCCTGAAAGAGATTTCCGGCCTGGACGAGGTGTCGTTCCATATGTCGGGAACCGAAGCGGTGATGCAGGCCGTGCGGCTGGCGCGCTACCACACCCGGCGATCGCATCTGGTGCGCTTTTGCGGCGCCTATCACGGCTGGTGGGGCGACGTGCAGCCGGGCATCGGCAATCCGCTGCCGGCGCACGAGACCTACACGTTGCGTGACATGTCCGAGGAAGCCCTGCGCGTCCTGCGCACGCGGCGCGATATCGCCTGTGTGCTGATCAATCCCTTGCAGGCGCTGCATCCGAATGCCTCGGCACCGAGCAATTCCTCCCTTCTCGACAGTGGACGCCGCGCACATTTCGACAAGGCCGCCTATGCCGCGTGGTTGCAGGCGCTCCGCGCCGTTTGCACGGAACGCAAGATCGTTCTCATCTTCGATGAGGTGTTCGTCGGCTTCCGTCTCGCCAAAGGCGGCGCGCAGGATTATTTCGGCGTGCCCGCCGATCTCGTTACCTACGGGAAGACCCTCGGCGGCGGGCTGCCGATCGGCGTCGTGTGCGGACGTGGCGAGCTGATGAAGCGCTTTCGCGACGATCGTCCGGCCGATGTCTGCTTTGCCCGCGGCACGTTCAATTCGCATCCCTACGTCATGGCGGCGATGAACGAATTCCTGCGCCATCTGCAAACGCCGGATGGCGAGGCGCTCTACCGCGACCTCGATCAGACCTGGAACGCCCGGGCGCAACGGCTCAACGCGCGCTTGCGCGCGGAAGAGCTGCCGGTCGAGGTCGCCAACATGTCCTCGATCTGGACCGTCTGCTACACGCAGCCGTCGCGCTACAACTGGATGCTTCAATATTATCTGCGCGCCGAGGGTTTGGCGCTGAGCTGGATCGGAACCGGGCGCCTGATTTTCAGCCTCGATTATACCGAGGCCGACTTCGAGGCCGTGGCGGACCGCTTTGTCGCCGCCGCCAAGGCCATGCAGCGCGACGGCTGGTGGTGGGGCAACCCGGAGCTCACCAACAAATCGATCAAGCGGACGATCCTCAAGGAGACGATCGCCCGCCGTCTGTTCTCTCGAAGCGACTAGGCTGATCATTGCCAGACTGCAGTAGCAAGTCTGGCACCGGCGAGGCGCCGAAAACGCCGAAGCAATCCAGACCCGTCATTCGACCGCCTGAACTGCTTCGCCGCAATGTTCCTCGCGACCGCCGAACTCACGTCAGGTGGTGCGCCTCTTCGGCTTCCTCTTCTTCCCATTCCGCGACTTCAAGCCCGATGCCCGGATCGATCAATTCGCCGCGCATCAGCGCAAACGGCGCTTTGTGATAGAGCTTGATGTCGTGAAACGGATCGGTGACGATTTTGGTCGCCCAGACCAGCCCGGTCTGCACGTCCTTGATGAAGAACAAGTGCACGGTGCGGAACAGCACCCCGCCGATGCCGATGGCGAGCCAGAGCACCGCGACCTGACGAACGAAGTCCATTTTGCCGGCCGCCGGCGTGAAGATGCCGAAAAAGGTCGGATCGAAGTAAAGCACGATCGGCGATATCGCCCAGATCGCCATCAACACAACCTTGCGGCGAAGGTTGTAGCCGACCTTGATCTCTTCCTTGTATTCGTGACTCGCGTGATTGACGGTGTCGTAGGTCTTGGGCTCGAAGAAGAAATGTCCGCATTGGCGGCGTCGTCATCGACACCAGCCATCCGGCCATCGCGGAGATGGCCGGATCCTTGAAGATCATCAGGTAGGAAAACAGAAAGCTGATCGCGCTGACAAAGTGCAGCGACTGATTGATCCGACTATGGTGATAGTAGCGATGATCGTCCCAGCGCTGAACGCGCAGAGCTGCGAGAAATCCGTCCATCTGCCTTCCCCCGTCCTGAGGTCATTCGATCTGGATATGGCGATTCGGTGAATCCCCGATGACAGGCGAGTTGCCGCTGCCTGAAGGGACCGCTCCGAGGCGAAATTAGACTGTCTGGGTCAAGACGCTGCCCGCGCAGCCGGCTGGTCGTCCTGTGCGAAGTTCGGGCGAATGACCTCGGCCCCATCGTCCTTGGTGAAGCGAATAAGCGAGAAATGCCCGAGCGGCGGCATCGCCCGACGTTCGATAAGGCGGACGCCTTTGGTACGGGCCGCCCATTTCGCGTATCGCTCGAAGGAAAATTCCGTGCGCCAGCCAAGCTTACGCACCGCCGGCTGCAACACATGCTCGACCGCGCGCCGCAGGCCCGCTTCGGCGCCAACGCGGCTGACCAGAATGATCTCGCCACCCGGCTTCAGCACGCGCGCGAACTCGTCGAGCGTCGCTTCGGGATTGGGCGCCGTGGTGACGACATACTGCGCGACCACCGCATCGAAGGAATTATCGGGAAACGACAGGTTCTCGGCATCCATCACCCAGAGCCCTTCGACATTCGTCAGCCCGAATTCGGCGACGCGCTCGTGCGCCTTGCGCAGCATCTGCTCGGAGATGTCGATGCCGCAAAGGGTGCAGTTTTTGGGATATTGCGGCAACGCAATGCCGGTGCCGACGCCGACTTCGAGAATGCGACCGCCGACCCGTTCCGCGGCGGCGATGGCAGCGTCGCGGCCGCGCTCGAACACCGCGCCGAATACCAGATCGTAAACCGGCGCCCAGCGGTCGTAGGCTTTGGTGACCGTTGTCTTGTCGAGGTCCGCATTCGAGAGGCTCGTCATAGTAGATCCCTTTTTTGCCGCCCTGTTGAGAATGTCCGCTTTTAGACCGGGTCAGCCTGGAGCGGTTTCCGTAACCGTCATTGCCGTTTCAAGGTTACGGCTCGTGCCGGTTGCTACCTTACGGACATGACCGATGAATTGCCGTGCGCTGTTTTCCCAGGAATAGTCGAGCGCGAATTTGCGGCAGGCATCGCGGGAAAGCTGCAATGCGTCCATGCAGGCGCGACCGAGATCCTCGTCCAAAACGCCGATCGGCTTGTCGCCGACGACGTCTTTTGGACCGGTAACGGGAAAAGCGGCGATCGGAACGCCGCTCGCCAGCGCTTCGAGTTGAACGATGCCGAAGGTATCGGTGCGGCTCGGGAATACGAAAACATCCGCCGCCGCCAAATGCGCGGCGAGCGTTCCGTTTTCCAACGGGCCGAGGAATTTGGCGTCGGGGAATTCCCGCTTGAGCTTCGCTTCCTGAGGCCCGGCGCCGATGACGACCTTGGTGCCGGGAAGATCGAGCGACAGGAACGCTTCCAGATTCTTCTCAACGGCGACGCGACCCACGGTCATGAAGATCGGTCGCTCGAAGCCGAGATCGATGGCGCGATCGGGCCGGAACAGATCGACGTCGACGCCGCGGGTCCACATGCCCAAACGACCAAAGCCGCGCTGGCCAAGCTCGCTCATCAGCGACGGCGTCGCCACCATCGTCACCGTCGCCCCGCCGTGGAACCATCGCAGCACGCGGTAGATCAAGCCCTCCGGAATTGGCGAGCGCGCCGAAATGTATTCCGGAAACCGCGTCGTATAGCTGGTCGTGAACGGCCTTCCGCTCCGCCGGCAATAGGCCCGCACGGCAAACCCGATTGGCCCCTCGGTCGCCAAATGAATAGCATCGGGGTTCGCCGCCTCGATTCGCTCGGCGATCCCGCGCCGGTTCGGGATGGCAAGGCGCAGGCCCGGATAGGTCGGGAGCTGAAAGGAGGGAAAGCCTTCAGGGGACAAAAATTCGATCGGTGTACCGAGCTTGCCCGCAGCCCGTGCCAGCGACCCCAACGTACGCACCACACCGTTAACCTGCGGATGCCATGCGTCGGTGGCGACGAGAACCTTCATTAGGCCTGCGGCCAAAGGCCGCCCCTTTGTTGTTAGAATCACGTGCGACGACAATTGCGATTTCTTATCTCAATTGTGTGACGGTACGCCGCCGCACGGCGGCCAAATTCTTTTGGCTCGTAACAATTCTGTTACAGTCGGATGAGAGTTTGCCGCCCCAAACCGCGCGGGTGGAGTTCTTTTTGGTTCACCCCAGCGCCCAACACAAAACGTGACGATCAGCATCGCGCCGAAGATCACCTCCAGGCTTGGCCGCGGTACGATCAGTGCAGCGATCAGCCTGTCCGTGCTCGCCGTGGCTGCGTTTATTCTTTACCATCTGTTGCGCGGCACCGATTTTGCAAAAGTTCTGGCTGCCCTCAAGGCGCAGTCGATTCAAAAAATCGCAACCTCAGGCGCGTTCGTCGTCGCCGGGTACATCACCCTCACATTTTACGATGTGTTCGCGCTGCGCACCATCGGCCGCAGCAAAGTCCCCTACGCGGTCGCAGCGCTCGCGAGCTTCGCGAGTTCAACAATCGGTCACAGTCTCGGCGCCGCCGTCCTGACCGGCGGACTTGTCAGGTTTCGCGTCTACTCGGCCTGGGGACTGACAGCGATTGATGTCGCCAAGATCGCCTTCGTCACCGGCATGACGTTCTGGCTCGGCAATGCGTTCATGCTCGGAGGCGCCACGGCCTACGCTCCGGAGGCCGCCAGCGCCGTCGATCATCTGCCGCCCTGGATCAATCGCCTGATCGGGCTCGGCGGATTGTCCGCCATCGTCTGCTATCTGCTTTGGCTCACCCCGCGCCAGCGCAGCGTCGGCCGCTCCGGCTGGCGCATCGTACTGCCCAGCATGCGCTTCACGTTGGTGCAAATTGGCATTGGTGCCCTCGATCTCACATTCGTAACGCTTGCGATGTATGTCCTGCTGCCACCGGAACCTCCGGTCGAGTTCTTGACGGTGCTCGTCGCCTTCTTGACAGCCACGCTCCTCGGGACGGTCAGCCATGCGCCCGGCGGCCTTGGGGTCATCGAGGCCACGGTGCTGGTCGGGCTTGCGCAATTTCCGCGGGAGGAACTTCTGGCCGCCTTGCTGACGTTTCGCGCGCTCTATTTCGTGCTGCCGCTGATACTTGCCACGCTCTCGCTCGGTCTGCGGGAGCTTATTTTGCTGGTGCGACCCCCACCGGCTCGCGCGGATGAAGGTGTGTAAGGCCGCCCCCATCCTTGTAAGGCGAATACCCCCACGTTAAGGTTTTTCGCCGCGCAAATGGGGTTGGTTTTGACGCGTAGGGTACGGGTTCCCGGGGAGCGAAAGCGGTCGCGCGCGTGGCCGGCAGGACGGGTTCAGCGCACCATAGCAGTAACGGCCGCGGCGGCCGCCGCGCTTGCCCTCGCGTTGCCCCGCGACCTCGCCGCGGAAACAATGGAATCGGCTCTGGCGCGGGCCTACCAGGGCAACCCACAGCTCAACGCGCAGCGCGCCATCGTCCGGCAAAACGACGAGGGCGTATCGCAGGCGCTGTCGGGGTATCGGCCTACCCTCTCAGCGACCGCTTCGGTCGGTGAGCAATATACCAACGAGACCGGCGTTATTCCGCCGATCCCGCCGGGCTTGCCGAATGGCGTCACGTACAATGTCAAAGGCTTTACCACCCCGCGTACGGTGGGGCTCAACGGCGCGCAAACATTGTTCAACGGCGAACAAACCGCCAACAAGGTGCGCAAGGCCGAGAGCCAAGTCTCTGCTGCGCGCGAGACGCTGCGAATGATGGAAGAATCGGTGCTGCTGTCGGCAGCATCCATATACATGGATGTGTCGCGCGACAGCGCAAACCTCGATGTGCAGCAGAACAACATACGGGTCCTGCAACGCACCCTGAAGGACACGCGCAATCGTTTTGCCGCCGGCCAGGTAACGGCAACCGACGTCGCCCAGGCCGAGGCTCAACTGGCTGCCGGTGAGGCAACCCTGCACGCCGCTGAATCGACGCTGATGACGACGCGGGCCAATTATCGGCGCATCATCGGGGTCGATCCGGCCAATCTCGCTCCGGCCTCACCGGTGGATCGGCTTGCACCGGGCACGCTGAATGCCGCAGTCGCGGTCGGAGTCGCCGAGAACCCGGCGGTGACGGCCGCCTTGTACGGCGTCGACGTTGCGCAGCTACAAGTGAAGATCGCGGAAGGCGCGTTGTGGCCCACCCTCGCCTTCCAGGGCAGCGTGCAGCAGCAAGTTTTTTCCAACATCCTGCAGCCCAATCTTGTTCTCGGAACCGCGATGCTCAATCTCTCGGTTCCGATCTACCAGGGCGGCGCCGAATACTCGGCCATTCGTTTGAACAAAGAGACCGTTGGGCAACAGCGGCTCAACGTGGATCAGGTCCGCGACCAGGCGCAGGCGAATGTCGTGCAGGCCTGGGGCCAGGTTCAGGCGGCGAAGGCGCAGGTCGCAGCGGCGGTGCGCCAGAACGACGCCTCCGAACGGGCGCTCGAGGGGGTCCGCAATGAGGCCCAGGCCGGCCAGCGCACGACGCTTGACGTTCTCAATGCCGAGCAAGCGTTGGTGAACGCGCGCGTCAACCTGATCGTCGCGCAGCATGATCGCGTGGTCGCGTCATACAGTCTCGTGTCCGCTGTCGGCCGGCTTTCGGCGCAGGAATTGCGGCTGCCGGTCACGATCTACGACCCGATGGTGCATTATCAGCAGGTCCGCGATGCCTGGTACGGCATGCGGACGCCCGACGGCCGTTGAGGCAACGTTTCAAAACCAAACAATCTTCCCATTCAATTTCAGAATGGGAGCTATAGGAAGCAGCGTCAGCAGTGCAAAAAGCGGCACGAGGATGATGGCCGCCCATAGCATGTAGCGGAAGAAGCCCGGCATGCGGATGCCGCTTTCGGTTGCTATGGCAAAAACCATAAAATTTGGAGCATTTCCCAGGTAGGTAAGCGCTCCCATATAGACGGCGCCCATCGAGATCGCCGCAAGAGTACCGGACAGCTCGCCCATGAGCCGCTGCGGGTCGCCACCGGCCAGTTGGAAGAACACCAGATAGGTCGGCGCGTTATCCAGGAACGCGGACAGCAAGCCGGTGAGCCAGAAAAATGCGACTTCGTTCGGCATTCCGTCAAAAGCCGTGACGGCGGAGAGCAACCCCGCGAACAGCCCATCCCGACCAGCACCCAGCATGGCCAAAATCGGGATGACCGCGATGAAGATGCCCGCGAACAGCTTTGCGACCTCCTTGATCGGCTCCCAGGTGAATCCATTCGCCGCACGATGTTCGTCGGGCGTAAGCCATAATGAAAGCCCGGCGATCACTATCAGCGCCGCATCGCGCAGCAGATTCTGCAGGGCTACCTCGGTGCCTGCGACGTTAAACGAAATACCCGGCTTCCAAATCGCCGAGCCCAAAATCGCGCCGATGATAAGCGCGATCAACAAAACGTTGATCAGGCCGCGGACGCGGATGGAGTGTATCGCTGCCGCTGCATGCCGCTCGCGAAGGATAGAACCCCATATCGACGGCGAAGAATATCGCTATCACCAGCAGGCCGACGATCAGGGTCTGTAGCCAGATGTGCTGCGCCGTCCAGAAAAAGTCGACGCCGTGAAGAAAGCCCACGAACAGCGGAGGATCGCCGAGCGGCGTGAGAGCACCCCCGACATTGGCGACCAGAATAATGAAAAAGATCACCACATGCGCATTGTTGATCCGCGCGGCGTTGGCGCGAATCAGCGGCCGGATCAGTATCATCGCCGCGCCGGTGGTTCCTACGACGCTCGCCATCAACGTGCCGAGCGCGAGCACCGCGGTGTTCATCCATGGGGTACCGGGCAAATTGCCCGTCACGAGGATGCCGCCTGCCACGGTATAGAGCGCGAAAAGCAGAACGATGAAGCTGAGATACTCGGCCAGCATCGCGTGCACGAAGGCCGCGATCGCGGCGCCCGCGCCATAGGTCAACACGATCGGCACAAGCGCCAGCACGGCCCAGCCGGCGGCAAACTTGCCATAGTGGCGGTGCCAGATTTTTGGGATGAGCAGCGGGCCGGCTGCGATGGACAACAGGATGCCAATAAATGGCACGGTCCAAGGCCACTGCATCGACGCGCCGTCGAGAGCCGGGGCCGCAAGCGCGGCCTGCGGTGACACACAAGCCGCCACAGCGACGAGAAGAGCGAAAAAAGCGGGCCGGATCATCAATTATTCCAAGAGTGGCGGGTGACGTGACCTTTCCGGCCGCGCGAAATGGCGCCGGAAGGCCAGCTTCATAGCCCAAATGGAACATCCCCTACGGAATTTTTGTGAAAATGCGCGCGCTCTGAGAATTCCATCGCCGGTCCGATGGATACAACTTCTACGCCTTGATGCTTTCGAGCGGCGCGCGCTTCGTCAAGCCGGCTGGATCCGGCATCGCATTTTAGCCGGCACACTCTGCCAAGTTTTCGTAACGTCGGCCCGTGCGAGGCGCGGCACTCTAAGGGACGTCGCTTAGTTGAACTTGAAGCGACCCGCAGCGACTGGTTCCTCGGCCACTTCGCCGGCGTTGGCGGCCCGATCCGCGCCGTTCTGCAAGTTCCAGCCCAGGGACTGACAAGCTTCGAACGGAATGCCGAAGGACACCTCAAAACCGTTCGTCGTTTTCAAAGTGGCGATCAGACAACTGTTGTCCTTTGCCCCCTCGAGGGACCATTCATGAAGGCCGAAGACATAGCGCGCTTCGTCGTCTCCAGTGCGCCACTTGACCGCTCGCGCCAACAGGTGCGGCAGGGTCATCACCACGGCTTCCGCCTGATCGAGCGGAAGCTCCAGGACCACTGGCGCGCCTGAGTGGTCCAGAAATTCAAGTTCGACGTTCGAACCGTCCGTCGCGACGCGGCAGGTCGTCAACGTCTCGCTGCGAATTTTCACGGCCATCGATCACCCTTTGCATCGCTTGCATTTTCAGGCATACTCGTTATATTAATATAAATATAACGAGACAAACCCCTCGGGTGCAACAGGATTCAAGTGGAGGACGTACCATGAATATACCTCTGGCCCACCCTCACCTCGGCGAAGCGGCGTCGAAGTTTCTTGCCCGGAAGCATCAGGCATTTATTGGCGGCAAGTGGGTCGACGCCGTCTCGGGCAAGACCTTCGACACGTTCGATCCTGGCTGCGGACGGGTGATCGCCCAAGTGGCCGAATGCGACGCGCCTGACGTCGACAAAGCTGTCGCCGCCGCCCGCGAGGCTTTCGAAAACGGTCCGTGGAGCCGCACGACGGGAAGCGATCGCGCCCGCATGATGTGGAAGCTGGCCGACCTGATCGAACAGCACGCCGCCGAATTGGCCGAGCTGGAATCGCTGAACAACGGCAAGCCGCTTGCCAACGTGCGCAATGGCGATCTTGTGCTTGGTTGCGAGACGCTGCGTTATACCGCGGGCTAGGCAACAAAGATTACCGGCGAGACCATTTCGCTTTCGACGGCGCCCAAGACCCACGCCTTCACGCTGCGAGAACCGATCGGCGTGGTCGGTCAGATCATTCCCTGGAATTCGCCAATCATGATGGCGACCTGGAAACTGGCGCCGGCCCTCGCAACCGGCTGCACCGTGGTGCTGAAACCCGCCGAGCAAACACCGCTGACAGCGCTGCTCCTCGCCGACCTGATTCAGGAGGCAGGAATCCCCGACGGGGTCGTCAACATCGTGCCGGGCTTTGGCCCGACGGCCGGCGCTGCGCACCCCGACGTCGATAAGGTCGCATTCACCGGCTCCGGCGAGGTCGGCAAGCTCATCATTCAGGCCGCCTGCGGCAATCTAAAGAAGGTCTCGCTGGAGTTGGGCGGCAAGTCGCCCGTGATCATCTTTCCGGACGCCGATTTGAGCGTCGCGGCTCCGGGCGCGGCAAAGGCGATTTTCACGAATTCCGGCCAGGTTTGCGCCGCCGGATCGCGGCTTTACGCGCACAAGAAGCTGTTCGACAAGATCGTCGAAGGCATCGCGCAAGAGGCGAAGAAAATTCGCATCGGGCACGCACTCAGCGAAGGCACCCAGATGGGGCCGCTCGTTTCCAAGGACCAGCTCGAGCGAGTGTCCGGCTATCTCGAACAGGGAGAGAGCGACGGCGCCAAGGTCGTGGCCGGCGGCAATCGCATCGGCAACGAGGGATATTTCATCGAGCCGACGATCCTCACCAATACCCGACCGGAAATGTCGGTCGTCCGCGAGGAGATTTTTGGCCCGGTTCTCTGCGCCATGACCTATGACGACGACGATCTCGACCGCATCGCGAAAGAAGCCAATCGCACGACCTACGGCCTTGCCGGCAGCGTCTGGACGCGCGACCTGAGTATCGCGCATCAAATGGTTCGCAAGATCAGGGCCGGCATGGTCGGCGTAAACATGCACGGCTCGATCGATCCCGCTTTGCCCTTCGGCGGTTTCAGACAATCCGGCTGGGGCCGCGAGAAAGGCCGCGACGTTCTCGAGCTTTACACAGAGGTCAAGTCCGTTGTCATGGCGCTATGACGCGAGCGGTCGAGGAGATCACCCCATCCCGCGTCGTTGCTTGAGGTAATCCGCGCTCGGTTTAGCGGCCATCTCTGCAAGCGCGTTTGTCGCCAAACTGCACGGATGTTTGCTCGCGCACGAAGGCGAGATCAAATGTCCGTGTGACGCCCGCTATTGCAGTGACAATACGGCGCCATCTTTCGTATGCGATACCGAAGCAGTTTGCTCGGCATTGTGTGCCGGGAGAGCGACAATGACGCTATTGGTGTTGGCCTATCTGGGCGGCGTGCTCACAATTGTCAGTCAGTGCATTCTGCCCGTGCTGCCGCTCGTGTTCGCTCGTGCCGATCGGCCGTTCCTGACAAACGCGCTGCCTATGCTGGCGGGCATGGCCATCACCTTCGCTGCGGACGCGACCTTGGCGGCTGTTGCCGGCGGATGGGTCGTCGAAGCCAATCAGTATGGCCGGATAGCCGCGCTCACGCTCATGGCGGCGTTTGGGCTGACGTTGATATTTCCTGCGCTTGCGGACAGGGCGATGCAGCCCCTCGTCAGTATCGGCGCAAAACTGTCGGCTTCGGCCGAGCGCGACGCGGTCGAACACCGGACGACGATCGTGCCGTCCCTTCTGCTCGGCGTCGCAACCGGGTTTTTGTGGGCGCCGTGCGCGGGCCCGGTCCTCGGCCTCATCCTGACCGGTGCGGCGCTCAAAGGCGCAAGCGCCAGCACCTCGCTGCTGTTGCTCGCTTACGCCGCCGGCGCCGCTACCTCGCTGGCGCTCGTTCTTCTTGTCGGCGCGCGGGTATTTGCGACGATGAAGCGCTCGCTGGGCGCAGCGGAGTGGGTCAAGGAAGGCTTGGGCGTCGCGGTGTTGATCGCGGTCGCGGCCGTGGCGTCAGGGCTCGACACAGGCGTTCTCACCAATATTTCGCTGTCCAACACGTCCGCGCTCGAACAACGGCTCATCGACCGGCTGCGGCCCGAATTGAGGGAAGCCAGCGGGTCGATGCAAGCCTCCGCCGTCAAGAGCGGAAACCCGGGCATGATGATGAGCGCCAACGCCGCCGCTCACGGGCCGAACCTGGGCGTCGAGGGCGGGTCGGGCGCGGTAGAATGGCTGAACTCGCCGCCGCTGACGGCCGACGACCTCAAAGGAAAAGTCGTCCTGATCGACTTCTGGACATATTCCTGCATCAACTGTTTGCGCTCAATTCCATACCTCAAGGCATGGGCGGAGAAGTACAAGGATCACGGACTGGTCGTGATCGGCGTACACACGCCGGAATTCGCTTTCGAGCGCAAGGTGAGCAATGTGCAGGCGGCAGTTTCCGATTTGAAGATCGGATACCCGGTCGCCGTCGACAGCGAGTATGCGATCTGGCGCGCCTTCGACAACGAATATTGGCCAGCGCATTATTTCATCGATGCTCACGGACACACGCGTTACCATCATTTCGGCGAAGGTGATTATGACGAATCCGAGCGCGTGATTCAGCAATTGCTCGCTGAAGCCGGGGACAAAGACCATCCCGCCGCTCTCGTTTCCGTGAAGGCTTCCGGTGCGGAAGCGGCGCCAAGCATGATCGAAAGCCAATCGCCGGAAACCTATATCGGCTATTCGCGGGCAGAGAATTTTGTATCGGCTGGCGGCGCTGCCCGAGACAAAAGTCACGTATACGTGGCTGAAACGCCGAAGCTCGATCAGTGGGCCCTGTCCGGCGATTGGACGATCGGCGGCGAGAACGCCACGCTCAACCAGGAAGGCGGCCGTATCGTCTACCGCTTTCGCGCACGCGATCTGCATCTCGTTCTCGGCCCCGCGACGGAAGGAAAGCGGATTCGTTTCCGCGTGACGATAGACGGGATGGCGCCTGGCGCGGATCGCGGCGCCGATGTCGATGCAGACGGCCGAGGTGTCGTCGACGAGCACCGGCTGTACCAGCTTATTCGCGAGAGCGGCGGAATCTCGGACCGCACATTCGAGATCGAATTTATCGATCCCGGCGTTCAGGCCTACGCATTCACTTTTGGCTGAGATCACGATTTTTGTGCGGTGGACGTGAAGCGAGTTCCGGGAACCTGTACCGACCAAACAGAACCACCATATCCGGGTAACGATGTGCAGTCGCAAATGTTGGAAGCAGACGAGCGCCACATCGGCAGGCGGCTCCCGTACAAAACGTTGGCGCGCGCGAGGCCCGCCTAATCAAAGCAGTGGGCGACGTGTTCCTAGAATTCGCAATGGCCAAAACAGCACGATGCCGCGAAAGTGGGAAGATGGAGGATCATGCCTGGACAAAGCTTAGTCGTCTGGCTGATCGTTGGCGCCATTGTTGGCGTGCTTGCCACCGTGGTCGTCAAGGGCAGCCGCTTTGGGCCGGCCGGCGACATCATAACCGGCATCGTCGGCGCAGTCGTTGGCGGGCTATTGTTGTCAAAAGTCGGGTTCGAAATTGGCCTGGGATTCGATCCCATGGTGATCGACGCCCTCGTCGGTTCGTTGATCTTTTTGTCAGTCGTCAGACTTGTTACTCGAAACGACACGCGCAACTAACGGTACGGATAGACACTGGCTCGCGTGCTTGAATTTTCCTAAAGGCCCAACGATGTCAGCAGTGACGGCCATTTGTCGCGCCATGGCTGCGCCATCTCAAACGCCGCAGCCGCTCTCATCACGGTTGGGTCATCCAGGTGTCGGCCGATAATCTGCAGTCCGATAGGTAACCCATCTTTGCTAAATCCGGCCGGGACCGTCGCCGCGGGCTGCCCCGTCAGATTGAACGGGAAGGTAAAAGCGAGCCATTTGAACGGCGGAACGATACTGCCATCGATTTTTTCTGGCCCCTGCATATGGAGCGGGAATGGCGGCACCGCCAACGTCGGTGTCAGCAACAAGTCGTAGCGCGACATGAAACGCCACATCTTGTTGTTCACCGCCTTCCGTACCATCACCGCGTCGGTCAGCTCTTCGGCTGTCCAGGGCCGCATAATGAAATCGACGATGTGCGGCGTCATGTGGTGGCCGTGCTTGGCGACCATGGCCCGCAAGCCGCGCAGATCGGATTCCAGCGCAACGACCCCCCAGAAGGCGAGATAGGGATCCTCAAAGCCGGGATGAGCCTCCTCGACGACGCAGCCGAGATCTCGCTCGAAGACCTTGACAGCATCGCCAACGACTCGGCGCACCTCGGGGTCGACGGCGGCGTAGCCCCAATCGGCGCTGTAGGCGACGCGCAGGCCCTTCACGCCGCCGTTGCAGCTCGCCATCCAGTCGAAATCCGGCTTCGGGAGGGTGTGGCGGTCGCGTGCATCCGGTCCCGATCCGATCACCGAAAGCATGAGGGCACCGTCGGCCACGGTGCGGCTCAATGGTCCGATATGTTCTAGCGATTCCCAGCTCGAGACGCCGGGGTAACGCTCGTCCTTCGTTCCGGGATAGAGCGGCACTCGGCCCATGGAGGCTTTCATGCCGAAGAGACCACAATGCGCTGCGGGAATGCGTATCGACCCACCACCATCGCTGCCGATCGCAAAGGGTCCCATACCTGCCGCCACTGCCGCCCCGGAACCCGCACTTGATCCCCCGGATGTGCGCTCAAGGTTCCAAGGGTTGCGCGTGGTTTCGAAGACCGGGCTGTGACCGACCGCGCTATACCCGAACTCCGGTACGTTGGTTTTGCCAATGATAATCGCGCCAGCGTGCTTCAGCCGTTCAACAACGACATCGTCTTCATCTGGTACGAAGGTTTCATAAGCGAATGATCCGGAAACGGTTCGGATGCCCGCTGTACAAACCAGGTCTTTGATTCCGACAGGCACACCGGCAAGAGGACCTACGTCATCGCCAGCCAAGAGAGCCTTCTCGATGCGCTTGGCTTCTTGGCGCGCCAGATCGGGCGTCGGCGTGCAAAAGGCGTGGACATGCGGCTCCAACGCTTCCATTCGCGTCAGCACCGCTTCGATCACCTCAACGGGCGACAGCTCCTTGGCGCGGATGCGCTTGGCTAATTTGACCGCATCCATGCGGCAAATCTCGTTCGCTCCGTCCATTGTCTCCTCCACGAGGCTTTCGAGGGTACAGTCTAGGTTGGGACCTCGACGTGATGCCGTTTAAGGGCGGTTCGATCAGGCGCGTAGAAGTTCCTTCAGCGCGTTGTCGATGAACTTGACGTCGTCCGGGTTCGTGCCCGGGCCGCCGGCGAAATGACCCCAGATCGAGGGGACCGGCAAGAATTTCGCGTTTGGCATGTTGGCAACCTCGAACTCGCTATCCTTGGGCGGGAAATAGAGATCGGTCTGGCCCGGCATCACGTACGCTTTCGCCTTGATCGCGCCGAGCGCCTTCTTGAAGTCGCCGCCAAAGATTTCGTTATCGCTGATGTCGCCGTTCTGCCAAGTCCACAGCATGGTCAGGAGGTTGTTGGGATCCTTCGGCAGGAAGAAGCCTTCCCAGAACGCGACGAGAAAATCCTCAAGCGAGGAATAGCCCAGTCGCTCGATATCAAGGCGCTCGCGATAGAACGCTTGTGAGAAACCCCAGCCGGCATAGACGCGGGCCGCCGCGCGCAGACCCTTAGCCGGCTTTTCTTTGTACCAGCCGTCAGCAAACGCGCCATCGGCGGTCAACGCGGCCTTCACGCCTTCGAGGAATACGAAGTTATGTCGCGAACACTTGGCTGAGCCGCAAAACGGTCCGATGCGTTCCACCATGTCCGGATAGAGCGCGCCCCAATGGAAGGTCTGGAGCGCACCCATCGACCAGCCAGTGACGAGGGCCAGCCTTTTCACGCCAAATTTTTCGGTCACAAGGCGATGCTGAACCCGGACGTTGTCGCATGCCGTCACCAGTGGGAAGCGGGGCCCGTTGTAGGGCTCGGAGTAGTTGCTCGGCGACGAAGACAAGCCATTGCCCAGCATGTTCGGTATAATGATAAAATATTTGTCGGGATCGAGCGCCATTCCTGATCCGACCAGCCATTCATTGTCGTAGTGCTGGCCCGAATACCATGTCGGATAGACGATGACGTTGTCTTTCGCCGCGTTCATTCGGCCGAATGTCTTGTACGCGAGCTTGCAACTGCGCAGCGTCGCGCCCCGCTGCAGCCTCACGTCACCAAGTTCGAAGATTTCGTAGTCCAGCGCCATGGTGTTTCTCCCCAGGCTAAGGTTCATCTTAGGAGCATGCGGCGGTCGCGTAGAGGGCGACCGCCGCTCTCGATCAATCAAGCAAAGATCATCGAGCGTATTGGGTGCGCGGTGCCATCACAGTTTGCAGCACGCCGTAGACCACGGCGGCAACGAGGAACGCGGCGATCGCAGTCGAATATTCCGGCGCATATTCGCTGACGAAGTAAGCAACGACCGAGCCACACGCCCAGGCGATGAAGGGAACTGCCCGCCATTCGGTCGTAGCTTCCGAATTCGCCCGCATCAGGTACTGATCGACCAGGATGATTGCGCCGATCGGCGGCACCAGAATGCCGAGCAGCGTCAGCCACTGAATGAAGAAGGCCCATACGTTGCCGGCAGCGACGATGATGCCGATCACGCCAAGTGCGATCGCCAGAAGCCGCATGTGGCTTCCCAGAATGCGCGACCAGCCCGTCGCCGCGTTGTAAAGGCAATGCGAGCAGACCGAGCCGAGGTTGCAGTAGAGAAATATGAAGGCAATCACCGACAGCCAGGCGATCTGCTTGCCGTTCATGTAGCCGAACATGTTGTCGGCACCGAACGGATTGGCGTTGGGTGTCGCCAGCGCTGCCGTCATGATGCCGCCGACCAGCATTGCCACGAGGTTGGCAAAGGGAAAGGCGCTGAAAGTTGAGACCAGCGAGCCCTTCAGATCCTTGGCCCAGCGGTTGAAGTCGGCTGTCACGGTGCCCGCGTCGACGAACAGCGTTAGCACGATGGTAAGCCCGACGCCCATCGACATCGCGCCTTTGCCGTCGGCTCCGGCGTAGGACATCACCGCCGCCCAGCCATGGTTGGCCACGGAATCCGCCGCGACCCAAATTCCGAGCACAACGAACAGTGGCACGGACACGAGGCCGATATAGTGGAGTCCCCTGACCCCGACGAAGGTGATGCCGATGTAGAGCACGCCGGCGATGATCGTCATCAGCACGTAGTTCAGATGGTATGTTGAACTGATGAGATTGCCGGTGATGCCGGTCTGCACCGCGTACCAGCCGAGCAAAAGGGTAGACAGCAGGCCGGACGAAAACACATAGCCTTTGCGGCCAAAGACGATGCTGGCGATGAGTGCGAAGTTCATTCCCTTCTTCGTGCCGAGTGCGCCCAGGGCACCGACATAAGCGAACATGATGATGTTGCCTATGATCATGGCGACCAGTGCGCGCTGAAAGCCCATCCCGAGCACCAGCACCGAACCGGTCATCGCTCCCGTGATGATCATCGGGAACCCGATCCACACCATCGTCACCGAGAACAGACTCCGCCGCGCCGAAAGCGGAACCGGTTTGTGCTCGTATTCTTCGCCGAGCACGTGATCAATCTGATCCTCGGCCTCGGCAACCGCACTGACGGACGGACGTCCTCCATGATCTGTACCGGACATCTGCAACCTCCCAATTGTTTATGATTGATCCCAGCCGAAAACGAAAAAGCCTTCGGCGCGTCGAAGACGCGTCCGAAGGCTTCTTTGCCCGTATTTTTAGGCGCCATTGCCCAAAGAATAAGCTCAGTATGAATATCTTACTTTAGAATGCAAGAGCCTTGGTGATGTTTGGCGCAGCTCTAGGGCGCTGCCGTGGCCCGCGTGCCGAGTATCTCAACAGAATTTCTCGTGTCCGAAGACGAGGCGTAAGCTCTTATTTGATGGAACGCCATTAGGTCGCTTGTATTCGTCATGCAGACGGCGCGCTGACGGTGGGGTTGCTTGCGACGCTGCGGCATCGGCTTTACGCGCCGCAGAATGTCAGGACGTGTCTCCCTACCGGGCCTTGTTCAAGGTCAGCCACAATTTCGCGACCGCTTCGTCGGCGGAGCGGGCGAGTATCGTGTGTGCCGGGTCTTTGCTCTCCGCCGTCCAGATGTCAGCCTCGACGAACAGCCGCGAAAAGCTCGGACCGCAAGCTTCGATCAGGTCGGAAAGGTCCGGACAATAATAGCCGTCCTTGAGGTCCTGCATCCGATCTTCCAGATCGTAGCGCGTGACCGTCACGCCATGCTGGCGAGCGTCGTCGCTCCACCCGCCACCCTGTTCCGGCGGGTAGAATGTGTGTCCGGCTCTATAGGCTGCGATCGGGAACCCGGCGGCCTTCAGTTCCTTTGCCAGCTCGCGGTCCATCCCGAGGTCAGTCTTCGAGGATGTACGCGCCCGGCGCCTCTGCAAGTTGCGGGTAGCCGGATTGGGGCGCGCCCATCGCCGGCGGCGCGGTGGGATCCCCCGAGCGGCTTTGCAGCCAGCTTACCCATTCCGGCCACCACGACCCGTCCTTGCGCGACGCCTCCTCGTAGAACCTTTCCGGATCGAGGTAGTGAGCATTTCTGGTGTGGACTCTGAAGCTGCGCTCATGGTGACCGGGCTCCGACACGATGCCGGCGTTGTGGCCGCCCGTCGTGAGCAGGTAAGTCACCTTGGCTTCCGCCTGCAAATTGATCTTATAGGTGGAGCGCCACGGCGCGACATGGTCGCGCTCCGTGCCGACCGCGAAAATCGGCGTGCGAATATCGGTGAGCGAGACCGGCCTGCCGGCCGCCAGGAAACGGCCTTCCGCGAGATCGTTGTCCAAAAAGAGATGGCGCAGATATTCCGCATGCATGCGGTACGGCATGCGAGTTGCATCCGCGTTCCAGGCCATGAGATCCGTCATCGTCTCGCGCTCGCCCAACAGATAGTCGTGCACCAGGCGCGACCAGATCAGATCGTTCGAGCGCAACATCTGGAACGCGCCGGCCATTTGCCGGCTGTCGAGAAAGCCCTGCTCCCACATCATGTCTTCCAGGAACGAGATCTGACTCTCGTCGATCAGCAGCATGATCTCGCCGGCCTCGGTAAAATCGGTCTGAGCGGCAAACAGCGTCAGCGTCGCGAGCCGTTCGTCGCGGTCGCGCGCCATCGCGGCGGCCGCGATCGACATGAGGGTGCCACCGAGGCAGTAGCCGACCGCATGCACCTTACGATCGGGCACGATGGCATTGACGGCGTCGAGGGCGGCCATCACGCCCAGCGTCCGATATTCCTCCATCCCCATATCCCGCTCGTCTGGACCGGGATTTTTCCAGGAGACCATGAACACCGTGAACCCCTGCTCGGTGAGATATTTCACCAGCGAGTTATGGGGCGACAGGTCGAGGATGTAGTATTTCATGATCCATGCCGGAACGATCAGGATCGGCTCCGGCCGCACCGTAGCGGTTGCCGGTGCGTATTGAATCAATTCGATCAGGCGATTGCGATAAACCACTTTGCCGGGCGTTTTCGCAACATCGCGGCCGACAACAAAGTCTTCAGCGCCGAGCGGTCTCTTTCCGCTGATGGCGCGATCGGCGTCCTCGATGAAATTCTGCCAGCCCTTAGCAAGATTGAGGCCGCCGGTGCCGATGGTGCGCTGAAGGATGGTGGGATTGGTCAGCGGAAAATTCGACGGCGCAACCATGTCAAGAAGCTGGCGCGATGCGAACGCTACCATCTCCTCGTGCTGCTTTGAGACGCCGCGAATACCGGTCGTGGCGTTGTGCCACCATTGCTGTTGCAGCAAAAATCCCTGGTAAATGAAATTAAAGGGCCATTTGCGCCAGGCTTCGTCGACAAATCGGTGATCCTGCGGAAGCGGCTCGATGCACGCCTCGGTTTGCTCGCCCTGCGCGCCGCAGCGCTGCAGATAACTTGCGAACCGCGTCGCCTTGCGGGCCGCCTTGTGCATAAGCTGGATGCGCTTGCCCGGCGCGAACGCGATGTGCACAGCCCAATCCGAATAGGCTTGCGCAAGTGCTGCCGGAGACACCCCTGCGGTGAACCGCGCCGTCGCGGCATGCAGCGAGCGATCGGTTATATCGGCAAACGCGGTCACGCTGTACGAGTTGCGGTCGTCGCGCCGGCCGCCATGGACTTCAACGCTTCGGCCAACACGCACCGGCAGCTTTGGCGCAGCCGCGGGAGCCAATTCGGTCGACGGTACTTTCGCCAAGGTGATGGGCTGTCCTGAGTCCGGCTGCAAATCGGCCATGATGCTATTCAACGCAGCTTATATGACCGTACAATGATGGAAATCAAATGGTTCCCGGGCTTCGGTCAGTAAGGCGTAACCACACCCGCCTTCCGCCGCCAGCGGGAGGCCTCCCTCAATCGGCCGCCGGGATGACCGGCAGGAGAAGGTGCGATGGACGACCCGCGTCGTGATAGATGCTGTGCACGACCGTGCGGCTGCTGCAGACGTGGTAGGGAATATACTCGACATTGGTCGCACCGAGCACGCCCGTCGACAGATCGAGGCTTGTGATCTCGACGCAAATCCGATGGCCCTTGCGGAACAGATTGGCCATCGCGAAGATTTCGATCGCGTATTCCTCGACCTTGCCCGGTGTCACCTTTTGCCGCGCCTGGCGCGTAAGCTTGTGCCAGGGCTTCCAGGGCTTCGATCGCTCGGAGTCGAGCGCGCGGTTCGAGGCCTTGAGCCAGCCGCGGGTCAGCTCGCGCTCGGGCAGATCGGTGGCGATTTCGCGCTCGCCCTCCCGCGCCGTTCGCACCGACGGATCAGGGCCGACATCTTTGAGAATGACGATCCAGTTGGTGTCGTCCTGGTCGATTGCGGCAAACAGCTTGAGCACGCTCGGTCCGGCGACCAGCAGATCGTGCGGCAGCGGATCGGTGAGAAAACGCAGCTTCTCGATCCGGTTCGTTTGCGTCGGCGGCATTTGCGCGAAGACATCCGGGGGGATGTAGTTGTCCACGCTCGAGGCGACATAAGGTTCGGCGGTCAGGCGCTCCCAGCTCGCGAGATAAAGTTTGGTCCACTGCGTCTGCGGCAGCGGCCAATCGGCACCACGCCGCCACTGGTTGGCTCCCATCACCCAATAGGTGACCGGCGGCTCCTTCATGATTCCGCTGTCGATCCCTTTGAGCCATTGGTCGTACCAGCGCAGCATTTCTGCGCGCAACGCCCGCAGCGGCCGATCGGGATGCGCCGGGCCGGTGAGCAGCAATTTCTTCGGCGCGGGAATTTTGCTGAAATAGGTCTGCGCGCCGGCAAGATGGGTCTTGTAGGTGTAGCCGTACCAGCCGGCGCCGGTATAAGTCGGCAATGTGATCTTCGGAAATTCCGCCTCTGCCTCGGCAATCGTTTTCTCGTCGTCGTAGGGATCGATCAGCACGTCGAAGTAGCGCGGCATGTGCTGGCCGCGCTGAATGAGCACGTTGTGCAGATGCGGATACATGCGGATATCGGGGTCGGCGATGGCCTCGCGCCATTTCTCCTCTTTGTCCGGCGGCAGCTCGCCAGGCGCGCCGCGCGTGGTGTGTATCGAGGAAAAATGGTCCATGAGATACCGGAAGGCGTGCAGCACGCCGCCGGGATATTCCTCACGGAAGCCGCCGAATTTGCCGTAGGCACCGCGCGGATCGTAGGGGAAGATCGCCTTGAGAAGCGGTGGTTGCTGGCGCGCGGCGTGGAATTGCTCCGACGCGAACGCGCCGATGCCGATCATGCCGATATTGCCGTCGCACCAGGGCTGCTTCGCGATCCATTCGATCACGTCGTAGCTGTCCCATTCGCGTGAACCGCCGTCACCGGATTTGAGGAAGCCGCGCGGCGACCCGATCACATGCACGTAACCGCGCGATACGAAGAACTCGGTATCGCCAGCCTCCGCATGGCCAAGCCAAAGCGACGACCATGAGGGCTGCGGCGGAAACTGTTTCGGAAGCTCGTTGCCTTGCAGCTCCTTGGAATGAACACCGAAGGCGAACAGCACGGGAAATTTGCCCGCCGCATCCGGCCGATAGACGTCGACCACGACCGCAACGCCATCGCGCATCCGCACCGCAACGTCCTTGTCGCAGACGATCCGGTCGTATTGCGGCGGCCGCTGATAGTCGGACGGCGGCTGGTGGCCGGACGGGAAAAGCGCCTCGGCGGAAAGGGTGTCGCTGTCTTTCATGTCGAATTTCGCGGGCGCTATTTGCCGCCGACCATGACGCCCAACAGCAGCGCGGGCTCTTTACCGGTATTGACCCAGGAGTGGTTGGTCGCGCGCTGGACGACCGCGTCGAAAGGCTTGAGCTTGATCGGCTCTCCCTCGTCGAGGAGGAGCGAAATTTCGCCGGAGAGGAGCAGAATGTAATCGACCGTAGGCGTCACGTGCATCATCGGATGGCGGCTGGTGTCGACGCGTGCTCCCGGATCGCCGACTGCCTTGAAGAACCAGTCCTGCATCGCCGCGATATCCGCAGCCGTCATCTTTGGATCGGCCGGTGGAATGGTGAACAGGCGGAACATCGTGCCGCCGGGGGCCGGAAAGAATTTCATCGGCGACCGGCCGAACGCGATTTCGTGTGGCGACTGGCCGAGCTTCGTTTGCCAGAAATCGAAGTTACCCGGTCCCTGCAGAGACGCCTGGGCGTCCTCCACGACGACTGATTTCCCGGCGTTGTTGGTGCCGGTGACGATGACACGGTGTGACTGCGGCACGATGACCCCCTCTAAGGTACAATGACAAGATTGGTGAAACCGCCGTCGCGGAATTGCGAACCGTCGAGCGCACGGTTCACCTCTGCAAGCGGCACGCGAACGTGCTGGAATACCGAAAGATCGAGCGTGCCGCGGCCGCCATCGCAGCGAGCGCCTCGCCGTCCGCGATGTTGAACCAGTTGCTGCCGATGAATTCGATCTGGTTGTCCATCATCCAATGAATGTCCATGACCGTCTTTTCGCCGACACCGCCGATATTGATCGCCTTGCCGCCACGGCGCAGCGCGTAGATCGCATTCATGAGCAGCGTGCCCGACGTGCCGGGCCCGAGACAATCGATCATCGCGTCGACGCCGTGCCCGCCGGTAAAGGAACGCGCCCAATCCGCGGCGGACTTGCCCTCGTCCTCGGCCAGCGTCTCGATGCGGTCCGGCGCCAGCGCCTTGACGCGTGCGAGGCGTTTGCGGTCGCGGGCGGTGCCAAGAATGCGCGTGACGCCGCGGCCGAGCGCCGTCAAAGTGGCGCCGAGCCCAAGCGTTCCGGTGAGGCCGTTGATGAAGATCGTTTTGCCGGGCCCCGCGCCGGCTTTTCGCAACGCCGCGTAGGCGGTGCCGATATAGCCGAAACGCGCCGCTTCCTCGTAGGAAACATTCTTTGGAAGCGCCACCAGATTGTGCTGCGGCGCGATCATGTATTCGCACATGCCCCCGTAAGGGTAGGCGTCGAACTGCTTCTGCGCGTCCGGGCCGAAACCGAAATAGCCGCTGAAGGTGTAGTTGGTGCAGTTCATCGTGTCGTCGGCGCGGCAGGCCGGACAGGAGCCGCAGAACAGGCCGGGATTGACGTAGACCCGATCGCCCTGGCGGAAATTCTGCACCTGTTCGCCGACGGCGGCGATCTCGCCTGCAACATCGAGACCGAATATCGCCGGCAGTTTTGGCAGCGGCAGTTCCGGGAACCAGGTTTGCCAGTGAGTGAGGACGTTAATCAGGTTCGGCACTACTCCGCAGGCTTTCACCGAGACGAGAACATCCGTCGGTCGCGGCTGCGGCACCGGCACGCGCTCCAGTCTCATCGGCTCACCGACTTTATGCAGCCGGGCAGCAAGCATCGTCGTCACGCAGACATCCTCCCGCAATCAAACCCTAGCAGTTCTAGGCAAGCCGGTCGCAGCGTCGTATAGCCCATCGTACAGCCCGCCGCTTCCCGGCAAAAGCGAGCGGGTCTGGAGGGTACATGGATTTCGAGTATTCGTCCGAGCAGCAGCTGCTCTGGGACAGCGTCCGGAAGTTGATGCAGCGTGTTGCCACGCCGGCATACTTGCGCCGGCTCGATCGCGAGCGGCTTTATCCGTACGAGCTTTACGACGCCTGGGTCGAAGCCGGGCTGTTCGCCCTGCCCTTCGCGGAGGAATACGGCGGCGTCGGCGGCAATGTCGTCGACCTTGCGATCGTGTCCGAGGAGATCGGTCGCTACAGCGCCGATGTGGCGATGGCTTTTGGCGGCAGCACGTTTTGCGCCCTCAACATCGCCCGCAAGGGATCCGAGGAGCAGAAGCGCCATTGGCTGCCGAAGCTGATTTCCGGCGAGATCCGCATGTCGATTTCGATGTCGGAGCCGGATGCCGGATCGGACGTCGGCGCGATGCGCACGCAAGCCCGCCGCGACGGCAATGAATACGTGATCAGCGGTCAGAAGATTTGGGCGACGGCCGCCGGCGCCAGGGACAACGTCATCAACGTCTACGTGAAGACCGATCCCAAGGCCCACTATCGTCAAGGCATGTCGCTGTTTCTGGTCGACAACGATACCGCCGGCCTCGAGATCCGCAGGCTCGACATGCTGGGCCGCCGATCGGTCGGCACCTTTGAACTCCACTTCAACGACGTGCGCGTCCCGCCCGACCGGCTGATCGGCGGCGAGAACAAGGGCTGGGAATGCATCCTGTCCGGCCTTCAGGCCGAGCGGGTGGTGGCGGCGGCGTGCGATTGCGGCAGCGCGCGCGGCGTCCTCGACATGGCGGTGAACTACGCCAAGGAGCGAAAGCAATTCGGCCGGCCGATCGGCAGTTTTCAGGCGATCGCTCACATGCTCGCCGATCTCGAGGCGCAGGTCGAAGCCGCCTGGGCGCTGACCTTGAAAGCCGCCTGGCGCGTCAGCCGCGGCGAGGACGCGCTCAAGGAGATCACCATGGCAAAGCTGCTGGCAGCCGAGACCTACGTGAAGACCACGGAGGCCGGCATGCAGGTGATGGGCGGCTACGGCTACAATATGGAGTTCGACATGCAGCGGCATTTTCGCGATGCCCGCGCCGCGACCGTCGCTGCCGGCAGTTCGCAAATCCAGCGCAACCTGATTGCGGCCCAGATGGGCCTCAAGGTGCAATAACAAAAATTCGGCGAGCGAGATGACGGTCGGCCTGCCGCTCACCATCCCGAACTCTTTTGCGCGCACCGCGCGCTGGTTCGGCAGTGGCGAAGCGGTGGTCGATTCAGGCACGCGGCTCACCTACGCCGAGCTCGAGGCGCAATCGCTGCGCGCCGCCGCGCTGTTTGCGGCGTTGGGCGCCGAGCCGGGAAAGCCGCTGGCGCTGCTTTGCCCGCCGAGCGCGATATATCTGGTCGCCTGGCTCGGCGCGGTCCGGCTCGGGGCGCTGCCCATGGCGCTGCATACGCGGGAGTCCGCAGCCACCCTCGCCGCGGTCTGCCGCAAGATGGAGCCAAGCCTCCTCGTTTACGACGCCTCCCTGGAAGTATTGGCGGCCGGTATTGCCGCCGCCCATTCCGGTCTGCGCGCCTGCGTCGAAGCAGTTTCGGCGGTACCGCCCAAGCGCGGCGGCGGGTTTCGCCCGGCCGCATCCATCCCGACCGATCTCGGCGGCGCACATTCAAATGCGCAGCTCGCCAGTCCGGCCGAGGACGACCCGGCGGTGATCGTTCTCTCGTCCGGAACGACGTCCGTGCCCAAGGGTGTCGTCCACACTCATCGCGGCTTCATCGAGAATGCGCGCAGCAACCTTTACCTCTATCAGGGACTTTCGCCGCGCGACCGTTCGCTGGTGCCGCTGAGCACCGCTTTCATCGGCTGCTACAATGGCTGGTTTCCGTTCCTCAACGCCGGCGGCTGCACGATCTTCATGGAGCATTTCGATCTTGGCGAACTGGCGCGGACGGTAACCGCCGAGCGCGCTACCCACGTTTTTCTGACGCCAACGCTGTGGCGGCGGCTCCTCAACGCGAATGAGGAAGACGCGGATTTCAGCTCGGTTCGGCTGATCGGCTTTGCCGCCGAGCCCATGGACGCGCCGACCCTGAAACGGCTGCGGGAAAAAATCAGCCCGAACGTCGTCCAGATGTACGGCTCGACCGAGACCGGCGCGGCCGCGAGCTGCATCACCGCCGAGGAAATGATCGGCGAACGCCTGGTGAGCGTCGGCCGCCCCATGCTCAACGGCGAGCTGCGAGTCGTCGTGCCCGGTGGCGGCCCGCGACGATGAAGTGGCGCCGGGCGAGACCGGAGAGATTCTGGTCTCCAGCCCCTCGCTCGCCGTCGGCATCTGGCGCGATCCGCAGACGACCGCCGCGACTTTCGTCACCGACGGCGACCGGCGCTGGTGGCGCTCGCGCGATCTCGGCCGCATCGATGCCGGCGGGTATCTCTACCTCGAAGGCCGCCACGACGATATGATCATCTCCGGCGGCATCAACGTCATGCCGGCGCGCGTCGAGGAAGTCTTGCTGGCTCATAGGGGCGTTGCTGAGTGCGCCGTGGTCGGCGTACCGGACGCGGAATGGGGCGAACGGGTGCAGGCTTTCGTCGTGCGCGGCGATCCGGCGCTTGACGAAGCGGCGCTGGAGCTTCACGTCCGCGCCAGCGACCTGTCGCCCTATCAGCGGCCGCGGCTCTACACCTTCGTCGCCGAATTGCCGCGCACATCGACGAACAAAGTGCTGCGCCGCGTGCTCCGCGAAACCGCGTTGCGCACCGCCCCGACCTCCGAGACTGAGACCGTTCAAGCCGCAGGAACAAAATGAGCGAAACCGAACCGCTTTTGCTGATCGAGCGCCAGGGCCCGATCGCCATCGTCACCCTCAACCGTCCCGACAAGCGCAACGCGCTCAGCGAAAAGCTGTGGGGGGAACTGAAGAAGACCTTCGAAAACTTCGAGCCCGACGTGCGCTGTGTCGTGCTCGCCGGCGCCGGCAAACATTTCTGTGCCGGCCTCGATCTTTCCGAGCATCGCCACCGGGAGGCCTTCGAGAGCATCTTCATGTCGCGCTTCGCTCACGCCACCCTCGATGCCATCCAGTTCGGCGGCCGGCCGGTGGTGACCGCGATGCAGGGCGCGGTGATCGGCGGCGGCCTCGAGGTCGCCACCGCGACGCATGTTCGCGTCGCCGATACCACCGCGTTTTATCAGCTGCCCGAGGGCCGCCGCGGCTTCTATGTCGGCGGCGGCGCCAGCGTCCGCGTCGCCAAGATCATCGGCTCCGGCCGCATGGTGGAGATGATGCTGACCGGCCGGACCCTCGATGCCGCCGCCGGCGAGCGGCTCGGCCTGTCGCATTATCTGGTCGAGCCCGGCAAGGCGCTGGAAAAGGCGATCGAACTCGCCAACGCCATCGCCAAGAACGCACAGATCCCCAATTATCTGATCGTCCAGGCGATCCCCCGCATCGAGGATATGTCGGCCGCGGACGGTCTATGGACCGAAAGCGTCGCCCAGGCCGTGAGCATGACCTCCGAAGATGCCCGCGCCGGCATCGACGCCTTCTTCGGCAAGCGCAAGATCGAATTCTAGCCTTCGCCAGCCAAATCCTTTAGGCTTAAAGCTTCTGGGTCCGATGCGATGAAGGCAGATCGACATGCCTGAGCTTGATGCCGCGCAGGTGAAAAGCCGCGCCAGGGAACTGGGCGCCGACCTCGTCGGTATTGCCAGCGCCGCGACACTGAACGCTTTCCCGCCGGACCCGCGCTGGCCGCAGACCCCCGAGCGCATTTCGCCCTATTGCAAGAGCGTCATCGTACTGGCGCAGCGCATCCCCGCCGGCGCATTCCGCTGCAAGAGCAATGTGCCCGTGCAGTACATCGACATGCTGGTATTGCGGAAAATGGACAAGGTCGCCTACCGGCTGGCCGAGGAGCTGGAGGACGCGGGGCATCCAAGCTTCGTCACCGCCGCGCAGGAGACCGATTGGAATTACAAGCGCGCAAGCTACGGCCGGCTCTCGACGCGGCACCTGGGTGTTGAAGCCGGGCTCGGGACGCTCGGTCTCGAAGTCAATATTCTGACGCCGGAGTTCGGGCCGCGTATCTACCTCACCGGCATCCTTACCGAGCTTGAGCTTGAGGCCGACGGTCCGCTGACCGAGCAGGTTTGCATCGGCGAGTCGTGCAGCCGCTGCCTGCATGCCTGTCCCGCCGACGCGGTGCTGCATTTCGGCATCGACAAGCGGGCGTGCGCCACCGAAGCGCAGGAGTTCGGGTTCTCGACCATCCTGCAATTCTTCGAGCGATTCATCGACGCGCCGCTTGCCGACAAGGAGCGCATGGCGCGCTCGCGCGACGTGTACGGATTCTGGCAAGGGCTCTTGCGCGTCGTCGGTTCGTTCGGCGATTGCCCGCGCTGCCTCGCCGTGTGCCCGGTGGGGAACGACTATCACGCCCACCTTGCCGATGCACAGAAAGCCATACCGGAAAAAACGCCGGAGAAAGTCGCGCTGGGTAAACGCTATCGCGAGGACCGCACGCAAGGCGCTGACGTTGCCGGCCTCAACGAATGGAATCGCCGTTGGGTCGGACCCGAGGGCTACAAGGGAATGGTGGCGCGGCAGTTGCAGGAATTCAAAAAGGCGCAGCAGCGTCGCAGCGAGGCGGCGATGGCGTCGGCCGACGAGGACGGGCACGAGTAACGATGGTCTCCGCATTCAAGCAGCCGCTCACGGCAGCGGAGATCAAAGCCAAGGCCCGCGCGCTCGGCGCCGATCTCGTCGGCATCGCCGACGGCGCGACGCTCGATCGCCATCCGCCTGACCCGGCCGATCCGCGGCGACCATCCGACATCACGGATCTGGACGCGGGCCGCGTCATTGTGCTGGCGAAGCGTGTGAGCCGCGGCGCCGCGCGGATCGCCGCCTGGAACGACCGCCACAAATACTACAACGACGAACTTGCGCTTTCGCGTCTCGAAGAGGCCTCGCTTGAGCTCGTCTACTGGCTCGAAGATAACGGCTATCCCGCGATCATCGTGCCGCCGACGCACGTCGATCCATGGCGCTACGACGGCAATCCGCAACAGCACCAGACGACGCTGCTGTCTCTCCCCCATGCTGCGGTGGAAGCGGGTCTTGGGAACGCTTGGCCTCAATCTGCAATTGCTGACGCCGGAATACGGCCCGCGCGTCCTCCTCACCGCAATTCTCTGTTCGCTCGATGTCGCGTGCGACACGAAGATGGAGACGGCATTGTGCCACGGGCCAAGTTGCGGACGCTGCCTCAAGACCTGTCCAGCCGATGCGGTCGGACATTGGACCCGCGATTGGCCGAGCTGCGACCGCTTTCGTTCCCCACACGGCTTTGCCCAGCTTAGCGAGCACGTCACCCGCATCATCGCCGAGCCTGATGTCACGCGGCAGAAGGATCTGGTTCGCTCCGAGGACAGCTTCAATCTCTGGCAAAGTATTTTGCGCGGTGCCGGCGTCATTACCGGTTGCCGGCGCTGTGCCGATGTCTGTCCGGTCGGCGCCGATTATGCGGCGATGCTCGGCGAAGCGCTCGAGGCGATCCCCGAAGACACGCCGGACAAGGAGGCCCGCCTGACCGCCATGGAAAAGCAGGAAAATGCCGGACAGCTGCCGGACACCTATGCCGACCAGCGTCGCTGGATCGGCACCCTGCCAACCCGCGGTTCCTGACGTCGTGGCGCCGCTCGCCGATCTGCCCAGAACGCGGGCCGAGATTGAGCGCATTCAATCCGAGCGCAAGCGACAGGCGCTCACGCAGGCACGGCGGGCGCCGTTCTACGCCGGTAAACTCGAACACATAAATGCCGACCGGCTCGATGACCCGGACGAGTGGCGCAAGATTCCGATCCTGGACAAGGAGACGCTGCGCAAACTCGAAGACCGGGAGTTTTACGAAAGATTTTGTGTCGCGCCGGATGACGGCATCGCCGAGTATTGGCGCTCCGGCGGGGCGACGGGTACGCCACTGTTCTACCCGCGCAGCTACGGCGACATCGCCGCCGCCATGATCGGCTTCGCGCGAATTTACGACTGCACGAATTGCAGACGTGGCGGCCGCGCCCATGTGTCGTTTCCGCTCGGCATCCACCCGGTCGGCCAGATGCTGGCGCGCGCAGCGTCGACCCGCGGCATAGCCGTCAACTGGGCCGGCTCCGGAACCACGACGCCGTCCGCGCTACAGCTCGAGTTGATCGATCGGCTGCGGCCGACGATCTGGATGGGGATGAGCAGCTACGGCCTGCATCTTGCCAATCTGGCGGAAGCGCGCGGACTCGATCTCGCCGCGCGATCGATCGAGACGGTGTTGTGTTCCGCCGAACCGCTATCCGACGCGAAGCGCGAGAAGCTTGTCCGTCAGTGGGGTGCGCAGGTGCGCGACACCTTCGGTATGACAGAAGCCGGCATGATGGGGGCCGAAGACAAAGCGGGACGCGGCTTTCGTATTTGGACCGACATGTTCCTGGCCGAGGTGCTCGACCCGGACACCTATGTGCCGGTCGCCGAAGGAAAAGTCGGTTGCCTGGTGGTGACCCCGCTCTGGACCAACAATGTCACGCCATTCCTGCGCTGGAGCTCCGGCGACCTTGTCACCTGGCAGCGCGGCGACGATGACACCGGACCTTTTTCAGTCTTTCCCTTGATCAAACACGCCCATCGCACCAGCGGCTTCTTCAAGATCCGCGGCATCAATGTCAACCACTCGGAATTCGAGGACTTCATTTTCCGCAACGTCGACATCAGCGACTTCAAGGCCGAGCTGGTGACCGAGCGCGATCTCGACGCGATGCTGTTGTCGGTAGAGGTCCGGCGCGGCGTCGACGCAGCCGCCATCGTCGAGGCGCTGACATCGGCGATGCGGAATCAATTCGAGCTTACCCCGCGCATCGTCGTGGTCGAGACCGGGAGCCTCGCCAAGGAATTTGAAGCAAGCGTCAAGATGCCTCGGTTCTCAGACCGGCGGCAGTGACCGGCCGTGTAAGGATATCGCCCCATGCCGCAAGATCAATTCGTTCCGCCTGCCGGCGCGTTCACGCGGAGCGTCCCGATCCGCTTCTCGCATTGCGACCCGGCCGGCATTGTCTACTTTCCCCACTACTTCAACATGTTCAACGGCCTGATCGAGGACTGGTACGCGCAGGAACTCCGCTACGATTATGTCGGGCTGATCATGGGGAGTAAGTACGGGTTCCCCTTCGTTCACATCGAGTGCGACTTCAAGATCCCGAGCCGGATGGGCGATGTCATCGACCTGAGTTTGCTGGTGGAACGCATCGGCCACTCTTCGCTGGGTATCGCAATTGTTTGCCACAGCGACGGAGTTGAGCGGCTGCGCGCGCGCATGGTCACCGCCATGATGTCGCTGGAGACATACAAGGCGGTGATACTGCCGCAGGGGCTGCGCGATGCGATCGAAGCCTACCGCCAGCGAACGACCAAAAGTGAAGCGCTCGGCACATAGCGCGGAGGAAAACAGATGGCTCAGAACGAGATCGACGCCGTTCGCACGCTGTTGAGTTCCAAGCCGCGGCCGGTCGGTTGGGCAGAGCGGCGCCGGCGCATCGAGGAGGTCGGCTCGGTCTGGCCCGTTGCGGAAGACGTAAAGCTCGCCGCGGTGGACCTCGGCGGATTTCGCGGGGAATGGTCGATTGCGCCGGGTAGCGATGCCGCGCGAGTCCTGATGTATTTCCACGGCGGCGGCTATTGCTCGGGCTCCGCCGTCAGCCACCGCCGCCTGGTCACCGAAGCAGGGCGGGCCGCGGCGGCGCGTACCCTTGCCGTAGAGTATCGGCTTTCGCCGGAGCATCCTTTTCCCGCGGCTTTTGATGACGCGCTGGCGGCGTGGCGCTTTCTGCGCGCCCAAGGAATCGCGGCCAGAAACATCGCGGTTGGCGGGGATAGTGCCGGCGCCGGTCTGTCGATCTCGTTGGCGAACAGATTGCGCGCCGCCGGTGAAGAGCAGCCCGCCTGCGCTTGGCTCATTTCCCCCTGGACCGACCTGACGATGTCGGGCTCGACGATTGCTAGCAAGGATGCCGTGGATCCCTTGATCCACAAGGGGTATCTGGAGGAATTGGCCAGCTCATACGTCCCGGCCGGAACGGACCGGAAAGACCCCAGGGTGTCTCCGCTCTTCGCCGACTTGAACGGGTTTCCCCCGACACTGATACAGGTGGGATCAGATGAGACGCTGCTCGACGACTCTGTGCGGTTCGCCGCCGCGGCCGGCGCCGCCGAGGTTGCCGTAACGCTTGAGATTTGGCCGCACATGATTCACGCGTGGCCGATGTGGAATGCCCGCCTGGAACCTGGCCGCCGTGCGCTCGCCAGTGCGGGCGCGTTCATGCGCGAGCATCTTTAGGGCGGACGGAGCGCAACAAAAACTCAGCCAAATCGCGCGATGACATCATCCGGGATCACCCGCGCACTGATCCTTTCGGGCTTCTGCCTGTCGCGCTCCGCCCAGACGCGCATTTCGGTGCCGGCAATCGCTAGTTCGCCGTCGACCGTGATCCGGTGCTCGACCTGAAAGCTGGAGCGGCGAAATTCGGCAACACGAGAAACGATTTCGATGACATCACCGAACTTCACGGGCTTTTGACACTCAATACTCACGTCCACCAGAGGCAATATGATCGAGCTGGCGGGGAAATCCTGCCGTTTGATGCCGAGCGCTGCCTCGAACAGCGACCAGGTTCCCGTGTCGAAATATTCGAAAAGCCGCTTGGCGAAAACCATCCCGGCTGGATCGCAGTGCCCGGCCTCAACGGTCATCTGCCACCGCGACAAAAGAGTAGTCAAAAAGCCACGCCCCTCGTTTGCAACTTGGACAAGCCACTTTATCCGGGCGCCGCGTCTTTTGCTTCAATAAATCCTTGCTTCAGTAGTCCTCCGGCCGATCGGTCGCTGCCGGCGTCGGCGCGTTTTCTGCCTAACACATGCCAGACCTCCATCTGGCCCGCGCCTTTCACCTCGATGGCTCCCCTGGGTTCGCACTCGAATGCGTCCTTGACCAGCTCATGCGTGCTGCGGGTAATTTGAATGATCCGACTTCGGCCGTGGGATTCCATGCGACTTGCCAGGTTCACGGCTTCGCCCCAAAGGTCATAAATGAATTTTTTTCGGCCGATGACGCCAGCCACGACGGGACCGGTGTTGATGCCCATTCGGAACGAGAGTTGGCGCCCGCCGAACGTGCGTTGCGCGACGGCAGCCCGCATATCGAGGGCCAGGTCGACGAGCGCGCTGGCGTGGTCGGGCCGCAACCGCGGCACGCCTGAAGCGACCATGTAACAGTCACCGATCGTCTTGATCTTCTCCAGGTCGTATTTCTCGACCAGGCCGTCAAAGCATTGAAATACCTCATTAAGAAGATCAACCAATTGCAGCGGCGTCATCGTTGCCGCTATGGGCGTGAATTCGACGAGGTCGGCGAACAGGATGCTGGCGGCATCGTAGTGAGCGGCGATCGCGCGCTGGTCCGCCTTGAGCGCTTCCGAGATCTCCTTTGGGAGAATGTTGAGAAGCAGCATTTCGGAACGCTGCTGGAAAAAATTACGCCGACCGACAAAGTAGTAGAGGAGCGCGAAGGTGATCGCGATCACCGAGCCCAAATTGAGCACAAAAAACCAGGTCACGAAGGTCTCGGGAAGATCGGCCGGCACGAGATAGGGTTGCAGGAGTGCGCTCACTATCAGCAGAACGACGAATCCGAGGATCCAGAACAACGTTCGGTGGAGATCCTCGAGCAAAAGCGACCCGAGCGGACACAGCGCCGCCCAGATGATGACGACGCTCGACTCCCTGAACCCGCCGAGGCTCATCATCACGAGCCACGGCAGGATCAGGATTGTGAGAAGCTGGGTGAAACGATAAAAGCCAAGGTTGCGACTCCAGGCAAATATCGCCGTATTGATCGGGGTCATGATCGAATAAAACGCCGGGATTGCGGCAGCGAGCGGTACGCCGGCGGCAAGGTAGATGACGCTCCACAATATCGTCAGAGGCAGGGTTCCGACGCAGAGCAAGACGACGAGCCGCTTTTGCAGCGCCGTATCGTCGTTGTCCACCGCATCGAGGCCGATGCGACCGGCGAAATCGACCAGACGTTTTCTGTAATCGGAAATCCGGCTCAGCAGGTGACTACCGCTCTTTGCCCGATCTCGCTCCATTCGCGGCGTCGACGCCCTAGTTCACAAGTGGATGGCCCGGCTCGCGGCCGAGCTTTTGCCGCAACTGTCCTCGGGCAACGCCGAACGCACCGCGCGCCACCGCGGCGGGCCAGCTCATTCCGGTCTTCTCTTTGATCACCGCGCGCGCTTTCCCTGCGTCGAGAAAGGCCGGGGTGAGACCACTGGCGTCGTTGAAATTCTCGATAAAGGCGTCGGCGATGCGCTGCTGACCGGTCGATCCGCGGGCACGGCCGTCGCTGCCATATTGCGCCATCAGGATCATCTTGCCGGCATTCGTGATCGGCTCGAGCAGAATGTTGTTGAACGCGTAGGTGATACCGCCGTCGCCGGCGTAGAAACGCTCGAACGTTTCGGTCATCCACGCCGCATCGAACGGGCGATCCTTGCGGGCAATGATCGAGTCCACGAGGTTGCGGGTCATTTTGTTACCATTGTTGGCCCCCTGCCCGCCAATCGGGTCCAACGACATCGCTGTATCGCCGAGCGGCGTGACGATCCGCCCCGACGGCAGTCGGCCGACTGGTTTTCGCACCGTGGGCGCGAACCGGCCAACAAGCCAGCCGTTCGGGTCGGCAAGCTGCATATCCTTCGCCCATTCGTAGTCCCAGGGAATGAGGTCTTTAATGACCTGTTTGTAAAGCTCAACCGCCTGCTCGCCGCTCTTGCAGTCACCGAAGCGGTCGAGGGGGCCGCCGGGCTTGGCCTCGATCAGCATGTTCCAGGTCGGGCCGTGATCCTTATGAAAGTATGGCACGTAAAAGGCTTCGCCGAAAGGCGCGAAGAAATTGAACTTCACCGGAAGAAACGGCACGCCGGCAAAACCCATCTTGCCACCCGTCGTGATGATCATGGTCAGATTGCGCTGCGGCTTGTCGTAAACGCTGCGCTCGGCGTCGCGCTCGAACAGATTGCAGAGATCGGCCCGCCCGGCAGCGACGATCGTCAGTTCATGTTCGGCCGCGATTTCATCGAGCCGCGGTACGCTGACATTCTCGATCTCGATTTTGGCGCCCTTGGCAGAAAGGTCCTTCATCCAGCGATGGCTCTGCAAGCGCAGGTCGACGGCGAGGAAATAGTTTTCGAGCCGACCGGCGAGCGTAAGGAGCCGGTTGTCCTTGGTCGGGCTGAAGGTGAGATGCACGCCCTCACCCTTGGGGGCATCTTTCTCCCAGTGATTGAGCCCAAGCTTGCGCTCGAATTCGAGCGATTTATGAAAGCGCGCCGCGGTGCCGGTCGGCCGGCTTTCATTGAGCCACTGCTCGGCGGTCCGATCAGAAAACAGCGTTACCTTGTACCCCGCATCGGTAAGGGCGTGAGCCGCAAGGAGCCCGGCTTGACCGGAGCCGACAATAGCGATGGTGCGCATGGTTCTTCCCTCCAGCCCGGCGGATAGGGTTATGGGCGATAAATCTTCACTGGCGCCGACGCCTCAAAAGCCTGCGTCGCGTACTCGACGAGTTCGAGCTGATTGCCGAAGGGATCGAGAACGTAGTTGACGCGCGTTGTGGCGCATGGCCCCTGGTCGAGCACGATGGGACCGTCCATCACTCTGCAACCGTGGTTTGCGAGATAGGTCTTCGCAGCTTCGAGATTCTCGACCTTGAACGCGATGTGGTGTCCGCCGAAGTCGCAGTTGCGCGGCGGGCGTTCATTCCGTCCCTTGGGCCGGTCGTATTGGAACAGCTCAAGCATCAAATTAGGCCCGATGCTGAGCATGGCAATCGAGAGCCGCGCGTCGGCAACATTGATATGCGCCTCGGTCCAGTCGCGGCCGTCGGCCATGCGCGGCAGCTCCGCCGCGTCGAACGGCCCGAGCCGGTAGAGCTCGTGCCCGCCGAATACGTCGCAGTAGAATTTCACTGCGGCGTCGAGGTCGGGGACGGTGAGCCCTACATGATCGACATGGGATAATCCGGGTAGCCCTGTTTTCATCAACGTTTCCCGCTATTTCCCGGCGCCAGTCTTTATTCTAAGTTTACCGGGTGTTTGGCGCCGCAAGTCTATCCGCGCAACGCGGCGAATGTCCGCTTTGTGCGGATTAAGCGCAGGAGGCGTTGCTTTTGAAGACAATTCCAGCCGCGGCAAGGCAACCACCTTTGGCCCGGCATTTGCTGTTCGAAACCGGCGACCTCGACGAGGCGCGCGAGCGCGTCGGCAAGGTCTTCTGCGCTCACAAGCTCGAATACCTGCGACCAAAGCGCAGGCTCGACATGCGCCAGAACGTGGCGCGCGTCGGCAACCTGGCGCTCAGCTACATCACCTACGGGGCCGACGTCAGCATAGACCCCGGCAAGGTTTCCACGTTTTTTCTGGTTCACCTCATCCCCGCCGGCCGCTCCGAAATCCACATCGGCAAACGCTCCTTGATCGGCTCGGCAGACATGGGATCGGTGACTTCGCCAACGCTGGCGATGCGGATGCGCTGGAGCGCCGACTGCGCGCATCTCGTTCTCAAACTCGACCGCGCGGCGCTGGAGCGCCACCTTTCCGCTCTTCTCGGCGACATGGTCACCCGGCCCGTCGAGTTCGATCCGGAATTGTCACTTACGACGGGGTCCGGCGGTGGCTTCCGGCGGCTTATCAATTTTGTCGCCGCAGAACTCGACCACGACGATTCACTGTTGCGCTCGCCGCTCGGCATCACTGGCATCGAACAAACATTGATGACGGCGCTGCTTGCCACTCAGCCCAGTAACTACAGCGACGCTCTGGCGAGGCAGGCGAGCCCGGCTACCCCGCGCCACGTCATGCGCGCAGAGGAATTAATCCGCACCCATCCCGAACGGCCAATCACAGTCGGCGATCTGACCACGACCTCCGGAGTGAGCGCGCGCACATTGTTCGAGGGCTTCCAGCGTTTCCGCGGCACGACCCCGATGGCACTGCTGCGCAGTGTGCGACTCGAGCGGGTGCGCGCCGAGCTCGAAACCGCAGCACCGAGCGAGAACATCGCGGGCATAGCATTCAAATGGGGTATCGTTCATCTTGGACGTTTCGCCCGCGACTACCGACGGCGATTCGGCGAACTCCCTTCCCACACGTTGCGCAAGCGCGGCGGCAACTGAACGCTGTCGGCCGGCCTGAGTATTGTCAATCCGCAGGAACGGTTCAGCCGATGCGGGCTAGGACGAATAACGCGCCCGCCATCCCTTGATCAGAAGCGTGAACGCGAACACGAGCCCGATTCCCGCGACGACAACCGCGATGTACTCGATTGTGAGCAAGAGGTATGCGGCCTCAAGCGCGCCGGTCCGCGGGAGTTCTTGGTCCGGGGAAACAGGCATCACATCCCAGAAAAAAGCCCTCCGTAAGCCGAAGGCAGCGGCAAACGTCAAAAGGCCCAACAACAACAATTTGACTGCGGCGCGCATTCCGCCTCCTCGACCAAGCGCTACCCATGATCCGCAGCGAGAGCGATCTGCTGCGATCCGCAATTATGCCGGTATCCTGCCCGTGAGCAATTTAAAAACAACCGCCCGCCTGCCCGGCATTCTTTGACCTAGATCAAGGCAATGTCTGGGCTTCGCCAGTATCGAGGATCATGGGTGAGTGTGCGCCCGATTATCTTGGAAGACCGAATCGTCGATACGACAGTAGATGCCTTTCGAAGCTAACCATAACTCCCGGCCCCCACATCCGCGCCCGTGCCCCGTTTGCGGCGTAGCCATGATCGGGGCCAATTCACGGAATAATGATGGAAAACACCTCGATATTTTCCGTTGCTCGCAATGCGACACCGTGATCGATTTGTCAGGCTCTGGCACGCAAGCCGATACGCCAGATAGGTAAGTAATCTTCCTTTCGTCCTCTCGCCAAAAGATCGCGTCGCATTTTCGATCAAACTCAACCTGCACGGCGAGCGCACGCCTCGCGAATTCGTTCCACGAGCGCATTTCCAAACAACGGCTTTTCCACGACGGGAATAGCACCCCTGGCTGCGCGCGCGCTGATCACGGCATTGGGATTGCTGACGAGGAGGATAGCCGGCGTTAAAATGTCACGGCCTTGCAGTTTTTCGATCAATTCCAACCCGCTCATGTCGGGCATTTTCTGATCGACGACCAGGCAGTTGAAGCCATCGACGTTACCCGCTTGAAGGAACTCGGCACCACTGCCAAACATGCGGACCGCAAAGCCTTCCAACTCAAGGGCGAATTTCAGCGAATTGCAAACGGCCGGATCGTCATCGAGGACCGCGACGACGGGACGCTTCCCTGCAATCTCCGCCTCTTGCGCGATAACATTCGCTGACAATTCAATCATCACACTAAAATATAAGGACAAATACCGAGCGGCTTTGATGCAGCTCAACACGCCAGGTTATTTTTGAACCGGCTCTCGCCGAACCCGGCTGCCTTGTCGGCTTCCTGATGCGCCGCCAAACCAGGGCGGACGCTCGTCTAAGGAACGATTTGCCTTGAAAGGCGTGTCGAATCTCAGACCAGCTCGACGATAAGGGCCATGCGGACGAGATCAGACAAGCTGCCAGCCTGCATTTTGTCCATGAGGTTTGCGCGATAGATTTCGACGGTACGGGGGCTGATACCAAGATCGAACGCAATCTGCTTGTTGGCATGGCCGGCAACCAGACCTGCAAGCACATCGCGCTCACGTTTGGAGAGAACCGCCAGGCGGCTTTCGATTGCGGCACGCTCCATCCCGCGCTTTGTGTCTCCCTCGCGCAGCTGCCGCGCTGTACGCACGCTTTCCAGCAGCACCTCGTCGTTAAAGGGCTTTTCCAGGAAATCCATCGCGCCGGAACGCATGGCCTCGACCGCAAGCGGGACGTCGCCGTGACCGGTAATGACGATCACCGGGACGCTGATCTTGAGTTCCTTCAACCGCTTCAGGAGGTCTAATCCGCTCAGTCCGGGCATTCGGACGTCGGTAATGACGCAGCTCAAATTCTCCGCGGCCGGGAGTGAATCGAGAAAGGCCGAAGCAGAGGAATAGCCCTGCACATCTATGTTAGCCGTGCGGAGGAGGAACGTCAGGGATTCGCGGAGTGCGTCATCATCATCGATGATGTGCACCACGCCCTTGTCAGATGGCAACGTCGGCCTCCTCTTTATTTACGACAGGCAAGCTGAAGCGAAAAACGGTTCCTCCCCCTGGATTTTGCAGCGCTACAATTGATCCACCATGCGCCTCAATGATGGTGCGTGAGATCGATAGACCGACACCCATGCCTTGACGTTTCGTTGTGACGAACGGTTGGAATAGCTGGGCGCTTATTTCCGGCGCAATTCCGGCTCCGGAATCGGCGACACTGATGTCGACCATGTTGTCTCTGCCTGGCGCCGTGGAGATGACCAGCTCGCGTTTAGGCTCTTTTTCCATCGCTTCAATGGCGTTCCGCATCAGGTTGAGGAGGACCTGCTGAATTTGCACCTTGTCTGCGAGCACGAAATCGACCTGCGGGGTGAACTCGAAACGGACGCGAACGCCTTTATCCTTCACGCCGACAAGGGCGAGCGCGCTTGCCTCCTCAACCAGTTTCTTGACGTCTTCGACGCGCCGTTCGCTCTCACCCCGCGCCACGAAATCCCGCAGGCGGCGTATGATGTTGCCCGCGCGCATGGCCTGCTCGGCTGCCTTGTCCATCGCGTCCCGAAGAAGCGCCGCACCTTCGTCGGGACAATTCTCCAGGAGCCGCCGCGATCCCTTCATGTAGTTGGCAATAGCCGACAAGGGCTGGTTGAGCTCATGGGCAAGAGCGGACGCCATTTCGCCCATCGCCGTCAGCCGCGACATGTGGACGAGTTCGGCCTGCAATTCCTGCAACCTCGCCTCGGTCTTCTGGCGTTCGGTCAGGTCACGGATAAACCCGGTGAAAAAGCGCTGCTTGCCCACATGCATTTCGCCAACGGTGAGCTCCATGGGAAACGTCGAGCCGTCGCGGCGTTGCCCGACGACAACGCGGCCGATGCCGATGATGCGGCGCTCGCCGGTGCGCAGGTAGCGATCAATATAGTTGTCGTGATCGCCGCGATACGGTGTCGGCATCAGCACACTGACGTTCTTTCCCAATACGTCGGCGGCGCTAACGCCGAACAATCGTTCTGCCGCCGCGCTGAACGACTGCATGCTGCCGCGTTCGTCGATGACAACCATGGCATCAGGAACGGTGTCGAGAATCGACTGCAGGTGCGCTTCACGCGCGAAGGCCGCGTCTGCACTCGCCATCGCGGCCCGACGGAAGTGGTACAGCAGGCTCCCGCGCCACGAAACGCCAATGCCGACCAAGCCAAAGGTGACGGCATTCACGACGTCAGCAGTCGACAACGCGCGCGCGTCCTTGACGACGAATATACCCAACAACAAGGCGAGAACGGTGGTGAAAATTCCCGGCCGCCATCCGCCGAGCGCCGAAGCGACCAGGATTCCCGGCAGGAAGAACAGATAGGCCCCCTCGCCGGGCAGCACCGGCGTCAACAACAGCCTGACCGCCAAGCCGGCAGCGACCACCAGAATCGCCACGCCGTATTCCCAGAGAATTCTTCTCCAGGCCGGAACAGCCATTCCTGCTTCGGGCCGTTCCGACTGCAGGTCTGATATGGCATCAGCCATCGCAATGCCGCCAGTTCGTACGTCCGCGGAGTTGACAAAAACATAGCTGATTCAGTGATTTAATGATCAGCATTTCCCGCCACCTAAGGGAAAACCCTTAGGGTCAATATCTGAATTTCCCGCCGGTGCGCGTCAGGTAGCAATACCTCTCGAAACTCACGGAGGTAAAGGGTCATGCTCTCACAGACCGCGGTCCGTAGTGACATTCTCAGCCACCCGCCGATCTCGCTGCGCGCCGCCGTTAGGCCGATGCCGAGTTCCGCGCTTCGAAATGGGGTGGATGCCGGCTCGCTCGATCAGACGATGCGGTTGATGGGCGCAACGATGTCGTATCCGCGCAACTCGGAGATTTTTGGCGAGAATGAACCCGCCGACTATCTTTACAGGATCGTCAGCGGCGGCGTGCGCACCTACAAAATCCTCAGCGATGGCCGCCGGCAGATCGGTGCATTCTATCTGCCGGGCGACGTTTTCGGGCTGGAATTTGCCGAAGCGCATACTTTGTCGGCTGAAGCAATGACCGACACCAAACTCCTGGTCATCAAGCGCAGCGCGCTTAACGCGTTGGCAGGCCGTGATGTTGCCGTCGCCAAGCAACTCTTTGCGTTGACGGGCCGCGAACTGGCGCGGGCGCAGGATCGGATCTTCCTGCTCATCAAGAGTGCACAGGGGCGCGTCGCGAGCTTCCTCCTGGAAATGGCGAAACGCGTATCCGGCGGCAATACCATCGAGCTTCCGATGTCGCGCCAGGACATCGCCGACTATCTTGGCCTGACGATAGAGACGGTGTCGCGCACACTTACGTCCTTGGAAGCGGCATCCGCGATCGAAGTGTCGACGTCGCGGCGAATTGTCCTGCGAAATCCGACCGCGCTGAACCGCATGAATATCTGAGCCGAGCCGGAACTGCTGTTTCCAGCGGCTTTGCGGCCGGTTCGAGCGTGGGAGATCAAGGCCATGCAAGTCAAAGACGTTATGACTAGGAAAGTGATTTCCGTCGATCCGAGCGAGACGATTTTCAATGCCGCGCGGTTGATGCTGCAATATCGGATCAGCGGCCTGCCTGTCGTCAACAAGGAAGGCGAACTGGTCGGCATCGTGACCGAGGGAGATTTCCTCCGCCGCGGTGAGCTCGGCACGCAGCGACGACGGCCCAAGTGGATCGAGCTCATCGTTGGGCCCGGGCGGCTGGCGGAGGAATACGCGCGCACCTCTGGAAGAAAAATCAACGAGGTAATGACGACCGAGCCGTGCACCATCTCTGAAGACGATCCGCTGGAAAAGGTTGTCGATTTGATGGAACGGCGCCACGTCAAGCGTCTGCCGGTTACACGCGACGGGCGGGTTGTCGGTATCGTCAGCCGTGCTAATCTGATGCATGCGTTGATGAGTCTTTCTGGCGACGCCCAGCCGACGGCGGGCGGTGATTCAGCAATCCGCGAAGGGATTTTGGCAGTACTTCGCGAGCAATATTGGGCGCCAGACGTCAATGTCGTCGTCAGGAACGGCGCCGTGGGGCTGTGGGGCACGATCACCGACGAACGTGAGCGCCAGGCGCTCATCGTCGCGGCCGAAAACGTCCCCGGCGTCGAAGAGGTGCACGATCATATTGTCTGGGTCGAACCGATGTCCGGCATGGCGTTCCCTTCGCCGGAAGACGAAAAAACGGGAGTGGCAACACCCTCCTCCGGGGTCGTCGCCGGCGGCCTTGTCTAATTGCGGCGAAGGATTTCAACTCCGATGAAGGAACAGACATTGCGGTTGGGTATTGCCGGCTTGGCAGTGGTCGCGGCAGTCGCTTTCACGTGGTCACCTGCCAGCAGCGACGAGGCGTTGTCGCCCGCAGCGCAACGGGGATTGGTTATCGTGCGGACCAACTGCGCGCGCTGCCACGCCATCGACAAGGTCAGCGACAGCCCGCTAAAGGCCGCCCCGCCGTTCCGTACGCTGCATCAGCGCTATCCGATCGAGTCGCTCGAGGAGCCGCTCGCGGAGGGTATCGTCACCGGCCATCCAACCATGCCGGAGTTCCGTTTTGATCCGGGACAAGTGGGCGACGTGATCGCCTACCTGAAGACCCTCGACCACTGAGAAAAACTGGCCTCTGCCTTGGGCAGTTGAAAAAAAATCCGGTTTAATTCAAGTCAACGTTGCCCACCCGCACGTGTGTTCTCTGCTCTAGTCGCACGTCCTTACCTTCACGGGCTCCATCAATGACGTCATCGCTAGCACGGCCGAAGCTCATGACACTAGGGGAAGGCGGCCTGGCGGCCGCTTTGACCATCCTAGCGTTCGTTTCAATTGTAATCGCCGCGAAGGCGTACACGGCGGAATACGCCTTTCACGCCTATCTATTCGCGGCGGCGAGCGCGGCTTCGGTGTTCGCGATCGTCAACCGGTATTTCGAGCGCAGCGACCAACCGATACCGCTCGAGATTGACGGCAAGCCGAACTACAACATGGGACCCGTCAAGGCAGCGACGGTTCTCGCGGTTTTCTGGGGCCTTGCCGGCTTTACGGTGGGCCTGTGGATCGCGCTGGAACTCGCCTACCCGGCGCTTAATTTCGACATCTCGTATATTTCGTTCGGGCGGCTGCGTCCGCTGCACACCTCCGCGGTCATCTTCGCCTTTGGCGGCAACGTGCTGCTGGCTACGTCAATGTACGTCGTGCAGCGCACCTCGCGGGCGCGGATGGTCGGCGACCTCGCGCCGTGGTTCGTCATACTCGGATACAATTTCTTTATCGTCATCGCGGGCACCGGATATCTTCTCGGTATCACCCAATCCAAGGAATATGCCGAACCGGAGTGGTACGCCGATCTTTGGCTGACGGTTGTGTGGGTTGTTTATCTGCTGGTTTATCTCGGTACCCTCATGCGGCGAAAAGAGCCGCATATTTACGTCGCCAACTGGTTCTACCTCGCATTCATCCTGACGATCGCGGTTCTGCACCTTGGTAATAACGCTGCGGTTCCGATCTCGGTGTTCTCGCCGAAATCCTACGTGGTGTGGTCCGGCGTACAGGACGCCATGGTGCAGTGGTGGTACGGCCACAACGCGGTCGGCTTCTTTCTCACCGCCGGCTTTCTCGGGATTATGTACTACTTCATCCCGAAACGCGCCGAACGGCCGATCTACAGCTACCGTCTGTCTATCATCCATTTCTGGGCGCTGATTTTTCTCTACATCTGGGCCGGCCCGCATCATCTGCACTACACCGCCCTGCCCGATTGGACCCAGACGCTTGGCGCGACCTTCTCGATCATGCTGTGGATGCCGTCCTGGGGCGGCATGATCAACGGGCTGATGACGCTTTCGGGGGCGTGGGACAAGCTTCGCACCGACCCGGTGCTGCGCATGATGGTGCTGTCCGTCGCTTTCTACGGGATGTCGACCTTCGAAGGGCCGGTCATGTCGGTGAAGTCGGTCAATTCGCTGTCGCACTACACCGACTGGACCATCGGCCATGTTCATTCCGGCGCGCTCGGCTGGGTTGGCTTCGTCTCCTTCGGCGCAATCTATTGTCTGGTGCCGTGGCTGTGGAATAAGCCGCTGTATTCGCTACGGCTGGTGGGCTGGCACTTCTGGATCGCCACGATCGGCATCGTCGTCTACATCACGTCGATGTGGGTCGCCGGCATTCTCCAAGGGCTGATGTGGCGCGCCTACAACAGCCTCGGCTTCCTCGAATACTCGTTTATCGAGACGGTCGATGCCATGCATCCCTTCTATGTGATCCGCGCAATCGGCGGTCTGTTGTTCCTGCTCGGCGCTCTGATCATGGCGTTCAACCTGTGGCGGACGATCTATCCGCGTGAACAGCTCGCGCCCGTGGCGAGCATGACTCCGGCCGAATAGGAGGATCGCCCAATGTCATTTGCTACAACGCTTTGGCGCAGACACTGGATCCTCGAGCGCAATTCGATCCTGCTGCTTATCGGCATTCTGATCGTTATTGCGATCGGCGGTTTGGTTGAAGTGGTGCCGCTATTCTACCTGCGGAGCACGATCGAGACCGCGCCCGGCATGCGGCCTTATTCGCCGCTGGAGCTCACCGGACGCAATATCTACGTGCGCGAGGGCTGCTATCTCTGTCACTCGCAAATGATCCGCGCGCTGCGCGACGAGGTCGAACGCTACGGTCATTATTCGCTCGCCGCCGAGAGCGAGTACGATCACCCGTTCCAATGGGGATCGAAGCGCAACGGGCCGGACCTCGCGCGTGTCGGCGGCAAGTATTCCGACGACTGGCACCGCGACCATCTGGAAAATCCGCGCTCGGTCGTGCCCGGTTCGATCATGCCGGGTTATCCGTGGCTGTTCACGACCAACCTCGATTTCAGCCATATCGCCGAGGACATGAAAGTGCAGAAGCTGCTCGGCGTGCCGTATTCCGACGACATGATCGCCAATGCGGCCGCCGACGTGCGGACGCAGGCGACCAACGATGCGCCCGACGCCGACGCGTTTGCGAAGCGATACCCGAAAGCGCAGACGCGAAGCTTCTCCGGCAATCCGGGCCACATCACCGAGGCCGACGCGCTGATCGCCTACCTGCAGATGCTTGGAACGCTGGTCGACTTCAAGCTCTACGACAACAAAGCCAACATCCGCTGAGGAGAGAACCGGTGGCGCCGACATACGAGTTTTTCGCACAACTCGCCCAGACATGGGGGCTTGTCTATTTCCTCGTGCTGTTCATCGCGGTGCTGATCTACGCGTTGTGGCCGTCGCGTCAAAAGCAATTCGACGAGATTGCGCGTTTGCCGCTGCGGGAGGACTGAGAAATGGCGGGCGAAAAACAATACGATGCGAAAGCCAAAGTCGGCACCACCGGCCATGAATGGGACGGCATCGAAGAGCTGAATACGCCGCTGCCGCGTTGGTGGCTCTGGCTGTTCTACGCCACGATCGTCTGGGCGATCGTCTACTGGATTCTCTATCCGACCTGGCCGCTCGTTTCGTCTTACACCAGCGGCGTGCTCAACTGGAATACGCGCAGCGCGGTTGCGATTCAACTCGCCGAACTCCAGCAGCAGCGCGGCGCGATGATGACCAAGCTCGCTTCGGCTTCTTTGCAGGAGATCGAGTCGAAGCCGGAGTTGCTCGATTTTGCGCGCGCTCTCGGCCGCCGCGCCTTTGGCGACAATTGCGCGCCCTGCCACGGCGCCGGCGGCGGCGGCGCCAAGGGCTATCCCAATCTCGACGATAACAAATGGCTGTGGGGCGGCACGCTCACGGATATCGCGCAGACGATCGCGCACGGCGTGCGCTCTGGTGACGATGCCGGCCATCAGGGCTCGATGCCGGCTTTCGGCCGCGACGGCACGCTCAAGCCGGATCAGATTTCGTCTGTCGCCGACTATGTGCGCTCGCTGTCGGGCCTTTCGACATCTCCCGGCGCCGACCTGACGAGCGGCGCCAAAATCTTCGCCGACAATTGCGCGGTCTGCCACGGCCCGCAGGGCAAGGGCAATCGTGAACTTGGCGCGCCCAATCTCACCGACAATATCTGGCTGTACGCGCCGGATAAAAAGACGATGATGGAAGGAATCGTCAACGGACGCGGCGGTGTCATGCCGGCATGGACCGGCAAGCTCGACGATGTCACCATCAAGGCCCTGGCGGTATACGTCCATACGCTCGGCGGCGGGGAACAGTAACTAATGAACGGTCGCGACATAGCGATTGCCGCGTCAGAGACGGGATCGCCGCAACCGGAACCGCATTCGCTCGCTACACTGGCGGACGACGCGGCGCAGACACCGCTCATCCCTAACGTCGCCCCTGACGAGCCGGAAGACGATCAACCGCTCTACGCCGCACGTCAAAAGGTCTATCCGCAGAGCGTAACCGGGACATACCGGCGGGTGAAATGGGCGGTGCTGGCCATCACCCTCGGCATCTATTATCTGCTGCCGTTCGTGCGTTGGGACCGCGGGCCAAACGCGCCGAGCCAGGCGGTGCTGGTCGATTTTCCTGACCGGCGTTTTTATTTCTTCTTTATCGAAATCTGGCCGCAGGAATTCTATTACCTTACCGGCCTGCTCATCATCGCGGCGATGGCGCTGTTTCTGATGAACGCGGTCGCCGGGCGCCTTTGGTGCGGCTATCTCTGTCCGCAGACAGTGTGGACCGACCTGTTCCAGGTGATCGAGCGTTGGACCGAGGGTGACCGGCGCGAGCATTTGATGCGCGACCGACAGCCGTGGTCGGCAGAACGTGTGGCGCGCTCGGGAGCAAAGCACTTTCTGTGGCTGATGGTGGCGTGGTGGACAGGCGGCGCCTGGGTTCTCTATTTCTCCGACGCGCCGACGCTGGTCAAAGACCTCGCGACATTTCAGGCGCCACTTATCGCTTACGTGTTCATCGGTCTGTTGACCTTCACCACCTATTCGCTCGCCGGATGGATGCGCGAGCAGGTTTGCGTCTACATGTGTCCGTGGCCGCGCATTCAGGCAGCGTTGACCGATGAATACGCCCTCAACGTCACGTATCGATATGATCGGGGTGAACCACGCGCGTCGGTGAAGAAGGCTGCGGCACTCCACCAACACGGGCAGCCGGCCGGCGATTGCATCGATTGTCTACAATGCGTGCATGTTTGTCCGACCGGCGTCGACATCCGCGGCGGCCCCAATCTCGGCTGCATTCAGTGCGGACTTTGCATCGATGCCTGCGACGCGGTGATGGAGAAGATCGGCCGGCCGGCTCGCCTCATCGCTTTCGACACCGACATCAACATCAAACGCCGTCAGCACGGAGAAAAGCCGGTCTACCGCATCGTGCGCGGCCGCACGGTTCTGTATGCCGTCATCATCGCCATCGTCGGCGCGCTCATGGCCTACACCTTGGCAACACGCAGCAGCGAGGGCATCAGCGTTCTTCACGATCGCAACCCGCTGTTTGTCCGCCTGTCCGACGGATCGATACGCAACGCCTATGCCGTCCGCGTCATCAACAAGAGCCTCGAAAAGAAGGTGTTCGTGCTGTCAGTTGCCGGGCTTCCCGATGCCGACATTGACGCGATCGGGCATTCTGGCTTTTCAGGCGGCAACCCGCTCTTCGAGGTCGGACCGGATCAGACGCGCGAAACGCGCGTTTTGGTCACGGTACGCGACCCAATCGCGGCGGGATCATCGATCCCGATCACTTTCAGCATCGTGCCCAAAACGGGTGGATCCGCCGCGCGTGCCGGCGATCACTTCTTCGGACCGTGAGACGCAGTATGCCGAACGACTCTTTCGCAAACGGTACTGCAAGATCCGCTCATGTTTGGCAACGGGAGCGAAAGCCGTGGGAAGTCACCGGCCGGATGGTTTTAGGCATGATGGTAGGCTTCTTCGCGGTGGTGATTGGCGTCAACGTCTTTATGGCTCATGAAGCGCTGTCGACGTTCGGCGGCGTGGAAATCGAAAGTTCCTACCAGGCTGGGCAAAAGTTTGAACGTGACGTCGCCATGGCGAAAGCGCAGGACGCCCGGCATTGGCAAGTGGACGCCAAGGTATCGGCCGCCGCCAACGGAGCCGCCCTTCTCGACATCACCGCACGCGACGCGTCCGGCACGCGGCTCGCCGGTCTGACCGCGACGGCCGTGTTCGCCCGCCCAACCGACCGGCGCCTCGATCGGGCCATTACCATCACCGAGGACGTGCCGGGCCATTTCCAGGGCAGCGCCGACATTGCCGCAGGCCAGTGGGATCTCGTCATTGAGCTTTCGCGTCAGGGCGAGCGAGTTTTCCTCTCCAAGAATTGCGTTTCAATCCGCTGAGCGCCGGCGATGGCCGAAACCCTCGATCTTTCAATGTTCGTCGAGCCCGGAGATGCCGGCGCGTCGCACATGACGCTCGCGGTCGAGGGCGTCGCCTGTGCCGGATGCATTCGCAAGATCGAGAGCGGTCTCACCAAACTGCCGGGGGTGATCGACGCGCGGGTCAACTTCACCCAGCGCCGGCTCGCAGTCGATTGGCATAACGACGAGATCGACGCAGCGGGCATCATCAAGGCTATCGAACGCATCGGCTATCAGGCCTACCCGTTCGTGCCGGAGCGCGCCGCAGCCGACGAGAGCGCGCAGGCCACGTGGCTGCTGAAATGTCTTGCCATCGCCGGCTTCGCCGCGATGAACGTGATGTTGCTGTCCGTTTCGGTGTGGGCCGGCAACGTCTCCGACATGACGCAGGAGACGCGGGACCTGTTCCATTGGCTGTCCGCTTTGATTGCTTTGCCGGCGGCGGCCTATGCGGGCCAACCATTCTTTCAAAGCGCGTTTCGGGCGCTGCGCGCGCGGCAGGTCAATATGGATGTGCCGATTTCCCTCGGCGTGACGCTCGCGCTCGCGCTGTCCGTGTACGAGACCGCCGTCCACGCTCCCCATGCCTATTTCGATTCCGCGATCATGCTGTTGTTCTTCCTGCTTGTTGGCCGCTACCTCGATCTGGCGATGCGACGTAAGACGCGCGTGCTCGCCGGCAACCTGGCGAGCCTGAAAGCGGAATTTGCCCATCGCCTTGATGCGAGCGGCGAGGTCACGCAGGTGCCCGCCGCCGCCTTACTGCCCGGCGACCGTATCCTGGTGCGCCAGGGCGAACGGATCCCCGCCGACGGCACCGTCATCAACGGCACCTCGGAGATCGACGAGAGCCTGGTGACCGGTGAAACGCTCTATCGGACCATCCGGGCCGGCGCCACGATCTACGCCGGCAGCGTCAACGTTTCCGGGGTGCTTACGGTGCGAGTCACTGCCGCCGGCGCCGGTACGCTGGTCGACGAGGTGGAACGGCTTCTGGACAAGGCAACGCAGACAAAGTCGCAGACATTGCGGCTTGCTGATCGCGCGGCCCGATACTATGCGCCGCTGGTGCACGCGACGGCGGCACTGACGGCAATCGGCTGGCTCGCTGCGGGCGCGTCCATTCACCAATCCATTGTCATCGCCATCGCCGTCCTCATCATTACCTGCCCGTGCGCAATCGCGCTCGCGATCCCCGCCGTCCAGGTGGTCGCAGCCGGCGCCCTGTTCCGCAATGGCCTCATTCTCAATGGTGGCGACGCGATCGAACGGCTAGCCGAGGCCGATATCGTCGTATTCGACAAAACGGGGACGCTGACGCTCCCCGACCCGCGCGTCGACAGCGACACCGACGTCGAGCCCGAGGTGCTTGAACTGGCGGCCCGGCTGGCACTATCGAGCCGCCACCCGCTGGCAACCGCCTTGGCGCAGCACGCGCGCGAACGGAAACCCTATCCCGGCGCCGTCGAGGAGCCGGGGCAAGGCGTTCGCGCGATCATCGACGGCGACGAAGCGCGGCTTGGCAGCGCAAAATTCTGCGGGGTCTCGCACGATGAGCGTTCGACAGCCGCCCAACCCGGCGATGCATCTTTCATTACCTTTGCTCATGCCGGAAAGACGGCAGCCATCGCCATCCGTCAGACATTGCGGCCCGACGCGGTCGCGGTGACCAAAGCTCTCCGCAACCGCGGGCTTCGCCTCATGGTGCTCTCTGGCGATCGGCCCGCCGCCGTCGCACCGGTGGCGAACGAACTCGGCATCGAGGATTGGCGGGGCGGTCTCACGCCCACCGAGAAAATCGCGGTCATTGAAACGCTGAAATCGCAGGGCCGCCGCGTCCTGATGGTCGGCGACGGACTAAATGATGCACCCGCGCTTGCGGCCGCTTACGTATCGATCTCGCCGATCACCGCCGCTCACCTTACCCAGGCCCATGCCGACGCGCTGTTCCTCGGCGATCAGCTCAAGCCGGTGCTGAGCGCGGTGGTTATCTCGCGCCGCGCGCGTGCCTTGATGAAGCAGAACCTCGCGCTCGCCGCGATCTATAATATGTTTGCCGTGCCGCTGGCGATCGCCGGTGTCGTGACGCCGCTGATCGCCGCGGTCGCGATGTCGGGATCTTCGCTCCTCGTGACGCTCAATGCCATGCGCGCGCGGTTTGCGATGCCCTTGGGGCCAACGGCTGAAATGAAGGCGATGAGCGAAGAAATTCGGCCGCTCGGCGGAGCAATCGCGGAGGCGCGCCGATGAACGTCCTGATTTATCTGGTGCCGATGGCGCTCTTGCTAGGACTGGCCGGGCTTGTCGGGTTTTTGTGGACGCTCAGAAGCGACCAGTATAGCGATCTCGACGGCGCTGCCATTCGCATCCTGACCGACGACGATCTCAAGGACTAGCGGCGAGGCCGGTTTTCCGAACAGTTCGTGCTCCACCGCTCTAAAGCGGCAAAGTCACGGTCAGCAGACAATGGTCCTCCGGATCGGTTGCGATCCCGAAGCCGAGGCTCCTGCACATTTCCAGCATCATGGCGTTCTCCGGGAGAACTTGTCCGCGGATGGATTTCAAACCCTCGGCACGAGCGTATTCGATAATCAACTGCATAAGCTGCCAGCCGAGCCCCTGCCCCTTCAGATCGGAACGGACGAGGATAGCGTATTCGGCTGAGTTGTAGTCCGAATCCGCATGCACGCGCACGACGCCCAGCATTTTTCCGCTTGCCTGTTCGATGGCGATGAAGGCCATGGCGCGCGCATAATCGAGTTGGGTAAATCGCGCGATGAATTCGTGGCTGAATTCCTTCACCGGCGCGAAGAAACGAAGCCGCAAATCCTCTTGCGTTACCGCAGCGAAAAACGGCGGATAGAGCGGTTCGTCTTCCGGGCGGACCGGCCGAATAAGCAGCGCTCGGCCATCGCGCAACGTCGCCTGGCGCTCCCACTCTTTCGGATAAGGCTTAATGGCAAATCGCGGATGACCGGAAGGTCCGCGGCGAAGCGCTCCGAGAGGCGCGACCGACACCCGCGCGTCAACGGCGATGACGCCGGTTTCGTCGGCGAGCACGGGATTGAGATCAATCTCGCGGATTTCCGGGAAATCGGCCACGAGTTGTGCGAGCTTGACGAGAAGGAGTTGGACCGCCCGTTCGTCCGCAGCGGGAACGTTGCGGTATGCCTTGAGGATGCGAGACACCCGGGTGCGTTCGATCAAGCGGCGCGCCAGCTCAAGATCGAGCGGCGGCAGCGCCAGCGCCTTGTCATTAATGACTTCGACCGCGGTGCCGCCCTGGCCGAACGCGATGACGGGACCGAATGTCGGGTCGTCCGCTACGCCGATGATGAGTTCGCGCGCCTTCGGGCGAACGATCATGGGAAAGACGGCTATGCCGGTGATGCGAGCGTCGGGCTTGGCCGCCCGCGCGCGTGTCAGGATATCCGTCGCCGCCTCGCGCACGGCATTTTCATTGCCGAGGTCGAGCCGCACGCCTCCGACCTCCGACTTATGGACGATGTCGGGAGACTGGATCTTGAGGGCCACCGGCGTGCCCTTGGCGAGATAAGGTGCTGCGGCCGCGACCGCTTCATCGGCATTCCGCGCCAGCACGGCAGGCGTAACCGGAATGCCGTAAGCTGAAAGCAAGCGCGTTAATTCCACCGGGTCGAGCCAGGTCCGGTTTTCGCTCAGGACCCCATCGATGACGGGCCGCGCGGCAGCGGTATCTGGCGCGAAGTCCTCGGGCAAACTCGGCGGCGTCGCCATCAGCAGGGCACGCAGTTCCTTGTAGCGGACCAGATGCATGAAGCCGCCCACGGCGTCCGCTTCGGTGCCGTAACTTGGAATGCGTGCAGCCTCAAACGCGTCCGATGCGGCGTCGCTGCCGCCCACCCAAACCGCGAGCACCGGCTTGGCCGGACCAGGTTGCTGGCGATGTTGTTCGGTAACGGCGATGACCGATTTTGCTGCATCGAGGGCGGACGCAAGAGCGGTCGGTACGTTCATGATCAGGACGGCATCGTTGGCGCCATCCGCCAGCAATTGCTCGAGCGCCGTGGCGTAGCGCGCACCGTCGAAGTCACCGGCAATGTCGACCGGGTTGGCGCGCGACCAGATCGGCGGCAACGCCTTGTCGAGATTGTTCATCGTGGCTGGTGAAATGTCAGCGAGCCTGCCGCCTAAGTCGGCGAGGCGATCCACCGCGAGCACGCCGATGCCGCCGCCATTGGTCAGAATGGCCAGCCGATTGCCGGCAAGGGCCGTCAAGCGCCCAAGCGTTTCGGCCGCAGCAAAAAGCTCGTCGAGATCGAGGACGCGCAACAGTCCGGCACGCCTGAAAGCCGCATCATAGACCGCGTCCGACCCGGCGAGCGCTCCGGTGTGCGTCGCCGCGGCTTTCGCGCCCGCGGCGTGGCGACCGGATTTTACAACGAGCACCGGCTTCGTTCGCGCCGCGGCCCGCGCCGCCGACATGAACTTGCGCGCGTCGCGGATCGATTCGATATAAAGAAGGATCGCCCGCGTCCCGCGATCCATCGCGAAGAAATCGAGAAGGTCGCCGAAATCGACGTCGATGCTATCCCCGATAGAGGCGACCGCGGAAAAGCCGACGCCGCGAGAGGCGGCCCACTCCAGCAAACCAGCCGCAATGGCGCCGGACTGCGAGATCAGAGCCAAGTCGCCCGGTGCCGGCGAGGATGCCGCAAAGCTGGCATTGAATTTGGCGTGCGGCGCTAACACCCCGAGACAATTGGGACCGACCAGACGCATCCCTGCGTCGCGGGCATTCTTCTGGCAGAGTTCGGACAGCGAATTCGGCCCATGACCAAGTCCGGCAGTGATGATGATGCCGGCCGCCGTTCCCTTTTGCGCGGCCGCGGCAACCGCCGCGGGGACCGCAGGCGGCGGCACCGCAATGACAACGACGTCGGGCACTTCGGACAGCGCATCGTAGGATCCGACGGCGGATACGCCTTCAATCTCGTTGTAGCGAGGATTGACAAGGTAGATCGCGCCCGGGAAGCCGCCGCCGCGAAGGTTTTCGAGCACGGCCCGGCCTGACGACGTCTTGCGGGGAGACGCGCCGACCACCGCGACGGATCGCGGTGCGAACAGCTTATCGAGACGATAGGTCGACACTTTCTTATCTCATCCCTGCGCCGGCCGATCATCCACTTATACACTCCGCGACTTGTACGCTCCGTGACATGCCCCTGTGACTTGGCCCTGTGACTTGGCCCGACAGCTGTCCGCCAGCTTTGATCCAGGTCAAAGCCGATTTTTCCGAAGAAATCATGATGGCATCAAAAGGGAGGGTTTTATGCCATCTATGCCAACCGAAACGATTTACGCCGTTAGCGCCATAGTTGTCGCGTTCGCCATATTTGGAATCGTCCTGGCTTGGGCGGACCAGCAGACCAAGCATCTAGCATCGCGCAACAACGGGGCGCGCAAGGATCAGCGGTCGCAAACTGCAAGTGCGCAGAAAAACGACGTGCGCAGGGCGGCGTAAAACACCAGTCCCGACCACTACGGCCGCGTCGATACTCCAAAGCGCATCGGCCGGGCGCAATTCATCCGCGTTTCACGGCACCAGCACTGCGGCGCCCTGCAATCGCCCCATCCGCAGATCAGCCAGCGCATCGTTCGCCCGATCAAGCGGATACGAAACGGTTTCAGTCACGATGCCCGCCTTGGGCACGATGCTGAAGAACTCGTCGCCATCCTTCCTGGTCAGATTGGCAACCGATTTAAGGTCTCGCTCCTCCCACAGCAGGCTGTAGGGAAAACTTGGAATATCGCTCATGTGAATTCCTGCGCAGACCACACGGCCGCCCTTGCGGACCGCCGTCAGCGCCAACGGCACGAGCGCACCGACAGGCGCGTAAATGATGGCGCAGTCGAGTTCATCGGGCGGCCGCTCTTCGGAACTTCCGGCCCAGCAGGCGCCAAGTTTGCGGGCAAAGGCCTGCGCGGCAGCATCGCCGGGCCTGGTAAACGCATAAACGTCACGGCCCTGCCAGCGTGCGACCTGCGCGATGATGTGAGCGGCCGCGCCGAAGCCGTAAAGTCCGATCTTCGTTCCGTCGCCGCTCAATTTTAGCGAGCGCCAGCCGATCAGCCCGGCACACAGCAAGGGTGCGGTGGCGGCATCATCGCCGGCCTCGGGAAGCCGGAACACGTATTGGGCATCGGCGATGACGTGCGTGGCATAGCCGCCATCGCGCGTGTAGCCGGTGAATAACGGACGATCGCACAGGTTCTCGCGATCGCTAGCGCAATAGTGACAATGGCCGCAGGTCCGGCCAAGCCAAGGGATTCCGACCCGCATCCCGACATCAAGATTGTCGACGCCCGGTCCGACCACGTCAATTCGGCCGACAATTTCATGGCCCGGAACGATAGGAAGCCTGGGATCGGGCAATTCGCCGTCAACAACATGAAGGTCTGTCCGGCAAACACCGCAGGCCGCCACCACGACCCTGACCTCGCCGGCAGACGGCAGCGGATCGGGGCGCTCGACCAGCTTCAGCGGCTCGCGGAGTCTCTCCAGCAGCATCGCCCGCATTTCAAGCAGTCTCTTTCAATCGTCCTCGTCCGCCTCGATGGCAGGCACAATCAGACATCAATACGTGGAACCGCCGTCGACCGTGATTGACTGTCCTGTAACGAACGCCGAGCCTTCGGAACCAAGGAACAGCACCGTGCCGACGAGATCGCGCGGCTCTTGGGCGCGTGGAATGGACTGCATACCGACGAGCGTTTTCTTTTGCTCGGGCGTGACGGTTTCGCGCGGGATTTCCGTGAATACCGGTCCGGGAAGGATGGCATTGACTGTTATTCCGTGCGGACCGAGTTCGCGCGCCATCGAACGCGTCATGCCGATCAGCGCCGACTTCGAGGTCGTATAGTGGAGATAGTTGGGTCGTCCGAGCGAGATGCTGCCTGAGGACATGTTGATGATGCGTCCCCATTGCGCCTCGCGCATGAACGGCGTTACCGCCCGGCAGCAGAGCATCACTCCCGTGACGTTGACGCGCATGACCTGTTCCCACTCTTCAAGCGGGATCTGCTCAAACGGCCGCATCTTGATGGTGGAAAAGATACCGGCATTGTTGACCAGGATGTCGATCCGGCCGAGTTCGCGTTTCACGCTGGCGGCCATTTGTTCGACGGATTCGGGCTGCGAAACGTCAGTGGCAACGACCAGCGCCCGGCCGCCGAACAACTCGATCTCGCGCGCGACCGCATGGGCCTTCTGCTCATTGAGTTCGGCAACCACCGCGATTGCGCCCGCAGCGGCGAAAGCCTTGGCAAAGGCGCGGCCAATCCCCTGCCCCGCGCCCGTGACGATCGCAACGCGCCCGTCCAGATCGCGCAGCGCGGCAGCCTCCGCCACCTCTTTGGCAACAGTCATGTGAGTTACTCCCAGGTCTCGCGGCTCAGGCGTGTGCGAACATGCTTTCAAGCGCGCCCAGATCTTTGGACGCATTTTCCGGTATCCACCAAGGCGTGATTCCGAGGTCGCCGGCGATTATTCCAGCCGTGATGTAGCCTGCGCCACCGGAAATGGCGCCGCCCGGATGGCAGGCCGAACCCGCCATGTAGAGGTTCTGACTCGGCGTGCGGTAACCGAAATGGTTGTACATCACCTGCTGGGCGCTGAACGCGCCCATGAAGATGTCGCCGTTCCTCATGTTCGGTAGTTCAAGCGTGTATTCCTGCGCTGTGTAGACATGACGGCCGATGATGTTTTGGGCGGTCATGTTGGGACAATAACGTGCGAATGTTTCGACGATTTTCTCGGCGAATTCTGTTTTGAACTCCTCGTAAGAGCGATCCCCGATGTCGGGCGCAAGCGGCATAACGTGCCACGCATAGGTCGTGTGCTTGCCCGGAGGCGCCTGGCGCGGATCGATAAGGCTCAAGGGGCCGGAGCCGAACTGGACTATTGAAGGTACCCTGCCCGCCTTGACGTCGTCGTGAGCAGAAACGAGGTCCTCCATCGTCTCGGCGCCAATGCTCCATTTCAGCGTCCGCCGAATGTTCTCATCAAAATTTTCGGCGGTGAAGCGCGGCGTCTCGTTCAGAGCAAGGTGCAGACCAAACAGCGTCCACCCGGTATATTCGAAGCCGTCGAGCTTTTGCTGAAATGCCATCGGCAGCTGCGCGCGGCCGATCAGATCTTCGAAGGTGGTGTGCACATCCAGCGTGCTGGCGACAAATTGGCCGGCACGGACGGTTGTCCCGTCGGCAAGTTCGACGCCGGTCGCGCGGCCGCCCTCAATGACAATTCTGGCCACAGGAGATTGCGGCGCGAATGTCCCGCCAAACTCGATGAACCGCTCCATCAGGCCACGTGCGAGATTGAACGAACCGCCCCCGCACAGCTGATAGCCGGTCTGCAGATCGAAGGCGCGGATCACCGATCCCATCGGACTAGTCTTCGACAATGTGTCCGTGAGCCAGGTGCCGAACAGCGAAACCTTGAACAGGAAGAGCAGCCTGACGTGCTCGTTTTCAAAAAGCTCCTCGACAACTTCCAACGGCTGCCGGTTGGCAACCGCCATGAACTCCCGCCCGATTGTGGTACGCCCGAGCAAGGCCTCACGCTCTGCTCGCGGAAGCGGTTCCGAAAACCGCTCGGGAAGCAGGATGTGGCGCGTCATCACCTCGGCTTTGCGATTCCACTCTCGAAAAGTCGCGGCATCTTTCCTGGAAAAGCGCGCAATGTTGGCGACCGTTTCTTCGAGCTCGCGTCCAAAAACGAGAGCCGAACCGTCAGCGTGTGGTTGGCCAAATTCGTAACGCGGCGTGATGTAGGTGACCTTGTCGGAAAGCTCGAGATCCTTGAACCAGGGCGTTTCCGAAATATGGAAATGATTGATGGAGTGAAGGTTGTGATAAAAGCCAGGCTTCGTGACTTCGCTGGTGTTCAAACCACCGCCATACGCGAGACGCCGGTCGAGCAACAGGATTCGCAGGCCCGCTTTGGCGAGATAGGACGACAGGACAAGCCCGTGGTGCCCGGCTCCGATGACGATACCGTCGTAATTCCGCTTGAGCGCCTGCATCGGTATCTTCCCTCCCGGTACGCCGCGCCTGCGTGCCGTCTTTTGACTGTCACGGCGGCGGCTGGCTGCTGCCTTGTAATTTAGTCTAGCGCAGGCTTGTTGTTCTATCAGCGCCAATACGTGCTTTCAAAACGCACGCCTACCCCACTCTTGACGAGACAGCCATGCGGATTTTGCGTAAGAGCGCGGGCCTTGGCGGGCGCGTGTTCGACATCACGCGGCTTTTCGCCTAAGCGAGTGCGGGAAGCAGAAACGGAGCACCGGGATGGAAGGACTAGACGCCCAGCTTGAGGACCTCGTGATCGCCAACCGCATTCTGGCCTATGAAGGCGTCGTCGACGGGTTTGGGCACGTCAGCCTCCGCCATCCGGAGCGACCGGACAGGTTCTTTATGTCCCGCTCACGCAGTCCCGAACTCGTGACCCGCGACGACATCATGGAGTTTGACCTCGACTGCAATCCGATCGACCAGCGAGGCCGCGTCATGTACGGCGAGCGGGCCATCCATGGCGCGATCTTCCAGGCTCGGCCCGATGTCGGCTCGGTTGTCCATAATCACGCCCACGAGATCATTCCGTATTCGGTGACCAAAGCACAGATGCAGCAGATCATTCACACGGCGGGTGGCATGGGCCCCCACGTGCCGGTCTGGGACATCAGGGACGACTTTGGCGACACCGACATGCTCGTCCGCAATCTCCAGCAAGGACGCAGCCTTGCGAAAACGCTCGGCGACAAAGCCGCGGTGCTGATGCGCGGTCATGGCTGCGCCGTTGTCGGCAACACGGTCCGCGACGCGGTGCGCATTGCGGTCTATCTGATGGTCAACGCCCGCCTGCAGACCGAGGCGATGCGTCTCGGCGAGGTTACCTTCCTTTCCGAGGGCGAAATCGCGGCGACCGCCGAGATGGCGGCTAGTCCGCTTGCCACAGATCGTATCTGGGAATATTGGACCCGCCGCAGCGGCTACGAAACTCCATAAAACGCGGAGCGAAGTGCCGAAACACCGACCCGAAAAGTGAGAGCCCCAAGCGCGGGGGGCGAATGCGCCTGGGGCTCACGCTCGCGGTGCGAGTTTCACCGCAGCAAACTAATCTGCCCGGCGGTCGCCGGCAGTTTCCGTCGTCCCGATTCCGCATTCCCCGCAGCTATAGACGCGCAGATCCGGTAGGTCGCCCGGCGCCGGAGTGACGCGTGTTAAGTGCATCGACCGGCCGCAGTTTCGACAGACCGGTTGATCGCGGCGGCCGATCGGCCGCGTGAACTCTTGCGCCGTCAACATCATTTACCCCAGTGCGCATTTATCAAACGCTCGACTGAAATTCAAACGTCAGTTTGAGACGCCGTCAGGCCGGAAAAAAGGAATTTTTGTGATTTCGCGAGGGCCCGGCCTCTTGCTTGGTCTCGCCGCACCCGGGTGATCGCGGCGTTGATGGTTAATGAATTGTCCGGCAGGCGCTTAAGACTGCGTGCAAATCGACAGCACAGTCTTGATAATCGCGTCGCTAAATTTCGTCATATGTCCTCGACGCGAGACGAGATTGCGCTCTCAGGCATCGGCATCCAAAGCATCGTGCCGACGAATGCCGCACGGCGGGTTACCAAGCGCAACCCTGCGGAAAACTCCGACATCCACGATACCGGGACCATGTCCGATCACACCTCGCCGCAGTCACCGCCGCCACCGCCGCCGGGTACCGGTCGGTTAGTGGACAAGGTGGTCTAGCTCCCTCCGCGCGTGTCTGCTGTGATTTCACAACGCCGCATTTGACGATCCAGACAGCCTCCGAGCGCCCTCAACGGCCCCGCCTTTCGAGCGGATGCCGAAAAGGAAGACGCGCCGGCGCGTTGCATGGTCTGGATTCATGTCACAGACCTGTCGGGAACGACGATCTATCTTCATCGCTGACATGCGTGTGCGGCACCCTCCTTTAGAACGGATGCGCGATATCCATGACGTCGCCTAAAGACCTATTGCCGAAAGTCTGGGATCCCGACAGTCGCGTCGGCGACATGTTGTCCGGCCGCCGCGGGCTTGTCGTCGGCATCGCCAATGAGCACAGTATCGCTTTCGGCTGCGCCTCGAAACTGCGAGCGTTCGGTGCAGAGTTGGCGATCACTTACCTCAACGAAAAGGCGAAGCCGTACGTTGAGCCGCTCGCAGAGCAAATCGACGCCTCGATGCTGATGCCGCTCGACGTGCAGCAGCCGGGACAAACGGAGGCGGTGTTCGAGCGGATCGGAAAGGAATGGGATCGGCTCGATTTTCTCATCCATTCCATTGCCTTCGCACCGCGGCAAGACCTGCATGGCCGGGTGACTGATTGCTCGGCCGATGGATTTCAGCAGGCAATGTTTGTCTCATGCTACTCTTTTATCGAGATGGCACGGCGGGCTGAGCCGTTAATGACCAATGGCGGCTGCCTGATCGCGATGAGCTATTACGGGGCCGACAAGGTCGTGAGCAACTACAACGTCATGGGCCCAGTGAAAGCAGCGCTGGAGGCATCCGTCCGATATTTGGCGAACGAGCTTGCACCCAGGAACATCCGTGCATTCGCGGTGTCGCCAGGCCCGCTGAAGACGCGGGCGGCGAGTGGGATCGCGCAGTTCGACGAATTGATCGAAGACGCCGTACGCCGGGCTCCGGCGCATCGGCTGGTGGACATCGCGGAAGTCGGGCGCGTGGTGGCGTTCCTGGTCGGCGGCGCGGCCTCGGGCATGACCGGCGACACGATCTACGTGGACGCCGGCCTGCACATCGTCTCCTGAGGTTGATTTTGCCAGGTCCGCCGCTGCCCTGCGGCTGTATGCATCATCGCTCCTTCCCAACATTTGCCGATTTTTCAAGATGGAGTCTGGAGCAGGGCGGAAAACACTGGACTTTCGACCGCCGAATACGCCAAAGACCAGCCGCGCCCACTCGCACCGTTCCGAGATGCTGCCAGCCGACTAAAGGTCTGAATCGCTCATTTCGAGAATGGCTTCCACCCGCGTCAGCCACTTCTTAAGGCCGTCAGGTTTGACCTGCCTCGATCATTGTTCGTGACAATCAGGACCCAGTTCACATGCCCCGACACCTACCAGCACGAAGAGTGATTTTGAGTGTTGTCGTCGTTGTCGCGAACTTGCTGGCTTTCTCGTCGCTCGGTGCCGCAAACGCAGAATCGGCCAGCGCGGATGATACCGCCCGCTTTTTGGCCGGGATGCAGCCGTCCGCCGGATCGCCGCTGCTGCCCCTGACGCACGACCCAGTCTGGCAGCAGCACGCCAGGCGTTTCGGCAGCATCTTTGAAAACGTTGAAAGTCGCCAACTCGCAAAGATCCGCGCCTGGTCGAGCGCAAAGATCACTAACCCGCAACCGGTGCTGTTCTACATGTTCAGCGGACCGGACTTCCTTTATGCAAATGCATTCTTCCCGAAGCAGTCCACCTACGTGCTCGCAGGCCTGGAGCCGACCGGGCCGATTCCCGACCTGATGAAACTGCCTCGGGGCTCGGTGGGCCAAGCGCTGAGAAATATCGAGGTGTCGCTGCAATCGATCCTGACGAACAGCTTTTTCATGACGAACGACATGCGGGACTCGCTGCGCGACGGCCCCGTTAAAGGCACGATACCAATTTTATACCTCTTCATGGCCCGTTCCGGCAAAACGGTCCGGGACGTATCCCTCATCAAGCTCGACGACCAAGGTATCGCCCAGCCGGACGATGGATCAGGCATCGCGTCCGCCACGGCGGATGCAGCTCACGGCGTTAAAATCGTCTTTAGCGGGGAAGATGGGCGCATCCGGACGCTCTATTATTTCAGCACCAACATTGCCAACGACGGCTTCAAGGCCAGCGGATTCGCCAAATTCTGTGAGCGTCTCGGCACCGGCGACGCGTTCATCAAGAGCGCTTCTTATCTTCTGCACCGCAGCAGCTTTTCCGACATCCGCGATTTCCTGCTCGATCACAGCGATTTAGTGCTGGAGGACGATAGCGGTATACCGGCGGGCAATTTCGACGGCGCCTGGAAGCTTCGGCCGTTCGGCCACTATTCCGGTCCGATCAGCCTTTTCGCCAGCAGATATCAACCGAAACTCACGCAGCTTTTTCAAAATGGCCACACCGAGCCCCTCGCCTTCGGCATCGGCTACCAGTCACATGCGGCGGGCTCAAATCTCGTAATTGCGGAAAAAAGCGATGCATCCAAGCGGGATGTGCAGACGAGCGCGGTACCTCACGCCGACGTTCAAGCCCATGCCAGCATTGAGCCTGGATCAGAACCAGGCAAAGCGGCCGCCGGCCCGGACGTGAAGAAGCGCAAGTTCGCCGTAAGGGCAAGGTCGCGACACAAAAGGCATCGGACCTCCCCTCTCTACTCGGCATATCCGGCGCCATGGGTTTCTTCGTTTAGCGATCGGCGATAGCGCAAGTTCGCGGCTGCGTCCGCCGCGCGCCAAGGCGGCAGAAGCTCCGTGGCGCCGGAACGCTTGGCCGCTATGCCGCCCTGGCGGGCGGTCCTTCCGCATCGAGTTCGGCCGTTTCCGCGTCGGTGAAAACGCGGCTGCGCGTCAAAAACCGCACGCCCTCGGGCGCCTCGACCGAGAAGCCCGAGCCGCGTCCCGGTACCACATCGATGATAAGTTGGGTGTGGCGCCAATATTCGAATTGCGCCGCGCCCATATAGAATTTACATCCGGCGATCTCGCCGAGCAGTACATCCTGCGGCCCCACCCGAAAATCACCTGCGGGATAACACATCGGCGCCGAGCCGTCGCAGCAACCGCCCGACTGATGGAACAGAAGCGCGCCATGTTAAATCTTCAGGCGCGCGACGACATCCGCCGCCTTGTCGGTGATCTTGACCCGTTCAACCGTGCCCATGCGAGCCTTGCCAAATCGAGGTGAAAGGGACGCGGACCATGAGCCCGCGTCCCTAGTTTGCACCGATCAGAAGAAGCCGAGTGCCTTGTTCGAATAGCTGACCAAGACGTTCTTGGTCTGCTGATAATGGTCAAGCATCATCTTGTGGTTCTCGCGACCGATGCCCGATTGCTTGTAGCCGCCGAAAGCCGCGTGCGCCGGATAGGCGTGGTAGCAGTTTGTCCAGACGCGTCCGGCCTGGATCGCGCGGCCAAAGCGGTAGGCCCGATTGCCATTGCGAGTCCACACCCCGGCCCCGAGGCCATAAAGTGTGTCGTTGGCAATGGCCAGCGCTTCTTCTTCATCCTTGAATTTGGTCACGGACACGACCGGGCCGAAAATCTCTTCCTGGAACACCCGCATGCGGTTGTTGCCGGCGAAGATCGTCGGCTCGACATAATAGCCGCCCGCGAGTTCGCCTTCGAGCTGCGCGCGCTTGCCGCCGGTCAATACTTTGGCGCCCTCCTGCTTGCCAATATCGAGATATGACAAGATTTTTTCCAGCTGATCGTTCGAGGCTTGCGCGCCGATCATCGTCGAAGGATCGAGGGGGTGGCCCTGCTTGACCTTCTTGGTGCGGGCAACCGCGAGCTCCATGAATTTGTCGTAGATCAACTCCTGCACCAGCGCGCGACTGGGGCAGGTGCAGACCTCGCCTTGGTTGAGGGCGAACATGGTGAAACCTTCGAGCGCCTTGTCGAAGAAATCATCGTTAGTTTCCGCAACGTCAGCGAAGAAGATGTTGGGCGACTTGCCGCCAAGCTCCAACGTGACGGGGATCAGGTTGTCCGAGGCGTATTGCATGATCAACCGGCCCGTCGTCGTCTCGCCAGTGAACGCAATCTTAGCGATGCGCTTGTTTTGCGCTAATGGCTTGCCGGCCTCGACGCCGAAGCCGTTGACGACGTTGATCACACCTGGCGGCAGAATATCGGCGATAAGCTCCATGACAACGAGAATGCCGAGCGGTGTCTGCTCTGCCGGTTTCAGGACAACGCAATTGCCGGCGGCCAGTGCCGGCGCGAGCTTCCAGGTCGCCATCAAGATCGGGAAGTTCCAAGGGATAATCTGACCCACGACGCCGAGCGGCTCGTGATAGTGATAAGCGACCGTGTCGTGGTCGATCTCGGATATGCCCCCTTCCTGCGCGCGGACGACGCTGGCGAAATAGCGCCAGTGGTCTACGACAAGCGGCATGTCGGCGTAGGTCGTTTCGCGGATCGGTTTGCCGTTATCGAGCGTCTCCACCAAGGCCAAAAGCTCGAGATTAGCCTCAAGCTTGTCGGCGATCTTGTTGAGGATGCGCGATCGTTCATGGACCGGCGTCTTGCCCCACGCATCCTTCGCTTTGTGCGCGGCGTCGAGGGCGAGTTCGACGTCAGCGGCACTCGATCGCGGCACCTCGCAAAGCTTTTTGCCGGTGATCGGGCTGGGGTTCTCAAAATAGCGTCCTTCGACCGGCGCTACCCACTTGCCGCCGATGAAATTGTCGTAGCGGTCGCGGATCAGAACTTGTTTGGAGACTTTCTCCAGAGCTTGCTGGAACATCTGCTTCCTCCCGTGAATGAGCCTCCCGGCTCGTTTTGTCGTTGGACCCATCTTGCGCTTGGAGCATCAGAACCTCGCGCCAGATCAACTTATTTTTTGAGGGGTAGGAGTCGTGGCCTGCTCACACGGCGAATTGGCTCAACAATATTGCCGGCCCTACCCAAACATACTTCCAGCGGGTCGTTTCGTGCTGGCAGCGGCATTCGGCATTGCGGAGAAAGACTGCTCCCAAGTTTTGCGGCCGTCAACGTTATATTTATCACAATATAACGGCTTTGACGCGTCTGATGACCCCGGCCGCCGGCGCGCGCAGAGCCGCGTTACCGGCTTGCTGCGCGCCACCCGTTGCCGCGCTTGGCCCCTCTACCGGGCCACCGCTCAGCGGAGACAGGCGAGCAAGCATTTGACCTGCGGTCACCGAGTCGCCTTCCGCAACCAGAAGCGCGCTGATCTGGTAGCCGGTTACAACAAGATTCACGATCGCATCCGCCCGCGGCACGGCCAATCCGGTAAACCGGACTGCCGAGGAGAAGCAGCCCTGCATCGCCTTTTCAACGAGGACGGGCAGGCCCGACTGCGGGGCACCGGCTCTACTATTCGACGCAATGAAGAACGCGGCGGCGATCAGGAAACGCGCACGCCGAAAGGACTCGCGCGGAGCGCCTTTGGAGCCTATCGAATGCCATGGCAGCGAAATAGTCTGCGATAGGGGGAGGCCCCCAAGAAATCGCGGCACACGCAGTCTAGTGGCTCACTCATCGCACGACCAAACCTTTGGCACTTGCTCGACACTCGAACGAAGCATAGCTTTATTTAGTTATCATCAATCGCTTATGTGCCCAACTGATAGGAGCTGTGCCATGAAGGCTAAAGAGGCTTCTCGGGGAAAGCGTGGACGGAAAACATTGCCTGTGTTGGGCGCTGCCGGCTTATCATTATCTCTGGCCGGGGGAGCGCACGCGGCAATCGGTGGCATGGCAGCCGATATGCCAGCGCGACAAGGAGCCGTAGGTCACGAAATCGCGCTGTGCGAAGAGGAGGTCTCCGACATCAGTCTGGCGACTTTCCAGGTCTTTGGTAAGGAAAATTCGCCCCGGTTGCGCATGGCTGGCGGCGCCTGCGCCTGCGCCTACGGATCTGACGCCAATTCAAGTCAGCCGGCGAGCCGTGGACCTGCGTATGCGCCGCGGCCTCGCCCGACAAAGCCCGCGCAGCCAGACGTCCGCGCGCTAAAGCACCCGCAAGTACCTGCGACTCAAAATACGAGCCAGCGGCCCCAGCCCGAAACCCGTTCAACGACAAACCAAAGTACAGGCGGGCCTGTCCAACAGGACGCAGGCGCATCGAAAGTAAATCAAAGCGCGAGCCAACAGGGCGGGGCCGAAGTGCCCAGTCTTGGGGATGCGAGTCCCTCGAATTGAGCGCACTCGCGCGCGGCGGTCACGAGGCCTGGCTGATCAAAGTCTATCAATGAGTTCTTTTGACAGCTCGTGGAGTCGATTTGCGGGCTCGCGTATAGTTCGTGCGTCACGCACGGCGGTTGCGTCTGGCGGCTTGCTAAAACAAAATTTTATTTGGATCAGAGCCATCGAGGGCAGCACCTCATCGGAGAGGGCTACCGCTGCGCCAATCGCTTTTATGAGCTGGATGAGCATTTCGCCTTAGCTAAATCATATTCGCAGCGCGCGACTATTGTGCCGCGTTGAGGCGCTGAAAGTTCGCTTTGGCGTATTCGTTTCCGGCTGCCGCTGCCTTCTCAAACCATTGGCGGGCCTGGGCAGAGTCTTTCGCGACGCCCAAACCCTTCTCATAGAGGAGGCCTAGATCGTTCATCGCTTCCGCGTTGCCCGCAGCTGCGGCCTTTTCGTATAATTGACGTGCTTGGCTATAGTCTTGGGGACCGCCCCACCCGTTCTGGTAAAATAGTCCAAGGTTGCGAACCGCTAGCGCATTACCCGCAGCGGCGCCTTTCTCATACCACTGCCGAGCCTGGCTAAAGTCTTTCGCGACGCCCAACCCTCGTTCGTAAACGAGCCCCAGATCGTTCATGGCAATTGCGCTACCGGCTGCGGCAGCCTTTTCGTACAATTGGCGCGCCTCCGCATAATCCTGCGCGCCACCCGATCCGTTCTGGTACAGGAGCCCGAGGTTGCGCGTCGCCGGCACGTTACCCGCCGCTGCCCCCTTCCCGTACCATTCGCGCGCCAACCCGTAGTTTTCCGGAACGCCGAGCCCTTTTTCGTACAGGAACCCGAGCCTGTTCATTGCTTCGGTGTCGCCGGCTGCCACTGCCTTCTCGTAAAACTGACGCGCTTTTGTGTAGTCTTGAGGTCCCCCCAATCCGTTCTGGTAAAAGAGACCGAGATTGCTCGTCGCTTCAGGGGATCCGGCGGCAGCGGCTTTCTCGTACCATCGGCGCGCGACCGAATAGTCCTTAGGCACCCCCAGCCCGTTGGCATAAAGATTACCGAGATTGCGCATCGCGAGCGGCTCGCCCGCGGCGGCTGCCTTTTCGTAGAACTGGCGTGCTTGCGTGTAGTCCTGCCCAACACCCCAGCCGTTGTGATAAACCATGCCTAAAAGCGCGACGGCCAGATGGTCGCCCTTGGCCTGCGCCTTCTCGAAAAGCCCGCGCGCCTTTGCATAGTCTTTCGTGACGCCTTGCCCAAACAAATAGATGCCGCCCATGTCGGTGATCGAAATTTTGCTCCCCATATCGGCGGCTTTTTCAAAAAGAAGCAGGGCCGTGGCATAGTCCTTCTGAGCATGCGCGACGCGGCCTGTTTGAAAGACGAAGCGCGCTACGTCGGGGTATTCACGCGCCGCCTCGTTACATGCTTGCAACGCTGCCTTTGTATCAATTTGCTGTTCGACGACGCCGGCGACGGAGGGTGGCCGTTGCTCATCTGAATTATCGGCCGCAAGTCGATCGCAGTCGGTCACAGGGTCTGAATGCAAAGTGGCCGGACCACCCGCTTGCGCCGTGCTGGCTGGTTGCTCCGTGGCGGTGCGCCGCTGCAATGTCGCAGAGGGAGCGGCTGGCGGCGGAGTTTCGGCTTGCCGTACTTCCGGCTGGCCAGTTACTCGCGGGCCGGCGGGCGCAGCCCCTGAGGCGGACGTGAAAACGAAGTCCTCGTCCAAAGAAGAGGAGAACCAGGGCACCTGACCGCTCTGGGTTGCCCGCAGCACATCCATGCGCGTGCGATTGAAAATTTGTTCGACGGTGGAGTCAGGCTTCTGCGCCTCCTGCAGAAGCTGCGACATAAAGACGGGCGGGCTATCCTCGCTGACTATGGAGCCCGGCGCTGCCGATGTCATGACAAGGCTCCCGCGGGGAGAAGTAATGGCCGCAAGACCTGCGGCCGTTTTGCGGAAACGACGCTCGTAGGGATTCCTGCGCGACGCGTCCAAAATGGCGATTTTAACGCGAGCGCCCCTGGCGTTCATCTCATCGAGGATCTTTTCGATGCTATAGCCATCAAGGCGAACTTCGGGCTCGCTCCAAATCCGAGCGTTCACCGGGATCAAATAGTTCTGGCGGTCCGACTGGATGCCGAACCCACTAAAGAAGAACACTGCAGTCGAACCGGGCTTGATCTTCGCGTAGAAGCGATCGAGCGCCCGTTGCATAGCCTCTTTGGAGAGATTTTCTTCAACATCGACGTCGAATCCGCGTCGGCGCAGTTCGTCGCCAAGCGCATGTCCGTCAGTAACCGGTTCTTTCAAAGACGCGTCGGCATCCGGATACGCGGCGTTGCCAATAAGCAACGCCACGCCGGCGTTAGGCTCCGCAAACGCAGCCGGCGCCGCAAACGAGATGAAGAACGCGATGAAAATTCCAACTCGGCGTTTCAGAGCCATTGTGACACGGGCCTGTTGTCCAATCGTCACGAAAGACGAGCATCCGGCGGCTGCCGGCGCCTTTCGGTCGTCAGGATCAGACTGCTCCCTATGCCCAGCCCAGTGTTCAAGCATACAGACTTCAGAACGTGCCGCAACTTGCTACCGACCGCAATTTGTCGGCCAAAATGCGGGGCCGCACCAAGATCCAGTCTGCCCGGCTGGACGGGCGCGATCAGAAGCATCAAATCGAAACCGTCTGGGCCGCGCTGCTCGATCGCACACGACGCTCAGCCGTCGCGGACGTCTCTCGGTGAGGTCCCTATTCGGCATAAATTTGGCGTCCCGCCTCGGGACGGTCGACACCGCAACGTTCCCCCCAGGAAATTTTTTTTCCATCGTGTTTGATTTCCGCTTCGGGCTGTGCTCTACTCTTTTCCTGCCGGAATAAATTGGAAAGCGGTCCGATCGTGCGATGGCGCAGCGCGATGGCGGAAGTTGCCAAGATAGGGGAGGCAAAGATGACGTTATTTGGGGACGGAAAGAGGGGCGTGACCGCCCGTCCGGTGTCTCGACGCAATGCCCTGAAACTCACCGCGGGTGGCGCGGCAGCAGCGGTAGCGGGGCTCGCGGCGCCGGGGGTAATCGCGGCCGGCAAAGATAAGTTGTTAATCGGCGTTCCCTCATCTCTCTCCACCCCCTACGGCGTGGCCGATGATACCGACCATCTGAACGGCACCACTTTGGCCGTCGAGGAAATCAATGCAGCCGGTGGCGTGCTGGGGCGCGAGATCGATCTGTTTGTTCCCGATGTCGACAAGCTGAATCCCGAAAGCTGCCGCCAATCCATCGCGGCCTGCATCGACAAAAAGGTGCACGCGATTTCAAACGCCTTTCTGTTTGCCCCTATTCCGGCGATGGACGAATCCGCCAAGTACAAATGTCCCTATTTGCAGGGCAATACGCAGCGCAACGCGACGCTCGCCTACAAGGCGGATCCAAAGAAGTACAGCCATGTGCTCCAGACCGATCCTTCGGAGGTCAACTACGGTTGGACCTACCCATTATGGCTGACGAAGATGGAGCAGACCGGGGTCTGGAAACCGAAGAACCGAAAGATACATATCGTCGCCGAGCAGGTTGGCTATTGCCAGACAATCCTCAAGGCGGCCCGGGAGTCGATTCCGAAATACAATTTCGAACTCGCAGCCGTGACCGACATCCAATACCCCGTCAACGATTGGAGCCCGGTAATTCAGAAACTTAAGGAAGTGGATGCCGGGGCAATCATGATCGACCATTGGGTCGCCGCTGAATACGCCGCCTTCTGCAAACAATTCGCCGCCGACCCGGTGCCCGGCGCGATCGTCTACCTGCAATATGGGCCTTCGCAACCTGAATTCCTGGAACTCGGCGGAGCGGCAACCGAAGGCTTTTGCTGGAGCACGGTGCTGGGAGTCTACGGCGATAAAATCGGCCAGGACTTCCGCGCAAAATACCTCAAGCGCTTCCCGAAATTCGTCGGCAATATGGGCCTTGTCTATACCGGCAACGGCTACGACATCGTCCAGTACCTCAAGCGCTCGTGGGAAGCGACGAAAAATCCCGAAGATTTCGCGGCCAATTGCAAGTGGATCCGCGAAAACCCCTATCGCGGCGTCTGCGGCATGATGAACATGAACAATGAATTCCAGGAAGCGCTGCATTTCCCCGACAACGGCTTCGGCAATCAAGCGGCCGAACTTGAAAAGGGAATGAGCCAGCTTTACGTGCAGGTGCAGGACGTTCATCACAAGATTATCTGGCCAAACGAAATCGCCGAATCGAAGCTTCGCCCAGCCCCTTGGTGGTGAGTGAGGGGCTGAAGGTTTATGCCGAGAGTCGCCGTTCTTTTCTTGCGAGGATCTCTCGCTGGATCTGGGCGGGCGCGAGGTGCTGAGCGAATATCAGCCTCGAGCTTCGTCAGGGCGAAGTCCTGGGGATTATCGGCCCGAACGGCGCCGGCAAGACCAGCCTGCTTGAAATCCTCTCGGGGCGTTATCGCCCCAAGACCGGCAAAGTCTTTTTCGAGGGACGGGACATCAACAACCTGTCCCTCGTTCGCAACGCGCGCGGCTTGGCATCGGTCGCACCTATCAGACACCGATCGTGCCGGAAGAACTGACGGTGGGCGAGACCATGAAGGCGGCGCGTCAAGCCTTCCGCCCCTGGCTCACTCGCTTTGACGCCGAATACGGCGCCAATCTTGTACACTTCCGGGTGCCCTACGATCGGCCAACTGTCAGTCTGAAAACCTTTGAGCGGCGCAAGCTGCTGATGGCGTGTCTGCTGATGCGTCAGCCCAAGGTTCTCCTGATGGACGAACCCGCTGCCGGGCTCATCAACGCCGAGATCGACGAGATCGACCAGATCCTGCGGATGTTGTCCAAGGAAATGAACGTTGCGGTTCTTATCGTTGAGCACCGAATAGAACTCCTCGAATCCATTGCGGACCGAGTGATCGTAATGGATGCCGGTGAGATCATTGCACGAGGTGAACTCGCAGAGATCATCGATAGCCCAGCCGTCCGCGCAGCCTATTTTGAGACGCATTGAGCAGGGTAATGACCGAGGTTCTGAAAATTGAGGGTCTGTCCGCCGGTTACGGACCGTTGCGGGTAATTCACGACCTCGACCTTGTTATCCATCCGGGCGAGAGGGTCGGCATCGTCGGACTTAACGGTCATGGCAAGACGACGCTTTTTTACGCCATCGCCGGACTTACCGGCTGGCAACGCGGCTCTATCCTTCTCAACGGCAAGCAGATCGGGCGAACCCGCAGCCAGGGTCCGGGCCGCTACACCCATCAGATCGTGCGCCAGGGATTGGCCATCATGCCGCAGGGCGACGAGATCTTCCAGGGCCTTACCGTGGAGGAACATCTCGACTCCGGCGCCTTCACGCCAGAAGCCTGGCGGACCCGCAAAGAACGCAAGGAACGCGTGCTCGAGCATTTTCGAGCCGCTGCGGAAGCTTATGAAGACGCCGGTCGGACGGCTCTCCGGCGGCGAGCGGCGAATGGTCTCGATCGGTCGAGGCCTCATGACCGACGCCAAGCTTTACCTTGCCGATGAACCAACGCTTGGGCTCGCGCCAAAAATCGGCATCGCGGTCATGGAGGCCCTGCTTGCAATCGACCTTAAGGACAGCGCGATGTTCATCGCCGAGCAGAACGTGGCCCTGCTCGAAGGCAAGGTCGATCGCGTCATCGGAATGCACGCGGGCAAGCTGAAGGGTGAGGCGTCGTCGTCCTTCCGCCTTTCAGGCAGCAATTAAGCGGTCGGAATGGACATCGCCTTCGTCATCAATCAATGCCGTCACGGTCGCCGCGATCTATGGCCTCATCGCGATCGCGGTCTCGATCACCTGGTCGAGTCTCGGGCTCATAAATCTCGCCTATGGCTTTATCTTCTCCTTCGCCGGCTACGCCGCCTGGATGGTCGCGACGCGGGTGCCTACGAACCCTTATCCTGATCGCCGGCACGGGCATCGCTGCCGGGGCAATTGCCGGCATTATCGTCTGCCTGCTCGTCTTCATTCCCCTTCACGACAAGCCGGCCTTCACCTCGCGCGGCATGATTGCCACGCTGGCGATCAGCTTGATCGGCAGTCAGCTCTTCCTCATGATTTTCGGGCCGACATCAAAATCACTGCCCGATCTATTCGGCCGATGGAAGGTGAAGCTTTTCGACATCACGCTGACGGCCGACAAGATCGGCATTCGTCGTGTGCTCGGTCGCCATGTTGATCGGCGTCGTGTTGTGGATGCGCTCGAGCCGGCGGGGGCTCGAAATCAGAGCGATGATGATGAATCCGCACGCCGCCTCGATCGTCGGCATCGGCATTCGCCGCACTGGACTCTACGTGATGGGGCTGACCGGTGCGATGGCCGGCCTTGCGTCGGTGCTCCTTTCGCAGACCTATTACATCGCACCTTTCTCGGGGCTTACGCCGCTCATCAAGGGCGTATCCATCGCACTGTGCGGCGGACTCGGTTCTGTGCAGGGCGCGGTGATCGCGGCGATCCTGCTCGGTCTTGTCGAGGCACTCACCAATAAGTTTCTGGGCGGTCAGTATGTTCTGATGACCCAATTTCTCGTTCATCATCCTCGTTCTGATTGTGCGGCCACGCGGCATTTCCGGGCTTGGTGGACAAAGCACGCGAACAATAAGCATGACCGATCAAGCGCCTTCCAAGCCGTATGTCTGGAAAAATCCGCTTGCCGTCTGGGGGACAGCCACCGGCAATGCATGAGGCCCCTTCGATTCGGGTGCCCGATCCGCGCGACACCTGGCGCAAGAACACAGCATTCAAGGTGGCGACCTATCCGGTCGGCCGCTTCAAATATTTCGTGATCTGGCCGCACCACGGCAGCCGGACCTGGAACCGCACTCGTTGGTGGCCGACGCGGCGCAATCTTCTCAACATCAGGGGCCTTTACAATCGAAAGACGGCAATCCCGGAGAAGAAAATCCTCGATCGCCGGCCGATCTACTGGCTCCTCTGTCTCTGTTCTGCTTCTGATCGGACCGCTGCTCTTTCCCTCAAGCGCAGATGAATGCGCTGCTCACCGCCGGAGCCACCTTCGGCATTTTTGCGGCGATTAACGTTTGCTGGACGCTTATCATCGGGACGGCGTCGATCTTTTCTCTGGCAACCTATGCCGTCGTCGGCACCGCGGCCTTTGTCACCTCGCTACTCTCAATCCGCGCGGGCATCCCCTGGTATGCCCTGCCTCCGATAGGGGCTGGCATCGGGCTTGGCTTCGGCGTTCTGATCGCCGCGCCGGCTCTTCGGCTTGACGGCTTTTATTACGCCCTTCTCACCCTCGGACTCAACGAACTTTTCCGCGTCTTCTTCACCACCTCTAAGCAGTTCGGCTCGGCCTCGGGCGGGCTCTATGGCGCCGATTCCTTCATCAATCAAAACTGGCCGCCGCTCACCCAGTCGATGGTGGCCTATTACGCTTCGCTTTGCCTGCTTATCGCGTCGCTTTTTCTTTTCCGCTTTATCAACGGCAAACGACTCGGCCGCGTGCTGCGGATGGCGCCTGAGAAGCACGAAGCCTTCGCCGCTGCCGTCGGGGTGGACTACAAACGAGCACGGATCACCATCTTCCTGCTTACATCGGTGGCGCTTGGATTTATCGGCGGCTTCTATGCGGCTCAGTATCGCGGGGTCGCCTATTCGATCTTCGATTTCCAAACCGTGCTGCTCGGGCTCGCAATGATCACCATCGGCGGCATTGGCCGGGCGGAAGGCGCGGTGCTCGGCACGTTCGTTGTGATCTTTCTGCGCGACGTTCTGCTGGAACTTGGACCGTGGCGCTATCTGATCATCGGCGCTGCCATGCTCGGTGTCGTTCTCTTCCTAAACAACGGCTATTTCGGCATTCGCACGGCAGTTCAATGCTTGGCGTGCGAAAAAGCGTGGCGAATGGCGATCTACCCGCACCGAAAAAGGCGGCGAGGCGCTGCCTGAGGAGGCGACTGAATGTAATGACAAGGATACGCTCTACTTTCGTCGCTTCGACAAGATGCAGCGTGACTATTTGAAGGATCTGATCACGCCGGAGATCATTGAGGAACACCGGCGCCAGCCGCTCGGGCAGCATTCCGAAGCGCTCGAACGCGTCCTTCTCTATTTCCGGCGCGCCAAGATGGAGGACAAATATGCCCTCCACAGCGCGGGCCCCACGGGACCGTACAAGATCATCGCCTTCTCGGGCGTTCGCGGTGTTTCACCACGACTCGTCGACGACCGCGAGTTCGACACACTCGATGAAGCCTATCACGCCGTCTTCATGCGACGCGTTCACGACCTGTTGGAGAGCTGACGGAGAATAAAATGTCGAAAGCGCAAGAGGACGGTCAGCTCAACAGGGACTTCCAGGTGCGCGATCATTTCGATCGGATGACACGCGCATATCTGCGTTCGGTGCTGAGTGATGAGCTGATCGAGGAGCATCGAAGCGGCGACGCCGGCCACCCGAGCGAGCCACTTGTCGCGGCTTCTGGCCTGGTGCCAGCGTCGTCCGCTGACCGAACAATATGCTGTGAAGGCCGAAGCCGACGGCACTTTCCGTGCTCGTCAGCTTTTCAGGCCGGCGCGGTCAACCGCCACGCTATGTCGGTGACGAACGCTACGCGACCGTCCAAGAGGCGCGCCACGGAGCTTTTCTTCGCCACATCAAGTGATCTGACAGAGAAATAGCAATGGCCCAACAAAAGATCTTCGGGTACGCCAACCGTATTTCAGTTCGCCCCGGAGAGGAAATTTCATTTCATGTCAATTGCGATGGAGCGAGCGAGGCGGAGGCGCAACTCGTCAGGCTGATTCACGGTGATACGCACGAAGCAGGGCCTGGCCACGTTGAGGTGGAGCTGGAAAGCCCCGTTAACGGGCGCTGGGCGGTCAAGAAGCAGTTCACTCAGCTTGGCAGCTTTCTCAAAGTTGACGATCCCGAAAACAAGCTTGCGGTTTCCGGTAATTTTTCGCTGTCGGCTTTCATCTGGCCGACGATGCCGCAACGCGGCACCCGACAGACAATCCTGGGACGCTGGGATACGCTGCGCAACACGGGCTACGCGCTCGGCATCAACCCGGCCGGACATCTCGAATTTTGGGTCGGTAATGGGTCGGAAGTCGACTACGTCACCGCCGAACTGCCGTTGCTCGCCAAGGTTTGGTATCTTGTCGGCGTCTCATACGATCGAGAAACCGGCCGCGCCGAGCTCTATCAGGAGGGTGTACTCAACCGCTACAATTCGTTGATTGGCAAGGTCGTTCCCTACGATTTCGCAAGCCACGTCGTCCAGCAATTCCGCTTTAAGCCTGAAAACAGACCGGACGTGCCTTTCCTCGTGGCCGGCGCCCGCGACGAGCACGTCCTCCGCGGTCCCTTCGTCAACGATCTTTATGCCGGAAAGATTGACCGACCCGCTATTTGCAACCGAGCTCTAAGTCGCGCTGAATTCGACGTTTGTCGACACGGCGGATTGCTGCCGGAAGATGCGGTACTCGCCTATTGGGACACTTCCAAAGGGTATACCGCCGAGGGCGTCGGTCATGAGGTGATCGACACCGGGCCCCATCGGCTCAACGCCAAAGGCGTCAATCACCCAGTGCGCGCGATGACGGGATGGAATTGGAACGGCAAGGACGATTGCTTTCGAATTGATCCTTCGCAATTCGGCGGCATCGAGTTCCACCCCGATGCCGTGACCGATTGCGGCTGGGAAGTGACCAACCGCATGATCGTGCCGACCAATCTCAAGAGCGGCATCTACGCAATGCGGCTGCGGATTGGACCCGGTACCGGCATCGCCGAGGAATATATCGTGTTTGTCGTCCGGCCAGCGAAGCCGACTGCGAAGCTTTGTTTTCTGGTGCCCACGGCGAGCTACTTGGCCTACGCCAACGAATCCCTGAGTTTCGACGCACAGATTATTCAGCCGATGACCGGCCAGCCGCCAGTCGTCACTGATCTCGATGTCGAGACCTACGAACACCGCGAATACGGGCTGTCGACCTACGATCATTACGAAGACGACGCCGGCGTTTGTTTCTCCTCTTATCTGCGCCCCATCATCAACATGCGACCGAAATACCGCATGTCGAGCATGAACATCACGTGGCAATTTCCTGCCGATCTTTCAATCGTGGCCTGGATCGATCATATGGGCTACGACTGCGATTTCATCACGGATGAGGATCTGCATCGCGAAGGCGTTGACCTCCTTCGTCCCTATCTCTGTGTCATGACCGGCACCCACCCCGAATACGTATCGGAACGGATGCTCGACGCGCAGGAGGATTATGTCGCAGACGGGGGTCGTCTCATCTACATGGGCGGCAACGGCTATTATTGGGTTATCGGATTCGACCCGGGAAATCCGGCATGCATGGAGGTGCGCAAGCTCGATTCCGGCATGCGCGCCTGGGCCGCCAAGCCGGGCGAACATTACTTGCAAACCACGGGGGAAAAGAGCGGCCTCTGGCGTAACCGCGGTCGCGCACCTCAAAAGCTGACGGGCGTCGGCTTTATCGCCGAGGGCTTCGAAACATCGGCTCCTTATCGGAAAATGCCTGATGCCTGGCACCGCACCGTGTCTTGGATCACGCAGGGCGTAGACGGCGAAATCTTCGGCGACAAGGGTCTGGCCTACAATGCCGCCGCCGGGGTCGAACTTGATCGTTACGACCTCAGTCTCGGCACGCCGCCACACACCAAAATCATCGCCTCTTCCGGCGGACATTCCGACAACTACGTGTTGGTGACCGAAGAACTGCTCTACGCTTATGCGGGTCTGACCGGTTCCCTTGACTACCGCATCCGCGCCGATATGACCTATTTCACCGCCCCGAACGACGGTGCCGTCTTTTCAACGGGTTCTATTGCCTTTGGTCAGGCCCTCCCGGCAAACGGCTTCGAAAATTCCGCATCGCGTGTGCTTGCCAATGTGGTCAACGCTTTCCTTAAACCCGGCCGTCTGCCCGGCGCCAACTGGACGGTCGAGGAAAAGCAGTGGAGATAGGACAGGGCTCCCGGTACCTGTCCAAGATCTCGGCAATCTCCAAATGGCTTCCGGCGTAGTTGCTGCGTGCAGCCGCAAATCTGCAATTAATAGATTACCTGAAGCGATATCCATCCACGATCGGAAGGGCCAACGGACAAGCTCGGATTCCTCTGCCACCAAATCCAGCTACTGGTCAGTCGGGCTGCTCTCTCTCCTTGTCAACGCGGCGATCTGGCTATCGAACCACGCCAGGTCATTTTTCCATCTGACATTGTCGGGTGCAAGTTTCGCTAGGCGATTAAGGATGGCCTGGCCTTGCCGCAGCGCCGCGAGAGCGTTGGCGGAATCGTTGGATTGCTTGAACGCGTTCGCGAGCTTTGAATAGTTCACCGTCAAATCACGCTGCCATTCGGCATTGTCGGAATCAAGCTGAGCCAACCGCTCGCGGATGGCGAGGCTGTTGCGATACGACACCAGCGCATCCGCCACACTACCCTCCGCCAGTTGCAGGTCGCCGATCTTGTTGTAGGCCAGTGACAGATCGCGTTGCGCGCTCATGTTGCCGGCATCGGTCTCGGCTAATCGCTTCGCGACGGCGAGTTCACGGCCGTACGATGCAGACGCTTCTTGCCGATCGCCAAGCGTTATATTGATGTCGCCGACCTTGCCATAGCAAATGGAAAGATCGCGTTGCCAAAGTGTGTTGTTGGGATCAAGCTTGGTAAGCTGCTCCATGAGCGCGACCGCGCCGCGATATGTTGCAAGTGCATCCTGGATGTTTTTTTGCACGACTTGCGTGTCGCCGACTTTAACGTAGAGGTACGACAGGTTGTATTGCAGCAGCGCGCTATCAGGATGCTTCGCCACCAATTCTGTCATGATGGTCAGGCCGCTCTGATAGGACGCAAGTGCATCCTTATAGTTGCCCTGCGCGGCCTGCACGTCGCCGCTGTCTGCGCTTGCGTTGGCGAGACTACGCTGCAAGCCGGCGTCGTCGGGATCTGCCTTGGCAAGCGGCTTTAGAATAGCAAAGCCATCGCGGTAGGACGCGAGCGCGTCCCGGAGATGCCCCTGTGCAAATTGCACTCCGCCGACAGCGCTATGGGCTCCGGCAAGGTCGCGCTGCCATATCGTGTTTTTGGGATCAAGCTTGAGTACCCTCTGAATGATGGCCAGCTGCTCGGTGTAGGACGCGAGCGCATCGCCGAGTTTGCCCTGCTTGACCTGGACGCCTCCCAGAGCATTATTCGCAAAAGCAAGATCGAGCTGCCAGTCGGTATAGTTCGGGTCAGCCTTTGCGAGGCGATCGAGGATCGCGAGCGATTCGCGATAGGATTGCAGCGCGTCTTGCAGTTTGCCCTGCTGCAGCTGTGTTCTGCCTATGTCCTTAAAAAACAAGGCTAGATCGTGCTGCCAGGAGGCATTGCCAGGGTCGGTCTTTGCCAGCCGATCCATGCTGGCGAGACCGGCACGATAAGACGCGAGCGCATCATTCAGATTTCCCTGCGCGAATTGGATCTCGCCGAGCAGTTTGTTAGCGGTAGCGAACCGATGCAGCCAGCGTGCGTTGCTCGGATGAGCAGCGGTGACGGCCGCAAGAATGTCCCGCTCTGTCCGGAAGGAATCCGCGGCAGCGCGCACGTCATGTTGGGCGTGCTGAATGATGCCGATGTGCTCGTGGCCAACGGCAAGAAGATGCTGCCATTCAGCGTTCTGGGGGTCGGCATTCACCAATCGCTTCGACACCGCGATTTCCTCGTTGAATGTGCGAAGCGCGTCTTGGTGATTTCCGAGTGCGTATTGGATGTCCGCCACTTTGTCGAATGCAATGGCAACGCCGTTCTGCAATCCCCGATCATCCGGACTGATCGCGGCCAGCTCCTGCATGATGGCGAGGCTGTCGCGGAAAGACGAAAGCGCACCTTGGTTGTCGCCACGGCCACTCTGCACGTCACCCAGATTTTGCAGGCTGATTGCCAAATCGCGCCGCCACCCTTTGTTGCCGGAATCGCTTGCAACAAGCCCGCTCATAATCTCTTTGGATTGTTGGGCGTCGGCAAGTGCGGCCGCGGTGTCGCCGGCAATCTTTCGCACCCGTGACGATTCCGTCAACGCGGCGGCCTTGCTGTATTTAAGGTCCGGCGTAAGTTCCCCGGATTTTGTGAGTTGCTCTTGCAATCCCCGCGCGCGGTCAAGGATATCCTTAATGAGGTTGCTGGGAATCCCGACAGTGTCCTTGAACCGTTGTGCCAGGTCGAAGACAAGGCTGTTTGCGGTCTTGGTGGCCGCCGCAAGCGTGTCCTCGGCACGCTTGCGCTGTTGCTCGGCAATTTGGCGCTGTTGATCGGCAATTTGCCGTTCCTGCACGGCGATGCCGCGTTGCCAATAGGCGAGGCCTGCGAGCGCCAGCGCCAGGACGAGGCCGGCCGCGAGGCTGCCCGTAAGGATGTTGCGCCGCCGGCTCGCTCCGCGCCGGCTCTCGGCGACGAATGCCAACGTCTCCTCGGTCGGCACCGGCGCGTTATGCGGGCGCGTGCCGATCCAACGTTCCGCTGTCTCCAGCGCCGGCGAACGCAGCAAGAGCCCGCCGGGATGGCCTGCTGTCGACCAGTGGCGGGCGGCTTCCCCGAATTCCGTGTGCTGTCTGACCCAATCGATGTCAGTTTGTAGTGCCTCGGTGAGCCGATCGGCGCTCGTCTCGAATTGGTCGGCGTCATCAAAAAAAATGAAATTCAACCGCCGCAGCGGCTCGGGAATGGCGTTGTCGTCAGCACGTCGGCAGACGATCGGCGCAAAGCGCTTATTTAGCGAAACCGCATACTTGACTTCCTTGGCGCAAATCTCCGACGCGATCGCGTCGGGGCTAAGCGTGAAGACGATGGTATCTGCCTTCGCGATCAGGCCCTCGATGCGCTTCCACCAATCCTCGAAGGCGTAGATTTCAGCGCGATCAATCAGCGGCTCGAAGCCGCGAGCCTTAAGCGCCGCTTCGAGCCGGTCCACAAAAGCCAAATCCTTGCGCGAATAGGAGATAAAGATTTTGGCCTTCGGCTCGGCTAGCAGATTGCTGGCGGCAGCGGGC
>CAWHJE010000036.1:0-104291 GCA_963829465.1 uncultured Alphaproteobacteria bacterium
AGTCAGCCCCTCTTGTTGCTGGCGACAAGCAACGCCCTCCAGCATCATCGCCATGCGCAACGCGATCGAGACTGTCGGGTTCCTACCGTTTCCTGCTGATCGAGTCTCAGGCGAAGCCCGCCAAGAAAGGAATCGAGAGCACCGTGTGCTGCATTTCATTCTTCACGATCACAAGGCCAGTGTCGCTATTGCGGCTGGCGATCTGAAGTTCCCGTGCCATTCGGCAGGCGTAGTTGAGTGCGGTGGCATCATCCGACAAAGACTCGCCGCACTTGTCGTCGTCCACGTGGTCAGCCCATCGGATAGTGAAATAATACTGTGGCATCATGGCCTTCCCAACCGGCCGGCATAACACCCGCCAAAAGTTGAAGATTTGCCCCACCGTTTGCTGGCAATTTGCGGAAAGGTTGCGACAACGCCGTGACCGCGGAGGTCGCGGAAAATCGATGAGGGACAAATCGTCGGGGCTACTTTACTTTTTGGTCTCGCGGGTCTTGGCCCGTCGAGCTTCCCGGAGCTTGCGCTCGTGCCCTTCTAGGACCAAAAGCGCGCTGGCCAGTGTTTCGAGTAACGCCTCTGCCTCATCGGCAGGCCGCCCCTGGGCCTTCAGCGTTTCGACAACGAGTCGTTGACCGGCAACAATACGCTTTGCTTCGGCCACGCGAGCGGCTGCCTTGACCAACTTTGGGTTTGGCCTTGGCATCCGATTTGTCGCCGCTTAGGGTAGGCCCGTCCCCAGCTTACTCGGGCAGATATGTTGGCCTCATGACTAGGTCGCCGCCCTTCAAGTGCCCGAACTGCAAGGCGCTGTACGAAGTTGTGCGGGTGGAGGGCGACTCGCCGGCAGGCTGCGAGATAACCTGCCGCAAGTGCGGTGGTCCGCTTCGAGGGCGCGACCACAAATTCGTTCTCAAATATTTTCTCATGCGGCGCCCAAGTCGCTTCGGGCGTGACGAGTACAGCGTCGTATGACCGTCATCGGGTGCGGGCGAAGTTGACCGCGTACCCCACGTCCAGCGAGCAGGCTCTCGAAATGGACACAGGCGCTTGTCCTATTGTAAACTTCGCCGACCCTTGAGGCCGACGATGCGCCACTACGCGAAGCTACTTCGTGTAACGCTGATGGCATCGCTTTTGCTGGTGGCAATGGCAGGAGCCGCTGTCACCGGGCCGCTGGAGAGTGGTGTTGCTACGGCGGAGAGGGGCGACTACTGCGCTTCGCCCCGGCCGGGCGTTGCCGAACCGGACTTGCCGCTGCTGCAAGATGGGAGTGCACGCACGGCCTTCGTATCCGGCATCTACAAAACTTGTTTGGAAAGGCAACGGAAGCACCCAGTGAACACCATCTTAACGCCGCCAGAGCTTGGTCAATACTGTCTCTGTTACGGACGGGCGATCGCCGACGTCATTAATGCGGAAGAGCTCGAAGACATCACGCTAGACAGGGCCGCTCCCGCAAGCTTTCTCCAGAAGACCGCCTTATCCGCTGAACTGTGCCGTGCCAAGATGCGGCCGGACGCCAAAGGTAGTGCCCGCGAGCGCGCTTTAGTGACAGTGACAGGCGAATGTTCGAGGACTTACTTCCCCCAAGATACGGATTTTGCTGCGTCGGTCGTCCGCAACAAATATTGCGTTTGTTTCGCGTCGAGACTGGTCGATCTCGCGACTACTGACAAGCTGATTGCGAACGAACTGTCCGGCGGACAGACGCCGTCGTCTGCAACCAAGGGGGTCAAGGAGATCAAAGACTATTGTTCGCAGCAGCTGCAAAAATAGGTGCTGACGCCCGTAGCGAGCAGAAGAAGTGATGCTTGTATTTTAGTGTGTCAGGAGCTTGAGTAACCCAAGTGCCTCAAGCGCGACGACCATGTCTTTCGCTTTTTCTAGAAACGTGTCGTTACTGTTCCAAATGTGTTCGTGGCCGCTTCGTCTCGCTATCGCTCTGGCGCACGCTTCTATGGCTTGTTCTTCGGTCATTGCTAGTTCTTCAGTCATGCCGGTTTCCCGTTCTATATTCCTCATCAGGGTTGCGCTTTATCCGCCCCAAGATTGGTTACATTCTCGTATGAAATGCAAATGACGCGGGGGACTGAACCGCCCCGGGTTTGCCGGAGGCTCCAACTCTTGAGAGGATGGAGCCATGAGCAATCAGACAAGCAACAGGTTTTCGCCTGAGGTCCGTTCCCGCGCTGTGCGGCTGGTCCTGGATCACGAACATGAGCATCTGTCGCGATGGGCGACGATCGTTTCAGTGTCGGCCAAGATCGGCTGCACAGCGCAGACGCTTCTGGATTGGGTGAAGAGAGCGGAGGTCGACAGCGGCAAGCGGGCTGGCGTTCCGACCGAGATGGCCGAGAAGCTGAAGGCCCTGGAACGCGAGAACCGCGAGCTGCGCCAGGCCAATGAGATTCTTGCGCAAGGCGTCAGCGTATTTTGCCCAGGCGGAGCTCGACCGCCGGGTGAAGCCATGATCGCGTTCATCGACGATCATCGGGAAGCTTATGGGATCGAGCCGATCTGCAAAGTGTTGCCGATCGCCCCGTCGAGCTACCATGCGCATGTGGCCCAGCGGATTGACGCCGACAAGCGTTCGGCCCGGGCGCGGCGGGACGCCGAACTAAAGATCGAGGTTCAACGGGTCTTCGCGGAGAACTTCGGCGTCTACGGCGCGCGGAAGGTCTGGCGGCAGTTGCGGCGAGAAGGCTTGGCGGTCGCCCGCTGCACCGTCGAGCGGCTGATGGCGAGCCTGGGCCTGCAGGGTGTGATCCGTGGCAAGCCCGTGCGGACGACGATCAGCGACAAGACGGCGCCTTGCCCGTTGGATCACGTCAACCGCCAGTTCCATGCGCCGAGGCCGAATGCGCTCTGGGTCTCGGACTTCACCTACGTGGCCACTTGGACCGGCTTCGTCTATGTGGCCTTCGTCATCGACGCCTACGCCCGCCGCATCGTGGGCTGGCGGGCCTCCCGTACGGCGCATGCGAGCTTCGTGCTCGATGCGCTGGAGCAGGTTCTGCATGATCGGCGGCCTGTCCATCGCGGCGGGCTCGTGCACCACAGCGACCGAGGCAGCCAATACGTCTCGATCAAGTACACCGAGCGCCTGGCGCAGGCGGGCGTCGAGCCGTCAGTCGGCAGTGTCGGCGATAGTTACGACAATGCTCTCGCCGAGACGATCAACGGTCTCTACAAAGCCGAGGTCATCCATCGACGTGGGCCCTGGCGGTCGTTCGAAGCGGTCGAGTTCGCAACCTTGGAATGGGTAGACTGGTTCAACAACCGGCGGCTCCTGGAGCCCATCGGCAACATGCCGCCGGCCGAAGCCGAGCAGCGCTACTACGCCATGCTGGATGAACCAGCCATGGCAGCCTGATTCAAACCAATCGGCCTCCGGCAAACCCGGGGCGGTTCAGTTAATGCTGGAACGGTCAAGGTTACATCTTCATCAGAAAGGACCGTCAGAAACAAATCCGCATATGCGCAGCTTATAAAAAATCATATTCACGTCGATGAGTGGGGACGGTCCGAAGGAAAATCGGAAATTGTTGATTGCACCTTAGAATTTGAAGGCCGGCCCTTCATCCCAGCCAACAAACCAATTACGGGAAACCTTTTCCATTCAAACATCGACTGAAGAAAAATTACTAAAACCCAATCAGATTGCAATTTTGCGCACTCGCTCGATCGAATACAAGAACATCAGTGACATAAATTTCTATCACTACACAATACCCACCGTTGATCCCGAAATAGAAGTGAGGCCAGCTAAAGAAATAGATTGCGAAATTGGTTTCGGAACGCCGGCAGAAAATATTGAGTCTCACTACACCGTAAAAAAGCGTTTGGTTGGTACTTATTTTCCTCATCAAAATATGTCGGTTAGGTGGTGGCCCAAGCGGCAAAACTAGAACGGACAAACTTTGATAGTCGTCTCCGGGCAGCGGAAATCGTGTTACGATCGAACCTAACTGCGTCATAGAAGTTACATTCCAGCCGCCAATCGCTTGTGACCGGCATCAGTTAATCGAATGCCGCCGTCGACTACGATAACGTATCCGAACGCTATCAACAGATTGCGGTGCGCCGGTGTTATGATGCGTTGCATGACTTTGCCGATTTCCTGCAGCGAGGCAAATTCATCGCGGTTCAACGTGGGCGCCTAGGCCAAATTCTGTTTGCGATGCACGATCCGGCGCGAAAAAGGTCTAATCGCGGAGATCGTCTATCGGGTATCGAGGTTGGTTTTATCCGCGGGGTCGGCGACATCATCACCATTTTGAAAATTATGCATCCCCTGGTGAATGCGCTGATGAAGAAGCCACGAGGGGCTAAGAGCAAAACGCCCAAGATAACTTGCCGCCAAATAAAAGGGGTCGGGAGGGTCGCGGAGATGTTACTCGAAGCCAAGCAAGAGCGAGATCGAAAGCGGGAAGCCGAAATAAAAGAGCAGTTCGCTAAAAAGGATCGGCGGGCTATAGGCGCCCGCATGATCCGCCAGAAAGCGGCATGAGCAGGCGCGGGGCCGGCAGTCGCTTGCCTAGCGCTGTTTTGCCGTGGTTAACAATTTGTTAGCAACCCCGACCTCACATTGAAGTTTTGACGCTTTTAATGGGGGCTGCGGTGACGAGGGACGAGCTGATTATCGAAGAAATGTCCACCCGAGCGACGCAACAGAAAATGGACGATGCGTTTCGGGAGGCAATGCACCGAGCAATTAGGATCGGTCGGGAGTTCGTGCCGACCGAGGTTTCCACAGAACCGGGCACTAGAAGACCGAAAGTCGTCTTGGGTTAGGTAACTGCCGGCTGGCAAGTTCGATGCTTGCTCGCACAAAAAAGCCCTGGCTGATGGTCAGCCCAGCCAGGGCCTACGCATTACTCGGTGACGTTGCCGAGTATGTGCGAGAGAAGTTGTCAAAGAGTTACGCAGCGCAGTATGTGACACTGGCTAGGTCCTCAATGCCCGGGGGGCCGGCTGCGATGCTGGCTCCGCGTTCACTGCATTTGCATTTGTCCGCGTCTTGATCGGCGCAGCACAGCAGCATCGGCCAGCCTGATCCACTCGGCCGCCATTTCGCGTTGAATAGCGCGCGCTTCCGGGTCCTTTGTGATTGTCAGCATGTTCAAACAATGCGCCGCATAACGCGCGTATTCTTTATATTTTTCGTCTTTTGGGATCGCCATAATTTTTCCCCCGCCAGCTCAGGATTATCTAAGTCGAGGGTGGGGATGAGTTTGTTCAAAATTGACCACTCACCGGGGCCAGCCGCGAGGCAACGTTGACAACGGCTGATCCGCAAAAGATCATAGCCGCGCATAGCCCCTCACAACTTAGGCGTCCCCAAGCCAACGGGGGCGCCTTTTTGTTGTCCAGCAAGGGAGCCGCTAATGAAGTCTTATGTCAGGGAAATTTGTGAAAAGACGGCGACAAACGGCCTCATGATCGATCTCGGGAGAATTTCTCTTTCAAGAGGTTATCAAGATGGCGTGGTAGTGACACCGGTTGATTTTGAAGTCGATGAGTTCAGTGGGGTTTGGTTTGTACAACTTGGCGTCGCGCTAAACAGAAGGTTTGCTGTTTTTAGGCGAGACTTAGGGCAAGCGCGCTTCAGGTTTAAAACTGAATCTGACGTTCGACATCCCGTAGGCATTAGAAAGAATCAAGCAGAGGTGAAGCGAGACGAGCTTATCGAAGCGTTAGATCAGCGCTTCGGTTCCGATCGCGTCAACACCGCGGCTTCGACGTCGTTTGAGGCAACACAGATCTGGCAACGCCTTTGGCCTTGCGAGGGTACGAGACCTTAACGCCGTTATCTGCCTTTCCCCAACAGCTCCGGCAGCTTGGCGATGTTGGCGGCGATGCGCTGGCCTCATCTTCGCCGGCTTTCATCTCCCCAATTTAGGGGGGAAGGCGAATCAGCGCCGATGGCTAATCTCAACCGTCCCCAAAGGGCCTGGAGTGCGCGGGTGGCTGAGATCGCGCGATTTATACCTGCCGACAGCAACTTCGATCCCGAGGTGATCAGGATCCTTCGTGCTGCTTACGATCGAGCGACTGCTGAGCTTCACGACCACGGCCACGCGAGAGTCGTCCGCGAAATCGTCGGCAAACGTATTGTCGCCTTGGCGGCAAAGGGCGAGCGCGACCCCGATCGCCTATGCGATTCCGGGCTGGTGGCGGCGGGTCTTCGGCGAAGAAGTCTATAGGCCGGCAGCTTAGCGATATTGGCGGCAATGCGCCGGGCTTTTCGGCACCCGCCCATGCGGCCATTTTTACTTATCATACTCGTCGGGACTGCCCATCGTCGTGAACCAACTTTCCCTAAGGTCGGCTGAAGCAATGTCGCCCTTGAACAGCATGCACGTATTTATGTCGTCCGTCGAAAAGAGCGAATAGCTCGTCGTCTTACCATTTATTGTGATGGCATATTGTGTTGTTGCCTCGTCATAACGCCATTCACCCTTGCTCAGACGGTCCTTACCTTCCTCGCTCTTTTTTGATTCCCGCAACTCGGCGCTCCGGTCATCGGAAAGCGATAACCATTTTGTCCCATCAAACGATCGCGTGACGGCGCAGCTACTCAAATCAAACCATCCCGTCTCCAACGGACGCAACTCTGTCTTGTCGGGACGAAAGTAAATCTCATAAATGGCGAGGCTGGCGCAGGCAGTCACTATCAGAGCGATCCATGGTGCACGGCGTTTTTGTGTAGTTGGCGCGTCAATTCTGGCGGCTTGCTCGCCGTCCGCGGAGTTGATGGCCTCTTCAAGCAGATTACTCATCTACACTACTCCGTCACGCCCCTCACATTCGCTACCAGCTCAACATAACCAATCGCAGTGCGTTATGGGAGGTAGTCGCATGCAGTCGAATAGGCCATCGCCAAATCGGCAGATGAGGGCGGCAGCCTCCTAAAGAAAAGAGCCCGCCAGATCACGTCTGCCGAGGCCCCAATCATGCTTGTGTGAGGTAGCAATGGGCGTCCCGCGTTAACGAGATTTACGAGATCGCTGCAATTTTTCGCTAATTTGCGGCACGTATAGGTCGTTTTGCCGAGCTGTCTTCCTGCGGTTAGCCGGCACCGCGCCAATGGCCAGCAATGCAGACGCCCAACAAATTTAAAGCAATGGCCAACCAGTGTATCAAATGGGCACAAGACGCGCCAACCGCCGATGCTCGCAATGCCTGCCTAATTCTAGCTCGAATTTGGCTCAAGGCCGCGTCGCCGGAACCGAGCCAAAGGCTGCCGTACATAACTCAGGACCGCGATCTTCCGGCAGATGCCGCATGAGCTCGCGCACGTCGGCGAGCGTTTTTGAGCGTCATGACCGTAGGGATGATCAGCGGCCGCGGCAGGGGCCGGGACCAGTCCCTGGCGGCCTATCATGCCGGCTTTGGTCCGTAGTGAAGCCGCTGGATCTGCTGGGCGGTATAGACCGACCCGCCGATCACCCTAACGGTTGCTCGTATCTTCTGCTCCGGCGCCAGTCTGTGCCAGGCCAACACCGCGTCTTGCAACGTAGTGCAATCAGTCGAAATGCCGGTTCCGGTGTTCAACGTCGCGGGCCGTCCGGCGTCGACATAGATTTTGTAATCATCGCTCATGATGGTTTTCTATCATGAACGTGGGCAAGGGCCGGGACCAGTCCGCCCGCGTTGTACTGCGTCTCACAGGACACACGTTTCGGATAACTCCTCACCGCGCCCCGGCGGGCCACCGCGCGAAGTTGTCGGAGGGACACAGCAGTCGCTATGACTGCTCCGATTGCCGCCAGGTAAGGCGAGGGGATTCTTGGCATCATGTTGCGCGTTTGGGTGACCGTCGTGGCTACCCTGGTCGGCATCGGGTCGGCGACCGCCCACGGCATCGCCGGCAACCGATTCTTCGTGGGCACACTAACCTTCGACGACCCTGCCGTCGCCGACGAAGCGATCGTGCCGAACTATGCCGGCCTGGACGGCGCCGACGGCAACAACGCGTTCGCCAACCGCATCAACTGGGCCTTTGATCGACTGCTGACGCCAACGCTGGCGGTGACCTACGATAGCGGGTGGCAACACCAGAATTGGCACGGCGCCGGCCAGACCTCGGGCTTCGATACCACGGACGTCGGCCTCAAATACGAGGCCTACAGGAACAACGAGCACGAGGCGCTCGTCTCGGTCGGCGCCGCGTGGGGCATCGGCCATTCCGGGTCTCAAGCCGTCGGCGCGGACGAACCCAACAGCGTTCAGCCAGGAGTCTTCTTCGGCAAAGGCTTCGGCGACTTGCCTGACGGTCTCTCGTGGCTCCGCCCGTTCGCGGTGACCGGGGCCGTCGTCTACCAGCAACCGATCGGCGGCGGCAACATGCTCGCTCCGAACGGCGTCACCGGAAGGCTCGAGCCGTCCGCAGCAGCCGTGCCGACGCTTCACTGGGGATTGTCGCTTCAATACAGCACCTATTACCTGACCAACCGCTTCACCGGCGGTCCGCCGAAAGACGAACCGCTGAAGCAGTTCGTGCCGCTCGTCGAGTTCAACTTCGACAGCCCCTCCGGTCAGAACACTGCGGCCACGATGAACCCCGGCTTGGCCTATGTCGCCGTAGCGTGGCAAGTCGCCGCCGAGGCAATCGTCCCGCTCAATCGTGAGGCCGGGACTGGGGTCGGCTTCCGCGCGCAGCTTCTCCTGTTCATCGACGACTTGATACCGTCGGTGTTCGGGAAGCCGCTGCTAAGCGACCAGCCCGATCGAAGCCTTATCGCTTGGCATTGACGGCGCGGTACGGCTTTGGGGATCCGGCGATGAGACACAAAATCGCTAGCGGCTGGACTCGGCACGGTCGGCGAGCGTCGAATACCGCCCCATGAAGCGCGCGTCCGGACCGCGACCGACGCTAGGCGACCTGCACCGCGCGACGCCGTGGCTGTGGCTTCATTGCCAGAAGTGCCAGCACTACGCGCCGCTGGCGTGCGCCGTGCCCGTCATCCGGTGGGGCGCTGATGCGTCGAGCGATGTCCTGCGGCAGCGCGCCCGTTGCGCTGCCTGCGGCCACCGCGGCGCCACGTTGCAGCATCCTGGCTGGGGCGGCGCCGACATTGGCTTCCTGCCGTTCCACGTTTCGAAAGCCGCCCACGATCGCCGGCGACGTGATGCCGGCGCTGCGATACCGGCGGGAGAACACCGCGTTAAATTGGTGTTTTCCCCGTTGCCGGTTCGACAGGGGCAATTATGAGTGCGTCAGGATGGAAGTTGCTCGTGTGTCTTTTAGCCCCGGTGAACCACACGCACGAAACAGTTCGGCAGGTCTCATCCACGGCGTCCACAATCATATTCACATGACCCGACTTCAACTGAACTAAGTCGCCGACTTTAAATTTCTCGGCCATGTCGGTTTCCGCTGACGAATCACTGACGTGTTTTTCGATCTCAATTCGACTGTCCGCTAAGTCCTTGAAAATGTTGGAGGCCACGCCCGGAATTGAACCGGGGTAAACGGTTTTGCAGACCGCTGCGTAACCACTCCGCCACGTGGCCTTATGGGGCAATCGCCGATCCGACCGGCGGCGAATGCCGTCATCCGCGCTCTATAAAGGAAGCGTACCGCTACGACAACGGTGCGCCGGTATCCGCCCGCTCGTCTTTGCGACCTGCTTGCGTTTTGCCCGACCGTGCCGCAAAAGCCTTCGAGCGAATGTGGGAACAGGTTTCGTAAAACACAGGGTGTTTTGGCATGTTCGACGCTGCCAACGCGCGCCGGCTGATGGTGGAAGGCCAGGTCCGTACCGCCGACGTGACCGATGCCGACCTGCTCGAAGCGATGCAGACATTGCCGCGCGAGCGGTTCCTGCCGCCCTCACTCGCCCCGCTGGCCTACATGGACAGCGATATTCCGCTCGCCAATGGCCGGGCTTTGCTCAAGCCGATGGTGCTTGCCAAGCTCATTCAGGCGGCGCGGGTCTCTCGCTCCGACCGCGTCCTCGATGTGGGCTGCGCGACCGGATACTCTTCGGCCGTTCTGGCGGCTTTGGCCGGCTCGGTAGTGGCCTTGGAAGAAGACGCCGATTTGGCCCGCCAGGCCAGGGAATCGCTGTCGGCGGTCGGCGCCGCGGCCGTCGAGGTCGTGACCGGGCCGCTGACGGCGGGATGGGCCGCAGGCGGGCCTTACGACGTGATTTTACTCAACGGCGCCACCGAAATAGCCCCCGACACGCTCGGCCGGCAGCTCAAGCCGGAAGGCCGGTTGGTCGGCGTCCACGGGCGCTCCCCGGCGTCCAAGGCCATGACTTACCATTTCATCGAAGGTCACATGGTCGGCCGCCCCATCTTCGACGCGGCCGCGAGGCTGTTGCCGGGTTTCGTGGCGCCACCCGAATTCGTTTTTTAGCGACTACCCCGCGCCCGGCCATCCTTCGCGCTTTCGGGGCACGGACTGTGGCGCATATGTGCCATTAGCCAGAAATTTACGAATAATCTCAATGGCGGGGTTTAACCCGGCCGACCGGCCGCATAAAGTTCAGATTCGGGGATGCGTCGGACGGCAAGGCTTGGCGGCCGATGCAGAGTTGCGTGTGGACGACAATCCCGCAGGGGATGCGGGGACGCGAGGCAGCTTCGTCTGATGGGTGGGGTGCGCGCGCATATTTTGGCGGCCGCCAGCTTTTGTCTGGCCATTGCCGGTATCGGCATGGGCTGTTCAGGAGCTGCGGCCGATACGCTTGAGTGGGCCTTGGTGCAGGCCTACCAGAACAATCCGTCGCTTAACGCCCAGCGCGCCTCGTTGCGCGCGACGGACGAGAATGTGCCGCAGGCGCTGTCGGGCTATCGGCCCAAGCTCAGCATTACCGCCGGCGGCGGCTACAATTACAACAATGCGGTACAGCAATTTCCCGTTGGCGGTGTGCCGACCAGCGTGCCTTTTGCGCAGACCTTCTATTCCCGCACCGTCGGCGCCACCGGCTCGTACACGCTGTTCAACGGCTACCAGACCGCCAATCGCACTCGGCAGGCCGAAAGCCAGGTCGATGCCGCGCGCGAGACGTTGCGCGTCACCGAGCAGCAGGTTTTGCTGGATGCGGCAACCGCCTACATGAACCTGTTGCGCGATTCCGCGATCCTCGATCTCAATCGCCGCAACGTCGAGGTGCTCACCGAGCAGCTCAAGCAGACTCGCGACCGCTTCAACGTCGGCGAAGTTACCCGCACCGACGTCGCCCAGGCGGAGTCACGGCTGGCCGCCGGTCGATCCGCTTTGCTTGGCGCCCAGTCGAACTACGTGACGTCACAGGCCGTCTATCGGCGCGTGATCGGGGTGGATGCGGGCCGGCTCGCCCCCGGCACGCCCGTTGACCGCCTGTCGCCGAATGTGCTGGCAAAGGCGATCGTGGTCGGCCAGGCGCAGAGTCCTTCGGTGCTTGCGGCTAAATACGGCGTCGATGTCGCTGCACTCGCCGTGAAGGTCAGCGAAGGCGCGCTCTACCCGAATCTGTCGATCAACGCGAGCGTGTTGCAGGGCCAGAATCCGGCTTTCGAAGTCCTGAAGGAAACGACGGTCTCCGTCGTCGGCGCATTGACGGTGCCGATCTACCAGGGCGGGGCCGAATACTCCGCCATCCGTCAGTCCAAGGAAACCCTCGGCCAGCAGCGGCTGAGCCTCGATATCAACCGCGATCAGGCGCGCGCCACGGTGGTGCAGAGCTGGGGTCAGCTCGATGCCGCCAAGGCGCAAATCGAGGCGACAACGGCGCAGGTCAACGCCGCGGAGATCGCGCTTAACGGCGTGCGCGAAGAGGCGCGGGTCGGTCAGCGTACGACGCTCGATGTCCTCAACGCGCAGCAGGAATTGGTCAACGCCCGCGTGGCGCTGGTCACGGCCCAGCACGATCGCGTGGTGGCGTCATACTCGTTGCTTGCGGCCGTCGGCGGACTGTCGATGCAGAGACTTGGCCTCAACGTCCTGATCTACGATCCGATGGTTCACTATCAACAAGTCCGTGACGCCTGGATCGGCGTGCGCAATCCCGACGGCAGATAGGCCGGACGACGCCGGAAGCGCGGAGCCGTCCGGTGATTCGCCGGTCCACAGATTGAGTTGCCATCGACTTTCGCGATGACATACTCCGTAGCGGCGTTGCATAATTGCATACCGTGATTCGCGGTCGGCAGATTCGCTGAGGGTGAGGTTATCACCGGTTTGCGAAGGGGACCGCGGTGTGGGGACACGCACGGACTGAGGCGAGGAAGTGCGCATGACGCAACCGGCGAAGTCGCAAGAACCGTCGATGGAGGAGATTCTCGCCTCCATTCGCCGTATCATCGCCGACGACGATGCGGCGAAAACGGCTCCGCCCGCTCCGGAACCGCCACGGCCACCACCGCGGCCGGTAGCGCCGCCGCGATCGTTTACGCCGCCACCGCCGCCACCGCCGCCACCACCTCCGCCTGAGCCGGAGCCGGCAGAGCCTCCGGCGCCGGAACTACATGCTGAATTCGCCGGCGCGGCTTCTTTGGGCGATGAGGACTTGGGGGATAGTCCGGCCGATATTCTCGATCTCACCGAGTTCGATGGAGGCGCCGTCGTTCAGTCCACCGCCGCCGCCGCCGGCTCAGCCGCCGCAATTTCGCAAGATCGAAGCTTTTTCGGACGTGAGTTTTGACGAATCGGAGCACAAGCCGGCCGTGCAGCAGGCGGAAGCGCCGATTGCTCATGTTCCGCGCGATGCCGGCGAGCAGGGTCTGCTTTCGAATGCAACAAGTGCGGCGGTCGATTCCGCATTCAACACGCTGGCGCAGACGGTGCTGGTAAAGAACGCCCGCACGCTCGAGGATCTGGTGCGCGAGATGCTGCGGCCGATGTTGAAGTCATGGCTCGACGACAATCTGCCGGGCATGGTCGAACGTCTGGTACGCGCCGAGATCGAGCGTGTCGCGCGCGGACGCTGACGCGCAGTCTCACGCGCTCTGAATCGCTGCCGCGATTCTTTGCGCGTGGTCGGCGAGCACCGATTGCTCCTCCTTGAAACTCGCCGCCGGCTTGAGCGACACGCCGGCTTTACGCGGAATGACGTGGATATGCAGGTGGAACACCACCTGGCCGCCCGCCGGCTCGTTGAACTGTTGAATTGTGAGTCCGTCGGCGGAAAACGCCTTCACGGCCGCTTGCGCGACGATCTGCGTCGTCTTGATCAGATGCGCCAGATCGTCCGGTTTTATATCGAGCATATTGCGGGCGGGCGCTTTCGGGATCACCAGGGTGTGGCCCGGCGCCCGCGGCATGATGTCGAGAAAGGCGAAAGCTTTGTCGTCCTCGTGGACCTTGTAGGCCGGGATTTCGCCGCGCAGGATTTTGGCAAAGATATTGTTTTGATCGTAGCCCGTCATCATCCCCTCCGGAGTGTGACTCGGAAAACGCGCAAGCCGGTTTCCGAAAAGATCATTCTCAATCAAAGACCGCCGGCGATCGAGATCAATCCGTTTCGATATCGTGCCGGTACGGTCCGGCGGCCGCAAGCTCGGCGCCCACCGCCGCGACGTAAGCGCGCTCGCGCTTGAGATAATCGTCAATCCCGCGCCGTAGCGCCGGGTCGGCGATGTAATGAGCCGAGTATGTGGTTGTCGGCATGTAGCCGCGGGCGATCTTGTGTTCGCCCTGCGCACCAGCCTCGACACGAGCAAGCTTGTTGGCGATCGCGAAATCGATGGCTTGGTAGTAGCACAGCTCGAAATGCAGGAATGGATGATGTTCGATGGCGCCCCAATGGCGGCCAAACAGCGCATGCGAACCGATGAAATTAATGGCGCCGGCGATCCAGCGCCCGGAGCGCTTGGCCATGACCAGAAGGATGCGGTCACCCATCGTTTGGCCGATGAGCGAAAAGAATGGCCGGGTCAGGTAGGGCCGGCCCCATTTGCGCGAACCGGTCTCCATGTAGAACGTGAAGAACTGATCCCAAATATCCTCGGTGAGGTCGCGGCCGGTCAGCCAGTGCACGCTGACGTCGTTGGCAAGCGCTTCTTGGCGTTCGCGGCGGATGGTCTTGCGCTTGCGCGCAGCAAGCGCGGTGAGGAAATCATCGAATGTGGAATAGCCGGGATTTTCCCAGTGGAATTGCTGGTCAGTCCGCTGGAGGAATCCGAGCTCGCCCAAGAAGCGATATTCGGCTTCCGTGGCGAAGGTGACGTGAACGCCGGAAGCGCCGTCGATGCGGCAAAGCTCCATCAAGCCGCTCGCGAGTGTCTTGCGGACTTGCTCGGCATTCGGACCGGGCCGCACCAGGAGCCGGGGGCCTGTCGCCGGTGTAAACGGCACGGCAACCTGCAATTTCGGGTAGTAGCTGCCGCCGGCCTGCGCATAAGCCTCGGCCCAGCCATAGTCGAACACGTATTCGCCACGCGAGTGGCTCTTGAGATAGCAGGGCGCCGCGCCGACAAGCGTGCCGTCGTCGGTCTGCACGAGAACGTGCTGGACGTGCCAGCCGCAATGGCTGCCGACCGATTTCGAAGCTTCCAGCGCCGAAAGAAAATCATGCGACAGGAAGGGGTTGATTTCTCGTTCCTGAACTATTGATGGAACGGCGCCGCCGGCTTCGGTGCAGACGCGATCGCCCTTCGGATTCGGATTGGCGCAGGCGTCCCATGCCGCGGCATCGGCTTCGGCGATGGCGTTCACGGCGACGACGCGGAGCGCCGCCGGGGCCGGCTGCGCGCGATTCGGCGGTTTCTCGTTCTCGGCTTGGTTGTTGTCGGCTTTAGTCATGGCCGAAAGCCTTCGAAAATAATCTGGTCCGCTGACTGGGCGGCGCGCTGGCGCTCGGCCTCGGTTCGCACCACCCAGGTCAGAAGCGGCAGGCACAAAACACGCCGCGCGAACCACGGCGCGAATGCCGGCAGGTTGTCGATCGCATAAGCCACGAAGTGCGGCCGGGCCGTCAAGGCGGCGGGTAGCAGGGAGCCCATGCCGTAACGCAGCCATGCCGGCATTTGGTCCCAATAGGGATGCGGCCGGTATTTTGCCGCGACCAAACCACGCAGCAGGTGAGGGGCGCTTTGCCGCAGTAATGCAAGCTGCGCCGGGTCAAACGACATCGGCGCCGCCGGGCCGTCATATCCGGCAAGGACCGCCGCCACGCGAGCCGGAAGCCGGCCGTCGCCGTCGAAGCGGCTTTTCAGTTCAAGCAGCATTGCGGTGCGGCCGCCGACGAGGTCGCAAAGCTCGCCCAGCGTCATCATGCGCTCGTCGCTGTTGCGGAACGCGACGCGCTTGAGCGCCGCCGCGCTCAGGCGGTCGAGCCGATCCTCGCCCTCGGTCAGGCGGCCGAGCACCGCATCGTGATGCACCATGGCTTCGCCGTCGCTACTGATTTGCAGGTCGACCTCGATGCCATAGCCGCCGGCAATCGCAGCGCGCACGGCGCCGGCGGTATTCTCGATGAGGCCGCGCGTCGCGTCATGCAGGCCGCGATGGGCGATCGGACGAGCGACCAACCAATCGGGCGTCGCGGTTCCAAAGTTCGCAAGCACCTACGATCCCTCTGGCGCGAACTTCCGCCTCATTTGCTTGAAGGACGCCGGACTTCGAACCTCGACCCCGCCGTCACGAGACTTCGAACATCCCCTCGACTTCCATCGCTGCATTTTGCGGCAATGCCGCGACGCCGACCGTCGAGCGCGCGTGCCTGCCCTTGTCGCCGAATGCCTCAACCATCAGGTCGGAAGCGCCGTTCATCACCTTCGGGCCGTCTGTAAAGCCGGCAACCGAATTTACGAATCCGCCAAGCCGCACCACGCGCACCACCTTGTCGAGATCGCCAAGGGCAGCCTTGATTTGCGCGAGCAGATTGACGGCGCAGGCGCGCGCCGCTTTTTGGCCATCCTCCATCGATACGCCGCCACCAAGTTGCCCCTTGGCGACAAGCTTGCCCTCGCCATCGAAGCAAATCTGGCCCGACACAACCAGCAGATTGCCGGTGCGCACGAACGGAACGTAGTTGGCAACCGGCGCGGCCGGCTCTTTCAGGACTACGCCAAGTGCGCTCAACTTCTTCTCCACCGTGCCGGCCATTCCATCCTCCAACTTGCTTCTAGGGACGCTGTTCTTCACCGATCATAGCCTATCATGCAAGCAAAGCGTCGGGTGACGTCCGCAGGTTGCAGCCAGGCCGCGAGGTCCTTAGTCTCGCCACCATCCGGACGGCAAATTGAGTCCGATTTTCGAGGAAAGCCGCTCTTGCGGAGCGGTTTCGAACCAGTGCGGGATATCAGAATAATGCGAGAGAGTTTCATGGCCGCAGTTGACGCTTTCGCCCCGCGCGGCGTGATTGTCGGCATGCTGGTGCTGGCCGCGCCGGTCGCGGCGGTCAAAGCGCAGGAGGCGCCAACCGTGCTGGCGCCGCATCGCGCCGTGTACGACCTTGCGCTCGGCCGCACGCGCGAGACCGCGCAGGTGGCCGCCGTTCGCGGGCGCATTCTCTACGACTTCAACGGCAATGCCTGCGACGGCTATACGCTTCAATTCCGCCAAGTCTCCGAACTTGACACCGGCGAGGGCAAGAAATCGACCAGCGATCTGCGCTCGACGACGTGGGAGGGGGGCGACGCCAAGCAGTTCAAGTTCACGTCGCAGAATTTTCTCAACCAGAAACTGGTCGATACCGTCGATGGCCATGCCGAGCACGGTGCCACCACGACCGTCGATCTCGTCAAACCCGAGCACAAGGTGCTCGATATCGATGCCGCGGTTGTGTTTCCGACCCAGCACATGGTCCGGGTGATCGAAGCGGCGCGCGCCGGCAAGACCATCCTAGACTTCCCGGTTTTTGACGGTTCGGACACCGGCGAGAAGGTTTACGACACCTTGACTGTGATCGGCCGCAAGCTTGGGGTCGACGATCGCAAGCATGACGATGCCGCCGCCGCGGAGCCGAAGCTGGCCGGCGTCGCGCGCTGGCCGGTGACGATCAGCTATTTTGAAAAAGGCAAAAGCCCAAAAAATACTGAACAAACACCAGCTTACGCGATCAGCTTCGAGCTTTACGAGAATGGCATTTCGCGTGCGCTCACGCTCGATTACAACGATTTCATCGTCACCGGCAAACTCTCGTCGCTCGAAATCAAAGAGCCAAAGCCCTGCAAGTAAAAAGCCTTGCAAGTAAGCCGCGCGGCGCGGTGAGGTCTGGGTTGCGTCACTGCCACCGCCACCGCCTCTTGCGCTGACGGCTATCGCTTCTCCGGCGGCTCGAAAGCGAGCCCCCTGATCACGGCGTCTTCGCCGAAGCGGGCACGAACGCGGTCGACCGCATGCTCGGCCTCGGCGGCGCGGCCATCGACGAAATCCGCCGGGTCAGCCTGATCCGCCGTCGTAAGCGCGCTCAGACCGACGCCGAGAAGGCGGAATTTGGTGCCGTCGGCTTCGCGTTCGAGGAGGCTGCGGGCGGCCGTAAAAATCTTGCCGGCGAGCTGAGTCGACGAACCGAACGAATGGGCGCGGGTACGTATCTTGAAGTCGGCGGTTTTGAGTTTCAGCGTCAGGGTCGCGCCGGCCAGCGCTTTTTCCTTCAACCGCGCTGAAACCTCCTCCGTCTGCGACCAGAGGATCCGTTCGAGCGCATGGAATTCGGCGATATCGCGATCGAAGGTCGTCTCCGCCGAAACGCTTTTGGTTTCGCGGTCGGCGCTGACCTTGCGTTGATCGATGCCGCGGGCAAGCCGTGCGAGCCGGCGGCCTTCCTCGCCGTAGCGGCGCATCAGCTCCACCTCGCTCGCCTTTTGCAGATCGCCGATGCGGCCGAAACCGTCACGGGCAAGGCGCGCCGCGCTCACCTTGCCGACGCCGAAAATGAAGCCCACCGGCTTCGGCGCGAGGAATGCCTGGGCTTCGCCCGCTCCGAGCACCGCGAAGCCCCGCGGCTTGTCGAGATCGGATGCTATTTTAGCCAGAAATTTGTTGCAGGAGAGCCCGATTGAAACGGTGATGGCGAGCTTCTTCTCGACGTCGGCGGCAAAGCGCGCGAGCACTTTAGCCGGCGTCAGTCCGTGAAGCCGCTCAGTGCCGGAAAGATCGAGGAACGCCTCGTCGATCGACTGCGGCTCGACCAGCGGTGTCAATGCCAGCATCAGCTGGCGAACCTCGCGGCCGACCCGCGAATATTTTTCCATGTTGGGCCGCACGACGCGGGCGTGCGGACAAAGGCGGAGCGCCTCGAACATCGGCATCGCCGATTTCACGCCGTACGTGCGCGCGACATAGCAAGCGGCGGCCACGACGCCGCGGCGTCCACCGCCGACGATGACGGGTTCGGCGGCCAGCGCCGGATCGTCGCGCTTTTCGACCGTGGCATAGAACGCGTCGCAATCGACATGGGCGATGGAGAGCCTGCTGAGTTCGTCGTGACGCGCGATCCGCGGCGAGCCGCAAACCCCGCAGCGCGCCGACTGAACGGCGATGTCGGCGAAACAGTCGCGGCAGAAGGCGCTCACGGCTTGGTGTTTCCCTAGGCCCGGCCGAGCGCGCTGCGGGCGCGCGCGACCTCGGCCGGATCGATCCCGGCACTGGTGGCAAACGCGATCAGGAGACTCTCGTCGTCAAGCATATGCTCCAGGACGCCGGCGAGAAAGCCGGGCTCGCGCGCTGCGGTGCGGATCTGGGCCAGTTCTATCCCGGTGATGCCGAGAAAACGGTTGAATCGCTCCGGTTCCTCGGCAATGAACCCAAGCGCCTGAATTGCAAGTATTTCGGCCGCCTCACGCGGCGGTTGCAAGGGCGCTTTCATGCGGTTCTATTTCCCTTTCCGTAATATATGGAAGCTAATTTCGCCCCGATCGGGGCACTTGCGCGGGGGCGCGCTGGGGCAGGCGAGGGATTGGGTGGATGGCCAAGACCGTCCTGATCGTGGAGGACAACGAGCTTAATATGAAGCTCTTCCACGACCTGTTGGAAGCCCACGGCTACAACACCGTGACCACGCGCAACGGCATCGAAGCGCTCGATCTCGCACGCCAGCACCGGCCGGATTTGATCCTCATGGACATCCAGCTGCCCGAGGTCTCCGGCCTTGAAGTCACCAAATGGCTCAAGGACGACCAGGATTTGAGGGTCATTCCCGTCGTTGCCGTTACCGCTTTTGCGATGAAGGGCGACGAGGAACGCATCCGCGAGGGCGGCTGCGAGGCCTATCTCTCCAAGCCCATCTCGGTAGGCAAGTTCATCGAAACCGTCCGCCACTTCCTTGGCAATCCATAGGTGCAAGGTAAATGACCGCCCGCGTTCTCGTGGTTGACGATGTCCCCGCCAACGTCAAGCTTTTGGAAGCGCGGCTGTCCGCCGAGTATTTCGACGTGGTCACGGCGATGAACGGCCGCGAGGCGCTGACCATCTGCGAGCGCGGCGAATGCGATCTTATCCTGCTCGACGTGATGATGCCGGACATGGACGGGTTCGAAGTCTGCCGGCTGCTGAAGACCAACCCGGCCACGCATCACATTCCCGTTGTCATGGTTACCGCGCTCGATCAGCCGTCCGACCGGGTGCGCGGGCTCGAAGCCGGAGCCGATGACTTCTTGACCAAGCCGATCCCGGAACTGGCGCTGATCGCGCGGGTGCGTTCACTGTCGCGCCTCAAGATGGTTACCGACGAATTGCGCATGCGCGCGGTGACTTCGCGCGATATCGGCATTCAATCGCCGGAGCGCGAGGCGGTCGCCGATACCGGCCGCAGCGGGCGCGTACTGATCGTGGATGACCGGCCGGCGTCCTTCGAGCGCATCGCTCTCACGCTCACGGTCGAACACAGCGTCGAGGTCGAGTCGAACCCGAGCGAGGCTTTGTTCCGCGCCGCCGATGGCAACTTCGATCTGGTTATCGTCTCGCTCGGACTGGAGAATTTCGACGCGCTGCGGCTGTGCAGCCAGTTGCGCTCACTGGAACGGACCCGCACCGTGCCGATCCTGGCCATCACCGAGCCCGACAACAACGCACGCATGCTGCGCGGTCTCGAAATTGGCGTGAACGATTTTCTGATGCGGCCGATCGACAAGAACGAGCTGCTGGCGCGCGTGCGCACCCAGGTGCGCAAGCGCCGCTACACTGAGCGATTGCGCGACAACGTTCAGATCTCGATCGAGATGGCGATCACCGACGCCCTGACCGGTCTGTTCAATCGCCGCTACATGGAAAATCATCTGACGACGCTGATCGAGCAGGCCAATGCGCGCGGCAAGCCGTTGGCGGTGCTGGAGCTCGATATCGACTACTTCAAATCGATCAACGACACCTACGGCCACGATGCCGGCGACGACGTGTTGCGTGACTTCGCGTTGCGCATCAAGCGCTCGATCCGCGGGATCGACCTCGCCTGCCGCAGCGGCGGCGAGGAGTTCGTCATCGTCATGCCGGAAACCGACCTGGCGGTAGCCGCGATGGTCGCCGAACGGCTGCGCCGGCGGATTGCTGCCGAGCCGTTTGCCATCAGCCAGGGTCAGCGCAGCATTCCGGTCACGCTCTCGATCGGGATCGCCGCGTTGCGCGGGCCGGACGATACCGCCGCCAGCCTGATCAAACGCGCGGACCAGGCCCTCTATCGCGCCAAGCGCGACGGCCGAAACCGCGTGGTGCCGGACGCCGCGTAGGCTTGGCACTTAGGCTTGCCGCGCAGGCTTGCTTCGTCGCTCGGCTTGTCGCCAGGACGTCTGGAAGCGCATTGGTCTGAAAAGTAAATGCCCGGCGCGAAGCCGGGCATGATGGAACGCCGTGCGGTGGTTTCGCTTACTTGATCTTGCTCTCGCGAAACTCGACGTGCTTTTTCGCCACCGGATCGTATTTCTTCTTGACCAGCTTGTCGGTCATGGTGCGCGAGTTCTTGCGGGTGACGTAATAGAACCCGGTATCGGCGCTGGAGACCAGCTTGATCTTGATATTGGTGCTTTTAGCCATGGTCGGACCTCGAAATCGGTTCGCTTGTTGGCCGCCAACCTAGTGGCCGGCCCTCGAAAGTCAAGAAATCAAGGGGGCACGGTTTACAGCGCTTCGCGCAGGAATCGCTTGTTCAGCATGCGGTAGAGCGGCACCGGATGGTCGTGGCTCATGCCCGTGGCGATGCGGTCTTGCAGTTCCTCGAGCACGATGGCGGTGATGCCGGGAATGTCGAGCCGGCGTGCCTCGGCGATAGGCATCCACACCACTTCGACCAGTTCGGCGTCGGCGCCGACAAAGCCTTCATCCTGCCGCGCCACCGCAGTGAAATCGGCGGCAAAGAAGCGGCTGTCGAAACGGCGCGGCCGGTTTGGCGGGGTGATGGCTCGCCCGATGAAATGCACCGCGCTGAGATCGGGAAGGACACCGGCTTTGGCAAAAGGCTGCCAGGCTTCCGGCAGATCGGCGGCCGGACCCGCCGAAGGCACGCCCAGCATGAGGCCGGTTTCTTCATAGGTTTCGCGGATGGCGGCGAGCGCGAAGGCGGCCGCCTTGGCGGCGCTCGGCCGCTTTACCCGCTGCATCAGCCGCTCGGTATCGCGTGCATGCAAAGGCGCCGCCGTTGGTATCCGCCGGTCGTCCGGCTCGACGCGCCCGCCGGGAAACACGAACTTGCCAGGCAAAAAGCGATGCCGCTCGTGCCGACGCCCGAGCAGCACTTTCGGCACTGCTTCCGACCGGTCGATAAGGATGAGCGTGGCAGAATCTCGCGGCCGCAGATTGGGCGAAGATTGATCGCGGATCGTGCGGGTCAGCCGCTCGGCGCGGTCGTCCGCCGAGCCCCGTCCAACCATCGGTTCGGGATCGTCGTTCATTTATTCCTGCCTCGATGACCGGATCGGTTTGCTTTATGCGAGAGTTTGCGTTGCGGCGGCGCTTTGTGTCTAGCCCGCTTTGTGCCGGGCGCGTGCTCGGCTTGCAGCAGCCGGAACCGCAACGCGCCGGCAACCGGTGCCGCTTCGACCAGCTCAACCTTTACCGGATCGCCCAGCCGGTATGTCGCCGAACTGCCGACGAAACTGCGGCCGGCCTCGTTGAAGCGGAAATATTCGTCGCCGATAAAGCGCGCCGGCACCAAGCCGTCGGCCCCGGTCTCGTCGAGTTCGACGAACAGTCCGGCCCGCGTGACGCCGGAAATATGTCCGTCGAAAGTGGCGCCGACGCGATCGACCAAAAAGTGAGCGATCAGCCGGTCAGCGGTCTCGCGCTCGGCCTTCATGGCGCGGCGCTCGGTCGCCGAAATCGTGGCGGCGACTTCGGCCAGTGCCGGCACGTCGGTCGTGTCGGCGAGGCCATCTGTGCCGAGTTTTTGCGAACGGATCAGAGCGCGATGCACGACGAGATCGGCATAGCGGCGGATCGGCGAGGTGAAGTGGGCGTAGCGCCGGAGGTTGAGGCCGAAGTGGCCGTAATTCTCCGGCGAATATTCCGCCTGCGCCTGGCTGCGCAGCACCACTTCGTTGACAAGCCGCTCCACGTCGCGGCCTTTGACCCGTTGCAGGATGAGGTTGAACGCGTCGGGACGCAGCGTGCCGCCCTTCGGCAGCGAAATATCGAGCGTCGCCAGAAATTCCCGCAGCGCGTTGAGCTTTTCCGGCGTCGGTTCGTCGTGCACGCGATAGATGAGCGGCACCCGTGCGCGCTCGCAGGTCTCCGCCGCCGCCACGTTGGCGAGGATCATGAACTCCTCGATCAGGCGATGCGACTCCAGCCGTTGCGGCATGATCACGCGATCGACGGTGCCATCGGACTTGAGCAGAATCTTGCGCTCGGGCAGTTCGAGATCGAGCGGGCCGCGCTCGTCGCGGGCATGGCGCACCGAACGATAGGCGGCGTAAAGCGGCTCCAGGATTTTGCCGGCAATCGGCGCAGTGACTTCGTCGGTGCGGCCGGAGACCGCAAGCTGGGCCTGCTCGTAATGGAGCCGCGCCGCCGAGCGGATCATCACGCGATGGAAGGTATGCGAGCGCTTGCGGCCGTCGGCGCCGATCGTCATGCGCACCGCAAGCGCCGGACGATCTTCGTTCGGACGCAGCGAACAAAGATCGTTGGAGATCTGCTCCGGCAGCATCGGCACGACGCGATCGGGAAAATACACCGAGTTGCCGCGCTCGAGCGCGGCCCGGTCGAGCGCCGTGCCTGGCCGCACATAGTGGGCGACGTCGGCAATGGCGACGCTGACAATATGTCCGCCCGCATTGCGCGTGTCGGGATCGGGAACGGCGTGAACCGCGTCGTCGTGATCCTTGGCGTCCGGCGGATCGATGGTGACGAACGGCATGTCGCGCCAATCTTCACGGCCTTCCAGCGTCGCGTGCCGCGCGGCTTCCGCTTCGGCGATGATCGGGCGGCTGAAGGTGTGTGGAATGCCGTGCGCATGGATCGCAATCAGGCTGACCGCGCGCTCGCTCTTGAGCGAACCGAGCCGCTCCACGACCGTTCCGGCAGGCAGGCCGAGCCTGCCGTGACGCGACACTTCAACCGCGACGAGATCGCCGTCCTCGGCGCCGCCGGAATGGTCGCGCGCGATCGTGAGTTCCCGGCCCAGCTGTTTTTTGTCGATCGGCACGAGGCGCCCGCCGCCGCCCGGCAAGCCGCGAAAGATACCGAGCATGCGATGCTTGGCGCGGTCGATTAGTTTGATGACGCGTCCGCTGGTTTCTTCTTCGGCGGACTTCTCGATGCGAAGCAGCGCGCGGTCGCCGACGCCGGCGATTTCCGCCGGCCGCGCGCGGCGCAGGGTGGCGACATGGATGACCGGCGGCGCGCCGTGAGCTTCCTCATCCCACTCGACTGGCCTCGCGAGCAATTCGCCGTCGCTGTCACGGCCGGTGATCTCGGCGAGCACGACCGTCGGCAAGCTGCCGGGGCGATGCAGCCGCTTTCTATGGCGCTCGATGTGTCCGCCCTCGGCGAGTTCGCGCAGCATGCGCTTGAGCGCCGCCCGGTCGGCATTCTTGGCGCCGAACGCCTTGGCGATTTCGCGCGTGCCCACCTTGCCGCTGCGCTCGCGGATAAAGGCCAGGAGTTCCTCACGCGAGGGGAGGGAATTGCGGGTCATCGGCGGTTCATTGGCCGGGAATGTTCGGGCCAAGAATTTATTGGGTCAAGAATTTTTGGGCCAAAGATTCCCAGGCCAAAAATTTCCGAGCCAGGCATTCTTGCGTCAGAAATTCCTGGGCCGGCCTGATGGCCCAGGATCGTCGTCAGGCTTCGGTGCGTCGAATTATTCGGCAGCTTGTGTCGTCTTGCGTGGCGGCTTGCCGGTGGCGGAGCGCTTGGCGGCGCCCGCGGCGCCGGGCCTTTTCGAGGAAGCCTTGATGTGACGCGCGGTGCCCGGGGACGGCCGCTTGGCTTTACGCGGCCGCGCATGCGGGGAGGGGCCGTTGCGCTCGGCGCGGGCATCGATGAGAGCGGCTGCTTCTTCGAGCGTGACGCTCTCGGGTGTCTTGTCGGCCGGGAGCGTGGCGTTGACGCCGTCGTGACTGACATAGGGCCCGTAGCGGCCGTTCTTGGCCACGATGGGACCGCCTTTGGTCGGATGAGCGCCAAGCGCGCGGCCCGGATCGGCGCCGAAGCGGCGGAAGCGCGGACCCTTGGCGATCTTTTCCGCGATCAGCGTGACCGCCCGGTTCAGTCCGATGTGGAAGATATCGTCGCCGGGTTCGAGATTGGCATAGGTTTTGTCGTGCTTCACATACGGCCCGAAGCGGCCGATGCCGGCCATGATCGGCTCGCCACCCTCGGGATGGCGGCCGATCTCGCGCGGCAGCGCGAGGAGCGCCAGCGCGCGCTCGAGATCGACATCGTCGGGCACGGTCCCTTTCGGCAAACCGGCGCGCTTGGGCTTTTCCTTCTCGACCGCCTCGCCAAGCTGCACATAAGGACCGAAGCGGCCGCTGCGCAGCGTCACTTCGAGGCCGGTCTCGGGATCTTCGCCGAGTTTTTTGGTGCCGAAGTCGCCGGAGCCGTCGCTGGGCGTCGTCAACGGGCGCGTATAGCGGCACTCGGGATAATTCGAGCAGCCGATGAAGGCGCCGAACTTGGACAGCTTCAACGTGAGCCGGCCGCCGGCGCAGCCCGGGCATTGCCGCGGATCGCCGCCATCGGCTTGCGGCGGAAAAAGGTGCGGCGCCAAGAGCGCGTCGAGCGCGTCGATGACGTTGGAGATCTTGAGATCTTTCGTCTCGTCGATCGCGCCGATGAAGTCGCGCCAGAAATCGCGCAGCACGTCGCGCCACGCCACTTCGTTGTTGGAGATGAGGTCGAGCTGCTCCTCGAGACCCGCCGTGAAATCGTACTCGACGTATTTGGTGAAAAAGCTCTCGAGGAAGGCGACGACGATGCGGCCGCGATCCTCCGGATAGAGCCGGCGCTTGTCGAGCCGCACATACTTGCGGTCCTTGAGCACCTGGAGAATCGAGGCGTAGGTCGAGGGCCGCCCGATGCCGAGCTCTTCGAGGCGTTTGACCAGCGATGCTTCGGAGTAGCGCGGCGGCGGCTCGGTGAAATGCTGGTCGGCGGCGATGGCGCGCTTGGCGAGACTTTCGCCGGCGCTCATCGCGGGCAGGCGCCGCGCCTCTTCATCGTCAGCGTCTTCGTCCTGGCCTTCCTGATAGAGCGCAAGGAAGCCGTCGAATTTCACCACCGTTCCGGTGGCGCGCAGCTCCAGGAGCCGGCTGGCGACCTTCGCGCTGATTTCCGCAGTCGTGCGCTCGAGCTCGGCGGATTCCATCTGGCTTGCGACCGTGCGCAGCCAGATCAGCTCGTAGAGCCGGGACTGATCGGCATCGAGGAACTTCTTGGCCTGGCTCGGCCGCATGGCGAGATCGGTCGGGCGGATGGCCTCGTGCGCTTCCTGCGCGTTCTTCGCCTTGGTTTCGTAGCGCCGTGGCGCGCTCGGCACGTATTTCGCGCCGTAATCGGCCTCAATCACGCTGCGGGCGGCAGTCACGGCTTCTCCGGCAATCTGCACGCCGTCGGTACGCATATAAGTAATGAGACCGAGGGTCTCACCGCCGACGTCGACACCTTCATAAAGGCGTTGCGCCACGCGCATCGTGTGCGCTGGAGCGAATCCAAGCTTGCGGCTTGCTTCCTGCTGGAGGGTCGACGTGGTGAAGGGCGGTTGCGGGTGCCTTTTGACCGGCTTCGCCTCGACCGAGGCGACGGTGAAAGCGGCGGTTTCAAGCGCCTGCTTGAATGCTTCAGCCTCGGCGCCCGAGCCGATATCGAGACGCTGGAGCTTCTTTCCGTCGGCGCCGACGAGGCGCGCTTCGAACGTCTCGTTGCGTGGCGTCGCCAGCGTCGCGATCAGCGACCAATATTCCTTGCGGACGAATTTCTCGATTTCGAGTTCGCGGTCGCAGACCAGCCGCAGCGCCACCGATTGGACGCGACCGGCCGAGCGGGCGCCGGGAAGCTTGCGCCATAGCACCGGCGAAAGCGTGAAACCGACGAGATAGTCGAGCGCCCGCCGCGCGAGATAAGCATCGACCAGGGCCTGATCGATGCGGCGCGGATGGTTCATCGCTTCCGTCACCGCCTGCTTGGTAATGGCGTTGAACACGACCCGTTCGATCGTTTGCCCGTTGAGGGCCTTCTTCTGCTTGAGCACCTCGAGCACGTGCCAGGAAATCGCCTCGCCTTCGCGGTCGGGGTCGGTCGCCAGAATGAGTTTGTCGGCGCCCTTGGCCGCCTGGGCGATGTCGTTGAGACGCTTCTGCGCCTTGGCGTCGACTTCCCAGATCATCTTGAAATCGGCGTCGGGATCGACCGAGCCATTCTTGGCTGGCAGGTCGCGCACATGCCCAAAGGAAGCCAGAACCTCGTAGCCGCGGCCGAGGTACTTATTGATCGTCTTCGCCTTTGCGGGCGATTCTACTACTACAAGATTCATAATAACCCAATGATTTACCGGCCTTTTCGGCCGTCCAGGACACGGTCCCGACGGCTTCCGGCCGCCGGAACATGGGTAATGCAGCCCCGCCTGTCAAATCGTTACCGCCGGGGCGGAAGGCGGCCTCGGGGGTGAAAGCGCAGGGAAACGTGGCAATTTGCGGTAATCCTTGAGATAAAAACCGGCGTCACATAAAGCACTTTATGGTTGCGTTATATTTTTAAGTATACGGGAAGCTGTGAAAATGCCTCACCGACCGAGGGGCGCGGGGAAAATCAGGGACCATGACATCCGAAACTGCTCGTACCGATCCTCCAGACCCTCAGGAGGCGGCCCGTTATATTGCTTCCATGGCAGAGGAATTGGCCCAGCTCGCCGAGAGCCATAATCTCGAGTCACTCGCGCATATCCTCGATATGGCCCGGCTTGAGGCCGACCAGATATCAAGACAAACGGGGTGACGCGGGAGATCGCGCACCGGATGGTTCCGCTTAGCCATTGCCGAACTGTCTACGGCGTCGCGGTGCCAACGCGGTCAAGAAAGGCGCGGCTTGGATAACCGTCAGGAACCATGCCGAACCGCAGTTGAAGCTCGCGTATCGCGTCGCGCAGATCGAAATCGAAGTGACCGTCGAAGTCCTGGACCTTGTAGCCGAGCGTCGCGAGCCGGCGCTGCAGCGCAACGCGTTGCTCGCGCGAAGGTTGAAAATCGTCGGCCGGCCAGGCTGCCCGGATTGGCGGATCGCCGCGCATCCGGTCGGCAAGTGCCGCAACGGCAAGAGCATAGGCATCGGAATTATTAAATCGCTTGAGCACGACGAAGTTGTCGGTGACGAGGAACGCCGGTCCGCTGGCGCCACTGGGAAAAAACAGGATGGCGTTGCCGGCGTCGGGCAGGGCGCCGCCGTCGGCGCGGCGCAATCCGCGCTGGCCCCAGTCGGCAAACATGCCCCGGCTTAGGCGGTAGTCGAAGCCCTGCGGCACCACCACCTCGACACCCCAGGGCAGGTTTGGGTGCCAGCCCATTTTTTGCAAATAATTCGCAATCGAGGCGAGCACGTCGGGGACGCTGCGCCAGATGTCGGCCTTGCCGTCGCCGTCGAAATCGACGGCGTATTTCAAGTAGCTCGACGGCAGGAACTGCGCCTGTCCCATAGCGCCGGCCCACGAGCCGACGAATTCCCGGCGCGGGATACGGTCGTCCTGCAAGATCTTCAGCGCCGCCAGAAGTTCGTCGTGGAACAGCGGATTTTGAAAGCGCAATTGTGCCAGCGTGGCGATCGAACGGAAAACGTCCCAGCGCTGCTCGCCGCCGCCGAACGAGGATTCGACACCCCAGATGCTGACGAGAATATATCGGTCGACGCCGAATTTCTCTTCCACGGCGGCCAGCGTCGGGGCCCACTGCGCCGATTTGCGCACGCCGATCGCGATGCGCGATGGCGACGCAAGGCTGGCAACATAGGCGCCGAAGGGCTTGCCATATTCCGGCGCCCGCCGCGTGGCGGCGATCACGCCGGGATCCGGCGTCAGACCGGCAAAAGCGGTGTCGAACGTGGCGCGGCTGATGCCTTGCCGCGCGGCGTCGGGCCATAATCGCTCAAGAAAGCCCGAAAACGAGCTGGCGGTTTGGGATTGGGCCGCTGCGCTCGCAAACAGCAGCGCCGCTGGCAGCAAAGCAAGGCGCAGCGCAATCATTCCGCGGCCGCGATATGAGCGTCCGGCAACCGCATCTCCCGCAGATAGCCGAGGATCATCGCGCGCATGTGCGCGCCAAGCGTTTGCCGGTCGAGGGCGGTTACTTTGTCGGCGATCGCTGCTTGCAGCAAAGAGCTGGACGACACCACGATGAGCAAAGCGAGCCGATATTCGTCTTCAAAGGTTGCATCGCTGCAACTGGAAAGGACCCTGGCGATCGAGCCGGCCGCTTTTATTTCCGCCGCGCGTACAAGTTCCGCGCCGCCGATATCTGCGAGCGGTTCATGCAGCGCGCGCGAGATCTCGACGCGCGCCCACTTCGCCGCGACGAAAGCGTTGACCAGACCCGTCACCAGCTCGTCGAGCGTCCGTCGTTGAAGGTCCTCGCAGGCAAGCTCGACCTTGCAAACCACCCCATCCAGATGCCGCTCGATGACGGATGTGATCAGCGCCTGCCGATTGGGGAAATATTGGTACAACGTGCCGACCGAGACGCCCGCCCGTTCAGCGACGCGCGTCGTGGTGAACTTGCGATAGCCGACGGTGAGCAAAACCTGAATGCTGGCGTCGAAAAGCGCGGAAACAGTTGTCTCCGAACGCGCCTGAACAGGCCTTTTTCTGGGCTTTAACGGGTTCGGTTGGGTTGGTGGCACGAATGCGAATTCCAATAACCTGAAGGAAGCTTCACATTAGCGCTCATACGCCGCGTGGCAAGTGTGCGGCGTAAGCCGGCTGCCCAGGAGGTCTGAATGCGTAGCGTCGTGATCACCGGCACGTCCACCGGCATCGGCTGGGGTGCCGCCAAGGTTCTTATCGCGCGCGGTTTTCGTGTTTTCGGCAGCGTGCGGAAGACGTCGGACGCGGAACGTCTCTCCAGCGAGTTCGGCGAGCATTTCGTGCCGCTGCTTTTTGATGTGACCGACGAAGCCGCCGTTAAGGCAGCCGCCGCGAGTGTGCGCGCCGCGCTTGGCGGTGAGCGGCTTGCCGGTCTCGTGAACAATGCCGGCATTGCCGTTGCCGGTCCGCTTCTGGAATTGACGATCGAGGATTTCCGCCATCAGATCGATATCAACCTCATCGGCGTTGTCATCGTCACCAAGGCGTTCGCGCCGCTCGTCGGCACCGATCCGCAGCTCAAGGGCGCTCCCGGCCGCATCGTCAACATCAGTTCGGTCGGCGGTCTGGTCGCTACGCCATTTCTCGCGCCGTACAATGCCTCCAAGTTCGCCGTTGAAGGATTGTCCGAAAGCCTCCGGCGCGAACTTTTGCTGTTCGGCATCGACGTCATCGTCATCGGACCGGGCGCAGTAGCGACGCCGATCTGGAGCAAGGCCGAGCAGGTCGACGTGACGCCTTATCTCAATACGCCGTATGCCACCGCGCTCGATCGGTTGCGCGCCTACATGCTGACACTCGGCAAAGAAGGGCTGCCGCCGGAACGGATCGGCGAGGCGGTGCTGCACGCGCTGATGGCGGCGTAGCCTAAGGTTCGCTATGCGGTGACGCCGCAGCCGGTGCAGGACTTTTTGGCGCGCAGCCTGCCCAAGCGCGTTGTCGATCGCTTGATCGGCGGAAGGCTCGGGCTGCTGCCGCAAAAGAACCGCTCCGCCTAAGCGGCGAGAGGTCCCTCCAAGAGTTTCACACCCGCGGTAAAAGTATTAGTTGACGTGGAAACTATCTCGCGCCATATTAGTTTCCATGGAAACCGATGGCGGTCTCCGGGTGAAACGGAGGAGGGTTCAATGGACTCGCAGATCAGAGACGTCATGATCGAAGCCAGCAGAGCTTCCGACGAGGAGCGCGTGACTTTTCCCGAAGTGGTGATGAAGCTGATGCAGGCCGGCGTCGAGCGCTACCACGCCGATCTCGTGCGCGGCGACAAGACCTACTATCTGCCCAACGGCGAATTGGAAATGGTGGCGGGCCATGCCGTCGGCATCGCGCCGGCCGGCGCGTTCTCGGCGGCGGGCGTCGACGCGGCGGTGAGGGCCATCCAGGCCGGCAAGATCCAGTACCGGGCGTTCTGCAACCGCATCGCCGAGGCGGGTTGCGTCGGCTATCATGTGTCGCTGGCCGGCCGGCGGGCCGTTTACTACGGCCGTACCGGCGACAGCCATGTCGAATGGTTTCCCGGCGCCAAACGAGAGCAGGCGGCGTGAAGCAAATATCCGCGGCGGCCAAATCTGCACCGGCCAAATCTGGGCCGGTCAGTCCGCTCGAAGCGCATCTCGGCTATTGGCTGCGTTTCGTATCGAACCAGGTCTCGCATTCTTTCGCTCTCAAGGTCGCCGACCACGATGTCAGCGTCGCGGAATGGGTGGTCCTTCGCGATTTATACGAATGCGAGGCGATGGCGCCGAGTGTGCTGGCCGAAAAGATCGGCATGACCCGCGGCGCCATTTCCAAACTGGCCGACCGGCTTTCGGCAAAAGCGCTGGTGAAACGGACGACCAGCGACGAAGATCGGCGCTACCAGGCGCTGGCGTTGACGGCGAGGGGACGCGCCATGGTGCCGAAACTGGCGGCGCTGGCGGACCGGAACGATGCCGAGTTCTTTGGGCATCTGACGGCCGCCGAGCAGGAAACGATCAAAGCCTCCATGCGCGGGATCGTCGACCGGCACGGCCTGAAATCCGTGCCGGTGGAATGAAGCGGTCTTAGGCGAGCGATACCAGGCCGCCGCCGTGCCGTTCGAGCCGGCCGGCGATTTCAAGTTCGAGTAGCACCATCCGCACCACCGCCGGCGAGCTTTTCGACAAGCGCACCAGATCGTCGATCTGCAACGGTGCGGGACCGAGCAGCGACACGATGCGGGCGCGTTCGTCGGGCGCCGGATCGGCATCGCCATCATCGGCGCCGTCGGGAAACCGTGTATCCGGCTCGCGCGCCGGAAATTTTTTCTCCTCCATGATCGGTCGCAGCACCGACACGATGTCGGCGGTCTCGGTGACCGGAATCGCGCCCTGCTTGATCAGACCGTTGGTGCCTTCGGCGCGCGGATCGAGCGGCGAGCCCGGAACGGCGAATACTTCGCGGCCCTGCTCGAGCGCAAACCGCGCCGTGATCAGCGATCCCGAGCGTTTCGCCGCCTCGACGATGACGACGCCAAGCGACAGCCCGGAGATCAGGCGGTTGCGGCGCGGAAAATCGCGCCCGCGCGGCTCCCAGCCCATCGGCATTTCAGAAAGCGCGGCGCCGGCCGGCAGGATGGAGTCGAGGAGGGTCACATGTTCGGGCGGATAGATGCGATCCTGGCCGCCCGCGAGCACCGCGATCGTTCCGGTGGCAAGGCTCGCGGCGTGCGCCGCCGCGTCGATGCCGCGGGCGAGCCCCGAGGCGACGACAAAGCCGGCCTCGCCAAGTTCGCGCGCGATCCGCTGGGTGAATTTCAGTCCCGCGCCAGAGGCGTTGCGCGAGCCGACGACCGCCACCATCGGCAGCGCGAGCGCCCGCATCTGGCCGCGGATGGTCAACAGCGGTGGCGCGTCGTCGATCATTTGCAGCCGGTGCGGATAGCCGGCTTCGCCCAGCGCCACCAACACGACTCCGAGTTTTTTCGCGGCGCCGAGCTCGCGCTCGGCGTCTTCGCGCGAGCAGATCTGCACGGCGCCGCTTGAGCCGCCGCGCCGCGCCAGCGACGGCAGCGCCTGCAGCGCGGCGCGCGCCCCGCCGAAATGATTGATCAGGGCCTGAAAGGTGCGCGGGCCGATATTGGGGCTGCGGATAAGGCGCAGCCAGTCGACCCGCTGCTCGTCGGTTAGCTGCACGCGCTGGCTATCCTCGTTCGCCCCACGCGTTTCAGTCTACCGCGTGCCAAAAGCAAGCATACGCCGGAAAGGCGTCCGCCTGCCGGCAAAAAGCGTACGGCCGAAATGCGATGGAGCTGCCGCCGCAAACGAAGCCCTCGCTGGCGCTGAAACTTCGAACTATTGGCAGCGGCATTCCAATAAGTCACAGACTTCTGTCTGATTGAGCGAGCCCTTAGCCAATAGACTTTTTGCTATCCGATCAACTTTTTCCGCATGGGCTTGTATCAACTCGTGTGCGCGTTGGTACCCATCGCAGCGCCGCGCCAACCGGGACTTCTCGTCGAGCCCTTCCGTCAATTGAATAATCTCGACCTCGTCCATGGCGCCCGCGAGACAATGTGTTGGAGCACCGAACACATTTTGAGATTCAACGCCAGCGGCGCAAATGGCAATTTTGTCCACAAGTAGCAGCGTCTCGTCGTGTTCGATTTTTGCATTGCCCTTCGTGTCGTCACCATTGATGCCAATTACCGCTGCGCCCACCTTCAAGCCCAAAGCCCATGCCACGACAATATGGCCAGCCTCGTGATAGGCAGTCCCTCTACGCTCTTCGATTGTCATCGCCCGTTCCTAGTTAGACATGCTCCGACGCCTCGGGCACCCTCCCTTCGCTTGACCGACTCGCCTTCATGGTAACGAACCAAAATTCTTGCGGCGCCATAACACCGCGCGGGCCGATTTTGAGGCTGCGATTAGGCACCGAAATTCACCACACGCGGCCGCGCTCCCGCAAACGAAGCCCTCGCTGGCGCTGAAAATCCCATCTATGGTGCGCTTCGCGCGTCGCGCCGAAACCGATCAAAGGGCTTGGGAAAAACCATGAGAAAATCGATTGTCATTTTGTCTTGCGTCATTCTGTCTTCCGTCTTCACCGGCCTGGCCGCGCAAGACGCCTCCGCCGCTTTCAAATTCAAGCGGTTCCAACACTGCCCGGACGGTCTGGTTTCGGTGAAAACCTGCGAATGCCGCTCGACGACGTCGCGTCACTTCGAGTTTTGCCACGCGGGCCTTTATTGTCACACGTTCGACGGGACGTGCCACAAGTAGTCTGCGCTATCGCTGATCAAAGGGCCGTTCCGTCGCGCCGGTAAGGCGTGGAGTCTCGGCTACGCAATACCTCGCAGCCTGCCGGAAGAGTAACGTCCACGGCGACGGGGGGCGACCAATTTCGCCCCGCCGCCGGCGCTACTCGTAAGCAGTCCGAAACGGCCAAAACGGCAGCTTAGTTGTCGCCGCGATTGCCAGTGCTGTCGGCAACGGTCGTCGGTGTCGGATCGGCCGGTTCGGCAGCGGCCTGGGGCGCCGCCGGTTCCTGCTGCGCGGTCGGCTGACCAACACAGGTGCCGCCCGCACAGGCGACAATTGTATGGTTCTCGCTGCTGGCGTTCCGGTCCCAATCACATGCGGCGGCTTGCGTCAGCGCGGAGCCAAGCAGGACGGCGGTCAAGAGAGCAAGTTTCTTCATGACGTTCTCCTAGCGGGTTAGCAACTGGGGCCGATGCGGCCATCAGCCAACGCAGCGGAGCTAAGTGTCAGCGCAATTTCAAATCCATTACCACATTTGCACGGCCTTGAGGAGGGGTTCCTTCGAGCCGCCCGGTAAATGACGCGATCAGTCGGGAATACGCGCTGACGTTCTATTCGGCGTGACGGGTGTGGACGCGGGGTCCGCAGGTCGCGGTTTCGGCAGCGGCGTCGATGAAGCGGCCCGACGATCGGCGGCGCTACGTTTGCCGTGGTGCAACCAGGTCAAAAAGGAGGAAGGCGCATCCTCCGCGCTGACTGACGCAGTCGCGCACAGCAAAACAGACAGTGAGATGGCTGCTAATACCCTTAGCCTCACAGCTTTCGCCTCTGGCTGAAGCACGCGACAATAACCTTAGTCTCAACTGAAAATTAGGGCCGTGCTGAGACGGCGCGGTCATTTAAAAAGACAGCCGCCCGGAACCTTTTTGATGCTGGCTAGTTTGCGGGCTTGCTGGCGGCGCCGATCTTGCCTTCGGTGCCGCGCCATAGCCGCACGATGTTGTCGCGGTGCATTATCCACAGCAGGATCGACAGCGTCGACAATACGCCGGCCTCGCGCACATCGCCGTGCCACCAGAGAAATCCCGGCGCGACGACGCTGGCGACAAGCGCTGCGAACGACGAGTAGCGGGTAAGCGCCGCGACCGCGAGCCAGACAACGCAGAACACGATCGCCGCCGGCCAGGCGATGCCGAGCAGGATGCCGATATAGGTCGCCACGCCCTTGCCGCCACGAAAACCCAGCCAGACCGGAAACAAATGGCCGAGGAAGGCGCCGGCCGCGGCGACGATGGCGAAGTCTCGCCCAAGGAAATGCTCGGTGACAACAACGGCAAACGTAGCCTTGAGCATGTCGCCGAGCAGCGTCGCCGCCGCGAGCCCTTTGCGGCCGCTGCGCAGAACGTTGGTAGCGCCGATATTGCCCGAGCCGATAGTGCGCAGGTCCGGACCGCCGGCGAGCCGCGTCAACAGCACGCCGAACGGGATCGAGCCGCAGAGATAGCCGAACACGAACGCGCCTGCGTAATGGAGCAACATGGTCCTCCCCGGGAAATAAACTAACTAACCGGCACGGACTTTCTTGCGGCCTTCCTTGCGGCTTTCGCGCGCCGTATGGCCGGCGGCTTCCGCTTCGGTCTCGCTGTCGTAAATAATGAAATGCTTGAGCTTGTCGGCCGGCGCCCGCGCCAGCGCGCCTAGTCCGCTCGAAAACGTTTTCCGCGTCGTGTCGGCGACGACAAAGCGCGCGGCGGTCTCCGCCTCGATATCGGTTTCGCAATACAGGCAGCGCAGCCGGCAACGCTGCGCGGAACTCTCCTCGACGACATAAAATTTGTTGGCGGCGTATTGGCGCTCGGCGGGATCGTGCGTGATGCAGTTGGTATTGACGCACTGGATGCCGGCGCCGATCCGCTGCACGTGCAGCGGATAATCGGGCTTGGCGAAGCCGCCGGCGAATTTGTGCAGCGATTTGTTTCTGTGCAGATGCAGCAGGAGCGAGATCAGCGCCATGCGGACCGGCACGCCGTAGGCGGCCTGGCGGAAATAGATCGCCCGGCGGTCGCTATCGAGCGAGGCGTCGAGTTCGTTGACGCGCGGCAGCGGGTGCATGACGCTCGCCTGCGAGTATTTGGCGTCGCGCAGGAACTTGGCGTCGACTTTCGGATAGGGCCGCTCCTTTTCCGACCAGCGCTCCTTTTGGAACCGGGTGACGTAAACCGCGTCGGTCTTCTTTTGCAACGCGAGGCCGTAGTCGATTTCCGGCTCGGCGTAGAGCGAGAGCTGATGCGGCTGATCGGCGGTCACGTAGAGCGCGTCGATCGAGCCGTCGGCCTGTCCCGGGGCCTTCGAGACCATCCGGCAGTGAAATTCCTCGCGCAGCCGCCGGTCGACGTGCCGCGGCAGTTCCATGCCGGGCGCGGGCAGGGGATCGATGGTGGCGCCGAAGCGGGCGAGCGCATAGACGAACGAGTGAATGGTGCGGCTGCCCTTGAGGTCGCCGGAGATCGCGACCTTCATGTTGCGCAGGCCCTTGTTCTTCGAGCGCAGCGTAAAGAGGTCGCACAGGGTCTGAGTCGGGTGCTCGTGACTGCCGTCGCCGCCATTGATCACCGGAATCTGCGAATACTCGGCGGCGAGGCGGGCGGCGCCGTCGCGGGGATGGCGGATGACGATGATGTCGGCATAGTTGCCGATCACCCGGATGGTGTCGGCGAGGCTTTCGCCCTTGGCCGCCGAGCTCACCGCCGGATCAGCGCTGGTGATATTGCCGCCGCCGAGCCGCAGCATGGCGCTTTCGAACGACAGGCGCGTGCGGGTGGAAGGCTCGTAGAACAGGCTCGCGAGGATGTATTTCGACGCGACGCTGGTGCCGCGCCCGATACGGTAGGGGATACTGCCGTCCGCGAGTTCCCGCAAAAACGCCGCCGCCACCTGGAAGATCATCTCGATCTCCCGATTGGTCAGATCGTTGATCGAAACGAGGTGTCGCGTAAGCGGCTGGGTTTTCGTCATTAAAGCGGTGCTATAGGCCCAATTGGAGCGGTCCGGCAAGGGCGCCGCTGCGTTGGCTGGCGGATATCCGCATTGGTGCACAGAAACCCGCCAAGGCGGACGTGCTATCATGTGACATTCGAGAGGCACAGCGCCAGGAAAAGCGCCATGAACACGCTCCCGCGCTTCGACACCAACGAGGTTTTCAACCAGTCGCCGCCTTACGAAAACATCGATCTGTTTTCGAGCGATGTGCCGCTGCAGGAGGCCGTGCGGGCGCACGGCGCTGGGCATGACGCGGCGGCGCTCGCCGCGTTCGGCCGCCAATGGGGCAGTGCGGAGATGTTTGCGCTGGCGCGGCGCGCCAACGAGAATCCGCCGAAGCTCTACACCTTCGATCCCAAGGGTTATCGCCGCGACGTCGTCGAATTTCATCCGGCCTATCACGACTTGATGCGCGCAAGCATTGCAGCGGGCCTGCATGCCTCGACCTGGACGGCTGCCGGCACGCGCGCCGCGCCGCCGGCGGAAGTGGCCCGAGCGGCGCGCTATTACATGGCGGCCCAGATCGAGAGCGGGCATCTGTGCCCGATCACCATGACGCGCGCGGCGCTGGCGCCGCTCGCCGCCGCGCCCGCGCTACTCGCCGACGTGGCGCCGAAAGTCGTCAGCACGAGCTACGATTCAACTTTTCGTCCGTGGTGGGAAAAGCCGGGCATGACGCTCGGCATGGGCATGACGGAAAAGCAGGGCGGCACCGACGTGCGCGCCAACAGCACCACCGCGACGCCGTCCGGCGATTTCTACACACTCGTCGGTCACAAATGGTTTCTTTCGGCGCCGATGTGCGATGCCTTTCTGGTGTTGGCGCAGGCGCCGGGCGGACTGACCTGCTTTTTCGTGCCGCGTTTCCGCCCCGACGGTTCGGTCAATGCGCTCCGCTTGCAGCGGCTCAAGGACAAGCTCGGCAACCGCTCCAATGCGTCGAGCGAGATCGAATTCGCCGGCGCCTTCGCGTTAAAGGTCGGCGACGAGGGCGCGGGCGTGCGCACCATCATCCAGATGGTGCAATTGACGCGGCTCGACTGCGCGCTCGCCTCGTCCGGGTTCATGCGCATGGCGCTGGCGCAGGCCGTGCATCATTGCCGCTATCGTTCGGTGTTCCAGAAGCATCTCTACGACCAGCCGATGATGCGCGCGGTGCTGGCGGATCTCGCGCTGGAGGTCGAAGGCGCGGTGGCTTTGGTGATGCGGCTTTCGCGCGCATTCGACCTTGCCGCCACCGATCCGCGCGAAGCCGCCTATGCGCGCCTTGTCACGCCGGCGGCCAAATACTGGATCTGCAAGACCGCGCCGAGTTTTATCTATGAAGCGATGGAGTGCCTCGGCGGCAACGGCTACGTCGAGGAAAGCGTGCTGCCGCGGCTCTACCGCGAGGCTCCGGTCAACGCGATCTGGGAAGGTTCCGGCAACGTGATGTGCCTCGACGTCCTGCGCGCGCTCAAGCGCGACAAGGAGGCCGCGGATCTGTTCGGCGAACTGGCGCGGCAGGCCGCGCCGCTGTCCGGCGCTGACAAACCACTTTTCGCGCCAGCCAACGAATTCGAAAGCGAGGCCGCGGCGCGCATCACGGTGGGCAAGCTTGCGAGCCTCGCGGCGACTGTTGCGCTCGAGGCGAGCGCGCCACTCGCGATCGTCGAAGGGTTCGCGCGCACGCGGCTCGTTGCGCAGCACGCCGCGCTCTACGGCGCCGACGCGATCGATGCGCGGGCGGCGGAAATGTTGTTGCAGCGCGCACTGCCGGAACAATAACCTTAGGCGTCCGGCTCAAACCCGGATTTCGGGAATCATCAGGGAGGACAGTTCATGTCCGTCTTTTCACTGCAACCATAATAGTATTGTCGATTGCGATTGCTGCTCCTGCGGCGCAAGCACAATCTTCCGACGCGCCGAAGCCGTCGAAACTGAAGCTGACCACCCAGCATTTGAAGGAGGTGCTGGCCAAGTGGCGTCAGAACAAACCCAAACTAAAGAATTGCCGCAGCGAGGCTAAAGGGAAGGGTCTCGCCGGCGACGACCGTTGGTTCTTCATATCTGACTGCATGGACAAGTCGTGACAGCCCTTAAGGCCACGCACGCGATAGCGGCGATGCGTTGAGGTTCCTACCTTGCCTCCACGTGGTGGACGTCGTTCAACCGCATCAGCTCAAACTTGGCGGCGCCGTATTCAATAAAATCGTTCGGGCAGTGATCCACCGCCGACTGGAACAGCGGCCGGGCATCGGTCCTCTCGCCTTTTTCGGTCAGATAAAAGCCGATGAAAAAATCCGCCTCGCATGATTGCGCGGCGCGCGTCCTATCCAAGTCGGCTGACAACGCCGCCGCGTGCACGTCGGCGGGGCTCGTCGAACCCAGAAACAGCGCGGCGATTGGCCAAGGCCACTTGCTGCGGTCGATCTTCTCCGCGTTGGCGGCGAGCTCGCTGGCATCATTCTGACCGGCGCGGGCGCGAGCGACGTGAAGCCAGATCGGGTAGTAGGAGTCGGAAGGTTTGAGTTTCAACGCCATCACAGCGTCGTCGGCGGCACCGGCAATGTCATTCGCATAGAGCTTGGCCACCGCGCGCCGCCAGTAAAATTCAGAAGTGTCAGGCGGCTTGCCGATTTTTATCGCCGCGCTAAAACTCATCACGGCCTGGTTCGCCTGACCTAAATCGAACTGTAGCTGGCCGACTTTCTCGTCTGCGACCGACAGATCGCGCCGCCAGACGGCATTGCTGGGATCGGACTTCGCCAGGCGATCGGCGATATCGAGCATCGCCTGATAGGAGTTCAGCGCAGCCGCCAGATCGCCCAGCTTGAGCTGCATGTTGCCGACTTTGTTGTATGAGACCATGAGGGCGCGCTGCCAGCCGGTGTTGCTGGCATCGGATTTCGTCAGGCGGTCTCTGATGGCAAAGCTCGCCTGGTAGGAGATCAGCGCCTCCGACGGATCGCCTTGCGCGCGCTGCACGTCCCCGATCCAGTCGTACGAATTCGATAGATCGGCCTGCCAGCCGGCATAGCTGGCATCGGACTTGGTCAGGCGGTCCAGGATGGCGAACTCCGCCTGAAACGAGATCAGCGCGGCTGACAGATCGCCTTGCGCCTTCTGCACGGCGCCGATCTTCTCGTACGACATTGCCAAGTCGTGCTGCCATGCGGCATTGCCGCCATCGGATTTAGCCAAGCGATCGAGGATGGCAAATTCCGCGTGAAACGAGATCAGCGCGGCAGTCAGGTCGCCCAGCGCCAGCTCCACATCGCCTATTCTCCCGTGTGAGTACGACAGGTCGCGCTGCCAGGCGGCATTGCCGGTGTCGGACTTCGCCAGGCGCTCTGCAATGGCGAGGCGCGCCTGAAACGAGGTCAGTGCGGCCGGCAGATTGCCTTGCTCCATCTGAACGTCGCCAATTCTCTCATACGCCGCCGCCAAATCATGCTGCCAAAAAACGTTGCCGCCATCCGACTTCGTCAGACGGTCGATGATCGCGAAAGCCGCCTGATAGGAAGCCAGCGCCGCCGGCAAATTGCCCTGGGCGATCTGCACGTCGCCAATTTTTGTGTAGGAAACCGTCAAGCCATGCTGCCGGTCGGCGTTGGCGGGGTCCGACTTCGCCAAGCGCTCCCTGATGGCGAACGCAGGAACGGCCTGCGGTCGGTGGTCATACGAAAGGGTCGGCGAGGTTCAGATGGTCGCGAGCGGCAACCTGCCGGACTTCGCCAGCCGTTCCATAATGGCGAGGTCGGCCTGGTAGGATGTCAAAGCGGCCGCCAGATCGCCTTGCTCCGCCTGCACGTCACCGACTTTGCTGTAACAAACCGCCAAGTCGCGCTTCCAGCCGGCATTGCTGGGATCTGACTTCGCCAAGCGGCCCGCGACAGCGAGGCTCTCCTGATAGGAGGTCAGCGCGGCCGATAGATTGCCCTGCGCTTTCTGGACGTCGCCGACTCTGCTGTAGGAAATCGACAGATCGCGCTGCCAGCCGCCATTGCCCGGGTCGGACTTCGCCAAGCGGTCCGAAATGGCGAGCCGCGCCTGGTAAGACGCCAAAGCGGCCGGCAGATTGCCCTGCGCCTTCTGCACGTCGCCAACCTTTTCGTACGAAACCGCCAAGCGAACCGCCGACCCAATAACGCTGCCGTGCGGCCGGTCGGCTTCCGAGCTGGCTTGGTCAGTGAATAGTTGCGTTTTTTCAGCGGTCACGCAAGACGGCGGGTCGCCGGCGAGGTTGTTGCAACGCGCGCTTCCGGAGTGGTTTGCCGACGGCGGAACAATCACCACCAGCCGAATTTGAAATTGACGCCGCCGCGGATGATGTTCTCGTTGAACGAGACCGTGGTTGTCGTGCCGCCACAATTCGTCGTGCCGCACGACGCGTTGGCGAGATCAACGAACAGATATTCGACTTTGGCGCTCCAATTCGGCGCAAAGGCGTATTCGATACCCGCGCCGGCGGTCCAGCCGGCCTGTGTCGAGCTGCTGAACGGAAACAGACCTGCGGCGGCCTGGACGTTGGCAAGCGCGCCGCCGGCGGTTCCATAAACGAGAACGCGATCCCATGCATACCCCACACGGCCACGCGCCGTTGCCAGCCAATCGCTGTTCGTTTGGCAACCCACACCGACGCACGACGTATTGAAGGTCGTGCCACTAACGTTGCTCCAGTCGCCGTCGGCTTCGACGCCGAGCACGACGCTGCCTAGCTGGTAGTTGGCGCCCACGGTGCCGCCGAAAAGGGCACCACTGACAGTGAAATTGCCGGTTGCCGGAAGAGCAGGGTCTGTCCAGTTGCTTTGGCCGAACGCTCCGCCGCCGTTTAGGCCTACATAGAAGCCAGTCCAATTGTAGGTCCGCGCTTCAGGCAAGTAGAGCGGTGGCGGTGAGGGCGCCGGCATCGGCATGTCAGCCGCCGAGGCATGGCCTGCAAAACAAATCAGTAACGCCGCAACCAGGCTCCGTTTCATCGGAACTCCCCCAAGCACTGCACCCCCGAGGAAAAAATGCCGGATGATGATGGCGTCTTCGTGATCAAGAACGCTTGCCGACATTGCTTGCAGCGCGACTATGCGTATACGTCCTAGCTTCGTGCCAACCGGTCGAGTGCGCCTTGCAGGATATAGGCGGCGGCGTGCTGGTCGATCACCGCCTTGCGCTTGGCGCGGCTGACGTCAGCTTCGATCAGCGCGCGCTCAACCGCGGCGGTCGAAAGCCGCTCGTCCCACAAGGCGATCGGAAGCTCGGTCAGCCTTGCGAGATTGCGGGCGAAGGCGCGCGTCGCTTGCGCGCGCGGGCCCTCGGTTCCGTCCATGTTGACCGGCAAGCCGAGCACGAAGCCGATGGCATGGCGCTCGCCAGAAAGCTTGAAGAGATGTTCCGCGTCGAGCGAAAATCGTTTGCGCGAAATAGTCTCGACCGGAGTGGCCAGACGCCGATCCGGATCGCTGACGGCGACGCCGATGGTTTTGCTGCCGAGATCGAGACCGATCAGCGCCCCGCGCGCCGGCAGGAGCGACGCGATCTCCGTGAGGGGAAAAACGGCCATGACGTTTGGTTAGCATGCACGGCCTAAACCGGCCAACGGCGCGTCACCGCCTTTCGCTGCGGCTGATCCATGACTATCCTCGCCGCGCCGCTCAGGCCCGCAACCAGAGAAGGGGTTGGTACATGGCGTTCACGGTCACCAGCAACAGTTTCAAGGACGGCGACTATCTGCCGAATGATTTCATCCTGTCTTCCGATTTCGGCTTCGGCTGCGCCGGCGGCAACAAGTCGCCGCATCTCAAATGGTCGGGAGCGCCGGCGGGGACGAAGAGCTTTGCAATCACCTGCTACGACCCCGACGCGCCGACCGGCTCGGGCTTTTGGCATTGGCTGGTGGTGAATATCGGGTCGGACGCCACCGAACTCGCCGAGGGTGCCGGCAACGCGGGCGGCAAGCTTCCCGCTGGTGCGTTGCAGACGCGGACCGATTTTGGCGCGCCCGGCTATGGCGGTCCATGTCCGCCTGCGGGCGACCATCCGCACCGCTATCTGTTTACGGTGTTCGCCGTAAAGGCCGACAAGCTCGACGTGAAAGCGGATACGTCGGCCGCGGTCGTCGGCTTCAATCTGCATTTCAATACGCTGGCGAAGGCGGAGATTATGGGTTTGTTCAAAAGGTGAACTGCGTACGCCGGTGCATCGTCATTGCGAGACGCGACTGGGAAACAGCGGTCGTAAAAAAGCGCCCGCCAAGTGGGCGGGCGCTCTTTGATGACGCGATGTATCGCAGATCAGTTATGCCCAGCCTCTTCGCTGGCGATCCGTTCGATATCTGAACGGGTGATACCGATATCCGCCAGTTCGCGGTCGCTGAGGTGCGAAAGTTCGCGCCGGGCCGTTTCGTGACGCTTCCAAGCCTGGTAGAGGCGTGCGATCGATGTAAGCATAATTCAATTCTCCTTTCCCCGGCCAACCGAATCGTGGGTCGAATATAGGCGTCGGTGTGCACTGCACCATAGACTTTGCTGCAGTGCAGCTAAGAACGGGACGCATGCCGCTACTACCCTGTATCTTAAGGAGTTTTTAACCAGCGGTGATCGCGGCTGGCTAGCGTCGGATCGAAAGGTCCATTGCCGCCATTGACCTCGATCGGGCCCGTATTCGGCCATGGGGCGATCAATTCACCGCCTCACTTCGCCGCTCAGATCGTTGCGATGGTGTGTAATCGGGATGGTGCGTGATGGGGACCGATCAAGATCATCGAAGGTGCGCCGAAGAATGCGTGGCAATGGCGCGGGCTTCGAACGACGAGAGAGACAAGGCGCTCTGGCTGACGCTGGCGCATTCGTGGGTGCGGCTGGCAGAGCATGTCGCCGATTCCGCAGTCTTCGACTGCGACGCGGATGAAGCCGCAAGCGTGCCGGCGCTGCACGCGTCGGATTAGCTCCGCTTCAGTATCGGATCGATGCTAAGAAAAAGCCTCCGAGGCGACACGCAAATTGCGTGTCGCAGAGGCGCACGATCATTGGCCGTGACTGGCGAGCACTTCGCCGCACGCCTTGCTGATCCTGGGCCGGTTGGTTTGCAGGCAGTTCAGGATCGCAAAAACATCGGCGTTGGCGTCGTCCTTGATCAGTTGCTTGCAATACTTGACCACATCGGGATGGCAGGCGGCGCGCTCCTGCTCGTTCCCTTGGCCAAGAGTGGGGAGGCCGGGAAGGGCCACTGGCGGCGGCTGCCGCGGCTCGGCTGAGGCCAGCGTCGCTGCGGTCAAGAGAAGTGCGGTCGATAAGACAAACGATCGAAGCATTGATTGATCTCCCGGGCGGCAACGCGCCACTACCGACTATCTCATGGCTGGCTGCTATGCGTAACTCTCGTGCCGCGGCTGCTGACTTTTTAACCGGCTGTGTGGTAATCGCGCACCGGATGGAACCTGCACTTGCGCGCGGCCATGCTGCAGGGATAAATCACGTCGCAGGGCGGTTAGCTCAGTTGGTAGAGCGTCTGCTTTACACGCAGAATGTCGGCGGTTCGAGTCCGTCACCGCCCACCACCTTTTGCGCCGGCACGTTTCCCGCGAAGACATTTTCCGCGAAGACGGCGGCGCCAAACTAGTTTGGACCCGATTTGGGCCGAAGCTTGCAGTCTACTCGCAATGCAGAGCAGTCCAATCGGATGACTTGCGGACAGATGACGGAGGACGGACCATATGTCTGTCCTCCGAATCTCCGTCATCCGTTTTTCGCGTCGTGCCTCAGATCGCCTCTTTCAGTTCTTTTGAGGCGCGGAAGGCGACTTTCTTGCTCGCCTTGATCTGGATAGCTTCGCCGGTCGCCGGGTTGCGGCCCATGCGCGCGGCGCGTTTGCGCACCTGCAGGATGCCGAGGCCGCCGATGCGGATGCGCTCGCCTTTTTTCAGATGCTTGACGATCTGACTGACAAGACCGCCGAGGATGGCTTCTGCCTGCTTCTTCGAAAGTTCATTGTCTTCTGCTACGCTCGCCGCGAGATGCTTCAATGTTACTGTTGTGGCTGGTTTGGTCGCCATTAGACCCTCCTCGATAAAACGATGGCGGGCCAAAAGTGCCCGTCATGTCGATGCAATTAGACGATTCGGCTTCCACTGACCACGCTTGTTTTGCCGACTCCACCGATGTTTTCGCGTATATTGCATCACTTGCAAATGTTCCGCGGCATCCACACGGCAGGCGGAAAAGGCCGATTCCACGCTTAAATCCTTGACTTGCGCCGGCGCGGGCCTTAATTGCGGACCGCGCCCGCGGGGGCGTAGCTCAGTTGGTTAGAGCGTCGGCCTGTCACGCCGAAGGTCGCGGGTTCGAGTCCCGTCGCTCCCGCCATAATTTCAATGACTTAGCCGGGGTTGTTGAGTCTGTTCCGACTTTTCGGACGGTCCCGTTCCGACTTTTGTCATTCCCTTGCCATTGGCAGTCCCGAAGCTTTCGGCGACCCCCCTGCGGACCCTTTTGCACGTTTCGGGTAGAGCGCCATGCTCGACCTATCCGGTCCGGCGCCGCAGAAAGTGATCTCGCCGAGCGATCCCTCTTCGGCGTGGACGGCGAAGCCAACGAGCGGGTGCAGTTCGGCTAAGGGCTCAATTACCCATCAGCGTCGGCCGAGATCGACGAGCAATTGCTGGGCGGCTTGCATCTCTGCGACGTGCAGTTTGCCCCAAATTTCGAAAAGGTCGGACTGCTTCGACAAAGCTGCCAGAAGGTTGCTACGCGAGATCAAGCTATAACGAAGTTCCGTTATCCTCGACCGAGTTTGTCTGCTTCGTCAGAGCAAAATGGCGTCATGCCGCTCCAGGAATAAAGAGTAAGCTCGCCAACCCAGATGCTCTCATCTGCATCGTAGATGTCAACGCGAATGTGGTCGAAGTTTTTGCCGAGGCATTCGGCGAGCGTGATCATGTCGTTATAACGTTTAGGCCGCGGACACAATTGGGGTTGGTTCGGAGTTTTCAAGTACCAGTCCAACGGACGCCAATCCCGGTCGTGGAATGCTAAATGCTTCGGGCGAGTTTGGCCCTCACCCGCAATCGCCGTTTGCACAAATCGTACGCGACCATCGAAGAGGAAAAACTTGCGCTCTTTCGGCGGATTTCCGTCGGCCAAAGCAGCATTCGCTCGACCATGAGACGCTTTGGAACAGGCACGTATGCAGGCTCATCAACCAGTGTCCCGTGGCAGCTAGAGAGCCAAGCTCTAAAAGTGGCGACCGCCGTAGCTGCATCAACTTCCCGTCGCTGGCGCACAAACATAACTTGATTGACCGAGTGCGTGCTCTTGATGACATACGGCGGATCAAGCGCGTGGAAGGGAACAGTGTCTGGGTCGTTTCCGACCCAGAGTATTGGAATCAGCACGTCAACTCCTGCGCGCTCCGCGACGAAATCGCGCACCGCAAGCTTGTCGCTTAGCACCGCGTAGACGGGATTAAGGTCAAACAACTTGCGCCACTGAATTTTTTCCGTAAAGCGGTGCGGTCGCAGTAATCGCGGGATACGGCCGTGATGTTTAATGTAGGCCCTACACACGCGGTAGATCGCCGCCATCCAGCCGTAAATACGTGCAGGATTGAATACGCCGTTGGAGGACATCGATACGACTTTACTGGTGGTCGGATTACACTGTCATCGAAGCTACCAAGCCGGCATGAAAGCAAGTCTACCATGGCCTGACGCAGCGCTGAAGCGCCGATGCGCCCGGTTTTTGGCTCGCCCGCCGCGGCACAAGCCCGGTTCAAAGGTCCATGGTTACGTCGAGAGAAGCGGCCGCCGAAACGAGATCGCCGGGCAACAGGAAGGACACGATTTGGCGGCGGCCGTCGGACATTTGGCTTACGCGCGCCGCCCATCCGTCGCAAATGATGTGGGCGTCGGCGGTCGTTTCACCGGCGCAGTAGATTTCGCGACCGCCTCGCGCGGTACGGTGTGCCTGGCGCAGCGACTGCTTGATCTCTGATGGCTGTGGGGATCCAAAGGACAGCGCGGAACACATCGCAGAATCGACCGTGCAGGTCGAGCAGGGCGATCGACCGGTATTCCCATTCATTTCGATGTTGCCGTAGTGGAAATTGCGGGGGGGTAAAGAATTCGATGATGGGCGCGGCGCCCACTAACCAGAGAATCGTTGCAAAATTACTTCCAATCTTCGGGCGGATGCCAGCGATATTCGGGAGTTATTGTTGCCGGGCACCGACATGGCTGCACCTTCGATCGCGTACTTCACGCGGCGGCGTCTGTCCCGTGTAAGCACTAGTTGCGAAATTGCATCATGGCACGGCTAGGCTGCCCGCCCCGACCTTGCAGAGGGCACGTTTATAGAGGGCACGTTTCCTTGCCGATTCTGCTTGGTGAAGCGGCGCCTTCGCGCCGACCGCCGCAGTTCCGCCGCCTCTACACACAGACCTGGCTTGCACCTTTTTGTGCACTGCGCTAAGGGACGAAAGTTCTGTTTTCCAGTGCGAAATCCGCAGCGATTGGGGCAAAACGGCGCGGTCCCGGGTCGGGCGGAGCCGTCGCATGGGAGGCATGTTCCTGAGGTAGGGACGATGGCCGACCAGAGGGGCTGCCGATGACTCAATCGCTACAGCAACTGCTGCTTGCCTATCTGCCGCTCGTCGTTTTCGTCGGGGTCGCGGCTGTGATCGGGGTGGCGCTTCTACTGTCCGCCTTCCTTCTCGCTTACAAGCAGCCTGATCCGGAAAAGCTGTCGGCCTACGAGTGCGGCTTCAACGCCTTCGACGATGCGCGGATGAAATTCGACGTGCGCTTTTATCTCGTCGCCATCCTCTTCATCATTTTCGATCTCGAGGTCAGCTTTCTGTTTCCCTGGGCGGTGGCGTTCGGCAAGCTCGGGCTGTTCGGCTTCTGGTCGATGATGCTGTTCCTTGGGGTGCTCACGATCGGGTTCATTTATGAATGGAAGAAGGGAGCGCTCGAATGGAGCTGAGCGAGCCCGCGATCGTAACTCCACGCCAGGAATTGATTTCGGCGCGTAGCGGCAAGCCCATCGGTGCCGACGACCCATTTTTTGCGAACCTGAACGGTGAGCTTTCCGACAAGGGCTTCCTCGTCGCCGCGGCGGACGATCTCATCGCCTGGGCGCGCACCGGTTCGCTGATGTGGATGACGTTCGGGCTTGCCTGCTGCGCGGTCGAAATGATGCAGATGTCGATGCCGCGCTATGACGCCGAACGGTTCGGTTTCGCGCCGCGGGCCTCGCCGCGCCAGTCCGACGTGATGATCGTCGCCGGCACGCTGACCAACAAGATGGCGCCGGCCCTGCGCAAGGTTTACGACCAGATGCCCGAGCCACGCTACGTGATCTCGATGGGATCGTGCGCGAACGGCGGCGGCTACTACCATTATTCCTATTCGGTGGTGCGCGGCTGCGACCGCATCGTTCCGGTCGACATCTATGTGCCGGGCTGCCCGCCGACCGCCGAGGCGCTCCTCTATGGAGTGCTCCTGCTGCAAAAGAAAATCCGCCGCACCTCCACGATCGAACGCTGACGATGGATGAGATCCTCGACACTCTCGGCCGAACAATCGCCGGCGCGCTCGCCGCTTCGGTCAAGGGCTACGCGATAGCGCATCACGAACTGACGGTTCAGGCCGAGGCGGGCGACATTGTTTCGGTCATGCGCTTTTTGCGCGACGATCCGCGTTGCCTGTGCTGGAACATCGTCGACATCACGGCGGTCGACTGGCCCGGCCGCGAACGGCGTTTCGACGTAGTCTATCACCTGCTCTCGCCCAAGCACAACGTGCGCGTGCGGGTGAAAATCGAGACCGACGAGGGTGCACCGGTCGCATCGATCATCGAGGTTTTTCCCGGCGCCGACTGGTTCGAGCGCGAGGTATACGATCTTTACGGTGTCGTGTTCACCGGTCATCCCGACATGCGGCGACTGCTGACGGATTACGGCTTCGATGGGCATCCGCTGCGCAAGGACTTTCCGCTTACCGGTTTTGTCGAGGTGCGATACGACGACGAGCTCAAGCGCGTGGTCTACGCGCCGGTCCGTCTGGCGCAGGAATTCCGCAACTTCGACTTTTTGTCACCATGGGAAGGCACCGACTACGTGCTTCCCGGTGACGAGAAGGCGGCAAAGACCGGCGGCCGGCAAGGGTCTTGAGCAGGGTCTTGAAAAGGTCGACACGATGAAGCCTTCGCTCAAGCCCGGGCTCACACATCGGCTCGCCTATACGGTGCCGGAGAGCAAGACCGTTCCCTACACCTATCCGGAGTCGCGGGTGATCGCCGCCATGCCCAAGGTGTTCGCCACCGGCTTCATGATTGTCTTGATGGAATGGGCCTGCACCGAACTGCTGGCCGGGCATCTCGATCCCGGCGAAGGCAGCGTCGGCGTGCGTGTGGATGTGAGCCATCTCGCGGCGACCCCGCCGGGTTTGACCGTGACCGTCGACGTCGAGTGCGTGGAGGTCGTCGACCAGCGCGTGGCTTTCAAGGTCAGCGCGCATGACGGCGTCGATCTCATCGGCGAAGGCCGCCACGAGCGCTTCGTCGTCATGTGGGACAAGTTCAACGCACGCGTTGCGGCGAAAGCGCGGAAAGCGGGCGAGTGGCGAATAGCGAGTGGCGAATAGGGATGAATGCCCGTCGAGCCTCGAATCAAGTCTTATCGGGACCTGCGTGTGTGGCAGGACTCGATGACGTTGGCCGAGCGCGCCTATCGGCTGACGCGAGAGTTTCCGAGGGAAGAAATGTTCGGTCTGTCGGCTCAGATCAGACGAGCGGCCGCTTCAATTCCGGCCAACATTGCGGAAGGTCACGGACGCGAGAATACGCAGTCTTTCATTCAATATTTGCGCATCGCTCAGGGGTCTCTCAAGGAACTGGAGACGCACTCGCTGCTTGCACAGCGAGTTGGGATATCGCGCAAGGAGGATACCGAGGAACTGCTTCGACACTCCGAAATCGTGGGAAAAATGATTCGCTTGCTCATTCGCTCCCTGCAGGAGAAAACAAGAAAATCGTGATGCCAGCGTCATTCGCTATTCGCTATTCGCCATTCGCTGTTGGTGTGTTCCCATGACCGACGCATCCGAACGCAATTTCACGATCAACTTCGGGCCGCAGCATCCGGCCGCGCACGGCGTGTTGCGGCTCGTGCTCGAACTCGACGGCGAGGTGGTCGAACGCGTCGATCCGCATATCGGGCTGCTGCACCGGGGCACCGAAAAGCTGATCGAGCACAAGACCTACCTGCAGGCGATCCCGTATTTCGACCGCCTCGATTACGTCGCGCCGATCAACCAGGAACATGCTTTCTGCCTGGCGGCCGAAAAGCTGCTCGATCTCGCCGTTCCCAGGCGCGGGCAGGTCGTCCGCGTGCTTTATTGCGAGATCGGCCGGCTGCTGTCGCATCTTCTCAACGTTACCACGCAGGCCATGGATGTCGGCGCGCTCACCCCGCCGCTCTGGGGTTTCGAGGAACGCGAAAAGCTGATGGGCTTCTACGAGCGCGCTTCAGGCTCGCGCATGCATGCGGCCTATTTCCGCGTCGGCGGTGTGCACCAGGATCTGCCGCCGAAACTGATCGACGACATTGCCGCCTTCTGCGATCCGTTTCTCAAAGTATGCGACGATCTTGAGGAACTGCTCACCGAGAATCGCATCTTCAAGCAGCGCAATGTCGATATCGGCGTCATAAAACTGGAAGACGCCTGGGCCTGGGGCTTCTCCGGCGTCATGGTGCGCGGTTCGGGCGCGGCGTGGGATTTGCGCAAGGCGCAACCGTACGAATGCTATTCCGAAATGGATTTCGACATTCCGGTCGGCAAGAACGGCGACTGTTACGACCGTTACTGCATCCGCATGGAAGAGATGCGCCAGTCGGTACGCATCATGAAGCAGTGCGTGGAGAAACTGCATTCGGCCGACGCGCAGGGTCCGGTGGTGGCTGAAGACAACAAGATCACGCCGCCGCGCCGCGGGCAGATGAAACGCTCGATGGAATCGCTCATCCACCATTTCAAGCTCTACACCGAAGGTTTCCATGTGCCGCCGGGCGAGGTCTACGCCGCCGTCGAGGCGCCGAAGGGCGAGTTCGGCGTCTATCTGATCGCCGACGGCAGCAACAAGCCGTACAAGTGCAAGATTCGCGCACCGAGCTACGCGCATCTTCAGGCTATGGATTTTATGTGCCGCGGCCACATGCTCGCTGACGTTTCCGCCATCCTCGGCAGTCTCGACGTCGTTTTCGGGGAGGTCGACCGATGAGCGTGCGCCGTCTTGCCGAAAAGCAGCCGCCGAGCTTCGCCTTCACCCCGGCAAATCTCGAGTGGGTGAAAGCGCGAATGGCAATGTATCCGCCGGGCCGTCAGCAATCCGCGGTGATCCCTGTTCTGTGGCGTGCGCAGGAGCAGTGCGGCGGCTGGTTGCCGCAAAAGGCGATGGAGGCAACGGCCGAGCTGCTGGGCATGGCCAAAATCCGCGTGCTCGAAGTCGCCACCTTCTACACGATGTTCAACCTCTCGCCGGTCGGCCGCTTCCACGTACAATTCTGCGGCACGACGCCGTGCATGCTACGCGGCGCCGGCGCGCTCAAAGAGGTGCTGCAGCGCGCCATCGGCCACGAGAACGAAGTAACCGCCGACGGCACGTTCTCCTGGACCGAGGTTGAGTGTCTCGGGGCGTGCGTCAACGCGCCGATGGTGCAGATCAATGCCGATTACTACGAGGACCTCACGCCGGAGACGCTTAACCGCATCCTCAACGATCTGGCAGCGGGACGGAATCCGAAGCCCGGTCCGCAAATCGATCGGCAAAATTCAGCTCCGATCGGCGGGGCGCTCACGCTGACCGATCCATCGCTCTACACAATGCCGGTCCGGAGCAGCGAGGAATCGCCGGCAGCTACGCCGGGCGCCGGCACAACCGGCCAGGGCCGCGGATAACACCATGCTCGCCGACAAGGACCGCATCTTCAAAAATCTTTACGGCCATCATGGCTGGGGCCTCGATGGCGCGCGCGCGCGCGGCGGCTGGGACGGCACCAAGGCGATCCTGGAAAAGGGCCGCGACGGCCTCGTCGCGGAAATGAAAGCGTCCGGCCAGCGCGGCCGTGGCGGCGCCGGATTCCCGACCGGGTTGAAATGGTCGTTCATGCCCAAACAGTCGGACGGCCGGCCCGGCTATCTCGTCATCAATGCCGACGAGTTGGAGCCCGGTACCTGCAAGGACCGCGAGATCATGCGGCACGATCCGCACCTCCTGATCGAGGGCTGCCTGATCGCGGGCTGCGCCATGGGCGTGCACAATTGCTACATTTACATTCGCGGCGAATTCATCCGCGAGCGCGAGCGGCTCGAGGCGGCGGTGGCGCAGGCCTACGACGCCAAGCTCATCGGCAAGAACAATATCCACGGCTACGACTTCGACATCGTCGTCCACCACGGCGCCGGCGCGTATATCTGCGGCGAAGAGACGGCGCTGCTGGAAAGCCTCGAAGGCAAGAAGGGGCAACCGCGGCTAAAGCCGCCGTTCCCTGCCAATATGGGCCTCTATGGCTGTCCGACGACAGTGAACAATGTCGAGACCATCGCCCAGGCCCCCGACATCATGCGCCGCGGCGCCGCCTGGTTTGCCGGCATCGGCCGTCAGAACAACACCGGCACCAAGCTTTACTGCATCTCCGGCCACGTCGAGCGGCCGTGCACCGTCGAAGAGCAAATGGGCATTCCGCTGCGCGAACTGATCGAGAAGCATGCCGGGGGCGTGCGCGGCGGCTGGAGCAATCTGCTTGCGGTCATTCCCGGCGGCTCGTCGATGCCGCTGGTACCGGCCGGTCCCGATCAGGCCGACACGCTGCTGATGGATTTCGACGGCTGCCGCGACAAGAAATCGGCGCTAGGAACAGCGGCTGTCATCGTCATGGACAAGAGCGCCGATATCGTTCGTGCGATGGCGCGCATCTCCTATTTCTACAAGCACGAGAGTTGCGGGCAGTGCACGCCGTGCCGCGAAGGCATGGGCTGGATGTGGCGCGTGCTCAATCGCATGGCCGAAGGCCGCGCCCTGAGGCGCGAGATCGATATGCTGATGCAGGTGACGACGCAGATCGAGGGCCACACCATCTGCGCCTTCGGCGACGGCGCCGCCTGGCCGGTGCAGGGCCTGCTGCGGCATTTCCGCCCCGAGATCGAGCGGCGCATCGACGAATACAGCGCCAATCCGGACACCCTGGGTGTGCTCGACCCACCGCCCGTGGATCAGGCGGCGGAGTAGCGTCGATGAGCACCAGGCAACATCTCGCACGGCACTTGCGGAAAACGGCGCGCGGCAACGCGGGCGGGCGGGCAGCATGACCAAGCTCATCGTCGACGGCAGAGAGATCGACGTTCCGCCGGAATACACTTTGCTCCAGGCCTGCGAGGCCGCGGGCGCGGAAATTCCGCGCTTCTGCTTCCAGGAGCGGCTGTCGATCGCCGGCAATTGCCGCATGTGCCTGATCGAGGTCGTCGGCATTCCGAAGCCGCAGGCATCCTGCGCGATGGGCGTCAAGGATCTGCCGCCGAACAAGGACAATACGCCGAAGGTCATCTCGACGCGCTCGCCGATGGTGCGCAAGGCGCGCGAAGGCGTAATGGAATTTCTTCTCATCAATCACCCGCTCGACTGCCCGATCTGCGACCAGGGCGGCGAATGCGATCTGCAAGACCAGGCGATGGCGTACGGCGTCGATCAGAGCCGTTTCCGCGAGAACAAGCGGGCGGTCGAGGACAAGTATCTCGGCGCACTGGTCAAGACCTCGATGAATCGCTGCATCCAGTGCACGCGCTGCATCCGGTTTGCGACCGAGGTCGCCGGCGTGCCCGAACTCGGTGCCATCGGCCGCGGCGAGGATATGGAGATCACGACCTATCTCGAAGAAGCGATGACGTCGGAACTGCAAGGCAACGTCGTCGATCTTTGTCCGGTGGGGGCGCTGACTTCGAAGCCCTATGCATTTGCGGCGCGGCCCTGGGAGCTCAACAAGACCGAGTTGATCGACGTGATGGATGCGCTTGGCTCGGCCATCCGCATCGACACGCGCGGCCGCGAGGTGATGCGCATCCTGCCGCGCATCAATGACGACGTGAACGAGGAATGGATTTCGGACAAGACCCGGCACGTGGTCGACGGCCTGCGCACGCAGCGGCTCGATCAGCCTTATGTGCGGGAGGGCGGCCATTTGCGCCCGGCGAGTTGGAATGAAGCGTTCGCGGATATTGCTGCCAAGGTGGCGCGCGCTGGCGCCAAGCGCATGGGCGCAATCGTCGGCGACCTGGCGGCGGCCGAAGAGATCTTCGCGCTCAAGGATTTGATGACGCGATTGGGTGTCGGCAACCTCGATTGCCGGCAGGACGGCTCGGTGCTCGATCCCAAATGGGGGCGGGGCGGCTATCTCTTCAACTCGACCATCGCCGGCATCGACGCGGCCGATGCGCTGCTTCTCGTCGGCACCAATCCGCGCCGCGAGGCGGCGGTGCTCAATGCCCGCATCCGCAAGCGCTGGCGCACGGCCAAGGGCTTTGCGGTCGGCCTCATCGGCAGCAAGGCTCCGCTCACCTATGCCTGCGACTATCTCGGCGCCGGTGCCGAGACGCTGGCCGATATCGGCCGCCACAGCTTCGCCGACACCTTGCGCAAGGCCGAGCGGCCGCTTGTCATCGTCGGCGCTGACGTCTTCGCGCGGCCGGACGGGGCGGCGATCGCGTCGCTGGCGGCGAAAGCGGCGATCGACCTCGGCGCCGTCAAGGAAGGCTGGAACGGATATAGCGTCCTGCACACCGCGGCATCGCGGGTCGGCGCGCTCGACCTCGGCTTCGTACCCGGCGATGGCGGTCTGACGGCGCGGCAGATGGCGGCCTCCGGGACGCTCGACATTCTCTTTCTTCTCGGCGCCGACGAGATCGAGATCGCGCCCGGCGCGTTCGTCATTTATATCGGCACGCACGGCGACCGCGGCGCGTCGCGTGCCGACGTGGTGCTGCCGGGCGCGGCCTATCCGGAGAAGTCGGCGACCTACGTGAACACCGAGGGCAGGGTGCAGATGGCGACGCGCGCCTCCTTCCCGCCGGGCGACGCCCGCGAAGATTGGGCGATCCTGCGCGCGCTTTCGGACGTGCTGGGCAAGCGCCTTCCCTACGACTCGCTCGCGGCGCTCCGCCGCGCGCTCTATCAGGCCTATCCGCACATGATGCGCATCGGACAGATTGCGCCGGCCGACGCCGCCGATGTGCAAAAAATTGCGGCTTTGGGCGGCAGCGCCGACAAGGCGCCGTTCCGCTCGAACATCGCCGATTTCTATTTCACCAATCCGATTGCGCGTTGTTCCGCGGTGATGGCCGAATGTTCTGCCATCGCCCACCGGCGCGCGGCCATGACGGCTGCCGAGTAAGGACGCAAACGATGGAAGCGTTCTTTTGGGACTATGTCTGGCCGCTGGTGATCATGGTGGCGGAAAGCGTGCTGCTGCTCGTCATTCTGCTCGTCGCCATTGCCTATGTGCTTTACGCGGATAGAAAGGTCTGGGCCGCGGTGCAACTGCGGCGCGGCCCGAACGTCGTCGGCCCGTGGGGCCTGCTGCAATCGTTCGCCGACCTTCTGAAATTCGTGCTTAAGGAGCCGGTCATTCCCGCCGGCGCCAACAAGGGCGTGTTTCTCCTGGCGCCGCTCGTCACCTGCACGCTGGCGCTCGCCGCCTGGGCGGTGATTCCGGTTGGCGCCGGCATCGTGATCGCCAACATCAATGTCGGCATCCTTTACATCTTCGCCATCTCCTCGCTGATGGTCTACGGCGTGATCATGGCAGGCTGGGCGTCGAACTCGAAATATCCGTTCCTGGCGGCGCTGCGCTCAGCGGCGCAGATGGTGTCCTACGAAGTCTCGATCGGATTCGTGATCATTACCGTCCTGCTGTGCGTCGGCTCGCTCAACCTCACCGACATCGTCGAGGCGCAACGCGACCACGGCGTGGGGACTCTGATCGGTTTGCCGTGGCTGACGGTACTGAACTGGTATTGGCTGCCGCTGTTGCCGATGTTCGTGATCTTCTTCGTCTCGTCGCTCGCCGAGACCAATCGGCCGCCGTTCGATCTGGTCGAGGCCGAGTCCGAGCTTGTCGCCGGCTACATGGTCGAATACGGCTCGACGCCGTACATGATGTTCATGCTCGGCGAATACGTCGCCATCGCCACCATGTGCGCCATGGCGACGATCCTCTTCCTCGGCGGCTGGCTGCCGCCCTTTCCGGTCGCCCCGTTCACCTGGGTTCCGGGTCTCGTCTGGTTCGTGCTCAAGGCGACCCTGGTGTTCTTCATGTTCGCCATGGTGAAGGCGTTCGTGCCGCGTTATCGCTACGACCAGCTGATGCGGCTCGGGTGGAAGGTTTTTTTGCCGGTCTCGCTCGCCATGGTCGCGATCGTCGCCGGCGTTCTCGTGGTCCTCAGAGGCTGACATGAGTCTCGATCAAGCCGCCCGTTCGATTTTCCTCAAAGAGTTCGTGCAGGCGTTCTTTTTGTCGATGCGCTATTTCTTCAAGCCGAAGGCGACGCTGAACTATCCCTTCGAGAAGGGCGCGCTGTCGCCGCGCTTCCGCGGCGAGCATGCGCTGCGGCGCTATCCAAACGGGGAGGAGCGCTGCATCGCCTGCAAGCTTTGCGAGGCGATCTGTCCGGCGCAGGCGATCACCATCGAAGCAGGTCCGCGCCGCAACGACGGCACCCGCCGCACCACGCGTTACGACATCGACATGGTGAAATGCATCTATTGCGGGCTGTGCCAGGAAGCCTGCCCGGTCGACGCCATTGTCGAAGGTCCGAATTTCGAATACGCCGCCGAGACGCGCGAGGAGCTTTACTACGACAAGGAGAGGCTGCTTGCGAATGGCGATCGCTGGGAGCACGAACTCGCCCAGAACATCGCGCTCGACGCGCCATACCGCTGAGATGCCGCGACCATGATCCTCCAGGCCATTTTCTTCTATATCTTCGCCGCGGCGTGCGTCGCCTCTGCGGTCATGGTCATTGCGTCGAAAAACCCGGTCCACTCGGTGCTGTTTCTTATCCTTGCGTTCGTCAATGCCGCCGGCCTGTTCGTGCTCATGGGCGCCGAATTTCTGGCGATGATCCTGATCGTCGTTTATGTCGGGGCGGTCGCCGTGCTGTTCCTGTTCGTGGTGATGATGCTCGATGTCGATTTCAGCGAGCTGCGTGACGGCTTCCTCAACTACCTGCCGATTGGCAGCGTGATCGGCGCCATTCTCCTGGCAGAGCTTCTGGTCGTGGTGGGCGCCTGGGCGATAAATCCCGGGATTCCCACGGCCATCACCGCACCGATCGCGCCCGACGTCAGCAACACGCAGGCACTCGGGCTCGTTTTGTATACCCGCTATGTCTACTATTTCGAGGCCGCCGGCGTGATCCTGCTCGTCGCCATGGTCGGCGCCATCGTCCTGACGTTGCAGCACAAGCCCGGCGTCAAACGGCAGAACGTTGCGGAACAGGTGGCGAGGCGTCGCTCGACCGCAATCGAGGTCGTCAAGGTGAAGTCGGGGCAGGGGCTGTCATGATCATCGGGCTCGGCCACTATCTCTCGGTCGCCGCGATCCTGTTCACGCTCGGGATTTTCGGCATCTTTCTCAACCGCAAGAACGTCATCGTCATTCTGATGTCGATCGAGCTCATTCTGCTCGCGGTGAACATCAATCTGGTGGCGTTCTCCGCTTTCCTCGGCGACATCGTCGGCCAGGTCTACGCCCTGATCGTGTTGACGGTCGCGGCGGCGGAAGCCGCGATCGGGCTCGCCATCCTCGTTGCCTATTACCGCAACCGCGGCTCCATCGCGGTCGAAGACGTAAATTTGATGAAGGGCTGAGCGCGGAAATGTACGAGGCCATCGTCTTCCTGCCGCTTCTCGGCGCCATCATTGCCGGCGCGATTGCGCTTGTCGGCGCCCGCAATCGCCTTCCCGGCGAGGATCCGCCGCCGCCGCATGACACGCATGCCGTCCCGCTGGCGGCGGAGCATTCGCCGCATGGAGGGCTGGAGTCCGGGACTGCGCACGCCGAACTCGATCATTCGCACCAGGAGGACGAGGTCACCGAGCCGGCCGGCGGTTCGCAGGCGGCGGAACTGATCACCACGACGCTCCTTGCCATCTCGTGGGCGCTCTCCTGCTACGCCTTCTACGATGTCGGCTTTGCCGGACACGACGCCCACGTCACCATCTTCAACTTCATCACCTCGGGCGATCTGAAGGTCGACTGGGCGCTGCGCATCGATTCGCTCACCGCCGTGATGCTGGTCGTGGTGACGACCGTCTCCGGCGTCGTCCACCTCTACTCCATCGGCTATATGGAAGAGGATCCCTACAAGCCGCGTTTCTTCTCCTATCTGTCGTTCTTCACCTTCGCCATGCTGATGCTGGTGACGGCCGACAACCTGGCGCAATTGTTCTTCGGCTGGGAGGGCGTGGGGCTCGCGAGCTATCTGCTGATCGGATTCTGGTACCACAAGCCGGAGGCCAATGCCGCCGCGATCAAGGCCTTCCTCGTCAACCGCGTCGGTGATTTCGGCTTCTCGCTTGGAATATTCGCCGTCTTCCTGCTGACCGGGTCGATCGTCCTCGACACGATTTTCGCGCAAGCGCCGAGCCTGGTCGGCAAGAGCTTTCACTATCTGAGCTTTAACGTCGACGCGCTGACGCTGATCTGTCTTTTGCTGTTCATGGGTGCCATGGGCAAGTCGGCGCAGTTTCTGCTGCACACCTGGCTGCCGGACGCGATGGAAGGACCGACGCCGGTCTCGGCGCTGATTCACGCCGCCACGATGGTGACCGCCGGCGTGTTCATGGTGGCGCGGCTCTCGCCGCTGTTCGAACTGGCGCCGCACGCCAAGGACTTCGTCCTTTTTATCGGCGCGACGACCGCGATGTTCGCGGCCACCGTCGGCCTGGTGCAGAACGACATCAAACGCATCGTCGCCTACTCGACCTGCTCACAGCTTGGCTACATGTTCGTCGCCATGGGCTCGGGCGCCTACTCGATCGGCATGTTCCACTTGTTCACGCACGCCTTCTTCAAAGCGCTTTTGTTCCTCGGTTGCGGTTCGGTGATCCTCGCCATGCATCACGAGCAGGACATTCGCAAGATGGGCGGGCTGTGGCGCAAAATTCCATTCACCTACGCGACGATGCTGATCGGCACGCTGGCGCTGACCGGCTTTCCCTTCACCGCCGGCTTTTTCTCCAAGGACGCCATCATCGAGGCGGATGACGTTATTTCCGGCACGGTCGCAAGCTACGGCTTCATCATGACCGTCGGCGCCGCGGCACTGACGGCGTTCTATTCCTGGCGGCTTATTTTCAAGACCTTCCACGGCACGCCGAACGATCATCACCACTACGAAGCGGCGCACGAAAGTCCGCTGACGATGCTGGTACCACTCGGCGTCCTTGCGGTCGGTTCGATCGCCGCGGGCTGGCCCTTCATCCACATTTTCGAAGGTCACGGCGCGCTTGAGTTTTTCCGCAACTCGCTGGCGATCGGACCAGACAACCCGGTGCTCGAGGAAATGGAGCACCTGCCGCTGAGCGTGAAGCTGGCGCCGACCGTCATGATGATCGGCGGATTTCTGGTGGCCTACCAGTTCTACATCCGCCGGCCCGACCTCCCAGAAGCGCTCGCGCGCGATCAGGGCGTGCTCTACCGGTTCCTGTTCAATGCCTGGTACTTCGACCGCATCTACGATTTCCTCTTCGTGCGTCCGGCGTTGTGGCTCGGCCGGCTGTTCTGGAAGGGCGGCGACGGGTTTGTCATCGACGGCTTCGGTCCTGACGGCGTCTCCGCGCGCGTCCTCGATGTTACGCGCAACGTGGTGCGCCTGCAGACCGGCTATCTCTATCACTACGCCTTCGCCATGCTGATAGGCGTCGCCGCGTTCATCACCTGGTTCATGTTCGCGGGGCCGCACTGATGGCGAGCTGGCCAATTCTTTCCGTCGTCACTTTCCTGCCGATCGTGGGCGCGATCTTCATCGCGTTCCTGCACGACGACGAAGCCGGCGCGCGCAACGCGCGCTGGGTCGCGCTGTGGGCGACGCTCATCACTTTCGTGATCTCGCTCATCCTGGTCTGGCGCTTCGATCCCGGCTCGGCGGATTTCCAGTTCCTGGAAAAGCGGCCGTGGCTCGGCGGCGCGATCAACTATGCGATGGGCGTCGACGGCATTTCGCTGCCGTTTGTGATCCTCACGACGGCGGTGATGCCGATCGCGATCCTGGCGAGCTGGACCTCGGTCCAGAGCCGGGTGAGGGAATACATGATCGCCTTCCTCGTCCTCGAGACGCTGATGGTCGGCACCTTCTGCGCACTCGACCTGGTGCTGTTCTATGTGTTCTTCGAGGGCGGCCTCATTCCGATGTTCCTGATCATCGGCGTGTGGGGCGGCCCGCGCCGGGTCTATGCGAGCTTCAAATTCTTCCTCTACACGCTCGCCGGCTCGGTCCTGATGCTGCTCGCCATCATGGCGATGTACTGGCAGGCCGGCACCACCGACATCCCGACGCTGCTGCACCACGCGTTCCCGCGCTCGCTGCAGACCTGGGCGTGGTTCGCCTTCCTCGCCTCGTTTGCGGTCAAGATGCCGATGTGGCCGTTCCACACCTGGCTGCCGGACGCCCATGTCGAGGCGCCGACGGCGGGTTCGGTGATCCTCGCCGCGATACTCCTAAAGCTCGGCGGCTATGGCTTCCTGCGCTTCTCGCTGCCGATGTTTCCGCAAGCGTCGGTCGATCTCGCGCCGCTGATCTATGCGATGTCGGTGGTAGCCATCGTCTACACCTCGCTCGTCGCGCTGGTGCAGGAGGACGTGAAAAAGCTCATCGCCTATTCGTCTGTGGCGCATATGGGCTTCGTGACCATGGGCCTGTTCGCAATGACGGCACAGGGCGTCGCCGGCGGCATCTTTCAGATGATCTCGCACGGCATCGTCTCGGCCGCATTGTTCCTGTGCGTCGGCGTCGTCTACGATCGCATGCATACCCGCGAGATCGCGGCCTATGGCGGCCTCGTCAACCGCATGCCGATCTATGCCTTTGCCTTCATGGTGTTCACATTGGCGAATGTCGGACTTCCGGGCACGTCGGGATTTGTCGGTGAGTTCCTGACCCTTATCGGCACCTTCCGCGTCAACACCTGGGTGACGACGATCGCGGCGTTCGGAACCATTCTTTCGGCTGCCTATGCGCTATGGCTTTACCGCAAGGTGATCTTCGGCAAGCTCACTAAGCCGAACCTCTTCGATATTCGGGACATCGGCGCGCGGGAGATGTTGATCCTGGCGCCGCTGCTGATCCTGACGATCGTGTTCGGCGTCTATCCGAAGCCCGTCCTGGACATGTCGGCGGTATCGGTGACGCAGCTGATCGACAATTTCCAGCACGCGGTCAGCAGCGTGCAATCGGCGGCGCTGGCGAGGTGAGGCGATGTATCCGGCGCTGACGCTGCACGGCCTGCTTCCGCTCCTGCCCGAGATCGTCCTCGGCGTGGGCGCGCTCGCGCTTCTGATGCTCGGGGTGTATCGCGACGAGCGATCGGTGGTTTTTGTCGACGTCGCCGCCATCGTGCTGCTCGTCGTGGCCGGCGTGATTGTCGTTCTTTTGCCCGAGGGCAAGCTCGTCGCCTTCGGCGGCAGCTTCGTCGTCGACAATTTCGCCCGGTTTCTGAAAATCCTCGCGCTATTCGGCTCGGCCGCCGCGATCCTGATGTCGATCGACTATGCCCGCGCCGAACACCAGCAGCGGTTCGAATATGCCGTGCTGATCGTGCTCTCGACGCTCGGCATGCTGATGCTGATTTCAGCCGCCGATCTCATTTCGCTCTATCTCGGCCTCGAATTGATGAGCCTGCCGCTTTATGTGGTGGCCGCCAGCCACCGGACGTCGCTGCGCTCGACCGAAGCGGGGCTTAAATATTTCGTGCTCGGCGCGCTCTCGTCGGGAATGCTGCTCTACGGCGCCTCCCTGGTCTACGGCTTCACCGGCACGATAAGTTTCGCCGGTATCGCGCATTCGACGGCTAATGCGGGCACCGGGCTGGTCTTCGGGCTGGTGTTCTTGTTTGCGGGCTTTTGTTTCAAGGTCTCGGCCGTGCCGTTCCATATGTGGACGCCGGACGTCTATGAGGGCGCACCGACCCCGGTCACCGCGTTCTTCGCCGCCGCGCCGAAGGTGGCGGGCATCGCCATGTTCGTGCGGGTCGCGGTCACGGCCTTTCCGGGTATCACCACGCAGTGGCAGGAGATCGTCACTTTCGTCTCCATCGCGTCCATGCTGCTCGGCTCGTTTGCGGCGATCGGTCAGCGCAACATCAAACGGCTGATGGCGTATTCGTCGATCGGCCATATGGGTTTCGCGCTGGTTGGCCTGGCCGCCGGGACTTCGGAAGGTGTGCAGGGCGTGCTCGTCTATATGGCAATCTACGTCACCATGACGCTCGGCACGTTTGCCGTGATCCTGTCGATGCGTCGAAGCGGTGGGATGGTGGAAACGATCGATCAGCTTGCGGGGCTTGGGCGCACGCATCCCACCATGGCGTTCTTTCTGGCGATGCTGCTTTTCTCGATGGCCGGGATACCGCCGCTCGCGGGCTTTTTCGCCAAGTTTTACGTCTTCCTCGCTGCGATCCACGCCGGGCTCTATGTGCTCGCGGTGATCGGCGTGCTGGCGAGCGTGGTCGGGGCCTACTACTATCTGGCGATCATCAAGACCATGTATTTCGACGAGCCGGCGGAAGGATTTTACGACATGCCGGCTGAGCTCAAAGTGGTGCTCGGGGTTTGCGCGCTGTTCAACATCCTCTTCATCCTCCTTCCGGGACCGTTGGTCGGCGTCGCGAGCGCTGCCGCCCATTCGCTGTTCTGATGCAGCTTCACTCGGCGGCGATGGCGGCGGGCTATCGGCTGGCAACCCATGAAACGCTGGAATCCACCAACGCCGAAGCACTGACGCTGGCGCGCGGCGGCGAGCGCGGTCCGCTCTGGATCGTGGCCCAACAGCAGACCGCGGGCCGCGGCCGGCGGGGGAATGCGTGGGTTTCCGGGCCGGGCAACCTCTATGCGTCGTTGCTCCTTGTCGATCCGGCGCCGGCGGAATGCGCGCCGGAATTGTCGTTCGTCGCCGCGCTGGCGCTTCATGACGCCATCCTCGATCGCGCCCCGGACTTGCGCTCCCAGCTCGCATTGAAATGGCCGAATGACGTTCTTTGCGGCGGCGCCAAGCTCGCCGGCATCCTCATCGAAGGCGAGCGGCCTGCGCGCGAGCTCGCCGTCGCCATCGGTATCGGCGTCAACTGCCTGCACCATCCGGCGCAAACCAACTATCCCGCGACCGACCTGAAGGCCGCGGGTGCCGACATCTCCGCCGAGAGCTTGTTTGCCGCGCTGTCCGCCATGATGGTGCGGCGGATCGGCCAATGGTGTCGCGGCGCAGGGTTTGACGGCATCCGGGCCGATTGGATCGCGCGTGCCGCCAGCATGGGCGACATGCGGGTCCGGCTTCCCGGCAGCGAGATTCTCGGCCGCGGCGAGGGGCTCGACGAACGCGGCCGGTTGTTGCTGCGGCTGGCCGACGGATCGTTGCAGTCGGTCGCGGCCGGCGATGTCTTTCCCGTTGCCCGCGCGGCATCCGACCGCGAACCCGCGCAAGGGCGTGTCGATTGATGGCTGGCCCCGAGCTTTTGTTCGCGCCGCTCGGCGGCATCGGCGAGATCGGGATGAATCTCGCGGTCTATGGTGTCGGTGACGGGCGGCGGCGGACGTGGCTGATCGTCGATTGCGGCGTGTCGTTTGCCGCCGAGGAGCATTTGCCCGGCGTCGATCTGATCCTGCCGGACATCCGTTTTCTCATCAAAGAGCGGCGCAACATCGTCGGCCTCGTCCTCACCCACGCCCACGAAGATCACATGGGCGCGCTCATGGATCTGTGGCCGCGGCTCAACGTGCCGCTTTACGCCACGCCATTCGCGGCCGCGCTGTTCGAAGCGCGCCGCCTGTCCGAGCCGGGCGCGCCGCAGATCCCCGTCAACGTCGTGCCGCTTGGCGGGCGCTTGTCGCTTGGGCCGTTCACGATCGACTTCATCAACGTCGCGCACTCGATTCCGGAATCGAACGCGCTCGCCATCCGCACGCCGCTCGGCATCGTGGTCCATACCGGGGACTGGAAGATCGACGCCACGCCGCTCCTAGGCGCTCCGACCGATCAGGCGAAGCTCACCGCGCTCGGCGACGAAGGGGTGCTGGCACTTGTCGGCGATTCCACCAACGCCGTTCGCGACGGCCGTTCGCCCTCGGAAACGGAGGTCGCCAAAACGCTGGCCGAACTGATCCGCACCGCGCCGGCGCGCGTGGCGGTTACGACATTCGCCTCCCATGTCGGGCGTATTCGCGCCGTTGCCGCCGCGGCGCGGGCCGCGGAGCGCGAAGTGGTGCTGGTCGGCCGGGCCATGCAGCGTGTCGTGCAGGTCGCGCGCGAGACGGGCTATCTCGACGGCGTGCAGGATTTCCGCGACGCGGAGAGCTACGGCTACCTGCCGCCGGATAAGGTGCTGGCGCTCTGCACCGGCAGCCAGGGCGAGCCGCGCGCCGCGCTTGCGCGCATCGCCCAGGATGAACATCCGGAAGTCACGCTGTCTCGCGGCGACCGCGTCATCTTTTCCGCCCGCACCATTCCCGGCAACGACATCGCGGTATCGCGCGTCATCAACGGGCTGGTGTCCCAGGGCGTCGAAGTCATCACCGACCGCGACCATCTGGTCCACGTTTCCGGGCATCCGCGGCGCGCCGAACTGCTCGACATGATCGGCTGGGTTCGGCCGCAAATCCTCATTCCGGCGCACGGCGAGCCGCTGCACCTGGCGGAGCACGCCAAGCTTGCCCGCGGCGCCGGCGTCCCCCAAGTGCTGGTGTGCCGCAATGGCGACCTTGTGCAGCTCGCGCCCGGGCCGGCGGCGATCGTCGACGAGGTTCCTTCCGGACGTCTCTACAAGGACGGTTCGCTTCTCATTGAGGCCGAGTCGCGGACGGTCGCAGCGCGGCGCCGGCTGAGCTTTGCCGGCGTCGTCTCGGTGGCGCTGGCGCTGAGCGAGAAGGGCACCCTGGCAGCCGATCCGGAGATCGAACTGATCGGCATTCCGGATTCCGACGCCAACGGCCGGGCGATGGCCGAAATCGCCCGCGACGCCGCAGAGCAAGCGTTCGAAACCTTGTCCAAGCCGCGACGGCGCGACCCGGACGAGGTTGCCGAGGCGATCCGGCGCGCCGTCCGGTCAGCCATCGCAGAGCGCTGGAACAAAAAGCCGATTTGCCACGTCCACGTACTGAACGTTTGACGTCGCCCGGCGCATTGCCAACGCGCAAACTATTCATATTTTTAGTGAAATTACCGATCGGCGCGACAGATGTTAAAGTGGTTCGGTCCCCTGTTACTGCTTGCCGCGAAGCCCGAGGTGCTGATCCGCCTCGTGGTCGGAGCGCTCGCCTGCGCCGTTCTGTTCGGCGGCGTCTGGCTGGCCTCGAACATCGCGCTGACCTTCGACACGCTCAAAAGCCACTATATAGCAGCAGCTTACGGCATTGTGTTGCTGTGTTTCTTCATGGTCGTGGGGATGGTCGCGTGGCTGCGGCTGCGCCGGCTCGGAACATCCCCCAGGGCCATCGCCGCGAAAGTCGAGGTGCCGTTACCGTTGCCCACCGAGATCGTGGTTAAACGCGCCAAGGAGCTGTCGACAAAATGGGAAGCTGAAAGCCGCCGCGCTGCGCGGCAGCCGATCGAGCGGCTGAGCCACGCGCCGGCCGGGGTTTCGCTCGAGCCGCCGCGCGCGAGTATGCCGGCGCGAACGACGCTGTGCGTTACCGGTCCGGCCTACACCGGCAAGACGGCACTGATTGCACGGCTTGCGGCTTCGACCGGCACGCCGGAGCCGGAAGTAAGCGACATCGTCCGTCTCGTCGATGCCGGGCCGAGCGACGGCGACGAGCGTTCCGTGACCGCGCTGGTTAAAGCCGCGGCTGCGACCGACGGTGTGTTGTTCGTGGTCGATCAGGACTTGCGCGCTCCCGAAGTTGCCGCGATCGCGCGTTTTGTCGCCAATCGCAAACCGCTTTATGTGGTCTTGAACAAGGCGGATCAGTTCGCCGCAGCCGACCGTGACACGATCCTGCTTTCCATCCGCGCAAAAATGCCGGTGGGCTTTGCCGGCGGTGACGTCGTGTCCGTTGCCGGTGAACCGAGCTCGGTCCAGCGCGAGATTCAGGACGCGCGCGGCGCCGTTCGGATTGAAACACGGCGTCCGTCGCCGGACATCGCGGCGTTGACGCAACTGCTGAGCCGGATCATCCGGCCGAGCCAGGGGCGCGCGTTGCAATTCCAAGCCGCTTCATAGCCGCGGAACCCTCCATGCAAGACCAAGATCACGCGATATTGCCCGACACGATCGAAGCACTGCGCACGCTTTCGGCAGACTCCAGGCTGCGCCCGCAGGAGCGGGCCAGCATCGAGAGGGAGATGCACGACATCGAGCAGTTCACCGCGAAGCTCGAGAACGGCCGCCTCGAAATCGCGGCCTTCGGCGAGGTCGGCTCGGGCAAGAGCGCGCTTCTTAATGCGCTCGCGGGCGAAATGATCTTTGCCGTTTCTGCCGAGCACGGCTCGACCGACAAAGTCTCCAAGGCGGGGTTCAAGAACACCAAGCTGGTCCTGGTCGACACGCCGGGCATCAACGAGGCGGCGGGCGAGCTGCGGGGCAAGCTCGCCGAGGAGACGGTGCGGTATACCGACCTGGTGCTGTTCGTCGCCGATGGCGATCTCAACCGGGTCGAGATCGAGGCCCTGACGCAGCTTTGCGATCTGCACAAGCCGGTGCTGCTCGTCATCAACAAAGCCGATCTGTACGGACCCGCGCAGATCAAGGAGATCTCCGAATCCATTCTCCGCAAGATCGGCCATCGGATCGGCGCCGCCGACATCGTGTTCGCCGCCGCGGCTCCCCGGGAGGCCGAGCGCGAAATCCACAAGGCCGACGGCACGATCGAGATTGTCCGCTTTCAGCCAAAGCCGAGGATCGATCTCCTGGAAGCGCGGATGCTCGAAGTCCTCGATCGCGAGGGCAAGGCCATTATTGCGCTTAACGCCAGTCTGTTTGCGACCGACGTGAGCGAACAGATCAAGCTGTTGAAGCAGCAGGTGCGCGGCAAGGAGGTCACGCGGCTGATCTACTATTTCATGCTGGGCAAAGCGCTCGTGGTCGGCGCCAATCCGGTGCCGGTCTTCGACATTCTCGCTGGCGTCGCCAGCGACGCCATGATGGTGCAGCGCATCGGCGCGATCTACGGCACGGAGTTTTCGCTCAAGAACGCGCAGGGGATGGTCCTGGAAATTCTGCGGGCCTGGGGGCTGATGGCGGCGGCCGAGTATGGCCTGCATCTCGCCGCCGACCTGTTGCGGACCGTGACGCTGGGCACCAGCACCGTCATCACCGCCTTGCCGCAGGGTCTTGCGGCGGCGTGGAGCACCTATGTCGTCGGCAATGCGGCGAACATCTATTTCCGCGACGCCGGGTGGGGCGGCCGATCGCCCAAGGACATCGTGCAGGACATCCTCGCGGGCGCCGAAACGCAGAAGACCAGCATCCTGGGGCCGATCCGGGATCAGCTGAAGGCGAAATTCGGCCGCTAGAGGTGTAGATATCGTCAGATGAGCGGCGGCACGAATTCTTCGCCTCCCCCTCAAGAGGGGAGGCAAGGAAGGAAGTGTGCCGGAGTGCGGCAGGAGCAAGACATGATCGGCAGGCTCAATCACGTGGCGATCGCAGTGCGCGATATCGGCAAGGCGGCGGCGGTTTACCGGGACGTGCTGGGCGCCGACGTTTCGGCTGCCGTGCCGCAACCGGATCACGGCGTGACCACGGTGTTCATCACGCTGCCGAATACCAAGATCGAGTTGCTCGAGCCGCTTGGCGAGGATTCGCCGATCGCCAAGTTCCTCGAGCGCAATCCGGACGGCGGCATGCACCACGTCTGTTACGAGGTTGACGATATCCGCACGGCGCGCGATGCGCTGAAGAAGACCGGAGCGCGCGTGCTCGGCGACGGCGAGCCGCGCATCGGCGCCCACGGCAAGCCCGTGCTGTTCCTGCATCCGAAGGATTTTTCCGGCACCTTGGTCGAACTGGAACAGCGTTAAATGGGCGCGCTTAAATTCCGTCACCCTGAGGCGGCCGCGAAGCGGCCCTCGAAGGGTGGCCTCGGCCCATTCATCCTTCGAGGCTCGCGGAGTTCATCATCGGGCCGGCCACTTCGGGCCGGACCCGTTGGCTCGCACCTCAGGATGACGGTGAATTGACATGCCGGTCACCACCGCCCTCGCCATCTTTTTCCTGATCTGGTGGGTCGTGCTGTTTGGCGTGCTGCCGTGGGGAATTCGCAGCCAGCATGAGAACGGCGAGTTCGTTCCCGGCACCGATCCCGGCGCGCCGGTGATCCCCAATCTGGGCCGCAAACTTTTATGGACGACCGGGGTTTCGATCTTGATCTTCGCTGCCTGCTACGTGGTCTATGTGGAGCGGCTGGTGACACTCGAGGGCCTGTCCCGGCTGCTCGGGATAGGCTGACGCCCACTCGCGGGGCAAAAAAATAGCAGGGCCAAGGCCCTGCCAAGAGATCTTTTGGTGATCCTTGATCCGCGCTATGCGTTCGCGATTTTAAGCATTCTGCCGCAGCGGCAGCGTTGAACTCGCGCCGTCCGACTATCCTCCCGAGACTTGGACCGCCTTCCCGGATGCTGATACGCCGCGCCGGGATCGCATTGGGTAAGTACTCGATCTTTTGCCCAATGTCATCATCTTAGCTACTGCCGATGACAAAAAAATTTAATGCGGAGCGCCTTTGTGGCAGGCGATGCTCCGAGGCGACCACCCCTTGTAATTCCGGCGCCGTTGCGGATTCACTGCCGCAGCGATTCCGTTCCCGCAAGACAACGAGATTTCATGCGCCTTTCCCGTTACTTCCTGCCCATCCTGCGCGAGACGCCGAAGGAGGCCGACATCGTCTCCCACCGCCTGATGCTGCGCGCCGGCATGATCCGCCAGGAGGCGGCCGGCATTTACGCATTCCTGCCGCTCGGCTTGCGCGTCCTCGACAAGGTGTGCCGGATCGTGCGCGAGGAGCAAAACCGCTCGGGCGCCATCGAGCTATTGATGCCGACGATTCAGTCGGCGGAACTCTGGCGCGAGAGCGGGCGCTACGAGGCCTACGGCAAGGAGATGCTGCGCATCAAGGATCGCCACGAGCGCGAAATGCTCTATGGCCCGACCAACGAAGAGATGATCACCGAGATCTTCCGCGCCTATGTGCGCTCCTACAAGGACCTGCCGCTCAATCTCTATCACCTGCAGTGGAAGTTCCGCGACGAGGTGCGGCCGCGGTTCGGCCTGATGCGCGGGCGCGAGTTCCTGATGAAGGATGCGTATTCCTTCGACGTGGATTTTGACGGCGCCAAGCACGCCTATAACCGCATGTTCGTTGCCTATCTGCGCACCTTCGCGCGGATGGGCTTGCAGTCGATCCCCATGGTGGCGGAGAGCGGCCCGATCGGCGGCAGTCTCTCGCACGAATTCATCGTGCTCGCGGATACCGGCGAGAGCGAGGTGTTCTGCCACCGCGACTATCTCGATTTCACCGTGCCCGGCGCCGACGTGGATTTCGACAGCGTTTCCGGCCTGCAAACCATCGTCGACAAATGGACCGCGCTTTATGCCGCAACGTCGGACAAGCACGATGCGGCCGCGTTCGCAAAGCTGACGCCGGAGAAGCAGATATCGGCCCGCGGCATCGAAGTCGGCCAGGTGTTCTATTTCGGCACCAAATATTCCGAGCCGATGAAAGCGCTGGTGACCGGTTCCGACGGCATCGACCGCGCCGTGCATATGGGTTCGTACGGCATCGGACCGACCCGCCTGGTCGCCGCCTTGATCGAGGTATTTCACGACGAGGCGGGAATCCGCTGGCCGGATGCCGTGGCGCCGTTCACCGTCGCGATCCTCAATCTCAAGCAGGGCGGCAGCGACACCGACGCCGCCTGCGAGCGGCTTTACGCGGCGCTCTGCGCCAAGGGTGTCGACACGCTCTATCACGATCTGGATGAACGGCCGGGCTCGAAATTCGCCACCGCCGACCTGATCGGCGTTCCGTGGCAGATCCTGGTAGGACCGCGCGGGCTGGCCGAGGGCAAGGTCGAGGTCAAGCGCCGCTCCGACGGTTCGCGGGAACTCATGTCGCCGGAGGATGCGCTGGCGCGGCTTGGGGGCGCCCTCGGCGCTCAGACGGCCGCTTTGCTGTGACCGCAAAGCTGTGCGCTGTCGTGCCGCAGTGCGATCTTTCGCGGCTTGAAACCGCCAGAATCATGTGAAACTCGGTAGTCTCTCTAGGACCTTATCAAAATGCGAGAGTTCGACCGGCACTCATCCCTTCGCGCCTTTCGAGTGGATGCTGTCGCTGCGCTACCTGCGTGCGCGGCGCAAAGAGGGTTTCATCTCGGTCATCGCCGGCTTCTCGTTTCTTGGCATCACGCTCGGCGTGATGACGCTGATTATCGTGATGGCGGTGATGAACGGGTTCCGCCAGGAGCTGCTGGAGAAGATACTGGGCCTCAACGGCCACCTCCTGATCCAGCCGCTCGAATCTCCGCTCACCGATTGGCAGGCCGTCGCCGAGCGGGTCTCGAAGGTGCCGGGCGTGCGGCTCGCCGCGCCGATCGTCGAAGGTCAGGCGCTCGCTTCCTCGCCGTTCAACGCTTCCGGCGTGCTGGTCCGCGGCATTCGCGGCGGCGACCTAGCGAAACTTTCCTCGATCTCGCAGAACATCCAGCCGGGCGGCACGCTCAATAACTTCGACGAGGGGCAGGGGATCGTCATCGGCGTCCGGCTGGCGGAGCAGCTCTCGGTGCGGGCGGGCGACAATCTCACTCTGGTCGCGCCGCGCGGCGCGGTAACGCCGATGGGCACCACGCCGCGCATCAAGTCGTACAAGATCGCCGCGGTGTTCAAGATCGGCATGTCGGAATACGACGCCGCCTTCGTCTTCATGCCGCTGTCCGAGGCGCAAGCTTATTTCAACCGCGCCGGCGACGTGACCGCGATCGAGGTCTATACCGATGCGCCGGATCGGGTCGACAGCTATCAGCGAGCGATCAACGAGACCGCGGGGCGGCCGATCTACATGATCAACTGGCGCACCCGCAACGCCACGTTCTTCAATGCGCTTCAGGTCGAGCGCAACGTGATGTTCCTGATCCTGACGCTGATCGTCTTGGTAGCGGCGCTCAACATCGTCTCCGGCCTGATCATGCTGGTGAAGGACAAGGGCACCGACATCGCCATCATGCGCACCATGGGCGCGACCCAGGGGGCGATCATGCGCATTTTTCTCATCACCGGGGCCTCGATCGGCGTGGTCGGCACGGTCGTCGGTTTTCTGCTCGGCACCATTGTCTGCATGAACGTCGAGTCGATCCGCCTGTTTCTGTCGTGGCTCACCAGGACCGATCTGTTCTCGCCCGAGCTTTATTTCCTGTCGCGGCTTCCCGCGGAAATGAATGTCAGCGAAACCACGGCGGTCGTCGTGATGGCGCTCGGTCTGTCGCTCCTGGCGACGCTCTATCCGTCATGGCGGGCGGCGCGGCTCGATCCGGTAGAAGCCTTGCGGTACGAGTGACCGCGCGCGATGGATGAGATAACGACCAGCATGGAGTCCGCGCCGTCGACCGCCGCCGGTGAAGCTCGCCCGATCGTGCTCCTGCACGAGATTTCCAGGCGTTTCCGGCAGGGCGACATCACGCTCGACATTCTCAAGAGCGTTGAGCTCGCGGTCTGGCCCGGCCAGTCGGTGGCTTTGGTGGGGCCGTCCGGCGCCGGCAAATCGACGCTCCTGCACATCGCCGGCCTGCTCGAACATCCCGATTCCGGCGAAGTTTTCATCGATGCGGTCGCCACCTCGCACCTGACCGACATGCAGCGCACCCTGATCCGGCGCACCGATATCGGCTTCGTCTATCAATTCCACCACCTGCTGCCGGAATTCTCGGCGCTGGAAAACGTGATGCTGCCGCAGATGATCAGCGGCCTCGCCAGCAGCAAGGCGCGAACCCGTGCCACCGAATTGCTGTCGTATCTCGGGCTCAAGGATCGCCTGACGCATCGGCCGGCGGAATTGTCCGGCGGTGAGCAGCAGCGGGTCGCGATCGCGCGCGCCGTCGCCAACGCGCCGCGGATTCTTCTGGCCGACGAACCCACCGGCAATCTCGATGTCCGCACCTCCGAACGGGTCTTTGCCACGCTCGGTGAGCTGGTGCGCGCTTCCGGCGTCGCCGCCATCGTCGCCACCCACAACCTCGACATTGCCGCGCAAATGGATCGCCGCGTGACCATCCGCGACAGCACGGTCGTCGAGCTCGACTGAGCCCAAGACTGCAATCGCCCAAGAGCGCAGGGTCAATACCACCCGCGCGAATCCTGACTTGTCATTCCGGGGCGCGGGCATTTGGCCGCGAGCCCGGAATCCATATTCACGGTCGGTGGTTATGGATTCCGGACAGCCGCGCTTCGCTCGGCTTCCGGAATGACGAATTGCGAGGATTGGTATTACCCACTGTGCAAATCCTGACTTGTCATTCGGGCGCGGGCATTTGGCGCGCGCCCCAATCATATTCACGGTCGGTGGTTATGGATTCCGGAGAGCCGCGCTTCGGTCGGCTTCCGGAATGACGAATTGTGAGTATTGGTATTACCCACCGCGCAATGCCGGCTCGCGAAATTAAAGAGGTCGCCCGGAGGCGGCCTCAAACAACGATCATTGCCGTTGCTTCGGAGCGCTCATCAGCACCAGCGGCAAAAGCAGCCGCCCGGGCCGCAGGCCCAGAAACGGCCGGGAGGGCACCGACCCCAGCCGCGGCATGCCGCATGCTTCACGATCGGGGTGGCGTTCTGCGCTTGCGCGTTGAGGTTCGAAGCGCCCTGGGTCTGGGCATTCGCGACGGCCAGCGAGCCGAGCACCAACGCAGCGGCAGCCAAAGTCAGAGTGATTTTTCGCATGAGATCCTCCTTTTTGGGGGTGATGGAACAGCGTGAAAACACACGACTAACGTAACGCCAGCAACTTCGTGGCTCGCCCCAGCCACGGCTGGCGACGACCGCGATTCAGCCACTTCGCAAAGGTGAAAACATCGTAGGAGCAAAACGCGACCGTTGGACAACGCCCTGATTACCCCGGCATTCCTGAGCGGAAGATGAACAAGCCATGCGGATCCGTCGCGGCGGAACCGCGTTGCATGGAAGCCTTGGTTTGCGGCGCCGGTTTGGGCAGGCGGATCGGTTTGAATAAGGCGGGCGCAAAGGCTTGCCAGCCCCGCCGAAGCGGGCATATTCGGTCGCATGGCAAAATCCCTGCAAAACGAACTGGCCGCAATTTCCAAGGAATTGAAGGACCTTTCCGAGGCGACCCGCATCGAATGGGAAAGGGCCATGGGCGAAGGCCACGCCTGGACCGACCCCGAGCACAATGATTTCGTTACCGCGTTCGAGGAATCGAGCGGCCGGCTTGTCGAGCTGTTGGAAAAGAAGCGACAGCTTGAGCGGGAAATCCGCGCCGCGAAAGCGGGCTAGGGATTTCTACCGAGACCTCTGAGATCGAAGCGGGATCGCCGTGCTACATTGCAACCATGAAAGCTCGCGATGAGTGCGTGCAGACCCTGAGTGTTTTGGTCCGCGAAAACCAGGAAGCGGGGGCGCCCCTCGCCGAGCAAGCGATTGAATCGTATTGCTCGAGTTTCTCTGGCTGGGCAAGGCAGGCGGCCGGTCTGACGGAACTTGAGAACGAACTCTACGGTCAATTCCCCGCTGCCGAATACCCCTTCATTGCCGTGATCAAAGACTGCATCCGGAGGAAGCGCCACCAACTTGCTGAATACGGGTCTCTAGGATGACGACGGCCCGCGCCATACCCGATGGGAGGTGCCAAGTGAAATGTCGCCCTCTCGCGCCTGGATAGCTCTCACGGCCATCTATTTGGACGGCTGGCCTTAACCGTCGCCGCCGCATTTCAAACTGACCCCGATTTGACTCAGAACAATAAGTGAACTATGTTCCCTTTTCGTTCTATAGAGTTCTGTAGGATATGGGGAGAGACATCATGGTTCGCGCGGTGGCGGAGGAGGCTCTGGCGCTCGCATCGATCAGCCTGTTTCTGGCCATGGTCGCCGTATGGGCGCAAGTTCTTGGCGTGGTTTAGTTCTTGGCGTGGTCTGATGCTCGGGGTGGCCTGAGTTTGGTGGTTTTCGCATTGGAGCGGCGTGCGTTCGCTATCGCGCGCGGGTAAATCGCGGCTTGAGGCGAAACAACCTGTGCGCAGCGGTGACGGCCATGCGCACCGGCATGGACAGTGCGGCAGGCCAAGCCGCATCCTCGCGGCTCGCAGAATCACTTCCCGCGAGTATCTAGCAATATGGCCGCCGCAACCCCCGGTTTCGTGCACCTGCACGTCCATTCTTCCTACTCGTTGCTGGAAGGCGCGTTGACGATTGCGCGGCTGGCGGAGCTTGCGAAGAAGGACCGGCAACCGGCGCTGGCGCTGACCGACACCGACAACATGTTCGCGGCGCTGGAATTCTCGGAGAAAATGGCGAGCGCCGGCATCCAGCCGATTGTCGGTTGCGCGCTCGGCGTCGATTTCGGCGACCAGGACAATCGCCCCGGCGCGATGGGGCAGGGATTTGCGCGGATCGTGTTCCTCGCCGCGCGCGAGGAGGGCTATCGGAGCCTGATGCGGCTGTGCTCGCGCGCCTATCTCGATACCGAGCAGTCGGAGCAGCCGCACATCAAGCTGTCGTGGCTGGCGGAAGCCGCCAACGGCCTGATCGCGCTCAGCGGCGGACCGAACGGTCCGCTCGACACCGCGATCGCCGCCGGGCAGGGCGCTCTGTCCGTCGCACGCTGCGAGGAATTGCAGCGGCTGTTTGGCGATCGCCTCTACATCGAGTTGCAGCGGCACGGCATGCCGGCCGAGCGGCTGGCCGAGCCGGCTTTGATCGATCTGGCCTATTCGCGCGGCATCCGGCTCGTCGCCACCAACGAGCCGTTCTTCGCCGCCCGCGAGGATTACGAGGCCCAAGATGCGCTTTTGTGTATTGCCGAGGGCAGGCTGGTCGCCGACGGCGAGCGCCGCCAGCTCACGCCGGAGCATCGCTACAAGACCCGCGCCGAAATGGCGGCGTTGTTTGCCGATTTGCCCGAAGCGCTGGCGGCGACGGTCGAAATCGCCGAACGCTGCGCGTTCCGCCCGCGCACGCTGGCGCCGATCCTGCCGCGCTTCTCCGGGTTGAGCGGGAGCAAAGCGACGGCGCAGGCCAACGAGGCGGAGGAACTACGCCGCGCCGCGCGCGCCGGGCTGGAGCGCCGCCTGGCGCGCCATCCGCTCGCGCCCGGCCACACCGCCGAGGATTATCACGACCGGCTCGCCTTCGAGCTCGGCGTCATCGAGAGCATGAAATACGCCGGCTATTTCCTCATCGTCGCCGATTTCATCCAGTGGGCGAAGGCGCAAGGCATTCCGGTCGGACCGGGCCGCGGCTCCGGCGCGGGTTCGCTGGTCGCCTACGCGCTGACCATCACCGACCTCGATCCGATCCGCTTTGGGCTTCTGTTCGAGCGCTTCCTCAATCCCGAACGCGTCTCGATGCCGGACTTCGATATCGATTTCTGTCAGGACCGGCGCGATGAAGTGATCCGCTACGTGCAGGAGAAATACGGCCGCGAGCAGGTGGCGCAGATCATCACCTTCGGCACCTTGCAGGCGCGCGGCGTGCTGCGCGACGTCGGTCGCGTGTTGCAGATGCCGTACGGGCAGGTCGACAAGCTTTGCAAGCTCGTGCCGCAGAACGCGCTCAATCCCGTCACGCTTTCGCGCGCGATCGAAGACGAGCCCCGCTTGCAGGCCGAGCGCGATCGCGACCCGGTCGCCAAGCGCGCATTCGACATCGCGCAGAAGCTTGAAGGATTGCACCGCCACGCGTCGACCCACGCGGCCGGCATCGTGATCGGCGACCGGCCGCTGGCGGAACTCGTGCCGCTCTATCGCGATCCGAAATCGCTGATGCCGGTGACGCAGTTCAACATGAAATGGGTCGAGCCGGCGGGGCTGGTGAAGTTCGACTTTCTCGGCTTGAAAACGCTCACCGTGCTCGATCTCGCGGTGAAGCACGTCAAGCGGCGCGGCATCGACATCGATCTCTCCAACCTGCCGCTCGACGACGCCAAGTCCTACGAGATGATGGCGCACGGCGAGACGGTCGGCGTGTTCCAGGTGGAAAGCGCGGGCATGCGGCGGGCGCTGATCGACATGCGTCCGGACCGCTTTGAGGACATCATCGCGCTGGTCGCGCTCTACCGGCCGGGCCCGATGGCGAACATTCCGACTTACTGCGCGCGCAAGCACGGCACCGAGCTGCCGGATTTCATCCATCCGAAACTCGAGGAAATCCTGCGCGAGACCTACGGCGTCATCGTCTATCAGGAACAGGTGATGCAGGCGGCGCAGGTGCTCTCCGGCTACTCGCTCGGCGAAGCCGATCTGCTGCGCCGCGCCATGGGCAAGAAGATTAGAAGTGAGATGAAGGCCCAGCGCGACCGGTTCGTTTCCGGCGCCGTGGCGCGCGGCGTCGAGTCCGGCCAGGCCGAAGCGATCTTCGAATTGCTGGAGCGCTTTGCCGACTATGGCTTCAACAAAAGCCACGCTGCGGCTTATGCGCTCGTCGCCTATCAGACCGCCTACATGAAGGCGAATTATCCGGTCGAATTCCTGGCCGCTTCGATGACGCTCGACATGGGCAACACCGACAAGCTCGCCGAATTCCGCGCCGAGGCCCAGCGGCTCGGCATCAAGGTCGAGCCGCCCTCGATCAACCGCTCGGGTGTCGAGTTCGATGTCGCGGGCAACACCATTCACTACGCGCTGGCGGCGTTGCGCGGCGTCGGCCGGCAGGCGGTCGAAAGCCTGCTTGCGGCGCGCGGCGAGCGGCCGTTCGCCGATCTTGCCGATTTCGCCAGCCGCGCCAACCCGCGCGCGATGAACAGGCGCGTGCTGGAAAGCCTCGTCGCCGCCGGCGCCTTCGACGCGATCGAGCAGAACCGCGCGCGCGCCTTTGCGGCCATCGACACCATGCTCGCCACGGCGCAGCGTACCCATGAGGATGCCGCGATCGGCCAGTCGGAGTTGTTCGGCGGTGCGGCGGCGCCGGTCCCGATCGCGCTGCCGGCGGTCGAGCCGTGGCTGCCGGCGGAACGCCTGCAACGCGAATACGAGGCGGTCGGCTTTTTCCTCAGCGGTCACCCGCTCGACGACTATGCCGCCGCGCTCAAGCGGCTGCGCGTTCAGTCCTGGGTCGAGTTTTCCCGAGCGGTGAAGGCCGGCGCCAGCGCCGGCCGGGTCGCCGGCACGGTCGTCGCGCGCACCGAACGCCGCACCAAGAGCGGCAGCAAGATGGGCATCATCGGCCTGTCCGATCCGAGCGGCGCCTACGAGGCGGTGCTGTTCGCGGAGGGCCTGGCGCAATACCGCGATCTTCTGGAGCCCGGCACGGCGGTGCTTTTGTTTCTCACCGCCGAAGTTCAAGGCGACGAAGTACGCGCGCGCATCCAGTCGGCGGAGCCGCTTGATCAGGCGGCGGCGAAAATGCAGAAGGGCTTGCGCGTGTTCTTGCGCGACGACGCGCCGATCGAAGGCGTGGCGCGGCGGCTCGAGCCGATCAAGCTTGCCGCCGGACACAGCGGCGCCGATCACGGCGACGGCGAAGTGTCGATGGTGTTGATGCTCGGCAACGGCAACGAGGTCGAGGTGAAGCTGCCGGGACGTTTCAAGGTTTCGCCGCAGATCGCCGGCGCCATCAAGGCGGTGTCGGGCGTGGTGACGGTCGAGGCGCTTTGAGCTACCTTCGCTCGTGGATGGATGCCGTTTTCATTTAGGCCCTCGCCATAGGGGAAGAAGCATCCTGAGACGAAGGGAAACCTCCGGTGCTCAACGGTGTGATGCTGCTGTGGTTTCTGCTCACAGCCGCCTCCGTAGTCTTTGTCGCCATTGATATTCGGCACACGCCTGAATCCCCGGTGTTGAAATGGGGCTTCGTCCTGCTGACGGCCTATACCGGCCCGCTGGGCGCGTTCCTTTACGTGCTCGGTTGCCGGGAGCCGCTGCCGGGCCTGCATGAACAATATGTTGCGGCGCGTTGGCGCCAGGTGCTCGGCTCGACAATGCACTGCGTCGCCGGTGACGGCATCGGGATCCTGGTCGGCGCCACGATTGCTTCGTTCCTGGCGCTGCCGTATCTCGTCGACATCGCACTTGAATACGTGCTCGGATTCCTTTTCGGGTGGACGATTTTCCAGGCATTGTTCATGCGCGAAATGGCCGGCTCCTACCGGCGATCGCTGGCGAGCACGTTCATTCCCGAATTCCTCTCGATGAATTTCCTGATGACCGGGATGGTCCCGATCGCTGCGCTTGGGCGCAAGCTGATCGGCGCACCGCTGAGCCCGCTCGCGCCGGATTTCTGGTTTGTCATGAGCATGGCGTTGCTGACCGGCTTCGTCGTCGCCTATCCGATCAACTGGTGGCTGGTCGCCAACGGTCTCAAACACGGCATGATGACGGTACGGCCGCGCGCGACGGCCGAAGCGCACGCCGCGGCGCCTGCCATGCCGATGGCTGGCGGTGCGCCGGCGATGCCCATGGCTATGGACTCACCTCAGGGCCACGACCAAAAGCATCAGCCGCCGCCGTCGCCGGCGCGAATTGCCGGCATGGCGGTGTTTTCAATCGCCGCGTTCACCTTGGCGATCTGGCTCGCGCTGGCGCTCGGCCGTTCTTAGCGATCCGCGCCGAGGTGCTCTGATATCCCCTACGTCATTGCGAGCCACTTCGGGCCGGACACGTTGGCTCCTCGCAATGACGAGGCGTTGCTGCTTGTTCATGACATCGCCTATCGCTATCTGAGGCACGGCGCGGTAAGAAGCCGCTCCTTAATCTCCTCCCAACCATCCAACGTTCGGCTGGCCGCGCTATGCTTCGGATTGAGAATCTCGTTTTTGACGCTTGGGGCCGGCGATTTTTCGATTCCGCGACCGTGGCGATTCCCAATGGAACCAAGGTTGGGCTGGTCGGGCGCAACGGTGTCGGCAAATCGACGCTGTTCAAGATCATCCTCGGCGATCTCGTTCCCTTGAGCGGCGAGATCCTGCTGCCGAAGGCGGCGCGGATCGCTTCGGTGGACCAGGAGCATCCGGCCACGCCGGTCAGTCTGCTCGACACCATCCTGGCCGCCGACACGCAGCGCGAAGCGCTCAATGCCCAACTCGAAACCGCCGAGCCCGAGGAGCTTGCGGAGATCTATCAGCGGCTGAACGAAATCGATGCCGACCGTGCACCGGCACGGGCTGCCGAAATCCTCAGCGGGCTCGGTTTCGCCGAGGCCGACCTCCATCGCCCGATGGCGGAGTTCTCCGGCGGCTGGCGCATGCGCGTCGCGCTGGCGGCCGCGCTGTTCGCGCAGCCCGATCTCCTCCTCCTCGACGAACCGACCAACTATCTCGATCTCGAAGGCGCGCTGTGGCTCGAAGCGCGGCTCAAGAAGTATCCGCATACCGCGCTGATCGTCAGCCATGACCGCGAGCTGCTCAATAATTCCGTCGAAGCCATCCTGCATCTGAGCGACGGCAAGCTCGAGCTTTACACCGGCGGCTACGACGCGTTCGAAACGCGGCGCGCGGAAAAGACGCGGCTGCAGGCGGCGACGCGGGTGAAGCAGGAGGCCGAACGCGCGCATCTGCAACGCTTCATCGACCGGTTCCGGGCAAAAGCGAGCAAGGCGGCGCAGGCGCAGTCGCGCGTCAAGCGCCTCGCCAAGCTTGAACCGATCGCCGAGGTCGTCGAGCAGCGCGTCGCGCCGTTTACGCTGCCGTCGCCGGCACGGCCGCTGGCGCCGCCGTTGATCCAGCTTGAAGCGGCGGCGGTCGGCTATGACGGCGCGCCGGTCCTGCGCAATCTCAATCTCCGGCTCGATGTCGATGACCGCATCGGACTTCTCGGCGTCAACGGCGCTGGCAAGTCGACATTCGCCAAGATGGTCGCGGGCGCGCTGCCGCTGCAATCCGGCCACATGAAACGCGAGCAACGCATCCGCGTCGGCTGGTTTCATCAGCATCAGATCGAGGCGCTCGATCCGGACGATACGCCTTTGGAGATCATGCGCCGCGAGCGGCCGGACGACAGTGAAGTCCTCGCGGCGTTCGCGGCTGGCGCAGTTCGGGCTCTCGTTCGACAAGCAGGAAACCACGATCGCCAATCTTTCAGGCGGCGAGCGGGCGCGGCTTCTCCTCAATCTCGTGGCGATGGCGGCGCCGCACCTCCTCATTCTCGACGAGCCGACCAACCACCTCGACATCGACAGCCGCCGCGCGCTGCTCGATGCGCTCAACGATTATGAGGGCGCGGTCATCCTCATTACCCACGACCGCTCGTTGATCGAGCTGGTGGCGGACCGGCTGTGGCTGACGGCCGATGGCCGCATCGTGCCGTTCGCCGGGGATATGGACGACTACGCCCGCTTCGTCCTCGATCGGGCGAAGCTCGGCGCTTCGCCCTCCCAGCAGCCTGCCGATTTGGCCAAAGCCGGCGCAGCGATGCGGGGCGAGGATAGCGCTGCCGCGGCCCGCCTTGCGGCCAAAAAGGCCGCCAAGAAGCGAAAGCGTCGGGGGCTCTGAGGGCGCTGTTTTACGGCGATTTGGGCGGATCGATCGTCTTCCGGCGCGGCCGGCAAGGTTCAAGTTGCGTTGGTGGGGACTATCCCTATATAAGGCGCCCAATCTCACACGCGGACCTTGGCCTTAAAAGCCGTCCGGTGTCCGGCCAACCGGCCGGGCTCATCGGTCCGCGGCGGATCAACCGGAGAACGACTATGACGCTGCCCGACTACAGCATGCGCCAGCTTTTGGAAGCTGGCGTGCATTTCGGCCATCAGGCCCATCGCTGGAATCCGAAGATGGCTGAGTACATCTTCGGCACCCGCAACAACATCCACATCGTCGACTTGACGCAAACCGTGCCGATGCTGCACCGCGCCTTGCAGGCCATCAGCGACACGGTGGCGAATGGCGGACGCATCCTGTTCGTCGGCACCAAGCGCCAGGCGCAGGACGCGATTGCCGAAGCGGCCAAGAAGTCAGCGCAATATTATGTGAATTCGCGCTGGCTCGGCGGCACGCTGACGAACTGGAAAACCGTTTCCAATTCAATCAAACGGCTGCGGACGCTGGAAGAGATGCTCGCTTCCAACGAGGCGCAGGGCTACACCAAGAAAGAGCGGCTAACGCTGCAACGCGAGCGCGACAAGCTCGATCGCGCACTCGGCGGCATCAAGGACATGGGCGGATTGCCCGATCTGGTGTTCGTCATCGACACCAACAAAGAAGACATCGCCATCAAGGAGGCGCAACGCCTTGGTGTTCCGGTGGCGGCGGTGGTCGACACCAATTGCGATCCGCAGGGCATCACTTACGTGATCCCCGGCAATGACGATGCGAGCCGCGCCATCACCCTATATTGCGACCTGGTCGCCAAGGCGGTGATCGACGGCATTTCACGCGGGCAGGGCGAGCGTATCGACGTTGGCGCGCTGGCGGAGCCGCTGGTCGAGGAACTGCCGCCGGAGACCGAGAAGCTCGGCTTCCAGCCGCTGTCCGGTCCGCGCGGCGTCGCCGACGACCTCAAGAAATTCCCCGGCGTGTCGCCGGCCATCGAAAAGCAGCTTAACGACCTCGGCATCTTCCATGTCTGGCAGATCGCCGAATTCTCCCCGGTCGCTGCCCACAACGTCGGCGAAGAGGTCGGGCTTCCCGGCCGCGTCGAAGGCTGGATCGCGCGAGCGAAGGAACAGATGGCGACTGAGGCCGAATAAGCCGCAGGCGAATTGCCGTCGAGGAATGGAAAAATGGCGAACATCAGCGCAAGCATGGTGAAAGAGCTCCGCGAGAAAACCGGAGCCGGCATGATGGATTGCAAAGCGGCGCTCGGCGAAACGAGCGGCGATCTCGAGGCGGCGGTCGACTGGCTGCGCAAAAAGGGGCTCGCCAAGGCGGCGAAGAAGGCAGGGCGGGTCGCGGCCGAGGGACTCATCGGCATCGCGATTGCCGGCAACAAAGGCGTGGTCGTCGAGGTGAACTCGGAGACCGATTTCGTCGCGCGCAACGACCTGTTTCAGGGCCTGGTCAAGATGATCGCGGACGTCGCGCTGGGTACCGGGCCGGATGTGGCGAAGATTCTGGCCGCGCCGGTTGGCGATCGCACCGTCGCCGATGCAATCAACGAAACCATCGCCAAGATCGGCGAGAACATGACGCTGCGCAGGGCCGCCGCGCTTTCGGTCGGCAAAGGGGTGGTGGCGAGCTACGTGCACAACTCGGTCAGCGACGGCCTTGGCAAGATCGGCGTGATCGTTGCGCTCGAATCGGCCGGCGACGCCGACGAGCTCAAGGCCTTCGGCCGCATGGTGGCGATGCATGTCGCGTCCGCCAATCCGCAGGCGGTCGATTCTTCCGGGCTCGACGCGACCACGGTCGAGCGCGAGAAGAACGTGCTCGCGGAAAAGTTCAAGGCGCAGGGTAAACCCGCGAACGTGATCGACAAGATCGTCGAGTCCGGCCTCAAGACCTTTTACAAAGAAGTCTGCCTGCTCGACCAGGGCTTCATCTTCGACGACAAGAAGAGCGTGGCGCAGGCGGTCAAGGAGAGCGAAGGAAAGGCCGGTGCGCCGGTCAAGATCGCGGGCTTCGCACGCTTTGCCCTCGGCGAAGGAATTGACCGTCCCGAGGGCGATTTCGGCGGCGAAGTTGTGGCGCTGGCCGGCACCCACTGAGGATTACGGGGCGGCCCTGTTGTTTCGCGCGCGGATGCGATAGCCGTAAGGCCGGCGCGTGGAATCGGTGCGCACGGGGCGGAACGTTGCGATGACGAAGCCGAACTACCGACGCGTGATCGTCAAGCTCTCCGGCGAAGCCCTGAGCGGCCCCGAAAAATTCGGCATCCACCAGCAGACCATCGACGGCTTCGCCGCCGATCTGGTTGCCGCCCACAAGATGGGAATCGGATTAGGCGTCGTGGTCGGCGGCGGCAACATTCTCCGCGGTGCCCAGATTTCCGAAAATGGCCTGTCGCGGCCTACCGCCAATTCGATGGGGATGCTGGCGACGGTGATGAACGCCCTGGTTCTGGAAACCGCCGTCGAACGCGCCGGCGTCAGCGCCCGAACGATGTCGGCGCTGGCGATGCCGCAAGTCTGCGAGACCTACGAGCGCCAGCGCGCGTTGCGGCATCTTGAGGATGACCGCATCATCGTTTTCGCCGGCGGCACCGGCAATCCATACTTCACGACCGACACTACGGCCGTTTTGCGCGCCGCCGAGATGGGGTGCGACGCCGTGCTCAAGGCAACCGATGTCGATGGCGTCTATACTGCCGATCCAAAGCGCGATCCGAATGCGAAGCGGTATGAGCGCCTCGATCATCAGGAGGCGCTCGACCGCAACCTGAAAATCATGGATGCGACGGCGTTCGCGCTTGCCCGGGAGAACCGTATGCCTATCATTGTTTTTTCGATCCGGGAGCATGGCGCGATCGAGACCGTTTTGCGCGGGCAGGGGCACTTCACCACGGTCGGCTGACGGCCGGCGTCAGAAGGTGAAAGCGACCGATCGGATCGCAGGAGGGCACCATGGCAACAGCGACATTCGACATGAATGACCTCAAGCGGCGCATGCAGGGAGCGATCGCCTCGCTCAAGCAGGAACTCAGCGGCTTGCGCACCGGCCGCGCCTCGTCGGCGCTGCTCGATCACGTCCAGGTCGACGCCTATGGCAATCACATGCCGCTCAATCAGCTGGCCACGATCAGCGTTCCCGAGCCGCGGCTTCTCAACGTCCAGGTCTGGGACCGGACGATGATCCATGCCGTCGAGAAAGCCATTTCCAGTGCCAATCTTGGGCTGACGCCTTCGACCGAGGGGCAGGTCATCAAGCTGCGCGTTCCCGAACTCAACGAGGAGCGGCGCCGCGAACTGGCGAAAGTCGCGCACAAATACGCTGAAGCCGCACGCGTGGCCGTACGTCACGTGCGCCGCGACGGGCTCGACCTGCTCAAGAAGCTGGAGAAGGACCACAAGATCAGCGAGGACGATCACGAGCGGCAATCGGCGGAGGTTCAGAAAGCGACCGACGCCACGATCGGCGAGGTCGACAAGCTGCTTGCTGGCAAGGAAAAGGAGATCATGACGGTTTGAGCGACGCGGCGAGAAGCAATGCGGCCGAGCCGATCCCGCACGGGGACAACTCTTTCGAGGTGCCGCGCCATGTCGCCATCATTATGGATGGCAACGGGCGCTGGGCGGCTGCGCGCGGTCTGCCGCGGATCGAGGGCCATCGGCGCGGCGTCGAGGCTTTGCGCCGGACGGTGCGAGCCGCGGCCGATTTGGGCATTTCCGCACTGACGATTTTCTCCTTCAGCTCGGAAAACTGGTCACGGCCGCTGTCGGAAATCAGCGATCTTATGGGTCTGTTGCGCCGGTTCATCCGCAAAGACCTTGCCGAGCTGCATAAAAGTAACGTGCGCGTGCGCATTATCGGCGAGCGCAACGGTCTCGACCGCGACATCTGTCTGCTGTTGCAGGAAGCCGAAGATCTGACGCGCGGCAACGACGGGCTGACCTTGCTCGTGGCGTTCAACTATGGTGCCCGGCAGGAGATCGCGAACGCCGCGCGGCTTCTCGCGGTCGAGGTGGCGGCGGGACGGCTTTCGGCCGATGAGGTGACGCCTGAGCGCCTCGGCAGCTATCTTCTCGCGCCCGACATCCCCGATCCCGACGTGATCATCCGGACTAGCGGCGAGCAGCGACTTTCCAACTTCCTGTTATGGCAGGCGGCCTACAGCGAGCTTGTTTTCGTGCCGATCAACTGGCCCGATTTCGACCGTGCCGCGCTCGAAGGGGCGATCGCAGAATACCGCCGCCGCGAGCGCCGTTTCGGCGGACTGGTCGCCAATGCCGGATCGTGACGCGGTCTGACCAATCGGACGGCTCTGGTGGACCCAGGGCGCGCGCCAGCAACCTGACGCTGCGTGTGGCATCGGTCGCCGTGCTCGCCCCGGTGACGCTGGCGGCTACCTATGCCGGCGGCTGGATATTTCTTGCGCTGTGTGCGTTTGGGGCGGGCGGCGTTCTCTGGGAATGGACGGCTTTGGTAGCGCATCGCTCCGATCCGCGGATTCTAGTGCCGGGGTGGGCCGCGCTATTGGGCGGCCTGCTCTTCGCCGGCGTTCATTCGCCCAATTTGGCCTGGGGTGCGATTTCGGTCGGCGCCGCTTTAGCCGGGCTTGCCAAATTCACCTGGCCGGGAGAGGAGCGGGCCTCGACCGCCGGCATTTGGGCCATGGGCGGGGTGGCTTATGCCGGGGCGGCTTTCCTTGGCCCGGCATTGTTGCGCGGAGATCCGGAATGGGGTCTCACGGCACTTTTATTCTTGTTTGCAATCGTTTGGATTACCGACATTTTTGCCTATTTCTGCGGGCGCGGTTTTGGCGGTCCTTTGTTGTGGCCCAGCGTCAGCCCGAGGAAGACGTGGTCTGGCGCCGTTGGCGGCCTCATCGGGGGGGTTGCCGCCGGGGTGGCGGTCGCCTATGCGAGCGGGGTCGGTAAGCTGGGGATTGTTTCAGTTATGGCGTTGGTGCTTTCCGTCCTCGCGCAAGCCGGGGACCTCTTTAAGTCGGCGATCAAGCGGCGTTTTGGTGCGAAGGACGCGAGCCACCTGATCCCCGGCCACGGTGGGTTGATGGATCGTATCGACGGGTTCCTGGTCGCTGCCTTTACCGCCCTTCTGATCGGCCTGCTTCGCCAAGGGACGGCTGCGCCGGCCCGCGGCTTGCTGGTATGGTAGCCGGATGAAGAACACCCAGCCGCTGGCAAAAGCGGAATTGGCGTCGGCGCCGCGCGCGGTAACGTTGTTGGGCGCCACCGGCTCGATCGGCTCGAGCACGGTCGATCTGTTGCGGCAGGAGGCCGAGCGCTACCGCGTCGAAGCAGTGACCGCGCATCGTAACGCCGCGTCGCTTGCTCGCCTGGCCCGCGAACTCGGCGCCCGATTTGCCGCCGTCGCCGATCCCGACGCTTATGGTGAACTCAAAGCCGAACTCTCGGGATCGGGCATCGAGGCGGCTGCTGGCGCCGCCGCGATCGTCGAAGCGGCGCAGCGTCCCGCCGACTGGGTGATGGCAGCGATTACCGGCGCCACGAGCCTGGAGCCGACGCTGGCCGCAGCCGAGCGCGGGGCTACCGTCGCTCTCGCCAACAAGGAATGCCTGGTCTGCGCGGGCGCCTTGTTCATGCGCCGGGCCGCCGCTGCAGGAGCAACCGTTCTGCCGGTCGATTCCGAGCATAATGCGATTTTTCAGGCGCTTGGAGCTGGCCGCCGCGAGGACGTGCGCCGCATTGTCCTGACCGCGTCGGGCGGACCGTTTCGCACCTGGTCACTTGAAGCGATCCGCAAAGTGACGCTCGAGCAGGCGCTCAAGCATCCGACCTGGTCGATGGGGCCCAAGGTTACGATCGATTCGGCGACGCTGATGAATAAGGGCCTCGAACTCATCGAGGCTCATCACTTATTCGCGCTCGGACCGGATGCCCTCGATGTGGTCGTCCACCCGCAATCCGTGATTCATGGCCTGGTGGAATACCGTGACGGCTCCGTCGTCGCCCAACTCGGCTCGCCCGACATGCGCATTCCGATCGCCCACTGCTTGGCTTGGCCGGTACGCATGGCGACGCCCGCCGCCCGGCTCGATCTGGCGCGTGTCGCCTCGCTGACGTTCGAAGAGCCGGATTTGAAGCGTTTTCCGGCGCTGGCCCTGGCCCGCAGGGCGCTTGCGGCCGGTGGAGCCGCTCCGACGGTCCTCAACGCTGCAAACGAGATTGCGGTGGCTGAATTCGTTGGGCGGCGTCTCGGATTTAGCGGGATTCCTGCCTTGGTCGAGGCGACGCTCGATGCGGCGGAGCGGCAGGGGACGGTCGCCGAGCCCCAGTCCGTCGAGGACGCGCTCGCCGTTGACCATAATGCAAGACGGCTGGCGGCGGGCCTCTTGCCCGAAATTGCCGCAATGGCATCCTAACGTTACAAGTGGGTCGGGCTTTTCAGGGGTGGGGATAGGCGTCATGGGGACCAATCTGTTGGCGCATTTGCACGCACTCGGCGGTGGCGTCGTGGGCTATCTCATTCCGTTCTTATTCGTCCTCAGCCTTGTCGTGTTCTTCCACGAACTCGGTCATTTTCTCATCGCCCGCTGGTGCGGGGTGCGGATTCTGGTCTTCTCCATCGGCTTCGGACCGGAAATCCTTGGCTTCAACGATCGCTACGGGACGCGCTGGAAGATCTCGGCCATCCCGCTCGGCGGCTTTGTGAAGTTTTTCGGCGATGAAAATGCGGCGAGCGTGCCCGACGCCGCACGCGGCGCGAGCATGGACCCGCAGGAGCGCGCCGAAAGCTTCATGTTCCAACCCGTCTCCAAACGCGCGGCCATCGTGGTCGCTGGGCCGCTGGCGAATTTTCTCTTGGCCATCGTGATCTTCGCCGGGGTTTTTATGATCTACGGCAAGCAGACGATGAGCGCGCGTGTCGACGCGGTTCAGCCCGGTAGCGCCGCGGAGCAGGCCGGATTCATGCCCGGCGACTTGGTCCTCGTCATCAACGGGCATCACGTCGACAATTTCACCGAGATGCAGCGCTTTGTGAGTACGAGCGCCGGAGAGACGCTTGAGATCACCATCGAGCGCGACGGGACGGAGAAGGTCCTGAAGGCGACGCCGACCCTCAAAGAGGTCAAGGACAATTTCGGTAATGTGCAGCACGTCGGAATACTCGGCATAAGCCGTTCGATGGCGCCGGAGGATCTGAAATTACGCCCGGTCGCTCCGCTGGACGCCATTTGGCTGAGCGTTCAGGAGACATGGTCTGTCGTTGACCGCACGCTGAGCTATGTCGGCGGTGTCATCTCCGGCCGCGAGGCGGCCAACCAGCTTGGCGGTCCGATTCGAATTGCACAGATGTCGGGGCAGGTTGCAAGTTTTGGTTTTGTTCCACTCATCCAGCTTGCCGCCGTCCTTTCCATATCGATCGGGCTTCTTAACCTCTTTCCGATCCCTCTGCTCGATGGCGGTCACCTTTTGTTCTACCTTATCGAAGCCGTTCGGGGTCGTCCGCTGTCGGAAAGGGCCCAGGAGGTGGGTTTTCGCATCGGTCTCGCGATCGTTCTTATGTTGATGATATTTGCAACTTTTAATGACATCGTTCATCTGACGACGTCCTAGGGGACGGCCGCTTGGGGGGAGCGGTTGGGGGACAAGGGGATCCGGTGGGGCCCTGGCACTAATCTCGGGTCGGCAAGATCTGTCACGAGGTTGAGACGGAAGTTGAGGGAGACTGCGACGAACCCGCCAGTGGGGGCGGCCACGTGGGGAATAAGGGCGCGTAGCGCATGAATATGTGTGTGCGGGTGAGGCGAGGGCTTGTCGTGGCCGGCATGCTCCTCGCGGTGGCGTTGTTTGGCGTTGCGTCAGGTTCGGCATTTGCCCAGCCTGCCGAAACGAGCGCCAGTGCGTCCGCGATCATCGTCGAGGGCAATCGCCGCGTCGATGCCGACACCATCCGCTCGTATTTCAAGGTTGCGCCCGGCGAGCATATCGACGCCGCCAAGATCGATTCCGCATTGAAGGCGCTTTATGCCTCGGGACTGTTTCAGGACATCCGGATTTCCCATTCGGGCAACCGGCTCATCGTGATCGTCGTGGAGGCGCCGGTCATCGATCGGCTCGCCTTCGAGGGGAACAGTAAGATCAAGGATGAGCAGATCACGCAGGAGCTGCAGTCAAAAGCCCGCGGTACGCTGTCGCGCGCTATGGTGCAGGCCGACGTCCAGCGCATCATCGAGGTGTATCACCGCAACGGCCGCTTCGACGTCCAGGTGACCCCCAAAATCATCGAACGGCCGAACAATCGCGTCGACCTGATCTTTGAGATCAGAGAAGGCGAAAAGACCGGCGTGAAATCCCTCATTTTCGTGGGCAACCACGCCTATTCGGACTATCGCCTCAAGGAGGTCGTCAAGACCTCCACGTCGAATTTCCTGAGTTTCTTGCAGACCACGGACGTCTACGATCCCGATCGCATCGAAGCCGATCGCGATCTGCTCCGGCGCTTCTATCTGACCCACGGATACGCCGACGTCCAGATCGTGTCCGCGGTCGGTGAGTATGATCCGGCGATCAAAGGATTCATCATCACTTTCACGATCGAGGAGGGGCAGCAATATCGCTTCGGCTCGGTTGAGGTTCAATCCAATATCCGCGCGGTCAATTCGGAATCGCTTCGTCACGTGCTGCGGATGAGGCGGGGCGATATCTACAATAGCGACGCGGTCGAAAAGACCGTCGAGGACGTGACGGTCGAAATCAGCAAGCACGGCTACCCGTTCGCCACGGTACGCCCGCGCGGTGACCGCAACCCGCAGGACCGCACCATCAGCGTCGTCTTTCTTCTGGATGAAGGCGCGCGCGCCTATATCGAGCGCATCAATATTCGCGGCAATACGCGCACGCGCGAGTATGTGGTCCGGCGCGAGTTCGATATCTCCGAAGGTGACCCCTACAATCGCGCCTTGGTCGACCGCGCCGAGCGTCGGATCAAAGGTCTCGGCTTTTTCAAGACCGTGAAGATCTCCAACGAGCCCGGTTCGGCGCCGGATCGCGTCGTGATCAACGTCGATGTTGAGGAACAATCGACCGGCGACTTTTCGGTCATGGGCGGCTATTCGACCGCGGACGGCTTTATGGCGCAGGTGTCGATTTCCGAGCGCAATCTGTTGGGAACCGGCCGCTATGGCAAGGCTTCGGCCACGTATGGCCAATATATTCGCGGCGCCGAGCTTAGTTTCGTCGAGCCTTATTTTCTTGATCAGCGCCTTTCCGGTGGCATCGACTTGTTTGGCCGGCAGTCGTTGTCCAGCCCGTATCTCTCCTACGGTACCGAGACGTTCGGCACCAACCTGAAACTGGGCGTGCCGCTGCGCGAAGATCTCTCCTTGCAGGTGCGGTATTCGATCTACTGGAACCAGATCAACCTGGTGTCGAGCCTGAACGACTGCAACAACACCAACCCCAATTTTTCGACTACCTTTCCAACGGTCAATGCGATTAACGCTGCCACCGCCGCCGGTGTTATTGGTGCGGCCTATCCCGGTTTCGGCGCTGCTCTAGCAGGGGGTGGTCAAAATAACTGCCTTTTCAGCACGGGAAACTCAGCGACAGGAGGTTCGCCGATCTTCGAGGCTTCATTGCCTGTCCGCTATGAGCTTGCCCAGGGCGGATACCTGACGTCACTGGCGGGATATGGACTGACCTACAACACGCTCGACAACAACAAGCATCCGACCAACGGCATTCTCATCAGCTTCGGCCAGGACTTTGCCGGTCTCGGTGGCGACGCCAAATATATCCGCTCGGTCGTGGATTTGCGCGGCTATTACGAGGTGACCCCCGATCTCGTCGGCATTCTGCATCTGCAAGGCGGCGACATGCTGGGCTTGACCAATTGCGGGGCAGATACTTGCGCAAACGGCAGCGGTTATGTGCGCATGCTCGACGACTTCAAGATGGGTCCCAATCTGGTCCGCGGCTTTGCGCCAGCCGGCATCGGGCCACGGGACATCACCTCAGCCACGGCCAACGATGCGATCGGCGGCACCAAGTATTGGGGCGCCAGCCTGGAGTTCCAGTATCCGTTCTACTTCCTGCCCAAGGATGCCGGAATACGCGGCGCAGTCTTCATCGATTCCGGCTCGGAGTGGGGATATCGGGCGGAGACCTCCTGGCCCGCCAATGGTGAAGTCAACGGCCTTATTACGACCGCCAACGGCCCGACCTTTCTCTGCGGTAATTGCGCCATGCAATATACCGACACGGCGCTGCCGCGGGTGGCCGCCGGTGGCAGCATCATCTGGGACTCGCCGTTTGGTCCGCTCCGGTTCGATTTCGCCTATCCGATCCTGAAGCAGCCCAATGACCGCACCCAGTTCTTCCAGTTCGGTGGCGGAACGCGGTTCTGATCGCGCCTTGCGACCTACGTTGAGGCCGGGCGCATGCCTGATTTCTTCTCAACCAACCGCGAGCTGACGATCGGCGAGATCGTCACTCTCACGCACGCCAAGCCGCGTGGGGACGTTCCGCTCGATCGGCGCGTCAACAACATAGCGCCGCTCGATACGGCGCGCGCTTCAGACATTACTTTCATCGACAACGCAAAATATCTCGATGCGTTGGCTATCACTCATGCAGGAGCATGCCTGGTGGCGCCGCGCTTCGAGACAAGGGCGCCGGATCGCCTTGCCGTGCTGGTCGCGCCGGAGCCGTACCGGGCATTCGTCGCGGTGGCGCGAGCGTTGTTTCCCTCGGCGCTGCGGCCGACCTCGCTGTTCGGCACCAGCGGGCACGCGGCAGCCGCGCACGTGCATCCTTTGGCGCGGATCGAGGCTGGCGTGACCATCGATCCGCTCGCGGTGATCGGACCCGGCGCCGAAATAGGCGTCGGCACGCTGATCGCGGCCGGTGCCGTGGTCGGGCCGCGCGTCGCAATCGGACGCAACTGCGCAATCGGCGCCGGCGCGTCGGTTACTCATGCGCTCATCGGCGATCGGGTGATCATTCATCCCGGCGTCCGCATCGGTCAGGACGGGTTTGGCTATCTTCCCTCGCCGCGAGGTCATCAGAAGATTCCGCAGACCCGCCGGGTGATCATTCAAGACGACGTCGAGATTGGCGCCAACAGCACGGTCGACCGCGGCTCGACCCGTGACACCGTCATCGGGGAAGGAACCAAGATCGACAACCTGGTGCAAATTGCGCACAACGTCCGTATCGGCCGGCACTGTTTGATCGCGGGGCAGACCGGCATATCAGGCAGCTCGGAAGTGGGAGATTTCGTCATGATGGGAGGGCAGGTCGGCCTTGCCGACCACGTCACCGTCGGCGCCGGCGCGATGCTGGGCGCAAAGGCGGGGGTCATGACCGACGTTCCGGCCGGCGGGCGCTGGGTCGGAGCCCCCGCCGAGCCGATACGCGATTTCATGAAGGGAGTGGCGGTGGTAAGGAAGCTCACCCGCGGACGCGGCAAGACCGAAGGTGAAGAGGGATGAACGCAGAGACCCTCGGCGTCGCCGATATCCGCGAAATTTTGCGGCTGTTGCCGCACCGCTATCCGTTTCTCATGGTCGATCGCGTCATCGACATGCGTGGCGACGAACACGGCATCGGCATCAAGAATATCACCTTCAACGAGCCGCATTTCCTCGGCCACTTTCCTAACAACCCGGTCATGCCGGGCGTGCTGGTGATCGAGGGCATGGCGCAGACCGCAGGCGTGCTGTGCCTGACCAACATGCCGCGCCGCGAGAATCCGCGTTCGGTTTTCTTCTTGACCATCGACAAGGCCAAATTCCGCAAGCCCGCGGTGCCCGGCGACACGCTCGAATATCACGTCGACAAGATCGCGCAGCGCCGCAACATGTGGTGGTACCGCGCCGAAGCGAAGGTCGGCAGCGCGCTGATTGCCGAGGCCGAAGTCGGCGCGATCGTGACCGAGGAATAGAATGGCGATCGACGCGACCGCGCGCGTTGCCGATGGCGCACGTATTGGCGAAAGAGTGGAGGTCGGGCCATACTGCGTGATCGGTCCGCAGGTCGAGCTGAAAGACGGCGTTCGCCTCATCGCCCACGTTCATGTCTCCGGCGTTACGACCGTCGGCGAGGACTCTGTTGTCTATCCCTTCTCGTCGCTCGGCACGCCGCCGCAATCGGTGCACTATCGCGGCGGTCCAACCCGCCTCGTCATCGGCGCCCGCTGCGAACTGCGCGAAAGCGTCACCATGAATACCGGCACCGAGGACGGCGGCGGGATAACGCGGATCGGCGACCGCTGCTTTTTCATGGTCGGTTCCCATGTCGGACACGACTGTGACGTTGGCAAGGACGTAACGTTTGCCAACAATGCGGTGATCGGCGGCCATGTGTCCGTCGGCGATCACACTTTCCTGGGCGGCCAGGTCGCCATTCATCAATTCGTGCGGATTGGAGAAGGCGCGATGATGGCCGGCATGTCGGCCGCTCGCGACGACATCATTCCGTTCGGCTTTGCACTGGGCCAGACCGGTGCGCTGGTTGGGCTAAACATTGTCGGCCTGCGGCGCCGCGGCGCGACGCGAGCCGAGATGCACCGGTTGCGCCGCGCCTATCGCGGTATCTTCTTTGCCGGCGGCCGGCTTGCCGATTGTGTGGATGCCGTTGCCCGCGAGTTCGCCGGCGATCCGCTGGTCGAAAAGGTCATTGCGTTCATCCGCGCTGGCGGCAAGCGGCCATTGATGCGTCCGCGCGTCGCGCGCGGCGGCGCCGAGAATGATCACGATGCATCCTGACGCCCTGGGCGCGGCCGCTGTCGCCGGCGGAGCCGCTTCGGTTGCGGTGATTTGCGGCGGCGGCAGCTTTCCGAGTGCGGTAGCCGAGGCAATTGTAAAGCGCGGCCGCCGGCCGGTGATGTTTGCAGTGCGTGGCTGGGCCGACCCCAAAGTGGTCGAGCGCTACGCGCACCATTGGATCGCGATAGGGCAGGCGGGACGTTTCTTCCGTCTCGCTCGAGCCGAAAACTGCCGCGAGGGGTTGTTCATCGGCACCATGCTGCGGCCGCCGCTTTCGCAGATCCGCCTGGACTGGTTGTCGATCCGGTTGATGCCGCGGGTCATCGGATTTTTTCGCGGCGGCGACGACCGGCTCCTGTCGGGGGTGGCGGGCTTGTTCGAGGAAAACGGCGTTCGCATCATCGGTGTGGGCGACGTGGCGCCGGAAATAGTTGCGCCTGAGGGCGTCTTGGGTCGTCACGAGCCTTCGCCGCGCGATCGGGCGGATATTGCCCGCGCGCTTGCAGTGATCGCGGCGCTCGGTCCGTTCGATGTGGGCCAGGCCGTGGTTGTCGCCGACGGCCACGTGCTCGGCGTGGAGGCGGCTGAGGGCACCGACAATCTGCTTACTCGCATCGCCGATTTGCGAGGGCAAGGCCGCGTGACGACGCCGGCGGGGGTCGGCGTTCTCGTCAAGGCGCCAAAGCCCAGTCAGGATCGCCGCTTCGATCTGCCGGCCATTGGGCCGCAAACCGTCGAGAATGTCGCGCGAGCCGGTCTCGCCGGGCTTGCCGTTGCGGCCGGCGCAACGATCGTAGCCGAACCTGAACGGCTGACCGCAGCCGCCGACCTGGCGAAGATTTTCTTCGTCGGCGTGGCCGAGGAAAAGTCCGTATGACCGGCTCGCCGCGGCCGCGTCCGCTGTCGATCTACTTCGTTGCGGCCGAGGAATCCGGCGACGCGCTTGGGGCGGCGCTGGCGCGCACGCTCATGGCCAGCGGTGGCGCGCTTAGCCTCGCCGGCGTCGGCGGCCGCGCCATGGCGGCGGCTGGAATCGCAAGCCCCTTTCCGATCGACGATCTCGCCATTATCGGTGTCAGCGCGATTCCGCGGCGGCTGCCGATGATTTTGCGGCGCATCCGAGAAACGGCGGATGCGATTATCGCCGCCCGTCCGGACGCGGTCGTCATCATCGATAGCCCCGATTTCACTCACCGCGTCGCACGCCGCCTGCGCGCCTGCGCGCCTTCGATCCCGATCATCGATTACGTCTCGCCCTCGGTATGGGCGTGGCGGCCCGGGCGCGCCCGGGCCATGCGCGAATATGTCGATTGCGTGCTCGCGATCCTGCCATTCGAGCCGGCCGCGCACTTGCGGCTCGGCGGTCCCCCTTGCGTCTATGTCGGCCATCCGTTGACCGAGCGGTTGGCGGAGTTGCGTCCTGGGGCGGACGAAGCCGTGCGCCGGCGGAGCGCGCCCCCGCTTGTTCTGGTGCTCCCGGGCAGCCGCACGAGCGAGGTCCGCCGGCTGCTGTCGGTGTTCGGCGACGCCCTGGCACGTGTCGGCAACCGCATTGGACCTATGGAACTGGTGCTGCCGACACTGCCGCACCTTGCCGCGGAAGCTCGCGCCGACATTGCTGGCTGGGCCATTGCCCCACGCATCGTGGTCGATCCGGCCGAGAAATTGGCCGCATTCCGCTGCGCCCATGTCGCCCTCGCGGCCTCCGGAACGGTGACGCTTGAACTCGCGCTTGCCGGCGTCCCGACTGTCGCCGCCTACAAGGTCACGCTCATCGAGGAACTCATTGCCCGGCTGGCGGGCCTGCAAAAAACGCTGACTAGCGTGATCCTCGCCAATCTGGTCATCGGCGAGAACGTCGTGCCGGAATTCTTGCAGCGCGATTGCACGCCGCAACGGCTTGCGGACGCCCTGGTGCCGCTGTTTTCCGATACGCCGGAGCGGTTGCGGCAGGTCGACGCCTTTGCGCGGCTCGATGGCATCATGCGGCTCGATGCGGCGCCGAGCGCCAAGGCCGCGGCAATCGTCCTCGATATCGCCCGGCGCGGCCGTAGCGACTTCGCCAGCGCACCCTCCGAACTAGAGTAAATGGCTTGTTGCCGGCGTCGCCCTATGCAATGCCCTAACCCTCCTGCTATCTGGAAACGCTCGTGATCGAGCGACCTGCGCGTCACGGGCGAATGAAGAAGAAACCCACTAGGCGAAAATCGTCGATACATGCCGCCATCACTGGCGTGTGCGGCTACGTGCCCCCCGACATTCTCACCAACGCCGAACTGGCGCGGATGGTGGCGACCAGCGACGAGTGGATCGTCGAACGCACCGGGATCAAAGAACGGCACATTCTCAAGGGTAAGGGCCTCGGCTCATCGCACATGGGCGCCGAAGCCGTGCGCGGTCTCCTGAAGAAGACCGGCACCGCGCCGCGCGATATCGATCTTCTGATCTGCGCCACGACCACGCCGGATTTTGTTTTTCCTTCGACCGCCAATCTGATCTGCGACATGGTGGACATCCGCAACATCGGCAGCTTCGACGTGCAGGCGGCGTGTTCCGGCTTCGTCTATGCGCTCACCATCGCGGCGCAATTCATCGAAACGGGCGCCTATCGCAAGATCATCGTGGTCGGCGCCGACAAGATGTCGGCGATCATCGACTATACCGACCGCGCGACCTGCGTTCTGTTCGGCGACGGCGCCGGCGCCGTGCTCCTCGAGCCAAACCGGAAATACGGAATCATCGATACGATGATCTCCTCCGACGGCGCGGGCGCGAAGCATCTGCATCAGAAGGCCGGGGGCAGTCGCATGCCGCCGTCGGCGGAGACGGTCGCGAGGCGCCTGCACTATGTCCACCAGGAAGGGGCCGCGGTCTACAAACATGCCGTGGCGCGCATGGCCGAAGTGGCAACCGAGTTGACACGGCGCAACCGTCTGACGCCCAAGACGGTCGATTGGCTGGTGCCGCATCAGGCCAATAAACGCATCATCGAAGCCACCGCCGAGCGCATGAAGCTTCCGCCGGAGCGCGTGATGGTGACGATCCAGAAATACGGCAACACCACTAACGGTACGATCCCGCTTTGCCTGTGGGATTACGAGAAAAAGCTCAAGGCTGGCGACCGGCTCGTCATCGCGGCCTTTGGCGGCGGCTTCACCTGGGGCGGCGTCTACATGACCTGGGCTTACAACTCCCGCTGAGATCAGATTGGTTCGCGGTGGCCCGGGAGGATAAAGGCTGAAAATCCAGCGCCCAAACCGGCTATAGTGACGTTCCGGGAGAAAGCCCATGCACGACACGACGGCTTTAGCGGCGCCGCAGGAGAAGCCATTCGCCTATAGCCGCGGCCCGCACTACGCGCATCTTCACCGGCATTATCCGAGCATCGACTACCTGCGACGGCGCGCGCGCACCCACATCCCGCATTTCGCATTTGAATATTCGGACGGCGGTTCGGGAAAAGACGACGCCGGGATCAAGCGCAATTGGGCCGCCTTCGATGCCGTCGAGATCGTCCCTCGATATGGCGTCATGCCGTCGCTGCCGCCGTGCGACATCGAACTCTTCGGCCGGCGCTATAGCGCGCCAATCGGCGTGGCGCCGATGGGCGGGCCGTCGATCATTTGGCCCGGAGGAGATGCTCACCTTGCTCGCGCCGCGCAGCGCGCCCGTATTCCATACTCGTTGAGCACGGCGGGCGGTGCGACCATCGAGGAGATCGCGGCGGTCGCCCCTGATGTGTTTTGGTTCCAGCTCTATCGCCTGGCGGCGAACGGCCACGCCATCGGTCTCGATCTGGTCCGCCGCGCCGAGGCGGCGGGCTGCCGCGCGCTGATCCTGACGCTCGACGTGCCGGTGCGCACGACGCGGCCGCGCGAGGTGGCAACGGGGATCGCAGGCGCATTCAATATCGATCTCGCCATTCTTGCGCAGATCCTGCAGGCGCCCGGCTGGATCATGGCGCTGCGGAAGCACGGCATACCGCGCTTTGCCAATCTGCGATCGTATGTCGGGGAAAATGCCTCGCTCAATGAGGTGATTGCGTTCGGACAGCGCGAGATGCGCGGCGCCTTCACCTGGGACGAAGTAAAAATGTACCGCGATCGCTGGAAGGGGGCGCTGATCGTCAAAGGGATCCTGCATCCGCAGGACGCCGAGATGGCGGTGTCGCTTGGCGTCGACGGAATTGTAGTTTCCAATCACGGCGGACGGCAAATCGAAGCATTGCCGGCGCCGATCGACGCGCTTCCGGCTATTGTTCGGCAAGTCGGCAAACGCGCGACGATTATCGTGGATTCGGGGGTACGTAGCGGCAGCGATGTGGTGCGCGCTTGCGCGCTTGGCGCGGCGGCGGCTTTCGCCGGCAAAGCCTTCCTATGGGGGCTTGGCGCGTTGGGCGAACGCGGTCCCGGGCACGTCATCGATCTCTTGATCGATGAGACGCAGGCTGCGCTCGGGCAATTAGGCGCCCATAGCGTCGACGAGACGCGCTCGCTGACGGTCCGGCACGAGCGGGTGCTGCGATTCTGAACGTGCGCCGGCGACCGGAGTTCGGTTTGCGCTTGGTGATACGGTGTATTTTTATAAAAGTAGCGCCGCTGAGGCGCACAATATGTCTGCTATCCGGGGTAGAACGGACGCGAGGTTGAAATACGGCGACGTCTGCTTTGACGCGAAGCGGACATTCGTGTTGTTGCTGTGCTCGTGTCACGTAAGGTTCATCAAAGTGTTCTGGATCACTTCGGATTATTTTTGAACAACGTCTTCATTTAATTTCTGAATTTTGGTTTGAGTAAAATGAGCGTTACCGCTTTTGCAGCATATTGCTCGGCGTGCAGCCGCAATGGCACCATCACACGCCGAGTTTAAGTGGAGGCTCCACTCGCCTATTGGGGAGAACGATTATGTCCGCAGGTTCATCGTCGCCCGCGCGTTCGGCTGAAGCAGTCGAAGGCAGCGCAATTCGTTCCTTCCATTTCAACGCTTCGGGAGAAGCACTCAGCGATTTGAGAAGGCGCATAAACGCGACAAACTGGCCCGAGGGAGAGACTGTCACGGATGCATCGCAAGGCGTACAGCTTGCGACAATGCAGGCGCTCGCGCGCTATTGGGCAACGGATTACGACTGGCGCAAGTGCGAGGCGCGGCTCAATGCCTTACCGCAATTCATTACCGAAATCGATGGGCTGGACATTCATTTCATCCATGTTCGTTCTAATCATCAAAATGCGTTGCCACTCATTGTCACGCACGGATGGCCTGGCTCAATCGTCGAGCAGCTGAAGATTATCGATCCGCTGACTAATCCCACGGCCCATGGAGGAAGTGCATCGGACGCGTTCGATATCGTGATCCCGTCGATGCCGGGCTACGGCTTCTCGGGCAGGCCGACCAATACCGGTTGGGACCCCGCTCACATCGCAAGCGCCTGGGTCGAGCTCATGAAGCGCCTTGGGTACAAGCATTTTGTGGCGCAAGGCGGCGATTGGGGCGCGATCATTGTCGACCACATGGGTGTTCAGGCGCCGCCGGAATTGCTTGGCATTCACACCAACATGGCCAACGTGATTCCACTTGACATCGACAAGGCGGCTTTTTCGGGCGCGCCGGCGCCAGCAGGTCTCTCGGCCGACGAGAAGCTCGCTTACGAGCGGCTAAGCTTCGTCTACGCAAAGGGCATCGGCTATGGGTTCCAGATGGGGTTGCGACCGCAAACGCTTTACGGAATCACCGATTCGCCCGTGGGCTTGGCGGCCTACTTTCTTGACCACGACGCACGCAGCTACGAACTCATCGCCCGCGCCTTCGACGGAAAGACCGAAGGCCTCACGCGCGATGACATCCTCGACAACATCACGATCACGTGGTTGACGAACACGGCGATTTCCGGGGCTCGTCTATACTGGGAAAACAAGGGCGCCTCCTTTTTTGCTGTTAAAGGCGTCTCCTCCATTCCAGTCGCCGTGAGCGTGTTCCCTGATGAGCTTTATCCAGCTCCGCGGAGTTGGTCCGAGCGCGCGTATCCCAAACTCATCCATTATAACAAGCTCGACAAAGGCGGACACTTCGCTGCTTGGGAACAGCCAAAGCTCTTTTCAGAAGAGGTCCGCGCGGGCTTTAGACTGCTTCGCAAAACGATCTGAAGACTTCGGCGTACAACGCTCTGAAAGTAGGAGATGCGCCATGCCTAACGCTTCGCAGTTCAACGCTAACCGCACCCATCCCGGCCGGTGGACGATCACTTTCAGCAACCCGCCGATCAACATGTTCGTTCCAGCAACGATCGCCGAATTGGGAGCGCTAATGAACGACCTTTAGGCGGAACTCGTCCGTGAAGGTCGTAGTGTTCCAGTCGGCGAATCCGGATTTTTTTATTGCCCATCTCGACGTAGCCAAGGCCGCTGAACGCCCAGAGGTACTGGACCTTTGGCGCGACTTTGTCCTGCGCCTTTCGTCCGCGCCGATCGTGAGCATCGCCAAGATTCGTGGCCGCACACGTGGCATAGGTAACGAGTTCGTGCTGGCCTGCGACATGCGCTTTGCAAGTCGGCAAAACGCCCTATTCGGTAATCCTGAGGTCGGCGTTGGACTGATTCCGGGCGGCGGAGCGCTAGAATGGCTTCCGCGCTTGGTCGGCCGCTCGCGCGCACTTGAGATCGTCCTCAGCGCCGACGATTTCGATGCTGATATCGCCGAGCGCTATGGCTGGGTGAACCGCGCGCTGGACGATGACAACCTCAACTCATTTGTCGATACGCTCGTCCGGCGCCTGGCCTCATTCGACCGTGAAGTGCTAGCCGCAGCCAAGGCGCAGATCAATCGGTTCGGGACGCCGACGGCTACCGAGCTTCAGTCGAGCAACGACATGATCTTCCCAATGCTGACTTGGCCCAGTGCGCAGGCGCGCCGCCCCAAGCTCCGTGGTATCGGTTACGGCGTTCGGAGCGACTTCGAATTGAACTTCGGCCGATACCTCCCCGAGTTCGGAGGGGCGGATGGCGATGGCACGAATACGCGGCCCGAGTGATCGTCGCCCTGGATTTCTGAACTCGGCACCGACGTTCGACGGTCCGCTACGCGTACCATCGATCCGGAATTCGGTTTGCGCCTGGTGATAGGGTGTATTTTTATAAAAGTAGCGCCGCTGACGAGCACAATATGTCTGCTATCGGGGGTAGAGCGGATGCAATCCCGACGTTGCAGATGTCTGCCATTGACCCACAGAGTTCCTCAGTCGTCGATTTTTCCTGATGTACCACTTATCATGCGTTCTCCGGGTGCCCAAGCAAGAACGGCCGCTGGAATAATCAGCGGGTCCAATTTATCATAGTTCTATCTCCGAGCTACGCCGCGCCTGGCGCGGCTTCGTCGAAGGAGGCTCGGTAAAATGGACATTTCGAGTGTGGAGCGTCGGCTCGCTGCGGTTTTAGCGGCGGATGTGGTCGGTTACAGCCGTCTGATGGAGGTTGATGAGGAGGGGACTCTCGCGCGGCTCAAGACGGTGCGGATGGAGCTAATCGATCCGGCGATCGCTAAGTGCAAGGGCCGCATCATCAAGACTACCGGCGATGGTATGCTGGTGGAATTCCAGAGCGTCACCGAAGCGCTCCGCTGCGCCGTGGATTTCCAGGAACGGATGGCGCGGCGCAATCGCGACATGCCGGCCTCGCGCTCACTGCTTTACCGCATCGGCATCAATCTCGGCGATGTGATCGTTGAAGGAGACGACATATTCGGCGACGGGGTCAACGTGGCGGCGCGACTTAAATCAGTTGCGGAGCCGGGCGGAAATCTGCATCTCAGCGGCGGTGCGCGATCAGGTCGGCGACAGGCTCGAAGTCGGTTACGATGATCTGGGCGAGCAGCATGTCAAGAACATCAGCCGCCCGATCCGCATGTTCAAGGTGCTGCTGAGCGGCCAGTCGCCGGCCGCCGGGAGTGCTGCACCGGCTGTGCAAGCGGCGCCCCAAGTGGGCGTCCGCAAGCCCTCCATTGCGGTTCTGCCGTTCGTCAATATGAGCGGCGATTCGGAGCAGGAGTTTTTCGCGGACGGGCTGACCGAGGACATCATCACCGAACTTTCGCGGTTCCGGGAACTTCTCGTCATCTCCCGCAACGCGGTGTTCGTCCACAAAGGCAAGCCGATAAAGGCGCAGCAAATCGCCCGCGAATTCGGCGTCGACTATGTAGTGGAAGGAAGTGTGCGCAAGGCCGCGGACCGGGTGAGGGTGACCGTGCAGCTCATCGATGGCGAAACCGAAACGCATCTCTGGGCGGAACGATACGACCGGAAACTCGAAGACATTTTTGCCATTCAGGACGAAGTGACGGCCGCGATCGCTGCGACATTATTCGGCCGCGTCGAGGCGGCGCGGCACGACCGGGTGCAGCGCAAGCACACCGAGAATATGGCGGCCTACGAGTATGTGCTGACCGGCAAGGTGCTGCACCACCGCTCGGCGCGCGAAGCCAACGCCGAAGCGCTGCGCATGCTCGAACGCGCGATCGAGCTCGATCCGAATTACGCCCATGCCCACGCCTGGAAAGCTTGCGTGGTTGGGCAGGCTTGGCTGCACGGTTGGTGCGAGCACGCGGACGCTACCGTGCAGGTGATTTCGGAGGAACTGCAGACGGCGCTCGCGCTCGACGACAACGACGCGGATGTGCATCGAGTTCTGGCCGCGCTGAAGTTGATCTTCAACGAGCACGACAAGGCGCTCTATCACCAGGAACGCGCGCTGAGCCTCAATCCGAACAGCGACCTGATTGTCGTGCAGCAAGGCGAGGTGCTCACCTGGCTCGGGCGCGCCGAAGAGGGGATCGAGTGGATCCGGCGCGCAATGCGGCTCAACCCCTATCATCCGGAGCGCTTCTGGAGCCATCTTGGTCGCGCGCAATACACGGCGCGTCTTTATGCCGACGCGATCGCATCCTACAGCAAGCTGACGGCGCCCGATCAGACCCATCACGCCTTTCTTGCCGCCTCATCGGCCCAATTGGGAAACCGCACCGCCGCTGCCGCGCACACGCGCGAAGTGCTGCAGCGACAGCCGGACTTCACGGTGCAGAATCTCCTGAAAACTCTGCATTATCGGCAGCCGTCGGACACCGAACATGTGCGCGAAGGGCTCTTGAAGGCCGGGCTGCCCAGTTAGGCGAGATTGGTTTCTCACGACGAGGTGATTCAGGTTCGGCGTCCAGGCCGCGAGACCGTCAACGAACGGGCGCTGCGATTTTGAACGTGCGCCGGCGCCCGGAGTTTGGTTTGGGCTTGGTGCTAGGGTTATGTTTACAAAAGTAGCGCTGCTGACGAGCAGAATATGTCTGCTATCGGGCTGTGCGTTCAACCGGTCAGTGCAACACCGCTTGTAGTCTATCGGCTGGCGTTTCGAAGCCCAAGGTCTTTCGCGGACGTTGATTGAGCCGCAGAGCAATCGCGTTCAGATAACTCTGAGAGATGCGCGAGAAGTCGGTTCCCCTCGGGAAGTACTGACGCAGCAGGCCGTTGGTGTTCTCGTTTGAGCCGCGCTGCCAGGGACTGCGCGGATCACAGAAGTAGACCTGGACGTTGGTGGCAACCGTGAAGCGCTTGTGGGCATGCATCTCTTTGCCTTGATCCCAGGTCAGGGAGCGTCGCAACTCGTCAGGCAGCTTGCCGATGTGCTTGGCAAGTGCAGCAACAACAGTCGTCGTGTCCTTGCGGGGGAGCTTGACGAGCATCGTGAAGCGGGTATTGCGCTCGACGAGGGTGGCGATGTGCGTGTCGTTCGCTCCAGTGAGAAGGTCTCCTTCCCAATGCCCCGGCACGGCGCGATCCTCAATCTCGGCGGGCCGCTCGCGGATGGAGTATCGAGGATATGCCCCTGTTTCCACTCTTCACGTTGTGGTTCTTTGGTGCGACGCTGTGGCCGGCCGATCTTCAGGTCAAGTTGCCTTACAAAAATGACCGAAGACATCGTCGCCCGGGTAACGAACGTATCGCAACGCTACGGCGCTTCGATCGCGCTTGATGACGTCACCATAGATATCCCGCGCGGATCATGGTGGGGGTGATCGGACGGACGGCGCGGCAGGTGTCCCCACTACTGGCGCTTGTATCCGTCGTGCGCCGGTTCGACGGGAAACGTCGTCGTCTTCGATGGCGATGTGACCCAGCGGCGCATCTCAAAGGCCTTCGCGCTCGCGTCGCCTACATGCCGCAGGGCCTCGGCCGCAATCTCTATCCGACATTGAGCGTAGTTGAGAATATCGATTTCTTCGGCCGGCTGTTCGGGCAATGGGCGGCGGACGTCGCGCCAAGATTACAGAGCTCCTCACCGCCACGGCGCTCGATCCGTTCGAGCACCGTCCGCCGGCAGCTCTCGGGCGGTATGAAGCAGAAGCTCAGCCTGTGCTGTGCGCTGATTAATGATCCGGATTTGCTCATTCTCGACGAGCCGACGACCGGCGTCGATCCGCTGTCGCGAGGTCAGTTCTGGGACCTGATTAATACGATACGCGCGCGCCGGCCGCAGATGAGCGTTATCGTCGCCACCGCTTACATGGACGAGGCTCAACGCTTCGATTGGCTGATGGCGATGGATGACGGCAAGATCATCGCCCACGGCAAGTTGGAGGAGATGCTCGAGAAGGCGGGTGAGCCGACGCTCGAGGAGGCGTTCATCGCGCTGTTGCCGGCAAAAACGCGCGCTGCATCAGAAAGTCGTCGTTCGGCCCCGCGTCGCGGCTCCGGATGAGACGCCCGCGATCGAGGCCGAGGGATTGACGCGGCGGTTCGGCGATTTCGTCGCGGTCGATCACGTCAATTTCCGGATCGAGCGGGGCGAGATCTTCGGCTTCCTCGGCTCCAACGGTTGCGGCAAATCGACGACGATGAAGATGCTGACGCGGCCTGCTGCCGGCGACCGAGGGGTAGGCCAGGCTGTTCGGGCGGCCGATGGGTTCGAACGACATGAATGCGTCGCGATGTCGGCTACATGTCGCAGGCCTTCTCGCTCTATAGCGAACTTACCGTGCGTCAGAATCTCGAGTTGCACGCGCAACTCTATCACCTGCCGTCGGATAAAATCGGAAGCCGCATCAAGGAGCTCTTGCAACGCTATGACCTGGAAGGGGTCGCCAATTCCAAGCCTGAAAGTCTGCCGCTAGGCATCAAGCAGCGGCTGCAACTCGCGGTCGCGGTGTTGCACGAGCCGGCCATTCTCATCTG
>CAWHJE010000037.1:0-42997 GCA_963829465.1 uncultured Alphaproteobacteria bacterium
CCTAGGCGTGGAAACTGTCACTTTCGCGGCATCGGAAATCCGTCAGCCGCCACCGCTTCGATACACCTGAATTTCCAGGTCGCGGATTTTCTTGCGCAATGTGTTGCGGTTAACGCCCAAAAGGTCGGCGGCACAAATCTGGTTGCCGCGGGTTGCCGCCAACGCGGCCGAAAGCAGCGGCGCTTCCACCTCGCGCAAGATGCGGTGGTAAAGGCCCGGAGGCGGCAGACCCTCGTCGAAGCCGGAGAAATAGTGCGCCAGGTAGCGCTCGACCGCGTTCGACAGGTTTTCGTCGCCGCGCTGGCTTTCGCCGGGCGTGACGAGCGCGGGTTGCGACAGTTCGGCGTCGATCACTGCCGCGCTGATCGTTTCCTGGGGATAGAGCGCCGCAAGGCGCCGGGCGAGATTTTCCAATTCGCGTACATTGCCCGGCCAGCGATGCCGCCGCATGCGGTCGAGCGCGGCCTGATCTATTTGCTTCGGCGGCAATCCCTCGCGTTCGACTTGCGTGAAGAAATGCCGGATCAGATCGGGAATATCCTCGGTGCGCTCGCGCAGCGGCGGCAAGCGCAGCGGTACCACATTGAGACGGAAAAAGAGGTCCTCGCGGAACAAACCCTGCTGAATGAGCTGCCGCAGGTCCTTGTTGGTCGCCGCAATGATGCGCACGTCGGCCTTGATCGGCGTGCGGCCGCCGACGGTGGTGTATTCGCCCTGCTGCAAAACCCGCAACAGCCGGGTCTGCGCTTCCATCGGCATATCGCCGATCTCATCGAGGAAAAGCGTGCCGCCTTCGGCTTGCTCGAAACGGCCGGCGCTGCGCGAATTGGCGCCGGTGAAGGCACCCTTCTCGTGGCCGAAAAGCTCTGAACTCGATAAGATCGCGCGGGATTGCCGCCATGTTGATGGCGACGAACGGTCCGGTGCGGCGTTTGCCGTAATCGTGCAGCGCTCGCGCAACCAGTTCCTTGCCGGTACCGGAACTCGCCGCTGATCATGACGGTCAAATCCGTCTGCATCAGCCGCGCCAGCACGCGATAGATTTCCTGCATCGCCGGCGAACGTCCGACCAGCGGAATGAAGTCGAAGTCCTCCGCCTTGACCGGCTGCCGGGCACGTTCCTTTGGTTCCGACAAGGCGCGGCCGACGATGGCGATCAATTCCTTGAGATCGAACGGCTTCGGCAGATATTCGTAGGCGCCGCGCTCCGACGCGCGGATCGCAGTCATGAAAGTGTTCTGCGCGCTCATGATCACGACCGGAAGTTCCGGCCGCGTTTTCTTGATTCGCAACAGCAGATCGAACGCGTTCTCGTCGGGCAGGATCACATCGCTGATGATCAGGTCGCCGTCACCCTGGCTGACCCAACGCCAGAGCGTTGCGGCATTGCCAGTCGAGCGGACCTCGTATCCGGCGCGCGAGAGCGCCTGATTGAGCACGGTCCGGATTGCCGCATCGTCGTCGGCTACGAGAATATTTCCCGCGGGCATCAATGATCCCCCAGTGGCTGAAGCGCACCGCTCGGCTCGGCGCCCGCGCCGGTATACATCGGCATAAGAATGCGGAAGATGGTTCGCCGCGGCTGCAACTCGCATTCGATGATCCCGCCATGATCACCAACGATCTTTGCAACCAGCGCGAGGCCGAGCCCGGAGCCCGTCGGCTTCGTCGTCACGAACGGATCAAACAAATGCGGCAACAGCTCCTCCGACACGCCCGGCCCGTTGTCCTTCACGCAGAACTCCAGCGGCAGCGAAACACGCGTCTTGGCGCCGGGAACGGACAGGCGCACACCGGGGCGAAATGCAGTCGAGAGCGCGATCTCGCCACCGGCGGTGTCGCCAAACGCCTCCGCCGCGTTCTTCACCAGATTCAAAAACACCTGAACGAGCTGATCGCGGTTCGCGAGCACGGGCGGCAGCGACGGATCGTAGTCCTCGACGAATTTGATGTGGCGGGCGACGCCGGACTGCGCCAGCCGCTTCACGTGATCGAGCACGACGTGAATATTGATCGGTTCGCGCTCGATCGGACGTTCGTCGGAGAAAACCTCCATGCGATCGACAAGTTTCACAATGCGGTCAGCTTCGTCGCAAATGAGCCGGGTGAGCGTGCGATCGTCATCCCCGACCGATTGCTCCAGCAACTGTGCAGCGCCGCGAATACCTGAGAGCGGGTTCTTGATCTCGTGAGCCAGCATGGCGGCAAGCGCACTCACCGAGCGGGCCGCGCCGCGGTGCGTGAGTTGCCGATCCATTTTTTCGGCAATCGATCGCTCCTGGAGCATCACCACTACGTAATCGGCTCGCTCCGCCAATGGCGCGACGTGCAGATCGACCGAACGATCGCCGGGATTGCGCGGCGTGCCGAGATCAACCTTGTATTCGTTAACCGCGGCGCCGCTCAGGCGCACCTGCTCGACCAGCGTGAGCAAGGGACTACCGAACGGAACCAGATCCCGGAGGATGTGCCGCCGCAACAGCGGCAGCGATACCTCAAAAAAAGCCTCGGCGGCCACGTTGGCGTCCGCCACCTTGCCGTCGGGCGCGACCACGATGACCGCGTGCGGCAGCGCATTGAGTACCGCGTCGGCGGCCGAGGCCGTCAGGAGAGGTTCGGCGGAATTCATGCCGCCTGCCTCAACGCGTCGCTCTTGCCGCCCAACGCGTCGAATACCTCGACGAGGCGGCGTTGCACTACCGCCGGATCTGTGGCGGTGAGCACGTAGTGACGGCTTGCCTTAAGCAAGGGTTGGGGCGCACCGGTGGTCGCCGCGGCGGCGTCGAGCGCCCAGCCCAAATGCTTCCGCGCGTGACGCAGCCCGATACTGGTACCGTGATGGACAAGCATTTCGTCGTATAGCGCGCTGATGAGAGCCAGCTGGTCGCGCAGTGCCGGCGGGGCATCGCGCATTCCGGTCGCGAGATAACGCGCAAGCATCCCCGGCATCCACGGCCTACCCTGCGCGCCGCGGCCGATCATGACTGCATCGGCCCCGGAGGCGGCGAGCGCCAAATCCGCGTCGTCGAAACTTTCGATGTCGCCGTTGACGACGACGGGGATCGAAACGCTCTGTTTGACCGCACGCACGCCTGCCCAATCGGCGCGACCCTTGTAGAATTGGCAGCGGGTGCGACCATGCACCGTGATCAAGGCCACGCCGGCCTGTTCGGCGCGCCGCGCAAGTTCCGGTGCGTTGCGTGAACGGTCATCCCAACCCAACCGCATTTTGAGCGTGACCGGCACATCGACCGCCTGCACTACCGCTTCGATCAACGTGAGGGCGTGATCGAGGTCGCGCATCAGCGCTGACCCCGCCTGGCCGCCGGTCACGTGCTTTGCCGGGCAACCCATATTGATGTCGATGATGTCGGCACCGACGTGTTCGGCGATGCGCGCTCCCTCGGCCATCCAGCGCGTCTCACAACCGGCGAGCTGGACGACATGCAGGCCCGCGCCCTGCCCCGTAACCCGTCGCCGGGCTTCGCGCTTTCCTTCGGCGAGCGCGCCGCAAGCGGTCATTTCCGTAACGACAACACCCGCGCCCAACGCCGTGGCCAAACGGCGGAACGGCGAATCCGTAACACCCGACATGGGCGCCAAGAACACTGGATTAGGCAGCGGCAAGGTCCCGACCAACAACGATCGGTTTTGTCGTGGCGCCGCAGGGGGGTAAGCGCTCATGTGCACACTAAATAGGCATCAACGAAATATTGCATAGAGTTTAACCAAGCGATTGGCAATGCGCAAGTGTTGCACTGCAATATAGTCAACTTCCGGGCCTAGGCGCGAAAAAACGCTTGAAACGAAGGCATTGTGACCCCCACGAGGGCGTGGAATTTGGCGGTTCGCTCCTTTCGGAAACTTGGGCTAAAGCGATGCGGGATCGGTGAACGGAGTGCCTGCTTTATGACATCGAGGGTCGCAGCCGTTATCGTTGCAGCCGGGCGCGGTTATCGCGCCGGCGGCGAAATGCCCAAACAATACCGGGAGATCGCCGGCGAACCGGTTATCCGCCCCACGCTTGCTGCCTTCCTGGGTCATGCCGAGATCGACGCCGTGCAGCCGGTTATTCATCCGGATGACGAACAGACCTTTCGCGCCGTGACGGGAGACCTAACGGACATGCTGCCGCCGGTTGCCGGCGGGGCCACGCGGCAGGCGTCTGTGCGCGCCGGACTGGAAGCACTACGGTCGATGGCACCCGATATCGTGCTGATCCACGACGCCGCTCGGCCGTTTTTGAGCGGCGCCCTCATCGCCCGCGCCATTACCGCCGCAAGACAGCACGGTGCCGCGGTGCCAGCGGTCGCGATCACCGACACCGTCAAGAGGATCGATGAACGGGACATGGTGAGCGAAACGCTCGATCGCGGCCGCCTGCGCACGGTGCAGACGCCGCAAGCCTTCACCTTCGACCTCATCATGGACTTTCATCGCCGCGCCGCAGCCGCCGGCCGCGAGGATTTCACCGACGACGCGGCGCTCGCCGAATGGGCCGGCCATCGCGTAAGCGTATTCGCCGGCGAGGCTACCAACGTGAAGCTGACGACCAACGACGACTTCGCGCGGGCCGAAGCGCTACGCGCCGCCGCGCTTGCCGACGTGCGTACCGGCAATGGCTTCGATGTGCACGCCTTCGGCGATGGCGATCACGTCATGCTTGCCGGCGTCCGCATTCCCCATACCCGCGGCGTGACCGGACACTCGGACGCCGATGTGGCGTTGCATGCCTTGGTCGATGCCATTCTCGGCGCACTCGCCGAGGGCGATATCGGCGTCCACTTTCCGCCGAGCGACCCACAATGGCGGGGAGCGTCATCCGACCGCTTTCTCGCCTTCGCCTGCGAGCGCGTCCGCGCCCGCGCCGGGATGATTGCCCATCTCGATGTCACGGTCGTCTGCGAAACACCGCGCGTCGGGCCGCATCGCGATGCGATGCGCGAGCGCATCGCCGCGATCGCCGGCATCCCGATCGGAAGGGTGGCGATCAAAGCGACAACCAGCGAAAAACTCGGCTTCACCGGTCGCGGGGAAGGCCTGGTGGCCATGGCGACTGCGACGGTGCGGCTGCCGTGGAGCCCTGCGTGATCGACAAGGGTCTGCGCGAGACGGCGTCGCGGGTGCTCGAAGCGTTCCGCGCGCGCGGCTTGAAGCTTGCGACCGCGGAATCCTGCACCGGCGGCCTTGTCGCCGCGGCTCTGACTGAAATCGCCGGCTCATCGGATGTGGTCGATCGCGGCTTCGTCACCTATTCGAACGAAGCAAAACAAGCGATGCTCGGCGTGCCAGCCGCCACATTGAAGCGCTACGGCGCGGTAAGCGCGCAAACCGCCGCGGCGATGGCTGCCGGCGCGCTGAAAAACTCTCTGGCCGACGTGACGGTAGCCATCACCGGCGTCGCCGGCCCCGGCGGCGGCACCAAACAAAAACCCGTCGGCCTCGTGCATTTTGCCGCGGCGAGCCGCGACGGTCGCCACGCCGCTCGCAGCCGGCGCTACGGGAAGATCGGACGCCGTCGCGTGCGTGAGCGGTCCGTCGCCGAAGCGCTGGAACTGCTGCAATTGTTGGCCGGGAAAATGCGCCGCAGCGCCGCGTCATGAAGCCGGTTATTTCCGCTCGACCAATATCACGTGACACTCGGACGGACCGACATTCGTCCCGGTGTGCGACGGCGTCATCGCCACCGTGTTCGCCTTGCCTGCCTTGGGGTCGATCTCGACGACCTTGCCGTCTGCCGAGGTGACCTTCAACGCGCAATCGGTGAGCGCATAGCCAAGCGATCCGACTGAATGCGAATGCGGCTTGTCGGTCTGGCCAGGTTGCCACGTCGCCGCGATAACGCGAAAATTTTGGTCTTCGAAAATGATTTTGTAGACGCTTGGGTCGGCCTCGTAGGCCGGCGGCGCATTCTGCGCGACCGCGGCAGAAAGCGCCGCACCAACCAGCGTCGAAAGACATACAACAATAGCACTGCGCAGCATGCCACCCTCCCCATTGCCTCAGCGACATTACAGAAGAATTTGTGCAAACGTTTCGTGCTGCCGTCAAGGTTTGGCGTGTGGCAAAACGCGGCCTTGGCGCTTGGTGCGAGCGAATAATTCAAGGCCGACGGCCCGGATCACGGGCCGTGCCTCAACCCTCACCTTCTCGCCGGGCGATGACGTGTCAGCCAGGAAAGCGTGACAGATTGGAAAGAATCGCGTCGCCGCGATGGGCGTTACGCCGGCTGTGTGCCGTAGACCTGATCAGCGCGGCGCTCGAAAGCGCCTGCGAAGCGGCGGAAGGCAGCGTCGAACACCGCACCCATCAGCATGCCGAGCGCGCGGCTGCGAAATTCGTAAGCGAGGAAAAAATCGACATTGCAAGCGCTGGAATTCACCGCACGGAAATTCCAGCGGTTATTCAGACGGCGAAACGGTCCTTCGAGATATTCCACCAGGATTTGCATATTGGGACGGTCTAGTGTCACCCGGCTGGTAAAGGTTTCGCGAACCAGCTTATAGGCGACCGTCATGTCGGCGACGATGATCTCCTTGCCGCCTTCCTTGCTCCGCTTGCGCACGCTGAGCGACTGGCACAGCGGAACGAATTCCGGATAGTGCTCGACATCGGCCACGAGATCGAACATCTCGGAAGCGGCATGGCGCACGCGCCTGGTCGTGGATAATTCCGGCATGCGTCAGCGTGGCGCCCGCAGCGCCTTCAGCCGCGCGAAATCCTCACCGGCGTGATGGGATGAACGCGTGAGCGGGCTTGCGGAGACCATCGAGAAACCCTTGGCATAGGCGATCGTCGCCAGGGCCGCGAACTCGTCCGGCGGGAGAAAACGCACGACCGGATGATGCTTGCGGGAGGGTTGCAGGTATTGCCCGATAGTGAGGAAATCGACGTCCGCTGCGCGCAGGTCGTCCATCACCTGCAACACTTCGTTCCGTTCTTCCCCCAAGCCCACCATGATGCCCGATTTGGTGAAGATCTGCGGGTCGCGCTCCTTGGCGCGCTGCAACAGCTGAAGCGATGTAAAGTAGCGCGCGCCGGGTCGCACCGTGAGATAGTTTGACGGCACCGTTTCGAGATTGTGGTTGAACACGTCGGGCTTCGCCGCGACCACGATTTCGACCGCTCCCTCCTTGCGAAGGAAATCCGGCGTCAATACTTCGATGGTCGTCCGCGGACACCGTGCTCGGATAGCGCGGATTACGGCGGCGAAATGCGCGGCGCCACCGTCGTCGAGGTCGTCGCGGTCAACGGAAGTGATGACGACATGGGCGAGCCCCAGTTTGGCCGTCGCATCGGCGACGTGCATCGGTTCGGCGGGATCGAGCGCGGCAGGTAAGCCGGTCTTGACGTTGCAGAAGGCGCACGCCCGCGTGCACGTGTCCCCCATGATCATGAACGTCGCATGCTTCTTTTCCCAACACTCGCCGATGTTGGGACAGCCGGCCTCCTCGCAGACCGTGTGCAGATCGTTCGCCCGCACAATCTCTCGCGTCTCGATATAGCCTCGCGAGACCGGCGCCTTGACCCTTATCCAATCCGGCTTGCGCTGAATGGGCTGGTCCGGCCGATGCGCCTTTTCCGGATGGCGGGGCTGAACGTGATTGCCCGAAATGGTATCGACGATGACGGCCATGAAGGCTCCGGGGCGGCGCATGCCTTGCCCGATACTTACGAGCCGGTGCGGCGTATCGCAAGGCGGCAATATCCAAAGGCCGAAGGGACTCATAAAACCGGTCGTGATGAACAATTTGTAAGCAAACAGGCGCAGTTCCGGCGTTTCCAGACATAAGTTTTGCCGTAATAAATCAGTCAACTGCCGCGCGCGATGGCTCCATCGCGGAGGACTTTTCCTGTGACCGCCCGCGGAAAAGAAGCTGCAGCGCTGGCTCTGCACAGATTCGGCTTCGGCCCGGCTCGCAATTCGATCGTGGCGATTGCTGGGGACCCACGCGGGGCGTTGCTTTCAGATATCGATCGCCCCAGCGCCGGGTATCTGGCTTCTGGCCTGCCCTCAAGCAGCATGGCGGCACGCGAGGTGTCCGACTTCCGCGCCGAGGAGCAGGCGAAAAAGAAGCTGGCGCAGCGGGCTCAAAAATCCGCCGAAGCCGAGATCGCGTCGGCCAATTTCGACTGCCGCAAGGCGCCGACGGCGGCGCCGTGCGCCGCCCCGCCGGCGCAGAACGACGCTGCAAACCAAACGCGGCCGCCGACACCTCAACCGCCGCTGCCGCAGCGGATTCTTGAGAACGAAGCCGCCGCCCGCTACCAGGCAGCAATCGGCGCCGACATTGGCTTCGTCGAACGGCTGGTCTGGTTCTGGTCAAACCATTTTTGCATTTCGGCGGACAAGGACATCGCGATGGTCGGCGCCTACGAGCGCGAGGCAATCCGTCCGCACATTCTCGGTCGTTTCGCCGACATGCTGGCAGCGGTCGAAAGCCATCCGGCGATGCTGTTCTATCTCGACAACGTCCAATCGATGGGTGCCGACTCGATCGCCGGGATCAACCGCGACAAGGGCCTGAACGAGAATCTCGCGCGAGAGATCCTCGAATTGCACACGCTTGGCGTTCGCAGCGGCTATTCGCAGAAGGACGTTACGAGTTTTGCCAGCGTGCTGACCGGCTGGACCTGGGTCGATCCTGCCGAACCGGAGCATGGCGGCGAGTTTCTCTTCAACAAACGTCTTCATGAACCCGGCGATCAGATCGTGCTCGGCAAGGATTATCCGGACGGCGGCGCGGATCAGGGCCGCGCGGTGCTGGCCGACCTCGCGCGTCATCCGGCGACCGCGCAGCACATTGCGCAAAAGCTGGCCCGCCATTTCATCGCCGACGAGCCACCGCCCTCGCTCGTCGCCAAGCTCGCGAAGGCGTTCAAGGACTCCGACGGTAATCTGAGGGAAGTCGCCCGGGTCCTGGTCGCGGCCGAGGAATCCTGGACGCCGGCGCGAGCGAAGCTCAAGCCGCCGGCGGAGTGGCTGGTCGGCTCGCTGCGATTAACCGGCGCTCCCTGGGTCGTCGGCCGCGTGTTGGGAGCCCAGGCAACGCTCGGGCAACCGTTGTGGCGCCCGCCGGCGCCGAATGGTTATCCCGACACCGAGGCGGCCTGGATCGACGGCGTGCCGCGCCGCCTCGACATCGCCAACGATTTCGCCGGGCGCCTGCCGGCGGCCGATCCCGCGGCGCTGCTCGAATCCGGTCTCGGACCGCTGGCGTCACGCGACACGCGCGAGACGATCGCGCGGGCCGGAAGCCGCACGCAGGCACTGGCGCTCCTCGTCATGACACCGGAATTTCTGCGGAGATGACCATGCGGCTTTTCCATGCCCCGACACGCCGGGATATGCTGCTCGCTTCGGGAATGCTGTTTGCTTGGGCGCATCTGCCCAAACTCGCGCACGCGGAAGGCCGCGATCCGCGTTTCCTCACGATCATCCTGCGCGGCGCGCTCGATGGACTTGCAACGGTGGCGCCGGTCGGCGATCCGGATTGGGTCAAACTTCGCGGCGATCAGGCGTTGACGCTCGACGGCAAGACGCCGGCCCTCATGCTGAATGATTTTTTCGCACTCAATCCGGCCATGCCTAATCTGCATCGGCTGTTCAAGGCCAACCAGGCAATCATCGTCCACGCTTGCGCCACGCCCTATCGCGAGCGCTCGCATTTCGACGGCCAGGACTTGCTCGAAAGCGGCCTCGCCAAGCCCGCGATCAACGACAGCGGCTGGCTCTATCGCGCATTGGCCGGACTTGCTCCCGCCGGCCGCGTCGACCCGCAGGGCGGCAAGGCGTTCGCCGTCGGTCCGGTGACGCCGCTCGTGGTCCGCGGCCCGGCACCCGTGCTTTCATGGTCGCCCCAGCGCGTGCAGCCGGCGAGCGCGGATACCGTTCAACGCCTGCTCGACCTTTATCAGCACTCCGATCAAAAACTCGCGGCCGCGCTCGCTGACCACGTCAAGCTGACCGCAATCGAGCATTCCGGCGACACCGCGCAAAAGGACATGCTCCAAAAAGATTTGGCTCAGAAGCCCGGTGGTCCGCGCCCGGCGCAAGCCTTTTTCGCCGAAGCGGCTGGCACGGCGGCAAAATTCCTGGCGCAGCCGGACGGACCGCGCGTCGGCGCGCTCGCCCTCGATGGCTGGGACACTCACTACAATGAGGGCATCGCCACCGGACGCCTGTCGCAGCTCCTCGGCTCGCTCGATATGGCGCTCGCCGCTATCGAGACCAATATGGGGCCGGCGTGGCGTGAGACGGTGGTGGCGCTGGTCACCGAGTTCGGCCGTACCGCTCGTATCAACGGCACCAACGGCACCGACCACGGCACGGCGACCGTCGCGCTTCTCGTCGGCGGCGCTCTCAAGGGAGGATGCGTGATCGCGGACTGGCCCGGACTTAAGCCCGCTGATCTGTATGAGAACCGCGATCTCAAACCGACGACCGATTTGCGCGCCGTGCTCAAGGGTCTGCTGAAGGATCATCTGCGCGCCGACGAGCGCGCACTCGCAGACAATGTTTTCCCGGGCAGCGCGACCGTCAAGCCGATGGCGGGACTGGTGGGCTAGCCTTCATCCTCCATTTGCAAACTGCTTTTCAATCTCGCCCATCAACGGGTTTTCAAGACCCGCCTGGCGCAACTCAGTAAATTCCTTAAGAATGAAGCGCTGCCACGACGTCCAGCGCGCCTGCTGTTCCGGCGGCTGATCGAAAACATTCTTCTCGTCGCGATAGCGAAGATAGAGCGCGCGCGCTTCGTCGGTACGGTCGAGGAGCATGAGCGAATGAGCGCGGTGACCGTAGAGCCAGACCATGCCGCCGGGAGCGAGAGAGATGGCCTGTTCGGCGGCCTCGAGCCCCTTTGCGAATTCGTGGGCCACCAAAAACCTGTAGCCCACAAAGCTGATTTTAAAGACCCAGAATTGCAACCCGCGTTGCCAATCCTTGTCATTTGGATGAGACTTGATCATTCGCTGGGCGATCGGAACGCCGGCGCGGAATTCTCCTAACGCCGCATCCAGCTTACCCGCATTCTCGAGCAGGATGCCGATGCGCTCGTGCGAAAGAGACAGATCACGCTGCCATTCGGCATTATCGGGATCGGTCAGCGCGAGCCTTTGCTCGATTGCGATGCCTGTGCGGTAAGCATCGAGTGCTTCGTCCGGCTTGCCCTCGGCCGCCAACGCCGCGGCGATCAAATTGTTGCTGATGGCGACGTCGCGCGCCCAAAGAGCGTTCGCCTGATCGCTGTCCGCAAGCTTTTGCCGGATGACGAGCCCCTTCTGGTACTCGGTTATGGCGTCGGCTGGCTTTCCCTGGGCCATCAGCATATCGCCGATCTTGTTGTTGGCGACCGACAGACTTCGCTGATACGCGCTATCGGCGGGACGGTCATCGGCAAGGGATTGGGCTATCTTAAGGCGCTGCTGATAGGCGGCGAGCGCCTGATCGAGCTTGTGCTGTTTGGCCAGCACACCGCCGATTCTCTCGTAAGTGACGCCAAGGTCGCGCCAGTAGTTGGCGACGAGTTTATTGCGATCCACAAGCGCCTGCACGATCGCAAGGCTGTTCTGGTACGCAGCGAGCGCCTCGTCGAGCTTGCCGGCTCGTTCCAGCATGTCGCCGATTTCGTTTATGTCGACGGCGAGGTTCTGCTGCGCCCTTTCGTTGGCTTGATCGGCGTGAACGAGCGCTTCGTGAAGCGTGCGCGCCTTCTCGTACGCCGCCATCGCCTCGTCAAACACGCCCGCCCTTGCCTTGGCGTCGCCGATCGTCTGGTAAACGACGCCGAGGTCAAGCTGCAAAGCGGCGTCGTTCGGATTCCCGGCCAGCAGGCTTTCCAGAATTCGCCGCGCCCGATCCGCAGCTTCGAGTGCACCCGCCCGGTCGCCGATCGACAGCAGCGTGTGGGCCGTCCCCGAAAGCGCGGAAGCCTGGCTGTGCTCCAGGTCTGGCGAGTTCTGGCCGGATGCGGTCAGTTCGTCCTGCAGCTTTCTGGCGCGACTGATGATGTCCCCCACCACCGTCGACGGCACGCCGGTCTGATTGCGAAGCCGCTCGGCGATGTCATAGATGAGGCTGTTAGACGCGCGCGTGGCCGCGTCGAGCGCCGTGATGGCGTGCTGCCTTTCCGCCAAAGCGATACCACGCTGCCAGTACGCGAGCCCGGCAAGCGCGAGGGCCACGATGAGGCCGGCTGCCAGACTGCCGGTGAGAATGTTGCGCCGCTTTGTTGCCCCACGCCGGCTTTCGCTCACGAAGACTTGCGTCTCCTCGGTGGGCGAAGGCGCGCTGGCCGGGCGCGAGGCGATCCAGCGCTCGGCGTCTTCCAACGCCGGCGACCGCAGCAACAATCCGCCTGGACGGTTCGCGGCCGTCCAGCGGCGGGCAGCTTCACCAAACTCGGTGTGCTTCCTGATCCAGTCGATGTCGGTTGCCAGCGCGTCGCTCAAGCGGTTGAGGCTGTCGGCAAACCGCGCATCGTCGTCGAAGAAGATGAAGTTCAGGCGGGAAAGCGCCTCCGGCACCAGCTTGTCGAGCACACGCTGGAAGACGACGGGCGCGAAGCGTTTGTTGAGCGAGTCGGCAAAAGCGACTTCCTTGACGCAGATCTCCGAGGCAACAGCATCGGGACTGAGCACAAATATAACGGTATCGGCTTGAGCGATCAGAGCCTGGATGCGCTTCCACCAATCCTCGAAGGCGTAAATTTCGGCGCGGTCGATCAGCGGCTCGAAACCGCGCTCCTTTAGCGCGGCTTCCAGCCGGTCGGCAAAGGCCATATTCTTGCGCGAATAGGAGATAAAGACCTTGGTCTTAGGTGTTTCTCCGCCGCGAGCCGTGCCTGCAACTTCGCCCGTCATCGGCACACTTTCCGGCAGTCCGAATCAAAAGGAAAGGCCGAGCGGGAGCCGTCAACGCCTCCGTTCAACATAACCATGGCTCAATCGCTCGACACTTGCGGTGGATTAAATCGCAGCCGCTTGGCCGGTGGCCACGCTCACAGACAACGTCAATCCGACAGCGACCTGGCATTGTGCCGATATGGCGGGGCACGGTTTGTTGGATAACCCTACGCCAAGCGCCGCGCAAATCATGAGGCGGCCTGTCTTGTCGGATAAAATCTTCGCATTCCGCGCCGCAGCCGCTGAAGAATTACCGCGCCCGCGGGAATAAACGGCGTCGTTGCCGATCTTGTCCTCAGAGGCCGCTTTGGCTTTAGCCGCAAGCAGTGCCGGAGGCATGGATGACGCTTTACAGTTCCGTTCAACCGCGAGATCGGTCGGCCGGCAGCGATGGTCGAAGGCGCTTTGATGGCATCACAATTGGACTGCATTGGGCGACCGTTGCTCTGCTCGTGGGCATGTTCGCAAGCGCCTGGCTTTTGATTGCCGGCGACCGTGAACACGCCGCGATGCTGCTGATTGTCCACCGTTCTCTCGGCGTTGCTACCTTCGCGGTTGCGATCGCCAGGCTCTGCTGGCGGCTTGGCTTTGCCTACCTGCCACCATTTCCGTCGAGCATGCCAAAGCTCCAACAGCAACTCGCCAAGGCCAGCGAATACGGCCTGTACGCGCTTTTGTTGTTCCAGCCCCTGACGGGCCTAGGCCAGAGCCTGGCGCGTGGACGCGACTTCACGCTGTTTGTATGGCAGATACCGAGCGTGACCGCGGGCAACAAGCCGCTGACTGCCCTCTTTCACGAGATCCACGAGCTTTCCGCCTGGGTACTCCTCGGCCTCATCGGATTGCATATCATGGCGGCATTGTTTCACCGCTTCATACTCAGGGATGAGGTGCTTCAATCAATGCTGCCGTGGAGGCCGAGGACGGCGAGGCATTTGTCATCTTTCGAGAAACAACCGGCTGAAAGATAGTGCATCAGCCATTTGGGCGGAACCGCCCAAACCGATCTTAAATCCTGTTCGGGCAAATTATTTCGTACAATCTTTCATGAAGGCTCTGCGAGCCGAGCCCGTCAGCTTCTTGGTCTTCGCCTCCTTTTTGCAAGCAGCCTGCTTGGCTGCAGCCTGTTGCATTTCAGGGCTGCTCGGGTCCTCGGACACTTTCATTTTTTGAGTGGCCTGATCCATTTTCGATTTTTCGCTGGGCGTCGTTTGAGCGAAAGCGCCCGCGCCGGTCAGAGCTGCGGCAGCGGCAAAGGCAGCAAACACAATTGCGACTCGCGACATGGCAGTTCTCCTTGAGTTTCATCCCCCTGCCGACCTGACATTCATTCAGAAACAGCCCCGCGTCACATGTTCAACACGCGCCCATAGGCGTCGAGCACGGCTTCCTTCATCATCTCCGATAGCGTCGGATGCGGGAAGACCGTGTGCATGAGCTCTTCTTCCGTGGTCTCGAGGTTCATCGCGATCACGTAACCCTGAATAAGCTCGGTCACTTCGGCGCCGACCATGTGCGCGCCGAGAAGCTGGCCGGTCTTCTTGTCGAAGATCACTTTCACCAGACCCTGATCCTCACCGAGCGCGATCGCCTTGCCATTGCCTACGAAGGGAAAGCGGCCAACCCGGATCTCGAGTTTCTTGTCCTTCGCGGCCTGCTCGGTCAGCCCCACCGACGCGATCTGCGGCGTGCAATAGGTGCAGCCGGGAATTAGCAGCTTGTCCATCGGGTGAGGATGCAAGCCCTTGATGGCCTCGACGCAAATAACGCCCTCGTGCTCGGCCTTGTGCGCGAGCAGCGGCGGACCCGCGACATCCCCGATGGCGTAAATGCCCGCCACGTTGGTCTTGCACGCGCCATCGGTGACGATGGCGCCGCGTTCGGTCTTCACCCCGAGTTTTTCCAGCCCGAGATTCTCGATATTGCCGACAACGCCCACGGCCGCGATGACGCGGTCGACGGACAGCGTCTGCGTACCGCCTTTGCCGTCGTCGATAGTGGCGACAACTCCGTCGGTCTTCTTGTCGAGCTTCGTCACCTTGGCGCCGGTAAAGATCTTGATGCCCTGTTTCTCGAAGCTCTTGCGCGCGAAGGCGGCAATTTCGGCATCCTCGACCGGCAGGATCTGCGGCAGCACCTCGACGACGGTCACGTCGGCGCCGAACGTGCGATAGAATGACGCGAATTCGATGCCGATGGCGCCCGAACCGACGACCAGCAGCGACTTCGGGATGCTGTCCGGCACCATGGCCTCGAAATAAGTCCAGATGAGCTTCTTGTCCGGCTCGAGTCCGGGAAGAACGCGCGGCCGCGCGCCCGTGGCGACGATGATGTGCTTGGCCGCATAGGCGCCGGCGCCGAGCGCGCCCTTCGGGGCTTCGCTCTTGCCGGCCTTCACGGTGACTTTGCCGGGGGCGTCGATGACGGCCTCGCCCCAGATCACGGCGACCTTGTTCTTTTTCATCAGGAAGCCGACGCCGTCATTGAGCCGCTTCGACACCGCGCGCGAGCGCTTCACCACCGCCGATGGATCGTACTTCACCTCGCCCGCGGACAGGCCGTAATCCTTGGCGTGTTGAAGATAGTGAAAAATCTCGGCCGAGCGCAGCAGCGCTTTGGTCGGGATGCAGCCCCAGTTCAGGCAGATGCCGCCGAGATGGTCGCGCTCGACGATGGCGGTCTTGAAATCCCAGTTGTGCCGCACGGATCGCACAGACATAGCCGCCGGGGCCTGAGCCGATAATGATGATGTCGAAGTTCGTATCTGCCATGTCCACTACACCAGCATCATCACAGGGTTCTCGATCAGCGCCTTGAATGCGCCGATCAGTTGCGCGCCGAGCGCGCCATCGACCGAACGGTGGTCGCACGACATCGTCACGCTCATGATCTGCGCCGCCTCGATCTTGCCGTTGCGCACAACCGCGCGCTCCTCGCCGGCGCCGACCGCGAGGATCGTCGATTGCGGCGGATTGATCACCGCAGTGAAATCCTTGATGCCGTACATGCCGAGGTTGGAGACTGACGACCCGCCGCCCTGATATTCCTGCGGCTTGAGTTTTCTCGCGCGGGCTCGCGCCGCAAGGTCTTTCATCTCGTTGGAGATCGCCGAGAGCGATTTTGTTTCGGCGTTGCGGATGATCGGCGTGATCAGGCCGGCCGGTAGCGCCACCGCCACGCCGACGTCCGAATGCTTGTGCTTGAGCATTCCCGCTTCGGTCCAGCTTACGTTGGCATCGGGTACCCGCTGCAAGGCCAGCGCCAAGGCCTTGATGACGAAATCGTTGACCGAAAGCTTGTAGGCGGGCTTGCCGTCCTTGTCCTTCGCCGCCGCCGCGTTGATCTCCTCGCGCGCGGCCAGAAGCTTGCCGATGTCGCAGTCGATGGTCAGATAGAAATGCGGAATGGTTTGCACCGAAGCGGTGAGCCGCTGCGCGATGGTTCGGCGCATGCCGTCGTGCGGAACGAGTTCGTAACTGCCCTCTTCGTAAAGGGCGCGGATCTGCTGATCCGACATCGACGGCGCGACCATTGGCGTGCCCGCCGCGGCCGGCGCCGGACCCGGCGTACGCAGGCCCTTCCCGTCTTTTGCCGCCGTCACGTCGCGGGCAATCACGCGGCCGTGCGGACCCGACCCGGCAATGCGGCCGATTTCGATGCCGGCCTCCTTGGCCAGCCGGCGCGCCAATGGTGACGAAAACACGCGATTGGTTCCGTGGCCTTCGGTCCGCGTCCCCTCACCCCGGCCCTCTACCGCAGGGGGAGAGGGAGCGAGCGGAGCTGGAGGCGGCGCTGGTGATTTGCCCTCAGAAGCGGACGCAGGCGTCACCGCTTGCTGAGCGGCCCCCTCTCCCCCTGCGGTAGAGGGTTGGGGTGAGGGGGATTTCGCGACGGTCGCCGCGGCGGCGGCGGCGGCTTTCGGGTCCTCGCCCTCTTGCGCCATGACGGCGATGAGCTGATGAACCGGGACGTCATTGGTGCCTTCGGGCACCACGATTTTCGCCATCACGCCGTCATCGACGGCTTCGTATTCCATCGTCGCCTTGTCGGTCTCGATCTCGGCGATGATGTCGCCGGTCTTGACCGCTTCGCCTTCCTTCTTGAGCCATTTGGCGAGGTTGCCCTTCTCCATCGTGGGCGACAGCGCCGGCATGAAAATGTTGATTGGCATGGCGCGGCAATTTCACCCAAAAAGAGTCAGCGGTAGCAAACCGCCTTCGCCGCCGCGATGACTTCGGCGACCGACGGAAGCGCGAGCTTTTCCAGATTTGCGGCATAAGGCATCGGCACGTCCTTGCCGGTGACGCGCGCGACCGGCGCGTCGAGATAGTCGAACGCCTCCTCCATCATGCGCGCGGCGATCTCGGCGCCGACGCCGGACTGCTTCCAGCCTTCCTCGACGGTGACGAGGCGGCCGGTCTTCTTCACCGACTCGACGACGGTCTCGACGTCCATCGGCCGAAGCGTGCGCAGATCGATCACTTCGGCGGAGACGTTCTCGTTGGCGAGTTCGGCCGCGGCCTTGAGCGCATACGTCATGCCGATCGACCAGGCGACGAGTGTCACGTCCGTTCCGGCGCGAACGACGCGCGCGCGGCCGATCGGCAGCACGTAGTCGTCGAGCTTCGGCACCGGCGAGGACGCGCCATAGAGGATTTCGTTTTCAAGAAACACGACGGGATTGGGGTCACGGATGGCGGCCTTGAGTAGTCCCTTGGCGTCGGCCGCGGTCGAGGGCGCCACTACCTTGAGACCCGGGACATGCGAATACCACGACGTGAAATCCTGGCTGTGCTGAGCGCCGACGCGGGCGGCGGCGCCATTCGGGCCGCGAAAGACCATGGCGACATCGACCTGACCGCCGGACATGTAGCGCGTCTTCGCCGCCGAGTTGATGAGGTGATCCATCGCCTGCATGGCGAAGTTGAACGTCATGAATTCGACGATCGGCTTTAGCCCCGCGAGTGCGGCGCCGACACCGAGACCGGCAATGGCGTGTTCGGTGATCGGGGTGTCGATGACGCGGCGCGCGCCGAATTCCTGCAGCAGCCCCTGCGTTACCTTGTAGGCGCCCTGATATTCCGCGACCTCCTCGCCCATCACGAACACATCGGCATCGCGGCGCATTTCTTCCGCCATCGCATCGCGCAACGCCTCGCGCATGGTCATGGTGACCATCTCGGTGCCTTCGCGGCACGTCGGGATCGGGCAACACAGCCGCGGCCGGCGGGTGGACCGTGCCGAACTTCGCGGGCGCAGGCGCCTCTGCTTTCTTGGCAGGTTCCTGCTTTTGAGCCGGCGGCGCGGGTTGCGCCGCGCTGCCGTTGCCCTTGAGCGCAGACTTGTCCTCGCCTTCGGCGAGGATCATTGCGATCGGCGTATTGACGGCGACATCGTTGGTGCCTTCCGGCACCAGGATTTTCCCGAGCGTGCCTTCGTCGACCGCCTCCACTTCCATGGTGGCTTTGTCGGTTTCGATCTCGGCGATCACGTCGCCGGACTTGACGGAATCGCCCTCCTTCTTGAGCCACTTGGCGAGATTGCCCTTCTCCATGGTCGGGGAGAGCGCGGGCATGAGGACTTGGGTCGGCATGGCGGGCTAACTCATGGATCGCCGCGCCCGAGCGGATTGCGGGCGCGCAAGAACTTTCACCGATAGACGCCCGTGTAAAGCTCGGAGGGGTCGGGTTCGGCATCGTTGGTCGCGAACTCGGCCGCTTCGTTGACCACCGCACGGACGGAGGCGTCGATTTTCTTCAATTCGTCCTCGCTCGCCCATTTCTTGGCGAGGAGCCGCGCGCGCACCTGTTCGATCGGATCGTGCTCGGTGCGCACTTTGTCGACCTCTTCCTTGGTCCGGTATTTCGCCGGGTCGGACATCGAATGTCCGCGATAACGGTACGTCATCATCTCGACAATGATCGGGCCCTTGCCGGAGCGGCACCAGGCAAGCGCCTCCACGGCGGCTGCGCGAACAGCACGCACGTCCATGCCGTCGACCTGCATCCCCGGAATATTGAAGGAAACCCCGCGCTTGGAGAAATCAGTCTGCGCCGACGAGCGCGTTACCGCGGTGCCCATGGCGTAGCGGTTATTCTCGATAACGTACACGACCGGAAGCTTCCACAGCTCGGCCATGTTGAAGCTCTCATACACCTGGCCCTGGTTGGCGGCGCCGTCGCCGAAATAGGTCAGGCATACTGCGTCGCTGTCGCGATACTTGTTGGCGAAGGCAAGCCCGGTCCCGATCGGCGCCGACGCGCCGACGATGCCGTGTCCCCCGTAAAAATTCTTCTCGCGGGAGAACATGTGCATCGAGCCGCCCTTGCCCTTGGAATAGCCGTCGCGCCGGCCGGTAAGTTCGGCCATGACGCCTTTCGGATCCATCCCGCAGGCCAGCATGTGACCATGATCGCGATAACCGGTAATCATCTGATCGCCGTCACGCTTGGCCATCTGCATGCCGACGACGACGGCTTCCTGGCCGATGTAGAGGTGGCAGAAGCCGCCGATCAGCCCCATGCCGTACAACTGACCCGCCTTCTCTTCGAAGCGGCGGATCAGGAGCATGTGCCGGAGGGCGAGGAATTCTTCGTCTTTGTCAAATTCGGCGCTCGCACCGGACTGCGCGGCGGCTTGGGCGGCGGGGCCGCGTTCGCTTGCGATCGGTTCGTCTTCTTTGGTTTGGGCGACGGCCATCAGCGTCCTCGAGACATCGCGAGTTCCATCCCTTAGCCGAAATCGGCTTATGGCGGAAGTCGGCGCGCAGCAAGTGGTTCCGGCGCACAACCTGTTGACAGAAAAAATATTTTGGGACGGGCTAAGGTTAGTTCAAGACCCGCCGCCGCTCCCAGACCGGGGCGGCTCGACCACCAAGGTCAAATCGTTGGGGTGCGCGTAGTCGAGGAGCGCCCGGGCGCGCTCGTCGAGCATATCGGGATCGACCCCCCGGGGTTTGAGCAAGGCTATGCGACGCTGCCAGTGCGCGCGCTCGATTTGCAACTGGGCAAGGTCGGTCGAAAGCGACGCGATCTGCTGGTCGAGGTCCTGTTTGGCTTTCAGCCCATGGTTGCCGCTGAACGCATTCACGCCGAAATAGCCGATGAGCAGGGCCGCCAGCACGTAGAGGCCGAGCGCGGTGAGGATGGACCTTAAACGCTTACGAGTGACCATCCCGTCAACATGCGAGATTGCCGCTTAAGGCTCGATTAATGGACTCGCCTGCGGCGCGCAGCGGCGGCACGTAACCATTCGCCGCTCGCCGGCACCTTTACCGCCGCCCGCTGGCGCGCCGGCACCTCCACCGACGTCCGGCGTCAGGGTGCGTGCCGTACGGCCCGCGGCCGTAAGGGCGCGACGCTCCGGCATCCCGGATGGGCGCGGTGAAGGCGTCGGCTTCTTGCCTTTCCCGGCGGATCGCATCGGCCGCGGCTTTGTCGAGTTCAGTGCCGACGTGGCGCCAAGCCCGGCGGTCGCGGCGATCTCGTCTGGCGCTTACTTCCCGCTTTGGGCGGACCATGGAATAAACTGATAAGTCTGATTGGAGCGGTTATTATTTATGTGGCTGAATATTTCCAGGTTCAAACTGTCAACGCCAATCGTGCCGGCGTAATCTATTGAGACGTCCTTATAGGGCTCGGAAAATTTAATGCGATCGCCAGCGGTCTCATAGGTAGAAGATGGACCGTCTTCTGGAGATGACGTTTCTGTCGGTTTCGACTCATTAAAACGCTGCCAAAAGTGAACAACGGTGCCATTAGGATAAAAGCGAAGGTGATCATATAGATTATTTCCCGTTCGTCGGTAAGTTCCGTCGAAGCGCAATTGCTGTAACGGCACTGTTCCCGATTGGTGTAACGGCACTGTTCCCGATTGCTGTAACGGCACTGTTCCCGACTGGTGTAACGGCACTGTTCCCGATTGCTGTAACGGCAGTATTTTCGGCCACAACGCGATTGCGACAACAATCGCAGCAACAATCAGGGAACCTATCACCACCAACCCACTCGGTCGTCGCCAAGTTGTCTGGCCATCCGGTGGCTGAGACATCCGCCGCTGTTCCTCTTGGGCGGTGCGGTGTGTCTTTGCTTCCTCGCGAAGGCTCTGCTCCTCGGCTTTCCTCGGCACCGCCTCGGCTTTCCGGTCTAATTCAAGTTCGCGGTTGCGCTGCACCTCCTCGTCTTTGCGTCGTTTAGATTCGGTCTGGGCCTTACGGCTTTGCTCAAATACTGCTTCCCGGTGACGCTGCTCCTCTTCTTGGCGTTCGCGTGACTTGCACCTCCGCCGCCGGTCGAGCCTCCTCCTCTTGCCGTTTGGCGTCGGCATCCTGGGCCGTGGCGCGTTCAACTGTCGCGGCCCTTTCTTCCGGCGATACCCAACGCCGCCGCAGCGCGTCGCGAATGTCCTTACAGAAGGGACCAACCTCTCGTTTGAACTCCGTTGAATGAACGTCGAGGTGGCGGAATTCGCGCCAATCGACGAACTGGCGTTTGGCAACAAGCGACAGGACCGGATCGTTGTCGCGCTCGACACCGTCCTCCAACGCCGGAACATCAATGTACAAAATCGGGAACACTAGGTCGCTTCTACCAAGCGCCGCCTCTCGGGCAAGAAATGCGTCAAGTTCAAATCGACAATACCTGCTTGCGACAACAGTTGGGGTAATGATCGGAATGAAAAAAACAGACTGCGCGGCGGCGTTGGTTATTTCCGTCTCCCACAGCGTGCCGGACGGGATCGCCTCCTTATCCTGCCAGAGGCGGAAGGTCTTCGTCGTTCGGCCGAGTAAGCCGCGCAATTCGCCTTGGATGCTGCCACGCAAGGCCGACAATGCTCCGTGGGAATCGGCATCGTCTTCCCGAGAGTAGCTGAAAAAGCCAATAAGCTCCGGAAGGTCAGCCAACACCATAAAAAGCCACCACTCGAATGGAAGACATACACACGCCGGATGTCACGTTCGCTCGATGGTCACCATACTTCGGGAAAGCCGGGCAATGCTTGTGGTGAATTGCCCGACACTCCTACAAGCATCATTTCCGGAGCCTAGCGCATTCAACGGCTGAGGCACCCCATTTGCGTTTTCCGTGCCCGGACGGGCCCAAAAGTAGCGGCCGCGCGCAAAACGCACCAGCGGGCCTCCTAGCCGCTACCCGAGACGTTACCCCGCGCGTGTTTGAAAACAAAATAGGTGTAATATCAATTGATTGTACCGATAGACAGGTAAGGCTCGATCAGCAAACTCGCTTGGAACGATTACGGCAAGCGGTTGCGCAGCTCGCTGAGAGCGAAATTCCCGATCCGTTTGGCGCGGTTGCGCAGATAGCGAAGCGGCCCAGCGTCGACGAAATAGGTCAGAAGAATGCTGTCCCTGGTCTGCACTTCCGGGCCGATGCGGTCGGCCGAATGCCACGTGTTGTCGCCGACGGCAAAGGCATAGCCGCTATTCGGCGCGAACGTCATCTGCTTCTCCTTCGGCACCGAACCGTCGGGAAGCTTGTTGTGGAAGATCGTGCCGATATGCGCGATCGAGCGGTCGCGCGGCAGGTAGAGCTGCACCGTAATGCCCTTCCAGCGGGTATCGGTGTGCGGCGTGATCAGGTACCCCGGAATGTCCCGCGTGAGCACCGGAATGGGAAACATGCCGACCCTCGCGTAACTAGAACCGAACCGACGCTCGAGCGCCGGCGCGAGCCGCCGCACGAAAGCGTCCTTCAGCGCCCGCGAACACAGGGCGCGGCCGACAACATCCCACAAGGCGCGCTTCTGCGGCGGCATGTGGCGGATGTATTCCGGAAACAGGTCAATCTTCACGCGCGTATGCGTGCCGTCGGCCAGATCGTGGCCCTTGCTGCGGCCGTGCATCGGCCGATAGTCAGCAGTCTCCGGCATATTGGCGAGAATGGCCGCATAGACGTCGTCCGGAAACACGCGGTCGAGAACGAGATGATAGAATGGCGTTTCGAAAGCTGGCGAAGCATCGACCGATGCGACGACGAAATCGCGAAGCCGCTCGATCGCGAGCTTGCGGCCGCCGGGCTTCAGTTCAAGCGACTGCTCCATTTAATTAATATATCCTGCGATACCGCCAGCCGACAAGCGCACCGCAAGCGCGCTCCGATCACCCGGTAGATTATCCGAGCGCCTTGAACGCCGCGCGTCCGGGGTAAACCGCTTGTGCGCCGAGTTCTTCCTCGATGCGCAGCAGTTGATTGTATTTTGCGGTACGGTCGGAGCGTGCCAGCGAACCTGTCTTGATCTGACCGCAGTTGCACGCGACGGCAAGGTCCGCGATTGTCGAATCTTCGGTCTCGCCGGAGCGATGCGACATCACCGCGGTATAGCCGGCCTTGTGCGCGGTTTCGACCGCTGCCAGCGTCTCCGTGAGCGTACCGATCTGGTTCACCTTGACCAGGATCGAATTCCCGATGCCGTTTTTAATTCCCTCCGACAGGCGCGCGACGTTCGTAACAAAAACGTCGTCGCCGACGAGCTGGCAGTGCGCACCGATCTTCTGCGTCAGCAACTTCCAGCCGGTGAAGTCGTCCTCCGCCATGCCGTCTTCAATCGATACGATCGGATAACGCTTCGCCAATTCGCCGAGATATTCGGCCTGCTGCTCGACCGAACGAGTCTTGCCCTCGCCTTCGTAACGGTAGGCCCCGCCTTTGAAAAATTCGCTGGCCGCACAATCGAGCGCGAGCGCGACGTCGTCGCCCGCGCGGTAGCCGGCCCTTCCAATCGCGGCAAGGACGAAATCAAGCGCCGCCTCCGCGGAGGGCAGGTTCGGCGCAAAGCCGCCCTCGTCGCCGACATTGGTGTTGTGCCCCGCGGCCTTGAGCGCCGTCCGCAGGGTGTGGAAAATTTCCGATCCGGCGCGCAACGCCTCGGCGAAAGACTTCGCGCCAAGCGGCACGATCATGAATTCCTGGAAGTCGATCGGATTGTCGGCGTGCGCCCCGCCGTTGAGAATGTTCATCATCGGCACCGGCAGGAGCCGCGCCGCGGTGCCCCCGACATAGCGATACAGCGGCAGCTTGGTCGCAACGGCGGCCGCCTTGGCAGCCGCGAGTGACACGCCAAGGATGGCGTTGGCGCCGAGCCGGCCCTTGTTGGGCGTACCGTCGAGCGCGATCATGGTCTCGTCGATTTTAACCTGCGCCTCGGCGTCCATGCCGCTCAAGGCGTCGAAAATCTCGCCGTTGACCGCCTCAATTGCATTGCGCACGCCCTTGCCGAGGTAGCGCTTCTGGTCGCCGTCGCGAAGCTCCACCGCCTCATGGGTTCCGGTCGAGGCGCCGGACGGGACCCCGGCCCGCCCGCGTGAGCCGTCGGCCAGTATGACATCGACCTCGACGGTCGGATTGCCGCGGCTGTCGAGGATTTCCCGGCCGATGATGTCGACGATGGCGGTCATGCGTGCTCCCGGCTGAATTCCGACCAGTGGCGCATGATCTTTCCGGAACCGGCATTCACCTTTCGGGACCATGCGCTGTCGCGGCTTCTACAGGATCGGCAAGCCTCTTGTCATGCTCCGCCAAGCGGGGCATGCACTCGGCCGATGGCAAAAAGACAGCTCCAGCTCGGTCATTCCACGCCGGTCCCGGCATCGCCGGACCAAGCGGTGCTCGACCGCGTACCCAATCCGCACCCGGACACGAACTATGTCGCCCGCTTCACCTTCCCGGAATTCACCGTGATGTGTCCGGTGACGGGCCAACCCGATTTCGCCACGCTGGTCATCGACTACGTGCCCGGCAATTCCCTCGTGGAGTCGAAATCGCTCAAGCTTTATCTCAACAGCTTCCGCAACCACGGCGCGTTCCACGAGCAATGCACGGTCGCCATCGGGAAAAGATTGGTCGCGCTGTTGAAGCCGAAATGGCTGCGTATCGGCGGCTACTTCCATCCGCGCGGCGGCATGCCGATCGACGTGTTCTGGCAGGCGGGAAAGCTTCCCAGCGGCGTATGGGCGCCGGATCAAGGCGTCGGCACCTATCGCGCGCGCTGACCGCTGACCGGTGATGCTCTCATTGCCAAAGCGCCCCTGAGCGTCGCGACAAGTGCCGCGACCTCGCGTGCCGGATCGGCCGCGCGCATGACGCCGCCCATCACCGCGACGCCGGCCGCGCCGGCGGCGATGAGTTCGCCGAGGCGCGCGGCGTTGACGCCACCAATGGCCAGGACGGGTACCCGCGCTGCCTTGGCTATTTCGGCGAGACCTTTGCGGCCGATCTCAGGGCCGTAGCCCGGTTTGCTTGCTGTCTCGAAAGCCGGGCCGGCCAACGCATAGTCAACCTGCGAGGGATTTATCGCCGCGGCTTCCGGCACAGTGTGGATGGAAATGCCAACAATCCGATCCGGACCCATGAGAGCGCGAGCGGCAGCGGCATCCCCGCCCGAGGACAGGTGCACGCCGTCGGCGCCAGCGCGTACGGCCAGCGCAGCGTCCCCATGCATGACCAGCTTCGCCCCCTTCGTGCGCGCCCGCGGCAAGAGCGAACGCGCCAGCAGAATCTGCTCGTCCGGCGGCAGGTCTTTTTCGCGCAGACTTATCCATCGGCAACCCGCGCCCAACGCCGCGGCAACGATCGCCTCGAGCGATCGCCGCGACTGCCGGCGGTCGGTAACAAGAAGGAGCGGCGGACCGGGAAGTTCCACGCGATCACCTTGGCGGATCGAGCCTTAAGGACGATTGACGCTTACCGCCGCGTCGCCTAACGCCATGCCACAGATGAAGCGCTCTCCCCGCATATCATTCACCTCGCTCGGGTGCCCGAAGGCTCTGGTTGACTCCGAGCGCATCATCACGCGTCTGCGCGCGGAAGGCTATGAGCTTGCCCGCGGGCACGCCGATGCCGACGTCGCTATCGTCAACACCTGCGGTTTTCTCGACAGCGCCCAGGCGGAATCGCTGGCCGCGATCGGTTCCGCGCTCGCCGAAAACGGCAAAGTGGTCGTCACCGGCTGCATGGGCGCGGAACCGGAAAAGATCACGGCTGCGCATCCAAATGTGCTCGCGGTCACCGGACCGCAGCAATACGAGAGCGTGATCGAGGCCGTCCATCGGGCTGTCCCGCCGCAGCACGATCCCTATAGCGATCTGATCCCGCCGCAGGGCATCAAGCTGACGCCGCGCCACTACGCTTATCTCAAGATTTCAGAGGGTTGCAACAATCGTTGCACGTTCTGCATCATCCCGCGATTGCGCGGCGATCTGGTTTCCCGGCCTGCCGCCGATGTGCTGCGCGAGGCCGAGCGGCTGGTCGAGGCCGGGGTTAAGGAGCTTCTGGTCATATCGCAGGATACGTCGGCCTACGGAGTCGACGTAAAATACGCCGCAAGCAAGTGGAAGGGCGAGAATGTACGGGCTAAATTCGTCGATCTTGCCCGCGCGCTCGGCGAATTCGGGGTTTGGGTGCGGCTGCATTACGTTTACCCCTATCCGCACGTCGATGACGTTATTCCGCTGATGGCGGACGGCAAGGTGCTGCCCTATCTCGACATACCTTTCCAACACGCCAGTCCTTCGGTCCTTAAACGGATGAAGCGTCCGGCGGCACAGGAAGAAACGCTTTCCCGCATCGCACGATGGCGCAGTATCTGTCCCGCCCTCACGATCCGGTCGACCTTTATTGTTGGGTTTCCCGGTGAGACCGAGGAGGATTTTTCGCAATTGCTGGATTGGCTCGGCGAGGCCGAACTCGATCGGGTCGGTTGCTTCCGCTACGAGCCAGTCGCCGGCGCCGCAGCGAACGATCTCGCCGCCGCCGTTCCCCAAGCCGTCAAAGAGGAGCGCTGGAAGCGGCTGATGCAGTTACAGCAGGAGATTTCGGCAAAGCGTCTGAAACGCAAGGTAGGCGGCCGCGAACGCGTGATCATCGACGCCATCAACCCACCCGGATCAAGTCCGGGCATCGCCAAGGGCCGGGGCAAGGGCGATGCGCCGGAGATCGACGGCTCCGTTTTCGTCCAAAGCCGGCGGCCGTTGCGGGTCGGTGAGATCGCTACGGTGAAAATCGAGCGTGCCGACGCTTATGACCTCCATGGCACCGTGGTAGGCTATTGATATTCGGACCGTTTTCGGCGATCGATTCCTTGTTTTCGCTGGCATTGGTCGACATTCAGCGCTTTCATGACGCGCGAGGCGCTGAATCGTGACTGCGATTTTCATCACCGCCACGGGGCCCGACGTAGGAAAGACCTTCGTCGTCGCCTCGCTGATCGGACATTTGCGGCAAAACGGCCGTTCGGTGGAGGCCATTCTGCCGATCGTCAGCGGATACGACTCGGCGCAGGCGGCGGCGAGCGATCCTGGAACGCTGATCGCCGCGCTCGGCCTGCCGTTTTCGCCAGAATCGATCGAGCGCACCTCGCCTTGGCGCTTTCGTGCGGCGCTTTCCCCCGATCTGGCAGCGGCGCTGGAAGGCCGCAGCATCGACGTCGACGCCGTCATCGACTATTGCAAAGCTGCCATCGAAGGTCGGCGGGACGTGCTGCTGATCGAAGGTGTCGGGGGCATCATGGTGCCGCTCGACGAGCAACGCACCATCCTGGACGTGATGATGGCGCTGCGCTTGCCGCTGATCCTGGTTACCGGCTCTAACCGGGGGACAATCAGCCACACGCTGACCGCCCTCGATTCGCTGTTGCGGCGCGACATGAACGTCCTCGCAACCATAGTCAGCGAAACGCCAGGCAGCAAAGTGCCGCTTGGCGACGTTGTGTCGTCCCTGCAACGTTTCACAACGCCGGTCATTGGCTTGCCGCGCCGGCCGCCAGCTTAGGCCTTGCTTAAGAGAAAAAGCGGATCTGCAGCGCGGTTTCTACCGAAGCTTCCAGATTGAACAGCGCATGCAGCAGGAATGTCAGCAGCGTCGAACCGCTGCGCCAGCGCATCCAGCCGACGAACAACCCGACGACGAAAATCTGCAAAATTCCGGTCCAGTCATACTGGACATGCAACGCCGCCCACAAAATCGAGATCACCACGATCGCAAGCCACGCGTCGCGCTTCGACCGGACCCACCCGCGGAACAAAAACCCACGAAACAAGATTTCCTCGCCCGCCGGCGCGACAATGACGGCGCCGAGCAAAAGCGGAGCCAGCCAACCTTCCGCCGCGGCGGTCGTGTACGCTTGGGCCTGAAACGGCGTAACCAGCTGATATCCACCCAGATAAAGCAGCACGTCGCTGATCGCGATCAATCCGACCAGGCAGACCAGCCCAACCCAGACGTCGCCCGCTGCCGGCAATTTCAGGGCCAGGTATTCGGTTTGCCGCGCCCGCGCGATCCATACGGCAAGCGCAATCATGGCAATGGTAACGGGATTGGAGATTACGATGAAAAGAGTGACCATGCTGCCATCGAACGGGGAAGCGAGGACCGCGTTTGCGTTCCCGGCATGCAGCAACAAAATAATGGCGAGCGCGCCGAATTGACCGACGAAGAAGGCGAGGAACGCCCAGCCGAGCGTTGCCCAATAGCCCCAAATTCTCATCGAGCGCCGCTAAATCTCACGGGATCAGGATGGAAGAGCCGGTCGTCGCGCGGCTTTCCAGATCGCGATGCGCTTTCGCCGCGTCGCGCAGGGCGTAGGTTTGGTTGACCGGGATTTTGACCGCGCCACTACCGACGACCTTGAACAACTCATCGGCCATGGAGAGCAAATCGTCCCTCTTGGCGCCGTAGGTATTGAGCGTCGGCCGGGTGGCAAACAGCGAACCTTTGAACTGCAACAGATTGAGGTTGAAGGCCTCGATCGGACCCGACGCGCTGCCGAAGCTTACGAACATGCCGAGCGGACGGATGCAGTCGAGCGAGGCGGGAAAGGTATCCTTGCCGATGCCGTCATAGACCACATCGCAAAGCTTACCGCTGGTTATTTCCTTCACGCGGGCGACAAAATCCTCGTCGCGGTAAAGGATCGTGTGATGACAGCCGTTCGCATGTGCGAGCGCGGCCTTGTCTTTCGATCCTACGGTGCCGATGACATTGGCGCCGAGATGATTTGCCCACTGGCACAGGATGAGACCGACGCCGCCGGCGGCCGCGTGCATCAATACCGTCGTGCCCTTCTCCACCTTGAAGGTCCGGCGAACGAGATATTCCACCGTCATGCCCTTGAGCATCATGCCGGCGGCCTGCTCGTAACTGATATTGTCCGCCAGCTTCACCACGCGATCGGCCGGCACCAGGCGTTCCGCCGCGTAGCAGCCCGGCCCCTGGACATACGCCACGCGGTCACCACGCTTGAACTCGCTGACGCCGGCGCCGACTTCGACAATTTCACCGGCTGCTTCATTGCCGGCAACGAAGGGCAAGCCTCCGGGAGCGGGATAAAGGCCCGAGCGGAAATAGGTGTCGACGAAATTGACGCCGATGGCGTGCTGCTTCACCCGGACCTGGCCCGGCCCGGCAGCGGGAACGGCAATATCCTCGTAAGTCAAAACCTCGGGGCCGCCCACTTTGTGCACGCGCACCACAGCAACCATTTTTCACTCCTGCTGAAATTCCTCTCGCGGGTGCGCGATCATAGGTCCTCACCCTGACGGCGCAAGGGATCAGTCGGCAGCGCGCAACAAGCCGACGATCACGAAATAAACGGCGATCGCCGCAAGGGCCGCCGCGACCCCGAGCGGTGGATCGAGGTTTCTCGCCAAGGCCCAGATCGCCAGCACGGCCCATAGCGCCAATGCCGCGAGATTTAGGTGGCGCCATCGCGGTACGCGAACGGGATGCACGAAATGGATCGGAGCGAAAGTCGCGGCTGCGAGCACGACGATCACGAACGCGCCGAGCCATGGCGCCGGCTTGAGCAAGAACAGATAAAACGCAACGACATTCCACAACGCCGGAAAGCCCCTAAAATAGCTATCGGACGTCTTCATGCGGCGGTCGGCGAAATAGAGCGCGCCCGTCACTGTCACGATGAGACCGAGCGCCAGCGCCGCCGATGTCGGCAACAGGCCGCCGGTCGCCATGGCGTAGGCCGGTACAAACACGTAGGTCGTGAAATCGACCACGAAATCGAGCAAATCGCCCGACCACCGCGGCAACAGCTCGGCCACATGCAAGCGCCGCGCAAAAGTGCCATCGACGCCATCGATGATGAGGGCGAGCCCGAGCCACAGAAACATCCGCGTCCACTCCGCGCCAGAAGCGGCTATCAAAGCGAGCAGCGCGCAGGCCGCCCCGCAGGCCGTGAAGACGTGGACGGCGAAAGCGGCTGCGAGACGAAGTGGCGGAGTTGCGTCCGATGATTTTGAGTCCATAGCGGCGGACGTCCCCTTCCCTTTGCAGTCTCGCGGCCGTCAAACCGCCACGATATCGCCCGACATAGAATTTCAACAATCTATCGGATAGCTTGAAAAGCCGAAGGTGCGGAAATCGGGGTATTCAGTGAAGTCGTCGGGCGTGGCGTTAGTCCTTTTGTCTCTTGTCGGCGTCAATCAGGCCCGCGCCGCCGACCTTCCGCTGCCCGCGATCGGCGCCCCAAGTCTACCGGCCAACGACTATGTCAGCGGCGCCTATGCTCGTTGGGGCGGTGCGTATGTCGGAATCAATGGCGGATACGGCTTGGGCAGCAGCCAGTGGACCCTGGGTGCTGTGCCGTCCAGCGTCTTCGACACCAACGGTTTTCTTCTCGGCGGCACGGTTGGCTTCAACTACCCGGTCAGTGAAGTTCTGTTCGGCCTCGAAGGCGATTTGGACTGGTCTTCCCAGAACGGCAGCACTGCCGGGTGTGCCGTAAACGCCGGCGGAGCTGTTGCTGCCTGTGAGACAAAGAATACCTTCCTCGGCACCGCGCGTGCCCGCGTCGGTTATGCGGCGGAACGCACCCTCATCTACGTGACAGGAGGGGCGGCGTTCGGCAACATCCAGACCGGGCTCAATCCGCCGGCAACTTTCGACTCCACGATGCGTGTGGGCTGGGCAGCCGGCGCCGGACTGGAGTATGCCTTTGCGGGCAATTGGAGTGCCAAAGCAGAGTATCTCTTCGTCAACCTCGGCACGGCTTCCTGCACGACCTTTGCTAACTGCGGCAGCGCCACCGGGGCATCGGCCGTTCTCACCGATAACCTCATCCGCGGCGGCCTCAACTATCGTTTTTCCTGGTGATCGTCCGGTGTGTTTGTGAGCGCCGCGAGAGACATTGCAACCGCCGAGGTAGCGGTAATTGGCGGCGGCCCGGCCGGCCTCGTCAGCGCCATCGCGCTCGCCCTGGCCGGCGTCGAGACAATTCTCTTCGCACCGCCGCCCGAAGACGACCATCGCACCACGGCGCTGCTGGCCGGTTCGGTGACCGCGCTGGCGACAATTGGCGCTTGGGAAGCATGCCAGCCACACGCCGCCGCGCTCGTTTGCATTCGCGTCGTCGACGATACGCACCGGCTGCTGCGCGCGCCTGAGGTCGCGTTCTCTGCCGCCGAGATTGGCCTCGAAGCTTTTGGTTACAACATCGAGAACCGTCACCTCATTGTGGCGCTCTATCAGCGCGCAGCGCAACTGAATATCCGGCACGTCGCCACTCCGGCTCTCTCCGTCGCAAGCGATCCGGCTGGCGTCCGTATTGAGTACGCCGGAGGCGCGGTGCGCGTAAGGCTCGCCGTCGGCGCTGACGGGCAGCGCTCGCTCTGCCGCGCCGCGGCTGGCATCTCTACCACACGCCGAACCTATCCGCAGACGGCGTTGACGCTCAACCTCGCACACGCGCGGTCACACGAGAACGCCTCAACGGAATTCCACACCGAAAGCGGACCGTTCACTCTCGTCCCCCTGCCGGGGCGGCGCTCCAGTCTCGTTTGCGTGCTCGACCCGGCACGCGCGGCTGAGTTGTTTGCCACCGAACCCGACGAACTTGCCGTAGCGCTTGAACGGCGCGCCCACTCGATCCTGGGGCCGATGCAGGTCGAACCGGGCTGCGGTCTGTTTCCGCTTGCGGTGGAGACCGCGCATAGCTTCGCTCGCGACCGCATTGCGTTGGTCGGCGAGGCGGCGCACGTCGTGCCTCCGATCGGGGCGCAAGGACTCAATCTCGGCCTGCGCGATGCGGCGACACTCGCCGAGATTGTCGCCGATGCGCGCCGGGAAGGCACCGATGTCGGCTCGCCTGACGTGCTTGCGCGCTACGAAGCGCAACGCCGCGCCGACGTGACCAGCAGAAGAATTGGCATCGATCTTCTCAATCGCAGCCTGCTCGCTGATTTCCTCCCGATCCAAGGCGCGCGCGGGCTGTCGCTTTTTCTCGTCGACCGCATTGGACCGCTGCGCCGGGCGTTGATGCGCGAAGGTATCGCTCCGGCCGCCTCGCAACCCCGCCTCATGCGCGGTGAAATGGTCTAGGTGACCGCCATTTCCTGGGCAACGGTGCCGTGAAAAACGGCTTGGCGGGGTCCTGCCGTTCATCCTACCGTTGGCGGTTGGAAAATCAGAACCGGCACAATCGGCCGGGTTCGATCAGGATTACCGCATGAAACTGCCGCGCAACTTTTTCAAGCCGCTGGCGATCGGCGCGCCCGCGCCGATGCGTGACCTGCCGGTGCGGCTTGAGCGCATGATTCATTTCGTGCCGCCGCACATCGAGAAGATGCGGGCGCGGGTGCCGGAGCTGATCCATCAGGTCGACGTCGTCCTGGGAAATCTCGAAGACGCCATTCCCGCCGACGCCAAGGTAGCGGCGCGCGCCGGCTTCATCGCCATGGCGAAAGCAAGTGACTTCGGCGCCACCGGATTGTGGACACGCGTCAACGCGCTCAACTCGCCATGGGTGCTTAACGACATCTGCGATATCGTCGCCGCCGTCGGGCAAAAGCTCGATGTCATCATGCTGCCGAAGGTCGAGGGTCCGTGGGACATCCATTATCTCGACCAGCTTCTTGCCCAGCTTGAAGCCAGGCACGCGGTGCAAAAACCGATCCTCATTCATGCCATTCTGGAAACCGCAGAGGGCGTCGATAACGTCGCGGCGATTGCGACAGCTTCGCCGCGAATGCACGGCATCAGCCTCGGTCCCGCGGACTTGGCTGCTTCTCGCGCGACGAAAACCACGCGGGTCGGCGGCGGGCATCCGGAATACAAGGTGCTGGCCGACCCCGTTCCTGGCGCGAGCGCCGATGCGCCACGACCGGTCTACCAACAGGACCTCTGGCACTACACGACCGCCAAGATGGTCGACGCTTGCGCGGCCGCCGGTATCAAGCCGTTCTATGGCCCGTTCGGCGATATCGCCGATACCGCCGCCTGCGAAGTCCAGTTCCGCAACAGCTTCCTCATGGGCTGCGCGGGCGCCTGGACATTGCACCCGAACCAGATTCCGATCGCCAAGCGGGTGTTCTCGCCCGATCCGGGCGAAGTCGCCTTTGCGCAGAAGATCGTTACCGCCATGCCCAACGGCAGCGGCGCGGTCATGATCGACGGCAAGATGCAGGACGATGCCACCTGGAAGCAGGCCAAAGTCCTGGTCGACCTCGCCCAACTCGTGGCCGCCAAGGATCCGGAAATGGCGGCCCTATACCGGCTTTGAAACAGGTAACGAAGCATGCCATGAAATCGGGTTATGAATCGCGCGATGAACCAACGTTCAGATTACCGTCAGCGGCGCGCCACAATCGTATCCTTGCATGGTGGCGGCGACGCCCGTCTCGCGCAGCGAGTCGCCCAATGACAACGGCCATGAACAAAATTCGCAACGCCAAATATCAGATCGGCCAAGTCGTCCGACACCGCCTGTTTCCGTTCCGCGGCGTTGTCTTCGATATCGATCCGACCTTCAGCAATACCGAGGAATGGTACGAGTCGATCCCCGCGGACGCGCGCCCGCACAAGGACCAACCATTTTATCATTTGTTTGCTGAGAACGAAGAGACCGAATACATCGCCTACGTCTCCGAGCAAAATTTATTGCCGGACGACAGCGGTGAACCGGTGCGACACCCACAGGTCGCGGAAGTCTTCGTGCAGGACGGTAATGGTGGTTACCGGCCACGCTCCGCGATGCGCCATTAGATTAAGCTATCGACGCAGCGCGCGAGGCAAGTACGCCTCGTCGCGTGAGCACTTTCTGTAGATTTGAGACAGGCGCCGCCGGGGCGCAACGGCGCCCCAACGTCCAGCAGCGCGGCTCTTACTTGCTTGGCGGCGGCGCAGCCGACGACGTAGGCGTGCCCTGCTGGCTCTCCAGCTTCTTGCGCGCTTCGTCGGCGCGATGCTGCAATTCTTCCTGAAGCTTCTTCTGCTGTTCTTCGAAGACCTTCGGATCGGTCGGAGGCCCGTCATAGGCCTTGGCGAAGTCGCCCAGCGGCATCGCAAGGCTGATCGGCTGTCCGGTGGCGTTGATGGCCTGGATGACCATTCCCTGCCCTTTCTTCAGCTTCCCGATCAGATCCGCGCTGGCCTCGTAATCCGCCATGCAGCCGTTATTGAAACAGATCACATAAGGTGCGGTCATCGGCTGGTTCTGATCGACGATGACGCGCGTGCCGTGCGCCAACTGCATGCCGAGCGGCAGAGTGACGCGGAGGAGCTTCTTGTCCACCCCTTGAGGCTCGATGATGACCGCCGCAGCGACCGGCTGTCCGGATTCAACCCGGGCGTCCTTGCCGGTGAAACAAACTTCCTTGGCGTTCGGGTCAGCGGGCTGGCCGGGCGCTCCCTTGAGGCAGAACTTGGTCCATGGCGAGAAAATGAGCTGCATCTGCTGCTGACCGCCCTGCGCCTGGTCGCCGGGCTGCCCAGCCCCGGGTTGGCCGGCCTGAGCCGCCGGCGCCGCTGCGGCAGGCTGGGCCTGCTGTTGTGCCGGCGGAGCGGCCTGACTGGGGTCGGCGGCCGGTTTTGGCGCCTTCGGCTTCTTTGGCTTGGCTTTGGTCTCGGTCGGCGCCGCAGGAGTGGTGTCCTGCTGGGCAAATGCCGCACCACCCGAAAGCGCGACTGCCAACGTCAAAGCGAGCGTTGCGTGGATAGCAGCGAACGTCCGGCTCGCCGGCCTCGGCGGGGCCGACGCGGTACGAAAGGTCATGAGATGCAATCCCTCTTTAATGCTGCCGCCGCAAATCGACGGCAATCGACTTGCGCATCAGAATTCGTGGCATTCACCCGGCGCGCCGCGCTGCACGGGGCCCCCTGAACGGTCATTCGACGCAGAATGCGGCAACAGCGTGACGCCGCTTACCGGCAAGAAGCTCCCGATAGCCCACTTTCGCGGGGAGATAAAGCGCCCGCCCACATTCTGTTACATTCCCAAGCCGTTCCATTATACCCGAATCGAGTCGTGCTCGCGCCGTCACAAAATGCCAAACGCTTACGCCACTTACGAAGCCCATACCGCCCAAGCTGCCTTGGCCGCGCGCGGCGCTTTGTTTGGCGCGCTTGTGGCCTTCGGCTGCGTGACATCCGCGGCGGCGGAAGCTGCGCACGCCATCGCGATGCACGGCAGTCCGGCAATGGCGAGCGATTTTGCCGCAGCCCCGTATGTCAATCCCGACGCCCCAAAGGGGGGCCGGCTGGTGCAGGGCGTGCTCGGGACATTCGACAGCCTCAACCCGTTCATCGTCAAAGGCCTCGCCGTGCAAGGGACCCGGGGCTATGTGGTCGAAAGCCTGATGGCGCGCGGCTACAACGAGCCGTTCACGCTTTACGGCTTGCTCGCACGCACGATCGAAACCGACGACGCGCGCAGCTACGTCACGTTCTCGTTGGATCCGGCGGCGCGCTTCTCCGACGGGGCGCCGGTGACGGCGGCCGACGTCGTGTTTTCCTGGCAACTCCTGCGCGACCACGGCCGGCCCAACCACCGCGCCTATTATTCCAAAGTTGCCGCCGCCGAAGCGATCGACCAACGCACCGTGCGTTTCGATCTCGGCGGCAGCAACGACCGCGAATTGCCGCTCATCCTGGGCCTGATGCCGGTGCTGCCCAAACATGCGATCGATGTTGCTACTTTCGAAGACACGACGTTGGTCAAACCCATCGGCAGCGGCCCCTACATCGTCGCCGACGTTGACCCCGGCAAGAGCGTCACACTTAAGCGCGATCCCAACTATTGGGGCCGCGACCTGCCGATCAATCGCGGTCTGTGGAATTTCGAGGAGTTGCGGTTCGACTATTATCGCGACGCCAACGCCTATTTCGAAGCGTTCAAGACCGGCCTGTTCAACGTACGCGCCGAGCAGGATCCAAGCCGCTGGCAGACCGGCTACGACATCCCGGCCGTGCGCGACGGACGCATCGTCAAGGATGTGTTTGCGAACGGTCTTCCCAAAATCAGTTCAAATTTTGTCTTCAACACCCGGCGGCGGATTTTCTCCGACATCCGCGTGCGTCAGGCGATCTCGCTGTTGATCGACGCGGAATGGATCAATCACAACTTTTTCTTCGACCTTTTTCGCAGGAGCGCGAGTTTCTTCGACGATTCCGAATTGTCCGCCTTCCGGCGTCCCGCCGACGCGACCGAGCGCGCGCTGCTTGCACCCTTCCCCGACGCGGTGCGTGCCGATGTGCTCGACGGCACCTGGTCGCCGCCGGCCGCGGATGGCTCGGGCCGCGATCGCAAAAGCCTGCATCAGGCGCTGGCATTGCTCGGCGCCGCGGGTTTTGAGCTCAACGGCACGAAATTGCGCGAGCGAACCAGCGGACAGCCGTTTACGTTTGAGATCATGGTGACGAACCGCGACGATGAACGGCTTGCGCTTGCTTTCTCCAGCAACCTCGCGCGTGCCGGCATCGACGCTCGCGTGCGTCTTGTCGACGCCGTGCAATACGATCAACGGCGGCTGTCGTTCGATTTCGACATGATCCAATATCGCTGGGAGCAGTCGCTCTCGCCCGGCAACGAGCAAAGCATCTACTGGGGGTCCGCCGCGGCCGATGAGCAGGGCTCGCGAAATTACATGGGTGTCCGCAGCAGCGCCATCGATGCCATGATCGCGGCCATGCTGCGAGCGCGCGAACGCTCCGACTTCGTGGCCGCCGTCCGCGCCCTCGATCGTTTGCTGATCTCCGGCTGCTACGTCGTGCCGCTGTTTTATCTTCCCGAGCAATGGGTGGCTCGTTGGTCGTTCATCGCCCACCCGGCGCGCACGGCGCTATACGGCTACCTCCCCGAAACGTGGTGGTACGAACCCAAACGGGCGCTGCAATGATCCTCGGCGACCCGGCGACCGCAGCCATCCGGTCGGCGCACAGCCCGAACCCGGTCACCATCGAGGAGGTGTTCCGCCGCCACGCCCAGCGACGCCCCGACGCCCTCGCGCTCGCGGACGCTGCGAACCGCGAGACCTTTACCGACGGCGCGCCGCGCCGCCTGACCTACGCCGAGGCCGATCGGATGATCACGGCCATCGCCGGCCGGCTGCGCCTCATGGGGTTGCCGACCGACGCCATAGTCGGCATCCAGTTGCCCAACATCGTCGAGAATGTCCTGGTGACGCTCGGCGTGCTGCGGGCGGGAATGATCGCGGCTTCACTGCCCCTGTTGAGCCGCCGCACCGATGCAGTCACCGCTCTGGCCCGCGTCGGCGCCAAGGCGCTGATCACTTGCAGCCGCGTCGGCGCATTCAACTACGGTCAACACGCGACGGCGGTCGCCGCGGACGTCTTTTCCATCCGTTACGTGTGCGGATTTGGAAACAATCTTCCCGACGGGGTCGTTTCGTTCGACGATTTGTTCACTGCGGAAGAGCTCGACCCGATCGTGGCGGAGGACAGCGAGCGTCAGGGCGATGCCAGCGCGCACGTTGCCGCCATCACGTTCGACATAACCGAAGGCGGCATGGTGCCGGTCGCGCGCAATCACGCCGAACTGCTGGCCGGCGGTCTCGCGGTGCTGCTCGAAAGCCGCCTTGCTCAAGATGCGACTATTCTCTCCGCGGTTTTGCCGTCTTCATTTGCCGGTACCTGCCTGACGCTTTTGCCGTGGCTCCTGTGCGGCGGCACGCTCGTGCTGCACCATCCGTTCGACGCGGCGATTTTGGGCGCTCAGGGGCGCGAGAAACGATGTGACGCGCTTATTCTCCCCGGGCCGGCTGTTTTCCCTCTCGCTGCGACCAATGCGTTCGCGATCGAAGGGCCATCGTGCATCATTGCGGCGTGGCGATCGCCGGACCTGCTCGCGGCCAGTCTGGCCTGGCTTGAACCGGACATCGCGTTTGTCGACGTTCCAATCTTCGGCGAAACCGCTCTGGCTCCAGCGCGCCGCAGCGCCGGCGGCAAGGCAAGCCAAATTCCCCACGGTCAAGTGATGGCGCCGCGAGGAAGCGCGGCTGGGGTCGTCGTCGCCGAATTGGCGCGTACCGAGGCCGGCACCCTCGCCTCGCGCGGGCCGATGGTACCGCACCATGCTTTCCCGCCCGGAATTGAAGGCTCTCGTCTACCATACTTCAGGATCGGGCCGATGGGCTTTGTCGACAGCGGCTATCCGTGCCGTATCGATTCCGACGGCGAGGAGATCGTCGTCACCGGAACGCCGTCCGGAATCGTTGGCATTGGCGGTTATCGCTTTCCGATGCAAGACCTGCGGGAGGCCGTCCGCCGCATCGACAGCACCGCCACGCTCGCGGCGCTGCCTGACCCTATCGTCGGACAACGGCTCATCGGCAATGCCGCCGACCGCGATACGATGCAGGCGGCGCTCAACATCGTCGGCGTCAATCCGATCGTCGTCGCCGCCTTTTGCGACCGCAGCGAACAGGACACCGCTGACGTGGCGGCAGCCTGAAGCGGCTGAACCCACCGCTCGCCAGGCCAAAGACGCCTTTAAGTCTTCGATCGAATTGACGGGGCGTTAACAGCACTTTGGCATGTTGAGGGCTGCATCTGAAAAGTCCGCATCCGCCATGCCGCTGCAAGGTCCGTTTGTCGTTGTTGCCGATAGCCCGGCGACTGATGTCGTCGAAGTCCTGCGCAGCGCGGGCGCGTTTCCAATTGTCGAGACGAATTGGGCCGATGCGGCCACCGCGTTGGCGTCGGTCGAACCCGAGGCCGTCGTCCTCGCGCAGCCATGCAGCGATGCCGAACGCGCGGATGAATATGCGCGCACCCTGAGCGACAAGCTCGATGCCGCCAGCGGCGCCTTTACGCCGGTGATCGCCCGCCTGCGCGAAGATGCCGCGGCGCCCATCATGGACGCCCTGACAATTTCCGCGAGCGCGCCGCCGGCGCGCATCGTGCAGCGGCTGAACGCGGCGTTGCGCGTTCGCGCGCTGCACGGCACCGTATTGCGCCGCATGGAGACGCTCGCCTCCCGCGGCGAGGCGATGCCGGATTTGCCGGACTCCGACCCGCTTGAGGAGGCGACCGTGCTGGTCGCCGGGCGCGGTCGTTCCTATCCGCAGCTTGCGGTCGCCGTCGGCGAGCGTGTGGGCCTCGTCGGCGCGCTCAGCGTAGAAAGTGCGGCGCGCGCGCTTAATGCCCGCGACATCGACGGCATGGTCATCGGCGAAGGATTTGGACCGCGCATCGTCGAGGCGCTCCTGACGGTGCTTGCCGAGGACGCGCGCTTTCGCGAGCTGCCGGTCGCCGTGCTTGGCGGCCACCACGACATCGTCGAGGGGTTTTGCGAACGCCTGCCGAATCTCGACCGCATTGCCGAAGGGCCGGAGCGTCTCGTCGAGCGCTTTCTTCCGTTCGTGCGGCTGCATGCCTTCGGGCAACGGCTCAAGCGCATGCTTAAATCGCTCGACGCCCAGGGCATGATCGACCCCGATACCGGGCTGCTTGGTCAAGAGGCATTCTGGCGCGACCTCAATCGGGCCGTGGACGACGCGGAAAAGCGTGGCGTCGGGTTGTCGATCGCGCGTTTTTCGTTCGACCACAACGATCGCCGCAGCAGCCTCGACGCCGCGCGACTGATCGCGCGCCTGATGCGCCAGGTCGACTTCGCCTGCCGCGAGGCCGACGACTCGATTTTCGCAGTGTTCACCGAGACCGACCTGCGCGCCGCGCATGTTATCGCGCGCCGCATCGCCGCCGTGCTGGAGCACACGATGCTGGCGCCCGACAGCGCGCGCAGCAGCGTCGATACCGCCGTAACGCTGGCAACGCTCAAGCCGTCGGACAATGTGGATTCCCTCATCGCGAGGGTCGTCGGCAAGGTTGCCGTCGGCTAAGAGCCCCACCATGTTAGGGGAGCGCGCGCTAGACCGGCGCGCGGCAACGAAGCGAGAGTTTGGTCATGACGTCCACCGAGCCGGCCGCCCTCCGCGTCGACGTTGTTTCCGACGTCGTATGTCCGTGGTGCTTCATCGGCAAGCGCCGGCTCGAGACCGCGCTGACGCTCGTTCCCGACATTGCCGTCGAGATCAATTGGCGGCCGTATTTCCTCAATCCATGGATTCCGCGCGAAGGCATCGACCGGCAAACCTACCTAGAGACCAAATTCGGCTCGGCCGAGCGTTACGCGGTCATCGCCGAACGTGTCGTCGCAGCCGCCGCAATGGAGGGGCTTCTCTACGCTTCGGACGCGATCAACAGGCAGCCCAATACGCTCGACTGCCATCGCCTGATCCTGTGGTCGCGCAGTGCAACCGATCCCGGGAACATGAAACAGCGGCTGATGGAGCTTTATTTTTCCGAGGGCGCCGATTTGACCGACCCCAAAACGCTGATCCAGGCGGCGGTCGATTGCGGCATGGACGGCGATCTGGTGCGGCGGCTCCTGGCCAGCGACGCCGACGTTGATCGCATCGAAGGCGAAGCCAATGCCGCGAAGGAAGCCGGCATCGACGGCGTGCCTTGCTTCGTCTTCGGCGGCAGCGTCATCGTCACCGGCGCGCAGTCGCCGGAATATCTCGCCAGCGCCATCGAGCGCACCGCCGGCCGGCACACGCGGCTGAGGGCCTAGAACCCCCACTTTGTGCTGTTTGCTTCTTCCCCTTTCCCCTCACGGGAGAGGGAAAGAAAGTCGACCAGGAAATCAACGGCGTTCCTTCTCGCACTGACGATGCGCCCGAGTTGTTGAAGGCCGACGCGCGACCCTCAGCATGGACCACCGGGTCAAGCCCGGTGCGCGCCGACACCGACATGCACCGGAGCGGATTTCAGCTTGCCGCCGCGGCCGTCGCCCTGCCCGATCATCATGATCGCAGTGCCCATCGCCACGCTGCCGAACGTCACGATCAATCCAAACAGCAGCAGCCCCGTCGCAACGAGCGGCGAGCGGTCGGCGATGATGAGATCGCGCAACCCGTGCGGATTGAGCGCCAGGAGCCCGCCAAGCATCAGCGCGGCCATGCTCACGCCGATCGCAAGATTGATCGCGAGCAATCGGAACAGCGGCTCGCGGAAAACTTTCATCGGCAAATGCGGTCGTGAGATCATGACGGCTCCGAACTTATTGCGGCGTGAGCGCTTAAGCCAAGATGCGATCCTTCGTCCTGAGGTACGATGGCTCCGGTCCAAAGCGCGAGTCTGTAGGATGGGTTGAGCAAAAGCGAAACCCATCATCTTTCCCCGAAACCTCGCTCATCGTCCGTCGCGTCGCCCGCCCAATCCGGCGTATAGACGCCGAGCCTGACCATGCGATGGAAGGACGAATGCGGCCAATCTTTCACTTGGCTAACATGGCCGTGCTTCACCGGATTGAAATGAATGTAATCTACATGCCGCGAGAAATCCCGTTCATCGCGCAACGTGTGCTCCCAATAGCGCCGCTGCCAGATGCCGCGCTCGTCCTTGGCGGCGCGACTCGCCGAAACGCGCTCGCCATGAGGCAAGCCGCGCGAGAAAGCGGACTTGATCAACCGCCACCGAAGCGCAAAATCGGCATTGCCCTCGGGCAATGTCCAGACTGTATGCAGATGATCGGGAAGGATGACGATCGCTTCGATCATGAAGCTATGCCGCCGCCGCACATCTCGAAATGCCTTGCGCAGCAAATCGATACGCTCGGTGAGCAAATGCAGTCGGCGTTCCGCTAGATTTAGGTGAAGAAGAAGCTGCCACCGGATTAGAAATTGCGTCGGTAATTGGTCATGGACGCGCATCATAGCAAGGCCGCCAATGCGATGGGTTTCGCTGCGCTCCAACCCATCCTACTGTTTGGGCCTTTTGCGCCGAGCGCCTCTGGGTGACGGAAAATGCTACGCCGCCTTCGCCGCCTTCTCGGCGATGCCGGCGAGCGTACGGAGGATTCCGGCGGCGCCTTTGAGCCGCTCGGGCGAAGTTTCCCATTCGTCGAAGAACACGACCTTCATATCCGGGCGGACGCGCGCGCCCTCGGGGTGCTTGGCGATATAGGCGATCAGGCCTTCCGGATTTGAGAATATGTTGTCGCGGAAGGCAAGCACCGCGCCTTTCGGCCCGACCTCAATGCGCTCGACATTGGCGCGCCGGCACAAAGCCTTGATCGCGACCACCTGGAGCAGATAGCCGACCTCCTCCGGCAGCGGACCGAAGCGATCGACCAGTTCGGCGCCGAACGCCTCGATTTCGCGATCGTCCTCGATTTCCGACAGCCGCCGATACAGCGCGAGCCGCACCGGCAGGTCGGCGACGTAGTCTTCGGGGATGAGCACCGGCGTGCCGATGGCGATCTGCGGCGACCACCGGTCGGCGACCGGCGCGCTGATGCCGGCCTTGAGGCTTTGCACCGCTTCTTCGAGCATTTGCTGATAGAGCTCGAAGCCGACTTCCTTTATGTGACCCGACTGTTCGTCGCCGAGCAGATTACCGGCGCCGCGGATGTCGAGATCGTGCGAGGCGAGCTGGAAGCCGGCGCCGAGCGTGTCGAGCGATTGCAGCACCTTGAGGCGGCGCTCGGCTTGCGGCGTGATCTTTCGTCCGCTCGGCAGCGTGAGCAGCGCATAGGCGCGCAGCTTCGAGCGGCCGACCCGGCCGCGCAGCTGATAGATCTGCGCCAGTCCGAACATGTCGGCGCGATGCACGATCAGAGTGTTGGCGGTCGGAATATCGAGGCCGGATTCGACGATCGTCGTCGAGAGCAGGACGTCGTATTTGCCGTCGTAGAACGCCGTCATGACGTCTTCCAGCACCGCCGACGGCATTTGCCCATGGGCCACCGCGACTTTCACCTCGGGCACGTTCTTGTCGAGGAACGACTTCGCCTCCGCGAGGTCCTCGATGCGCGGACAAACGTAGAA
>CAWHJE010000038.1:0-59264 GCA_963829465.1 uncultured Alphaproteobacteria bacterium
TCGATCACGCAGAGACCCACGGCAGCCGCACAGTCGCCGTCGCCATCGCCACGAGGCCTTCCCCGCGGCCGGTGGAGCCAAGTTTCTCGCTGGTCGTCGCCTTGACCGCTACCCGCCCGATCGGGATGCCGGCGATCGCGGCGATGCGGGCCCGCATCGCGTCGCGATGCGGGCCGACGCGCGGTGTCTCGCAGACGATGGTTACGTCAAGATGCGCGATCATGCCGGCGCGGGCGCGGACGCGCTCGCAGGCAAAAGAAAGGAAACGATCGGATGATGCGCCGCGCCACTGCGGGTCGCTCGGCGGAAAATCGAAACCAATATCGCCTTCGGCGAGCGCGCCGAGGATGGCGTCGACCAAAGCATGTAGCGCCACGTCGGCGTCGGAATGCCCGGTCACGCCGCGGTCATTGGCAATGCGGATGCCGGCCAGCATGACGTGGTCGCCGTCACCGAAGGCATGCACGTCGAAGCCGTTGCCGGTACGCACGTCGGCGAGCGCCGCGATGCGCAGCGTTTCGGCGCGTGTGAAGTCGTCGTTTGTCGTTAGCTTCACGTTGGTGGTCTCGCCGGCGAATACGCTCACGCGATGGCCGGCCCATTCCGCGAGCGCGGCGTCATCGGTGAAATCCTCGCGGCCGGCCGCCGCGGCGCGGCGATGAAAATCCGCGATGAGGCCGAAGGCGAAGGCTTGCGGCGTTTGCACCATGCGGAGACGGCTGCGATCGAGCGTTTCGCAGACCATGTCCCGCTCGTCGATCTGCTTCACGGTGTCGGTGATGGCGACGGCGGGCACCGCGGCCCCATGCTTTTTTGCAGCGGCAACGGCGCGGGCGATCAGTGCACCGCTCAAAAACGGCCGCGCCGCATCGTGGATGAGAACGAAATCCGGCGGGGCCGCGCGCAGCGCCTCAAGCCCGGCGCGCACCGAAGCCTGGCGGGTGGCTCCGCCGGAAACCGGCGGCAGCATGCCGCCGAGACCGGTAGTCGTCGCCAGGAAAATCTCTCGGTCGTCCGCATGAATGACCGGTTGCACCTCGTCGATTTCGGCGTGGGCCAAGGAACGCGGCGAGGGTAGGGCGGATCACAGGTTCGCCCGCGAGTTCACGATATTGCTTTGGCATTTCCCCGCCAGCGCGATATCCGCGCCCGGCTGCGACGATAATCGCCGCGACTTTCGACGACATGAAAATCGCCTCCACTCATATGCGGCATCGCTTTAACGCATGTTTCCGAAAGGAGCGAACAGCCTGATTTCTAGGCTCGCCGACCCGCCGCCTATTCAATCCACAGGCTTATTCATAGGGAAGCCGCGAAGTTGACCATATTGCAGTGCAGCACTTGCGCTGCTCAGCCTTTTGGCTAAACTCTAAGCAATACTTGGCCATCGCCTAATTAGTGTGCACATGCTCTCTCATCCCTCTCCGGCACCTCGACTGTCCCGATCGTTGGCGATCGGGCGGTTGCCGCTGCTGAATCCGGTCTTTTTGGCTCCCATGTCCGGGGTCACCGATGCGCCGTTCCGACGCATGGTCGCGGCACAGGGCGCGGGTCTGGTCGTCGCTGAGATGACCGCAAGTTCAGCGCTGGTCGAAGGCAAGCGCGGTGCGCGACGTCGCGTGGTCGGGCAGGGCGCCGGGCTGCATGTCGTCCAGCTTGCCGGCTGTGAGGCGCATTGGATGGCCGAGGGCGCGCGTATCGCCGAGGACGCCGGTGCCGCGATCGTCGATATCAACATGGGCTGCCCGGCCAAGCACGTCACCGGCGTCCAGTCCGGATCGGCGTTGATGCGCGATTTGGACCACGCGCTCACGCTGATCGAGGCGGTTGTGCAGGCGGTCAACGTGCCGGTGACGCTGAAAATGCGGCTCGGCTGGGATGACCATTCGCGCAACGCGCCGGAGCTTGCGCGACGCGCCGAACAGGCCGGCGTGGCGCTGGTCACGGTGCACGCTCGTACGCGCTGCCAATTCTACAATGGGCGCGCCGACTGGGCGGCGGTGCGCGCCGTCAAGCAACGCGTCTCGATCCCGGTCGTCGTCAACGGCGACATCGAAAGTTTCGACGACGCCGACATGGCGCTGGCCGCCTCGGGTGCCGATGCGGTGATGGTCGGCCGCGGCGCGCAGGGCAGGCCGTGGTTTCCCGGTCGGCTCGCGCGTTATCTGGCGACGGGCATACGCGAGACGGCGCCGGCACTCCGCGACCAGCTCGCGCTCATCAGCGCGCTCTACGACGAAATGCTGGCCCATCACAGCGTCGATATCGGGTTGCGGCAGCGCGCAAGCATCTTGGCTGGGCGCTCGATGCCGCCGCCGCGACCGCCGGCGTGTCCGAACATCTGCGCAAGCAAAGCCGCTATTCGGTACTCACTGCAACCGATCCGGCGGTCGTACTAAGTCGCCTCGTCGCGGCGTTCGATGCGTTCGGCACCAAAAGCGCGGCATTGAGGCATGCGGCATGAGCACGGCCGAGTCGCTTCTGACCCTTTCCGCCGCCGATGCGGTGCTCAATGCGTTGCCGCTTCCAGTCATCGTCGTGTCGCCCGACGGCAAGGTTGTCGACGCCAACGTAGCGGCGGAGGCTTTCTTCGAGGTTTCGCTACCGCTGCTGCGGCGTCATCTGCTTCGGGATCTCGTTCCGTTCGGCAGTCCATTGCTCACGCTCATCGACCAGGTGCGCATGAGCGGGGCGGCGGTCAACGAATATAAGGTTGATCTCGGCACGCCGCGCAATCCGGGCGACCGGTCGGTCGATTTGTACGTCGCGCCGCTGCCGGAGCAGCTCGACTTTGTGGTGGTGATGCTCCAGGAGCGGTCGATCGCCGAAAAGATGGATCGGCAACTCACGCATCGCGGCGCGGCCCGCTCGGTAATCGCGCTTGCCGCCATGCTCGCTCACGAGATCGAAGAATCCACTCTCGGGTATCCGCGGCGCGGCGCAGCTGCTCGAGCAGTCGGCGGCGGGACGACGATCGTACGCTCACCCAGCTGATTTGCGACGAAGCCGACCGCATCGTGAAGCTTGTCGATCGCATGGAGGTTTTCGCCGACGAACGGCCGGTCGAGCGCGAGCCGATCAATATTCACGTCGTGCTCGATCACGTGAAGCGGCTTGCACAGTCCGGCGTCGCGCGGCAAATCAAATTCGTCGAGGACTACGATCCGTCGCTGCCGCCGGTGCTCGCGAATCGCGATCAGCTCGTTCAGGTGTTTTTGAATCTCGTGAAGAACGCGGCGGAGGCGTATTGGCGACACCGCCGGTGGCGAGATCGCGCTCTCGACCGCATTTCGCCCCGGTGTGCGCCTGTCCGTTCCCGGCGCCAAGACGCGTGTTTCGCTGCCGCTGGAGTTCTGCGTGAAGGACAACGGACCGGGCGTGTCGGAGGAGCTGTTGCCGCATTTGTTTGATCCGTTCGTGACGACGAAGCCGACGGGCTCCGGGCTCGGCCTCGCGCTGGTTGCCAAGATCGTTGGTGATCACGGCGGCATCATCGAATGCGAGTCGCAGCCGCGGCGAACCATCTTCCGCGTTCTTATGCCGATGTATACCGGCGCGGGCGCCGAGCCGAGCGGTGCGCTTCGGCCACTGGGGGATCATTGATGCCCGCGGGAAATATTCTCGTAGCCGACGACGATGCGGCGATCCGGACCGTGCTCAATCAGGCGCTCTCGCGCGCCGGATACGAGGTCCGCTCGACTGGCAATGCCGCAACGCTCTGGCGTTGGGTCAGCCAGGGTGACGGCGACCTGATCATCAGCGACGTGATCCTGCCCGACGAGAACGCGTTCGATCTGCTGTTGCGAATCAAGAAGACGCGGCCGGAACTTCCGGTGGTGATCATGAGCGCGCAGAACACTTTCATGACCGCGATCCGCGCGTCGGAGCGCGGCGCCTACGAATATCTGCCGAAGCCGTTCGATCTCAAGGAATTGATCGCCATCGTCGGCCGCGCGCTGTCGGAACCAAAGGAACGCGCCCGGCAGCCGGTCAAGGCGGAGGACTTCGACTTCATCCCGCTGGTCGGACGCTCGCCGGCGATGCAGGAAATCTATCGCGTGCTCGCGCGGCTGATGCAGACGGATTTGACCGTCATGATCAGCGGCGAGTCCGGGTACCGGCAAGGAACTGGTGGCGCGAGCGCTGCATGATTACGGCAAGCGCCGCACCGGACCGTTCGTTGCCATCAACATGGCGGCAATCCCGCGCGATCTTATCGAATGCAGAGCTTTTCGGCCACGAGAAGGGTGCCTTCACCGGCGCCAATTCGCGCAGCGCCGGCCGTTTCGAACAGGCCGAAGGCGGCACGCTCTTCCTCGACGAGATCGGCGATATGCCGATGGAAGCGCAGACCCGGCTGTTGCGGGTTTTGCAGCAGGGCGAATACACCACCGTCGGCGGCCGCACGCCGATCAAGGCCGACGTGCGCATCATTGCGGCGACCAACAAGGACCTGCGGCAGCTCATTCAGCAGGGTCTGTTCCGCGAGGATCTGTTTTTCCGTCTCAATGTGGTGCCGCTGCGCCTGCCGCCGCTGCGCGAGCGCACCGAGGATATTCCCGATCTGATCCGGCATTTCTTCACGCAAGTCGAACGCGAGGGATTGCCGCCGAAGCAAATCGATCAGGCCGCGCTCGACCGCATGCGGCGGCATCGCTGGCCGGGCAATGTGCGCGAATTGGAAAATCTCGCCCGGCGCCTTGCGGCGCTCTATCCCCAGGAAACGATCAGCGCGGCAGTGATCGACGCCGAATTGTCACAACCCGCGCTCGTCACGCCCGGCGAAAGCCAGCGCGGCGACGAAAACCTGTCGAACGCGGTCGAGCGCTACCTGGCGCGCTATTTCTCCGGCTTCGACGAGGGCCTGCCGCCTCCGGGCCTTTACCACCGCATCTTGCGCGAGGTGGAGGCGCCGCTTTTGTCCGCCGCGTTGGCGGCGACCCGCGGCAATCAGATTCGTGCCGCCGACCTTTTGGGTGTAAACCGCAATACATTGCGCAAGAAAATCCGCGACCTGGAAATTCAGGTTTATCGAAGCGGCGGCGGCTGACCGGATTTCCGATGCCGCGAACGTGACAGTTTCCACGCCTAGAAATTGTCGCAATTAGGCAACATTGTTGTATAAAAGCATCACTGACGCGAATGGCGGGGTTCCATTCGCGCCTGTCTATTCTTTGTCATAGAAGCCCCGCGTCGCAAGGCATCCATGACGACCCTCGATCACGTCGGCCCTCTCGATCCGGCAGCAACGGCGGTCGTTTCGGCTGAGCCTTTCGACCCTGCCGAGGACGCGCCGACGCAGCCCGGATCGCGGCTGGTCGGGGCCATTGCGGTCGGCCTTGCGCTCCTTTGCGCAGCGGCAACCTTCGTGGTGCTGGCGGGGCTGACGCCGATCGCGCCCGTTCACGAGGTCGTGGTCGAACTCCTCCTCGCCGACCTCGCCGTCGGGCTTTTGTTGCTCGCCATTATCGGCCGCGAAGTGTGGATGGTTGTGCTGGCGCGCCGGCGCGGCTACGCCGGATCGCGGCTTCACGTGCAGATCGTCGGCCTGTTCGCGGTGATCGCAGCGGTGCCGACTGTGCTCGTTGCTGTTGTCGCCTCGACCACCCTCGATCGGGGCCTTGACCGGTTCTTCTCGACGCGCACGCGCGCCATGATCGAGCAATCACTCATCGTGGCCGACGCCTATGTTAGCGAGCACGCCCAGGCGATCCGCGGCGAGATCATGGCCATGGCTTTCGATCTCGGCCGTGCCAAGCCGATGTTTGATTCCGACCGCGAACGGTTTCAGAAGTTCTTCACCGCGCAGGCCACCGCCCGCGGACTCTCCGCTGCGATGATCATCAAGGCCGACGGCTCGACCGTGGAACGCGCCGAGGTGAAGATGGACAAGGCCGTCGTGCTGCCATCGGCGAAGCTGCTCACTCAAATTACCGAGACCGAGCCGCAAGTCGCGCTGATCCCCGAGGGCGACCACGTCGCCGCAGCCGTCAAGCTGCACGGTTACGATGACATGTATCTCTATGTGGCGCACGTACTCGATCCACGCGTGGTCCAGCAGTTGCGCCAGACGCAGGAAAGCGTCGGCGAATACGCAAATCTCGAGGCCCGCCGGCTTGGCATTCAGATCGCATTCGCGCTGATGTTCGCTGTCATCGCGCTAATCGTCCTGCTCTCCTCGGCCTGGATCGGGCTCGATTTCGCCAATCGCCTTGTGGCTCCCATCCGCCGGCTGATCGGGGCCGCCAATATCGTCTCCACCGGAAACCTCCATGTGCGAGTGCCGATCCGCCGTTCCGAAGGCGACCTTGCTCAGCTCGGCGAAACTTTCAACAAGATGACGCAGGAGTTGAGTACGCAGCACGACGATATCGTACGTGCGCGCGACGTGATCGACAGCCGCCGGCGATTTACCGAGGCTGTGCTCGCTGGCGCTAGCGCCGGCGTCATCGGCGTCAATGCCGACGGCCGCATCACGATCCTCAACCGCTCGGCGGAACGGCTGATCGGACGTCCGGAAAGCGCCGCGCTCGGTCATCCGCTCGCGGAAGTGGCGCCGGAGCTCGGCGAAATATTCGACGCGGCGCGCAACAGCAGCCAGCGGCTGGTTCAGCGGCAGGTGACGGTCAGCCGCGACGGCCAGGAGCGGAATCTTTCGGTGCGTGTCACCAGCGAGCAGGCCGCGGAATCCGATCAGGGCTACGTCATCACCATCGACGACGTCACCGAACTGGTGCTGGCGCAGCGCACCGCCGCCTGGGCTGATATTGCCCGGCGCATCGCGCACGAGATCAAGAATCCGCTGACGCCGATTCAATTGTCGGCGGAACGGCTGCGCCGGAAGTACGGCAAGGTGATCGTCGAGGATGCTGCCGTGTTCGAGCAATGCACCGAGACCATCGTGCGCCAGGTCGACGACATCAAACGCATGGTCGACGAGTTCTCGCGTTTCGCGCGCATGCCCAAGGCGGTCATCGCCGCCGAGGACGTGGCCGATACGGTGCGCCAAGTCATCTTCCTGATGCGCGTTGGTCACCCCGACATCGATTTCGACGTCGATCTGCCGCCGGAGCCGATGCCTGCGCGCTTTGACCGGCGACTGATTTCGCAGGCGCTGACGAACATCGTCAAGAACGCCACCGAGGCGATCGGCGCCGTGCCGCCGGCGGAACTCGGACGCGGGCATGTCTCCGTCAGCGCGCGGCGCGAGGGCAAGGACATAATTATCGATGTGATCGACAACGGCGTCGGCCTGCCCAAGGAAAATCGCGCGCGGCTGCTCGAACCTTATGTGACCACGCGCGAGAAGGGTACCGGTCTGGGGCTGGCTATCGTCGGCCGCATTCTCGAGGAGCATGGCGGACGCATCGAGTTGCGCGATGCGTCGGAGAAAACCGCGGGCGCGCGCGGCGCTTGGATGCAATTGCGTTTTGCGGCTGAGACGATCGAGGTTCCCGATTCGCCTGCAGAGCCGCAGAAAGCGGCGGTCTGAACATGGCAACCGATGTCTTGATTGTTGATGATGAGGCGGATATCCGCGAGCTGGTCGCCGGGATTCTTCAGGACGAAGGTCACGGTACCCGCACCGCTGCCAACGCCGACGAGGCGCTTGCGGCAGTCGTCGCCCGCCGGCCCAATCTCGTCTTCCTCGACATCTGGCTGCAGGGAAGCCGCCTCGACGGCCTGCAGCTTCTCGATGCCCTCAAGCAGGACCATCCCGAGCTGCCGATCGTCATGATTTCGGGCCACGGCAACATCGAGACCGCGGTATCGGCGATCAAGCGCGGCGCCTACGACTTCATCGAAAAGCCCTTCAAGGCGGATCGGCTGTTACTGGTCGCGGAACGGACGCTGGAGAATTCGCGGCTCAAGCGCGAGGTGAAGGAACTCAAGCAACTGGGGCCGGTTGCGACGACGCTCGTCGGCCGTTCGCCTGCCGTCAATCAGCTTCGGCAGACCGTCGAGAAGGTGGGACCGACCAACAGCCGCGTTCTCATTGTCGGCCCGTCAGGCAGCGGCAAGGAACTCGCGGCACGCACCATTCATTCACTGTCCGCCCGCGCCTCCGGGCCGTTCGTCGTGATCAACGCCGCCGCCATCATGCCGGAGAACATGGAAGTCGAGCTGTTCGGCATCGAGGCGGGAAACGGCACCCAGGCCCGCAAGGTCGGGGCGCTCGAAGAGGCGCATGGCGGAACCCTGTTCATCGACGAGATCGCCGACATGCCGCGCGAGACGCAAAACAAGATCTTGCGCGTGCTTGTCGATCAGACTTTCCAACGGGTCGGCGGAACGACCAAAGTGACGGTCGACGTGCGCGTCGTCTCCTCCACCAGCCGCAACATCGAGGCCGACATCGCCGCCGGTAAATTCCGCGAAGATCTCTTTCATCGGCTCTCGGTGGTGCCGATCCGCGTGCCGCCGCTCGCCGAGCGGCGTGAGGACGTTCCCGAACTCGTCGAATATTTCATGAATCAAATCTCGCAAATCACCGGGTTGCCCAAGCGCACCGTCGGTACCGATGCGCTGGCGGTGTTGCAATCGCATGATTGGCCCGGGAACGTGCGGCAGCTTCGCAACAACGTCGAACGGCTGATGATACTGGCGGGCGGCGACCCGGAGGCCGTGATCACGGCGTCCATGCTGCCGCAAGACGTTGGCTCGATGATCCCCTCAATGCCAAATGGCGATGGCGGCGAGCACCTCATGAGCCTCGCGCTCCGCGAGGCGCGCGAAGTGTTCGAGCGCGAATATCTCCTGGCGCAAATCAACCGTTTCGGCGGCAACATCTCGCGCACCGCCGAGTTCGTTGGCATGGAGCGCTCGGCGCTGCACCGCAAGCTCAAGGCGCTGGGGATCGACTGACCCCACCGAGGTCTGATCGCTCATGTCGCGAATTGCCTATGTCAACGGCCGCTATCTGCCGATGCGCACCGCCATGGTGCACATCGAGGACCGCGGTTATCAGTTCGGCGACGGTGTCTACGAGGTTTGCGAGGTGAGGGAAGGGCGCTTGATCGACGAGCGGCGCCATCTGGCGCGCCTCAAGCGTTCGCTCGATGAATTACGCATCCGCCAGCCGATGTCGCCAAAGGCGCTCGGCGTCGTGCTGCGCGAAGTGATAGCCCGCAACCGCATTGGCTACGGCATCGTCTACCTCCAGGTGACCCGCGGTGTGGCGCGACGCGATCACGCTTTTCCGGTTCCGGAAGTAACGCCCAGCCTGGTGGTGACCGCGCGGCCGCTTAGTGGCGCGCGCAACGAGGCTTTGGCCGCCAAGGGCATTTCGGTCATCAGCGTGCCCGACAATCGATGGGGCCGTGTCGACATCAAGACCATCGGACTCCTGCCGAACGTGCTGGCGCGACAGTCGGCTATCGAGCAGGGAGCGCGCGATGCCTGGTTTGTCGACAAGGACGGCACTGTCACCGAAAGCGCTTCCGCAAACGCCTGGATCGTGACGCCGGCCGGCACGCTAGTCACGCGCCCGGCGGATCACGGCATTCTGCGTGGCATTACCCGGACCGTGCTGTTCGAGGTGATCAAGGGGCAGGGGCTGACGGTCGAGGAGCGGCCATTCACCTTGCAGGAAGCCTACGATGCGCGTGAAGCATTCGTGACGGCGGCGAGCCAGATCGTGCTTCCTGTGGTGCGCGTAAACAGCCACGCAATCGGCGACGGCAAGCCCGGTCCCGTGGCAACCGCCCTGCGCCGCGAGTTTCACCGTTACGCGGAGCAAAGTTGAGCGCTCAGCGGTGGCTTTGTTCCTTTTTGCGGAGCCTCGGCGAGCATATTCTTTACCATTTGGTCCCGTCCGGGGCTTGCATCGCTTCACGCTGTGGCCTCTAATGATGGGCTTGGCAAGAAAAGACCCGCGGGACAGGGGCCTGCGGTACAAAGACGGAAACAATGGCCATGGCAGCCGACCGCGCACAAAATCTGCAAGACACCTTCCTCAATCACGTCCGCAAGGCGAAAATCCCGCTCACCATTTTCCTGGTGAACGGCGTAAAGCTGCAAGGCGTGGTAACCTGGTTCGATAATTTCTGCGTGCTGCTGCGACGCGATGGGCACTCGCAGCTGGTTTACAAACACGCCATTTCGACCATCATGCCCGGTCATCCGGTCCAGTTGTTTGAAGGCGCCGAAGATGCCCCGCCTGGGGAAAAGGTCTGATTGGAGCCGCGCCGCCGCGATCCGCGGTCTGATCGCCTAAGCCCCGCGGGGTCGGCGACTGGCCGCGCACTTGTCATCGAGCCTGTCGTGCGGCGGACGGTGGCGCGGTCAACGCCTTCGGATCGCGCACCGGCGGCGCGTCTCGATGAGGCCGTCGGCCTTGCGCTCGCCATCGATCTCGATGTTGCGCAGGCCGGCATCGTGATGCTTGGAGCTATTCGGCCGGCAACGTATCTCGGTAAAGGCAAGGTCGAAGAGATCGCCGGTCTCGCCAAAACTCACGAGGCCGGCATTGTTGTGATGGACTGCGCGCTCTCGCCGGTGCAGCAGCGCAATCTGGAGAAGGCCTGGGGCGCCAAGGTGCTCGATCGCACCGGCCTTATCCTCGAGATTTTCGGGCGGCGTGCGCGCACGCGCGAAGGCGCGCTTCAGGTCGAGCACGCACATCTGACCTATCAGAAAAGCCGCTTAGTGCGCTCCTGGACCCATCTCGAGCGCCAGCGCGGTGGCTACGGATTCCTTGGCGGCCCCGGCGAAACGCAGCTCGAAGCCGACCGGCGCATGATCGAGGAACGTCTCGCCAAGATCGAAGCCGAGCTTGGCAAGGTCAAGCGCACGCGTGAACTCCACCGAGAAAGCCGGCGCCGCGTGCCGTATCCGATCGTCTCATTGGTCGGCTATACCAACGCCGGGAAATCGACACTGTTCAATCGCATGACGCAGGCGACCGTGCTGTCCGCCGACATGCTGTTTGCGACGCTGGACCCGACGCTCCGTGCCGTGGATCTGCCGCACGGTGCGCGGATCATTCTCTCCGATACCGTCGGCTTTATTTCCGAGTTGCCGACCATGTTGATCGCTGCGTTCCGCGCCACGCTCGAGGAAGTGATCGAGGCCGACGTTGTCCTGCACGTGCGCGACGTTTCTCACGAAGACGCCGAGGCGCAGTTGCAGGACGTAGAGAATATTTTACGCCAGCTCGGCATCGATCCACATAGCAAGGCCGCCGGCAAGCCGGCGCTGATCGAGGTTTGGAACAAGATCGACCGGCTTGACGAAGAGCAACGCGCCCGGCTGCGCAACCTTGCCGACCGGCGCGCGGCGGACGAGCGGCCGATCCTCGTTTCGGCCGTGACCGGGGAGGGAATAAGCGCCCTTGGCGCCGACATAGAAACGCGGCTCGCCGCCGGGCGCGTGCTGATCGAACTGGTTCTCGATCCGGCCGACGGCGCTGGCGTGAGCTGGCTGCACCGCCACACCGAGGTGATCCACAAGGCCACGGATGCGGAAACCGGCAGTATCGCCATGACCGTGCGCGCCGATCCCGGCAAGGCGAACGCGGTAAGGGAGAAGTTCGGCGTATCGTGACGGGACGGCCGCGGCGCCGCTGCAATTGGTTGGATGCGGCGTGCGCCGTCGAAAAGAGAAAGCCTGACTAGGCTGTCTTTCGTCGATGCGTGGTGGTGTGCGGCGGCTTTTTGTGAGCTCCGCGGGTGTGCGCCGCCACCGAATGTGCGCCGATCGCCGGCGTGATGCCGCCCGTTTCTGCCTGAAGCGCCGGGCGGGAGCGCGCAGAAGCCGTGTCGTTTGGCGTCGGCAGCGCGTCCGCAGCCGGCGTAGCGCCGAGCCAGAAGCCAAGCTCGGCAGACTTGACCTGATTGTCAGCCGAAAAATATTCGTCCTGCCATGCGTCGTCGGAAGCGAGGAAGTGCCAGGCCTTGTCCTGTTCGGTGGTCAACCAATATCGCCATGCGTAATGGTCGTAGACATCGAGGCAATGCGCGGCATAGGCCTCGGCGATCGCACGGTGGTCGTGGATGATCGCCATGTTTTCATCGTTGTTGTACGACGCCGCATAACCGAAATTGTGGCTGCCGGTCACAACGACGCAGTTGTCGGAGAACGGATCGACCACCAGGATTTTGTCGTGGATGATCGCGTGACCAGCTTGGTTCAGTTCCTTTTCCCACTGGCCGAAGGCGTCGGTCGCAGTAATGCCCTGGGCGCGGATCACGCGATAGTCCTCGGGGAGGGGCGGGTCGCCTTTCTGACGCTTCTGCGGCGTGCCGGCCCCGCCGTCGTGAATCGCCGTATAAAACCCGCCGGATGCCTGCGACGCAGTCACCGCGCCACGCACGAACAAGGATGGCTTGGCCTTCAACGCATCGGCCACGGCATCGACGATGCTTGGCGAACCGGGCTGGAAGACGAGGAACAGGATCGCCTCTTGCGCCTTGGCGATGATATCGAACACTTCGGACAAATCCGGCGGCCTGGTTTCACCGGGGCCATGGGTTTGCCGCGCGCTTTGGCCGTGTTCGGCGAGAACCACAGGTCGACCGTGCCGCTGCCGTCTTCGAGCGCGATTGACGGAATGCCTTTCTCGTTCGCCTCGCGGAACTGGGCGGATTGTTGCGCCTTGCCGTTCTTGCCCGGCGGCACGGTGTCGGATTTGAGCCTCTCCCAATATTCCTTATAGGCCGCCGCCAGTGCCGGCGAACGCGCAATAATTGAATTGTTGGTCTGCGCGCACAGCCCATTCGAGGTCCAGTTCGTGGAGCCGAACAGCACCGCCTGCGGGCCGCCCTTGTCGAGCACCTGGAACTTGTTGTGGCCGATATGGCCGCTCGGCATGAAGCGGTCGATGACGTCGGCGCCGGCATCATGGATCTGTTTGCGCTGTTCCGCGTAAGTGTCGTTGGTCTTTTGTCCGTCGTCCGCTGCGCCCGGCATGTTGGAGAGGATCACGTTCGCCTTACCCTTCAGCTTGGCAAGGTGGTCGATCACCTCGGGGTCCTGAAATTCGTAGAGCGCACAATAAACCTCGCTGCCGCTGTCGGCCGCTTCATCGGACAAAGTGGTGAGCGCTTCGATCATCTGGCCGGCGAGATCCAGACGCAGTGGGTCGCCTTCTTTGACGATGTGCGCTTTCAGTTCGCTCAGCATCGATCCCGCCTGCGCGCCGTCGGTCAGGACGTGTGCGGTCGCTTGGGTGGCGAGAATCCCGCGATTGAAATAAGCCGACAGCGCGCCGTAGTGCGGGCTGAGCTGCACCTGGTTGGATATCACCGGGCCGTAAGGCATCGGCTGTAAATTGCCTGGCGTGCCCGTCATCGGCACGATCTTGTACTTATAGGTCCCGCCGCGCTTGGCGTAGACGTCCTTCCAGAAGAACTTCTGAACCGGATCGTCCGCCGTGGTTCGTCCAGGAGTGGCCTGCTGTCCGGAAAATGTCGCCATCGCGGGCAGGCAGGTTTCGGTCCCGGCCCGCACGTAGACGCGATAAACCGCAAAGCCGAGGCAGTTCGGCAGCTTGCCGCCAAAGGTCCATGCCACGACTGCAATATCGTTGTTGGCGAAGGCTATGGCTTTCATTTTGGCCTCCCATGATACGTAGCAGCGTCGGCAGAGATACGTAGTCTTGTCGGCAACCGGCGAATGAAACCAAGGGGACGCGTCCCCGATCCGGCTCGCTCAACCTGGGCGAATGGCGCTTTATGAAACGTAAAAGCTTAGAGCCAACTTGTTGCAGTAATGTGATGCGAGGTTGCGCGGCTGCACGACGGAGTTCCATGAACGCGAAACGTACTACTCGCGCGCTTTGGCTTGGTTCCAAAGCGCGTCCATTTCGGCCAGCGTTACATCTTGCGGCGCCTTTTTCTGTGCGGCAAGGGCATGTTCGATCGCCGAAAAGCGGCGTTCGAACTTCCGGTTGGTCTGCCGCAATACCGCTTCCGGATCGGCGTCGAGGTGGCGCGCGAGGTTCACCACCGCGAACAGGAGATCGCCGACTTCCGCCGGCGCGTTTGCCGGATTTTCCTCAAGCGCCTCTTCGATTTCGTCCGCCTCTTCGCGAATTTTGCGCAACACCGCGCGTGGATCGTTCCAGTCGAAGCCGACCCTGCTCGCCTTGGCTTGCAGCTTGAGCGCGCGAGTCAGCGCGGGCAGGGCGATCGGCACGCCGGCGAGCGCGCTGTCGCTGGCCGGTTTGCCGGGGCCGGCCTTTTCGCGTTTCACTTGTTTCTCTTGCGCTTTGATGTCTTCCCACAGGCCCTTGACGGCCTGCGGGTTGTCCGCGCGGCGTTCGCCGAACACGTGCGGATGCCGGCGAACGAGCTTGGTGGTGATCGCCTCGACGACGTCGCCGAAATCGAAGGCGTTCTGCTCCTCCGCCATGCGGGCGTGAAATACGACCTGCAACAGCAGGTCGCCGAGTTCCTCTTCAAGATCGGCCAGATCGCCACGCGCAATGGCGTCGGCGACCTCGTACGCTTCCTCGAGCGTGTAGGGCGCAATCGTTGCGAAATCTTGTGTGAGATCCCACGGGCAGCCGGTCTTGGGTGTCCGCAGCGCTGCCATGATCTCAAGGAGGCGGCTGATGTCGCGGGAAGGGGTCATGACAAGGTCTCGCTATTGACGCGTGACCCTACCAGACATCGTCATAACGAGGGAAACCCGTGGGCTCCTCGCACGCCGCTTAGTGGCCGGTATCATCAGCCTTGCGGCTTGTTTCGAACATGAACCAGAGTCGCCGTTCGGCCTGATCGATGAAATTTTCGAGAAGGCTCGCGGTCGCCACATCATCGTGCTCGTCGCAGAGTTCGTGGCACGCGCGCATCGCCGCCACCACGGCCTTGTTGTCGGCCACTAGCTCGCGGAGCATGTCGCCCGGCGACACGTAGTCGTCGTCGTTATCCTCGATGCCTTGCAGCTTCGAGATCTGTCCGATCGACCGCAGCGTCGTTCCGCCGATCTTGCGAACCCGCTCGGCGATGTCGTCGGTGCTGCCGAAAATCTGCTCCGCCTGTTCGTCAAGCAGCAAATGGTAGTCGCGGAAATGCGGCCCGCTGACGTGCCAGTGAAAGTTCTTGGTCTTCAGGTAGAGCGCGAAAGTGGTGGCCAGGATTTCATTGAGCTTGGCGGAAATCTCGTCTACGGCGTCCGCTGAAAGATCGGTCGGCGTGTCCAGTGCGGCCGCTGGCTTGCGCCCGGTATCGACGGCTCGGACTTTGCTCATGGAGCACCTCTGAAATTGGGACTGTGAAATTCGGACTGCATGAATGCGCGCGCCGCGCCGCCGGCGGGACGTCGGCTGGCACGCAGCGCAAACGCTAGCAGGGAACCTTTGGTTCCATGTGACGGTTTGGGATGCCGGTCGGTTTTTGCGTCGGCCCCCAGCCAGGTCATAGCCCGATTCGCATAAGACATATTATGGAACATTTCTATCAGGGCCGGTATTTGCAGGGGTTTCAGGCACTGAAGCTCATTCCATCGAACGCCGGCTCGACGTTCGGCGGCAGGTCCTTGCGCAGGACGTCGTAGTCCAGATCGGAGTGGAGATTGGTCAGGATCGCGCGCTGAGGCTTGAGCCGTTCGATCCAGCCGAGTGCGTCGGCCAGCGAGAAATGACTCGGGTGCGGCCGATAGCGCAGCGCGTCGACGATCCAGACATCGAGATTGGTCAAGGCTACCGCGGTTTCTGCCGGGATGCCGCTGAGGTCGCACGAATAGCCGACATTGCCGAAGCGAAAGCCCAGCGAGGGAATGTCGCCATGCTCCTGAAGGCACGGCAGTACGGTGATAGGGCCGCCCTTCCCCTCGATCGTGAGGTGATGTCCGGCGGTCAGCGAATGCTCACGCAGGATCGGAGGGTATTCGCTGCCGGGCGGCGATTTGAAGCAATAGCCGAAGCGCCGACGGATCGAGCTCGACGTCGACGCGTCCATATAGACGTCGATCAGCCGGCGCTGCTTGATGAAGAGCGCGCGAAGGTCGTCGATGCCATGGGTGTGGTCCGCATGCTCGTGGGTGTAGAGCACCGCGTCGAGCCAATCGACGCCAGCGTCGAGAAGCTGTTCGCGCAGGTCCGGCGAGGTGTCGACCAGGATCCGCGTCACGCCGCCGCTGCCGTGTCGTTCGACGCAGAGCGAGGTGCGCCGTCGGCGGTTCTTCGGATTGTTTGGATCGCAATCGCCCCACCCCAGGGCTGGCCGGGGCACGCCGCCCGATGAGCCGCAGCCGAGGATGGTGAACTTCATCGTCATGCCGCCGCCGCGTTGGCCGGGCGCGGCACCTTGTTGAACAGGCGAAAGAAGTTGTCCGAGGTCTGGCGCGCGATGTCGTCAAACGCAGCGCCGCGCGTTTCCGCGAGCACCTTTGCGGTCTCGACGACAAAGGCCGGCTCATTGCGTTTGCCGCGAAAAGGCAACGGCGCGAGATAGGGCGCGTCGGTTTCCACCAGAATCCGGTCGGCCGGCAATCCGGCGGCGATGACGCGAAGGTCCGCCGAATTCTTGAACGTCAGGATGCCGGTGAAGGAGATGAACAATCCAAGCGCGACGGCGCGGCTGGCGAGGTCGGGACCGCCGGTAAAGCAATGGAGCACAGCCGGGAAGGCGCCCTGCTCGGTTTCCTCCTCGAGAATTCGCGCCGTGTCGGCGTCGGCATTGCGCGAATGGATCACGAGCGGCAGGCCGGTTTCGCGCGCTGCGGCGATGTGGGTGCGGAAGCCGCGTTCCTGCGCGTCGCGTGGGCTCCGGTCGTAGTGGTAGTCAAGGCCGGCTTCGCCGATGGCGACGACCTTTGGGTGGCGCGTGCGCGCGACAAGATCGGCCGCGGTGATTTCCAACTCCTCGTGCGCGTAATGCGGATGCGTGCCGACGGACGCATAGACGTCGGCGAAACGCTCGGCGATTGCGATCAGGCCGGCGTGCCGATGAACGCGGGTCGAGATCGTGACCATGCGCGCGATCCCGGCCGCGCGGGCACGTGCGACGACGGCGTCAAGTTCGTCAGCGAAATCCGGAAAATCGAGATGGCAGTGACTGTCGATGAGCATGGCTATTGCGCGGCGGGTGCCTCGGCCTCGACATAGCGTGGAAAAACCGGCGCGGGCGCAGGAAGCTTTATACCCGACGCGATGCGATGTTTGCCGCCGAGGAACGAGAAATCACGTTCGACTGCGGGGATGGCGAGGAGATCGAGCAATTTTGCGGCCGACGCCGGCATAAAAGGCTGCGCGAGAATGGCAACCTGCCGCAGCACTTCGGCGGTGACGTAAAGGACGGTGCCCTGCCGCGCCGGGTCGGTCTTTGCCAGAGCCCATGGTGCTTCGCCGGCGAAATAGCGGTTGGCGTCCGCGACCACGGTCCAGACGGCGTTGAGCACCTGGTGCAGTTGCTGGGTTGTCATGGCGTCCCGCGCCTTGCCGATCGTGGCGTCGGCGGCGGCAAGGATCGCATTGTCGGCTTCACTCAGCGCGCCCGGCGTCGGCAGCACGCCGCCGAGATTCCGCGCCACCATGGTCAGCGAGCGCTGCGCCAAATTGCCGAGATCGTTGGCGAGATCGGCATTGATACGATTGATGATGGCGTCGTGGCTGTAATTGCCGTCCTGCCCGAACGGCACCTCGCGCAGGAAGAAATAGCGCAGCGGATCGACGCCATATGTTTTGACGAGCGAGAACGGGTCGATGACATTGCCGACCGACTTCGACATTTTCTCGCCGCGGTTGAACAGGAACCCGTGGGAGAAAATGCGCCGCGGCACGGCGATGCCGGCCGACATCAGGAAGGCCGGCCAGTACACGGCGTGGAAGCGCACGATGTCCTTGCCGATGACATGGAGATCGGCCGGCCAATAGCGCCGGAATTTTTCGCTCTCCGTATCGGGATAGCCGACCGCTGTGATGTAATTGGTCAGCGCGTCGACCCAAACATACATGATGTGGCCATCGCTGCCGGGCACGCGGACACCCCAGTCGAAGGTGGTGCGTGAGATCGACAGATCCTGCAAGCCGCCGCGCACGAAGCTCGCGACTTCGTTCAAGCGTTCCTTCGGCAACACGTAATTGGAATCGCTCGCGTACAGCGCCAGCAGCTTGTCCTGATAGGCCGAGAGGCGGAAAAAATAGCTCTCCTCCTCGACCCATTCCACCGGCGTGCCGGTCTTGGTCGCAATGCGCTGCTTGTTGTCGTTTACCTGGGTTTCGTCCTCGGCGTAGTAGGCCTCGTCGCGTACCGAGTACCAGCCGGCATATTTGCTCAGATAGATATCGCCGTTCTGCTCCATGCGTCGCCAGATTTCTTCCGACGATCGGTGGTGGCGCTGCTCGGTGGTGTGGATGAAGTCGTTGTTCGAGCACTCCAGCAGTTTCACCATGGCCTCGAACAGTGGCACGTTCCGGTCGAGCAATTGCCGCGGCGTCAGGCCCTCGCGCACCGCCGTCTGTTGAATCTTCTGTCCGTGCTCGTCGGTCCCGGTGAGGAAGAACACGTCATAGCCGTCGAGCCGCATGAAGCGCGCGATCGCGTCGGTAGCGATCGCTTCGTAGGCGTGGCCGATATGCGGCGGTCCATTGGGGTAGGAAATCGCCGTCGTGATGTAATAGGGCTTGGCAGCCATGTTATTCCGCGCCGCCGGTTGGCGGCCTAAACAGTGGCGTCATCCATTTAATCTGGCGGGCGCCTTTGAACGATCAAGGCCGGGACAGGCCCGGCCATGGAAGGCGCATAGGTATCAACCGCGCGTGGCCTCGGCAAGCAAGCCGAACACGCTGAAGACCAAGGGTTTTCGCTCCAAATTGTATGTCTCGACGTCGCGGGCGGCCCGGTTGATGCGCTCCCACGCTTCGGCCAGCCGCTCCAGTCGCGGCAGTCGACCACCCTCGCCCTGTTTGGCATCGAGCCGCCGCGACAGCCAGACATTGACGGTATCGACGAAGGCGGCGAGCGGTTGCAGATCGGTCCCAGCGAGCGCGTCGCCCATCGCATGCAGCGCATTGGCGTTGAGCGCGGGCAAGCGGTCGAGCTCGTCGAGCGCGCGCTGGCGCAGCGCCAACATGTCCTCGTCGAGGAATGCGAGGGCGCGCGACACGCTGCCGTCGGCCGCCGCGGCAGCGGCTTTGACATCCGGATCGGTCGCCGGGCGGCCGGTCGCCACCGCCAGCGCGGCCGCTACGTCGCCCTCCGACAAGGTCCGCATCGCCATGAGGCGACAGCGCGAGCGCAAGGTCGGCAGCACCCGCGATGCTGAATGACAGACCAGCAGCAGCAGCGTGCGCTGCGGCGGTTCTTCGAGAACCTTGAGGAGCGCATTGGCGCCAAATCGGTTGAGTTCGTCCACCGCATCGACGATCGCGACCCGCCATCCCCCCTCGCCTGCGGTCGACCCGAAAAACGACACCGTGCGCCGCACGTCTTCGACCGCGATCTGCTGGCGCAGCACACCCTTTTCGTTAGGCGTTCGCTCGAGGACGAGGAGGTCGCCGTGCGCCTGCGCCGCCACGCGCCTTGCTACCGGGTGATCCGGATCGAGCTCAAGCGACGTTGCCACGCGGACTTTAGGCGCCGCCGGGTCCGGATTGGCAAGCACGAAGCGCGCCATGCGATAGGCCAGCGTGGCCTTGCCGATGCCCTTCTCGCCGATGAGCATGAACGCGTGCGGGACGCGCCCGCCGCGATAGGCCGCGAGCAGCGCCGCCTCGGTGGCGGCGTGGCCGAGCAACGCGTAGGTGGTGCGCGGCGATGCCTGCTCGGCGGCGGCATCCGACGCACTCACGATGCCGCATGCTCCAGGCTGCGCAGCGCCTCCGCGGGCTTAAGCTTCGAACTCACGGTCTGCCAAATGTGTTTGGCGACCATCTTCTTTGGTGCCGTAGCGTCGATGACAATGCAGCGCTCCGGCTCCGCGGCGGCAAGCTGGAGGTAAGCACTGCGCAACTTCTCATGGAAGTCGATTTGCTCCGCCTCGAAGCGATCTGGATCGGCGCCGCCGCGTCGCCCCGCCGCACGTCGCAATCCAGCTTCAGCGGGTACATCGAGCACGAAAGTAAGATCCGGACGGAGATCGCCGACGGAAACCCGTTCCAGCGCCTTGATGAAGCGCGGATCAATGTCGCCAAGCGCACCCTGATAGACGCGCGTGGAGTCGATGAAGCGGTCGGAAACGACCCATTTGCCGGAATCGAGCGCCGGCAGAATGGTGCATTGGATATGATCGTCGCGGGCGGCGGCGAACAACATCGCCTCTGCCTCGGGCCCGAGCGGCTTTGCCGCCCCGGATAGCAGAACGTGCCGAATGATTTCCGCACCCGGCGATCCGCCCGGCTCGCGGGTGAGCTTCACCCCAAGCCCGGCGGTTTCCAGCCGAAGGGCCAGCATCGCCGCCTGGGTCGATTTGCCGGTGCCCTCGCCGCCCTCAAAGGTGATGAACTTCCCTCTCATCCGTTCCATCTAGGCTGTTTTGACGAGATTCGGTACTGGCCGGAGTTAAAACGAATAGAACCAGTAAGTTGTGGGAAATTACTTGTATTTTACGTGAAGCGACGAAACGCCGTCGCCTGCTCTCTTTGCAGCCCTAAGCCGACATTGCGGCGCTCCGACGGCAACTCCGGCGCGCAGCCTACGCTACTCACAGGCGACCCACGCCAGCCCGAAATAGGCCGATCACGAGCTCCGTCGCCCCATCAATCGCCCGTTGCGACATGCTGCCTTTGCCGACGTCATCGGCGGCGGTCAGCGGCACCTCCAGGGCGAGGTTCTCGCCGCGCCAGACCTTGAGCTTGCCGATGCTCTGGCCTTTGCTGACGGGAGCGGCCACCGGCCCGGAATAGACGATACGCGCGGTCAGCCGCTCGCTGCCGTTGCGCGGCATCATCACCCGAATGGTGCCGGGTCCGACGAGCGGGACATAGCTGCGTTCGCCGCCGAATACCTTGGCATCGCCGATGGTTTGCCCCTCGGCGAACAGGACGCGCGCCTCGAAACCGTGGAAACCCGAGTCGAGCATCTTGCGCGCCTCGTCCGCACGCTCCTTTTCCGATTTGGCGCCGGTGACGACGACGATCAGGCGAAAGCTGTCCTGCACCGCCGAGCCGACCAGGTTGAAGCCCGCTTCCGACGTTTCGCCGGTCTTGAGCCCGTCGGCGCCGATCCCCATCGCAAGCAGGGGATTGCGGTTCTGCTGGCGGATATTGTTCCAGGCGAATTCGCGCTCGGCAAAGTACGGATAGAATTCCGGATAGGTCCGCATGATGTGGCGCGCGAGCTGCGCCAACTCGCGCGGCGTGACGCGCAGGTTTGGGTCGGAATAGCCGGTCGCGTTGGTGAAGGTCGATTTCTCCAGGCCGATCTCGCGCGCCCGCTTCGTCAGCATGGCGCCGAATTCCGCCTCGTTGCCGGCAAGCCCCTCCGCGACCGCGATGCAGGCGTCGTTGGCCGAGTCGATGATGATGCCGTGAATGAGGTCGTCGAGTTTCACATGGCTGTGGATGGCGGCAAACATGGTGGAGCCGTGCGAAGGCGCCCCGCCCTTGCGCCAGGCGTTTTCGCTGATCGTGAATTCGTCGGTGAGTTTGATGCGGCCCTGCTTGATTTCGTTGAACAGGAATTCGAGCGTCATGAGTTTTGCGAGGCTCGCCGGGGCGACAAGCTGATCGCCGTTCTTCTCGAACAGTATGCTGTCGCTGTCGGGATCGAGCAGCAGCGCCGCGGGCACCGCAGTCTGGAAGCTGTCGTCCTTCTTGAAGGTCATGTTGGAGGCGGCGTGAGCGGCGGCAAAGGTCGCGACGAGCAAGGCGGCGGCTACCGCGCCAAGGGACCAAGGCAGGGACCAACGCGCCGCCCGGTCCGGGCGACGCTCCGTCCGCCAAAAAGCTTCCAAAGCCCGATGCATGAGAGATCAATACTCGCGGGTGCTTCACGCACGCAATAGGGCGTGAAGCCACGTCTGCCGGCGCCGGCCGGGACCCGCGGAGACCTAGTAGAGCCCGCGCCCGTTGAGGAATTGAACGGTGCCGTCCTTGCCGGTCGGCCCTTCGGCGAAGGACATCGGATGTGCGGCCGCGGACGCGCGGAAGGCGTCGGAGGTCGAGGCGCTGGCGTAGTGCGCGTTGCGCCCGATGGACGAAGTCGCTCCCGCCGGCACGATACTGGTCGCCGCCAGCTTGACGGAGCCCGGCGTCGGGGCCGGTTCGTCCTGCCGCAATGTGGCGGCGAGGATCCGGTCATCCGACCCCTCGATCGGCGCGCGCCCCGCATATTCGACCCGCACCCAGGCCGTGCCGCTGGTGTGGAAACCGAGGAGGTGCGCGGCGGTCTTGGACACGTCGATGATGCGGTTGCCGTGATACGGCCCGCGGTCGTTGACGCGCACGATGAGCGAGCGGCCGTTCGAGAGATTGGTCACGCGCGCGTAGCTCGGCAACGGCATCGTCGTATGCGCCGCCGTGATGCCGTTGAGGTCGAAGACCTCCCCATTTGCGGTCCGCCGACCATGGAAATCCTCGCCGTACCATGATGCGAGACCGGTGGCCTGGTAACGCGGGTTGTCTTCGGGGACATAGGTCCGGCCGGCGACGGTGTAGGGCTGGCCCACCCGATACACGCCGCCACCTTTGGGCACCGGCGAGCCGTCATCGATTACGCGCGGGCTGGCGGAAACACCATATTTAGGGTCGACGCCGTTCGAGCAGTTGGCAAGCAGGACGCAAAGCACGGCGCAGGCGCCGATTGGCGCAAATCGTCCTAGTGCCGCGCTATGTCGACGCCGCATCGTCCCCGATCCCCGTCTGCTAGGTATCAATCCGGAGCGTGGTCAGATTGTGGCAAAAATGCGCGGACGGGTATCGATAGTGAATGGAGCGTTGCAATGGCCCTACCCGGGCCATCGCAACGACCGTGATTGCTTTGTCGATGATGATTGGGAGCCGGCCGCGATCAGACGATCGGGGCACCGGCATAGAGCAGGATGAGAAGGACGATAAGACCGCCCACGAAAGTTCCGAATACAACACGCACGAGCGTTTCCAACGTTGCGCTGCGGTTGTCCTGAAAGTACTCCACCACGTTCATAGCAAGTGTCGTCATTGGCAGCGATGCCCCTTCTTGACTAACGATAGCGTTTCTTTGGAGGATTACACCGGCGTAAAGCGCTCGGCTGGAGCGTGAATAATCACGTCCGGACAAGAATGTCTATAATTTAAATTGGAAATATTCTGTAAGGGAATTTGAAGACTGTGCCGGCTTGCGGTTAATCTGTCCAATACACGTCCGCGCGAAATCTGAACGGGCGTCAAAAGTGCACAAAGCTGCCGCAGTATTGCCGCTCACCATTTCCGCCTGCGCAGCCGGGCCGGACGTCTAGCGCTTTGAGGCCGCGACTTTGTTCCGCGTGGCCAAGATCAGCTGAGGAACCGGTGCCACCGCAATCGCCTGCAACGCCGGTGACGGATCTACCCTGGTTACATCTACCCTGGTTGCAACAGTAGCGGCAGCGCCAGCACCAACAATGACAACCGTGGCCAGAAACTGAAGTACGAGAACCTTCGTCATGACAGTTCTCCCTTCGGCACCCACGCTAATCCTCCACGACTTGGGGAAGTCTATCTGTGTCAGGCGTCACAGTTTTGGGCGACTTTAGCCTGGTCGCGCAGCTGTGACGGATGATGAGGCGATACTGAAAGGATGGGGTGTTGGGAACCCGCCCGCTCTGTGGCAGTGACGACTTCGGGCCTCGGGAGCGCGGCGGCCGTCGAGGTTCCTTCTACTGCTGCCGCGGAGGGCCAAAAAAGATGCTCGTCTGGCCAGCTTGTTCTTCAATCATCTCTACAGAAGCGCCGATATGCCGGGCCAGCAGGCGGCACCGCCGGATGGTATCCGGGTCCCCGGTATATATGGCCGAGTGTTTCCCCTCCATGAGCTTTGCCGCCATGACCACGAGCGGCACGCTGTCCTCGTCAACCTTCGGGAGGGCGGCTTCAAGATCGTCGTCGAGTTTTTGCGCAAGCCACAAACTTGCGATCCGGACGATCGCGTCATAGTCGGTCATTTTACGTCCTCATTTGATACCCTTGCTTAGACCGCAACCGGCCTCCTCGGATGTGACGAGGAGCACAAATCTGCGTTGTCATATGAGTTTTTCGTCCCGCGCCTGTCACGGAAGCCTGCCAAACTTGGGCTTAGGTACCCACGTGAGCGCCCCGCTGTTTCCCAAGGTCGCGGGCTCGCACTAGACGGCGCCGCATTCCAAGGAGGATCACGTGACCGCCCGCCCTATTCGCCCCGTCGCAGGTCTAGTGCCGCTTCTGGCGATCTTCACGGCGTTCGGGTTCGCGACCTTCGCGGGGAGCGCAACCGCGCAGCAAAAACAAGCCGTCTCAGCAACCGTCACCGGCAATGATCAGCACGTGGGCTTCCGAGCCATGATCATGAAGCAGGCTATCAGGTACAACCTGGCGGGCTCGGCGAAGAATGACAAAGACGACATTGTACGGTTCACGCTGCAAGGCGACGCGCAACGGATCGGCACAGCGATCGCGGCCATTCGCGAAGGAACCAAGAAATCGTCCAACATAGAAGTCAGTACAACGGAGGCGGCAGTCGATCCCGCTTTGAGCACATTTACGGTCATTGATTGGACATCGACCAGCCGAAATATCACGACCCCGTATACTCTGGTCTTCAAGCAGAGGGTCGACGATACGGTCGTTTCCAAAGCTGAAGCCAAAGAGGTTTGGCATCACATTCTGCAAACAACCCTCAAAGGGGAGGATTTGAAGAAGCTGGGCGATGACGACTGAAGGATGCGCCGGGATTTGCTTTGGGCGTCTACCCCTGCCCTTGCCGCCCAGTGTTGCAGCGGACAACCCTCACGCCTGAACCTGGGATCTGGCCGGGGCTCCTTTGGTCTGAGAAGGCAGGCCAATGCCACCGCTCAGCCAAACGCAGCGCCGCGCCTGTCGGCCCTGATCCGGTCCGCGTGAAAGGAATCTGTAGCCGGCTGTTCCTGCGGCCTTTCGATGGTCTCGCGGTTCCTGCGATCGAGGATGCTTAGGACGAACAGCCCAACGATCGCCAACGGCAATCCCAAAAAGAAAAGCGCCATTACGGCGCCGACGATAGTTGCGAACATTAGGAAACCCCACCCGCCCGTATTTTCTTGTACGTCAACCCGGTCTGTTGTCGAGCGAAATCGGCGGCATGGGCTCGCGCTGCGAACGCCGAGCGCGCAGTAACTTGTTCAGCAATAGTGGTAGCGAAGTTGAGCCGCCGCTATGGCTTCTCACCGCCCCTGCCCGGCAATATCGACACGCAGCGTCTTGAAATAAGCGCTTAGGGGAGCTTCCTGATCCAATTCAACCAGGGCGCCCCGCCTTCGTTGCTTCCGCTACCTCGACGAGGCTGCCGGATTGAACGTCGTAGACGTAACCGTAGATCGGAATATTGCTCGGAACCAGCGGGTGTTCGCGAATACGGCGAACGTCGTGGAGGACGCTCGATGGTTGGTCCTTGATCGTGTGCCACTTGATGTATTGGCCGGCGCTCGCTCCATGACCATGCTTTTGATTCGACCAGACCTTGCCGTCGAACTGCGCGGTTTCCAGATTGTCCTCGAGCAAGTCTCCCATGATGCCATCGGTGAACAGTTCCATGCCGCAGTTTGTGTGATGGATGACAAACCACTCTCGGGTTCCGAGCAGCTTGTGTGAAATCACCAGCGAGCGGATAGCGTCATCGGTGGCACGCCCACCGGCATTGCGGATTACATGCGCGTCGCCCTCGGACAACCCGGCATATTTTGCAGGATCAAGGCGCGCATCCATGCAGGTCAGAATCGCGAAGGCCCGTGCTGGTGGGAGTGCCAGGTCCTTCTTGGCGCCGAAATCGGAAGCGTATTTTTTGTTGGCAGCGATGACTTCGTCGACGATTTTGGACATTGAAATTTCTCCGGTTTAAAGCATTTGCCGTCGACGACAGTATTCGGAGCATCGGAGTTTTTGAATTTCAAATTACGATTGCATCGCAGGGAACTCTTTCCAAGCATCCCTCGGTGCGGAGTATGAAGTTTCCTTCGACAGTTGAGAATTTGGCATCGCGGCCCCAACAGCTCGGGTCAGCGCCCGCCGCTCCTACTCGACAACAAGGTGCCGGTGAAGGTTGCAGGTGCCCGCCGCGGCCATGACCCGGCTGGCGTGATCATTTGAAACGGAATTTCCGCGCCGTTTGCAGCGGGTAACCAATTCTAAACTCAACTTTGAGACGCTCTGTTTACCATGTTTTGCTGGCAGCATCCGACGGCGGCGCGGGACGCCGGTCCGCTTTCGGCTGTCAGCATCGCGACTCGCCCCTTCGTTACGATCGGGAGTGAGCAGGTCGGGGTAGTGATCGAATTTTAGTTGGATCACCGATGGGGCATCAAATGACCGCGTTGAAATCCGTTCTGTTTGGTCTGGCCCTGGGGCTCGTAGGTGCCCTTGGTGCAAAGGCAGCCGACCTCGCACCTCCAGTGGGTCCGCCGGTCTATATTCCGCCGCCGCTTTTCACGTGGGCGGGATTTTATCTCGGCGGTGTTGCCGGCTACGCAAATGGCTTTCACAGCTTCGACGATCTCGGGGGCGCGTTTCTTGGCTATCCTGGCCTTTCGAACGATCAAAGCAGAGGTTTTGCCGGGGGCGGCACCCTTGGAATAAACTGGCAGACGGGAAGTCTGGTTTACGGACTGGAGACCGACCTAAGCTGGCTCAGCAACAAAACGACATATGTCGATCCCAACGGGGCGATCAATAATTTCTACCCATCCGAGACGAACCGTTTGAACGATCTTGGGACCGTCCGCGGCCGGTTTGGCCTCGCGGTCGATCGCACGTTATTTTATCTCACGGCCGGCTTCGCTTATGGTCAGGTCACCAATACTGCCGTCTACAATTCACTAAGATTTCCAACGTCCAATACGCCATATTTCAATATCGACTCCACCCGCTTCGGCTGGGTTGCGGGATCTGGTCTGGAATACGGCTTGACGCCCAATTGGACTGTCAAGGGAGAGGCGATCTACGCGCAACTAAACCCCACTACCACGAGTTGGGTATCTCCAGGCTCTCAGACATTTCCAGCTAATTCGGTTCTAAATGCACGGTTCAACACATCGGTCGCCGTTGTTCGCGTGGGTCTGAACTACAAGTTCAATTGATGCCGGACCGCATTTAACAGTGACGATCAGCCGACTAACGTGGGGCCCAGGGAATTCGCTGGGCTCCTGCCCTACCCGCTTGTTGGCCTCTATCGTCCACCCGAAGATTGCATCAAAGCATCTGGGGCATTCCAGGGTGGAAATTACACCGCACCCGTGATTCGCATGTGAGGCCGGGATTGCATGAGGACGCGCTGGCTCGTCGCGTTGACGGCGCGCTGCAAGCCGCCATACAAGATCGCGAGAACAGAATTGGCTGGCTAAACGCCGGCAAGCGCGGGCTTGCGACGTCAACGAGGTTTGCGCTCATGCCCGTAAATTAAAGCTTGGAAGGGTGGCCGAGTGGTTTAAGGCACCGGTCTTGAAATTCTCTTAGCCTCGTTTTGTTCTGTCCCCCTTCGTTGTGGCGAGTGTTGATCTATCTCGCTAATTCGCCTCCCTCGGCGCTGTTGGTCCCTCCCCCTGCGCGCCAGTGCGAGGGAGTTGGTGACCATTCTGGTGACCCACGGTCCCATGCCCCTCCACTGGGCCGCCGCAGTCCTCGCCTTTGTAAGACAAGGTCGCAGTGTCTTCCGTGAATTTTATTGTACCTTCATACGAGCCAGGGCATTCCGGCGCCGTACTTTGCAATGAAACAGATGATCCGCCATCCGCAAGCGTCCCGGCCCCTTTGCCCTGTCCACTGGGAAGTTGGTAACTCACTTTCAAGTCCTTGCCGATCTGCTCGATCGTGATTGAGATTTTTTGTTCTCCGTGTCCACCCTTCTTGTAGGTCACGTCGATCATGCCCTCGTAAGTGCCCGTGACGTTGATAGCTGGAGTGCCGCAAACCAAATTAAGTAGACTGGCAAACGGCGAATTTTCCACCGGTTCGAGCAACTTGGGGACCTCTGGTGCGAACAAATAAACCAAATTATTCTCGTGATCATAGTATTCCGATTTTAGTTCTCGCACTTTCCTGCCCTTGCAATCCAACTGCAGCGGTTCGGCAAGTGTACGATAGCTGGCCGTATGACCGAGAAACGTCTTTTCAGGTAGAACCTGCGTTAAATTGTGATCACCAAAATATTTCAATACCATCAACGCTTCTTTCTGAAAGATAGGATCTGAAATGTCTTTGACTGGCCCATAAAATAAGTCACCATCTCCAACTGCCGACAAAGCGAGATATGTGAGCTTCGAGCTGCTTATTTGTTGCCATAGAGTAGTCCTGAGTTGCTCATTACAAAAAATATTTTGCGCCAACGCTATAATTTGGCCGGACTTAATTGGCTGGCCGGCGGATACATCCATCGATAGCGGATCGGCCCGTTGGTAATGGGATACGATCTCGCCCGCTTTATTGTAAATCGTCGTTTCGGCAGTCGCGGAAAGCGATCTTTTGCAATCTAAGACTGATATATCATCTTGATACGCGGCGACAGGAGAGGTGTTCTCTGGCGATGCATTCGCAACGAAGGATTTCAGTATAAAACGAGCCGTATACACTACCCTGTCCCCCAAAGGTTTTTATGGAACTCGTCTTGAAATAATAACCAACAGGGGTGTTATCGACTGCAAACAAGACCCATTCACCGGGACTGGCACTCCAGAGGTCACTCTGCTTAGTGACCTCTGGCGTTTGCGAAACTTGAGTGGGCCGAATGCGCTCAAGGATATTCGAATACTTTGTGGCACCAAAGCTTCCTAGTGCCAACAACAACAAAACCCCCACTGCAATTGCCGCATAACGTCGCCAGGGTTGTGGACTTGGGATTGAACGGAGATCATGGACAAGCCCAGACATTTCGTGTCGAAAGCCGGCATTTGTGACCGACACGGCCTGATGATCAAGTAGGCCGCGAATGTCGTCGGGCAGCGCTGTCCTTTCGGGTAACGCGGCTGCATTGACGAGAACTGGAATGACGGTGATGTCTCGCTTCAGGGCGTGTGCGATTTCGAGCCGCACCGAGTCGTCAGAACTATCCAGACGGCGGCGACCCTGTTCGTCCCGCGAATTGAGCCAGTCTGGCCCGATTAAGACTATCATTAACTTGCATTCGGCCAGACGCTGTTCAAGCACCGTCGGGAATTTGGCTCCGGCCCGCATGTCCACATCGATGAACACGTTCTTGCGGCCAAATGCATTTTCCAAATACTGACCGATCCCAAGCGCATTGGCGGCAGCGTCCTGGCGCCGATAGCTTATGAAGATTTTGTTAGGCATGACACCGCGCCGACAGACCAATCGTGCATTGCTCGTACACTATCCGGCAACGTGACGCAGTCCAATTAAAAAGGGGGGTCGGCAGGCTCCAGAGGAGTTCAGGCCGAGCGCCATACCGATCGACTTTCCGCAAACTATGCGCGGGCTGGGTATGGCTCGATCAAATTCCCACAAAACTTGCGGGACCCGATCGCCGTCAAATTCCCACAGAACATGGGGGATGGCTGCGGCGAGCCTCAGAAATTGGCCCGTAACCTTGCAATCAAGATCGAATATGTCTGACATTATGGTCTTTCCGTCTTTCGCGGTGGTTATTGCCCACGCCGTCGTCTTGCCCGTGACGCGATCAACAGAGCCCGAGACGGAAGACGTTCCTCCTAGGACGTCGGGGCGCTGCCCTCAAACTCAACGATGCTGTCATCAACCTTAGTGATGCGAGCAACAGGCGTAAATCCAGACACCGTGTGAGCGGCCAGATTAACGATCAAGCCGAACTTCTTGACAGGCTCTTTTGTCTCAGTCGGGTCTCCGACAATCGCCATCGTCCCATCGCAAGACAAGTTGACGACCATCGGCTCGGCAGCTTGAGCGTAAGGTCCGCCAAGCGCGCTAGCCAGCACCATCAGTGTGGCCGACATCTCATCCGGGCGCCCCCTGGCCCTGTTTAGATCCAGCTCCCACCAGCCACGCCGATCGAAGTTAGAAGACCAACGACGGATGGATATGGGCTGATGAAGTTTTCTCACAACTTGCGCGAGGCACCGAACGGTACCGATCAAATTCCCACAAAACTTGCGGGGCCCCAATGCTGCGCGGTCGAGGCGCGAGCGTTTTTGGCCCCGGGGGTGGCCGCGACGCCAGCGTGGGAATGGCCGCCGCGCACGCGCGAGCAACAAGTCGACGCGCAGCAAACAACGAGCAAACAAACAACGTCGCGCGGTAGGTATTTGCTCGTGTCGCAGCGCAGTCTGTGATAGGTTGGCTCGCCAACCAAACACGGAGCAACAAGATGGCTACGGCCATGGACCCATATGCAGCGCGATTGCGAATGCAGATGATCTCAGCAGTGATCGTGATTGCGCGCCAGGCAGCGAGGAAGGTGGTGAAGGAACAGCTGAGAGGTCGAGGAGAGAAGGTCACGCACTATAGCAAGAAGGAGATCACGATCCTGGCTGATGACTATCTCGCGCAGCACCCCGAACTCCACGATGAAGCAGTGCCCTTGGTGGAGCGTTGGAGGGCCGAAGGGCTGTTTGGGAAGCGCGCGTTGGCGATGCGTGATCCTCCCCGACTGGTTCGGGTGGCGAGTGTTCGCAATCTTCCACAAATACGAACACTCGCCAAACCCGAATCGAGCGAACACGAGGGAATTCAGCGATGAGCGACGCAGCGCCAATCGCAGCAAACCGAACACTGCGCCGATTGCCGAACGCGGCCTATCGGCAAAGGGAGTATCTGACCGAGACGGAGGTTGAGCGGTTGATCGAGGCTGCGCGCCGACGTGGACGCAACGGTGCCAGGGACGCGGCGGCGATCTTGCTAGCGTATCGCCACGGCCTTCGCGCGGCGGAGCTTTGTCAGCTGCGCTGGTCGCAGATCGACTTGCGGCACGGTCGCTTGCACGTGAACCGAGCTAAGGGCGGGATCGAAAGCGTGCATCCCCTGCACGGCCCTGAGCTTCGGGCCTTGCGGCCATTGCAGGGGGCGGGGCCTTATGTGTTTGTCACTGAGGCTGGCACGCCAGCGACCACGGCGTGGTTTCTGAGGATGGTCCAGCGCACGGGGCGAGCAGCGAAGCTTCCCTTCCCGGTGCATCCGCACATGCTCAGGCATTCGACGGGGTACAAGCTTGCGAATGACGGGGCGGATACGCGCAGCCTGGCGCACTATCTCGGGCATCGGAACTTGCAGTCAACAGCGCGCTACACCGCGCTAGCGCCGGATCGGTTCAAGGGGTTCTGGAGGGACTGAGCGCAATGAACAGGGAGCATGTTAGAGTGAGGAAGAATGAGCGGACGGATTTACGCGGGACTGAGCAACAACTTGCGCAAGCGCTGAAGGAGATTGAGGAGTTGAAGGAGCGCTGTCGTTGGCTCGATGGCCAGGTGACGAAGTTGCGACAGCAGCGCGACCAGCTAGCGCGGGATGGATTATCCGGCTAAGCTGAAGTGACGGGCCATGACCTCGGGCCGTCACGATTGCGACTTGCAAGTGGGCCCCGGGCGCTCCATTGCACCCGGGCCTTTTCTTTTGGTCCCCCGAAGGTTTCCCAGCACGGCCCATTGTAATCGGTGAAGGCCTCACCCAGTATGGCACTTTACTTATATTCGCTGGTCCAGGCGCATATTTAGGTGTTCGTTCGAGTTTGATGATACGCCTTTAGGCAGGCAAGGTTCGTATGGCGGAGATATTTAGCCATTTTACTGCGCGTCTCGGCGATCAGGGTCCGGGCCGACACTGACTTCGTCGCTCCACCGGACGCCTGCGAGTGACTTCGTTAGCCCGACGAATGGCGATGGTGCTACTATTCCGTTTAGTGAGTTCGGCCCCAACATGGAACGCCAAGTGCCCCAGCGGGTGTGAGCAATGCCGAATACGGAGATAATCTCGTCTCGAACGGTGCGGCGCTGAGGAGTTGACGCAAGCAATCGCAATCGATTTACGGCACTCATTTGAACGGTGGCTCACAGGCACAGCCAGATCGAGGTTGCCGCTCCCGATAAATCTCTACAACTGGTACTTCGACGCGAAAGGTCTTTCCGTTCACGCCTATCGCGTTGCCGAATAGTAACTGGTCATGTGAAAACTCGGCGAATATGAGGGGACAGTAGATTGACGAGAACTGCATCGGCTCTGCCTCGATCTGCTTAACCTCCCGCCCCTTCCCGCTGCGTTCGATCGCGCGGTCAAACATCGCGGCGAAGGTCTCGCCGCTAATGTTGGTATCAGCAATCGCACCGAGCTTCGGATGCCGATACTGCGCCGCATCGGTCGCGGCCTTTTGTCTTCTCGCCATAGGCTGTCGAGGGTCCCGCATAATCGCCAGGAGGAAGTCGAGAGGTTCGGTATCCGGAGGGACCACTAGCCCCTCGCCGTTCTCGGCGATCTCATATTCCAGCATTTCAGGAAAACCGCTCTTCACCTTTTCTCCTTCCTCTTTCATTATTTATAACTACTAGGTAGTTTGATAGGTTTGATAGGTTTGATAGATTTGATAGGTTCATAATCGTCACCATTTGCCCCGGACGTAAAATGTTTTCGGTGCTACAAGGCCTATCAAACCTATCAAACTCGGTACCTATCTATCAAACTCGGTACCTCGGTGCTCATTTCTGGTTCCACTCAGTGATGTCGGGGCGGAGCCATTCAACTTTTCCGCTGAACTTGAGTTCCCAAGCGGCGCGGGCTTCGGGCAGCGGCGGGAAAATCCAACCCCAGACATTGCCGTTGCTTTTATGCACGCAACCCATCGCCCGCAGGTAGTTGCCAAACTCGGTTTCAGTGACCCAGGTGTTGCGAATGTTGTGGGCTTTGGCCTCTTCCCAAAGCAGCTTGCACCATACCCAACGGGGATTTTTGGTGCTTGGCGTTGGGGTCTCGCCGGTTTGAAGCTTTGCCAACCACCACTGATCCTTGCCGTCGAGGCTTTGCATTTTTTGCTCAAATAGCGCCTGCGTTTGTGGGATGTCGTTCCGTGGGTGCCAGTCACCTAGGTCCATCCTCAGCAGGTCGAAGAGCATCGCGGCAGCACCGCCGTTGTCGATCTCCTCAAACAGTGCGGCGAAGTAATCTTTGTTCTGTATATACGCGTCGCTCACCTCAAACACCGCATAACGACGTTCTTCGGCGCTGGCGGGCACGACCCAATTCTCATTGGCCGAGAAAAGTATCCACAGCCGATTGCGCCAGTTAAATTGATCAACCCCCTTCGGTTCGATTATCAGGGTTTTTTCGGTTATCATTCCTTTCAGTATCCGTTCAGCGTCTTTGTTCCCAGCCCACAGTGCTTCATCAGCGCACAGCAACAATCGGTTTTGCAAAATCTTGTTGTGCTTCCCCGTTAGATGCGCCGGGTTGAAAATCTGAATTCCATGCGCGCCGAATATCTTCAGCAGAGTGTAAAGCCAAACTCCCTTCCCAACCCCTTTCTTTCCTTTGAACGCACTGGCCACCTCCGGCCGCTCACCAGCGTTTTGAAACTTCCAGGCAGTTGAGTTTTGGATGTAAGCCGCCGAAGCTTGCTCGCCTGCCGCCAGCACTTCGTGAAGGTGCCGCTCCAGCAAGGTCCACTTTCCCCTCTTCGGTTCAATGCCCCACTCCTCCATAGGTTCAGCCGATTTCCCGGCAGCACAAGCGGACCATTCGGCTCTAAGTCCAAGCTCTCGTATTGTCGGCGGGCAGGGTTTGCTAGCCACCACGAACCCATTGGCTCAGCCGCAGTCCTCTGCGCCTTCCCGGTCATATCGACGACCTCGACATATCGACTGGAATAGCGTTCCCGAAAACTCCTGAAGCTTTGATACTCCGGCTCGTCCCACGCCGGATCGATTTCACTCGTCACCCATTCCATCACCACGACCTTCCCGCCAAGCCTGCTGATCACTGCATGCTTCGTGTTCATCTCCTTAATTGCCTGTTCCGGCTTCAACGCAGCTTGCGAAGGCGTCAACAACAGCCGATGCAGGTTGGTCACCACAAGACCACTTGCCTCGACTTTCTTCGACGCAACTTGGTCTTGAAGTCCCGCGATCTTATCCTGAAGCACTGCTGCTTCAGCTAGCACTTTCTGTTCCCCTGTAGCCTCCGGCTCAGCGCACGGAAGGTGCTTGTTCAGGAGGTCGCTTAGCGCTGGCTTGCCCAACGGCTTCAGCTTCCACGACGGCTTCGGCTTCCCCTCCGCAACCTTTGCTGTCAGCGCAACATTAGGTTGTGCCGCAGTCGAAAAAAAAGCAGCCTCTCTCCCGCCCGCCTCCAACCAATCAAGCGTCTCAGTCGCCTTTGCCGCAGCCTCCTCGGCCCTCGCTTTACGTGCGTCGGCGAACCTAACTTTTACGGGTTGCTCATCAATCCCCCACTCGCTCGCCAGCGCCAGCGCCTCGCCCTCACGATCGCTGGAGCCCTCCACACACTCTTTGATCAACGCACGGATAACGCCTTCGGCTTTATCGGCCGTTGCTGCCGCGATCTTTTCAACAACCTCTTCCATCAGCTCAATCCTTCCGCGCCAATCGGTCGAGGGGGTTATAGTCGCTCACGGCCCCGCTCTTGCGGTAGCCCCCCTTCGAACTCGACGGTGGTCCATTCGTTGGTCACGAGGTCGTGCCGTCGCCCCAGCGATGGACGGCCCTTGTCGTCAACCGCCAGGACCTCTATCGCCTCTGTGCGTCTCGGCCGCTCTACAATCGTGGTGCCGTCTGCGGCGTCGGCGTACACGCGCACCTGTAGGCTCGCTGGATTTGCCTTGATGGCGTCGGCAACCTTCGGCGAGACCTCTGCCGTCACTTGAACTTTCGGCTTTGGTTTCGGCTTCACGCGAGGAAATGGCTCGCTCAGGTAGCGCTTCTCGAACTCCAGCCAACGGCGCTCCTTCTCGTCGGCCAGACGTTTCTCTTCGATCCTTTCAGTCAGCGACATGGCTTGACCTCCTCTATTGTTTGTAGCTGCCTCGGCCTTATCCTTCGGCCTTGGGCTTGCCATGCTCAGGCCCATGCGGAGCCAGCGCATTCGCTATTCGCTCGATGGTCTCTTGACCTGGGGGTGAGCTAAGCGGCGCGGCTTCCGCCCAGCCGCTCCCTCGTTTCGGCGGGATGACCAACAACGCTTGGGAAAGATCGAGCTGTGGCGGCTTTGGTTGGTTCGTAAGAAGGTGCTCGGGGATGCGTTGCGCGGTGGGGTTCTTGATGCGAGTGGGATCGGTGCTCGTCTGTTCGGCGATCACCCCGCGCATGGCAGCGTCGATCCCCGCTTGAATTCGCCGGTCCTCTTCGGTTGGCCGCATCGACTGCGCCAACGCACGAGCGATCGCGGCAAGCCCGACATCACTTGTGGTACTCATCGTCTTTGCTCCGTTGTTGCGGGAGTTCACTTTCTCGTCCCGACAATCGGGCTGTCCCTTCCGAAGTCGGAAAGTATGTCTCGCCCTGCGGTCGCAGGCTGTTCCGGCAACAGGTCCGTGCAGTCGCCTGCGTGCCACGTGCCATGACGTTCGGACGAGCGTTGATGTTTGCCCCACTCGGGGTGGCGTAGCCTTCGCCCGCGCGGATAGGCTCGACCGCCTTGGTCAGCTTCTTCGCACTGCCCGTTGAGTGGTTACCCATAGCCGAGCCGATCTGGCTCACCCCAGCGGGGTTGATCGCCATCGCCTTCGGTTCGACTTTCCTCCCTGCGTTGCGATCTTGACAACGCGACTGCCGATGCCGCCACCCGGGCCGCCTCGACTTAGTTGGTTCTTAGCCATTGCCAGTTCTCCGTTTGGTTGCCGTCAGTTGACTTGCTTCAACCTTTGCCCGGGCACTCGATCGAGAAGCTCCTTCGCGCTGCGGCACTTCCCGCACATGGCTCCACGATCCGTCGCCTTCGTCGTGGATGAATTGCCAACCGCGAGACTTTGAGTTCGCCGTGAGCGTGCCAGAAACTATCGGGTGGGAATTCAACGGTCAGTTTGCATGCGTCGCACTGCCAAATCATGCAATCGTCGTGTTCAAAAAAGCTCATCGTCTCGGTTCCTGTTGTTGACCAGAATTCTTGCGCGCCAAACTGTCCCAGCGCTGCCCGACCTTGCGCACGTGGTCCGCATAAGCCGGATCGCTACAGCACCAGCGGACGAAGTCGTCCCGCGAAACGCCGACGTGGAAACATCGGACCATGAGGCGAAACCAGCGATCGTGATCGCGGAAGTCGCGCGGATCGATCTGAGAAAGATCGACGGTGTCGTTGGTGGCGTTTGATAAGGCGTTGCTGAAGTTGGCCGTCATGGCGCCACTCCGCAAAGTGCGCCGCGTTCACGCGAGTTGGAGGAAGGGCAATCCAGCACCGAGTCCCGTGAACACGAATTGCCTGTATGGATTGCCGAGCAGTGGCGTTCGGGTCCTGAACCCATCGCGTCACTGGAGGCCCCACGCCAATTCCCGTCCACCGCGTTCGGATCAATCCCGGTATCTGCGGGCCTGCGTTGTAAAAGGCGGTTACGGCATCTGTATCGAGCGGATCAACGGCGGCAGGCGGGACCCAGCCACTTGGGATATTTCCCCCAGGCCCGTCCTGCAAGATCGAGCCCGCTTGCGCGTATGGCCAGCTTGCGCCGAGGTCGATATCCTGAAGGGCTCTGTACCGCGCCATTGCTCACGCCGTCAGCGCTTCATGGATTACCGAAATCTGCTTTTTCTTTTCGTCAAGCTTGTCTTGGATCGCAGCGAGTTCTTCGGCTTTGGCCTTCATCAACACGGCATAGCGCTGCTCGACCTCCGCCGTTAATCCGGCCAGCCGCTCTTGCGCCGCCTTCGCTCCGGCTTCCGCCTTCTCCATCGCAGCGGTCGCGGCTTTGTGCTTCGCCTCGATCTGCACGCTCAGCGCTTCTGCATTGTCGAGGTACTCAAGATGCGGCTGCGCAACGCTCAGCGCCTCATTCAGCGTTTTCGCGGCCTCTGATAACTTCGTCATTGCGTCATTCCCCTTTCAGATGTGATTTGAGTTCTTCTTCCAAGCTTTGGTTCACTGCCTCGCGGCTGATTGGGGGTTTGTTTCCGCCCTGGCTAAGATATTCGACAGCCTCTTGATCCATCGCGATCGCGCCAGGCGGCGGGATCAAGCCTTCTGCATTAAGGGTATGCTGGCTCCAAAAGTCTTTGGGCCCCGTGAAATCGATTATCGCCGCAGCTGGGATCGTGAAACCTGCTCTGACTGGCCAAAACCCCACGACTTGATATTTCATGGACGTGCTCCTTGTTGGTTGTTTCGTTCTCAGCGCCAGATGATCCCGTGATCAGAACCGTTGCGCTGGCGGGAATGCCAGTGATCGGTAGGCTGGCCTGCGTGGCAGGCGGAGGTGCGAGTTGCGCCGAGGCGGGAAGTGAAAGCGCAAACGCACCAAACCCCAGCGCGATCAATCCCTTTCCACACACACATGCTCCCTATCTAACCGGCCCCGCGAGCTTCATCGTGGCTTCAGCCCCGGCGTTGGCTTGGCCGGTGTCGCCAACCCACCTAACTGGCTCACCCATTGACGCGAACCGGGCAGCGACGAAGGGAAGATGCTCGTGGGGCCGGTTAGATAGGGAGCATGTGTGTGTGGAAAGGGATTGATCGCGCTGGGGTTCGTTGCGTTTGCGCTTTCACTTCCCGCCTCGGCTCAACTCGCACCTCCGCCTGCCACGCAGGCCAGCCTGCGATCACCGGCATCCACCAGCGCAACAGGTTCTGATAGCAGGATGATCTGGCGCTGAGAACGAAAGAACCAACAAGTAGAAATATCAAGTCCCAGCTGTGGCCGGCTCAGAGCGGGCCGCCACGATCCCAGCTGCGGCGATAATCGATTTCACGGGGCCCAAATGTGGAGCCAGCGTACCCGTCTTGCGGAAGGCTTGATCCCGCAGCCGGTGCGATCGCGATGGATCAAGAGGCTGTCGAATATCTTAGCCGTGGTGGAAACAAAACTCCCGATCAGCCGCGAGCAGTGAACCAAGCGTTGGAAGAAATCGCTGTTGAAAGGGGATGGGCGGTGGTTGAACGAGCTAAATCAATGTCTCAAAGAAGTGGCTCCGCATCTTGGTCTCGAACTTGGCAAAGGCCCTGAGGCGCCGGAAATCGCGGCGAAGCACAAAGCCGCGACCGCTGCGATGGAGAAGGCGGAGGTCGCTGCGGCGGCTACTTGGCCGGACTAACGGCGGAGGTCGATGCGCGCTACTGCCGTGTTGAAGGCCAAAGCCGAAGAACTCGCTGTGATCCAAGACAAGCTTGATGAAAAGAAAAAACAAATCTCGGCAATCCACCAACCTGGCGTGAGCAATGGCGCGGTACAGAGCCCTTCAGGATATCGACCTCGGCGCAAGCTGGCCCTACGCGCAAGCGGGCTCGATCTTGCAGTTGTGGGAAATATCCCAAGCGGCTGGGTCCCGCCTGCTGCCGTTGATCCGCTCGATACAGATGCCGTAACCGCCTTTTACAACGCAGGCCCGCTGATCCGCTCGCGGACGGGAATTGGCGTGGGGCCAGTGACGCGAAATGGGTTCGACCCGAACGCCACGCCCGGCAATCCATACAGGCAATTCGTGCTCACGGGCCTCGGTGCCGGATTGCCCTCCTCCGACTCGCAGTCAACGCGGCGCACTTTGGCGGAGTGGTGCCATGACGGCCAACTTCCGCAACGTCTTATCAAACGCCACCAACGACACCGTCGATCTTTCTCAGTCGATCCGCGCGACTTCCGCGATCACGATGCAGTGTTCCACGTCGGCGTTTCGCGGGACGACTTCGTCCGCTGGTGCTGTCACATGCGGCTTACGCGGGCCACGAGCGCAAGGTTGGGCAGCGCTGGGACAGTTTGGTGCGCGAGAATTCCCGTCAACAACAGGAACCGAGACGATGAGCTTTTTTGAACACGACGATTGCATGATTTGGCAGTGCGACACCTGCGGGCTGTGGTCGAATTCCCTCCAGACAACTTCTGGCATCAAAAGTCGCGGTTAGAAGCTTTCATCACCGACGACAGTGATGGCTCGTGGAGCCATTCCTGCGCGAAGTGCAAAGCGATTCATCCGGCAAGGGTTTGGCAAGTGAACTGACAGCAACAAAACGGAGAATGAGAAATGGCTAAAAGCGGAGCAGGCGGGATTAACTCCCGAGTAGTCAAGTCGAGTGCGAGTGCGCGGAAATTGGAGCCCCGTGCGCAGGGCGTCCGTCCTGGCGCCGCGGCGCAGATGGCCAGGCCCTTGGCAACCACGCGCAAGATGCCGGAGCGAAGAAGCTGAACCCGGTCATTCCAGGACGCAAGGTTACAACGCGCCGAGTGGGGCGAACACCAACTCGAAACCGAGCGTGATGGCTCGCGGCACTCAGGCGATGCACGGCGCGGTTGCCGGGAAGCCTGCACCGCAAGGGCGATATTTTGTCGGCCTTCGGCCCCGACAGCCCGATTGTTGGGACGAGAAAATGACCACGCAACAAAGGAGCGAAGACGATGAGTACTACAAGTGATGTCGGGCTGACCGCGATCGCCCGCGCGTTGCGCGCAGTCGATGCGGCCAACGAAGAGGACCGGCGAATTCAAGCGGGGATTGACGCCGCAATGCGCGGGGTGATCGCCGAACAGGTGAGCGTTGATCCCACGCGCATCAAGAACCCCACCGCCCCAACGCATCCCCCGTTTACGAACCAACCAAAGCCGCCACAGGGTACGGGCCTTGACCAGGCACTCCTCGTGCCAGACCACCGAAACGAGGGAGCGGCTGGGCAAGACCCGCGCCGCTTAGCTGACCCCCAGGTCAAGAGACCATCGAGCGAATAGCGAATTCGCTGGCTCCGCATGGGCCTGAGCACGGCAAGCCCAAGGCCGAAGGATAAGGCCGAGGCAGCTACAAACAATAGAGGAGGTCAAAGCCATGTCGCTGACTGAAAGGATCGAAGAGAAACGCCTGGCCGAGGAGAAGGAGCGCCGCTCGGGAGCGTTCGAGAAGCGCTACCTCAGCGAGCCATTTCCTCGCGTGAAGCCGAAGCCGAAGCCGAAAGTTCAAGTGACGGCAGAGGTCTCGCCCAAAGTGGCGGAGGCGATCAAGGCAAATCCGGCGAGCCTGCAAGTCGAGGGTTTCGGCGGACGCTCAGGATGGCACCACCGTGATCGAACGCCCGCGCAGGACTGAGGTGGTTGAAGTGCTAGCAGTGGATCGTGAGGGCCGTCCATCGCTGGGGCGACGGCACGACCTCGTGACCAACGAATGGACCACCGTCGAGTTCGAAGGGGGCTACCGCAAGAGCGGGGCCGTGAGCGACTATAACCCCCTCGACCGATTGGCGCGGAAGGATTGAGCTGATGGAAGAGGTTGTTGAAAAGATCGCGGCAAGACGGCGGATAAAGCCGAAGGCGTTATCCGTGCGCTGATCAAAGAGTGCGTCGAGGGCTCCAGCGATCATGAGGCTGAAGCGCTGGAGCTAGCAAGTGCATGTGGGATTGAAGAGGAGCTGGTAAAAGAGAGGTTCGCGGCCGCACGTTCAGCGTGGGCCGAAGATGTCGAGGCAAAGGTCTCACCGATAAGTTGATCTATGGCACGGCCAAGCCGAAGGCGGTTGCGGAACCGGAGCTGAAGCCGTTTAAGCTGAAGCGGCGCAGGGGGTGGGCCGAGCCGAAGGCCGAAGGCTTTGCCGAAGAACTCGCCGCTGCGATCGCACAGCCGAAGGCCGCTCCCCTTTTTTCGGATGTTCCACCACCTAGAGTTGCAGAGACAATTGAGCCACCACAACCTGCTCAGGCTGAGGAGCCGAAGGCAGAGGAAACTGCGCCAATCGGAACTGCGTTGGTAGTGGCGGCTAACAAGTTGCCGGGTTGTGAGCCGCAGCGTTGCCCGAAGCGGTTAAGACGATGAACGACAAGCACGCCGTGATTGGCAACCTTGGCGGCAAGTGTGTCGTAATAGAGTGGGTGCCAAGTGCGATTATGCCCGGAGCTAAAGACCTAGCGTATCAGAGCTTCACAAGTCTTCGCGAACGCTATGCCAATCAGTTTGTTGATCACGGTGGCCCAAGGGGGCGAGAACCGCTAGCGACGTATTGGCTAACGGACGCCCAGCGGCGGGAATATGAAGGCCTTGATCTAGTACCTAACGGCCCGCTTGTTTTGCCCGGAAACTACCTAAACCTCTGGCGTGGCTGGGGCGTTGAACCGCAAAAAGGCAGTTGGCGTTTGATGCAACGACACATCGCCGAGGTCCTGGCAAACGGCAATCAAGAGTTTGAGGATTACATCCAAGAATGGACTGCTTGGAAATTTCAGAACCCCGGCCTGCCGCTTGAGGTGGCGCTCGCACTACTCGGTGGCAAGGGCGCTGGCAAAGGTGCTTGGGGTTACACCCTGATGCGGATATTTGGCTCAGCATGGTTTGCAGATTTACGCCTCGGAGCACCTGACCGGAAAGCACAACGCCCACCTTCAGAACAAGCTGTTCTTGTTCCTCGATGAAGCCATTGGGCAGGGGACAAGGAGGCGGATAGAAAGCTTAAAACACTCACGACCGAAAAGTGGATAATGATTGAGCCGAAAGGGATCAATTCATTTCAATGGGTCAATCGGCTCGGTTTGTACTATGAGCGGGAACGATAAATGGATAGTACCCGCTAGCCACGATGAACGGCGATACGCCGTCAACAGGATCAACGAGCGGTGGAAACAAGACGAGAGCTACTTCACTCCACTGTTTGAGGAGATCAACAACGGCGGCGCTGCCGCGATGCTCTACGACCTTCTCAACCTCGATCTAGATGGACTGGCATCCGCGAGAGAACGTTCCTCAAACCAAGGCTCTGTTTGACCAAAAAATGCTCGGGATGACCGGCCTTGAGCAATGGTACGTCGCATCTGCTCAGCGTCGGCGAGCTTCCAAGGCCCAAGCACCAAAGAACCCAAGGTGGGTGCTTTCCGAGTGTTTGATCGAAGACGCGAGGCGCCACAGTCCGCGAAACAAATACACGACCCCAGAGGAGCTTGCTCAATTCTTGCGGGAGATGGGTGCGCGCACAAGAGCAACGGCAAGAAGTGGGGTTGGAATTCTCCTCCGCTCCGCGAGCCCCCGCTCAAACTGGCTTGCCAGAGCCGGCAAAACTTGGGAATGGCTCGCCGCCGATTAGCGATTGGGGTGAGAAGCCAGCGGCTTAAGGCGGGTCTGGGGAGGACGGAGGGGTGTTTTGATAGGCTTGATAGGCTTGATGGTCGACGCACAGCCAAAATGTTTTTGGTTTTCCGTATGGCCAGCGACTTGGTGCTATCAATCCTATCAAACCTATCAAACCTATCAAACTACCTAGTAGTTATAAATAATGAAAGAGGAAGGAGAAAAGGTGAAGAGCGGTTTCCAATAAGCTGGAATATGAGATCGCCGAGAATGGCGGATCATGGGTCCCTCCGGATACCGAACCTCTCGACTTCCTCCTGGCGATTATGCGCGACACCTCGACAGCCGATGGCGAGAAGACAAAAGGCCGCAACCCGATGCGGCGCAGTATTCGGCATCCGAAGCTCGGTGCGATTGCTGTCCGACATTAGCGGCGACACCTTCGCCGCGATGCTCGACCGCGCAATCGAACGCAGCGGGAAGGGGCGAGAGATTAAGCAGATCGACGCCGAGCTGAACGCCTAACATTTTCAGCTTTCAATTAACTGTCCCCTCATATTCGCCAAGCTTCAATGTCACGGAATTCGACTATTCGGGAAACCGTGAATATGCGTGAACGTCGGAAGAATTTTCGGATCGAATGGAACTCGCTGGCTGAGATTTACAATCGGGACGGCAGCCTCGACCGACTGTGCGTCGTGAGCAACTATTCAAATACTGGCGCAAAGATCGTAAACCTGGACCCTGGAGCACTTCCGGACGAGTTTACTCTTCGCATTTCACCTCGCGGCGTTGCCCACAGGTGCCGGGTTACTTGGCGTTCCGATGATGCCTTGGGGGTGGCGTTTACTAACGAGGTCAAAAGTAGCAGCAAGCCTGCCCCACGTCAGAGGCGAACAAGGTTACTCGCAGGATCATCCCGAATGGCGGTGCGATGAAGTTACTGTTGGGCGGCCGCGTAATCGAGCCGCCCAGCAGCATTCTTCCGACACGGAGGGCCGCTGAGAGGTCACGACGATGTTCGAGCGGGAGACGAGTTTTGAGAAATGGAATGCTGCTTATAACGAACACGAGCGCCGCAAAGGCTTCTACCATTTCGTACGAAACAAGTATTCGCCCGATCATCAGTTTGTAAAAGAAGCGAAGGCCAAACTGGACGAGGCCCTGACCGACTACAAACGGGTCTTGAGCGAACTCTGGGAAGAAGAGGTTCGGGGCTGAGCTGGCGTCTCGGCGGCCCACACTGTAAGTCGCAACTCGTGACGGCACGACCGGCAATTATAGACGCGGATATGCGCGTCGCCTCTTTCCGGAAGAGGGTCAATGCTTGCGATTTGCATTTGTTTCCCGCACCGACACTCAGGCAATTCAGTACAGCCGGGTACCAGCAAACGCTCAAACGAAGACATTCGTGAACTCCTTACCGGGGCAGCTAGTTTCTGGTCTATTGCTGCGGTGCACAAGCTAACTTTCCTTCAATCCAGACAGCGAAAATTGCAACAATAGCCGTGAAAACTGGCGCAACAGCAAACGCTCAGTCCGTCCAGAACCCCTTGAACCGATCAGGCGCTAGCATGGTGTAGCGGGCTGTTGACTGCAAGTTCCGATGCCCGAGGTAGTGCGCCAGGCTGCGCGTGTCCGCCCCGTCATTGGCGAGCTTGTACCCCGTTGAGTGCCTGAGCATGTGCGGATGCACCGGGAAGGGTAGCTTCGCTGCGCGCCCTGATCGCTGGACCATCCTCAGAAACCAAGCCGTCGTCGTTGGCGTGCCAGCCTCAGTGACAAACACATAAGGCCCCGCGCCTTGCAATGGCCGCAAGGCCCGAAGCTCGGGGCCGTGCAGGGGATGCACGCTTTCGATCCCGCCCTTAGCTCGATTGACGTGCAAGCGGCCGTGCCGAAGATCAATCTGCGACCAGCGCAGCTGACAAAGCTCCGCCGCGCGAAGGCCGTGGCGATACGCTAGCAAGATCGCCGCAGCATCCCTCGCACCGTTGCGCCCACGTCGGCGCGCAGCCTCGATCAATCGTTCAACCTCCGTCTCGGTCAGATACTCCCTCTGCCGATAGGTCGCGTTCGGCAGTCGTCGCAGTGTTCGGTTTGGCCGCGCTCGGCGCTGCGTCGCTCATCGTTGTATTTCCCCGTGTTCGCTCGATTGGGGTGTGGCGAGTGTTCGTATTTGTGGAAGATTGCGAACACTCGCCACCCGAACCAGTCGGGGAGGATCACGCATCGCCAACGCGCGCTTCCCAAACAGCCCTTCGGCCCTCCAACGCTCCACCAAGGGCACTGCTTCATCGTGGAGTTCGGGGTGCTGCGCGAGATAGTCATCAGCCAGGATCGTGATCTCCTTCTTGCTATAGTGCGTGACCTTCTCTCCTCGACCACGCAGTTGCTCCTTCACCACCTTCCTCGCTGCCTGGCGCGCAATCACGATCACTGCTGAGATCATCTGCATTCGCAATCGCGCTGCATATGGGTCCATGGCCGTAGCCATCTTGTTGCTCCGTGTTTGGTTGGCCCGCCAACCTATCACAGACTGCGCTGCGACACGAGCAAATACCTACCGCGCGACGTTGTTTGTTTGCTTGTTCCGCGCTGTTTGTTTGGTAGCACGTGGCGCGCAGCGAGACCATTCCCACGCTGGCGGATCAAGGCTTCCCCGGGGCCGGAGCCGCGCCCTGGGGCCTCGGCAAGTTTTGTGGGATTTTGATCGGTATGGTTCGATGCCCGGCGTGCAAAGTTGTGAGAAAAACTTCACCATTCGTGTGGCGAACGTTGATTGGTCTTGATACCTTCAAGCGGCGTTTTCTGGGAATATCACCTAATACAGGGAGGAACCTTGAAATGGCGACCATGTTGTTAGACGCGCCCGTAACTACGATACCTGGCGCAAAGCTTACGACGATTTTGCCCCAGTTCAAAAAGCGAAGGGTGTGAAGGACGCTGCGGTTTATCAAGGGGCCCTGACAATCCTGATGACGTTACTGTCACGCACGTTCGCCACAGTGGAGGCCGCCGAAGCATTTGCGAAAAGCGAAGAACTAAAAAAGGCTATCACAGCGGCGCTGGTGTGGTCAGCACTCGACGGTGTGGTTCGCTAACAAAGTATAGCCTCAGTACCTGGGCGGCTCTGAGCAATATCGAGGCCGCCAGCACCCGCATGGGAGATTTTGATGGGTTTGGGTCTGCGCAAGTTTTGTGGGAATTTGATCAAGCCACATAGTTTGCGGAAAGTCGATCGGCGCGGCGCTCGGCCTGAACTCCTCTGGAGCCTGGCGACCCCCCTTTTTCGACACGTCACGTTGCCGGATAGTGTACGAGCAATGCACGATTCGTGTCGGCGCCGTGTCATGCCTAACAAAATCTTCATAAGCTATCGGCGCCAGGACACTGCCCCAATGCGCTTGGGATCGGTCAGTATTTGAATGCATTTGGCCGCAAGAACGTAGCTCATCGATGTGGACATGCGGGGCCGGACAATTCCCGACGGTGCTTGAACAGCGTCTGGCCGAATGCAAGTTAATGATAGTCTTAATCAGGCCAGACTGGCTCAATTCGCGGGACGAACAGGGTCGCCGCATAGTTCTGACGACTGGGTGCGGCTCCGAATGGCGCGCGAAGCGAGACATCACCGTCATTCCAGTTCTCGTCAATGCAGCCGCGTTACCCGAAAGGACGGCGCTACCCCGACGACATTCGCGGCCTACTTCGTGGTCGGGCGGTATCGTCACAAATGCCGGCTTTCGACACGAAATGTCTGGGCTTGTCCATGATCTCCGTTCAATCCCAAGTCCACAACCCTGGCGACGTTATAGGGCAGTGGGGGTTTTGTTGTTGTTGGCACTAGGAAGCTTTCGTGCCACAAAGTATTCGAATATCCTTGAGCGCATTCGGCCAGCTCAAGTTTCGCAAACGCCAAGGTAGCTAAGCAGAGTGACCTCTGGAGTGCCAGTCCCGGTGAATGGGTCCCATTTTGCAGTGGATGACACCCTGTTGGTTATTATTTCAACGAGTTCCATAAAAACCTTGGGAGCGGCTCGTTTTATACTGAAATCCTTCGTTCAATGCATCGCCAGAGAACACCTCTCCTGTCGCCGCGTATCAAGATGATATATCAGTCTTCATTGCAAAAGATGTTTTCCGCGACTGCCGAAACGACGATTTACAATAAAGCGGGCGAGATCGTATCCCATTACCAACGGGCATTCCGCAATACGATATATCCGCCGGCCAGCCAATTAAGTCCGGCCAAATTATAGCGTTGGCGCAAAATATTTTGTAAAATAGGCAACTAGGACTACTCTATGGCAACAAATAAGCAGCTCAAAGCTCACACACTTTTTGTCGGCAGTTGGAGATGGTGACTTATTTTATGGGCCAGTCAAAGACATTTCAGATCCTATCTTTCAGAAAGAAGCATCATGGTATTGAAATATTTTGGTGATCACAATTTAACGCAGGTTCTTACCTGAAAAGACGTTTCTCGGTCATACGGCCAGCTATGTACTTGCCGAACCGCTGGGATTTGAGATTGCAAGGGCGGGGAGTTCCGAGAACTAAAATCGGAACTGTATGATCACGAGAATAATTTGGTTTATTTGTTCGCACCAGAGGTCCCCAAGTTGCTCGAACCAGTGGAAAATTCGCCGTTTGCCAGTCTACTTAATTTGGTTTTACAGCGTCACGGGCGGTTTTTACGAGGATCGACGTGACCTACAAGAAGGGTGGACACGGAGAACAAGAAAAAATCTCATGATGATCGAGCAGATCGGCAAGGACTTGAAAGTGAGTTACCAACTTCCCAGTGGATCGGGCAAAGGGGCCCGGGACGCTTGCGGATGGCGGATCATCTGTTTCATTGCAAAGTACGGCGCCGGAATGCCCTGGCTGGTCCTGAAGGTACAATAAAATTCACGGAAGACACTGCGACCTTGTCTTACAAAGGCGAGGACTGCGGCACGGTTCTGGAGGGGCATGGGACCGTGGTCACCAGAATGGTCACCAACTCCCTCGCACTAGCGCGTAGCGGCAGGGACCGACAGAGCGAGGCGAATTAGCAAGATAATCAACACTTGCCACGACGAAGGGGGGAAACGAACAAAACGAGGCTAAGAAAAAAGTCAAGACCGTGCTTCAAACCACTCGGCTTTTTCCAACTTTTTAATTTGGGCATGAGCGCGCGCGAACCTTCGTTGACGTCGCAAGCCCGCGCTTGCCCAGCGTTAAGCCAGCCAATTTGCTTCTCGCGATCTTGTATGGCGGCTTGCAGCGCGCGTACGCAACGAGCCAGCGCGTCTCATGCAATCCCGGCCTCACATGCCGAAATCACGGGTGCGGTGTAACTTCCACCCTGGAATGCCCCAGATGCTTTGAATTGGGTGGACGATAGAGGCCAACAAGCGGGTAGGGCAGGAGCCCACGAATTCCCTGGGCCCCACGTTAGTCGTGTAGTGTCACTGTTAAATGCGGTCCCGGCATCGATTGAAAACTGTAGTTCAGACCCACGCGAACAACGGCGACCGATGTGTAACCGTGCATTTAGAACCGAATTAGCTGGAAACATGAAATGTCTGAGAAATTGTTCCCGAGGGAAGTGGGGTTTAGTTGCGCGTAGATCGCCTCTCCCTTGACAGTCCAATTGGGCGTCAAGCCGTATTCCAGACCAGATCCCGCAACCCAGCCGAAGCGGGTGGAGTCAATTGTGAATACGGCGTATTGAACGTCCGAATGTTTAGTGAATTGTAGACGGCAGTATTGGTGACCTGACCGTAAGCGAAGCCGGCCGTGAATTAACATACGACCGCGAGGCCAAACCGGCCGCGGACGGTCCCAAGATCGTTCAAACGGTTCGTCTCGGATGGGTCAAATTATTGATCGCCCCGTTGGGATCGACATATGTCGTTTTGTTGCTGAGCCAGCTTAGGTCGGTCTCCGTGCGTAGACCAGACTTCCGTCTGCCAGTTTATTCCAAGGGTGCCGCCCCCGGCAAAACCTGCTCCTTGATCGTTCGAAAGGCCAGGAATAGCCAAGAAACGCGCCCCATCGTCGAAGCTGTGAAAGCCATTTGCGTAGCCGGCAACACCGCCGAGATAAATCCCGCCCACGTGAAAAGCGGCGGCGGAACATAGACCGGCGGACCCACTGGAGGTGCGAGGTCGGCTGCCTTTGCACCAAGGGGGCCCCTACGAGCCCCAGGGCCAGACCAAACAGAACGGATTTCAACGCGGTCATTTGATGCCCCATCGGTGATCCAACCAAAATTCGATCACTACCCCGATTCCCGATCGTAACGAAGGGGCGAGTCGCGATGCTGACAGCCGAAAGCGGACCGGCGGTCCCGGCGCCATCGGATGCTGCCAGCAAAACATGGTAAACAGAGCGTCTCAAAGTTGAGTTTAGAATTGGTTACCCGCTGCAAACGGCGCGGACATGATCACGCCAGCCGGGTCGCGGCGGGCACCTGCAATTTTCACCGGCACCTTGTCGAGTAGGAGCGGCGGGCGCTGACCCCGAGGAGCTCTTGGGGCCGCGATGCAAATTCTCAACTGTCGAAGGAAAACTCATCACACCGAGGGATGCTTGGAAAGAGTTCCCTCGATGCAATCGTAATTTGAAATTCAAAAACTCCGATGCTCCGATTCTCGTCGACGGCAATTGCTTTAAACCGGAGAATTTCAATGTCCAAAATCGTCGACGAAGTCATCGCCGCTAACAAAAAATACGCTTCCGATTCGGCGCCAAGAAGGACCTGGCACTCCCACCAGCACGGGCCTTCGCGAAATTCTGACCTGCATGGATGCGCGCCTTTGCAATATCCCAGAAATATGCAGGGGAGTCCAGGCGACGCGCATGTAATCCGCAATGCCGGTGGGCGTGCCACCGATGACGCTATCCGCTCGCTGGTGATTTCCCACAAGCTGCTCGGAACCGAGAGTGGTTTGTCATCGTCACACAAACTGCGGCATGGAACTGTTCACCGATGGCATCATGGGAGACTTGCTCGAGGACAATCTGGAAACCGTGAGTTCTGGTCGAAATCAAAAGCGTGGTCATGGAGCGAGCGCCGGATTCAAGTGGCACACGATCAAGGACCAACCATCAAGCATCCTCCACGACGTTCGCCGTATTCGCGAACACCCGCTGGTTCCGAGCAATATTCCGATCTACGGTTACGTCTACGACGTTCAATCCGGCAGCCTCGTTGAAGCAACGAAGGCGGGGCGCCCTGGTTGAATTGGATCAGGAAGCTCCCCTAAGCGCTTATTTTGAGACGCCGCTGGTTTTGGTCCCCCGGGCAGGGGCGGTGAGAAGCCATAGCGGCGGCTCGACTTTCGCTACCACTATTGCTGAACGAGTTACTGCGCGCTCGGCGTCGCAGCGCGAGACCATTGCACTCGACAACAGAGCCGGGGTTAACATACAGACAAATACGGGCGGGTAGGGTTTGGTAATCTTCGCAAGAATATCGTCGGCGCAATGTAGGCACTTTCTTTTCGGGGATTGCCGTTGGCGATCGTTGGGCTGTTCGTCCCTAGCGTCCTCGAATCGCGGAACCGCGGATCGAAAGGCCGCAGGAACAGCCGGCTACAAATTGTTACTCGCGCGGACCAGCCGACGGCGCGGCGCTGCGTTTGGCTGAGCGGTGGCATTGGCCTGCCTTGTCAGACCAAAGGAGCCCCGGCGAGATCCGGTTCAGGCGTGAGGGTTGCCCGCTGCAACACTGGGCAGCAAGGGGCAGGGTAGACGCCCAAAGCGAACCCCGGCGCATCCATTTTTCACCGCCATCGCCCAGCTTCTTTCAAATCCTCCCCTTTGAGGGGTTCTTTGCAGAAATGTGAGATGCCAAACCTATTTGGCTTCAGCTTTGGAAACGACCGTATCGTCGAGCCTCAGCTGAAGCCAAGCGCGTACGGGGTCGTGATATTTCGGCTGGTCGATGTCCAATCAATCCACGTAAATGTGCTCGAAGCAGGGATCGACTGCCGCGTTGTACTGAGCTTCTATGTTGGACGATTTCTTGGTTCCTTCGCGAATGGCCGCGGTCGCCGTGCCGATCCGTTGCGCGTCGCCTGCAGCGTGAACCGTACAATATCATCTTGTCATTCTTCGCCGAGCCCGCCAGGTTGTACCTGATAGCCTGCTTCATGATCATGGCTCGGAAGCCCACGTGTTGATCGTCCAGGTGACGGTTCTGAGACTGCTGTTTTTGCTGCGCGGTTGCGCTCCCCGCGAAGGTCAGCTACCTGAACGCCGTGAAGATCGCCAGAAGCGGCGCACTAGACCTGGACGGGCCGATGGGCGGGCGTCACGTGATCCTCCGTGGAATGCGGCGCCGTCTCCCCCGAGCCCGCGACCTTGGGAAACAGCGGGGCACTGGCGTGAGCGCCTAAGCCCAAGTTTGGCAGGCTTCCGTGACAGGCGCGGGACGGAAAACTCATATGAGCAATACAAGTTGTGCCTCGTCACATCCGAGGCTTTTGTGCGGTCTAAGCAAGGATGAAATAGAGGACGTGATATGACCAACTATGACGCGATCGTCCGGATCGCAAGTTTGTGGCTCGCGCAAAAACTTGACGACGATCTTGAAGCCGCCCTCCGAAGGTTGATGAGGACAGCGTGCCGCTCGTGGTCATGGCGGCAAAGCTCATGGAGGGGAAACACTCGGCCATATATACCGGGGACCCGGATACCATCCGGCGGTGCACCTGCTGCACCCCGGCCGTATCGGGGGTTTTTCTGTGGAGATGATTGAACGAGTTGGCCAGACGAGCATCTTTTTCACACCCCCCGCGGCAGCAGTAGAAGGAACCTCGACGGCCGCCGCGCTCCCGAGGCCCGAAGTCGTCACTGCCACAGAGCGGGCGGGTTCCCAACACCCCATCCTTTCAGTATCGCCTCATCATCCGCGGCTCAGCGACCAGGCCAAAGTCGGCCAAAACCTGTGACGCCTGACACAGATGACTCCCAAGTCGTGGAGGATTAGCGTGGGTGCCGAAGGGAGAACTGTGATGACGAAGGTTCTCGTACTTCAGTTTCTGGCCACGGTTGTCATTGTTGCGGTGCTGGCACTGCCGCTACTGTTGCAACCAGGGTAGATGTAACCAGGGTAGATCCGTCACCGGCGTTGCAGGCGATTGCGGTGGCACCGGTTCCTCAGCTGATCTTGGCCACGCGGAACAAAGTCGCAGCCTCAAAGCACTAGACGACCGGCCACGCAGGCGAAAATGGTGAGCGGCAATACTGCGGCAGGTTTGTGCACTTTTGACGCCCGTTTCAGATTTAACGCGGACGTGTATTGGACAGATTAACCGCAAGCGGCACAGTCTTCAAATTCCCTTTCAGAATATTTCCAATTTAAATTATCAAGCATCTTGACATGATTATTCACGCTCCAGCCGAGCGCTTGCGCCGTGTAATCCTCCAAAGAGAAGCGCTATCGTTAGTCAAGAAGGGGCATCGCTGCCAATGACGACACTTGCTGTGAACGTGGTGGAGTACTTTCAGGACAACCGCAGCGCAACGTTGGAAACGCTCGTGCGTGTTGTATTCGGAACTTTTCGTGGGCGGTCTTATCGTCCTTCTGATCCTGCTCTATGCCGGTGCCCCGTCTGATGAGCCAGCTCCCAATCATCATCGACAAAGCAATCACGGTCGTTGCGATGGCCCGGGTAGGGCCATTGCAACGCTCCATTCACTATCGATACCCGTCCGCATTTTTGCCACAATCTGACCACGCTCCGGATCGATACCTAGCAGACGGGGATCGGGGACGATGCCGCGTCGACATAGCGCGGCACTAGGACGATTTGCGCCAATCGGCGCCTGCGCTGTGCTTTGCGTCCTGCTTGCCAACTGCTCGAACGGCGTCGACCCTAAATATGGTGTTTCCGCCACCCGCGCGTAATCGATGACGGCTCGCCCGTGCCTAAAGGTGGCGGCGTTTATCGGGTGGGCCAGCCCTACAGCTCCCCGCCGGCCCTATGTCCCCGAAGACAACCCGCGTTACCAGGCCACCGGTCTCGCATCATGGTCCGAGTTCATGGCCGGCGGACTGCAAATGGGGAGGTCTTCGACCTGACGGCATCACGGCGGGCATACGACGATGCCATTGCCGAGCTACGCGCGCGTGACCAATCTCTCGAACGGTCGCTCGCTGATCGTGCGCGTCAACGACCGCGGGCCGTATCACGGCAACCGCATCATCGACGTGTCCAAGACCGCCGCGCACCTTCTCGGTTTCCACACCAGCGGCACGGCTTGGGTGCGGGTCGAATATGCGGGGCGCGCGCCGATCGAGGGGTCGGATGACCGAATCCTCGCCGCCACGTTGCGGCAGGACGAACCGGCCGAGCGCCGGGCTCCGTCAAGTTGGCGGCGACCAGTATCGTGCCGGCGGGAGCGGACTCCGTCCATCGGGCGCAACGCGCGCTACGCCAGCGCCTCGACCTCCGACGCCTTCCGCGCGTCCGCGGCCCGCGCATCCGATGTCCTTCGCCGAAGGGCCGACCGGCAAGGACGGCACCGTTCAATTCCTCAACGGGCGCGGGCTCTACTAGGTCTCCGCGGGTCCCTGCCGGCGCCGGCAGACGTGGCTTCACGCCCATCGCGTGCGTGAAGCATCCCGCGAGTATCGATCTCTCATGCATCGGGCTTTGGAAGCTTTTTGGCGGACGGAGCGCCGCCCGGACCGGGCGGCGCGTCGGTCCCTGCCTTGGTCCCTTGGCGCGGTAGCCGCCGCCTTGGTCATCGCGACCTTTGCGCCGCTCACGCCGCCTCAACATGACCTTCAAGAAGGACGACAGCTTCAAGCAGACTGACGGCTGCCCGCGGCGCGTGGAGCGCTGCTCACCGACAGCGACAGCATACTGTTCGAGAAGAACGGCGATCAGCTTGTCGCCGGCGAGCCTCGCAAAGCTCATGACGCTCGAATTCCTGTTCAACGAAATCAAGCAGGGCCGCATCAAGTTCGACCGAGCGAATTCGACGATCAGCGAAAACGCCTGGCGCAAGGGCGGGGCGCCTTCGCACGGCTCCACCATGTTGCGCCATCCACAGCGATGTGAAAGTGACGTGACCGGTCACTGATCACGGCATCATCATCAACTCGGCCAACGACGCCTGCATCGCGGTCGGCGGGAGGGCTTGCGGCAACGGTAGGCGGAGTTCGGCGCCATACTGACGAAGCGGGCCCGCGGATCGGCCTGGAGAAATCAGCCCTTCACCAACGCGAACGGCTATCCGAACCGAACCTGCGCGTCACGCCGCGCGAGCTGCGCAATCGCGCGCCACATCATGCGGACCTATCCGGAATTCTATCCGTAATTTGCCGAGCGCGAATTCGCCTGGAACAATATCCGCCAGCAGAACCGCAATCCCCTGCTTGCGATGGGGATCGGCGCCGACGGGCTCAAGACCGGCGAAACGTCGGAAGCGGGCTACAATCTGGTCGGCTCGGCGGTGCAGGACAGCTTTCGCCTGATCGTCGTCGTCACCGGCGCCAAATCGGAAAAGGAGCGCGCGGACGAGGCGCGCAAGATGCTCAACTCGGGCTTCCACGGTTTCGAGGCGCGCGTGCTGTTCGCCGAGGGGCGAACCATCGGCGATGCCAAGGTGTTCGGCGGCGAACGCAGCTATGTCCCGCTTGTCGGACCCGGCACCATTCGGGTGATGATGCCGCGCAACGGCAGCGAGCGGCTGACCGCGCGGATCGTCTATTCCGGGCCGGTGGCCGCCCCCGTCAGCAAAGGCCAGAGCATCGGCAGGCTCAAGGTCTGGCGCGGCGAGAACCTCGCCCTGGAGGTGCCGCTGACCGCCGCCGATGACGTTGGCAAAGGCAGCATGTCGCAACGGGCGATTGACGGGGCGACAGAGCTCGTGATCGGCTTATTTCGGGCTGGCGTGGGTCACCTGTGAGTAGCGTAGGCTGCGCGCCGGAGTTGCCGTCGGAGCGCCGCGATGTCGGCTTAGGGCTGCAAAGAGAGCAGGCGACGGCGTTTCGTCGGTTGATGTAAAATACAAATAATTTCCCACAACTTACTGGTTCTATTCGTTTTAACTCTGGCCAGTACCGAATCTCGTCAAAACAGCCTAGATGGAACGGATGAGAGGGAAGTTCATCACCTTTGAGGGCGGCGAGGGCACCGGCAAATCGACCCAGGCGGCGATGCTGGCCCTTCGGCTGGAAACCGCCGGGCTTGGGATGAAGCTCACCCGCGAGCCGGGCGGATCGCCGGGTGCGGAAATCATTCGGCACGTTCTGCTATCCGGAGCGGCAAAGCCGCTCGGGCCCGAGGCGGAGGCGATGTTGTTTGCCGCCGCCCGCGACGATCATATCCAATGCACCATTCTGCCGGCGCTCGATTCCGGCAAATGGGTCGTTTCCGACCGCTTCATCGACTCCACGCGCGTCTATCAGGGTGCGCTTGGCGACATTGATCCGCGCTTCATCAAGGCGCTGGAGCGGGTTTCCGTCGGCGATCTCCGTCCGGATCTGACTTTCGTGCTCGATGTACCGGCTGAAGCTGGATTGCGACGCGCGGCGGGGCGACGCGGCGGCGCCGATCCAGATCGCTTCGAGGCGGAGCAAATCGACTTCCATGAGAAGTTGCGCAGCGCTTACCTCCAGCTTGCCGCCGCGGAGCCGGAGCGCTGCATTGTCATCGACGCTACGGCACCAAAGAAGATGGTCGCCAAACACATTTGGCAGACCGTGAGTTCGAAGCTTAAGCCCGCGGAGGCGCTGCGCAGCCTGGAGCATGCGGCATCGTGAGTGCGTCGGATGCCGACGCCGAGCAGGCATCGCCGCGCACCACCTACGCGTTGCTTGGCCACGCCGCCACCGAGGCGGCGCTGCTCGCGGCCTATCGCGGCGGGCGCGTCCCGCACGCGTTCATGCTCATCGGCGAGAAGGGCATCGGCAAGGCCACGCTGGCCTATCGCATGGCGCGCTTCGTGCTTGCCAATCCGGACCCGGCAACGCCTAAAGTCCGTGCGGCAACGTCGCTTGAGCTCGATCCGGATCACCCGGTAGCAAGGCGCGTGGCGGCGCAGGCGCACGGCGACCTCCTCGTCCTCGAGCGAACGCCTAACGAAAAGGGTGTGCTGCGCCAACAGATCGCCGTCGAAGACGTGCGGCGCACGGTGTCGTTTTTCGGGTCGACCGCAGGCGAGGGGGGATGGCGGGTCGCGATCGTCGATGCGGTGGACGAACTCAACCGATTTGGCGCCAATGCGCTCCTCAAGGTTCTCGAAGAACCGCCGCAACGCGCGCTGCTGCTGCTGGTCTGTCATTCCGCATCGCGGGTGCTGCCGACATTGCGCTCGCGCTGTCGCCTCGTGGCGATGCGGACCTTGTCGGAGGGCGACGTAGCAGCCGCGCTGGCGGTGGCGACCGGCCGCCCGGCGACCGATCCGGATGTCAAAGCCGCTGCCGCCGCGGCCGACGGCAGCGTGTCGCGCGCCCTGGCATTCCTCGACGAGGACATGTTGGCGCTGCGCCAGCGTGCGCTCGACGAACTCGACCGCTTGCCCGCGCTCAACCCCAATGCGCTGCATGCGATGGGCGACGCGCTCGCAGGGACCGATCTGCAACCGCTCGCCGCCTTCGTCGATACCGTCAATGTCTGGCTGTCGCGGCGGCTCGACGCCAAACAGGGCGAGGGTGGTCGACTGTCGCGACTGGAGCGGCTGGCCGAAGCGTGGGAGCGCATCAACCGGGCCGCCCGCGACGTCGAGACATACAATTTGGAGCGAAAACCCTTGGTCTTCAGCGTGTTCGGCTTGCTTGCCGAGGCCACGCGCGGTTGATACCTATGCGCCGTCCATGGCCGGGCCTGTCCCGGCCTTGATCGTTCAAAGGCGCCCGCCAGATTAAATGGATGACGCCACTGTTCAGGCCGCCAACCGGCGGCGCGGAATATCATGGCTGCCAAGCCTTATTACATCACGACGGCGATTTCCTACCCCAACGGACCGCCGCATATCGGCCACGCCTACGAAGCGATCGCTACCGACGCGATCGCGCGCTTCATGCGGCTCGACGGCTATGACGTGTTCTTCCTCACCGGGACCGACGAGCACGGACAGAAGATTCAACAGACGGCGGTGCGCGAGGGCCTGACGCCGCGGCAGTTGCTCGACCGTAACGTGCCGCTGTTCGAGGCCATGGTGAAATTGCTGGAGTGTTCGAACAACGACTTCATCCACACCACCGAGCAGCGCCACCACCGATCGTCGGAAGAAATCTGGCGGCGGATGGAACAGAACGGTGATATCTATCTGAGCAAATATGCCGGGTGGTATTCGATACGCGACGAGGCCTACTACGCCGAGGACGAAACCCAGGTCAACGAACACAAGCAGCGCATTGCGACCAAGACCGGCACGCCGGTGGAATGGGTCGAGGAGGAGAGCTATTTTTTCCGCCTCTCGGCCTATCAGGACAAGCTGCTGGCGCTGTACGCGAGCGATCCCAATTACGTGTTGCCGAAGGAACGCTTGAACGAAGTCGCGAGCTTCGTGCGCGGCGGCTTGCAGGATCTGTCGATCTCACGCACCACCTTCGACTGGGGTGTCCGCGTGCCCGGCAGCGACGGCCACATCATGTATGTTTGGGTCGACGCGCTGACCAATTACATCACAGCGGTCGGCTATCCCGATACGGAGAGCGAAAAATTCCGGCGCTATTGGCCGGCCGATCTCCATGTCATCGGCAAGGACATCGTGCGCTTCCACGCCGTGTACTGGCCGGCCTTCCTGATGTCGGCCGGCATCGCCGTGCCGCGGCGCATTTTCTCCCACGGGTCCTGTTCAACCGCGGCGAAAAAATGTCGAAGTCGGTCGGCAATGTCATCGACCCGTTCTCGCTCGTCAAAACATATGGCGTCGATCCGCTGCGCTATTTCTTCCTGCGCGAGGTGCCGTTCGGGCAGGACGGCAACTACAGCCACGACGCCATCATCAACCGTATCAATGCCGACCTCGCCAACGATCTCGGCAATTTGGCGCAGCGCTCGCTGACCATGGTGGCGCGGAACTTCGGCGGCGTGCTGCCGACGCCGGGCGCGCTGAGTGAAGCCGACAATGCGATCCTTGCCGCCGCCGACGCCACGATCGGCAAGGCGCGGGACGCCATGACAACCCAGCAACTGCACCAGGTGCTCAACGCCGTCTGGACCGTGGTCGCGGACGCCAACCGCTATTTCGCCGGCGAAGCACCATGGGCACTGGCAAAGACCGACCCGGCGCGGCAGGGCACCGTCCTTTACGTTACCGCCGAATTGCTGCGGCAGGTTGCCATTCTCGCGCAGCCTTTTATGCCGGCCTCGGCCGGAAAACTGCTCGATCTCCTCGCCGTCCCCGCAGTCGAACGTGATTTCTCGTTCCTCGGCGGCAAACATCGCATCGCGTCGGGTATAAAGCTTCCTTCGCCCGCGCCGGTTTTTCCACGCTATGTCGAAGCCGAGGCACCCGCCGCGCAATAGCCATGCTGATCGACAGTCACTGCCATCTCGATTTTCCGGATTTCGCTGACGAACTTGACGCCGTCGTCGCACGTGCCCGCGCGGCCGGGATCGCGCGCATGGTCACGATCTCGACCCGCGTTCATCGGCACGCCGGCTTGATCGCAATCGCCGAGCGTTTCGCCGACGTCTATGCTTCCGTCGGCACGCACCCGCATTACGCGCACGAGGAGTTGGAAATCACCGCGGCCGATCTTGTCGCGCGCACGCGCCACCCAAAGGTCGTCGCCATCGGCGAAGCCGGCCTTGATTTCCACTACGACCGGAGCCCACGCGACGCGCAGGAACGCGGCTTCCGCACCCACATCGCCGCATCGCGCGAAACCGGCCTGCCGCTCGTGATCCATTCGCGCAATGCAGATGCGGACACGGCGCGAATTCTCGAGGAGGAAACCGAGCAGGGCGCCTTCCCGGCTGTGCTCCATTGCTTTACCGGCGGCCCCGACCTCGCCAGCCGCGCCGTCGCGCTTGGATTGTTCATCTCCTTCACCGGCATCCTGACGTTCAAGAATTCGGCGGACATTCGCGTCATCGCCGCCGGATTGCCGGCCGACCGGATTTTGGTGGAAACCGACGCGCCCTACCTCGCGCCGTTGCCTTTTCGCGGCAAACGCAATGAGCCGGCCTTTGTCGTCGAGACCGCAGAGGTGCTCGCGGAAACCCGCGGCGTTGCGTTTGACGACATCGCGCGCCAGACTTCGGACAACTTCTTTCGCCTGTTCAACAAGGTGCCGCGCCCGGCCAACGCGGCGGCGGCATGACGATGAAGTTCACCATCCTTGGCTGCGGCTCATCGGGCGGCGTGCCCCGGCCAGCCCTGGGGTGGGGCGATTGCGATCCAAACAATCCGAAGAATTGCCGACGGCGCACCTCGCTCTGCGTCGAACGACACGGCAGCGGCGGCGTGACGCGGATCCTGGTCGACACCTCGCCGGACCTGCGCGAACAGCTTCTCGACGCCGGCGTCGATTGGCTCGACGCGGTGCTTTACACGCACGAGCATGCCGACCACACCCATGGCATCGACGACCTGCGCGCGCTCTACATCAAGCAGCGCCGCCTGATCGACGTATATATGGACGCGTCGACGTCGAGCTCGATCCGTCGGCGCTTCGGCTATTGCTTCAAATCGCCGCCCGGCAGCGAATACCCTCCGATCCTGCGTGAGCATTCGCTGACCGCCGGACATCACCTCACGATCGAGGGGAAGGGCGGCCCTATCACCGTACTGCCGTGCCTTCAGGAGCATGGCGACATTCCCTCGCTGGGCTTTCGCTTCGGCAATGTCGGCTATTCGTGCGACCTCAGCGGCATCCCGGCAGAAACCGCGGTAGCCTTGACCAATCTCGATGTCTGGATCGTCGACGCGCTGCGCTATCGGCCGCACCCGAGTCACTTCTCGCTGGCCGACGCACTCGGCTGGATCGAACGGCTCAAGCCTCAGCGCGCGATCCTGACCAATCTCCACTCCGATCTGGACTACGACGTCCTGCGCAAGGACCTGCCGCCGAACGTCGAGCCGGCGTTCGATGGAATGAGCTTCAGTGCCTGAAACCCCTGCAAATACCGGCCCTG
>CAWHJE010000039.1:0-59115 GCA_963829465.1 uncultured Alphaproteobacteria bacterium
CGCGGTGCGGACCAACGAGGCGATCTGCTCGATCTCCTCCTTGCTGCGCGGCTGATAGGTGACCTCGCCCTTGTCGTTCTTGCCGTAGGTGCCGTCGACCAGGACGGCGAGCGAGATGCGATTGACGCGCCCGCCTTCGATGATTTCGGTCTTGGTGGTCTTCGAGATCTCGTAGTCGACGATTTCCTCCGACTTCCGGCTCTGGTCGCGCGGGTTGGCATTGGCGTCCGGCGCGGCGGCGGGCTGGCGCTGATTGCCGCCTCCGCCGGGCACTTCGTTGCCGACCGTCACCTGGTTGTCGCGGGCCTCGCCGGTCGCGGAAGTTTCCTCGCGGGTCTGGCTCGAACGAACGACGCGGCCTTCGGGTCGTATCGGTCCGACGTGGAGGTGACCCGGTTGAAGTCGAAATCGGCAGTCACCTCGACGCGCGCGCGGCCCGGCCCGACCACGGACGAGACGATGGCTTCGACCTGCTCGCGCACTCGCTTCTCGAACGTTGTGCGCCGCTCTTCGGTGCCGATTTCGCCGCCATTGCCATCGTCGCCGGCGCCGTCGGCCAGCAAGGCGGCCTGCCTCGTCGACGATCGACACCCGTTGCGGTTTGAGCCCATTCACCGCAGACGCTACCAGGTGGCGTATGGCGCGGACCTGCTGCGTTTCGAGCGTGCCGCGAACCTTGAGCACGATCGAAGCCGACGGTTCGACCCGGTCGCGCGAGAACAGCGGCCGCTCGGGCACGACCAGGTGCACACGGGCGGCGACGACCTTGTCGAGCGCGCGAATGGTGCGGGAGAGTTCGCCTTCGAGCGCGCGCAGATTGTTGACGTTCTGCACGAAGCTGGTGGTGCCGAGCGCATCGGATTTGTCGAAAATCTCGTAGCCGACGCCGCCGCCCTTGGGCAGGCCCTGGCCGGCAAGCGTCATGCGCAGCCGGGCGACGCTGTCCTTCGGGACCGCGATGATATTGCCGTCGTTGCGCAGTTCGTAGGGCACGCCCTGCCGCTCGAGGTCCTTTATGATTGCCGACGAATCTTCGTAGGTCAGATCGGTGAAGAGCGTCGTCATCTGCGGAGCGGTGACGCGCATGATGACAAAGGCAAAAAAGCCGACCAGCGCGATGGTAACGGCGCCCATGGCGGCAATGCGGGGTGCGCCGAGCGACTTTACGAACTCAAGCAGACTTTGCACTGCGCTTGTCTCCCACCCAGCGAGACGCGTTCGCGCCTACCCGGCAAGATTTGCCCAGTTTATGGTTATCAGCGAGTTAATACGCGGCCCCATCGTGCGCACAAACTTGCGGCCCGTCGGCCGGACGCGATCGTTCAGTGGCGATCTGCCAGTGGGCGGGGTGGCGCGCGCGTTTCAGGGGCAACGCGCGTCGATGCAAAACGCCGGCCCGCTCCGCCGGCGTAGAGGCATCGGTAAGATCGACTAAGCGCGCGCTACTGACGGTATTGCTGGATGCGCGTGGTGCGCAGTCCGGCCAAGCCGTGCTGATCGATCGAATATTGCCAGGAGAGGAACTCTTCTACCGTCAACGTGTAACGGCTGCACGCCTCTTCAAGCGAAAGCAGTCCACCGCGCACAGCGGCGACCACCTCTGCCTTTCGGCGGATAACCCAACGTTTCGTTCCCGGCGCCGGCAAATCAGCAATCGTCAGCGGCGAACCGTCCGGCCCGATGACATACTTGACCCTCGGGCGATGGGGCTCGGTCATAAGCAACTCTCACACTCGACACAGTAGATGGACCTTACGCGCAGCGGCTTAAAATTTGCCTAAGCGAAGCACTCAATTGGCCGCAATTGGACAGAGCGAGTTTACGGTTCCGGCGAGGCGTCCGGCGGTGACTGGGCACCGCACGCAAATACGCTCCGCCGTTCCGTGGAGGCAGCGGCAAATACTTTGGTAGGTATATGTGTGTTAATCTGTTAAGGGTCGCGTTGAGGCTGGTCAGAGAGGCGAGCGCACTATTGCTGATCGACTGGATCTGGCTGATTGCAATGTTTTGTCCGCCGACCGTGACGGTCGGCGGATTTGAGGGATGTTCACGGCGCTGACGGTGCCTTGCACCTGCGTGGTCACGGTGACAGCCTGGCCGCTTGCCCCGGTCGCACTGATCGAGAGCGTGTAGGTTCCGTCGGGCCAGTCTGGCGTTGTTGCCTTGGCCGGTCCATTTGAAGCTTTGGGTGCCGGCGTTGAGCGCCATCGTTCCGGTATAGACCGTCGACCCGACGGAGCTCGTGACGGTGACATTCGCAGTCGCCGGCGTCGAGGTGGTCAGGCTCCAGGCGGCGGGAGTGCTTGTCGCGTTGGAAAGCGGGGCGGTGTTGCCGCTTACCGTCACGGTCGAACCGACGAGTTGCAGCGCCGAGGTCGCCTCGGTCGTCTGCTGCATCGAGATCAGCGTTTGCAGGTTGGTGTTCATGTTGACCTGTTGCTCGACCGATGCGAACTCGACGAGTTGTTGGGTGAATTGATTGGTGTCGAGCGGGGACAGCGGATCCTGGTTCTGCAACTGAGTGGTCAGCAATTGAAGGAAGGTATCGAAGTTGCCCGCGAGTTGCTGCGATGCGTTGGTGCCGGCGGCCTGCGCCGTGGAAGCGCCCGAGGAACTCGACCCGCTGGAGGTAGAAGCCGCGGCGTTGGTCTGGTTGAAGGCGGTGGAGAGGATGCTCATCGCTCTAGTCCTTCGTCACACGATTGCAGATCAAACGCTGATATCGACGCCGCCGCCGAGCCCGGCACGGGTGTAAATCTGCGTGGCGGCGATGGGCGCGAGGTCCGCGTCGGGAATGACAAGCTGCGCGGGCCGCTCGGCTGGTAGCCGGAGCCGTTGTTCTGTCCGGTGAAGGATTGGTCGCGAAGCGTGAACTGAAGCCCGTTGTCGGCGGTCTTCAATCCGGCCTGCTCAAGCGCTTGCTGAAGCTGCGGCTGCTGGCTTTGCAGCAGTTCGAGCGTATCGGCGCGATCGGCGGTCATGTGCGTCGTCACCTGGCCGTCCCGGTCCACGTCCAGGCGCACGTCGATGCGGCCAAGTTCGGCCGGATCGAGGCGGATATCGAACTGGTTGGAGCCGCTTTGCGCGCGGGCGGCAATTGCGACCGCGAGGCCGGCAACGGGCACCGGGGCCGCGTTGGAAGCCGAGTTGGTTGATGCCGAATCTGCCGCGCTTGAGGTAGCCATCGCGGCTGAAAAGCCGAAATTGGGAAGGCCGCTGGCATCGGTCTTCACCCCAGCAGGACCGCCCGGCGGGTTCGCGGGCCCGGCAGCAATTTTAGATGTGGCTGCAGTGGAGGGCTCTGCCGATCGCGCATTGGTATGATCGGTATTGGTAGGTGCGGCTGCGTCTGTCTGCGCCGTTACGGCCGATGAATTCGCGTTGGCCTGCGTCTGCGCTTGCAGCGATGAACTATCGCTGCTCGGGGCCTGCGGCTTGGCGGCGCTGTCCGTCGAGCTGGAGGCGGTTGTGTCAGTGCCCGTAGTTTGAGGGGCTGGCTGGTCGCCCGTCGTGGAGTCCGCTGACGCCGCAGAACCGTCCTGCCCACCGCTAACGATCGCGCCGGACTTCGTGCGTTCCTTAGTCACGTCGCCGATTGCCGCCGATGACGCGGCGGCGGCTGCCGAATTCGCGGGTGTCGGCGGGGGCGGCGGCGCACTAAGGATGAGCACGGCCGCGACAGGTTGGGCCGGATTGGCCACTGAACTCGCGCCAGTATCTGCCGCGGTAGCGTCGTTGCTGTTGCTGTCGTTCTTGCCGGGAGAGGTTTTCGGGGGCGAGGCCGGCGCGGAGGCGCCTGGAGTGCTCGCCGCGATTGCGTTTGCAGCCGCAGCTAACGCGGTGGCATTCGGCTGTGAATTCGGATCGTTTGGGTCGCTCGGCGTGTTCGCGGTGGACCCGGCCGCTGGAGTGGTGCCGGCTGGCGTACTCGCGGCCGTGTTGCTGGGTGCGCTCGCGACATTGTTGTCGGGTGCCGGCGTGGCTCTGTTGCTCGATGTATTCGGGGCCGAATTGCTCAGATTCTTGTCTTGGAGGATGGGATTCCGATCGCGTGGCGCATTCGCATTCCCGGTCGCGGTTTTCGCGCCAGCGCCGCCGGATTGAGTGGCAGGCGGAGGGGCATTCCCTCCGTTCGTTGCGGTCGAGGCACTGGTATCGCCGTTGGTGGCCGAGATCGGGTTGCTGCTGCCAGCCGGCTGCTGGGAGCCGTTGCCGCCATTTGCGCCGCCGGAGTTGGCGTTTGCGTTACCGCCGGCATCGGCCGCTGATGAAGAGGTGGGAGAGGGGCGGAAGGACCGCTAGGCGCCGCTGGGGCTTGCGGTGGTGTCGGCGTCGGCGGCGATTGCGCGCCGAAGTTCGGCGCGGCCGTACTGGCGTCGAGAATATCGGCAAACGACTGCGTGTCGGTCCCCTGCACGATCGCGGACGCCTGGGACCGCTGGGAAGCTTGGGACGCGAGAGTGGCACTCACCTCTGACGCAATACTCGACACGGCTGAATCCCTTTAAGACGAGAGGACGCGGGATCCGACTTGCAACCTGCGGGCCAGTGCCGTGAAACTGGAAATTTATATTGATTTCAATACGTTACAAAATTCCGACGAGAGGCTGGGCGCGGCAGTCTCTGCGCTCACCAGGCAACTTTTGCCGCCCGGCCGGAAAAGGCGGTTCCCGTCAGTCGGCCGCAACCGTGGCGCAGAAGGCGGCCGAAGCTTATAGTAACTGCCATGACTAATAGCCTCGATTTGGACGGAAAGCCGTCCGACACGCGCGTTGTCGTTGCCATGTCGGGCGGGGTCGACTCGTCGGTCACGGCGGCGCTGTTGGCCGACGCCGGCTACGATGTGGTCGGTATCACGCTCCAGCTCTACGACCACGGTGCGGCCACCCACCGCAAGGGGGCTTGCTGCGCCGGCCGGGATATTCACGACGCCCGCATGGTCGCCGAACGCATTGGCATTCCGCACTACGTGCTGGACTACGAGAGCCGGTTCAAGGAAGCGGTGATTGATCGCTTCGCGGAGAGCTACGTGGCCGGCGAGACCCCGGTGCCTTGTCTGGAATGCAACCAGTCGATCAAGTTCCGCGATCTTCTCAACACCGCCGGCGAACTCGGCGCCAAGGTTTTGGCGACCGGCCACTACGTGGCCTCCCGCGCGCTGCCGGGCGGCGGGCGTGCGCTATACCGCGCGCGCGAAGTCGAACGCGACCAGAGCTATTTTCTGTTTTCCACCACGCAGGCGCAGCTCGATTTCCTGCGTTTTCCGCTCGGCGATCGGACCAAGGCGGAAACGCGCGAGTTGGCGCGGCGTTACGGTCTCACCGTCGCCGACAAACAGGACAGTCAGGACATCTGCTTTGTGCCGAGCGGTCACTATGCCGATGTGATCGAGCGCCTGCGGCCGGGCGCCGCCACCCCGGGTGAAATCGTCGACCTCGACGGTCATGTGCTCGGCAGTCACGAGGGCATCATCCATTTCACGGTCGGTCAACGGCGCGGGCTCGGCGTCGCGACCGGGGCGCCGCTTTACGTTGTTCGCCTGGACGCTCATTCGCGGCGTGTCGTCGTCGGCCCGCGCGAGGCGTTGCGCACCAGCCGCATCCGGTTGCGTGAGGTGAACTGGCTTGGCGACGGCACGGTCGAGGAGACGCTGGCCAGTCGTGCCGAGATTTACGTGAAGGTGCGCTCGACGCGGCCGCCGCAGCGCGCTTGGCTGCGCGGCGGCGCCGACGGCAGCCTTGACGTCGAGCTGATCGGCAGCGAGGACGGCGTGTCGCCCGGCCAGGGCTGCGCTTTCTACGACGCGGCCGAGGGCCAGGCACGCGTGCTGGGCGGTGGTATCATCGCCAGCACGATGCCGGCTTCGACGGCAAAGCAGGTGCTTCCGGCCGACCTGGCCGTGGCGCATTAAAAGCGCCGGCCGCGCGGGTGCGCGGCCGCGACGGCAGGACGCGATGGCGACGGAACTCGACAAGGACGCGGTCGCAAGGGCCTATGCGCGCTGGGCGCCGATCTACGATCTTGTATTTGGCGCCGTGTTCGAACGCGGCCGCAAGGCCTCGATCGCGGCGGCTGAGCGCATCGGCGGCCACATTCTGGAAGTCGGGGTCGGGACCGGCATGTCGCTTCCCGATTATTCGTGGACCAATCGCATCACCGGCGTCGACCTTTCCGCGCCGATGCTGCTCAAGGCCAAGGCGCGCGTGGCCGAGCATCGCTTGACCAATGTCGACGGCCTCGCGGTCATGGATGCGCAGCATCTCGGTTTCCAGGATGGCGTCTTCGATGTGGTCGTCGCGCAATACGTCATCACCGCGGTGCCGGACCCCGAAGCGACGCTCGACGAATTCGTCCGCATCCTCAAGCCGGGCGGCGAAATCATTCTGGTGAACCACCTCGGTGCCGAAACCGGCCTGCGCGAAACCTTCGAGCAGTGGTTCGCTCCGCTGGCGCGCCGGTTCGGCTGGCGGCCGGAGTTTCGCTGGGAGCGTCTGGCGCAGTGGGTTGCGCAGCACGGCGGTGTGCGCGTTGTAGAGCGCCGCCCAATGCCGCCGCTCGGGCATTTCTCGCTCATCCGTTTTGCCCGGCTGGACCGATTGGAGACCCCGCCTTTCGCGGCGGCAGCGGATTCTGCGCGCTAGGAACCGAGAAGGTGCGGAAAACTCAACTTTCCGTGGGGCTATTGCGCGCCGGATTTTGCCCTTGGAAACGACCGTGAACTACCCTAAATCTCGCCCCGGCCGGCTCGAATTCTGACGGTTTGGCGGAGTAGCTCAGCTGGTTAGAGCAACGGAATCATAATCCGTGTGTCGGGGGTTCGAGTCCCTCCTCCGCTACCAAATCAAACCGCCAGGGAAAATACCGCTACACTTCTCAGAACGGCCTGAAGACGCGTGCGCGGCTCCGCCAAATCTGCCGCTCCAGTTCGCACAGCCGCTCGTCGACGCTCACGTCCGGCGCCGTCGGCGCGGTGGCGCTTTCGATGCCCTGCGCGAGCGCGCGCACGAGGTCAGCGCGGGCAATGACGCCGACGAGTTTGCCATCCTGGACCACGGGCAATCGCTTGACGCCCAGGTCATCGAGCAGGCGGCACGCCTCGCCGAGCGACGAAGAGGCGGCGACGCTTGAGACATTTTGCGTCATAACCTCCTTGACCTTTCGCTCATGAAATTCGGGTTTTTTCGCCGGCAGCCCGTCTTTTTCGATCATCAATTGCAGCCAATGTGGTCCTTCCGTTCCGTCGCCATTCCGGCGCTGTCGCAGGAGATCGTGTTCGCTGACGATGCCGACAACGTGACCGTCCCGATCGACCACGGGCAGGCCGCTGATCTTGTGCTCCAGCATCAGCTTGGCGGCTTCAAGAATTGAGGCGTCGGGTGCGACGGTTACGACCCGAGGCGTCATGAAATCTCCAACGATCATTTGACGCTCCCAATTAGAGATCGATGCAAGCGCTTATCTCCTCCGGCTACGGCGAGCCGTGGACGCCGGGAAGCGCGGAACCAACCTCGTTTTTCATATCCGACATTGCCAGCTCATCGAATGCCTGCAGCAGCGCGGCGACACGATTGGCCGCGGATCGCCAGTCCGACAGCCGTTGATAGTTGTCGACCAGCCAGTTGAACGCGACCTGCACGGTGACGAATGCCGCCGATGCCTGCGTGAGTTCCCCGAGCGTCATCGTGCCGGCGAGGTATTTCGGGGCGCAGAGAACCCACGCGAACACCGGCGCGAACAGCAGGTCCGTCTGGGAGACCAGCGTAGTTCCCATGAGTTGCCATAGCAACTGACGCCAGCGAAGCAGGACCTGACGGAGGGCATCGCGCATCACCTGGAGCTTCTCGATGTCGCCGGGAGCAGCTTCCGCCCGGGTGCCCGACTCACGGATTTGATTGGCCGCCGCCAGCAACTCCGCTTCGGCCTGGCTTTGCGTCTGAACGACGGCAGGCAGATTGCGGCCGATCGCCATCATCGCGCCCGTGAAGGTGAGGGCATAAATTCCGACGCCGACGACCAGATAGCCTGGAATCGTCATCTCAATCTGACCGATCATGAGCGTCAAGCTGCCGCCGACATTCCACAGTACGCCGGTGAATATGAGGGCGGTCAACGCCGAGGTGATGAATCCGAGCGTCAAATCGACCGGCGCGTCCGTGGCCAGACGGGCGTCGAAGGAGATTCGGTATTCGGCGTTCTGGTATTCGCCGCTCACGGATGCAAGACGCCGATAGCGGTCCCGCGACAACCAGCTATCCAAAATATTCGTCGTCAGCCACTCGCGCCATTTACGCTGCGTTGTCATGCGAGCCCACACTGAAGTGACCGTCAGCCCGACGCTCAGACATGCCAGCGGTATAAAGATAACTACTTGGTCCCACAGACCATTGCTGTCGCGCCGCGCCAGCGCGTTGAAGAAATCACGATTCCAGTAGTTCAAACGATACTGAACGGTGAGCTGCGAGACCCCGATGAGCAAAAGGCCGATCGTCAGAGGCCAGCTCACGACGGCGGATTTGCCGCGCCAAAATCCCGAAGCGCTCGACCAGAAACGGGCGAGGCGGCCTTGGCCCGATTTGTTTCCCTTATCCATCGTCTTTCCGCGCGCTGCGATTGGAGGCGTGAGACTGTTCGAAAGCTATTTGCGGGCTTGCCGACGCCGACTTGATGAGCCGCGCAAACCAGCGAAACGATGCTTTCGGTATCCTTCGCTGTGTGGGGTAGTCGACGTAAACGAGGCCGAAGCGCTCACTATATCCCGAGCCCCATTCGAAATTGTCGAGGAGCGACCAAACGAAATAACCGCGGATGTCGGCGCCCGCTTCGATGGCCTCGAACATGGCCGACGTGTAGGCGTCCAGATAGTCAATTCGCGGCTGGTCTAAAACGGCGCCATTAGCGTCGATCTGATCATGGGATGCGGTGCCATTCTCGAGGACGTAAATTGGCAAGCCATATCGATCATCAAGGCCCATGAGAGTTTCCCGAAATGCGTCCGGCTCGACCGGCCAGCCCATAACGGAGCGACGTACGTTGGCCGGCGCGCTACCGAAGCCAACTCCCAGCGGGTTGCCTCCAGTCGCTTTTACGTAATGCGGTGCGTAGTGGTTGAGTCCGAACCAATCTACCGGGCGACAGATGCGTGAGAGGTCGTCTGGCAGCATATGCGGCGCCATCGCTTCGGCGACCGAAGCGGGGTAACGCCCGAGCAATTGGGGATCGGGGAATACGCCATTCCAATAAGCATCGAAAGTTTGCGCGGCAAGCCGATCCTCTGGATCCGGCCCCGCCGGCCGGCAAGGTTGGCAATTGTGGATAGCTCCGATGGAGGCGCCCGGGACCGTTGAGCGCAGCCGGTCTACCGCTGCGCCATGCGCGAGATTCACGTGATGAATGGCTTGCAGCAAGCTTGTCCGGTCTGAAATTCCCGGCGCCATTCCGCCCATGCAGTATCCAAACAGCGTGAACACCGACGGTTCGTTGAACGTGGCGTAGCGTTTCACACGGTCGCCGAAGCGACCGCCGATCAGCGCCGCATAGTCTGCGAACCATTGCGCGCAGTCGCGGTTCGTCCAACCGCCGAGGTCCTCCAGCGCTTGCGGCAGATCCCAATGATAAAGGCAGAGCCACGGCTCGATCTGTGCCGCGACAAGCGCTTCGATCAGACGATCGTAGAACGAAAGTCCCGCTTCGTTCACGGCCCCGCGGCCCGTGGGTATGACCCGCGGCCACGATACGGAAAAGCGATACGCTTTGATGCCGAGTTCGCGCATCAAGCGGACGTCCTCGAGATAGCGATGGTAGTGATCGCAGGCTACATCCCCGGTATCGCCGTTTGCGATGTGCCCGGCCTGGCGGCAATACGTGTCCCAGATGCTCGGTCCGCGCCCGTCCTCGTTGGCCGCCCCCTCGATTTGATAGCTCGAGGTTGAAACGCCCCATACGAATCCAGGACGCAAAGTGGGGCGCAGCGAGCCGTCGGCCATCATGGAGACCTAAAACCTGAACATTGACGATAGTAGCTAGCGCCGATTTCATAGGCTCCGGTTGATATCAATCAAGCGTTTCTTCGGAGCAGCCTCGTCTTTGCCGAACCGGCCGGCGGGTGCGGGCTTGTGACATGTCCGTGACACAGTTCCTGACCCGGCCTCACGTGGTGCTGGCCGCGCAGAATCGTTGATTTTTCTCAATGCCCCGCCGGGCGGGCCGGGCTATGAGATATCGGTGTCCGGCGCATTCGGCAAAAAGCGCTGGCAATTGGTACGTCGACCGGGGACCCGGACAATGCTTGAGCGGCAACCCGGAGAGACCAGCCGAAAGGCCGCGCCTGCGCTTCTCGTTGTTTGGTTCGAGCAATTGGGCCGCGGCGACGTGCCGCTTGTCGGTGGCAAAAACGCCTCGCTGGGGGAGATGGTGTGTCATCTGGCCAGCCGGGGCGTAAAGGTCCCGGCCGGGTTTGCCACCACCGCGGATGCTTACTGGCAGTTTGTCGAGTTCAACGACCTGCGGGAGGCGACCAGCCGTCTGCTCGGCGAGCTTGATAGCGGCAAGGCTTCGCTTGCCGAAACGGGTTCCGCGATCCGCCGCGCTTTTCTGCGCGGCGCTTGGCCGCCGGACCTCGCCGACTCGATCTCATCATCGTACCAGGAGCTCTGCCGGCGTTCCGGCAAGAACAACGCCGATGTGGCGGTCCGCTCGAGCGCTACCGCGGAGGATTTGCCCGACGCAAGCTTCGCCGGTCAGCAGGAATCCTTCCTCAATATTCGCGGCACGGACGCGCTCCTCGACGCTTGCCGGCGCTGCTTTGCCTCGCTCTTCACCGATCGGGCCATCGCCTACCGGCAAGCCAAGGGTTTCGATCATCTCAAGATCGCTCTTTCGATCGGCGTTCAGATGATGGTGAGGTCCGATCTCGGCGGCGCGGGCGTCATGTTTTCGATCGACACCGAGACCGGCTTCGACAAGGTCGTCGTCATCAATGCTGCCTGGGGGCTCGGCGAAAACGTAGTGCAAGGCGCCGTCGATCCCGACGAATACCAGATCTACAAGCCGCTGTTGTCAGAGCCTTCGCTGATCCCGATCATCGAGAAGACGGTCGGCGCGAAGGCGCAGAAAATGATCTATGCCACCACGGGCGAGCGCCCGACGCGCAACGCGCCGACCTCGCGGCTGGAGCGAAGCGCCTTCGTGCTTACAGACGGCGAAATCCTGACGCTCGCGCGGTGGGCCTGCGTGATCGAGAGGCACTACGGCTGTCCGATGGACATGGAATGGGCAAGGGACGGCGAGAGCGGTGAGTTGTTCGTCGTGCAAGCCCGGCCGGAAACGGTGCAGTCCCGCCGGCAAGCTGGCGCGCTCAAATCGTATCGGGTCAAGTCCAAAGGCCGCACGTTGGCGACGGGGTTAAGCATTGGCGAAGCGGTCGCCACCGGGCAAGTCTGCCTGATCGACAGTCCGAGCGACATCGACCGGTTCGTCGACGGCGCCGTCCTAGTGACGCGCACCACCGACCCGGACTGGGTGCCCATCATGCGGCGGGCCGCAGCGATTGTGACCGATCACGGCGGCCGCACGTCGCATGCCGCAATCGTCAGCCGTGAGCTGGGGCTGCCTGCGATTGTCGGAACCGGCAATGCAACGCAACTGCTGCATGACGAGCAGGATGTGACGGTGTCGTGCGCCGAGGGCGAACAGGGATTCGTTTACGAAGGCGTTGCCGACTATGAAACCGAAGAGCTCGACTTGGGTGCCATCGCGAAAACGCGCACCCAGGTGATGCTGAACCTTGCCAATCCCGCCGCGGCGTTCCGGTGGTGGCGCCTTCCGGCTGATGGGGTTGGCCTCGCCCGGATGGAATTCGTCGTCAGCAACCACGTCAAAATCCATCCCATGGCGTTGGTGCGCTTCAATGCGCTGGCCGACGAGAATGCCAAGCGCACGATCCACGATCTCACTGAAGGCTACGAAGACAAGACCGAGTACTTTGTCGACCGCCTGTCCCGCGGGCTGGCGCGAATTGCCGCCGCCTACCATCCAAAGCCGGTCATCGTGCGGATGAGCGACTTTAAGACCAACGAATACGCCAATCTCATTGGCGGCTCCGCGTTCGAACCGAAAGAAGAAAATCCGATGCTCGGCTTTCGCGGCGCATCGCGCTACTACTCGCCGCGCTACCGCGACGGCTTTGCGCTCGAATGCCGGGCCATTCGCCGCCTTCGCGAAGTGCTGGGATTTCGCAACGTCGTCGTGATGATCCCGTTCTGCCGTTCCACCAAGGAAGCGGATCAGGTGCTTTCGGTTATGGCGGAGAACGGGCTCAAACGCGGCGACAATGGCCTGCAAGTCTATGTGATGTGCGAGATACCCTCGAACGTCATTCTGGCGAAGGCATTTGCCGAGCGGTTCGATGGTTTCTCGATCGGCAGCAACGACCTCACGCAGTTGACGCTCGGCGTCGACCGCGACTCCGAGGATTTGGCCGCTTTGTTTGACGAGCAGGACGATGCGGTAAATGGATGATTGAGAGCGTCATTCGCGAAGCCCATCAGGCTGGAGCCAAAGTGGGATTGTGCGGACAGGCGCCGAGCGACCATCCGGAATTCGCCGAGTTCCTGGTGCGATGCGGGATTGACTCAATCTCCGTGAGCCCTGACAGTCTTTTCGCGGTCAAACGGCACGTCGCGGACGCCGAAAACCAATGGGCGCAAGACCGCCCATGACGTGCAATGGCTGATGACGCGCGCCGCCATGAGTTCAGGGGGTCCGCACCGCGTTGTGGCGGATACTTTCACCACCATGCAGGATAGCGGCGTCGGCCTGATCGGCGATATCGGCGCGACAAACGCCCGATTCGCATTGGTTCAACCCGGCGGCGGGACGACGACAGCGCGCGTATACGCGTTGACCGACTATGGTTCTCTCTCCGAGGCGATCGACGCGTATCTGACCGCCGAATCACCATCGGTGCGGCCGGCGCAGGCCGTGCTGGCGGTTGCCTCGCCGGTGACGGGCGACGAGGTGACGTTGACCAACCATCCTTGGACCTTCTCGGTCGAGGCGGTACGCCAGCAATTCGGTCTCAAGCGGCTCCGCGTGATCAACGACTTTGCCGCCAACGCAGCCGCCGTGCCTCACTTTCAGGAGACGGATCGCGTTCAGATTGGCGGTGGCGAGCCGATGAGGGGGGCTCCAGTGGGCGTCATCGGTCCTGGCACCGGGCTTGGAGTGAGCGCCCTGGTTTTCTCGGCCAACAGGGCAATTACTGTTGCCAGCGAGGGCGGTCACGTCACCATGACGCCGGCCAGCGCCCAGGAGAGCGCAATCCTGGATCTCATGCGCAAGCGGTACGATCATGTTTCGGCCGAGCGCGTGCTGTCCGGTGCCGGCCTGATCAATTTGTACAATACCTGGTGCGAACTGACCGGCACGCCGGCGGCATCCTACACGGCCGACCAGATCACCAGCCCCTTGATCTGGAGTAAGGATCCGCGCACGCGCGAAGCGACGGCGTTGTTTTGCGCCATGCTCGGCACGGTCGCCGGCAATTTCGCTTTGACGCTGGGTGCGCGCGGCGGCATCTATATCGCCGGCGGCATCGTACCGCGGATAGCATCGTTCTTTTCGCAGTCCGAATTTCGTTCGCGGTTCGAAGCGAAGGGACGCATGCAATCCTACTTGGCGGCGATTCCGACCTATCTCATCGTGCGGCCGCTGCCGGCGCTGCTCGGAGCCGCGGCATTGCTGGATGACAATCAGTAGACGCGCGGCAAAAAAGGGGGCGTTCTCGGGCAGGACGTCCGGCGGTTCAAATATGCTGAACCTTCACATCATCGATGAGACGTTCGACATCTTCCCGCCGGCATAGTTCAGTTCCCGGCATGAGCAGCGCCGCCGATCCGGCAGCCACGCCGTAGCGAAAGGCCGTTTCTATCCCGTGGCCGGAGGCCAGACTCCAGACCATCGCTCCCAGGAAGCTGTCGCCAGCGCCCACAACACTTATCGGCTTGATCGCAAGTGCCGGCGCATGGAGAACCTGATCGCGAGTGACCAACAGTGCGCCGTTCTCTCCGAGAGAGAGTGCGACGATTTCGACGCGGCCGCTGTCGATAAGGGAGCGGCAGGCTCTGATCCGATCGGCTTGTGTGTCGAGCGGCTCGCCCATCAGCAATTTGAACTCGTTCAGACTCGGCTTGACGAGATAGACGCCGGCCTCCAAGGCGGCATGCAACGGCGGCCCTGAAGTGTCGACGACGAATTTTCGTTCCGCCCGCTTTGTTATCCGGGCGAGGCGGCCGTAGAAATCGTCGGGAACGCCCGGCGGCAAGCTGCCACTGCCGACGACGAAGCGCGTGCGCCGGTCGAGTTCGCTCGCCATTGCGAGGCAAGTGTTCCATTCCTTCTCGGTGAGATGCGGCCCCGGAAGAATGAAACGGTACTGAAAGCTGGTGGCGTGTTCGATGACCGTGAGGTCCTCGCGCGTTTCCTCGGAGATCGGAATGGTCAATCCCGGGATGCCTTCCTGATCGACCAGGCGGCGCAGTAATTGTCCGAGCACTCCGCCGGTTGGATACAAGGCGGTAACATCGGCGCCGAGCCGCTTCATCACCCGCGCGGCATTGATGCCGCCGCCGCCTGGATCGCGGCGGCCGTCGGCGCAGCGAAGCTTGTGAAAAGGCTCAATGCGCTCCACCGAAACGGAAAGATCGATCGACGGATTGATTGTGAGCGTGACAATGTCCGCCATACTCGATCTCGCCTTGGCGAGCGTCGCTCAACGCGCTCAGCGATGCCCGGCGCCGCCTTGCGTGCCTATTCCCATGCGAACGCCACCAGCAGCATTCCGATGCGGCCGTCTCCCCACAGCGGCAGTACCAGACGCGAATATCCCTGCTTCGCGCGCGAGCCGCCGCTGTCTGCATCGGAGTGCTGGTAATGGGTGAGTGCGCGCCCTTCGACCGTGGCGCTGCATTGAGAAATCAGGAATTGCAGCGGATGCCGCGGCTCGATTTCATCGAGGAATTTGCCCGCTGGATCGGCGCCGTATTCCTGCTTTATCTCTTTGCCGACAACCCCGAAGCCGAAACGGAATCGCACCGGTTTGTCGGAGGCATCGATCATCGCCAGCCTGTCCGAAAGCTCGGGCAGCGCCGATAAATTGACGTCATCCCAAAAGGGAATTTCGGCGCCGCGGCGCTTGAGCCCTTCCCAAAAGGTCAAGGCGCGGGCGAGATCCTGCTCCAATTTCCGCGGCGGGGCGAAAGGTCCTTTGGATGTATTCACGCGTCAGCTCCCCCGTCGAGCGTCCCGCCGCGAGCGATCGCTGCCGAGACCGCGCCGCGCTCCTTTAGTCTGCAGCAAGCTCGTCTGAATATCAGTGATATTCGTCGCCCGCCGCACTTGCAAGGACGGCCGTTTTGAAGGAAGCGGGAAAGCGCGTTAGTTGCGGATTGAGGATGCGGCGCCGGCGGGAATCGACGCCGTCGCGGTGCCGTTCTTTGAATCGATGTCGTCCATCCGCACGAGAATATCTTTGATCGGATTGTCCGACCACGCGTGCGTTACAAAGTTTCGGTGCGACACATCGCCGGCGGGCAGGAATGTCACCATACCCTGGAGGTGGTCGCGCCGCAGTTCCGCGCTGTAAGGGACCGACCGTTCGCGCAGCAGGCGCTCAAGATCGGCATTGTGGTGAGCGGTGTGCGGCGTGTACGAGCTTACAAAGAATGTCGATCTGTTCTGGGCGATCCAGTCGGCGAACTTATCGATGCCGGCATACAGCGAGTTGAGAAGAACTAGCCCGCGCACACGCGACCTGACGCCGCCGTGGTCGAGGACCGCCAAGGTCGGCCCGAAGCCCCCGCTGTAAGAGACGATGACAATCGGCATCCTGGCGAAGGTAAAGGCGGCGCGCGGATCGCCGTATTGTCGCGCCAGCTTGACCGCTGCCTCATCGAGGAAGCGCTTAAAGCCATTCGGTTCCCAGAACTTGCCGGCGCTCGAATCGGCGGCATCGACCGCGAATTGCGGCGCCACCAATACCGCATTCGCTCCGGCCGCGGTGATCTGCGCCGGTACCAACTGCCGATCGCGTACGTCGGTGGAGAGATTGGCGCCATGACCGTGGAAGAACACCACCATGACCGCGGGCCGTGAAGGATCGAAGCCGGCCGGGATGTGCAGGAGCACCCGGTCGTCATTGAAGGTCTGAGACTCCCAGAGAACGTGGCCGCGGAAATTGACGTGGCCGCGGTGGTTTGCGTCGCCCGCGTTCAGAAACGGCCGGTCGCTCCCCGGCACCGTTCCGTGATAGGGGAACGGCGCCGTCTCAAAATTCACAAGCGACGTTACCGCGCCAACGTTTGACGGCATGCGTGACGGAATTTCTTCCGCAGGGGGCGGCGCGTCTTCGAGCGACGCAAGGCGAACCGGCGGCTTGAGGCTCGGCTTTGGCTCGTAAGCCGCCTGTTGGGCCTGCGCTTGCGCTTGAACCTGAGCTTGGGCCTGAGGCTGCTTTGCTAACGGTTGAGGTTGGGCCTGAGCCTGCTTTGCTGACGGTTGAGGCTGGGCCTGAGCCTGCTTTGCTGACGGTTGAGGTTGGGCCTGCTTCGCGGAAGCCTGAGCCTGCTTTGCCGGCGCGCGGACGCGTTCGGTGACGCGCGTTTGCAAGCGGCTCCACTCGTGGGCGACGATGCTCGCAGGGCTCTCGCCGCCAAGACTTGCGCCGCCAAGATTTGCGCCCAATGAGCCCGTCGCGTGCGGATCGTTCGCCCGCGCATAGGTCGAGCTGTTGAACGGGTCGGATTTGCCAATTTCCGAATCGGCCTTGCTCACCCCCGCTGGCGAATAGGTCGCCTCCGCAGGAGAGACCAAAATCGGCGTCCGGAATTCGCTGAAAACCAGCCAGCACCAGCCGACCGAGCCAACGAAGAACAGGATCGCGGAGATGTGGAGAAGCCGGCGCTCCAGCCCGTCTCTTAATTCGCTTAAACGCCGAACGGGCTTCCTGCTGGGCTGAGATCGAGAGCGCTGGGTTTCGAAATGGCTGCGCGGGGTTTCGAAATGGCTGCGTGGACTCTCGATATGGCCGCGCAGGCTTTCGACGTGGCCACGCAGGCTTTCGACATGGCCGCGCAGGGTTTCAACATGGCCGCGTGGCGGAGCAAGGCGTTGGCCTGCGTGCTCAAGCCGCCGCCGCACCGCCGGTTCGACGGCGACATGGCGCGTGCGCACAGCCTAGCCGGACTCGTATCCGGCCTGCGAAACGCTCGCAGCGTTGGTCCGCGGACCGTGTCTGACACTTTTTCCCCACCCGACGCGCCGAGTGTCGGGGACGACTATGTCCCCATTTTGACGCACTAGCGGCCGGGTTTGGGCGGGGAATTCGAACAAAACGGGAAGATCCCTGCCACGCGGCAGCCAACGGACCCGGTCGAATCGCTTTCCACGCGCTTTCGCGGCTTTTTCTGCGATCGAGCGGCAGTCCCGGCAGGGTATTGGTCGGGTGGTAAATGCGGGGTTAATTCTTGGTCGCTGGTCGTCGCCGCGCTCTTCTGGGCGAGCAGAAGGTTCGACTCATTTCTCCGGAATCGGTAGCCGAGCTTGAAGTCGAGGGGGGCAGCTTTGCGGAACAGCTCCGCCATCCCGGATTGATAGCCATATCTGAAGATCGGCAGAGGGCCGACATAGCGTCCGAACGGCTGGACGCGCCATTTTTTCTGATCGAAATACAGGAGCGGAATACCGCTGTCGTCTTCGATGATCGTGGCGCTGTGATCGAGCAGGAAGTTACGCACATTGCTGAATGCGCCGCCATGGAGGAGGTAGGACGCGCTCTTGATAAAGCTGTCAGCCGGACCGAGCTTTGCCAGGAAGGCCGAGAAGCCGCCTCGCTCGAAGGAGCCGTTGGAAAGGTTGGTGCTGAAATAGTAGAGGGTCTGCTTTGGACCGTTACCGTCCGAAAAGACGATCTTCGCGCCCGGCGCCGCACTGCGGGCGGCCGCCTTAGCCGGTTTCTTGGTGTTGGTGCCCGCGGCTGCGGGTTCTTCCGGCGTCTGGAACTCGCCGTGCTCGTCCAGGCTTACCAAGCTGATTTCGTGCACGGTCTTGCCGGTTCGCGCCATGAACACAAGAAGGACGGGGAGCGTCCCGTAAACCGGTCCGGCGCGCAATTGGGTTTGCATTTTCAGTGTGATGAAGAAGCTGTAGCTGAGCAGCGTCCCCATCGAAGCCTCGAGATTTTGCAGAGTGCCGTTGACCGCCTGACGGCTGAGACTGGTCAGTTGCGGAATTTGGCCTGCAGGCTCCAGGCCGGCCAAAACGTAAGTCGAAGCGGTGGGAAAGAATGAAGTCGCATAGAGAAAATCCGGGCCGCTGAACATGTAAAGCATGGTGTCGTGCTTTTCGGCCAAATGCTCCTTGGAGAACGCCCGGACCTTCGAAAGCGTGGTGCTGTCCTCGCGCGCGAATATCGCATCGAGATTGCGGGCGTGCTGCTGCCATGCCGGATCTTTGGTAAGCGGCTCGAGCGGAGAACCGGGCGATGGCGGCAAGCCGGCCAGGAATCGCGCGGTATCGTCGGGCGATGCCGGCTCGACACTTCGCGCAGGCGAGGTGCTGAGCGCCAACGCGGCCGTCAAAAGGACCGCCACCATCATTTTAGGCATGGTTATAGACATCTTTTTCAGGCCACCGTTTGCGAAGCGTCCGAGGTTACGACATTCGATAGCTGGCGGGAGAGGTAATAGACAAGGAGCCCGGCACTCATCATTGCAACGCCAGCGAGGGATTGTAGCGGCCGGTTGACGACGAGATAGTACATCATGAACAACGTTACACTTAGAAAAATAAGCGGCGTGACCGGGTAACCCCACGCGCGGTACGGACGCGCCAGATTGGGGTGGGTGATCCGCATCTTGATAAGGCCCAGAACGGCGAAAAACGAGCAAAAAGTGAGGCTGAACTGGATGAAATCCAGCACCTTTTCGAAACTCTGCGTCAGCAGCAGAAGGCTCGATATCGCCAGCTGGAAGATGATTGCGATTGCGGGCACGCCCCGCTTCGATCGTCGTGAGAACACCTGCAGCAGCGACAAGTCCTCGCCCATGGTCATGGCGACGCGCGGGCCGATCCAGGTCATGGCGCTGATCGACGACACAAGTCCAATGCAGATCAGCGCTCCGACAAGTCGGCCGCCGAAACTGCCGAAGATGTGCTTGCCGGCGATAATGGCGACATCGAGCTGGCCTGCCATCTCCTTCATCGGCGTGGTCATCAGGAACACGGCGTTGAGCGCGACGTAGAGAACGATCACGATCGCGGTGCCCAGGAACAGCGCGCGCGGGACGTTGCGGTTCGGGTCTTTTACTTCGCCGCCGATATAGATCGCGGCGTTCCAGCCCGAATAGGAATACATGACGAACACCAGGCTGATGGCGAACGGCGCGCCGCCGATATGGACGAGGTCGGCGGCGCTGGGTGCAAAGGAAATCTGTTGCGTGTCACCGAGCGCAAGCCCGGCAACGATGAACGCCACAATGAGGATCAGCTTCAATGCGGTCCAGGCGTTGTGATAGGCGCCACCGAGCCGCAGGCCGGACAAATGCACGAGCGCGGCGAGCCAGATCGCGCCAAGTCCGAACGCTGTCGGCCAGCCGCCGATATAGCCGAGCAACTGCGGCGGTGGCGGCAAGTTTGGCAGGCTGGCCGTAAGATACGAGCCGAACGCCATACCTGCGAGCGCCGTCGGCGCGGCAAACCCGACGGTTGCCGACAGCCAACCGGCCACGAAACCAAACGCCGGATGATAGATGCGCCGCAGAAAGTTGTACTCCCCGCTTGATCGCGGAAGCATCGCGGCAAGCTCGGCATAGCAAATCGCCCCGCAGATCGCCACGATTCCGCCAACGACCCACAGCAGCAACAGCGAGAAACCGGACGTTATGTCAGCGACCTGAAACCCGAGGCTGGTGAAAACGCCAACGCCGATCGTGTCGGCGACGACGATGGCCGTCGCCGTGATCCAGGAGATCGTGCTGGCGGACAGCCCGCCTGTAGCGGATTGGGTCATTGCGGAACTTCGATCCCCCATGCGGGCCGCATTACAGGGTGCAACTTGTTAAAATTCAAGACGTTTTTGTTCATAAACCGGCGCTGAAACGGCTTGACGCGCGAGCCCGCAGGGGTAGCGAGACTATCTAAGTGAGGCGGCGTTATGGCTGAACGTGTTTGAGGCGCCGTGACGCCTGCAATTTCGGTGTGAACTGGAAGCGCGGCGAAACGGCTGCATTAAAATTGATAAGCGGCCGCGCGGCCTTACGGCCCGTCATGTCATCGCGGGGCGCAGGCGGCGCAGCATGCTCCGTTTGGCGCGCGGCTCCCGGTCGCTCTGAGCGGCAGTATTGCGCGGAGAGACTGTCCGGATCAGTTTCTGAACGAAAGTTAATTTAGCCACGGCCAACGGGCCGAGCACGAACGGATATAGATCGTGCAGCCCCATGCTGCGATTGAGCGAATTGACCGCGAATGTAAGCGCCAGCCACGTCTCGACCAGGTGCGCCATGTCGGTATCGAGAGGATGGAAATCGAATACCGCGCCAGGACTTTGCTTCAGTTTCGGATTGACCGCCAGGCCGGCCACGTGCGCGGTTTCGAGCGTATCGATCATGTGAAAATAGTGCGCCCAGGTCTCCGCGAAGTCCTCCCAAGGATGTGAACTCGCATACGCCGAGATAAAATGCTCAGACCAATCGGCGGGAGCGCCCTGCGCATAATAGTCCTGGAGCGCTGCCGTATAGTCCCGCCGCTCGTCGCCGAAGATGCGGCGGAATTCTTCGAGATGCGGCGTGTCGGCAACCAGGCGATCCCAATAATAGTGACCGGTCTCGTGGCGGAAATGACCGAGCAGCGTGCGATAGGGCTCGCCCATCTGATGACGGCGACGCTCGCGCTCCACATCGTCGGCTTCCGCCAGATTGATCGTGATGACGCCGTCGGCGTGGCCGGTCATTACCGACGAACCGGTGGGTACGACATCGGCCAAAAATTCGAACGCGAGACCGGAGGAACTCTCGGCCGGTGTCTCGACCGGCAGGCGAAACTGAAACAGCGTGTAGAATAAGCGGTGCTTCGCCACTTCTAGCGCCCGCCATTTATCGAGGTTTTCCGGCAATGACAGGTCGGGAATCATCTGATTGTGGCGGCACGCCACGCAATAGATGTCGGGCGCCGCGGCCGGTACAAGCCAGTTACACACGCCGTATGGGGTATTGGCGCAGTACCGATAGAGACTGGTGTCGGCGAGCGCTCGCCACAGCGTCTGGTCGGCGGTGCTTGCGTTCTCGTCCGGTTTCAACGCCGTAATTGTTTCCCGTTCGGGCAAATAACCGAGCGACAGCCCGCAGCGTTCGCAGCGCGTATTCTCGAAATACAGCGGCTGGCCGCAGTTCTGGCACTGAAAAAGCTTCATTTCATTCTCGCCGGGATACCAACAGCGGTCGGCGGCAGAGCCGCGAATCGCCTAACGAGGATATCGCGCCAGAGTTTCCCTCGGGTCGCCAGGTCGTCGCGATTTCGAGCCAATAAACGGCTCGATCGTACATCAGGTGCCCGCGGGCATTGGCGTTTGAGTTCGCCCAGAAGTTCGAACGGGCTACAACAGCCAAGTTGCCCGTGGAATCGGAGGACCGAGTGGTCGGAAGCACTCATATGGCCGCCTATAGCGACGCCCTGGTCGTGTTGGGGACCGCAGGGGTGGTGGTGCCACTGGTGTTGCGGTGGGGGCTGAATCCGGTCCTCGGATATCTGGGCGCCGGTGCGATCCTGGGCCCGCTCGGACTCGGTTCGCTTAGCAATACAGTTCCGGGCTTGTTTTGGGTCACCGTGACGGACGCGGAGAACGTCTCAGGTTTTGCCGAGCTGGGCGTCGTATTTCTTTTGTTCCTGATCGGTCTTGAGCTGTCACTTCCCAGGCTGTCGGCCATGCGCCGCCTGGTGATAGGCCTCGGCGGTTCGCAGGTACTGCTCACCAGCGCTTTGATTGCCGGCGCCGCGATAGCCATCGGAAGAAATCCTTCAGAAGCAATCATTCTCGGGGCAAGCCTCTCGCTGTCATCCACCGCCATCGTGCTGGAACTTCTCTCCCGTCAGGAGCGGCTCACCACCAGCGTTGGGCGAGCGAGCTTCTCGGTTCTGCTGGCGCAGGACCTTGCCGTTATTTCGATCCTGCTATTCATCTCGATCCTTGCGGCACGGAGCGGCGGATCGATTCTCGGCAGCCTCGCCACGGCTCTGTTGCAGGCCGCGGCCGCCGTCATCGTCATCGTTATTTTCGGGCGCTACCTGTTGCGTCCGTTGTTCCGGCTGGTTGCGAGCGCGCGCTCCAGCGAGCTTTTTATCGCGGCCGTCCTGTTCGTGATCGTCGCCGCCGGCGTGATTGCGAACCAGGCAGGCTTGTCCATGGCTCTGGGCGCCTTCGTTGCAGGATTGCTGCTGGCGGAGACGGAATACCGCAAGGCGATCGAAGCGACCGTCGCGCCCTTCAAAGGCATCTTGCTCGGCATCTTCTTCTTCACAGTCGGGATGAATATCGACTTCCGCGAATTTCTGCGCGAGCCGCTCTTCCTGTTCGGCGGCGTCGCAGCCCTGATAGTGGTGAAGTCGCTTGTGTTGATCTTGCTTGGCAAGCTGTTTCGGCTCTCGTGGCCCGTCGCGACCGAGACCGGCCTGTTGCTTGGCCCCGGCGGCGAGTTCGCGTTCGTCAGCATCGGCATGGCGGTGACCGCCGGTTTGGTCGAGCCGCGGATTGCGAGCTTCACGCTGGCGGTCACCTCGGTCACCATGGCGGCGACGCCGCTGCTGTCGATGAGCGGGCGCTTTCTCGCCGCGCGGCTGCAGCCGGCCAAGCCGGTGGATAGCGAACTGAGCGCTCGTCCCACCGCCGAACAAGGCCACACCATCGTCGTTGGCTACGGCCGCGTCGGCAAGGTCGTGTGTGAGTTGTTGCGGGAACATGGCATTCCCTACGTCGCCGCCGATTTCGGATGCTTCGACCGTCACGCGCGACCGCCGCGACGCTCACGATGTCTATTACGGCGACGCGTCCGATCCAGGTTTCCTCGAATCCTGCGGGCTCGCCAATGCGGCCGGGGTGATTATCACCATCCAGTCGGCGCCTCAGATAGACCAGGTGGTCGCGCATGTGCGCGAAATCCGGCCCGATGTCCTTATCGTTTCTCGCGCCCGCGACGCCGATCATGCCCGCCACCTCTATGCACTCGGCGCAACAGACGCGGTTCCGGAAACCGTCGAGGCCAGCCTGCAGCTTTCCGAAGCGGCACTCGTCGGATTGGGCGTCGCGACCGGGCTGGCGATTGCCTCTATCCACGAGAAACGCGACGAGATACGGCACGCGTTGCAGGAGGCGGCTCGCGAAGCGGGGCTGGAAAAAATTCACGCGGTCAAGCCGAAGATGCTCAGCGCCCGGTGACGGGGCTTGCGGCGCCGGAGGCGTCGCGGCGTGATGACGGCCGCGCGATCAGTGCTGCCTTGCGCTTCGGCTCGGAAGATCGACCACCTTCGCCGGCCGCACGGCCGGGAGGAGCGACGGGACGCGGCGGGCAACTTCCAGAGCGCGCAGAAAGTCGGCGAACCAGCTCTGCACCGATGACGCTTTGAGCTTCGCGATCATCGCGTGCCAACGCTCGCGTCGTTCGTCGAGGCTCATGGTGAGGGCCGTCGCGATCTGATGCGCCATCGCCTCGATGTCGTGGGGATTGACGAGGAGTGCGGCGTCAAGCTGCTTTGCAGCGCCGGCAAATTCCGACAGCACCAGCACGCCCGGGTCGAACGGGTTTTGCGCCGCAACGTATTCCTTGGCCACGAGGTTCATGCCGTCTTGAAGCGGCGTGACCAGGCCGACATGCGCCGTTCGATAAAAGCCGGCAAGGGTCAGTTGCGAGAAGCTCTTGTTGAGGTAGCGGATCGGGGTCCAGTCGACCTCGCCGTGCCGGCCATTGACTTCGCCGATCAACGCGGCGAGTTCGGTCTTGAGATCACGATAGGCGCGGATGGCGCCGCGGGTGAGGACGGCCACCTGCAACATCGACACCGTGCGCTTGAGTTGCGGCTCAATCTCGATCATGCGATCGAACGCGCGCACCCGGTTGGCGAGGCCTTTCGAATAGTCGAGGCGGTCAACGCCGAGAACGAGCTTCGCGCCTTGCATGCTCGCCCGCAACCGCGCCACGTCGGTGCGCGTGGTAGCCCGGCTTGCTCGATCGCTGAACTCCTCGACATCGATGCCGATCGGGAATGTGGCGAGCTGCGTCATCCCACGCGCCGATGCGACCGTTCCGTCCACGACGCCGATGCCGAGTTCGTACTGGAGATAGTCCTCGAAGTTCTGACGATCCTCGTCCGTCTGGAAGCCGATAAGATCGTAGGCGAGCATGGCCTTGACGAGATCGGCATGATTAGGCACCGCGGCCATCGTGCGGCGGTCGGCCCAGGGCGTGTGCAGAAAAAAGCCGATCGGGCCGCCGATATGCAATCGGCGCATCTCCGCGCCCAGCGGGAGGAAGTGATAGTCCTGAATCCAGAACACCGCGTCCGGTCCGGAGAAACGCAACAGCGCACGGGCCATGAACGCGTTGACTTCGCGGTATGACGCATATTCGTCGGTTGTGACGTGAATGAGATCGGATCGCGAGTGCAGCGCCGGCCACAACGCCGAATTGGCGAAACCCTCATAATAGCCGCGGTAGTGTTTTGCCGGCATGTCCACGGTGGCGAGCGCGCCTCTGCCGAGCGTCTCTATCCGGGCAATTGAATTCCGGCTGTTTGCCTCGTCAGCGGTCTCGCCGCTCGAACCGACCCAGATCGCGCCGGAATCCTTGACCATCGGGATCAGGGCTGCCGCCAATCCACCGGTAACCGGCTCATCCGATTTTGCGCGCATGACACGGTTGGAAACGACGATCACTGTCACAGGATCTACCTCCAGGTTCCGCGCTCCAACAACGAACTGGCGCCGCCTTAGGTTCCATTTTTTCTATTCATTTATGATTTGCTCGAAGGTGCGGGATCATCATTGAAGACAAAGGAATTTCGCGATGCAGTTTTGTAGGAAATTATCGATGCAATGTTATTGAAAGAGCCGAAGTCTCTATGCGTCGCCGTAGGCAATCGTCGAAAGCAAACTCACTTCGGCGTGCCGGCTGTCCAGACGCGTGTGCTGCACGATGATCGGTACGTCTGATTCGAAAACCGACGAATAGTCGGTATCGCGCGGGACTGCTGCGGGCTCTTTCAGATCGTTGAACCGCAAATGCAACGTGCGGCACGCCCCGACCGTCACGTGGTAGGGCCCCGCAGGCTCGCGATCGGCGAAGAATATAGTGATCGCGACATGCGCCTCACGATCGCCGGCGTTGAGGATGCATGCGGTCTCGTGGGAAATAAAAGCGCGATCGGAAAATGAGCTTTGGGAAGGAATGTATCCTTCTGCTATGGCCCAGCGTTTGCGGCCGATCGGTTCCATTCGACGTTCCCATCAACGCATTCTGCTACCGCAGGCGCAGGATTTGGGCGCATGCTACGAAAACCGCCGACGCGCGCGTTTGGTTCCGTCATCGGAACTTTTCGGGACGACTGTCGATTGATCCGGTGCCGGGCGCGTGCGGCCCGCTCGAATAAAAATGTGGATTTTTGCGGAACAGTTCGATGCGCGCACTCACCGTCACACCCGGCGTCGCCAATTCGGCGCGCGTTGACGACGTTGCCGATCCGCCGCTTTCGGACGGAGCGGTATTGGTGCGCACGCTGACGATCGGCGTGTGCGGCACCGATCGCGACATCGTCGGCGGGCATTTTGGCTGGGCGCCGCCCGGTCAAACACGGCTGGTGATCGGTCATGAGTCACTCGGCATCGTGCGGGAAGCGCCTGCGGGCTCCGGCATAAAGGCCGGCGACGTTGTTGCTGGCATCGTGCGCCGTCCGGATCCGATTCCATGCTCTGCGTGCGCTGCCGGCGAGTGGGACATGTGCCGCAACGGCCGCTACACGGAGCGCGGCATCAAGGAGCGCCACGGCTACGGATCAGAATTTTTCCGGGTCGAGCCGGACTTTCTGATCAAAGTTGACTCGTCTCTTGGCATTGCCGGCGTGCTGCTCGAACCGACCAGCGTCGTCGCCAAGGCGTGGGATCACACCGAGCGCATCGGCGAACGCTCGCGCTCATGGCACCCGAAAACGATGCTGGTCACCGGCGCGGGTACCATCGGGCTGCTCGCTGCGCTCATCGGCGCGCAGCGCGGCCTCGACGTTCATGTGCTCGATCGTCATGAGAACTTGAAGAAGCGGGAGTTGGTGCGGCTAATTGGCGGCGCCTACCATTCGGACAAGCTCGCCGAGGTCGGGATCAAGCCCGATATCCTTATGGAATGCAGCGGCGCCCCCGATGTCGTTCGCGACGTTCTCGGCAGTACGGCGGCGAGCGGTATCGTCTGCCTTGTCGGTTTCAGCCAACCCGGTAACGACTTCGATGTCGATGTGGGAGCGCTTAATCGAACCATGGTGCTCGACAACGCGACTGTATTCGGCACCGTCAACGCCAACCGGCTGCACTATGAAATGGCTGGGCAAGTTTTGCGAAAGGCGGACAAGGCCTGGCTCAACGCTTTGATCACGCGACGCGAGCCGGTCGAGCAGTGGACGCTGTCGCTGCGACCGCGGCCCGACGACATCAAGGTCGTCGTCGACTTTTCCTGACCAAATGCCGGCTGGCCCGCCGCAATGATGGCACTACAGAATGATGCTCGGATTGCGGATCGCCCGGTCGCATTCGATCAAGTTCACCTGCTTTGCCTGGATATTCCAGCCGCGTTCGCCCCGCACGACGCGGTGCCCGGCCCATCCGGCCAGCCGACGGGTTTCGTCGCCCCAGAACTCACTGATGAGGAAATTGGACCGCAACATCTGAGCGTCGGCGTGCCGAGTCGAAAATACTTCGACGTTGGTGATAAGCCGTACCGTGCGCGAGGCGGGCGCTTGCGACCAGGCAAAGCCAGTGCGCATCCGAAAAATGCGGTCTTCAAGCCGTCGGCGGTCGTCGAACATAACCGCGATCTCACGCCGTGGGTCGCCGCCGGTCGGCGTCGACGGCACCCAATAGATGCACTCGGGCGCGTACATGGCGAGCCACTCGTCGTATCGAAGCTGATCGAGGAACCGCGCCTCCCGCTCCAGGAGCCGGCGGAATTCGTCGCGAACGCCCACGTCGGTAACCGCGCGCGCGTCGTCCTGCCAGTCGGAAAAATTGGCGATAAGGTCGCGGTAGAGGGCGTCGTCGACGTAATACGAGCTGCGTGACGGATCGAGCGGGGCCGTCGCGTTCACCTTACGGCTCCCGCTGGATCGCGAGGTTGGCGCGCGCCTTCATCAGCCGCTTCCATTCCTTGAAATGCTCTCGCATGAACGCCTCGTCGGTCGCCGGCGCGGTGATCGAGCCGTCTTCGTGAGTGGTAATCCGGCCGGGAATGCCGAAGCCGCGATTCATGTAGACCCATTCGTCCTCGATCGCCATCAACCCGCGCTGTATTTGCTCGAAATTGGCGATGTCGTCGACTTCGCCGAAATTGGGAAAGCCCTCTTGCGTCCGCATGCGCAGCGCGTTGATGTCGGTAACGGCTTCATCACCGAGGCTGCCGTCTTCGTCGACGATCATGGTGCCGTACCATGTGGCGTTGGTCTCCTCGACGCTGACCGGTTCGAACACCTGGATATGATTGCCGAGCAGGGAAAGATTCGGGAAAATATTGATGTTGACCGGCTCGGAGCCGGCGAGATCGAGAAGCGCGAAGGCGCGATCGCCATAGCGCCTGACGAACTCGGCCTCGTAGTGCTCCATGCCGGGATGCGCGCTCTCCAGCGCCCACAGCCCGCCCGGCCGCTTTTCAAGGTTCGGCCGCTTGTCCTTGAAGTGATTGCCGTGGCCGGTGTAGCGCATGTACATCGGCTGGCTGTCGGGCGAGTTGCGATAATACGCCATGCCCTTGGCGTTCTCGCCGGCAAAGCGATTCTCGGTCTCCAAGAGCGAACGATGCGAGTAGGCGACGTGATAACCGTCGCACGAATTGTCGTAGGCAAGTTTCCAGTTGCCCTTGTACCTGAACCGGTTGGCTTCACACACGACGACCTTGCCGCCGGGATTGCGATCGAGCCATTCGTCGACGATCTTTGTGATCGATCCAAGATGCTCGGTCAGCGGCAGCGCATCCATGTTGAGCGTGCCGAAGATAAACCCGCGATAGGATTCGACGCGCGGCACCTGCGCAAGATTGTATTTGGCGTCGCGCAGGTCGGCGGCATAGCCATCCGGCCACGGCACCCCGCGCAGCTTGCCGTTGTTGAGAAAATTCCAGCCGTGATAGGGGCATTGGAACGACTTGCTGTTGCCCTTCTCCCAGCGGCACAACGTCGTGCCGCGATGAGTGCAGCGATTGTAGAGCGCGCGGATCTGTCCCTCGGCGTCGCGCACGATGATGAGCGGACGCAGCCCCATGCGCCGCGTCATAAAGTCGTTTGCTTGCGGGATCTCGCTTTCATGCGCGAGATACGTCCACGTGCCGCCGAAAATGTGGGTCATCTCGGCTTCGAAAATCGCCCGATCGGTGTAGATCAGCCGGTGCGCCTTGTCCTCCTGGACCAGATAGTCCCAATCGTAGAGCGCAGTCCCGCCGAGCCGGGTCGGCGGCGATCCGATCTTTTCCAGCGCCGTCATAGCGCGATCCTCATTCTGCGCGCCGCGCCAACCTGATTGCAGTCCGGCTCAGAAGAAATCGAAATACTCATTCTGCTCCCACACGCTTGGCTCGTCGCCCGTCGGCGTCGTGCCGGGCTCTTCCAGCGAACGCAAATATCGGCCAGCCTCGGTTCGTTTAAGCTTCACGAAATAGTCGATGAAACTATCGCCGAGCGCGCTGCGGAACAACGGCTCTTTGTCGAGCGCATCGAGCGCTTCCGGCAGGCTTTTCGGCAGCATCGGGCGTTCGGCGGCGTAAGGCTCGTCGCTCTGCGGCGGCAGCGCGGCATTGCTTTCGATGCCGGCGAGGCCGGCGACGATTTGCGCCAGAATGTAGAGATAGGGATTGGCGGCCGGCTCGCCGATGCGGTTCTCGAGGCGCGTCGCTTGATCACCCGGACCGCCGAGCACCCGGATCATGGCGCCGCGATGATCGTACGCCCACGTCGCGCGATCGGGCGCAAGCGAGTTTGGTCTGAAGCGGCGATAGCCGTTGACCGTCGGCGTGGCGAAAACCGTGCCGGGCACGGCGTATTGCAGAAGCCCCGCCAGATACGATTGTCCGAGCGGCGAGAGGATTTCGCCTGACTTCTCGGGCATGAACAGGTTGGCACCGCTCGACGCATCGGTCAGCGACTGATGCAGGTGCCAGCCGCTCGAATAAAAGCCTTTCAGGGCAGGCCTGCACATGAAAGTCGCGAAGTAACCGAGGCGCCTGCAGATTTGGCGGGTGGCGGTGCGGAACAGGAGCACGTTGTCGGCCGCGTGCAGCGCGGCGCCCGGCGCGAAGGTGCATTCGACTTGTCCCGGACCCCACTCGTTTTCGATCGACCGCAGTCCCAGTCCCAATTCTTCGAAGGCGTCGCCGAGCGCGTCGAACACCGGCTGCATCAAATCCATGTTGGATTCGGAGTGGTAGTGATAGCCGGGCTCGACCGGGTGGACGGAGATCGGGCGGCCGCGAATGCCGGGCGCGCCGACATTGTCGCCGCTCAGATGATCGTCGGCGACGCGCAGCAGATACCACTCGATCTCGGGGCCGACGGTGCAGAGAAAGCCGCGCTCCTTGAGCCGCCCGAGCCCCTTGCGCAAAAGCTGGCGCGGGGAGAATTGAAAAGGCGTGCCGTCATTGAAATATTCGTCGCCGAGAATCCAGCCGACGCCCGGCGCCCATGGCAGCATGCGGAAAGTCGACGGATCGGCGACGACGGTCAGATTGGGCGAGCCCGTCATCTCGTCGATCCCCATGCCGCCGCCGCGCGTGAACGAAGCAAAGACGCGTGCGCCCGCGGAATCGAGCGTCGTCGTGGCGACGCCGATATTGTAGCCGGCGGTCAGGGCCGAAACGAAAGCGGGCCCTGTCAGGGTTTTGGCGCGCGAATAGCCGTGGGCATCGCCCCAGGCGAGCCGGACGAAACGCAGCTTTTCAGCCTTGACCCGCCGTGCGATTTCGGCGGCGAGCCATGATTGCTCGTCGCTCCACAAGCCGTGCTTTTCGATGAAGTTCATTTGCTCGTGCATGATCGCCGAGATGCAATTTGCAAAGAAAGAAACAAAAGAGGGAAGTCGTTGCTAGCACGGCCCGTTTCGCCGTTCCATTGCGGCGATCCGGGACAGATTGCGCGATCGTACCCAGCGCAACGGGCGTCCAGCATCAGCCGCGCTTGAGAATCTTCAACATCAGGTCGGTAAGGCGCCCGAACGGCGGATAGAGAAAACGCGATGCGTTGAGGCGGCTCTGCAAGAACACACCTCTTCGGTGCGAGAAGGTCTGGAATCCGAACTCGCCGTGATAGGCGCCGATCCCCGAAGCACCCACGCCGCCGAACGGCAGATTCTCCGCCGCGAAGTGAAACAACGTCGTATTGACCGAGGCGCCGCCCGAAATCGTCCGCCGCAGCACCTCGTCGCGCTTGTCCGTGTCGGTGCCGAAGTAATAGAGCGCAAGCGGCCGCGGGTGGTTGTTGATATAATCGATAGCCTGATCAAGCCCGCGATAGGTCTTGATCGGCAGCACCGGTCCGAAGATTTCTTCGCGCATGACCGAAAGATCGTCGCCCGGCTCGATCACGAGGGTCGGCACAAGTTTGCGCGTCTCGACGGTTAGTATCTCTTGTGCCGGATTAATCTCGACCACGCGGGCGCCGCTCGACTTGGCTTCTGCCACGTATTGAGCGACGCGCCGGTAATGCCGCTCGTTGACGATCGAGCTGTAATCGGGATTGCGCGCGAGCGTTGGATAGAATTTTTGCACGGTCCGCGTCGCCAGTCCGACAAATTCGTCGAGGGCGTGTTCCGGCAGCATGACGTAATCCGGAGCGATGCACGTTTGGCCGGCGTTCAAGAGCTTGCCATAGACGATGCTTTCGACCGCGCTCGACAAGACCGCGTCCTCGCCGAGGATACAAGGTGATTTGCCGCCAAGTTCGAGCGTCACGGGAGTCAGAATTCTCGGCGGCGGCCTGCATGACCAGCCGCCCCACGGCCGTCGAGCCGGTATAGAGCAAATGGTCGAACGGCAGCCGCGCAAAGGCTTGGCCGACCTCCGGTCCGCCGACGACGGTCGCGACCTGATCGGCGGGAAACAGGCCGGCAAGCAGATCGGCCAGAAAGTCGGACGTGCGCGGCGTCAGCTCGGACGGCTTGAGCATGACGCGATTGCCGGCCGCGAGCGCCGCGACAAGCGGCACGATCGCAAGATTGAACGGATAGTTCCAGGGACTGATGATGCCGACGACGCCGACTGGCTGATAGAGAATGCGGGCCGCGGCCGGTGCCAATTCCAGCCCGACGGATACCCGCTTCGGCTTCATCCAGCGGGCAAGATGGCGCAGCGTATTGCGGATCGCCGCTTGCGCTGGGAACACTTCGCCGAGTTCGGTTTCGTGTCGCGAACGATTGCCGAAATCGGCTGAAATGGCCGCCGCCAGCCGGTCATCGCTGCGACCGATCGCGTCGCCGAGTTTCTTCAGGTCGGCGCGCCGCTGCTGCAGCGATGGCGCTCCCGCACGCAGGAACGCCGTCCGCTGCGCGTCGAAGATCGCGCGCATGTTTGTCACGCCAGGCAGTGTCTCGTTCATAGCGGGGGTCGCTCCGGATAGTCCGGCATCTTCCTTGCGGCGGCTTCGATCGCCGCCATGGCGGCGAGGGCGACGTGGTCGCGCCATGGCCGCGCAATCGCTTGCACGGCGATCGGCAGACCGGCGCTATCCCGTTCGCATTCCCGCGCCACGAGATCGACGGCATCGCGGCTCGCGAGCCGATCGCTTTCCTCCCCAGGGCGGACGCGTGTCACCGGCACGACCCCAGCGGGAAAGCCGCTCACGTTGGCGATTGGGCCGTAGGCGCCCGGCATCGGCATCAGCTCGGTGGCGCCGTGCCGTACCGCCGGCACCGCATAGGCGGGACAAATAATGACGTCGATCGGACCGCCATCGGCCGTTTCGAACGACCGCAACAGCTCGTTGCGGAAATCGGCGATGGCCTCGACGGTTTGCCAGTATTCGTCGACGCTGCCGGAAGCAAAGCGCCGCAGGTTCCGGGCAAGACGCCGTTGGCCGCGAAGCTCGAGGGCAAAACCGGCAATGCCGCGCAACCACAACGGCAGCCCGGCCGCCAACTGAAGCGACCGGACGCGCCGGTCTATTTCGTTGCCGCGCAGCAGCCGCCGAAACGATTGTGTCCGATCGGCGGAGAGGGTAGCAAAAAGAAGATCGGTAGCGCGGCTCAAGAGCGGCGGCTTCCAGTCGACCGCCCTTGCTCCGGCCGCGGTCAGCATTGCGGACGCTTCGGCCACGGCGCGGCGCGCAGCGGGCGCGACCGGAAACTCGCCGTCGTCCGTGAACGTGGCAAAGCGTAGCCTGGTCAAATCGACGGCGGCTGGATCGCCAAATTCCGGCCCCGGAACGACATACGGATCGCGGGCCCGGTCGAGGACCCGTAATGCGATGACCAGGTCTTCCACACGTCTCGCCAGAGGTCCAACCTGGCTGACGATCGCGGTCTGTCCAACCGGCAGGCCGTGGGCGCAACGGTCGGGCGTGCGGCCCGCGGTCGGCCGGATCGAAGTGATTCCGCAAAAAGCCGCGGGAACGCGCAACGAACCGCCGATGTCGTTGCCAAGTCCGAGCGGCGAAGCGCCGGCGGCAATGACGGCCCCTTCGCCGCCGCTACTGCCGCCGCACGATCTCTCCAGATTCCACGGATTGTTGGTGCGGCCGTAAAGCGGATTGTCGGTCTCCGTGAAGATCATGAGCTGCGGCAGATTGGTCTTGGCGATCGGAATCGCGCCCGCAGTCCGCAGCGCCGCCACATAGGGGTCGTCACGACTTTCGATTTCGCCGCGGCGCGTCGACAAGCCAAATGTCGATGCGGTGCCGGCGAGATCGAAGCATTCCTTGATGGTTACCGGCAGCCCGGCCAGCGGCGGAAGCTTCTCGCCGCGCGCGCGTGCCTTGTCGATATCCGCTGCGGCTTTGCGCGCGCTCTCCGACAAATCGATGGTGACGGCGTTGAGCTTGCCGTTGACCGCGTGAAGCCGGGCGATGAAATGCTCGACGACTTCGAGCGACGATAAATTTCCAGCGGCGATGCCGCCTGCAATTTCTCGTGCCGACATGTCTTGCAGACCGCGTAATGTACGCGGCGCTGCCGCGGTGACTGAGGCGTCGGTGAACGTCATGATTTGGATGCCTCGGAAGAACACGCCGGCGGGCGCACCCAGGTAAGGTCGATCCATTTACTCGGTTTTGTCAATTTGCATCTTCGCTCCACGACCCGAGCGGCATCGTCTTGCAGTGCACAAAAAACTTTGACGCTCGTCGCGGTGCCGTCACAGCCTTCGACGCCCTGCCGAAATTGCCGGCCCTCCTATCGCGTCGCACCATAAGATTCTGACCGCTTTCTAACCGCAGTCGAGATCTGCGCAATTTGTGAGCGGCAACGGGTTACTTGTTGCGCAACTTAACAATGCGGATCATATTTAACACTAAAGATGTTTTCTTCCATGACTACAACAAGACGAAGAGGAAACGTCGACTGCTGCCACAAGCCAAGGAGGGGCCGATGTGCAAGAGCGTCGTCATGATCACCACTTTGATCGCGGTAGTGTCGTTGGGTTCGCTCGTGTCCGCGCAAGCGGGTGGTGGGGCGACGAGCGCTCCATCAAAGTTTAACGGTTCGCAGCAGACCGTGAAGCTCAATCAAGCTCACAATCGTCTGCCGGTACAAACAGTTGACTACAAGATTACGGAATTTTCCTCTTCTTCGGCAAAAGCGTCTGCGCCAAAGCGCTGAGTGCCCGCAATCAATTGTTGCTGTTTGTCGACGCGGCGGTTGTTTAGGTTATCTGAATTTCGGTCAGGCTGCGCGGGCGGCACATAGGGCGTCACGGTTGATTGACGCTTAAGCCGTCGCGCGATTCCTGTTGGCCTTTTTCTGAGTTAGCCTTGGCAACCCACGCTCGCACCGTCGGCAGGACGTCCGGCAGGAGCTTATCGACCTCCCTTTTGGTCATACCGGGCCGGATGCGAGGGTCATAAAGCACATTTGCAAGATACTGATCGTAAATATCGAAGAAGCCCATTTGCACGTCGTCGTTGAACATCGTCCACGGAATCGAGTTATCGTCGTTGATGAGCCCAAGAGCCTGCAGCATTTCCTCATAGGCGCAATCGTAAAACTGAAATTCCCCGGCATCGACCGGCAGAATTACTTCAGCGCGTCGGATGCGAAATCTCTGATCCTTGCCGATTCCCGACAGGCACTGCGGTTGCAGCGTGTGTTGAATTTTCTCGCCTTCAGCGGCGCCATAGCGGGAGCGGATCGTCCCGGCGAAATCGGGCGTCTCCACCAGCATCACCAGGAGATTTGCTTTTGCGCGGTCAGTCGTCATCGCCACGTCGAGATGATTCACGCGGGCGCGGATGTCTGCGACAATCGCCGCGATTTCGGCACTACGATCGGGCTTGCCGCGGTTGACCACAAACACCCGGACCGGATCGTCGAATTTACGGATGCGCTCGACCGGCCGATCGAACTGTAGTTCCGCGCGAAACGCTGTCTTGAAGAAGCCGTCCTTGATTTCGTCGCTGCTGAAGCTGGTTCGTTGGGACGCGCGCCGAACGACGATGTCGGAATTCTCCGCCGCGGCGACGCCCGGCATGCCGGCCGCAATAATGGTCGCGAAGGCTACAATAATGGTCGGCCATTTCAACCAATGCCGGACGCTGTTGGCGCGGCAAGCTGACGAAGGAGGTGGCAGAACACCGGTGCCGCCCTGCGAATCTACAGCAATTACAGGCCTGCGGTACATGCATTCGCCTCGGCAAGCCTCTCAGACGGGCGTTGCGCTGAGGCGAATCTGTCGGCCAGGACGTAGGAATTCGAGACAGAAAAAGGCGCTGTCTTATATAGATTTAATAGTCTTGAGGCCCATCCCGCCGGGATCAGCGGCGGCGCAATAAGCCCACGATGCCGTTGGGCGCGAGCATGACGAAGCCGACCAGCAGTCCGCCGACGACCATGAGGTTGATTTGAGACGAGATCGTCACGGTCGCGATTTGCTGCACGGTCGCGAGCAGGAGCGAGCCGATCAGCGGCCCGAGCCAGGTCTGGGTGCCGCCGATCATCGCCATGGCGATGGTATTGACGGCATAAGCGAGATTGAAGGCAGAGGCGGGTTCGAGAAAGCTGACATAGTACGGGAGCGGGGCGCCGGCCATTCCCATGAGCGCACCGCTCAGGCCGGTGGCCACGAGCTTCAAACGCAAGGTGGGCACGCCGGTCGCTTCGGCCGCCACCTCATCGTCGCGGATCGCGGTAAAGCCGTAGCCCAGTGATGACCGCTCCACCGCACGCGCCACCACGACCGAAAACGTCGCGACGATCAGCATCAGCAGAAACAGATATTCGATATAGCTGCCGAACCATGGACCGCGCTTGGGGTGCAGCAGATAGACCCCCGCCGAGCCGCCGACATAATCCCAGTTGGTAATGAACGTCTCGGTGACAACGGCAAGCGCCAGCGTCGCGATGGCAAAGAAGATGCCTTTGAACCGAAGCGTCAGATATCCCATGCCCAATCCAACCACGCCCGAAACAACGGCGGCTGCCGGTATCGTCGCCGGCAACGGCAGCTTGAACGCGGTCACGAGCGCAACGGTCGTGTAAGCGCCGAGCGCGAAAAACGTCGATACGCCCAGGTTCATGTAGCCGGTATACCCGCCCAGAATGTTCCAGGCGCTTGCCAACACGACGTATTGGAGCACGACGTAGCCGGCGAAGAAGAAATAGTCGACGTCGAGCCAGGCGGCGATGCCGAAGACGAGCGCGGCTATGCCAGCGGCGATGGCGGTGAAACTCCAATTCCCCATGACGCGTCAGCCCCGCCCGAACAGGCCGGAGGGTCGCCACGCGAGCGTCGCCAAGAGCACGCCGAAGGCGACCGCCGGCGACCACGACGCGCCTATGAAGATCGTGGAAAGGTTCTCGACCAGACCCAGCGATATCGCCGCGACAATCGTGCCCGGCAGGCTGCCGAGGCCGCCAAAGACGCAGATCGCGAAAACGCGGCCGATGAGATCGCGACCGATGGCAGGCTGCAGGGGCTGGATGACAATGATGAATGCGCCGGCGAGCGCCGCGCTCGCGCAGGCAATGCCGAACGCGATACGTTTTATGCGCACCGGCGACGCACCGACCAGCCGTAGCGCGAACGGGTCCTGGGCCACGGCGACCACGGCGCGGCCGACGAAGGTTTTTTTCAGGAACAGTTCCAGCACGAGGAGCATGAGCATCGCGCCGGCGAACGGCACGGCCAGACGCAGCGGCAGCGCGATCGCGCCGAAATTCCACGTCGTGGTGATGTAGGGCGCCTGCACATAGCGGAAGTCGACGCCGAACAACATGATCAGGAACACTTCCGCAAGGAACATGAGCCCGAAGAAGAATGCCAAGCCGCGCATCGCGTCGTCGCCACGACTTTCGAAGAAATGGTGATAGACCCGGTAGAGCAGCGTGCCGGCGCCGTAGAAAACCGGCGTCAACAGCAGTCCCGCCAGGAGCGGATCGATGTGGAACGTGGTGCTGAGCACGAGCACGGCGTAGGCGCCGACGACGGCGAAGGTCGGATGGGCGATATTGACGATATCGAGCAGGCCGAAGGCGATGGTGGCGCCGACGCTGAGAGCTGCGTAGAAACCGCCCAGCAGCAGTCCGGCGATCATGGCATTGACGAGGAGCGGATAGGTTACCGTCATGGCGCTACCTTGTGCTCGATCGTCGCGGTGAGATGAATCGGCTCGCAGCGCGAGCCGATTCGGTTGCAGGGATTGCTAATGTCGGGCGTCCTGGAACGGCAGCAGTTCGCCGCTCTTGTACTCGGCCGGCGACACGACGATCACCTTGTCAGTGCCCTTGAACTGCTCGATGTCGTTGCCTTTGACGTTCTGGAATTGCGCCGCGAGCATGCGCGGCGTAGCCCATTCCCCGTTTTCCCCGAACTTTACATCGCCGATCAGAGTCTTGAACGTCGTGGCGTGAATGTAGGGACCGAGTTTGTCGCCCGCCGTGCTCTTGGTGGCCTCGACCGCCTGGCCGAGGACCTGCAGGTCGGCGTAGGCCCACGGCGCCGCGTAGTAACCGATCGGATCGACGCCTGCCGCCTTGGCCCGCTCCTGGTAGCGTTTGAGGAAATCCATCACGCCGGGAAATTGCATCTTGGGAACCGGCAGCCAGATATTGAAATTGACGAAGCCGTTGAGTTGTTCGCCCAACACTCCCTCGGCATCCGAAGTTTGCAACCCGGTCATGCCGCCGCCGACGACCATGGCTTTCAGGCCGACCTCGCTGATGGCGCGGACGATGGCGATGGATTGCCCCGGCTGAGTGCCGATCGCCACGATGTCCGGATTCGCCGCCTGGATCTGGCGGACCACCGTGGTCAGGTCGGTCATGCTCGGCGGGAAGCCTTGATCGTAGACGATCTGCAGACCGGCGGCCGAAGCCGCGGCTCTGATGCCGTTCATGATGGCGTGACCGAATTCCATTTCTGGATAGATGGCGGCGACCGTTTTCGGCTTCGGATTCATCGTCATGGCCGCATCGAAGAACGGCTGCATGATCGCCAAGGCGGGCTTTTCGCCGGCAGGGAATATGCCGAAATATTTGTCGTATTTGAACTTGACGTTATTGGCGAGACCGAACAGGCCGATCAGCACCATGTCGTGCTGCATGGCGATTGGGATTGTCGCGGCGATGATCGGCGTGGCGTAGCCGCTGTTGATGAGATCGACCTTGTCGATGTCGAGAAGCTTGGCGTAGATCGCCGGCACATTCGCCGGATTGCTTTGATCGTCGTAGTGGACGAGCTTGACCTGCCGGCCCAGCAGGCCGCCCTTGGCGTTGATGTCCTCGGCCCACATCGTCATCGCGAGGAGGGCCGATTTTCCGGTGCCGGCGAGCGGGCCGGTTTCGGCCATGCTGAAGCCGATTTTCAACGGCTCCTCTGCAGCGGCGGGTAAGGCGAATGCCGCGGCGCCAAGCGCGGCCAACAGCCCCAGCGTGGCGGTGCCAAACATGCGTCTTGATCGCATTGTCATCTCTCTATTCTCCCTGGTTCACTTTCTGATTTGTCAGCTGAAAGGCCGTAAAGTTTGCGCAGTTCGGTCTTGAGCACCTTACCGTAGTTGTTCTTCGGCAGCGTCTCGAGGAAAACGTAGCCGCGCGGCCGTTTGAAGCGCGCGATTGCCGAAAGGCAGAGCGCATCCAGTTCTTCGGCCGACACCGTCTGCGCCGGGCCCGGGACGACGCAGGCGACGACTTCCTCGCCCCAATCCGGATGCGGGCGGCCGATGACCGAAACCTCGAATACGCCGGGATGGCGCAGCAACACTTCTTCGACCTCACGCGGATAAATGTTGCTGCCGCCGCTGATGATGAGGTCCTTGGACCGGTCTTTCAGGGTGAGAAAACCCTCATCGTCGAAAGCTCCCATGTCGCCGGTGTGCAGCCAGCCGCCGCGCAAGGCCTCGGCGGTCGCTCCGGGATTTCTCCAATAGCCGGTCATCACGACGTCGCCGCGAACCTGAATCTCGCCGATTTCGCCGCCGGGCAGCTCGCGATTCTGATCGTCGGCGACACGGACTTCGACATTGGCGCGCGGCAGCCCGACCGAGCCCATGATCTCGCGCCAGCGCGGCCGCGAACGGTCGGCGTGAATATCCTTGGACAAGGCTGTGATCGTCATGGGCACTTCGCCCTGACCGTAGATTTGCGCGAACTTCGGGCCGAGCAGATCCAAGCCGCGGAGCAGTGTTTCAAGATGCATCGGTGCGCCGCCATAAATGATGGTGCGCAGGCCGTGATGATCGGCAGCGGCAAATCCTGAATTATTGAGCAGGCGGCTCACCATTGTCGGCGCGGCGAAGAAACTGAGGTTGTGGTGGGTCGACAGGAGCGTCGCAATCTCTTCCGCCTCGAAGCCCGCGCTTTCGGGAATGATCGTGCCTGCGCCCATGGCGACAAAGGGCAATCCGTAGCAGCCGGAACCGTGCGACATCGGCGCTGCGTGGAGGACACAATCATTCGGCCGGACCGGCTCGATCTCCGCGAAGTAGGCCAGCGTCTGCGCCATCATGATGCCGTGGGTGAGCATGGCGCCTTTGGGCCGGCCGGTGGTCCCGCTGGTATAGAAAAGCCAGGCAAGATCGCTCGACCGGCGCGGTATCGGATCAATGCCGTCACCCTGACACAACTTACCCCAATCGGCGCCGCCCGTCGCGATGGTGCGGCCGTGCCGCGCGACATCATCGGCGCGATCCGGACTTGCCAGAACCAGCGCGGCCTGCGTGTCGCCGATGATGTAACCGAACTCATCGCTGTGGAGCTTGGCGTTCATCGGCACGGCGATGAGTCCGGCATGCCAGATCGCAAATAAAGCTTCGAGAAATTCCGGCCGGTTGGTCATGGCGATGGCCACCCGATCATCGGGCTGGCATAGCGTGCGCAGATTGCCGGCCATGGCGCGTGAGCGCGCTGCCCATTGCCGATATGTGGAATATGTGGATTTACCGAGCGCGATTGCCGGCCGATCGGGCGCGGCGCGTCCCCATTTGTCGACCCAGCCAGCAAGGTTCATCGCACGCTCGGCCGGTTCGATCAGGGCGCCGGTTTGGCGTCGATGAGCACCGCGGCGAGAAGGCAGGGCTTGCCGCTGCGATTGACCCAGGCGTGATTGGTGCCGCGCTGAACGATGCAGTCGCCGGCATGAAGCTCGACCTCGCCTTCCTCCATCAGCATGTGCATCGATCCCGAGATTACGACCAGATAGTCGATCGAGTTGGTCTTGTGCATGGTCGGATGCTTGGCGGAATCTTCGGCGCGCGGCTTGTTCGTGCTGCCGAGCTGGCCGAAGGTTGCTGCGGCGTCGATCTTGGTTCCGGCGCTCTCAGGCGGAATTTCGACCACGCGGAAGATCGTGCCCGACGGCGTCGGGTCGTGACGCATCGGCCGCAGCGAACGGTCCTTCGCGCCGTCATTGTCCACCGGCATTTCGTCGGTCACCCAGACTTCCGTGACGCCGAGGCCTGGCCAGCCCTTGATCGGGGTGGCGTTCGGCGCGTGGTCGTTGAACAGGATGACGGCCTTGCCGGCGGCGTTGTGCCCGGTGACGATGCGGCGGATTTTCTGCAACATTTTTTTCCTCCGAAGTTGATTGCGTCAGGCGCGTACGATGCGATTGCGCAGTACGCCGATTTTTTCGACCTCGAGTTCGACGACATCGCCGATTTCGAGAAAGCGGCCGGTTTCTAGGCCTGAGCCGTTGCCGACCGTGCCGGAACAAAATATCTCGCCCGGATGCACGGTCTCGTCGCGGGTGACGAAGGCGATGCAATCCTCGTACTTCCAATGCATCTCGCCCGAATTGCCGCGGCCGCGTTCCTCGCCGTTGACGCGCACGATCATTTCCAATGCGTAGGGATCGGGGATTTCGTCGGCGGTGACGATGCAGGGACCGAACGGATTGGAATTGTCGAAATCCTTGCCTTTGCCCGGTCCAAGATTGCTCAGCATCTCCCGGGTCTGTTCGTCGCGCGCGGAAAGATCGTTGAAGATCGTGTAGCCGAAGATGTGAGCGCGGGCCTTGTCCTTAGGGATGTTGCGGCCGGGCTTGCCGATGACGCAGGCGAACTCGAGCTCGTAGTCGATGGTTTTCGAATAGGCCGGCCAAACCACGTCCTGATCGGTGCCGCACACGGCAAAGCGGCTTGGCTTGTAGAAGCTTGGCCGCTCGTACCAGATTTTCGGCACCGTGAAGGTCCCGGCCTGCTCCATCTCGCGCATTGCCTTTTCCGGATCCGGCGCAGCCGCCGCGCGCACGTTGCGCAGGCGTCCGAAGGCTTGAATGAGATGCTTCTCGAAGCAGAGGAAGTCGCGGATTTGCTCTGGAAAAGGTAGCGGCGCCAGCAATCTCACCGCGGCGGACTCGATCACGCCGCGTCCGCTGCGCTGCGCATCGGCGGCAATCTCCCGGGCGCGGTTGAGCGCCGTATCGCCGGCTTCGATCAACGCCTGCATGCTCGCAAAGGCGGGGCCGGCGTCACTTTGGGCCGCGGCGAAATCGACGATGCGCCGATCGCCATCGATAAATGCGCCGAGCCGTGCGGCTCCCGCGGCCGCGAAGGTGACAAGCCTCATTCGCCTTTCCCTCCCAACATACAGTCGCCTTGGATGCGATCTTGGTCACTCGTATTATTATATTTCATTGAACGTTGAAATTCAGGTAGAGTCAAGCTTGCGGGCCCCGACCGGACAGCCGGGTCTCCCCGCAGCGGGAGTGCCAGGCGATCATGAAGGCGAAAAACGCATCGGCCCGTAAGCCCTTTCGCGCCGCGGCGCCAACGAACATGGCGGCAAGCAAAACAGCGCCGCGCAACGGACGCGGTGTCGCCCGGCGCGGCGACACGACACGGCTCTCTATTCTCAACGCCGCGGAACGCTGCTTCGGCGAAAACGGATTCGACGGCGTATCGCTGCGCACGATTACCGAAGTGGCCGGCGTGGATCTGGCGCTGGTGAACTATCACTTCGGCAGCAAGGAAAACCTGCTGCACGAAGTAATCGCGCGCCGCGCGCGCCTCGTTCACGAGGAGCGGGTTGAGGCACTCGAATTGGCGCGACAAAAGGCCGGCACGCAATCGCCGTCGATCGAGGCGATCGTCTCTGCCTTTCTCGAACCGCTGTTGCACCGCGTCGCCACCGGCGACGCCGGCTGGCGCCACTACGGCAGTCTCATATCGCAGCTCGACGTGCTGCCGAAATTCGTGGCTTTGGCCAGTGACGTGCTCGACCCCACGGCGCTGCACTTCATCAATGCCTTGCGGCTTGCGTTACCCGACGCCCCCGAGCGTTCGATCTATTGGGGCTATATGTTTCTGCTCGGATCGATGGTGCAGGTCATTTCAGCGACCGGCCGCATCGAGCGATTGTCGCGTGGACTTTGCCGTTCGGACGATATCGACGGGGCGTTGCGCGAACTCGTCCCATTCGTCAGCGGCGGATTGCGGGCGTTGGGTGCTCAACCCGCATAAGAAGCAATGACTGCAAACGGGCGGATGCCGGGCGGCGCTCGCGGCGCCTGCATGCGACGCCGATACCGCCGACATCCGGGCCGTTTCGCGGTAGGTTCTTATTGGCCAAGTGCCTGGATCGGATTGACCGCAGCGACCGACGATGGATCAGATCACGCCTGCACCCACCGTTGCCGCCGCGGCAAATAGTTATGCCAAGGTCTTCGTCTCGTATTCGCGCAAGGATTTGCCGTTCGCGCAGATGCTGGTTGGAGCCCTTGTCGAGCGTGGCTTCGATGCCTTTCTCGATAAGACCGACATCGCACCCGGCGAACCCTGGAAGGACCGGCTGGCTGGGCTGATTGCAGCCTCGGACATTGTTGTATTTGTCGTCAGCCCGGATTCGGTGGCGTCCAGCGTCTGCGCATGGGAGCTGGAAGAAAGCGGGCGTCTCAGCAAGCGCCTGATTCCGATCGTCGCACGGCGCATCGCCGATGCGGACGCGCCTCCGCTATTAGGCCGGCTGAACTGGGTGTTTTGTGCCGATGGCGACGACAGGGACGCGGCGCTGGCCGCTCTCGATACGGCGCTTCACACCGATCTTGACTGGGTGCGCGAGCATACGCGGCTCGGTGAACTGGCGCGGCGCTGGAACGAAAAGGGCCGCAGCGGGAGCGCCACTTTGCGCGGCGCGGACCTCGATGCCGCGGAGCGCTGGCTGGATCGACGGCCGGCGGACGCCAATGCGCCGACCGACCTGCATCAGGATTTCATCGGGGCGAGCCGGCGCGCGCAGTCGCGTCGGCGCAACATCCTGACGGGAAGTCTCGCCGCCGGCTTGTTTGCAGCGCTGGGGCTCGCGGGCCTGGCCTATTGGCAGCGGGGCATCGCCGTCGAGCAACGTGACAAGGCGCTGTTGAGGCAGTCGCAATTCCTTGCCGACGTGGCGTCGCGCAGGATCACACGGGGCGACTCCGTAAACGCGATGGCGCTCGGCGTGGAAGCGCTGCCAGATAGCGCGGCGGGCGTCGACCGGCCGTATTCGATTGCGGCTGAAGCGGCTTTGTTCAATGCCGAGCGACACCGTCAGGAGGAGTTTGTATTCGCGCCTCCCGGATGGAAACCCCCGCCCGGTGGCGGTGCGGTTTTTAGTCCGGATGGTCATCTTGCAGCGATGCCGTGGGAGAACACGGCTCACGTGGTGGACACCGCGACCGGCGAGACCGTCGCCGTGCTCTCCGGCCATGTCAAATTCGTTGGCAGTATTGCGTTCCGGCCCGATGGAGGCCGGGTCGCGACCACCTCCGGGGACAGGACAGGCCGTATCTGGGACGTCTCGACGGCAAGCCTGGTCAAGGAATTCACGAGCGACGGCGAGTCACTGTACCGGGTATCCTTCAGCCCGGATGGCCGCCGCGTCGCCGCCATTGTGAACGACAAGACGGTTTGCGTCTGGGATGCGGAAACCGGCGACAAGATCGCGGCGCTCAAAGGACACACGGATACGGTTAGCAGCTTCTCTTTTAGTCCCGACAGCCGCCGTATCGTTACATCATCCTACGACAAGACGGCACGGGTTTGGGACATTGAAACTGGCCGGGAACTCATCAAGAACTCCAGCCATCAGCAAGAAGATATGGACGTTTGGAGTGCCGTCTTCAGTCCGGACGGCCATCGTGTGTTGAGCGTCGCCACCAATGCCCACGTCTGGGACAGTGAGACCGGCGCACCGATTGCGACGCTGGCTCATGGGACTGCTGGAAGCATTCTGCACAGCGGCAGATTTAGCCCGGCCGGAAAAAAGATTGTCACGGCGTCGTCTGACCACACCGCCCGGATCTGGAACGTCGACAGCGCCAAGACCATTGCAATCCTGAACCACGATCAGGATGTAAATACGGCAACGTTCAGTACGGATGGAGAGCGAGTGGTTACGGCGTCCAATGACAATACGGCACGGATTTGGGATGCCGTTACCGGAAAATTGATCGCTACGCTGGCTGGCCATTCAGGTGAGGTGCAGAATGCGTATTTCAGCCGCGACGGTCGGTTGGTGCTTACAAATGCCAAAGACGGCACGGCGCGGATCTGGGCGACCCGGCCGATACGGGCGGTTGTTCTCAGTGTCGAAGGATACTCGTTCGCAAGCGCCGCATTCAGCCCCGATAGCCGTCGTGTGGCTACAGGATCCAGTGATGGGACGGCGCGCATTTGGGACGTCGAAACCGGCGAACAGATAAAGCTTCTCGATGAACACGCGGAAGCCGTAAGCGGCGTCACTTTCAGCGCGGACGGACAGTTTCTGCTGACTTGGTCCGCGGACAAGACGGCACGCATATGGAGCAGTGAGACCGGCGAGCAAATCGCGGTGCTCGTTCACGACGGCGCGGTGCGTTCAGCGAGGTTCAGCCCAGACGGGCGGCGCGTCGTGACAAAGGTCGGAAACGGTGCGCGGATATGGGATCGCGAAACCAAACAGATAGTCGCAACGCTGCCGCCTTATTCGAAAGTTACTTACAGCGCCCCGGTGTTCAGTCCCGACGGTAAGCGCGTGCTCACCTCGGGCGATTATCAGGCGGACGTCTGGGATGGAGAAAACGGCAACCATATCGCCACTCTGGCCGGGCATACCCTTTGGGTGATGTCTGCGACTTACAGTCCGGACGGACGGCGAATAGCCACGGCGTCCGCCGATCGGACGGCGCGCATTTGGGACAGCGAGACGGGAAAGCAGCTCGTCCTGCTCCACGAGTCCGATAACGTCGAAAGCGCGGTTTTCAGCGCGGACGGGCGGCGCGTGGCAACGTCGTCGATGGACCGCAATGCGCGGATTTGGAATGCCGAAACCGGCGAGATACTGGAAACTCTCAGAGGACACATCAATCAGGTCCAGATCGCGCGTTTCAGCCCTGACGGCCGGCACGTCGTCACCATGTCGTACGACAACACTGTCCGGCTATGGGACAGCGCCACGGGTACGGAAATAGCTGTTCTTGACGGTATCCGGGCGGAAGAAAATATTTTGAAAAATATCTATCCCTCCTTCAGCCCGGACGGCCGGTTGGTTGTGGCCACAGGTGGGAACGATGAAGTTCGGCTGTGGCGCCTCTTCCCGACCACACAATCTCTCATCGACACAGCGAAGAAGTCCATTCCGCGGTGCCTGACGACGGACGAGCGAAAGGCGGCTTTTCTCGACCCTGAGCCGCCGGCCTGGTGCATTGAGGCGCAGAAGTGGCCCAACCAGACTCAAGCGTGGAAGGATTGGCTTGCCCGCAGGCAATCTGGGCAAAATCCGCCAATGCCGAAAGCGGAGACGCAATAGGGACTGTTCCCGGCGCCGCGACAGCGGTTGCCAAATGGGCTAGACTATCGGTCGAACAAATTTTGACATTTTCCCATAACACTTTCGTGGACCAATCGATCCATATTGCGACGTCCACAAAACCCAGGGAGATCAGGCTATGGGATTACTCGATGTCCTCAATGGAATGCAGAATGGTCCGCACGGGCCGCGCGGCTCGACTGGCTCGAGCAGTTCGAGCGGTGGCGGAGGCATGTCGCCGATCACAATGGCGATTCTCGGCCTTCTTGCCTACAAGGCCGTGAAAAGCTTCACCAGCCAGCCCGGGACCGCAGCCTCGACGCCGGCTCCGGCGCCGGGTGGACAGGTGCCGACGCAGAGTGCCGGCGCCGGCGGCTTGGGCGACCTTCTCAAAGGCAGCCTGGGCGGCTTGTTGGCCGGAGGCGCCGCGGGAGGCGCGCTGAGCGGCGGTCTCAACGATCTCCTCAAGCAACTCCAGCAGTCGGGCCAGGGCGAGGTGACCAAATCCTGGGTCGGCAACGGGCCAAACAAGGCGATCGCACCCAACGATCTGGCCAAGGCTCTCGGCGGCGATCAGATCAATACGCTGGCGGCGCATTCCGGATTGTCGCGAGATGATTTGCTGGCCGGTCTCAGTCAATATTTGCCGCAGGTCATCGATCACCTGACGCCCGAAGGGCGGGTGCCGACGGAGCACGAATTGTCGCGGGCGCTCTAGCCGCCGCGGCACCGTTGGATTGACCAAAGAACGCGGCGCGCCGGCGCAGTGCCGGCGCCGTTCCGATGTTGTGCTGCTCCCGTGCCCTTTTGGCTGACGGGGCGGCGGTTCTATCGGTGGTGATGCTTCAAATAATCGTGCAGGGAATTTGAGCCGGTCTCTTTCAGCAATGTCTTGAGCATCATGTCCTTGCGGCGGCCTTTTGCGAAACCCGGGCCGTACTCCTTCCGCAATGCGGCAACCTTGGTATTTCCATGCTTGCGTTCAATCCGCCCGGTTTTGTCACGATGACGATTGTCGAGACCTTTTTTGGACTTTGCCATGGAAGCTTCCTCTCTGGTAACTGCCAGTCGCTGGAGCGACTTATGTCCGCCCCGCCGACCGTGAACAGGATATCCCGCCCGACGTGAATTGCAATTTGTCGTGTTAAGCATCGGATCAAAGTGCAGCTTGGAGAAGCTTATGAGATGCCCAATCCTGAAAGCCTCCATGTTGGCCTGCGCAGGCATTGTTACAGTAATAACAACCGGACCTTATGTCATGAGCAAAGAACCTCGCTTTCCGCAGCTCGCAATGGATCAGCTCACCGACCAGCAAAAACCGCTGGGCGAGCAAATCATGGGGGTTTCCAGCGTCGGCCTTGGCGGTCCTTACAATCCGCTGCTGCGGAGCCCAGTGCTCGGGCAGAGAATGTTCGACCTTTTGCATTATCTGCGGTGGGAAACATCGGTACCGCTCAAGCTCAACGAGTTCGCCATCCTGATTGTCGGGCGGCAGTGGCGCTCCCAGGTCGAGTGGTTCGCGCACGCCCCGATCGCCATCAAGGCGGGGTTGTCGCCGGACATCGTCGCTGAGCTCAAGGCCAACAAGCGGCCTTCGAACATGCCGGCCGAGGAAGCCGCCGTTTATGACTTCGTGACCGAACTCACGACGAAGCATGAGGTGTCGGACGATACGTTCAGTCGAGCCAAGGCGCTTCTTGGCGAACAGCAAATTGTCGATCTGGCGGCTGTCGCGGGCACCTATATCGCCATCGCGATGCAGCTCGCGATGAGCGAAGCCAGTGTGCCGCCGGGCAAGGAAATACCGTTCAAGCCGGGTGAGCCGTAAGCCGAATGATACCCATGCCGCAACAAAACACGCTGCCGCACTCACCTTCGGTCACCAATCTAGGCGTGAAATCGCAACTCGATGCGGTGCTGGCGACGATCGGTCCGGTGGCGGGGCTGCGTGTGATCGATGTCGGTTGCGGCGAGGGAGGGCTTACGCGCGCCCTTGCAAAGCTTGGCGCGCAGGTCGCAGGTTATGATCCGCTCATTTCAGGCGCCGCGCTGACCGCGCTCGGCGACGGAGATTTTCGGCTCACCAAAGCCCCAGCCGACGCCATTCCCGAGCCCGATCACGCAGCCGACCTCGTGCTCTATGTCTTCTCGCTCCATCATGTGCCGGGCGAAAGGCTTGAGGCGGCTCTCGCCGAAGCGCGCCGGCTGCTGCGGCCGTCGGGCAAGCTCTATGTGGCGGAGCCCCTGGCACAAGGCCCGCATCAACACATCATGGAGCTGTTCCACGACGAAACGGCGGTACGAAAAGCGGCGGCCGACGCGCTTGCTCGCTTCGCCCGTCCGAATTTCACCGCCGAACAGGTCCTGACCTACACCGATGTCCGAACGTTTCCAGACTTCGATACGTTTGCGGAAAGCATGATCGCCAACATGCGGTTTAATGGCTACACTAGGGAAGCCGTCCTGGCGCCCGCGGTGCGCCGCCGCTTCGACGAGGCCAATGCGACGCACCACGGCAAATTCGATCAGCCGGTTCAGATCAATTGTTTTGGGCCCGCGCGCTAACTGGTGCTAAGCCGACCCCCACACTTCCTGCGCCGTTTCGACGACGAGGCGGAGTTTCGCGATCTCGTCTTCAACCGTCATGGCGTTGCCGCCGATGCCGCTTGAAAAGCCGCACTGCGGCGACAGCGCGAGTTGTTCCAGGGGTGCATAGCGGCTGGCTTCATCGATGCGGCGCTTTAGCTCGTCCTTGGTTTCAAGCGCCGAATTTTTTGTGGTGACGAGCCCGAGCACGGCGATCTTGCCTTTCGGCAAAAATCGCAGCGGCGCGAAACTGCCGGCGCGCGGCGAATCGTATTCGAGAAAATAGCCGTCGACCGCGATCTCGTTGAAAAGCAGCTCCGCAATCGGATCGTAGCCGCCTTCGGCGACCCAGGCGCCGGCGAAATTACCGCGGCACAGATGCATGCAGACGATCATATCGGCCGGCCGGCCGGCGATCGTGTCGTTCAGGAGCCGGGCGTAGGTCCTCGGCAGCGTATCCGGGTTCTCTCCGATATTGCGGACTTGGCCCCGCAATTCGGGGTCGCACAGATACGCCATGTTGACTTCGTCGATCTGCAAATAGCGACAGCCCGCTTGAGCGAGGTCGTGGATCTCTTCGCGGTACACGCGCGCCAGATCGGCATAGAAATCGTCCATGTCCGGGTAGGCCTTGGCGTCGATCGCTTCGCGGCCGCCGCGGAAATGCATGGTGGTCGGCGACGGGATGGTGATTTTCGGCGTGGCGTGGGCGACGGATTTGAGGAATTTGAAATCCTCGACGAAAATGCCGCTCGGCCGGCCGAGTTTGCCGGTCACCTGCAGCGTTGGCGGTGAATGGTCGCGCGTGCCTGCGGCGGAGTGAAAACGTACGGTGAGCTTGGCGGCGACCTGCCGCACATTGTCGAATTTGACCAGGAAGTCGCGCTGCCAGAACGTGCGATTGTATTCGCCGTCGGTGACCAGCCGGAAGCCGACATCCTCCTGTATTCGCACCACGCCGCGGATCGCTTCCTGCTGAATGCGCGTGAGTTCGGCCGGAGCGATTTCGGCCTTCTCGGCGGCGAGACGCGCGGCGACAAGCGCATCCGGCCGGATAAGGCTGCCGACATGCTCGGCACGAAACGGCGGTTTGGTTTGTGCATGCATGGATCGGATGCCTCATCGAGCCCGTTTCAACGGTGATGGCAGCGGTGTACAAGGATTGCAACGATCGCACGAGGCCGCCAACAAGACTTGCCAACAAGACTTGCCAGACATTTGCCAAGGAGATTTGGCATGAGCGCACAGAGTGTTCCGCAGGCTCTGGGTTATGTCGGGGTTCGCGCCAAGGATTTGGGCGACTGGGCGAGCTACGGCTCCGGGCTTTTGGGGCTGCAGCGCATTGATAAGTCGCGGTCCACGCTGGCCTTCCGCATGGACGATCGCAAGCAGCGCATCATTGTTGACGCCGATGGCGGCGAGGGTATCGGATTTTTCGGCTGGGAGGTCGCGGACGCGGCGGCGCTCGACGCGCTTGCGGCGCGGCTGGAGGACGAGCGCGTCAACGTGGCGCACGGAGCCCGCGCGCTCGCCGACGAACGGCACGTGAAAGACTTGATCGTCCTCAACGACCCGGTCGGCAACGGGCTTGAGATTTTTCATGGCGCCGAAACGACGGCGGAACCGTTCAAGCCCGGTCGCTCGATTTCAGGCTTCCGAACCGGTCCGCTTGGTCTTGGTCACGTGGTGCTTAACGCCGATACGGCGGAAACGGTCGATCGGATGTCGGCGTTCTATTGCGACACGCTCGGTTTCCGCTTGACGGATTATTACTCCTATCCCTTTGTGGCGCGCTTTCTTCACATCAATCCGCGTCATCACAGCCTGGCCTTCGTCCAAAGCGGCAAGAACACGGTCCATCACGTCATGATGGAGCTGTTCAGCTTCGATGACGTTGGCCAAGGTTACGATCTCGCCTTGGGCGAAGAAGGCCGCGTCGGCGTGACGCTCGGCCGTCACACCAGCGATTTCATCACTTCGTTCTATTCCTTTACGCCGTCGGGTTTCATGGTCGAGTACGGCTGGGGTGCGCGCGTGATCGACGTCGATGCGTGGCAGGCGCATGAGCGCAAAGAGGGACCCAGCATGTGGGGCCACGATCGCGGCTGGCTTCCGGCGGAGGATCAGGCCAGGGCCCGCGCGCTGCGTATTGCCAACGCGGCGAACGGCTTTCGCCGGCCGGTGCAGGTGATGGACGGCAATTACGAGGTCACGTCCGGCGTCTGCCCATGGTGGGATAGCATCAGGTCGAAAACCGCGGCGCGGTAAAGGAAGGCGCAGAGCAGGCTGACGCTTGCCTCGACAAGACGCCGATCAGGACCGATCACCATGGGAAGAAATCGTCTCGAGGCGTTCAGTGACGGCGTTATCGCCATCATCATCACCATCATGGTGCTGGAACTCCATGTTCCGCATGGCGCCGATTGGCAGGCCCTTGCTGCGATCGCTCCGAGCTTTGTGAGCTATGTGCTGAGCTTCATCTACGTCGCGATCTACTGGAACAATCATCACCATCTGCTGCATACCGTGACGCGGGTGGACGGTCTCATTCTCTGGGCCAATTCTTTTTTGCTGTTCTGGCTTTCGATCATTCCGGCCGCCACGGCGTGGATGGGTCAAAATTTTCTGGCTCCGGTGCCGACCGCAGTTTATGGCGGCGTGTTGTTGATGCCGGCGATTGCCTTTTACTTGTTGCAAAGGGCGATCATTCGCGGGCAGGGCGAAAAATCGGTGCTGGCCGAAGCGCTCGGCGCGGACCTGAAAGGCCGAATATCGCCGGTACTCTACGTCGCCGGTATCGTGCTCGCCTTCGTCAATCCGTGGCTCTCGATGGCAGCCTACCTGTTCGTCGCGATCCTGTGGCTCATTCCCGACCAGCGCATCGCCAACATCATCGGCCGTGAATAACGGCCCAGCCCGCGCGCTCCGGCGGCAATCGAGGTCAGCTCATGCGGCGCAACTTGTTGCTTACCCTGGCCGCTGTGGCTCTGCTGGCCAACGTCTCGTTGACCCGTAATGCCGCGGCTGATGATTGGCGCACGTATCACAACGACCGTTACGGCACCACGATCGAGTATCCGGACATTTTCAAGCCGGGAACGCCGCCGGACAACAATGACGGCCTGAAATTCAAAAGCGCGGACGGTGCGGATTTTTCGGTTTTCGCGTCATACAACGCGCTCGACTTCGATCTCGCAGGCTTCCGGGAGTTTACCGTGAAGAACCTGGATGCCGGCGCCGTCGTTACCTATCAGGCGCACGGCGACAACTGGTTTGTCATCTCGGGGACGATGGGCGCCGACCGGATATTTTACGAGCGGCACATTCTCTCCCACGGCAAGGAGATGACCGAGGGGTTTGTCATGTCCTACCCGGCCGGCCTTAAGCAGAAGTACGATCCGATCGTGGCGCGAATGGCCAAATCGTTTCGCCCCGGCACGGGTTTCCAGACTCCGGCCAAGCCTTGATTGTCCGAGCCTTGATTGTTCAAGCTTTCATCGCCCGTTTTTTCACGGAGCGCGTGGCGCTCCGTGAAATGATCAGCGCACGAGGACGTTGCTGAACTGCCAGGGGTCGTCGCGATCGATGCTCTCGGGGAAGAGCACGCCGCGGCCGTCGGCTGGTGTCCATTCGGTATAACGCCCGATGACCGGCCCGAGATAGGGCCGTTGGACTTCGAGGCAGCGTCGGAAATCCATCTCGTCGGCCTCGACGATGCCGCGATCGGGATTTTCCAGCATCCAGACGATGCCGGCGAGCACGGCCGAGGTGACCTGCATTCCGGTCGCGTTCTGATAGGGCGCGAGTTCCCGCGTCTCCTCGACGGAGAGCTGCGATCCATACCAATAGGCGTTCCTGGCGTGACCGTAGAGCAGAACGCCAAGTTCATCGACGCCGTCGACGATGTCGCGCTCGTCCAGAATCTTCCACTCTGGCTGCTGCCGCCATGCCGCTCCCGCCATCTCGTGCAGCGACAGTACGGCGTCGTCGCAAGGATGATAGGCGTAGTGGCAGGTCGGCCGGAAGACCGCCTCGTCGCCTTCACGCAGCGTGAAGTAGTCCGCAATCGAGATCGCCTCGTTGTGGGTGATCATGAAGGCGTGTTGCGCCTGTGCGGTCGGCGTCCACGAGCGCACGCGGGTCGCCGCGCCCGGTTGAGTCAGATAGATGGCGGCATCGCAGCCGAACTCATGCCGCCGGCCGTTCGCCGGCATCTTCTGTTCGTGCGTGCCCCAGCCCAGCTCCGCGGGCTGCAAGCCTTCGGAGCAAAAGCCCTCGACCGACCAGGTATTGACGAACACGCCGCGCGGCTTCGGATCGCGCGCGCGCTGGGTGTCGCGTTCGGCGATGTGGATGCCTTTGACGCCGGCGCGCTGCATCAGCCGCGCCCACTCCTCGCGCGTCTTCGGCTCGTCGAAGGTGAGGCCGATCTCGGTGGCCACGTCGATCAGCGCCTGCTTGACGAACCACGACACCATTCCGGGATTGGCGCCGCAGCAGCTCACGGCGGTGACGCCGCCGGGCCGGCGACGGCGCAAATCGAGCAGGCTCTCGCGCAGGGCGTAGTTCGAGCGCGCCGAGATCGACAGATTGCGATCGGTATAAAGTCCCGGCCATGGCTCGACCACGGTATCGATGTAGAAGGCATCGATATCCTTGGCGAACGCCATCAGATCGACCGACGAGGTGTCGACCGAAAGATTGACGATCATGCCGCGGCCAGGTCCTTCGGTCAGGAGCGGCGTGAGCACGTCGCGGTAATTCTCCTTGGTGATCGCCGCCTGGATGAATCGGAGCTTGCGGTCGTCCAACAGACGCCGATCCTGATCCTCGGGCGCGATCACGACGAATTTGTTACGGTCGAAGCCGATGTGGCGTTCGATGAGCGGCAGCGTTCCTCTGCCGATCGAACCGAATCCGATCATGACGATCGGACCGTCGAAGCGCGCGTGGAGGGGCCAGGCGGTGGTTGCTTTGGTCATGGCGTTCATCTTCGTCGTTCCCAATATTCGAGTGATAGTCAAGCCGCGTGACGGGCGTCATGACGGTCGAGGTGTGCGATGAGCGCATCGAGGCTCGGCGTCGGGGCGCTACGGCCGGTCGCGGTAACGAGACCGCGTGCGCCCTCGAGCGCTCCCGGTACGAGTTCGCATCCGAGCAGTCGGTCGCGGTCGTAGGGGCCGGGCAGCCAAAGCGTGCCGGTCTTTTCCGCGACGAAACCGAAGCGCCCGTAATAGTCGGCGTCGCCGACCAGCAGCACGGCGCGATGCTTGCGCCGCCGCGCCGCCGAAACGGCGCGGCGCGTCAGGGCGCTACCGATGCCGCGGCAACGCCATGCTTCGTCGACGGCAAGGGGCCCCAGCAGCAAGGCCGCTCGGCCCGGCCCTGCGCAGACGTGCCAGACCCGGACCGAACCGACGACGTCGCCATCGTGTTCAGCGACCAGCGAAAGCCCGTCTGCCGGGCAGCGGCCTTCGCGCAGCCGCTCCGCGGTCTTCTGGAAGCGCACAGCACCCCAGACGCGATCGAGCAAATCCTCGCGCGCATCGATATCGCCGAAAACTTCGTTGCGAATTGTGACCATGACACACTCCTTCCGCGCTCGCGCGGCGGCGTCAGTTCGAGGAGGGTTGATGGTGGGAGCCGGCCGCGGCCGGCTCCCGACGAGGTCAGACGGCAACTCAGATGTGGAACGTCTTCAGCGGCGGGAAACCGTTGAAGGCCACAGCGGAGTAAGTCGCCGTATAGGCGCCGGTTCCCTCGATCAGCACTTTGTCACCGATCTCGAGGCTCACCGGCAGCGGATACGGGACCTTCTCGTACAGCACGTCAGCCGAATCGCAGGTCGGCCCGGCAAGCACGCAGGGACCGACCTCGCCGTCGCGCGACGTACGGATCGGGTAGCGGATCAATTCGTCCATCGTCTCGGCGAGACCGCCGAACTTGCCGATGTCGAGATAGACCCAACGCACGTCGTCGTTCTCGCTTTTCTTCGAGACCAGGACGACCTCGGCCTCGATGACGCCGGCGTTGCCGACCATGCCGCGGCCCGGTTCGACGATGGTCTCCGGGATGCGGTTGCCGAAATGACGCCGCAGCGCCCGGAAGATCGCCGCGCCGTAGGTTTTCACCGTCGGCACGTTCTTGAGGTACTTGGTCGGGAAACCGCCGCCCAGGTTGACCATCGACAACGTCATGCCGCGCTCGCCGCAGTCGCGGAACACCGCGGCGGCGGATGCCAGCGCACGATCCCAGGCATGCGGGTTGCGCTGCTGCGAGCCGACGTGGAACGAGATGCCATAGGCTTCGAGACCGAGCCGATGCGCATGCTCGAGCACGTCGACCGCCATGGCGGGCTCGCAGCCGAATTTGCGCGACAGCGGCCACTCCGCACCGACGCAGTCGGAGAGGATGCGGCAGAAGACGCGGCTGCCCGGCGCCGAGCGCGCGATTTTCTCCACCTCGGCCGGGCAATCGACCGCGAAGAGGCGCACGCCGAGCGCGTAGGCCCGGGCGACGTCGCGCTCTTTCTTGATCGTGTTGCCGAACGAGATGCGGTCGGCGGTAGCGCCGGCGGCGAGCGCCATCTCGATCTCTGGGACCGAGGCGGTGTCGAAGCAGGAGCCGAGGCCGGCGAGCAGCGACAACACTTCCGGCGCTGGGTTGGCCTTCACGGCGTAGAAAACGCGCGTGTCGGGCAGCGCCTTGGCGAAGCCGAGATAGTTCTCGCGGACGACATCGAGATCGACGACGAGGCAGGGTCCGTCGTCCTCACGGGTGCGCAAAAAGTCGCGGATGCGCGTGTTCATTGGCGCTCTCCTCACCAGGTTCAATGAGCCTCGCGGCTCGGATTGAAGTACGGGCGAATGCGATTCGCCCGGCGTCAGCGGGTGAGGGTCGGCGCCTTGCCGCGCGGTGGAGACGCGGACACAGGCGACGGGCTCTACACCCGAAGATGCTGCCTTGGCTTGGAGCGGGAAAACCCGTTCCGCACGGCCGGCAAGGATGGACAAGCCTCTGCGGTGCCGGCCTTTGGAGGGCCGACGAGACCAGAGAAGCCCGCTCCGTCGTTGCTTTAAGCCGCGTCCCCCGTTGAGCGCGGGGTGCGCCGGTTTCGCCTCCGGCTGCCGGTTAAGTGGTTCGGAGCTCTCGGCCGGGAAAACTCTTGGGGAGTTTTCTCGGCGTCTGCTCCGGGCGGCTGTCCGGCCTCTTGTCCGGATGCCCACCAACCGGCACGCGGCCACAGGCACGTGCGAAATTGGGCGGTCGGCACATAAGCAAATTAGCGGAGCGATGCAAGACTTTTTTTGCCGTAGCGGAGATCTTTTGGTGCGGGCGCGTCAAATTGGTTACGCGAGTGTTACGGCGGCGCGTCTGGGAGTCGTCGCGTCGGCGCGTGCGCGTGCTCGTGAGATGGATCGAGACGCAATCAGCCGGACGCCAGCGGCCCGAGCAGACGCGTGCCGTACGAGCCGCTGCGAAGACTTGTCCATCCTCGCAAAACCGGCACACTATTCGCTCTTAAAAGTCGACGGCGAGGCGACGGCCAGATGACGGACGCGCCTTCGTAAGCGTCATCATCGCCGACGGGGCTACTGGGATCATGCCGGAAATGGAAACTAACCGCCGTCCGATTGCGTCGCGATCGGCGGGATGAGCCAAGGCTTCGGCGGCATTTCTCGCCCGAACGAGCGTGACGCCCAATCAGATCTCGGCCGCCAGCGTGGTCTTCGCCGCGGTCGGCGCCGCATTGCTGGCGTTGAGGCCCGACGCGATCGGCCTGATCGGCTGCGCGCTCGCCGTTCAGGCCCGCTTGGTGTGCAATCTTCTCGACGGCATGGTGGCGATCGAGGGGGGTAAGAAATCGGTTGTCGGAGCTCTCTACAACGAGTTTCCCGACCGAATCGCCAATTCACTGCTCATCGTCGCCTTGGGCTACAGCGTCGGCTGGCCGGCGCTCGGCTGGTTCGGCGCGCTCGCAGCAGCGTTGACCGCCTATATCCGTGTGTTTGGCGGTTCCCTCGGCCTTGCGCAGGATTTTCGCGGACCGATGGCCAAGCAGCAGCGCATGGCCGTTCTCACCATCGGGTGTGTCGCCGGCGCCGTCGAGTATTTGTTGAGCGGGACCCATTACGCACTGATCGCCGCCGCCATCGTCATCGCCGCCGGATCGGTCGTGACGTGTGTTACCCGCACGCTCGCCATCGCCGCTGAACTCGGGCCGACATAGCATGTGGCTGTCTTACATATTGATCGGATCGGTCCGGGCACTTCTCGGAGCGACGCCGTACTGGGTAGGTTCAAAGCCCGAGGATCGACAACGTATCTATTTTGCCAATCGTACGAGCCATATCGACACCGTGGCGCTCTGGTCGGCGCTGCCGCCCGATCTGCGCGTCAAGACGCGGACTGCTGCCGCTGCCGACTACTGGGGCGCCAGCGCAGTCAAGCGCATGATCGCGGTGAACGGGCCGAACGCAATTCTGATCGACCGCAAGCGGACGGACCCGCAGGCCGATCCGTTGCGTCCGCTCTATGATGCGCTGGAGGCCGGCCAGTCGATCATCATCTTCCCGGAGGGTACGCGGCAGCCGCAGCCGTTTCCCGGCCCTTTCAAATCCGGTCTCTATCACATGGCGCAGCGCTTTCCCGATGTCGAACTCATTCCCGTCTATCTGGAAAACCTGCATCGCAGCATGCCGAAAGGTACGTATTTTCCCGTTCCGCTGATCTGCGCGGTGCGCTTTGGCGCGCCGCTCGAGCGTGTTGCCGGCGAAGACAAATCCGCCTTTCTCGAACGCGCGCGCAACGCCGTCATAGGGCTCGCCAAATGAACCCCAATCAAAAACTTTATTGGCTCATTGGCGGAGTCGCCATCCTGCTGATCGTCGCTTCGGTGATTGGACGCGTCATGCGCGCGGGCGCCAAAGACGAGAAAGCCGCCGCGGTCATCGACAATCTCAACGCCCGCGTACGCGCCTGGTGGTCGATGGTGGCGGTCTTCGCCGCGGCGTTCCTTCTGGGCCGTAACGCGACGATTGCGATGTTCGGGTTCATTTCGTTTTTCGCGTTGCGCGAATTCCTCACCCTGACGCCGACCAAAATCGGCGATCACCGTGCGCTTTCGGTGGCGTTTTTTGTGGTGATCCCCATCCAATATCTGCTGATCGCGTCAAGCTGGTACGGCTTGTTCTCGATCTTCATCCCCGTCTACGGCTTCCTGTTTTTGCCCGCAATTTCGGTGCTCGCGCACGATACGGAAAACTTCCTCGAGCGCAGCGCCAAGATTCAGTGGGGTCTGATGATCGCGGTCTATTGCATCAGTCACGTACCGGCGCTGTTGCTCCTCGATATTCCCGGCTACGCCGGCCAGACGCCGCTGCTGATGTTCTATCTCATCCTGGTCGTGCAGATGAGCGACGTGATGCAATATGTCTTCGGCAAGCTTTTCGGCAGGACCAAGATCGCTCCGGTCGTCAGTCCGTCCAAGACCGTTGAAGGTTTTGTCGGCGGCGCGGCGAGCGCCACGCTGATCGGTGCCGCGATGTGGTGGATCACGCCATTCACGCCGCTCCAGTCCGCTGCCATGTCATTGGTCATCGTCGTGATGGGCTTCGTCGGCGGTCTCGTGCTTTCGGCCGTCAAACGAAGCCTTGGGGCCAAGGACTGGGGCGCAATGATCGAGGGACATGGCGGCGTGATGGACCGGATGGATTCCGTCAGCTTCGCGGCGCCGATATTTTTTCACGCGACGCGGTATTTTTTTACCTAAGCGCCGCTCACCCGCGCCAGTAGCGGTCCTCCCAGCTTCGCGACAGGCGCATCGCCGAGAGAATGAGTCCCGCCATCGAATAGGTCTGCGGGAAGTTGCCCCAAAGCTCGCCGGTCTGCGGATCGACATCTTCCGAGAGCAGGCCGTAGCGATTGCGGTGGTTGAGCGCGTCGATGAACAAGTCGCGCGCAGCCTCGCGGCGTTGCAGCGACCATAACGCGTCGATCAGCCAGAAGCGGCAGATCAGAAATGCGGTCACCGGCAGCCCGAAATCGTCGGCGCCGGCATAGCGCATGACATGCTTTTCGCGCACCAGCTCGCGCTCCATCGCCGCAACCGTCGAGACAAAACGCGGGTCGTCCACCTCCACCACGCCGAGGTCGGGAAGAAGAAGAACGCTGGCGTCGAGATCGTCCGATCCGAACGCCGCGGTGAAAGCGCCGCGTTTTTCGTTCCAGGCGCGCTCAAGCAGTGCCCCGTGGATCGGCTCGGCGACCGCATTCCAGTATTCGGCACGGTCGTTTCGGCCGATGCGCGTCGCGATCGCTGAAAGGCGCTGGCAGCCGGCCCAGCACATCGCCACCGAGTGGGTGTGGATGCGCTGCCGTCCGCGGTATTCCCAGATGCCGGCGTCCGGCTCCAGCGCCTTTTTCGCCGCACGGTGGCCCAGCGTCTCCAGGAGACGAAACAATCCTTCGTCGCCGGGCCGCGGCAGGCGACGATCGAAGAACATCGGCATGGCCGCGAGAATGACGCTGCCATAGGTATCGTGCTGCGCCTGATCGACCGCGGCATTGCCGATCCGCACCGGGCCGTCGCCGCGATAGCCCTCAAGATTGGGCGCGATCCGCTCTTCCACATCGCTGGTCGGTACGACGCTGTAGAGCGGGCGCAGTGCCTGGTCGGGCTTCGACGCGATCGAGATCGTGAAGGATATGAACTCCTCCATCGTCCGCGTCGCACCGATGCGGTTGAGCGCCTGCACAACGAAATACGCATCGCGCAGCCAGCAATAACGATAGTCCCAGGTGCGGCCGGAGCCCGGCGCCTCCGGGATTGAGGTTGTGTGCGC